>NZ_BAAGSX010000001.1:0-1346470 GCF_054782215.1 Lysobacter terrae
AGGCCTGCGCTTCGCGATCCGCGAAGGCGGCCGTACCGTCGGCGCCGGCGTGGTGTCGAAGATCCTGAAGTGACGAATTGACCCGGGTGCGCCCCAAGGCGCACCCGGGTCTGCTCTAGGGCCAAGCCAGGCTTGCAATAGCCAGGCGATACCCTCTAGAATGCAAGACCCTCGCGGCCATTCGACTTATCGAACGGCCACGAACCAGCGAAATGAGGTGCAGGAAGCGCTTCGTTTTCGCCAGACAGGGAAATGTCGCGCGGCAGCGCTCCGTCCGTTCCGAAAAATAGTTCGGGACATTTATGACGGGGCCGTTTGCGCGTTCATGACTTCCAGTCTGGGCGGATCGGGCAACCGGTCTGCCTTTGTTTTTGAAAGATTTCCGGGGTTTGGTGCGGTCCCGGGGAGTTTGAAGCACCAAAAAAGTCCAGGGGTCCGGCACACCCAGTTGCCGGGCCTGTCGCTCTTTAACGAAGGAGTTTCCGCCATGGCGGACCAAAAGATCCGGATTCGGCTGAAGGCGTACGATCATCGTCTGATCGATCGCTCGGCCAGCGAGATCGTCGAGACGGCCAAGCGTACCGGTGCCCAGGTCAAGGGCCCGATCCCGCTGCCCACGAAGATCGAGCGTTACACCGTCCTGGTGTCCCCGCACGTCGACAAGGACGCGCGTGACCAGTACGAGACCCGCACGCACAAGCGCGTGCTCGACATCGTCGACCCCAACGACAAGACCGTGGACGCGCTGATGAAGCTCGAACTCGCGGCTGGCGTCGACGTGCAGATCAAGCTGACCTGAGGCCTGCCACTATGACCGCGAAGAAGTATTCGTTGGGCATCGTCGGCCGCAAGGCCGGCATGAGCCGTTTCTTCACCGCCGACGGCAAGTCGGTCCCGGTGACCCTGATCGAAGCCACCCCGAACCGCATCACCCAGATCAAGACGGTCGAATCCGACGGCTACAGCGCCGTGCAGGTGACCGCTGGCGTGAAGCGCGCCTCGCTGCTGACCAAGCCCGAAGCCGGCCACCTGGCCAAGGCCAAGGTCGAAGCCGGTCGCGGCCTGTGGGAGCTGCGCGTCGAAGCCGACCAGATCGGTGGCTTCGAAATCGGCGGCGAGATCAAGGCTGACATTTTCGAAGCCGGCCAGATCGTCGACGTCCAGGGCGTCACGAAGGGCAAGGGCTTCCAGGGCACCATCAAGCGCTGGAACTTCACCATGGGTGACGCCACCCACGGTAACTCGCTGTCGCATCGCTCGCCGGGCTCCATCGGCCAGCGCCAGACGCCGGGTCGCGTGTTCCCGGGCAAGAAGATGTCCGGCCACATGGGTGACGTGCAGCAGACGACGCAAGGCCTGGAAGTGGTCAAGGTCGACGCCGAGCGCGGCCTGATCGCGATCAAGGGCGCGGTTCCGGGTGCTCCGGGCGGCGACGTGATCGTGCGTCCGTCGAGCAAGGGAGTCTGATGATGGAACTCACCATTACCAATAGCAGCAAGACGCTGTCGGTCTCCGACGCGATCTTCGGCCGCGAATTCAGCGAAGACCTGGTTCACCAGGTGGTCGTTGCCTATCGCAACGCCGGTCGCGCCGGCACCAAGGCGCAGAAGACCCGCGCCGAAGTCAACGGCACGACCAAGAAGTCGAAGAAGCAGAAGGGCGGCGGTGCTCGTCACGGCGCTCTGACCGCTCCGATCTTCGTTGGCGGCGGCGTGACCTTCGCGGCCAAGCCGCGCAGCTTCGCGCAGAAGGTCAACCGCAAGATGTACCGCGCCGCGATCGCCGCGATCCTGTCGGAACTGAACCGTCAGGGCCGCATCATGGTCGTCGAGTCGTTCGACATCGAAGCGCCGAAGACCAAGGACCTGATTGCCAAGCTCAAGGGCCTGGAAGTCGGCAAGCGTCCGCTGATCGTTACCGAAGACGCCACCGAGAACCTGTACCTCTCGGCGCGCAACCTGCCGTACGTCGAAGTGCGTGACGTCCAGGGCCTGGATCCGGTTGCCCTCGTTGGCGCCGACTCGGTCGTGGTCACCGCCGACGCGGTCAAGAAGATCGAGGAGTGGCTGGCATGAACGACGCCAAGCTCTACAGCATCATCCGTGCGCCGCGCGTGTCCGAAAAGACCGCGCGCCTGCAGGAAGTTTCGAACCAGTACGTCTTTGAAGTCGCGAACGACGCAACCAAGGCCGACATCAAGGTCGCCGTGGAAAAGCTGTTCGCCGTCAAGGTCGAGGCGGTCAACGTCGTGAACGTGAAGGGCAAGAACAAGGCCTTCAAGTTCCGCATGGGCCGTCGCGGCGATTGGCGCAAGGCGTACGTGACGCTGGCCGAAGGCCAGTCGATCGACGTGATGGCCACGGCCTGAGGACAGATTCATGGCATTGATGACTTTCAAGCCCACCTCCGCCGGTCGCCGTAGCGCGGTCCGCGTGGTGACGCCGGGCCTGCACAAGGGCGCGCCGCACGCGGCGCTCGTTGAGAAGCAGGGCAAGACCGGTGGCCGTAACCACCACGGCCGCATCACCACCCGTCACATCGGTGGTGGTCACAAGCAGCACTACCGCATCATCGACTTCAAGCGCGACAAGGTCGGCATCCCCGCCCGCGTCGAGCGCATCGAGTACGACCCCAACCGCACCGCGCACATCGCGCTGCTGTGCTATGTCGACGGCGAGCGTCGCTACATCATCGCGCCCAAGGGCCTGAAGGATGGCGACCAGGTGATCTCGGGCCGCGAAGCCCCGATCCGCGTCGGCAACACGCTGCCGCTGAGCAACATCCCGGTCGGTACGACGGTGTGCTGCGTCGAGATGAAGCCGGGCAAGGGCGCCCAGCTGGCCCGCGCGGCCGGCGCCAGCGTCTACCTGGTCGCTCGCGAACAGGGTTACGCCACGCTGCGTCTTCGCTCCGGCGAAATGCGCAAGGTGCCGGTCGATTGCGCCGCCACCATCGGTGAAGTCGGCAACGACGAACACAACCTCGAGAAGCTCGGCAAGGCCGGCGCCAAGCGCTGGCGCGGTATCAAGCCGACCGTCCGCGGTGCGGCCATGAACCCGGTCGACCATCCGCACGGTGGTGGTGAAGCCAAGGCCGGCCAGGGTAATCCGCATCCGGTCACCCCGTGGGGTGTTCCGACCAAGGGTTACAAGACCCGCAAGAACAAGCGCACCTCGCAGTTCATCGTGCGCGATCGTAGGAGCTAATCGGCCATGGCACGTTCACTGAAGAAGGGCCCGTTCGTCGACCACCATCTGATGAAGAAGGTGGAGACCGCGGGTAACAACAAGAAGCCGATCAAGACCTGGTCGCGTCGTTCGACGGTCCTCCCGGAGTTCGTGGGTTTCACCATTGCCGTGCACAACGGCAAGAACCACATTCCGGTGCTGGTCAACGAGCAGATGGTTGGCCACAAGCTCGGCGAGTTCGCCCTGACCCGTACGTTCAAGGGTCATGGCGGCGACAAGAAGTCGGGTAAGTAAGGAGATGACCATGGAAGCGAAAGCCATCCTGCGCACTGCGCGCATCTCCCCGCAGAAGGCCCGCCTGGTCGCCGACCAGGTGCGTGGCCTGTCGGCCGAACGCGCCGTCAACCTGCTGAAGTTCTCGGACAAGAAGGCTGCGGCGCTGATCCGCAAGGTCGTGGAATCCGCGATCGCCAACGCCGAAAACAACCAGGGTGCCGACGTCGACGAGCTGCGTGTCAAGACGATCATGGTCGACGAAGGTCCGGCCCTGAAGCGTTTCATGGCGCGGGCCAAGGGCCGCGGTACCCGTATCCTCAAGCGCACCAGCCACATCACTGTGGTTGTGGGCGCGGGCAAGTAAGGCGGAGCACAGATATGGGTCACAAAGTACATCCGACCGGCATCCGCCTTGGCATCTCCAAGGACTGGACCTCCAAGTGGTTCGCCGGCAAGAAGCAGTACGCCGGTTTCCTGGCGGCTGACCTCAAGGTCCGCGAGATGCTGCGCAAGAAGCTTGCGCAAGCTGGCATCTCCAAGATCCTGATCGAGCGTCCGGCCAACAACGCCCGCGTCACGATCCACACCGCCCGTCCGGGCGTGGTGATCGGCAAGCGTGGTGAGGACATCGAGAAGCTGCGTAAGGAAGTCAGCGACGTGATGGGCGTTCCGGCGCACATCAACGTCACCGAAGTCCGCAAGCCCGAACTGGACGCACAGCTGGTCGCCGAGTCGATCGCGCAGCAGCTGGAGCGCCGCATCATGTTCCGCCGCGCGATGAAGCGTGCGGTCGGCAACGCGATGCGCCTGGGCGCGCTGGGCATCAAGGTGAACGTCGCCGGCCGTCTCAACGGCGCCGAAATCGCGCGTTCGGAGTGGTACCGCGAAGGTCGCGTGCCGCTGCACACGCTGCGTGCCGACATCGACTACGGCTTCGCTGAAGCCAAGACGACCTACGGCATCATCGGCATCAAGGTATGGGTCTACAAGGGCGAAATCTTCGATTTCTCCCAGGTTGGCCAGGAAAAGCAGGACGATTCCGCGGCCCCGCGCGCTGAGCGTGGTGACCGTCCGGACCGTGGCGACCGCAAGGATCGCAACGACCGTCCCGGCCGTGGCCGTCCGGCCCGCGAAGCGAGGTAATTGACCATGTTGCAACCCAAGCGAACCAAGTATCGCAAGATGCACAAGGGCCGCAACGACGGCCTGAGCTGGAGCGCAAACGCTGTCAGCTTCGGCGAGTACGGCCTGAAGTCGACGGCGACCGGTCAGCTGACCGCGCGCCAGATCGAGGCTGCACGTCGTTCCATCAGCCGTTACGTCAAGCGTGGCGGCAAGATGTGGATCCGCGTGTTCCCCGACAAGCCGATCACCAAGAAGCCGATCGAAGTCCGAATGGGCTCCGGTAAGGGCAACGTCGAGTATTGGGTCGCCCAGATCCAGCCCGGCCGCATGATCTACGAGATCGAAGGTGTGGACGAAGCCACGGCGCGCGAAGCGTTCCGTCTGGCCGCGGCCAAGCTCTCGGTCACCACCACTTTCGTGACCCGTACGGTGCGCTAATGGAACTGAAAGAACTCCGCGCGAAGTCGGCCGACGAGCTGAAGGCCCACCTGGCCGACCTGCACAAGGAGACGTTCGCGCTCCGCATGCAGAAGGCTACCGGCCAGCTCGCCAAGACCCACGAAGCCCGCCGCGTGCGCCGCGAGATTGCTCGCGTCAACACGCTGCTCGGGCAGAAGAAGTAAGGACCCGCAGTCATGACCGACAACAAAACAGAGAAGGCGCTGCGCACGGTAGAAGGCCGGGTCGTTAGCAACAAGATGGACAAGACGGTGACGGTTCTCGTCGAGCGTCAGGTCAAGCACGCGCTGTACGGCAAGTACATCCGCCGCTCGACCAAGCTGCACGCTCACGACGCCGACAATTCGTGCAACGAGGGCGATATCGTCCGCGTGGCCGAATGTGCGCCGATGTCCAAGACCAAGAACTGGCGCGTGGTGACGATCGTCACTCGTGCGGCCGAATAAGAGGAGGGCTGACTCATGATCCAGATGCAGAGCTACCTCGACGTGGCTGACAACTCCGGTGCCAAGGAAGTGATGTGCATTAAGGTGCTGGGCGGCTCCAAGCGCCGCTACGCCGGCATCGGCGACATCATCAAGGTCACCGTGAAGGACGCGATCCCGCGCGGCAAGGTCAAGAAGGGCGACGTCTACGACGCCGTCGTCGTGCGCACCCGCAAGGGCGTGCGTCGTCCGGACGGTTCGCTGATCCGCTTCGACGGCAACGCCGCCGTGCTCCTGAACAACAAGCAGGAACCGATCGGTACCCGCATCTTCGGGCCAGTGACCCGCGAGCTGCGTACCGAGAAGTTCATGAAGATCGTCTCGCTGGCACCTGAAGTGCTCTGAGCGGAGGAATTGAGATGAACCGTATCCGCAAGGGCGACCAGGTTGTCGTCACCGCCGGCAAGGACAAGGGCAAGAAGGGCGACGTGATCCGCGTGGCCGGCGACAAGGTCGTCGTGTCCAACGTCAACGTCATCAAGCGCCACACCAAGCCGAACCCGCAGGCCGGCCAGCCCGGTGGCGTGATCGAGCGTGAGGCGCCGATCCATATTTCCAACGTGATGCTGTTCAACCCGGCCACCGGCAAGGGCGAACGCGTTGCTTTCAAGGTGCTGGAGGATGGACGCAAATTGCGTGTGTTCCGCTCCAGCGGCGAGGCTATCTGACATGAGCACCCGTCTCGAAAAGTTCTACAAGGACGAAGTCGTCCCGGCCCTGACCAAGAAGTTCGGTTACACGAACCCGATGGAAGTGCCGCGTCTGACCAAGATCACGATCAACATGGGCGTGGGCGAAGCCGCCACGAACAAGAAGATCCTGGAAAACGCCGTCGCCGACCTGACCAAGATCGCCGGTCAGAAGCCGATCGTGACGAAGAGCCGCGTGTCGGTGGCTTCGTTCAAGATCCGTGACGGCTGGCCGATCGGCTGCAAGGTCACGCTGCGCCGCGCGCACATGTTCGAGTTCCTCGATCGCCTGATCAACGTTTCGCTGCCGCGCGTCCGCGACTTCCGCGGCGTGTCGGGCCGTTCGTTCGACGGCCGCGGCAACTACAACATGGGCCTGAAGGAACAGATCATCTTCCCGGAAATCGACTTCGACGCCGTCGACGCGATCCGCGGCATGGATATCGCCATCACGACCACCGCCAAGACCGACGCCGAAGCCAAGGCGCTGCTCGAAGCGTTCCGCTTCCCGTTCCGTAACTGATTTCGAGAGACATAGATCATGGCCAAGACCTCAATGATCAACCGCGAAATCAAGCGGAAGAAGTTGAACAAGCAGCACGGCGCGAAGCGCGAAGCGCTGAAGAAGATCATCTCCAGCCTGACCGCGTCGTACGAAGAGAAGATCGAAGCCGCGACCAAGCTGCAGAAGCTGCCGCGCGACTCCTCCGAGAGCCGTCAGCGCAACCGTTGCGAACTGTCGGGCCGCTCGCGCGGCGTCTACCGCAAGTTCGGCCTGGGCCGCAACATGCTGCGCAAGGCGACCATGAACGGCGACGTTCCGGGTCTGCGTAAGGCGTCCTGGTAAGCAACAAGGCCGGCGAGTCTGCTAGACTTGCCGGCTGCTCCAAGCGCCCGGCCCGGCTATCCAGCCCGGCTGGGCGTTACAACTAAGTATTCGCAATCCTGCGGATATCGGTGCACTCATAGGTGACTTTTCATGAGCATGACTGATCCCATCGCCGACATGCTGGTCCGCATCAAGAATGCGGCGGCTGTTCGGAAGCAGACGGTGAAGATGCCGTCGTCCAAGATCAAGACCGCGATCGCCGGCGTCCTGAAGGACGAGGGCTACATCGCTGATTTCCGCGTGACCCAGAACGGCGCCAAGGCCGAGCTCGAAGTCGTGCTGAAGTATTTCGAAGGCAAGCCGGTGATCGAGCGCCTCGAGCGCTACTCGCGTTCCGGTCTGCGCCAGTACCGTGGCAAGGACGCGCTGCCGAAGGTCCTCGGTGGCCTGGGCGTCGCCATCATCTCCACCTCCAAGGGCATCATGACCGATGCGCAGGCGCGCCAGCAGGGCGTCGGCGGTGAAGTCCTGTGCTTCGTGGCCTAACAGGAGCTCGCTAATATGTCTCGTGTAGCCAAGAAGCCGATCGCCCTGCCGAAGGGCGTCGACGTCAACGTCGCCAACGACACCATCACCGCCAAGGGCCCGAAGGGCACCCTGAACGTGGTCAAGCCGGCCGGCATCGAACTGAAGGTCGACGGCGGCAACGCCGTATTCTCGACCGAGAACGCCGAGCAGGTCGCTCTGACCGGCACCCTGCGCGCGATCCTCGCCAACATGGTGAAGGGCGTCTCCGAAGGCTTCGAGCGCAAGCTCGAACTGGTGGGCGTCGGTTACCGCGCCGCGATGCAGGGCAAGGACCTGAACCTGTCGCTGGGTTATTCGCACCCGGTGCTGTTCACGGCCCCGGAAGGCATCACCATCGCCACCCCGACCCAGACCGAAGTGGTCGTCTCGGGCGCCGACAAGCAGCGCGTGGGCGAAGTCGCCGCCAAGATCCGCGGCTTCCGTCCGCCGGAGCCGTACAAGGGCAAGGGCGTGAAGTACGCCGGCGAAGTCATCATCCGTAAGGAAGCGAAGAAGGCCTAACCGGGCTTTCGGCTTCGAGGAACCAGATCATGAGCATCAAGAACACCGCCCGCCTGCGCCGCGCCAAGTCGACCCGCGCGCACATCCGCGAACTCGGCGTGCCGCGCCTGACCGTGCTGCGCACGGGCCAGCACCTGTACGCCCAGGTCTTCACCGCCGACGGCTCCAAGGTCCTGGCTGCGGCCTCGACCACCCAGGCCGACGTCAAGGCTGGCCTGAGCAGCGGCAAGAACGTCGAAGCCGCCGCCAAGGTCGGTCGCGCCATCGCCGAGAAGGCCAAGGCCGCGGGTGTCGAGAAGGTCGCGTTTGACCGTTCGGGCTACCGTTACCACGGCCGCAT
Organism: Lysobacter terrae; assembly: GCF_054782215.1. Taxonomy (NCBI): domain Bacteria; kingdom Pseudomonadati; phylum Pseudomonadota; class Gammaproteobacteria; order Lysobacterales; family Lysobacteraceae; genus Lysobacter; species Lysobacter terrae. The sequence continues at coordinate 8,481 of NZ_BAAGSX010000001.1, forward strand.
CAAGGCTCTGGCTGACGCTGCGCGCGAAGGCGGCCTGCAGTTCTGATTCATTGCGGCGGAACTTTTCCGCCGCAAATCGCACAGAAGGCGAGGCGGACTTTGGTCCGCCCTTCGCTTGAAAGCTGGGAGGTTCGCCTCCACGCAGTGCCAACCTGCCGGTGTGGATTACACCGGGCGCGTTGCCGGATTGCCGGTTCCGCGAAACATCCGCAGCAGCCCACAACGATAAGCGGCCACGCCGCAAATCCCTTAACTACCGAGTAATCGAAATGGCAGAAGAACAGCGTGCACCGCGCGGCCGCGACCGTGATCGCGATCGCCAGCGCGAGGAAATGGATGACGGCATGATCGAGAAGCTGATCGCCGTCAATCGCGTCAGCAAGACCGTCAAGGGCGGTCGCCAGTTCACCTTCACCGCGCTGACGGTGGTGGGCGACGGCAACGGCAAGGTCGGCTTCGGCTACGGCAAGGCGCGCGAAGTGCCGGTCGCCATCCAGAAGTCGATGGAATACGCCCGCAAGAGCTTCGTGAACGTCGATCTGAACAACGGCACCCTGTGGCATTCGGTCAAGTCCGGCCACGGCGCGGCTCGCGTGTTCATGCAGCCGGCTTCGGAAGGTACCGGCGTGATCGCCGGCGGTGCGATGCGCGCCGTGCTCGAAGCGGTGGGCGTGAAGAACGTGCTGGCCAAGGCCACCGGTTCGCGCAACCCGATCAACCTGGTCCGCGCCACGATGAAGGGCCTGGGCGAGATGCATTCGCCGGCCAAGATCGCGGCCAAGCGCGGCAAGAAGGTGGAGGACCTGAACCATGGCTAAGAAGGAAGCGGCAGCCGCCGGCACCGTCAAGGTCCGTCTGGTCAAGGGTCTTCGTGGCACCCAGGCCCGTCACCGTCTTTCGGTGAAGGCGCTGGGCCTGAACAAGCTCAACGATGTGCGTGAACTGAAGGACAGCCCGTCTGTGCGCGGCCTGATCAATCAGCTCCACTACCTCGTTCGCGTCGAGGAGTAATCAACATGCGTCTCAACACTCTGCAGCCTGCCGACGGCGCCCGTACCGAACGCAAGCGCGTCGGTCGCGGTATCGGTTCCGGCCTGGGCAAGACCGCGGGTCGCGGTCACAAGGGTTCGTTCGCTCGCTCCGGTAAGGGCAAGATCAAGGCGGGCTTCGAAGGCGGTCAGATGCCGATGCAGCGTCGTCTGCCGAAGATCGGCTTCCGTTCGCTGATCAAGAAGGACACCGCTGAAGTCCTGCTGTACGCGCTGGATAAGCTCGACGCCGGTGACATCGACCTGGCCGCCCTCAAGGCCGCCAAGCTCGTGCCGCCGAACGCCAAGCAGGCCAAGATCGTGAAGAAGGGCGAGCTGACCAAGAAGTTCGCGCTGAAGGGTCTGCTGGCCACGGCCGGCGCCAAGGCCGCGATCGAAGCGGCTGGCGGCTCCATCGCCTAAGTTGTAAAGCGCCGCCCGCCGGTAACGGCGGGCGGCGAATGTTAGTGGATGCGTAGCGCATCTGAAATTCGCAAAAGCACTGACCAGAATCGGAGCAGGCATCAAGATGGCGAAAAGCAGCAACGCAATGGCCGGTCTCGGCGGCGGACTCGGTAAGTTCACCGAGCTGCGCCAGCGCCTGCTGTTCGTCGTCGGCGCCCTGGTCGTCTACCGCATCGGCTGCTACATCCCGGTGCCGGGCGTGAACCCCGACAAGATGTTGGAGCTGATGCAGACCCAGCAGGGCACCATCGTCGACATGTTCAACATGTTCTCGGGTGGCGCGCTGCACCGCTTCAGCCTGTTCGCACTGAACGTCATGCCGTACATCTCGGCATCGATCATCGTGCAGCTGCTGACCCAGATCGTGCCGAGCCTGAAGGCCATCCAGAAGGAAGGCGAGTCGGGTCGTCGCAAGATCAACCAGTGGTCGCGCATGGGCGCGATCCCGCTGGCCGTATTCCAGGCCTGGGGCATTGCGACGGCGCTGCAGAGCGGCGGCGCGGCCCAGGGCATTCCGGTGGTCTACAACCCCGGTCCCGGCTTCATCCTGACCGCGGTGATCGCGCTGACCGCCGGCACCATCTTCCTGATGTGGCTGGGCGAGCAGGTCACCGAGCGCGGCATCGGCAACGGCGTCTCGCTGATCATCTTTTCGGGCATCGTCGCCGGCCTGCCGGCTGCGGTGATCGGCATGTTCGAGCAGATCCGCAACGGCGACATGAATGCCATCGCGGCGCTCGTGGTGGCGGCCCTGGTGTTGGGCTTCACCTACCTGGTGGTGTTCGTCGAACGCGGCCAACGCCGGATCACGGTGAACTACGCGCGGCGCCAAGGCGGCCGCAGCGCGTACATGAACCAGTCCTCGTTCCTGCCGCTCAAGCTCAACATGTCGGGCGTGATCCCGCCGATCTTCGCTTCGAGCATCGTGATGTTCCCGGCGACCGCGGCTGCCTGGTTCAGCCAAGGCAGCTCGGCCACGTGGTTGCAGAAGCTGGCGCAGATGCTCAACTCGGGCCAGCCGCTGCATATGATTCTGTATGCATCGCTGATCATCGGTTTCGCGTTCTTCTATACCGCGCTGGTGTTCAATTCGCAGGAAACCGCCGACAATCTGAAGAAGTCGGGCGCGCTGATCCCGGGCATCCGTCCGGGCAAGGCCACCGCCGACTACGTCGACGGCGTGCTAACCCGCCTGACCGCGGCCGGTGCGATCTACCTGGTGCTGGTCTGCTTGCTGCCGGAGATCATGCGCACGCAGCTGGGTACCTCGTTCTACTTCGGCGGCACCTCGCTGCTGATCGTGGTGGTGGTGGTGATGGACTTCATTGCGCAGATCCAGGCGCACCTGATGTCGCATCAGTACGAAAGCCTGCTGAAGAAGGCGAACCTTAAGGGTTCGCGTGGCGGCCTCGGCCGCTGATAGAAACAACGCGGTTCCGACCTGGTCGGGACTGATTGGCGGTTCGGGAATCTTCCCGGCCGCAACGAATCCCGGATAGGCACCGGGATTCAGATGGGCGACCCGGGCGGCGTCTCGCGCACGGGTGGTTCCGGGCCTTTCGCGCACCAGAGTAGTGCGCGGGGCCGGGCAGGTAGGTCCTCCGTAAGGAGGCGCTTACCGGTTCGGCCAGTCCGGGACTGTCGCCGGAGCATGGGCACACTCCCCATGCCGGGTATTGGGACTTCGGTCCCGGTACTTCCAAGTAACCCGAGACCCTGTTAAAATCTCTTGTTCACTCCGCCGAGTTCATAGCTCGGCTGCCAAACCAGTTGGAGAATCGCGTCATGGCGCGTATTGCTGGCGTCAACCTGCCTGCCCAGAAGCACGTCTGGGTCGGGCTGCAAAGTATCTACGGCATCGGCCGTACCCGTTCCAAGCAGGTCTGCGACGCCGCTGGCGTCACCAAGACCACCAAGATCCGTGACCTGTCGGAACCGGAAGTTGAGCGCCTGCGCGCCGAGATCGCGAAGTTTGTGGTCGAAGGCGACCTGCGCCGCGAGATCGGCATCTCGATCAAGCGTCTGATGGACCTGGGCAGCTATCGCGGCCTGCGTCACCGCCGCGGCCTGCCGCTGCGTGGTCAGCGCACCCGTACCAATGCACGTACCCGCAAGGGTCCGCGCAAGGCCATCAAGAAGTAAGGGGTAGAAGACCATGGCCAAGCCGGCTGCTGCTGCCAAGACCAAGAAGAAGATCAAGCGTGTCGTCACCGACGGCATCGCCCACGTCCACGCTTCTTTCAACAACACCATCATCACGATCACCGACCGCCAGGGCAACGCGCTGTCGTGGGCGACTTCGGGCGGCGCGGGTTTCCGCGGTTCGCGCAAGTCGACCCCGTTCGCCGCGCAGGTCGCCGCCGAAAAGGCCGGCCGTGCTGCCCTCGACTACGGCCTGAAGACGCTTGAAGTGCGTATCAAGGGTCCGGGTCCGGGTCGCGAGTCCGCCGTTCGTTCGCTGAACAACGTCGGCTACAAGATCGCCAACATCATCGACGTCACGCCGATTCCGCACAACGGCTGCCGTCCGCCCAAAAAGCGTCGCGTCTGAGGAGCTGAAGACACATGGCTCGTTATATTGGTCCCAAGTGCAAGCTCTCCCGTCGTGAAGGCGCCGACCTCTCGCTGAAGTCGCCCGTCCGCGCTCTCGACTCGAAGTGCAAGCTCGAACAAAAGCCCGGCCAGCATGGCCCGACCGCCCGCAAGGGCAAGCTGTCGGACTACGCCACGCAGCTGCGCGAGAAGCAGAAGGTCAAGCGCATCTACGGCTTGCTGGAGCGTCAGTTCCGTAACTACTACAAGAAGGCCTCGAACAAGAAGGGCAACACGGGTGAGAACCTGCTGCAGCTCCTCGAGACCCGTCTTGACAACGTCATCTACCGCATGGGCTTCGCCGTGACCCGTCCGGCCGCTCGCCAGCTGGTTTCGCACCGCGGCGTCACGGTCAACGGCAAGTCGGTCAACCTGCCGTCGTTCCAGGTCAAGGCCGGCGACGCGATCGCCCTGTCGGAACGCGCCCAGAAGCAGCTGCGCGTGCAGGAATCCCTGGGCGTCTCCGCTCAGATGGAACTCTCGCCGTCGTGGGTTGAAGTGGATGCCAAGAAGTTCGCTGGTGTGTTCAAGGCTGTGCCGGATCGTTCCGACCTGCCGAGCGACATCAACGAAGCGCTGATCGTCGAGTTGTACTCGAAGTAAGGACGGGCGCGACCCGCAAGGGTCGCCACCGCCAAAAGCCAGGCTGGTGCGCGCCGCGCACCGGCCTCTCCCTCCAACTGGAGGGAGCTCCAAAAGCCTAAAAGCCATCGTATCCCCCTAACGAAACGACGGCATTGCAGGAGAAAGCAACAACATGACGGTTACCGCCAATCAGGTTCTGCGCCCCCGTGGTCCCCAGATCGAACGCATCTCCGGCCATCGCGCCAGGGTCGTGATCGAGCCGCTCGAGCGCGGCTACGGCCACACTCTCGGCAACGCGCTGCGCCGCGTGCTGCTGTCCTCGATCCCCGGCTTCGCTATCACCGAAGTCGACATCGACGGCGTGCTGCACGAGTACACCACCGTCGAAGGCCTCGAAGAGGACGTGCTGGAAGTCCTGCTGAACCTCAAGGACGTCGCCATCCGCATGCACACCGGTGACAGCTCCATGCTGTCGCTGAGCAAGCAGGGTCCGGGCATCGTCACTGCGGCCGACATCAAGACCGACCACAACGTCGAAATCCTCAACCCGGAACACGTGATCGCGCACCTGACCAAGGACACTGCGCTGAACATGCGTCTGAAGATCGAGCGCGGTTTCGGCTACCAGCCGGCGGCTGCCCGTCGTCGTCCGGACGAGGAAACCCGCGCGATCGGCCGTCTGATGCTGGACGCCTCGTTCTCGCCGGTCCGCCGCGTCGCTTACGCCGTGGAAGCCGCGCGTGTCGAGCAGCGCACCGACCTCGACAAGCTGGTCCTGGACATCGAAACCAACGGCACGATCGACGCCGAGGAAGCCGTGCGCACCGCCGCCGACATCCTCAGCGATCAGCTGTCGGTGTTCGGCGACTTCACCCACCGCGATCGCGGCGCTGCCAAGCCGCAGACCGGCGGCGTGGATCCGATTCTGCTGCGTCCGATCGACGACCTCGAACTGACCGTGCGTTCGGCCAACTGCCTCAAGGCCGAGAGCATCTACTACGTCGGCGATCTGATCCAGAAGACCGAAGTCGAGCTGCTCAAGACGCCGAACCTCGGCAAGAAGTCGCTCACCGAGATCAAGGAAGTCCTCGCGCAGCGTGGTCTTTCGCTCGGCATGAAGCTCGAGAACTGGCCGCCGGCCGGTATCGCTTCCCACGGGATGATGGGCTAAGAGCAACAAGCGATCCCCGTCCTCGGACGGGGATCGTGCAACACCCGTCGACGGACCTGAAGGTTCGCGACACGCCGATCAGGGAAAAGATCGGTTCGGACCATCCGCAGTCCAAGTTCCAACGCCACGATGGCGACAGCGAAATCCAATAGTTCCAACATTCATCAGGAATCAAAATCATGCGCCACCAGAAATCCGGTCGTGCCCTCAGCCGCACCACCGCCCATCGCGAAGCGATGTTCAGCAACATGGCCGCCTCGCTGATCAAGCACGGCCTCATCCGCACCACCCTGCCGAAGGCCAAGGAGCTGCGTCGCGTCGCCGAGCCGCTCATCACCCTGGCCAAGAAGGATGGCGTCGCCAACCGTCGTCTCGCCTTCTCGCGCCTGCGCGACAAGGAAGCTGTGGGCACGCTGTTCACCACCCTCGGCCCGCGTTACGCGACCCGTCCGGGCGGCTACCTGCGCATCCTCAAGTGCGGTTTCCGCGCTGGCGACAACGCGCCGATGGCCTACGTCGAACTGGTCGATCGTCCGGAAGCCGCGCAGTAAGCGCGCCGCTTCAACCGGTTCATACGAAAGCCCTGGCCTTGGCCGGGGCTTTCGCTTTCTGGAAAAGGAACTGCCGTTGGCGCGCGCGAGCGGACCGTTCGTGCGGCCGCGCGGAACCCGCCGCGACCATTGCTGTCTTTGCACGCATCCGGCCAGCCGTTAAGGTAACGACATGAATCCCTTCCGCGCCTCGTTCCGCATCCAGTTCCTGCTCGGGTTCCTCGCCTGTGCCGCGATGCTGGGTTATGCCTTCCACACCCAGTTCCGCGATGTGAATCCGCTGGAGCCGTGTCCGCTGTGCATCTTCCAGCGCATCGCGTTCTTCTCCCTCGGCGTCGTGTTCCTGATCGGTGCTTTGCACGGCCCCGCGAAGGCGGCATGGCGTCGCGTCTACGGTGTGCTGGCGCTGATCGCGGCCGGCACGGGGATCGTGATCGCGGGACGTCACGTCTGGATCACGCATCTGCCCGCGGACCAGGTGCCCAGCTGCGGCGCGCCGTTCGAATTCATGCGCCAGACCATGGGCCCGTTGAAGCTCATCGAGAAGGTGATGACCGGCTCGGGTGAATGCGCGAAGGTCGACTGGACGTTCCTCGGCATGTCGATGCCAGCATGGAGCCTGCTGTCGCTGATCGTGCTCGCGGTGTGGGCGGGTTACGCGGCCTTCCGCAGGCGCTGATTTCACGCGCGCTATCGGCGGCGTCCGGTATTCCAACACGGCATCAGCCGTTGCCGCTGTAACCGTTGCAGCGCCTGCATTTCAGGCGGATGATGGAAATTCGCTGCATCGCAGCAACTGCCAACGTTCGAGACCATGTCCGCTTCCGATCGCAATCTCCGCGCCGTCAACCTGCCGACCGAATGGTCCCCGGCAAGCTGGCGCGGATATCCGGCGCTGCAGTTGCCGACGTATCCCGATCCGGTCGCGCTCGAAGGCGTGCTGCAGGAAATGCATGCGCTGCCGCCGCTGGTCACGTCGTGGGAAATCCTCGCGCTGCAGAAGCAGATCGCCGAAGCACAGGAAGGCAAGCGCTTCCTGCTGCAGGGCGGCGATTGCGCGGAAGTGTTCGAGGCTTGCACGCCGGAAGTCATTTCCAACCGCCTGAAGGTGCTGCTGCAGATGAGCCTGGTGCTCGTGCACGGCCTGCGCCTGCCGGTGGTGCGTGTGGGCCGTTTCGCCGGTCAGTACGCGAAGCCGCGCTCGGCCGATAGCGAAACCCGCGATGGCGTCACTTTGCCGAGCTATCGCGGCGACATCATCAACGGACCGGACTTCACCGAGGAAGCACGCATTCCGGATCCGCGCCGCATGGTCAAGGCGCATGCGCGCTCCGCGATGACGATGAATTTCGTCCGCTCGCTGATCGATGGCGGATTCGCCGACCTGCATCATCCCGAATATTGGAACCTGAGCTGGGTCGGCCACTCGCCGCTGGCCGACGAATACCAGCGCATGGTCGACGGCGTCGGCGATGCCGTGCGGTTCATGGAGACCTTGTCGGGCAGCGAGGTGCATAACCTCAACCGCGTCGATTTCTACACGTCGCACGAAGCCCTGTTGCTGCCGTACGAGGAATCGCAGACGCGCCAGGTGCCGCGACAGTGGGGCTGGTTCAACCTCAGCACGCATTACCCATGGATCGGCATGCGCACAGCGCAGCTCGATGGCGCGCACATCGAATACTTCCGCGGCATCCGCAACCCGATCGCCCTTAAGGTCGGTCCGTCGGCGACGCCCGATCAGTTGCTGCGCGTCATCGACGCGCTCAATCCCAACGACGAGCCCGGCCGCCTCACGCTCATTCATCGCATGGGGGCCGCGCACGTCGCGGAGAAGCTGCCGGCGCTGCTGGATGCGGTGAAGCGCGACGGCCGCCGCGTGCTGTGGGTGTGCGATCCGATGCACGGCAATACCGAGAGCACCACCAACGGCTACAAGACGCGCCGCTTCCGCAATATCCGCAGCGAACTGGAGCAGGCGTTCGAGTTGCACGCCGCGGCCGGCACGCGACTGGGTGGCGTGCATCTGGAGCTCACTGGCGAAGACGTTACCGAATGCCTGGGCGGCGCGCGCGAACTCACCGAGAGCGATCTGGAACGCGCCTACCGCTCCACCGTCGATCCGCGCCTCAACTACGAGCAGGCGCTGGAAATCGCGATGTTGATCGTGCGCAAGCAGGCGCAACTGGCCCGGCCGGAATAACCGGCCGCGGCCTCGCCGGCAGATCGCCTACTTCGCTGCAGTAGCCTGAGTGCCGGCGATCGGAAGCGTCGCCAGGAACTGCGGTGCCTTGCGCGCCTTGGTCGTCTGTTCGAACGAATAGCCCAGTTCGAGCAGACGCGGTTCGCTCCACGCCGTGCCCATGAAGACCAGGCCCAAGGGCAGTCCGCGCGCATCGCCCATCGGCACGGTCAGGCTGGGGTAGCCTGCCACCGCGGCCGCGCCGTACCCGGACGGCACCTGCGGATCGCCGTTGGTCATGTCCGCCATCCACGCCGCGCGGGTCGCCGGCGCAATCAAGGCATCCAGTCGTTGCGCCTGCAACGCTGCGTCGATGCCTTCCACACCGGCGAGCCGCCGGATGGTGCTGCGTGTGTCCAGATACACGGGGTCGCTCAAGGGGCCCTTCGCATCGGCCTGCTCGAACAGGTCCTGGCCGAAGTAGCTCAACTCGTCGCCCGCGTGACGCCTGTTGAAATCCATGAGCTCCGCGAGCGTGCGGACTGGCGCATTGCGGCTTTCCAGATAGTGCTCCAGGCCGGCCTTGAATTCCCAGGTGAGCACGTCGAGCTCGCCGGCTTCCCATTGTCCGTCGGTGGGAATCTGCGCATCGACTACGACGGCACCGGCACGCCGCATCGCGGCGATGGCGCGTTCCATGGCCGCATCGACATCCGCATCCACGCCCATCTTGTTGCGCAGCACGCCGATACGCGCGCCGTGCAAGCCGTCGGCCTTGAGGTGCAGTGGATAGTCGAACACCGCACGGCCCACGCTGTTGGCGGTCACCGCGTCGCCTTCGTCGCGCCCGACCATCGCCGCCAGTAGGTAGGCCGCGTCGGCGACGCTGCGCGCCATCGGGCCGGCGGTGTCCTGACTGCTGGAAATCGGAATGATGCCGTTGCGGCTTACCAGTCCCACGGTGGGCTTCAAGCCCACCAGACCGGACACGGATGACGGGCACAGGATGCTGCCATCGGTTTCGGTCCCCACGCCTACCGCGGCGAGATTCGCCGCGATCGCGGCCGCGGTGCCCGAACTCGATCCGCACACGCTGCGATCGAGCACATACGGATTGCGCGTCAGACCGCCACGCCCGCTCCAGCCCGAAGTGGAATGCACGGAGCGGAAGTTGGCCCACTCGCTGAGATTGGTCTTGCCGAGGATGACGGCACCGGCCGCGCGCAAGCGCTCGACGACGAATGCATCGTGAGCCGGCCGATGCTGCGCGAGCGCAAGCGAACCGGCCGAATTCACCATCGGCGTCGCATCGATGTTGTCCTTGAGCAGTACCGGGATGCCGTGCAGCGGGCTGCGCACGCGGCCGGCCTTGCGTTCGGCGTCGCGTGCGGCGGCTTCCTTGAGCGCGTCGGGATTGAGTTCGATGACCGCGTTGAGCTTCGGGCCGGCGTCGTCGATGGCGGCGATGCGGTCGAGATAGGCCTGCGTCAGTTGCTGGCTGTCGAGTTCGCCGCGCGCCATGCGTGCGCTCAGATCGCTGATGCTGGCTTCGGTAAAGGGGAAGTCGCCGGCCGCCGTCGACGCGGGCGCAGCGTCATCGGAGGAAGCGATGCTCTTGAGCTGATCGCATCCTCCCAGCGTCGTCGCGATGGCCAGGGCCAACAGGGTCGCGGGCACGGAGCGCCCACCGCAGAAACGGCTCAGGACAGACATGCATTTCCCCTAACCGCGGCTTGGCGCGGACCTGCGCAGCATGGCCTTCACACCGGGAGGGGACAAGGGCGGGGCAGCGGCCAAGGCGTGCACCGCGTCACGCTGTACGCATGAGGTTTCGGCGAAGCCGACGGCCGGGCTATTCGGCTCGTCGAGCGGTGCTTAGCGAATGCGCGGCAGCGCTCGACGAGTGCCGCGAGGGCACGGCTCAGTGGCGACGCTTGAAGAGATCGCGCGCCAGGACCCAGACCACGATCACGTTGACCGCGAACACGGCCACCGACAGCCAGCCCGGATGCTGGATCAGCGCATAGATGTCCAGCGGGAGATAGACCGCCGCACTGATGCAGCCCAGCCACGAGGCCCACGTGCGCACCTGCCACAGGCCCCAGCCTTCGACGAAGCGCAGGATCGCGTACGCCAGGCCGATGCCCGCCGCCAGGTGCACCGAATCGGGATTGATAATGCGCGACAGCCAGTCGATCGCACCGTGGTGCGGATCGAGCTGGAAGCGGTTGATCAGCTCATGCAGCCAACGCTGCAGCGGCACGGGGCCGAGGATTTCCAGGCCGCTGGCGGCGAGCAGCGCCAGCAAGCCCTTGACCGCCTCGAAGACCGCGATGACGTGCAACCCCGGATGCGCATGCGGATCGGGGTTGTAGTGGTGCTCCTCATGCGGAGCACCCGTCATCGGCTGGCGAAGCCCGTTATCCACGAAGCCGTCGTCGCTCAACGGCGCGATCAGGCGGCGCGCGAGGCGCGCTTGCGATCGCTTTCGGTGAGGAACTTCTTGCGCAGGCGGATTTCCTTCGGGGTGACTTCGACCAGCTCGTCGTCCTCGATGAAGTCCAGCGCCTGCTCCAGCGAGTACTTGATCGCCGGCGTCAGCTTGATCGCGTCATCCTTGCCCGAAGCGCGCATGTTGGTGAGCGGCTTGGTCTTGATGGCGTTGACGGTCAGGTCGTTGTCCTTGGAGTGGATTCCGATCAGCTGACCTTCGTACACGTTGTCGCCTTCGGCCGCGAACAGGCGGCCGCGCTCTTCCAGCGGGCCCAGCGAGTAGGCGGGCGTGGCGCCGGCGGCATTCGCGATCATCACGCCGTTGATGCGCTTGGCGATCGCGCCGGTTTCCTTCGGGCCGTAGTGGTCGAACACGTGGAACAGCAGGCCCGAACCCTGGGTGAGGGTGCGGAACTCGTTCTGGAAGCCGATCAGACCGCGCGCCGGGATCATGTAATCCAGACGCACGCGACCCTTGCCATCGGGTTCCATGTTCTTCAGTTGGGCCTTGCGGGTGCCGAGCTTTTCCATGACGCCGCCCTGGTGCTGCTCTTCGATGTCGACCACCAGCTGCTCGACCGGCTCCATCAGCTGGCCGTCGACTTCCTTGATGATGACTTCCGGGCGCGACACGGCCAGTTCGAAGCCTTCGCGACGCATGTTCTCGATCAGCACCGACAGGTGCAGTTCGCCGCGGCCCGAGACCAGGAACTTGTCCGGATCGGAGCCTTCTTCGACCTTCAGTGCGACGTTGTGCAGCGTTTCGCGCTCCAGGCGCTCGCGCAGCTGGCGGCTGGTGAGGAACTTGCCGCCGCTGAGCTCCTTGTGACCGGCGAACGGCGAGTTGTTCACCTGGAAGGTCATGCTGATGGTCGGCTCGTCCACCGTGAGGGCGGGCAGGGCTTCCGGGTTGTCCAGCGCGCAGACGGTGTCGGAGATGGAGAGGTCCGCGACGCCGGAGATGGCAACGATGTCGCCGGCTTCGGCTTCTTCGGTCTCCAGGCGCTCCAGGCCCATGAAGCCGAGCACCTGCAGGACCTTGCCCTGGCGCTTCTTGCCTTCACGGTCGACCACGCTGACGGGCATGTTGCGGCGGACCTTGCCGCGCTGGATGCGGCCGATGCCGATCAGGCCGACGAAGTTGCTGTAATCCAGCTGGCTGATGCGCATCTGGAACGGGCCGTCGAGGTCGACCTGCGGCGGCGGCACGTGCTTCATGATCGCTTCGTACAGCGGGGTCATGTCGCCGTCGCGCGCGGCATCGTCGAGGCTGGCGTAGCCGTGCAGCGCCGAGGCGTAGACGATCGGGAAGTCGAGCTGCTCGTTGGTGGCGCCGAGCTTGTCGAACAGGTCGAACACCTGGTCGATGACCCAATCCGGACGCGCGCCCGGGCGGTCGATCTTGTTGACGACCACGATCGGCTTGAAGCCCATCGCGAACGCCTTCTGGGTCACGAAGCGTGTCTGCGGCATCGGGCCGTCCATCGCATCGACCAGGATCAGCACCGAGTCGACCATCGACAGCACGCGCTCGACCTCGCCGCCGAAGTCGGCGTGGCCTGGGGTGTCGACGATGTTGATGCGGTTGCCCTGCCAGGTGATGGCGGTGTTCTTGGCCAGGATCGTGATGCCACGCTCCTTTTCCTGGTCATTGCTGTCCATCGCGCGTTCGGCCAGCACCGTGCGTTCGGACAGGGTGCCCGACTGCTTGAGCAGGCAGTCGACGAGGGTGGTCTTGCCATGGTCGACGTGGGCGACGATGGCGATATTGCGCAGGCGTTCGATGGACATGCGGGGAGGGGCGCCGAAGACCGGCACCAGGGCAGCGGAAGGAAGCCGGAAATTATAGCCTGTGCGGGTTACCCGCGTCCCGTTCAGTCTGGACGCCTGCGGTATTCTTGTCGGTCCCGTTCATTGGCCCCATATCCGGGGCCTGATCCCACCTTCGCAGGAGCCCGTTCCATGAGCCTGATCGCCAATTTCGACACCGACCGCGGCACCATCCGCGTGGAGCTGGCCGCCGACAAGGCCCCGCTGACCGTCGCCAATTTCGTCAATCTGGCCCAGCGCGGCTTCTATGACGGCCTCAAGTTCCACCGCGTCATCAACGATTTCATGGTCCAGGGCGGCTGCCCGCTGGGTACCGGCACCGGCGGCCCGGGCTACCGCTTCGAGGACGAGGCCAGCAACGGCCTGCGCCACGAGCGCGGCGTGCTGTCCATGGCCAATGCCGGCCCGAACACCAACGGCAGCCAGTTCTTCATCACCCACGTGCCCTGCGGCTGGCTGGACGGCAAGCACACCGTCTTCGGCAAGGTGCTGGAAGGCCAGGACGTGGTCGATTCGATCAAGCAGGGCGACTTGATCAAGTCGCTGAAGATCGAGGGCGATACCGCGGCGGTGCTGGCCGCCAAGGCCGACCGCGTGGCGGAATGGAACAAGATCCTGGCCGCCTGATCCGCAGCACGGCGGCAGTGGACGGGGGCGCTCAGCGCCCCCGTTCTGTTTCAGGCTTGGCGTTTGCGGGCTTGGAAAACTGCGTGAGCTGCGATGCAACAGCGGCACCGCTACACTATGTAGCTTCCTCCCACAGGTTTTCGCCCCATGCCCCAGCTTGCCCGGCGCATCGGTCGCGCCAAGCCGAGCGCGATCATGCAGGTGGCCGAAAAGGCCAAGCGCCTCAAGGCCGAAGGTCGCGACATCATCAGTTTCTCGATCGGTGTCCCCAACTTTCTTCCCGCCGAGCACGTCTATGCCGCCGCACGCGAGGCGCTGGCCAAGGACAGCGGCCAGTACGGCAGCAATCGCGGCGCCGACGTTCTGCTCGATGCCTTCCTGGCGCACATCCACAAGATCGGCCTTGATGGCTATGCCAAGGTCAATGTCGCCACCGGCATCGGCGCCAAGCACGTGATCTACAACCTGGCCGAGGCGCTGCTCGACGAAGGCGACACCATCGCGTTCCCGACGCCGTACTGGACCAGCTATCTCGACATCGCGGAAATCGTCAACGCGAAGATCGATCTGCTGCCGTGCCCGCCCTCGCAGGACTACAAGCTCGCCCCGGCACAGCTCGAGGCGGCGCTCGCGAAGAAGCCCAAGGTATTCCTGTTCAACAATCCTTCGAATCCGACCGGCATGGTCTATTCGAAGGAGGAAGTCACCGCGCTCGCCGACGTCATCGCGAAGTATCCGGACACCTGGATCATCACCGACGACATCTACAACCGCATGGTGTTCGACGGGGTGGGTTACTACAACTTCGTGCACGCGCGTCCCGAGCTGCGCGATCGCGTGATCTTCATCGACTCGCTGTCCAAGACCTACGGCATGCCGGGCTGGCGCGTGGGGTTCATGGCCGGTCCCGAAGTGGTCGCACAGGCGATCGCGACAATGAACTCCAACCACATCACCAACATCCCGGAAATCGTCACCGCCGCCGCGGTCGCCGCACTGTGCGGCCCGCAGGACGTGCCGGCGCAGAAGTGCGCGGAGTTCCAGGCCAAGCGCGACCAGGTGATGGACGTGATGAATTCGCTGGCCGGTGTGGTCTGCCCGCGGCCGCAGGGCGCGTTCTACGTGTTCCCCGACATCAGCGTCGCCTTTGGCAAGACGCATGGTCCGACCGGCATCAAGATCAACAACGACGTCGACTTCTGCAATGCGTTGCTCGAGGCCAAGGGCGTCGCCTGCGTGCCTGGTTCGGCCTTCGGCGAACCGCGCGCGCTGCGCATCAGCTACACCTGCCCGACGCCGCAGCTGGCGCCGGGTCTGCAGCGCTTCGCCGAGTTTTTCAACGAGCTGCAGTGATCCGCGACGGGCGATTCGTGATTCGCGAGGCGGATCACGAATCACCGGCGCGAGCTGCTTGATCGAATCACACATAACGAACCACGAATCACGGAGTTCCCCATGAAGACCCCCGTCCGCGTTGCCGTCACCGGTGCTGCCGGCCAGATCGGCTATGCCCTGCTGTTCCGCATCGCTTCCGGCGAAATGCTCGGCAAGGACCAGCCCGTCATCCTGCAGATGCTGGAGCTGCCGCTGGAGAAGGCCCAGGCCGCGCTGAAGGGCGTGATGATGGAGCTCGAGGACTGCGCGTTCCCGCTGCTGGCCGGCATGGTCGGCACCGATGACCCGAAGGTCGCGTTCAAGGACGCCGACTACGCCCTGCTGGTCGGCGCGATGCCGCGCGGCCCGGGCATGGAGCGCAAGGATCTGCTGCTGAAGAACGCCGAGATCTTCACCGTGCAGGGCAAGGCGCTGAACGACGTCGCTTCGCGCAACGTCAAGGTGCTGGTCGTGGGCAACCCGGCCAATACCAACGCCTACATCGCCATGAAGTCGGCGCCGTCGCTGCCGGCGAAGAATTTCACCGCGATGCTGCGCCTCGACCACAACCGCGCGCTGTCGCAGCTGGCCAACAAGGCCGGCGTTGCGGTCAAGGACATCAAGAAGATGGTCGTGTGGGGCAACCACAGCCCGACCATGTACCCGGACTACCGCTTCGCCACCGTCGACGGCGCGTCGCTGAAGGACAAGATCAACGACGCCGACTGGAACGCCAACACCTTCATCCCGGTGGTCGGCAAGCGCGGTGCGGCGATCATCGAAGCGCGCGGCCTGTCCTCGGCCGCTTCGGCCGCCAACGCCGCCATCGACCACATGCGCGACTGGGCGCTGGGCACCAACGGCGAGTGGGTGACCATGGGCGTGCCGTCCGACGGCAGCTACGGCATTCCGGAAGGCGTGATGTACGGCGTGCCGGTGACCTGCGCGAACGGCGAATACACCCGCATTGAAGGTCTCCCGGTCGACGACTTCAGCCGCGCGGCGATGGACAAGACCCTCGCCGAGCTCGAAGAAGAACGCGCCGGCGTCGCGCACCTGCTGGGCTGAGCACCAGTGTGATTGGACGAACGGGGCGGCCTTGGCCGCCCTGTTCTTTTTGCGGCTCAGTCTTCGATGTCGCCGCCGGCAGTGGCGGCCGCGACCAGCGGCTCGTCGAGGTCGGTGGCGCTGGGCGGATTGAGCAGCTCGCGCTGCAGCGTCTCGCGATCGAGTTCGTTTTCCCATCGGGCCACCACGATCGTGGCGACGCCGTTGCCGATGAGGTTGGTCATTGCGCGCGCTTCGCTCATGAAGCGGTCGATACCCAATATCAACGCCAGGCCCGCCACGGGCACCGAGGGCACCACGGCCATCGTCGCAGCCAAGGTGATGAAGCCGGCACCGGTGACGCCGGACGCGCCCTTGGAGGTCAGCATCGCCACCGAGAGCAGGGTGATTTCCTGCGTCAGCGTGAGATCCACGTTCAAGGCCTGAGCGACGAAAATCGCGGCCATCGTCAGGTAGATGTTGGTGCCGTCGAGGTTGAAGGAATAGCCGCTGGGGATGACCAGTCCGACCACCGGCCTGGAGCAGCCCAGCCGCTCCAGCTTGCGCATCAGCGGCACCAGCGCCGACTCCGACGACGACGTTCCCAGCACCAGCAACAGCTCGTCGCGGATGTAACGGATGAAGCGCAGGATGCTGAAGCCGCACAACCGCGCGATCGTGCCGAGCACGACAAGGATGAACAACGCGCAGGTCAGGTAGAAGCTGCCCATCAGCTTCGCCAGCGGTCCCAGCGCATCCACGCCGTACCTGCCGATGGTGAAGGCCATGGCTGCGCCCGCACCGATGGGCGCGAGCTTCATGATCATCGCCATCATGCCGAAGAACACCTTCGCGATCGCCTCGAATACGTCGACGACCTGTTCGCCCAGCTTGCCTAGGTGCAGCAGGGCGAAGCCGAACAGAACGGCCAACAGCAGCACTTGCAGTAGGTCGCCATTGCCGGTGAAGGCATCGGTGAAGGTCTTGGGAATGATGTGCAGCAGGAACTCGACCGTGCTCTGTTCCTTGGCGGCCGCCGCGTACTTCGCCACCGCGCCGGCATCCAGCGTGGCCGGGTCCGCGTTGAAGCCGGCGCCCGGCTTGAGCGTGTTGACCACGAGCAGGCCGATCAGCAGCGCGATCGACGACACGACTTCGAAGTAGAGAATCGCCTTGACGCCGACGCGGCCCACCTTCTTGACGTCGGATACGCCGGCGATGCCCAGCACCACGCTGAGGAAGATGATCGGCGCGATCAGCATCTTGACCAGGCCGATGAATGCGTCGCCCAACGGCTTGAGGGCGACGCCGGTCGCGGGGAAGAAATGGCCGATGACACCGCCCAGCACGATCGCGCCGAGCACCCACAGGTAGAAACGCGAGCCGGAGGATTTCATGTCGTGGTTCCGATATGAGCGGGCGGGGACATCTTGGGTCGGGCCGAGCATCCTTTTACCGCGTCCACACGCGTTTGTGCCGGGGTGTGTCACACGCCTAGCCCAGCCCAGCCCGGCCCGGCCGGGAGGGCTGGGCCTGCGCCCCGAGGCGTCACACGGAGCGGGCGAATGGGCCGCGAACGATCTCCCGGCACGCTCGGCTAAAATACCGGCTTCACCAGGAGTTGCCATGACCTCGACGTCCTCCGCCGGCGCACGCTTCCGCGCCGCCGTCAAAGAAGAAGCCCCGCTGCAGGTGATGGGCGCCATCACCGCCTACGCCGGCCTGATGGCCAAGCGCGTGGGCTACAAGGCGCTGTACCTGTCCGGCGGCGGCGTTGCCGCCAACTCGCTGGGCATGCCCGACCTGGGCATCAGCACGATGGAAGACGTGCTCACCGACGCGCGCCGCATTGTCGACGCCACGCAGATGCCGTTGCTGGTCGACATCGATACCGGTTGGGGCGGCGCGTTCAACATCGGGCGCACCATCCGCTCCTTCATCAACGTCGGCGTCGCCGCCGTGCACATGGAAGACCAGGTCGGTCAGAAGCGCTGCGGCCATCGTCCCGGCAAGGAAGTGGTGCCGAAGGAGGAAATGGTCGACCGCGTGAAGGCCGCCGTCGACGCGCGCACGGACGAGAGCTTCGTGATCATGGCGCGTACCGACGCCGCCGCGACCGAAGGCGTCGATGCGGCGATCGAACGCGCCGTCGCCTACGTCGAAGCCGGTGCCGACATGATCTTCCCCGAAGCCATGGCGACGCTCGACGACTATCGCCGTTTCAAGGCCGCGGTGAAGGTGCCGATCCTCGCCAACCTCACCGAGTTCGGCAGCACGCCGTTCTTCACCACCGATGAACTGCGCGACGCGAACGTCGACATTGCGCTGTACTGCTGCGGCGCGTATCGCGCGATGAACAAGGCGGCGCTCAACTTCTACGAAACCGTGCGCCGCGAAGGCACGCAGAAGGGCATCATCGATACGCTGCAGACGCGCGCCGAGCTGTACGACTACCTTGGCTATCACGCTTACGAGGACAAGCTCGACGCGTTGTTCGCACGCGAGAAGTGACGCGCGGCGGGTCGGCCGACGGGGCATGGAAGTGGTTCACGCTGTGCGTGCCCCCCGTAACCTTCCCCGCCGGCGCGTCCTTTCCGCCCGACGACCGCAGCGAGCGCGATAGTGGCCCGCCACGGTCGTTGCGACTTGCCAGTCGCACTGAGGCGCTTACCCCATTTGCTCTGTACAACGTTCCATCCCGGCACGACCGGACAGTAGATCCAGCCGACCGCATGAACGATTCGGTCGCGGCAATTCCAGGAGAAAAAACCATGACAGACTCCGCCCAGGTCCTTCCCAAGGCCAAGAAATCCGTAGCCTTGAGCGGCACGGCCGCCGGTAATACCGCGCTTTGCACCGTCGGTCGCAGCGGCAACGACCTGCACTATCGCGGCTACGACATCCACGACCTCGCCACGAAGTCGACCTTCGAGGAAGTCGCGCATCTGCTGGTGCACGGCGTGCTGCCGACGGTGTCGCAGCTGCAGGCCTACAAGGCCAAGCTCAAGCGCCTACGCGGCCTGCCCGTCATCGTTCAGGAAGCCCTGGAGCTGGTGCCGGCCAATGCGCACCCGATGGACGTGCTGCGCACCGGATGCTCGGTGCTCGGTACCGTGCTGCCGGAACGGGAAAATCATCCTGCCTCGGAAGCGCGCGATATCGCCGACAAGCTGATCGCCAGCTTCGGTTCGATGCTGTTGTACTGGTGGCACTTCACCCGCAACGGCCGCCGCATCGACGTGGAGACCGACGACGATTCCGTCGCCGCGCACTTCCTGCACCTGCTGCACGGCGAGGAGCCCTCGCAACTGCACGCCGACTCGCTGGACAAGTCGCTGATCCTGTACGCCGAGCATGAGTTCAACGCGTCGACCTTCGCCGCGCGCGTGATCGCCGGTACCGGTTCCGACATGCATTCGTGCATCACCGGCGCGATCGGCGCGCTGCGCGGACCCAAGCACGGCGGCGCCAACGAAGTGGCGATGGACATCATCAGCCGCTACGGCAGCGCCGACGAGGCGGAAGCCGATATCCGCGCGCGCATGGAGCGTAAGGAGATCATCATCGGCTTCGGCCATCCGGTGTACACGATCGGCGATCCGCGCAATCCGATCATCAAGGAACTCTCGCGCAAGCTGTGCAAGGACGGCGGCAACCAGACGCTGTTCGACGTGTCCGAGCGCATCGAGAACCTGATGATGGACACCAAGAAGATGTTCCCGAACCTCGATTGGTACTCGGCGTCCGCCTATCACATGATGGGTATCCCGACGCCGATGTTCACGCCGCTGTTCGTGATCGCGCGCACCACCGGCTGGAGCGCGCACGTCATCGAGCAGCGCGAGGACGGCAAGATCATCCGCCCCAGCGCGAATTACGTAGGGCCGGAAGATCGCGAGTACGTTCCGATCGAGAAGCGCTGACGCTTCATCCGAAGAAAAGAAAAAGGCCGCGCGATGCGCGGCCTTTTTTGTTGCGTGCGCGAAGTCCGACTTAGCTCAGCCCTTCCGCCTTCAGCGCCGCTTGCACGCCCGGATCGGCATCCATGCGCTGCTTGAACGCGGCAAGGTTGTCGAGGCCATCCAGATCGATGCCGCAGTTGGCGGCCCAGCGCAGCGTGACGTAGAGATACGGATCGGCATAGCTGCGGAAGCCCGCGAGCCACGGTTGGTCTTGCAGTTGCGCGTCCGCGCGTTCGAACAAGGCGCGCACATTCGCCCGTGCCTGCGACTTCACCGCGTCGTGCTGCGCTTCGTCGGCGATGTAACGCGCGGGACCGAAGATCGGCCTGAAGGCCGGGTGCAGGTCGGAATTCACGAAGGCCAGCCAGCGATTGGCTTCGCCGCGCTGACGTGCGCTGCCGTCGCCGGCGAGGTTCGCCTGCGGCCAGCTGTCGGCGATGTAGCCGAGGATCGCGGCGTTCTGGGTAAGGACGTAGTTGCCATCGCGCAAGGCAGGCACGGCGCCGGCCGGATTGATGGCGAGATATTCGGGCGACTGGCGCTTCTCGCGCGGGACGATCTCGACTTCGAAATCGCCGCCGGTCCATTGCAGTACGATGTGATCGGCGGTGGAGCAGGCGCCGGGCGAAGAATAGAGCTTCATGCAAATCCCCTCAGGCAGGACAACGAGCACTATCGCGCGGAGCCGCCACCGCCTCAATCGCAATGACGAAACAGCGCGTTGCGGACAAAAAAAGATCCGCGCGAGGCGGATCCCAAAATCGGCGAAGTGGACTTCGCTCTTAAAGCGGAACGGTTGAGGGCTGCGTGCGCGAGCGCAGGGCGCTCGACACGGCTCGCCAGGCAGCGTCAGGAATGCCGACGCGGCTTGAGCGACTGCACCTTATAGAAGGTGTGATCGCCGATGGTCGCGACCTGATAGGCGTTGCGCCACGACGGGCTGGCGATGCCCAGGGCGGCGAAGTGGCTGGCGCCCGGCACGATCTCCTTGCGCTGGCCAGCGGGCAGAGCCCAGTTGTTCTCGGCGGCCAACGCCACCGTGACCGCACGCGCCCAGGCTTCGGTATTGCCCAGGCGGGTGGACGGGGAGACCAGCGTCGGGGCGAACTGCTTGTTGGCAGTCACCACGTCGCACACGGTGTTGCCCCACAGGCCGCTGTCGCGGCGGCGCAGGGCGACCTCGGCGACGGCCTGCTGGCCCCGGACCGACTGGTCACGGGCTTCCAGATAGACGGTGGTGCTGAGGCACAGCGAATCGGCGGATTGCGGCGGCAGCACGGAGGCCAGCCACAGGATCCAGGCGAGTTTCATGACGTACTCCTTGCTCCGTTGGCCGGACCGCACTTCGGCATCGTCTCCTTGCGGAGGCGGGCGCCTGGGGCGAAATCGGTATGGCGTTCTAGGGAGGGCGGCACGCTCTCTGGCGTGCTTTGCCCGGGCATCGGGACCGCGTAAATGGACGCGGGCGTTGCGAGGGTGCCGCCGGGGGGGCGGCTGGAAAGTTGGCGCAAGGTAGCGGCGGTTTTCCGAACCAAGCCTGAATCGGTGACCCCGGTCACGGATTGTGCCCGGCGGCCATCGGTGCTAGGCCGCAGCCCTGTTCAGGAAAATAACCTGGGCGAATCAGTGGAACGCGAAGGCATCCAGCGCCAGGGTTCCCAGCTCGTGCGAGCGGTGCAGGACCTCGATTTCGGGCGCCTCGCCGGCCGCACCGATGGCGACGAAGAGCGGCATTAGATGTTCGGTCGTCGGATGCGCGTGCCGGGCGTGGGGCGCCTGGTTCTGCCAGTCGAGCAGGGCGGGCCAGTCGTGGGCGCCCAGCCTTTCGTGCATCCAAGCGGAAAACTCGGCGGCCCAGGGCGCCAGAGGGGCGTCGCGGTGCTGCCAGTCCAAGTCGCCCAGGTTGTGGACGAAGCCGCCCGAGCCGATCACCAGCACGCCTTCCTCGCGAAGCCCGGCCAGGGCGAGACCCAGCGCCCGATGCCGGGCGGCGTCCGCGAACGGATTCACCGACAGGGGAACCACCGGAATGTCGGCCTCCGGATACATACGCCGCAAGGGCACCCACACGCCATGATCGAGGCCATGGCCCGGACGAATCTTGCCCTGGAGATCCGCCTGGGCCAGGCGGGCGACGATCGCTTCCGCCAGCGGCGGCGATCCCGGGGCCGGATAGCGGATCTGATAGAGCGGCTCGGGAAAGCCGCCGAAGTCGTGCACGGTATGCGGCTGGTCGTGTCCGCCCGCCATCGGGCGCTCGGTCAGGAAATGCGCCGACGCCACCACGATCGCGCGCGGACGCGGCAGGGCGGCCCCGAGCCCGTCGAGAAATCGCCCCGCAGGCGAGTCCTCGACTGCCAGCATCGGCGAGCCGTGTGAAAGAAACAGCGTGGGCAGGCGTACGGGAGCGTCCATTGCTTCAGGTTGGCGCTATCGGGCGTAGATTCCAAGCGTGCGGTGCACGTCGGTGTGTTCCCGGGACTGCGGCAATGCCGTAAGTCCGAGCGACGCGATCCGTTCTTCCAACAGGAGCATGTCCGTGGATCACGTCGATGTCCGCTCCGCCGCGCGTCCCGCTCCCGACCGGCCGATGGTCGACATCGCCGATTATGTCGTCGACGACCGGATCGACTCGCCGGAGGCCTTCGAGACCGCGCACTACATGTTGCTCGATTCGCTGGCCTGCGCCGCGTTGGCCATGGATCACGAGGCCTGCGTCCGCCATCTCGGGCCGCTGGTGCCGGGCGCCGACTTGCGCGGCGGTGCGCGCGTGCCGTTCACGACGCACGAACTCGATCCGGCACAGGCGGCCTACAACATCGGTACCCAGATCCGCTGGCTCGACTTCAACGACACGTGGCTGGCGGCGGAGTGGGGGCATCCTTCGGACAATCTCGGGACGATTCTGGCGGTGGCCGACTATCTGGGGCGTCGCGCGGAAAACGCCGGCGAAGCCGTGCCGACGATGGGCGACGTCCTGGCCTACGCCATCAAGGCGCACGAGATCCAGGGCTGTTACGCGCTGCGCAATGCCTTCAATCGGGTCGGCCTCGATCACGTCATCCTCGTGCGCCTGGCCTCGGCGGCGGTGGCGACGCGCATGTTCGGCGGCGGCAAACACGAAGTCGTTACCGCGGTCTCGCACAGCTGGATCGACAACGGCGCGCTGCGCACCTATCGCCACGCGCCCAATACCGGCCCGCGCAAGAGCTGGGCGGCGGGCGATGCCTGCCGCCGCGCGGTGATCCACGCACTCAATGCGATGAAGGGCGTGGTGTCCTATCCCGGCGCGCTGAGCACGCCGGAGTGGGGGTTCTACGACGTGGCGTTCGGCGGCAAGCCGTTCGAGTTCGAGCGTCCGTTCGGCAGCTACGTGATGGAGAACGTGCTCTTCAAGATCAGCTATCCCGCCGAGTTCCACGCGCAGACCGCGGTGGAGTGCGCGATGGCGCTGCATCCCTATGTGCGCGATCGCCTGGACGAGGTCGAACGCGTCGTGCTGGAGACGCAGGAAGCCGGCCTGCGCATCATCGACAAGACCGGCCCGCTCGCGAACTACGCCGACCGCGACCACTGCCTGCAATACATGGTCGCGATACCGCTCATCTTCGGTCGGTTGACCGCGGACGACTACGCAGATGCGGTGGCCGCGGATCCGCGCATCGACGCCCTGCGCGAAAAGATGGTCGTGGCGGAAAACCCGCAGTTCACCGCCGACTACTTCGATCCGGACAAGCGCTACATCGGCAATTCGGTGCAGGTGATCTTCACAGACGGTACCTCCACGCAGAAGGTGTCCATCGATTATCCGATCGGGCATCGCAAGCGCCGTCGCGAAAGCGCTCCACTACTGATGGCGAAGTTCGATGCCGCGATCCAGGCGCGCCTGGCCGACGCCAGCATCGACGCACTGCTTCGACTGGCCAGGCAAAAAGATGAGCTGCGCAGACTTCCAGTGACCGAATTCATGAGGCTGCTGGCGGCATTGCGCTAACGCGCAATCGAGCCCCTGAGTCCTGTGCGAAAACTGGCGGATTTTTCTGTTTTTTAACGTCGTCTTCACCGCGGCGCACATAGCCTGCGGCCTGTCGTTCAGCAAGTCATAGTTTTCAGGCCGCCTCGGGCTTCCTTCTCTTCAAGGAGCAGAAAAGATGAACAAGAAACTCCTATGCGCCGCTCTGTTGGGCGGCTTGAGCCTCGCGCAGGCGGCACAGGCGCAGGACTTCGACGATCGCTGGTACCTGACGGGTTCCGCCGGTTTCAACATGCAGGACAACGATCGCGGCACCCGCAATGCGCCGTTCGTCGGCCTGGGCGTCGGCAAGTTCATCAGCGACAACTGGTCGCTGGATGCCGAGCTGAACTATCAGAACCCGAAGTTCGACGACAACCAGGATCTGCTTTGGAGCCAGTACGGCATCTCGGTGGACCTGCGTCGCCACTTCATCGCCGAAGGCCGCAACTGGAACCCGTACGTCCTGATGGGCCTGGGCTACCAGCGTTCGGAAGAAGAGTTCGACGCGTTCCCGAGCGTGGACTCGCCCGGCCAGCGCGAAGACGGCAACCTGGCGGCCAAGGTCGGTGTCGGTATGCAGGGCGATATGGGCCGCTACGGCATCCGCGCCGAGCTGGCCTATCGCGCCGATTTCGACGACCAGAGCGTCGCAGCCCCGGACGAAGACCAGTTCGGCGACTTCCTCGCGTCGGTCGGCATCATCGTGCCGCTGGGGGCTGAGCCCGCCGCGGCCGCTCCGCCGCCCCCGCCGCCCGCCGAGAACTGCGCCGACAAGGACGACGACGGCGACGGCGTGAACAACTGCGACGACAAGTGCCCGGGTTCGCAGGCCGGCCAGACGATCGGTCCGGACGGTTGCCCGGTGCCGGTGTCGATCGACCTGAAGGGCGTGAACTTCGACTTCGACAAGTCGACGCTGCGTCCGGATGCCGTGCAGATCCTCGGCGAGGCCGTCGAGATCTTCAAGCGCTATCCCGAACTGAAGGCCGAAGTGGCCGGTCACACCGACCAGTGCGGCAGCGACGCTTACAACCAGGCGCTGTCGGAGCGTCGTGCACGCGCCGTGTACGACTACCTGACCAGCAACGGCATCGACGGTTCGCGTCTGACCGGTCCGAACGGCTACGGCGAAAGCCGTCCGCTGGAAGACCTGGGCCAGAAGTCGCCGGCGTGCAAGAGCGAGCGCAATCGCCGCACCGAGCTGAACGTCCAGAACTGAGGGGAGCTACGGCGCTAACCCACGTCCAGGGAAGGCGCCTTCCAGGGGCGGAACCGAAGCCCGGCCTTGCGCCGGGCTTCGCTTTTCTGGAAAGCTGAATGGCGGGTTAGGTCAGGCAGTTGGAGTGCTACGTTAAGCGTTGTTAACAAACGCAGCTCAAGGTGTATGATCCCCCGGCCAGAGATCGTGAATGGGGGTCACGCTTGCTGGACCATCCCGGTCACAGTTTCAGTGGTGCCGTGAGATTTCCCGACATTTCTAAGGAGTCAGAAAGATGAAGATCCGCTTGTTGAGCACAGCTCTGCTCGCTGGCCTGGCGTTTGCGCAGACGGCCAACGCGCAGGATTTCGATGACCGCTGGTACCTCACGGGTTCCGCCGGTTTCAACATGCAGGACAACGATCGCGGCACGCGCAATGCGCCGTTCGTGGGCCTGGGTGTCGGCAAGTTCATCAGCGACAACTGGTCGCTGGATGGCGAGCTGAATTATCAGAATCCGCATAACGACGCCAACCAGGACCTTAACTGGAGCCAGTACGGCGTCTCGCTCGACCTGCGTCGCCACTTCATCGCCGAAGGCCGCAACTGGAACCCGTACGTCCTGATGGGCCTGGGCTACCAGCGTTCGGAAGAAGAATTCGATGCGTCGCCGAGCGTGAACTCGCCGGGCGAGCGCGAAGACGGCAACCTCGCCGCCAAGGTCGGTATCGGTATGCAGGGCGACATGGGCAGCTACGGCGTCCGCACCGAGCTGGCCTACCGCGCTGATTTCGACGACCAGAGCGTGAACGCTCCGGGCGAAGATTCCTTCGGTGACTTCCTGGCTTCGGTCGGCATCATCGTGCCGCTGGGCGCCGCTGCCGCTCCGGCCGCTGTTGCTCCGACGCCGCCGCCGGCTGAAAACTGCGCCGACAAGGACGACGACGGCGACGGCGTGAACAACTGCGACGACAAGTGCCCGGGTTCGCAGGCCGGCCAGACGATCGGTCCGGACGGTTGCCCGGTGCCGGTGTCGATCGACCTGAAGGGCGTGAACTTCGACTTCGACAAGTCGACGCTGCGTCCGGATGCCGTGCAGATCCTTGGCGAAGCCGTCGAGATCTTCAAGCGCTATCCGGAACTGAAGGCCGAAGTGGCCGGTCACACCGACCAGTGCGGCAGCGACGCTTACAACCAGGCGCTGTCGGAGCGTCGTGCACGCGCCGTGTACGACTACCTGACCAGCAACGGCATCGACGGTTCGCGTCTGACGGGTCCGAACGGCTACGGCGAAAGCCGTCCGCTGGAAGACCTGGGCCAGAAGTCGCCGGCGTGCAAGAGCGAGCGCAACCGCCGCACCGAGCTGAACGTCCAGAACTAATCTGGAATCAGCAGCAGTACATCGAAGCCCGGCATTCGCCGGGCTTCGTTTTTTGAATCCCGGCGAATGCCGGGCTTCGTTTTTTCGGAATGCTCCCAATCGCGCGCACGAGGCTCTGCACGTGGCGCAATGCGCATCCGCGCTACACTCGCGACGGAATCGATTTTGCGGAGACGGCATGAAGCGCCTGACATTCGGATTGATGCTGTTGGGCCTTGCAGGCGCCGTGCATGCGCAGTCCAGCCAGTGCGCGTCGGTGGGAGCCGGCCTCCCGGTGCAGCCGACCATGCTCGCGCCGCTGTCGCCCGAGCTGGTGGCGCCCCGACACCAGTTGGGGGCACCGACCGGTGTCCTGGCTCAAGCGTTCGATGAGTCGTTGGGCGTAGACAACGTGCTCCTGCGCCAGCGACTGCAGAGCTGCCTGGCCCTGGCCAAGGCGCCCTCGGCAACATCGCCCGCGCTGCCTTCCTCGTCCAACCCGGCGGCCTACAAGCCGAAGACGCAGTTCGACAATACGCCGTGGCGCTTCGACATGAGCCAGAACGGCAAGCGCATGACCGCCGAAGAGTTCGATGCCTGGATGAAGGCGCGCGGTGTGCGCGTGGCCAAGGGGGCGGGAACCACGCCGACACCCGTCGAGCCGCCCAAGCCGCCGGAAAAGAAGAAGTAAGACGGCGAGCCGCGAATGAAGACGAGCGTGCCGCGCCATGGACTGGCCCGCGCGCTGTCGAAGCGCGGCGTGTGTTCGCGGACGGAAGCCGCGCGCTGGATCGCCGCCGGCCGGGTGAGCGTCGATGGGCGCGTGGTGCGCGATCCCGAATTCCCGATCAGCGCCGATGGACGCCAGCGCATTCTCGTCGACGGCCAAGGATTGGCGGACGCCACGCGCTTTTACGTGATGCTCAACAAACCGCGCGGCCTGGTCACCACGGCCCGCGACGAACGCGGGCGCGACACGGTCTACCGTTGTTTCGAAGGCGCGCAGATCGATGGCGAGGCCTTGCCGTGGCTGGCTCCGGTCGGGCGCCTGGATCAGGCCAGCGAAGGCCTGCTGTTGTTCTGCAACGATCCGGAGTGGGCGGCGCGCATCACCGATCCGCTGACCGGTCCGGACAAGACCTATCACGTCCAGATCGACACGCTTCCGGACGAATCGCTACTGGCCGCACTGGAGCGGGGCGTCGATCATGAGGGCGAGCGCCTGCGCGCGAAATCGGCGCGCCTGCTGCGCGCCGGCGAACGCAAT
This sequence comes from Lysobacter terrae, assembly GCF_054782215.1. Taxonomy (NCBI): domain Bacteria; kingdom Pseudomonadati; phylum Pseudomonadota; class Gammaproteobacteria; order Lysobacterales; family Lysobacteraceae; genus Lysobacter; species Lysobacter terrae. The sequence goes on from NZ_BAAGSX010000001.1 coordinate 36,228, forward strand.
GCATGGATCGAAGTCGTGCTCGACGAAGGCCGCAACCGGCAGATCCGCCGATTGCTGGCGGCCTTCGACATCGGTGTGCTGAGGCTGGTGCGCGTCGCCATCGGCGATCTGGTGCTGGGTGAGCTGCCCAAGGGGCAATGGCGACGACTGAGCGAAGCCGAGATCGCGCGACTGCGATAGCGAAGGCCGCCGCCTGAACGATCCCGGCGTGAATATGTGCGCCAAGCCACGTATTCATCAGCCTGGGCGCGAAGCGCGCCACGCCGTTTTCGCAAAATGTGCCTGTTCGCACCCTTTTTTACGGCTTGGCCGTGGTCTCTTACACCCCATACCCGACGGACGGGGATTAGGGGAATACCTCATGCGCAAGATCCTGGTGGCACTGCCGTGCCTGCTCTTCAGCGGCGTCCTTCTCGCGAAGGAAGCCCCCATGCTCGATATGCGCCACGGCGCCGATGGCGTCCTGATGGCGACCGCACTCGATGGCAGCCATGCCAAGAGCGCGCCGGCCATCCGCATGGACGGCACGGTCGAAGCAGCCGCCCCGACCAAGAAAAAGAAGGCCAAGGCCGCCGCGAAGCCGGCGGCCCCGAGCACCACCCTGGCGCCGGAGAGCAAGCGCTTCAACATGACGCAGGACGGCAAGAAGATGACCGCCGACGATTTCGACGCGTGGATGAAGAAGAACGGCTACCGCGTCGCCACCGGTGCGCCAGCCAAGGCGAAGGAAGAAGAGCCGAAGAAGGGCTCCAAGTAATCCAGGCCAAAAACGAAACGCCCCGCGGCCTGAGCCGCGGGGCGTTTTTCTTTGCACGGTTCGAAGTGGCGATGCGCCGGGCTTCGCGAATCAGCTCTTGATGACGCCCAGCTCGCGGCCGATCTTGATGAACGCCGCGATCGCGCGGTCCAGGTGTTCGCGCGTATGCGCCGCCGACATCTGCGTGCGGATGCGCGCCTGCCCCTGCGGGACGACCGGGAAGAAGAAGCCGATCGCGTAGATCCCTTCCTCCAGCAGACGTGCGGCGAACTTCTGCGCCAGCGGCGCGTCGTACAGCATCACCGGCGAGATCGGATGCACGCCCGGCTTCACGTCGAAGCCGGCGGCGGTCATCTGCTCGCGGAAGTAGGCGGTGTTCGCGGCCAGCTGCTCGCGCAGGTCGCCGGCGGCGGAGAGCATCTCGAAAGCCTTGATGCCCGCGGCGACCACGTGCGGCGGCAGCGAGTTGGAGAACAGATACGGGCGCGAGCGCTGGCGCAGCAGTTCGATCACTTCCTTTTTCGCGGTGGTGAAACCGCCCAGCGCGCCGCCCATCGCCTTGCCCAGCGTGCCGGTGAAGATGTCGATCTTGTCCATCACGCCCTTCACTTCGGCGGAGCCGCGGCCGGTCTTGCCGAGAAAGCCGGTGGCATGGCATTCGTCGATGTGCACCAGGGCGCCGTACTTCTTGGCGAGCGCGGTGATCTCGTCGAGCGGGGCAATGAAGCCGTCCATCGAGAACACACCGTCGGTGGTGATCATGATGGTGCGGGCGCCATCGGCCTTGGCCTGCTGCAGCTGCTTCTCCAGGTCGGCCATGTCGCTGTTGGCGTAGCGATAGCGCTTGGCCTTGCACAGGCGCACGCCGTCGATGATCGAGGCGTGGTTGAGTGCGTCGGAGATGATCGCGTCCTTCTCGTCCAGCAGCGGCTCGAACAGCCCGCCGTTGGCGTCGAAGCAGGCGGCATAGAGGATCGTGTCCTCGGTGCCGAAGAAGTCGGCGATCGTCTTCTCCAACTGCTTGTGCAAGTCCTGGGTGCCACAGATGAAGCGCACCGAGGCCATCCCGAAACCGTGCGTGTCGAGCGCTTCCTTTGCCGCCGCGATTACATCGGGATGATCGGCCAGGCCGAGGTAGTTATTGGCGCAGAAGTTCAGCACCGTGCGCCCGTCTTCGAGCGTGATCTCGGCAGACTGCGGCGAGGTGATGATGCGTTCGGACTTGAACAGCCCGGCAGCGCGGATTTCGTCGAGGGTCTCGGCGTAACGTTGCGTCAGCGACATGGCGTGTCCTCAGTTCCAGCTCAGCACGACCTTGCCGGCCTTGCCCGATTCCATCAGTTCGAAACCCTGCTGGAACTCGTCGATCGGCAGCTGGTGCGTCAGCACCTTGCCGAGCGGGAAGCCACCCTGCACGAGCTGCGTCATCTTGTACCAGGTCTCGTACATGCGGCGGCCGTAGATGCCTTGCAGGGTGAGGCCCTTGAAGATGACCTTGTCCCAGTCGGCGCCGGCGCCCTTGGGCATGATGCCGAGCATCGCGATCTTGCCGCCGTGGTACATGCAGTCGAGCATGTCGTTGAAGGCGCGCGGATTGCCGCTCATTTCCAGGCCCACGTCGAAGCCTTCCATGTGCAGGTCCTTCATCACGTCCTTGAGCGAGGTGTTGGTGACGTTGACCACGCGCGTCGCGCCCATGTCGGCGGCGAGCTTGAGGCGATAGTCGTTGACGTCGGTCACCACGACATTACGCGCACCGATGTGCTTGCAGATGCCGGCCGCGATGATGCCGATCGGGCCGGCACCGGTGATCAGCACGTCTTCGCCGACGACGTCGAACTCCAGCGCGCAGTGCGCGGCGTTGCCATAGGGATCGAAGAACGCCGCCAGTTCGCTCGGGATCTGGTCGGGGATCGGCCACAGGTTCGACGCCGGCATGACGATGTATTCGGCGAATGCACCGTTGCGGGTCACGCCGATGCCGACGGTGTTCGGGCACAGGTGCTGGCGGCCGGCGCGGCAGTTGCGGCAGTGGCCGCAGACGATGTGGCCTTCGGCCGACACGCGCTGATTGAGCTTGTAGCCGGTGACGCCCGGGCCCATGTCGACGATGCGGCCGACGAACTCATGGCCGATCACCAGGCCGGGCTTGATCGTGCGCTGGCTCCACTCGTCCCACAGGTAGATGTGCAGGTCGGTGCCGCAGATCGCGGTCTTCTCCAGTTTGATCAGCACTTCGTTCGGGCCGGGCGTCGGCACCGGCACCTGTTCCATCCAGATGCCCTTGGCGGCTTCGCGCTTGACCAGCGCCTTCATCGTTTGCGACATGGGGATTGCCTTGCTTGATTGCTTCGTAGGATTGCCCGGCAAGCGGGGATTGGGAGCGGCCCGCGCCATGCCGTTGGAGCTCAAGGCGCGAGAGGAGCGAAATTATACGCCCGGCCCGCGTTGCGGCCGGGTCGTGCGCTGGCCCGTCCGCGCTGCGGCCATTTGCTGAAAAGCGTGGCCTTCGCCTATCGTCGCCGGCTCCTTCCGCCACACCCTGTCGAGTGACGACCATGCGCCACCGTCTGCTGCCCCTGTCCCTTCTGCTTGTGCTGGGAACCACCGCGCACGCGGACGAAGGGATGTGGATGCCGTCGCAGCTGCCGGACATCGCCAAGCAGATGAAGGCCGCCGGTTTCGAGGGCAATCCGCGCGAACTCTCCCAGCTCGCCAAGGCACCCATGAACGCGGTCGTGAAGGTCGGCGGTGCCAGCGGCGCATTCGTCTCGAACCAGGGCCTGGTGCTGACCAACCACCACGTCGCCTTCGGCGTGATCCAGTACAACTCGAAGCCAGACCGCGACCTGATCAAGGACGGCTACATCGCCGCCGACCGCAGTGCCGAGCTGCCGGCGAACCCGGACTACCGCGTGCTGGTCACCACCGGCTTCGACCGCGTGACCGATCGCATCCTGGCCGGCGCCCGGGGCAAGCAGGGCCGCGCCTATTACGACGCGGTGGACAATGCGACCAAGGCCGTCGTCGCCGAGTGCGAACGCGAGCCGGGCTATCGCTGCAGCGTCGCCAACATGTACTACGGCACCGACTTCTATCTGGTGCGCCAGCTCGAACTGCGCGACGTACGCCTGGTCTACGCGCCGCCGAGCGCGATCGGCAACTACGGCGGGGAAGTCGACAACTTCGTCTGGCCGCGCCATGCCGGCGACTTCACCCTGCTGCGCGCCTATGTCGGCAAGGACGGCAAACCCGCCGACTATTCGCCGGACAACGTGCCGTTCGTGCCGCCGTCGCATTTGCAGGTGTCGACGCAGCACTTCAAGGAAGGCGACTACGCGATGCTGGCGGGCTATCCCGGCGTCACGTTCCGCCACCGCATGGCCTCCGAATTCGCCAGCCAGGTGGAATGGCAACTGCCGTCGCGCGTCGCCTTGTACCAACGCATGATCGATACGATCGAAGGCACCGCGGCGAAGGACGAAACCGCGCGCGTCGCCTACGCCTCGCAGGTGCGCAGCCTGAAGAACAGCCTCAAGCGTGCGCAGGGCGAACTCGACGGCCTGCGCCGCAGCGACGCCGTGCGCGTGCGAAGCGAAGACGAACAGGCGATGTACGCCTGGCTGGACAAGCAGTCCGATGCCCGCGCGGTCCGCACCGACATCACCGCCGCGCAGGCCGTGCTAGATCAGGCTGCGGCGATGCGCGAGCGCGACCAGCTGCTGGGCGTAATCGTCTCGCAGACGCAGCTGCTGAAATCCGCGGTGACCCTGCAGCGGCTCGCGCACGAACGCAGCAAGCGCGATGCCGAACGCGAAAGCGGCTACCAGCAGCGAGACGAAGTGCTGATCGCCGGCCAGCTCAAGCAGGTGCAGCGCCGTTACGCGCCCGAAGTCGAAAAGGCCCTGCTCACCGACCTGGTCAGCCAGTACCAGGCCCTGCCTGCCGCGCAGCACGTGCAGGAGTTCGATGCCGTGTTCGGCACGACGCCGCAGCAGCTGAAGACCAGCCTCGATGCGTTGTATGCCAACACGAAACTCGGCGCGGAAGCCGAACGGCTCAACGCGATGCAGGCCGACCGCGCTGCCCTGACCGCGTCGAACGACAGCCTGCTCAAGGCAGCCGCCACCCTGTTGCCGGCGCTGCTGCGCGTGGAAGACGAAAACAAGGCCAGCGCCGGCGAACTGCTGCGCCTGCGGCCCGCCTACATGCGCGCACTGATCGGCTTCCGCAAGTCGCAGGGACGTGCGGTGTATCCGGATGCGAATTCGACTTTGCGCGTGAGCTACGGCCGCGTCAGTGCGATGGATCCGCGCGACGGCGTGCGCTACCGGCCGCTGACGACGGTGCAGGGCATCGTCGAGAAGCACACCGGAGCCGAGCCGTTCGATGCGCCGCAGCCATTGCGCGAAGCGATCGCCAAGGGCGACTTCGGCACGACCGCCGAACCGAGCCTGGGCACGCAGACGGTGGATTTCCTCACCAACCTCGATACTACCGGCGGCAATTCCGGTTCGGCGGTGATGGATGCGCGCGGGCGCCTGATCGGTTTGAACTTCGACAGCAATTGGGAAGCGGTGAGCGCGAGCTGGATGTTCGACCCGCACTACAAGCGCGCCATCCACGTCGACCTGCGTTACCTGCGCTGGCTGCTGGCCAAGGTGTATCCGGCGCCGCACCTGCTGAAGGAAATGAATCTTCCGGCGGAGTGAATCAGTCGATCGCGTAATCGAAGGTATAGAAGTGCGCGCCGTCTTCGGCGATGTCGATCTGCATGCGGCCGTGCAGGCCGGCCAGTTCGTCGGTGCCGGAGTCGGGCACCACGGTGAGCGTGAGCGAGGCCTGCCCGCGATTCATCACGCCGTTGTGCTGCATCATGAAGCGGCCGCGGCGTCCCTGCAGTGAACCGATCAGGTGTTCGACCGCGACGTAGCCGGCCGAACCAGTAGCGGGATTGCCGGCGCTGAGCATCTCCACCACGCTGGTGGCGTCCAGGTCGCCATGGAAGCGCTTCTCGAAGCGGATGCGGCCGAAGCTGGCATCGCCGCCCGCATCGACGGCTTCCATGGCGGTGCGCTTCACGTCGAAGGGGCCTTTGACCTGCTGGTTCATTGCTTCGCGTCCTTGAGCGGGGGAAGGCCGCATCGTACGCGCCCCCTGCATGCGATTTCATAAGCAACTGTTGCGAATCCCGGTACCACCTCTGCTAGGCTGTGGCCGTCGCGGATTCCCATGCCAGCCGGCCCCGTCTCCCGACCCGTGTGTTACCGCGTCTGCGCCTTCCGTGCGACGCATGCGTCCCGCAACAGATCCATCCGTTGCCCGACGCCACAGGTCACGCAGTGCCGGCTCGCAGGCTTTCCGCGCTCCCACCTCACACTGGAGCTTGCGATGAAAGTACTGGCTTGCGATGGCATTCACGAAGACGGTCTGGCCCTGTTCCGCGATGCGGGCTGGGAAGTCGTCGTCGCCAACGATCCGATCAAGGATCCCCAAGTCCTCGCCCTGGCCCTCGCCGATGTCGACGCCATCCTGGTGCGTTCGGCGACCAAGGTGCCCGCCGAAGCGATCGCCAACACGCCCCACTTGAAGGTGATCGGGCGCGCCGGCGCCGGCGTCGACACCATCGACGTGGACGCCGCCACCGCCAAGGGCATCGCGGTGATGAATGCGCCCGACGGAAACACCCTCGCCGCGGCCGAACATGCGATCTCGCTGTTGTTCGCGCTCGCACGGCATATCCCCCGCGCGGATGCAGGCATGAAGGCGGGCGAGTGGCCCAAGGCCGGCCTTACCGGCTTCGAACTGGAGGGTAAGAAACTCGGCGTGATCGGCCTCGGCCGCATCGGCGGCACCGTCGCGCGCAAGGCGCAGGGCATCGGCATGGAAGTCGCCGCGCACGATCCGTTCCTGCCGGCCGCGGCCGCGGGCAAGGGCAGCGTGCCCTTGAAGACGCTGGACGAGCTGCTCGCCTGGGCCGACATCGTGACGCTGCACATCCCGCGCACCAAGGAGACGACCAATCTGCTCTCCGAAGAACGCATGCGCGCGATGAAGAAGGGCGCGTACATCATCAACGCCGCGCGCGGCGGCCTCGTCGACGAAACGGCGCTGCTGCGTCTGCTCGACGAAGGCCAGATCGCCGGCGCCGCGCTCGATACCTTCGCCACCGAACCATTGCAGAGCGATTCGCCGCTGCGCCGGCATCCCAGGCTGATCCTCACCCCGCACCTGGGCGCATCGACGAGCGAAGCGCAGCAGGCCGTGAGCACCATCCTGGCCCGGCAGATCATCGACTTCGCCGCCACCGGCGCCGTCGCCGGCTGCGTCAACCTGCCGCCGCTCACCGCCGAGGCCGCGCGCGAAGTCGGCCCGTGGATGCCGCTGATGACCGCGCTCGGCAAGCTCGCCGCACGCCTGGTCGATGCGCCGACCAAGCTGACGATCACCTACGCCGGCCGCACCGAAGCGCTCGACACGCGCCCGCTGACGCGCCTGCTCGTCGCCGCGCTGCTGGGCACGCACTCGGGCCGCGTCACGCCGGTCAACGCGCTGCAGGAAGCCGCAGGCCGCGGCCTGGTCGTGGCCGAAACCGTGGGTGGCGACGGCGACGGTTTCGATCGCCTGCTGCGCATCCGTGTCGAAGGCGGCAAGAAGCCGCGCGAGATCGAAGCGACCCTGCATCGCGGCCCGCGCGTGGTGCGCCTGGATGGCGTGGAGATCGAGTTCGATCCGCAGGCCAACGTGCTGCTCATGCGCAACGAAGACCGTCCCGGCATGATCGGCACGGTGGGTTCGCTGCTGGGCGGCGCCGGCATCAATATCGTCAACTTCGCCTTGGGTGCTGCCGGCGACGGCCAGGCGCGCGCGGCGATCACGGTCGATCAACCGTTGAGCGAATCGCAGCTCGACAAGCTCCGCGCCACGCCCGGCGTGCTCTCGCTGCAGCAGGTGTAAGCATGAAGATCCTGCTCGCACGCCACGGCGAAACCCCCTGGAACGCCGAAGGCCGCTACCAGGGCCAGGAAGACATCCCGCTCTCGCCCGTGGGCGAAGTGCAGGCGCGCGCGCTGGGCGAACGCCTGGCCGACGTGCGCATCGACCGCGCCGTCGCTTCGCCGCTGGTGCGTGCCGCGCGCACCGCGCAGTTGGCGCTCGGCGACGAGCGTGTGGCGATGCTGTCGCTCGACGACGGGCTCAAGGAAATCGCCCACGGCACCTGGGAAGGTTTGCTCGCCGAAGAAATCCGCGAGCGCGATCCGGAGCTGATGCATGCCTGGCGGCACGCGCCGCACGAAGTGCTGATGCCGCAGGGCGAGTCCTTGCAGCACGTGCTCGATCGCGCCTGGCCCGCGTTCGCGCGCGCTTGCGAAGGACTCGGTGCGCACCAGACGCTGCTGGTGGTCGCGCACGATGCGGTGAATCGCGTTCTGTTGTGCCGCATTCTCGGCATGCCGTTGTCGAAGTTGTGGTCGTTCCGGCAGGCGCCGACGACGCTCAATTTGCTTGAGGGGCCAGACGTGGATCATCTCGACGTGGTGCGGCTGAATGATTGCAGCCATCACACGGCGTTGTTTGGGGAGGCGGTGCATCGGGCGTTGTAGCGCTCGCCGAATCGCTGTCGGCGACGTCCCCTCACCCTGCGTCGCAGCGCGACGCTGTCCCTCTCCCCGCAAGCGGGGCGAGGGGTGACTGCTGTTCCTTCTCCCCGCACAGCGGGGAGAAGGTGCCCCGAAGGGGCGGACGCCCCGAAGGAAGCACCCTTGGGGTGTGAGGGGTGCTTTTGACTTTCGCTTCTACAATGCGCCCATGCCGCAATCGCTCGCCGAATGGCTCGACTACATCGAGCGCCAACACCCCAAAACCATCGACATGGGCCTGGACCGCGTCCGCGAAGTCGCCGCACGCCTGGGTCTCAAACGTCCGGCGAAGAAAGTCATCACCGTCGGCGGTACCAACGGCAAGGGCTCGACGGTCGCCTTCATCGAGGCGATCGCGCGCGCCGCGGGCTGGAAGGTCGGTGCCTACACCTCGCCGCACTTGCTGACGTACAACGAGCGCGTGCGCATCGAGGGCGGCAACGCCGGCGATGCCGATCTGGTCGCCGCGTTCGAAGCGATCGAAGCCGCGCGCGGCCAGACGCTGTTGACCTACTTCGAATACGGCACGCTCGCCGCGCTGTGGCTGTTCGAACGCAGCGGCCTCGATCTGGCGATCCTCGAAGTCGGACTCGGTGGCCGCCTCGACGCCACCAACCTGGTCGACCCCGACGTCGCGGTGATCACGACCGTGGATCTGGACCACCAGGACTATCTCGGCGACGACCGCGAAGCCATCGGCTTCGAGAAGGCCGGCATCGCCCGCGCCTGGAAACCGCTGGTGCTGGGCGACGACGATCCGCCCGCGTCGGTGCTGCGCCATGCGTATGCGATCGGCGCATCGGCCATTCGCGCCGGTTGCGATTTCTTCTTCGAAACCGCGCAGGGGCAGGGCAACCGCTACAGCCCCACCGATGCCGTACTGCCGGCCGCAGGTCGCTGGACCTGGCGCGAAACACGCCAGAGCTTCAAGGATCTGCCGCTGCCGCAACTGGCTGCGCCGGCGCAGGTGCGCAACGCCGCGACCGCCATCGCCGCCTTGCGCGCGCTGGGCAAAAAGCTGCCGGCCGCGGCGGTAGCGGAAGGCGTCGCCCACGCGCAGATACCGGCGCGCCTGCAGCGTTTCGAGCGCGACGGCGTCGAAGTCGTGATCGACGTCGGCCACAACCCGCAGGCGGCGCGCGAACTGGCGCAATGGCTGGCCGCTTCCTCGGCGCGAGGCCCGGTCCACGCGGTCTTCGCCGCACTGGGGGACAAGGACGCGCGCGCCGTGGTGCAGACGCTCGCGCCGCATATCGACACCTGGCACCTGGCCGGCCTGGCGGAGCACGGGCCGCGCGGGCTGCCGGTCGAGGCGTTCGCGCAGCGCCTGTCCGGTACGGCCGCCGCCGCCGGTTCGCGCCACGCCACGGTGGAACAGGCGCTGGAAGCGGCCATCGCCGCCGCGGCGCCGGGACAGCGCGTGCTGGTCTTCGGTTCCTTCCATACCGCGGCCGCCGCCCTGCAATGGCTCCGCGAAGACTGAGCAGACCGGTCTCACGGGCGACGATATGAATTCCGCTTCAGGCCGGGCGCAAGCGCGACGGTTATAATCGCCGCGCATTCCCCCGAGGCCCCCGATTCGATGGAACCCGCCCTGAAGCAGCGAGTGGTCGGTGCAGTTGTGCTGGTGGCATTGGCGGTGATCTTTCTGCCCATGCTGATCAAGGGCCCGGCGCCCGAAAGCGGCGTCTCCGATGTTCCACTGAAACTCCCGGATGCTCCGCAGGCCGACGGCTCGATGCAGACCCGTGAACTGCCGCTGGTCGCGCCCGCCGCGGCGCCCGCGAGCGGCGTCGTCGGCATGGACGCGAGCCAGCCCGAGCCGGCCGCCGGCGTCCAGGCCGGGATGATGCCGGCTTCCACTGCCGGGGGCGATTACGCAGTCTCGTTCGGTCGCTACGCCACCGCTGCCGACGCCGACAAGGTCGTCGCCGTCCTACGCAATTCGCAATTGCCCGGTTATCAGGAAGCGGCCACCGACAAGGGCCGCACCCTCTACAGCGTCCGCATCGGTCCGTTCGCCACCCAGGCGGACGCCGAATCGGCCCGCCTGCGCGCCGCGCATGTGCGCGACGATGTCGGCGCCAAGGTGATCGTGCTGAACGCGGACGCCGCCCAGCCGGCTTCGCCCGCGTCTTCGGCCGAGCCCACGCCTTCGACCCAGCCGGAGTCTTCGGCCTCGCAACCGGTAGCGGCCGCTTCCCCGCCTCCCGCCAAGCCCGAACCGCTGGCGCAGACCAAGCCGGCTCCGGCGAGGCCTGCCGAGCCCGCGCCCAAGCCGGCGGCCCCCAAGGAGCCGGCACCCAAGCCGGCAGCGCCCAAGCCCGCCGCCGCGACCGGGACCGGATTCGCCGTGCAACTGGGCGCCTTCGCAAGCGCCGCCGAAGCCAACAAGCTGCGCGACCGCGCGCGTGCCGCGGGTCTGCGCGCATTCGTCGAATCCGTGCGCACCGACAAGGGCGTGCTGAGCCGCGTCCGCGTCGGCCCGGTGCTGACGCGTGCGGAAGCCGATCAGCTGCGCGCCCAGGTGGCGGCGAAGCTCGGTATCGGCGACGCCATCGTCAAGCCGCATCCGTGACGTACCCGCGTCCGCTCGCGGCCAGGCAAAGGTTGTAGGAGTTACGAGCCATGACGGCGCTGGATTGGGTATTGCTGCTGATCGTCGGCGTGTCGGCCGTATTGGGGCTGTTCCGCGGACTGATCGGCGTGGTGATGTCGCTGGTGGCTTGGTTGCTGGGCGGACTGGCCGCATATCTGTTCGGCGACGACGTGGGCCGTAGCCTGTTGACCGACGGTCAGGCGGGCTGGGGCGAATACCTGGGCGGTTACGCGCTGAGCTTCGCCGTCGTGTGGATCGCGGTGGCGCTGGTCGGCCTGGTGGTGCGGCGCCTCGTCCACGGCGCGGGATTGTCGGGCGTGGATCGCCTGTTCGGCCTCGGCCTCGGCGTGGTGCGCGGATTGTTTCTCGCCTGCGCGCTGCTGTTGATGCTCGGACTGACCAGTATTCCCGGCAAGGACGCGTGGCATGAATCCGCCGGCGTAGCGTTGCTGCTGCCGGTGGCGCAATGGATGCGCGCCGCGATGCCGCCGTGGATGGCGCAACGCGTCGATCTGGAAGGCCGTGGCACCTCGCTGCAGGCACAGGTCGAAGCGCAGACCGAACAACTCAAGCGGGTGATGCCGGAAGCATTGCCCGAGTCGATCCCCGAAATTCTTCCGCCGGCAGCGTCGGTAAAAACCACGCCGCCGCCGGATCCGAAACCGGTCACCCCGGACACGCCCGCGAACGGTTCGCCGCACGCGGTCGAAGTCCACTGAAAAAAGGTTTACTGCTATGTGCGGCATTCTCGGAATCGTCGGCAACACGGATGTCGCCGCCCAGCTCTACGACGGCCTGACGGTGCTGCAGCATCGCGGCCAGGACGCGGCCGGTATCGCCACCGCCGATGGCGGCAAGTTGCGCGTGCACAAGGGCAACGGCCTGGTCAGCGACGTCTTCGACGAAAACTCGATGCTGTTGCTGCAGGGCAAGTTCGGCATCGCACACTGCCGCTATCCGACCGCCGGTTCGGAAGGTTCGGACGAAGCGCAGCCGTTCTACGTCAACTCGCCCTACGGCATCGCGCTGGCCCATAACGGCAATCTGATCAACACCGACAAGCTGCGTCGCGAGGTGTTCGAGCAGGACCTGCGCAACGTCAACACCGAGTCGGACTCCGAGGTGCTGCTCAACGTGTTCGCGCACGAGCTGAGCCTGCAGAAGGCGTTGACGCCGGATGCGGTGTTCAAGGCGATCGAGGGCGTGAACCGTCGCTGCATCGGCGGTTACGCGGTGGTGATCTCGGTGCTGGGCCTGGGCCTGGTGGCCTTCCGCGATCCGCACGGCATTCGTCCGCTGGTGCTGGGCAAGCGCACCAAGAATGGATCGGACGAATACGCGGTCGCCTCCGAATCGGTCGCGCTCGACCTGCTCGGTTTCGAGCGCGTGCGCGACGTCGCGCCGGGCGAATGTGTCGTGATCACCGCACGCGGCGAGCTGTTCACCCGGCAGACCGCGCCGCCGCAGGTGCACACGCCGTGCATCTTCGAATACGTGTACTTCGCCCGCCCCGACTCGATGATGGACAACATCTCGGTGCACAAGGCGCGCATGCGCATGGGCCAGAAGCTCGGCGAGAAGATCCTGCGCCTGCGCCCGGACCACGACATCGACACGGTCATCCCGATCCCAGACACCTCGCGCGACGCCGCGCTGGAAATCGCCAACGTGCTGGGCGTGAAGTACCGCGAGGGGTTCATCAAGAACCGCTACGTCGGCCGCACCTTCATCATGCCGGGGCAGGGCCAGCGCTCGAAGTCGGTGCGCCGCAAGCTCAACCCGATCCCGCTGGAGTTCAAGAACCGCGTCGTACTGCTGGTCGACGACTCGATCGTGCGCGGCACGACCTCGCAGCAGATCGTGCAGATGGCGCGCGACGCCGGTGCGCGCAAGGTGTATCTCGCCTCCGCCGCGCCGCCGGTGCGCTATCCCAACGTCTACGGCATCGACATGCCGTCGGCGGAAGAGCTGGTCGCGCACGACCGCAGCGAAGAGGAAGTGCAGAAGTTGCTCGGCTGCGACTGGCTGATCTACCAGGACCTCGCGGACCTGGAGGAAGCCGTGTCCGGGCCCAAGCACCGCATGGAGCACTTCGATTCGTCCTGCTTCAACGGCGAGTACGTGACCGGTATCGAGGACGGCTACTTCGATCGCATCAAGCAGCTGCGCTCGGACGAGGCGAAGAAGACGCGGCGGGCGTCGTAAGGCGGGAATGAACTCGCTATTCGAAGCGGCGCGCGCCTGCCTCGACGCAGCGTCGCCCGACGCTAAGCTGGCGAGCACCTTCGCCGCGGTCGCCGCGTTCCACCGCGGCGAGTTGGCGATTGCGCAGGACGCGCCAGCTCCCGAGCCGATCCGCATGCCCGGCCGTCCCGAGCGGCCGAAGCTGGTGCATCCGCGCGATCTGCCGCGCCGCGGCTTCGGCAGCAAGGACGGACTGGCGGCCTTCATCCACGCCGTCGCGCACATCGAATTCAACGCGATCGACCTGGCCTGGGACGCGGCCTACCGCTTCCGTGGCCTGCCTGCGTCCTTCTACGCCGATTGGATCGGCGTCGCGCACGACGAAGCGCGCCACTTCGCCATGCTACGCGAACGACTGCAGCAGCTCGGCCACGACTACGGCGACTTCGACGCGCACAACGGCCTGTGGGAAATGGCCGAGAAGACCGCGCACGACGGCCTCGCCCGCATGGCGCTGGTGCCGCGCGTGCTGGAGGCGCGCGGGCTAGATGTCACGCCGGGCATGATCGTGAAGCTGCGCTCGCTGGGCGATGCGGTGACGGCGGAGATCCTCGAAGTAATCCTGGGCGAAGAGGTCGCCCACGTAGCCGCCGGTTCGCGCTGGTATCGCTGGTATTGCGAACGCGCCGGCGTGGAGCCGCGCGCGCGTTTTCGCGAACTGCTGCGCGAATTCGCCGGCGGCGTGCTGCACGGCCCGTTCAACACCGCCGCGCGACTGGAGGCGGGCTTCGATGCGGACGAGCTGCAAAGCCTGCAAGCCGAAGCTTCGGCAGCGGCGAGCCTCACCGCTGGATAACATGGGGGCCGCTAGCGTGCGGCCGTTCTGACGGAGCTGTGTCCATGACTCTTCCTCGTTCGATGACATGGGTGGCCGTGGTCCTGGCTTTGGCCGCCTGCCCGCGCAACGTGCCGCCGCCGGCGCCATCGAACGATCCGGCCACGAAGGAAGCTGCCGATATGAAAGACGCGACGCCGCCGCAGGGCGCGAAAGGCAAACGCGCCGCGGGCCAGGAGAACGAACCGGTGCTGGCGTTCCGCGGCTTCGGCAACGAGCCGTTCTGGGGCGCGCGCGTGGATGGCGACACGCTGGTGTTCAGCACGCCGGAAAACCAGGAAGGAACGACACTGCATGGACGCCGCATGCCCTCGCTGACCGGCATGGTCTTCGCCGGCAAGGACGGCGACCGCGATTTCAACCTGACCCTGACGCCCGGTGCCTGCAGCGACGGCATGTCGGACAACCGCTACGAGTTCGTGGCGACCTTCATTCTGGGTGACGCCACGTACAAGGGTTGTGGCGAAGCGGCGAAGTAGGGCGCCCGCTTCTAGAGCGAAGACAGTTCCGCGTCGTCTCTGCTGACGCGTAGTACCGAACCTTGGTCGTACCAATCTCCCAGCACGATCCGCTGATGCGTACGCCCGTCGATCTGCAGCTCATGGATCGCTGGCCGATGCGTATGCCCGTGGATCAGGCGCTTGATGCCGAACCTCGTTAGCGTCGCCTCAACGGTCTGCTGCGACACATCCGTGATGCTTTCCATCGTGCCCTTGTCCTGCAGGCCGGCCTGATGCGCCTTGCTTGCCGCGCGCGCCTGCTGTGCGAACGCCAAGCGCGCCGCCAGCGGCTGCGACAGGAACTGCTGCTGCCACGCCGGATTGCGCACCTGCGCGCGGAACTGCTGGTAGGCCACGTCGTCGGTGCATAAGGTGTCGCCGTGCATGATCAGGGTCGGTTCCCCGTATAGCTCCACCACCGCCGGATCCGGCAGGATGGTCGCACCCGCGCGGCGCGCATAGGCGTCGCCGAGCAGGAAATCGCGGTTGCCGCGGATGAAGTACACCGGCACGCCGCCGTCGGCGAGCGCGCGCAGTTCAGCGGCCACGAAGGCGCCGGTTTCGGACGGATCATCGTCGCCCACCCAGGCTTCGAACAGGTCGCCCAGGATGTACAGCGCGTCGGCGCGGCGTGCTTCTTCACGCAGGAAACGGCCGAACAGATCGGTGACCTGCGGGCGCTCGGCATCGAGGTGCAGGTCGGAGATGAAAAGGGTGGTCATGGGGGCCATTTTAGGCGACGCGGGCCGGAACCATCCCCGTCCGTTAAAATCAGCGACTTTCCGCCGTACCGCCGAGCACCACGATGACCCGCACCCGCTTCGCCCCCAGTCCCACCGGCTATCTGCATATCGGCGGCGCGCGCACCGCGCTGTACTGCTGGCTGGAGGCGCGCCGCCACGGCGGGCAGTTCATCCTGCGCATCGAGGACACCGATCAGGAGCGCAGCACGCAGGCCGCGATCGACGCGATCCTCGATGCCATGCAGTGGCTGGGCCTGGACTACGACGAGGGCCCGATCTACCAGACCCACCGCCTTGCGCGCTATCGCGAAGTCGCCGAGCAGCTGGTCGCTTCGGGTCACGCGTACTACGCCTACGAGACCAAGGAAGAGCTCGAAGCCATGCGCGAAGCGGCGATGGCGAAGAACGAGAAGCCGCGCTACAACGGCGCCTATCGCGAGCAGAACGCAGGCTTCCGCGACGATCCCAACCGCGTCATCCGCTTCAAAAACCCGCTCGACGGCGCGGTCGCTTGGGAGGACAAGGTCAAGGGCCGCATCGAGATCAGCAATGCCGAGCTCGACGACCTGGTGATCTTCCGTTCCGACGGCTATCCGACCTACAACTTCGCCGTCGTCGTCGACGATATCGACATGGCGATCACCGATGTCGTGCGCGGCGACGACCACGTCAACAACACGCCGCGCCAGATCAACATCTATCACGCGCTGGGCAAGCCGGTGCCGCATTTCGCGCACCTGCCGATGATCCTCGACGAGCACGGGGCCAAGCTGTCCAAGCGCACCGGCGCGGCTGACGTGATGCAGTACCGCGATGCGGGCTATCTGCCGCATGCGCTGCTGAACTATCTGGTGCGGCTGGGCTGGTCGCATGGCGATCAGGAGATCTTCTCGATCGCGGAGATGACCTCGCTGTTCGATCTCAAGGACGTCAACGCGAAGGCCTCGCGCCTGGATCCGGCGAAGCTGGGCTGGCTCAACCAGCAGTACCTCAAGAGCGACGATCCGAATGATGTGGCCACGCACCTGGAGTGGCATCTGCAGAACAACGGTTACGACCTGGCGCGCGGCCCCAAGCCCGCCGACATCGTCGTCGCCCTGCGCGACCGCGTGCAGACATTGAAGGACATGGCCGAGCGCGCCGCGGTGTGGTTCCAGCCACTGACGCAATACGACGAGGCCGCCGTCGCCAAGCACCTCACTGCGGCCGCGCAGGCGCCGCTCTCCGATGCGCGCGAACGCCTGGCGAAGCTGCCGTCGTGGACGGCCGAATCCGTCGCCGCCGCGCTGCACGAGACGGCCGAAGCGCTCGGCATCGGCATGGGCAAGGTCGCCCAGCCCATGCGCGTGGCCATCACCGGCACCCAGGTCAGCCCGGATATCTCGCACACCGTCTATCTGGCGGGGCAGGGCGAGGCGGTGGCGCGCATCGACGCGGCCCTTGCAAAGCTGCCGGTTGGGGCATAAATCAGGGGTTGCCATGACCCATTCCCACGCCTGCACCGACCCCAAGCACCACGTCCACGACGGCGATGGCTTCGTGCGCGAGGTCGAGCGTGCGTGCGAGCAGCGCGGCCTGCGTCTGACCCCGATCCGTGCGAACGCGTTGCGGCTGATCGCCGACGCGGGCCGGCCGATCAAGGCCTACGACCTGCTCGATCAGATGAAGGCGACGCACGATGCCGCGGCGCCACCGACGGTCTATCGCGCGCTCGATTTCCTGCTAGAAAACGGCTTCATTCATAAGCTCGCGTCGATCAATGCCTACGTCGGCTGCCACCATCCGGGCGGCGAATCGCATGCGGTGCCGTTCCTGATCTGCGACAACTGCCAGTCCGCGACCGAGCTGGAAGACGCGGACATCGTCGATTCGCTCGATGCCAGCGCACGCGCGCTGGGCTTCATGCCGCAGGCGCAGACGCTGGAAGTGCATGGGCTGTGCGCCGCGTGCGCGAAGCAGGGCGCGGCGAGCTAGCGATTCAAGCGGTCGCGGGCTGCAGCACCGGACGGGTTTCGCGGATGGGTAGGTTGGCGACAGCGGCCAGCAGCGCCAGCACGATGTCGGCGTACCACATCCAGGTATAGCCACCGAAGCGTTCGACCACGAGGCCGCCGACCCACGCGCCCAGGAAGCCGCCGATCTGATGCGACAGCAGGGTCAGGCCGAATAGCGTGCCCAGGTAGCGCGGCCCGAACAGCTTGCCCACCAGGCCCGCCGTCGGCGGCACCGTCGCCAGCCAGGTGACGCCCAGGCCCGCGGCGAACAGGAAGAACGTCATCGGCGTGGGCGGGGAAACGAGATACACGCCGACCAGCACGGCGCGGCTTGCGTACATCAGCGCCAGCAGATTCTTCATGCGATAGCGCTGGCCGAGCCAGCCGATGCCCAGGCTGCCGCCGATGTTGAACAGTCCGATCAAGCCCAGGCTGATCGCCGACACCTGCGGCGACAGTCCGCACATCGCGATTTCCGTCGGCAGATGCGTGACCAGGAAGGCGATGTGCACGCCACAGGTAAAGAAGCCGATGTGCAGCATCCAGTAGCTGCGATCGCGCAGGGCGATGCGCAGCTGTTCGCGCAATGTCATCCCGCCCGCGCCGGTTATGACGGCCACGTGGCTGGGCGTTGCGGCCGCACGACGCCGCAGTGGGAAGGCGAGCGGCAAAGTCGCCAGCGCCGCGATCGCCAGCGTCCACATCGCCGCCGCCCAGCCGAAGGCGCTGATCACCGCCTGCGTGAACGGAGCGAACAGGAATTGCCCGAGCGAACCACCCGCGTTGATCACGCCGCCGGTCATCGAACGCTTCGTCGCCGGCACCTGCTGTGCGGTCGCGCCGATCAATACCGAGAAGCTGCCAGCGCCCGCACCCGCGGCGGTCAGAACGCCCAGCGTCAGCATCAGGCCCCATTCGGAGCCGAAGAACGGCACCAGCGCCGTGCCCGCCACCAGCAGCAGACCGCCCATCACGAGCACGCGTCCGGGGCCTTGTTTGTCCGCGATCGCGCCGAACACCGGCTGCACCGCACCCCACACGAACTGGCCGATCGCAAGCGCGAAGCTGATCTGCGCGATGCCCAGGCCGGTCGCCTTGCCGATCGGGCTGACGAACAGCCCCATCGATTGGCGGATGCCCATGGTGACCATGAGCATCGCGGTGGCGGCCAGGACCAGCGGCCAGTAGTGCGCGGTGGAGGCGGCCGCAGCCGGGCTGTTGATGTCGGCGGTCGTTTTCATCCGCGGCAGTATCGAGCGCGGAGCGGCCGCCATCGGCGACGCGGGTGAAACGCTGGCGTCGCATCCGCGCATTTGCCGGATCGGCCCGATCGCCTGAACCCATGCCGGCCCATGACCTGCGTCCTATTGACCGCCTGGCGTGAGTGTTATGTTATTACATCCCGTCAACCCGTCCCCTTAACGAGACTCCAAGCCCATGCGGAAGGCCTTGCTTGTCATCGGTGTCCTGAGCGCGCTGGGCACGTCCCCGGCGTTCGCCGCCGACGCCGCCACCGATCGCCGTATCGAAGCACTCGAAGCCCAGGTCAAGGCGCTACAGGTGGAACTGCAGGCGCTGAAGTCCCAAAGCACGACGCCCGCCGCCCCGGCCCCGACCGCCGGCGAGCCGGCCAGCAGCGAGCAGGCCGAAATCGACGCCCTGGCCGCCACGCCCGAGTCCGACACGACCGCCGCTGTGCCCGCCGACACCACGGCTGCCCTCGCGGCCCCGGAGGGCGCCACCAGCGCCAGCGGCGCCAATGGCAACGCGTTCAACCCGGCGATCAGCATCATCCTCAACGGCAGCTATTCGCATCACTCGCTCGATCCCGACAGCTACGCGCGCGCCGGCTTCCCGCTGGTGGGCGAGAGCGGTCCCAGCGCGAACGGTTTTTCGCTGGGCGAGAGCGAGGTCTCCTTCGCCGCCAACATCGACGACAAGTTCTACGGCCAACTCACCGCCGCGATCGAGAGCGAGGACGGCGAGGACCACGTCGGCATCGAAGAGGCCTACATCGACACCACCTCGTTGCCGGCCGGTTTCAGCCTGCGCATGGGTCGCTTCTTCTCCAACGTCGGCTACCTCAACAGCCATCACGCACACACCGACAACTTCTTCGATCGCCCGCTGGCCTATCAGGCCTTCCTCGGCGGCCAGTACGGCGACGACGGCGTGCAGCTGCGCTGGGTCGCGCCGACCAGCCTGCTGTTCGAAGTCGGCGGCGAAGTGCTGCGCGGCCAGAACTATCCCAGCGGCGGTGCGCAAGATGGCGGCCTCGGCACGCGCACGCTGTTCGCGCACGTCGGTGGCGACGTCGGCAGCGAAAATTCCTGGCTCGCCGGCGTGTCGATGCTGAAAACCAAGACCGAAGGCGGCGAAGACGGCTTCAGCGGCGACGCGAAGATCTATCTCGCCGACGCGACCTGGAAGTGGGCGCCGCAGGGCAACTTCAAGGACGGCGGCGTCACCCTGCGCACCGAATACTTCCTCGACGATCGCGACGGCGTGTTCATCGATCCGGAAGACGAGACGATCACCTCGGCCTGGAACGGCCAGCGCCGCGGCGGCTACGTCGAAGCCGTGTACCGGCTCAATCGCCTCTGGGACGTCGGCTACCGCTACGACAAGCTTTGGGCGGACGCGAGCGGCCCGTATGCCAGCGATTTCGATCCGTATCGCCATACTGCCGAACTCACTTGGCGCAACAGTGAATTCAGCCTGTTCCGTTTGCAGCTGAGCCGCGACAAACCCAACGCCGAAGACAGCGACAACGCCGTCACCCTGCAATATCAGACCAGCCTGGGCGCGCACGGCGCGCACAAGTTCTAAGTTCGAGGCCCTTACGATGAAAGTCTTCGCCATCTCCGCATTGCTGCTCTCCGCGCTGGTATCGACGCCCGCGCAGGCCAAGCTGAAAGTCTTCGCCTGCGAACCGGAATGGGGTTCGCTGGTGCAGGAACTGGCCGGCGACAAGGTCGACGTCGATGTCGGTACGTCCGCACTGCAGGACGTGCACCAGATCGAAGCCAAGCCCAGCCTGATCGCCAAGGTGCGCAGCGCCGACCTGCTGGTGTGCACCGGTGCCGAACTCGAAGTGGGCTGGCTGCCGCAGCTGGTCCGCCAGTCTGGCAACTCGAAGATCACTGGGGGCGCCGGCAACTTCATGGCCGCCGCGCAGGTGAAGACGCTGGAGAAGCCGACCGCGCTGGACCGCGCCTACGGCGACGTGCATCCCGACGGCAATCCGCACGTGCAGATGGATCCGCGCCGCGTGCTGGTGATCGCCAAGGCGCTCGATGCGCGCCTGGCCCAACTCGATCCTGCCAATGCCGCGACCTACCAGCAGCGTCTGGCCGACTTCAGCAAGCGCTGGCTGGCGGCGATGGCGAAGTGGAAGGCGCAGGCGGCGCCGCTGAAGGGCCGCAATGTCGTCGTCCACCACATCAGCTGGGTCTATCTGTGGGATTGGCTCGGCATGAACCAGATCGGTGCGCTCGAGCCCAAGCCGGGCGTACCGCCGACCAGCGCGCATCTGGCGAGCCTGATCACGACTACCAAGAACGGCAACACGCTCGCGATCGTGCGCGCGGCCTATCAGGACGGGAAGCCGTCGGAATGGTTGTCCGGCCGCACCGGCGTGCCGGCGGTGTCGCTGCCGTTCACCGTCGGCGGCGACGCGCAATCGAAGGATCTGTTCGGCCTGTTCGATTCGACCATCAGCAAGCTGCTGGGAGCCGCCAAGTGACACTCAATTGGGAAGGTCTCGACCTCAGCATCCTGGGCCCGGCGTGCGTCGCCGGGCTCGTGGTGCTTTCCACGCACGTGCCGCTGGGCAAACAGGTGTTGTCGCGCGGCATCATCTTCATCGACCTGGCGATCGCACAGATCGCCGGGCTCGGTGTAATCCTCGCGCAGTACCTCGGTATCGATGAGCATGGCCTGGGCGTACAGGTGGCCGCGGCGGCCGCCGCTTTGGCCGGTGCCGGTCTGTTGTCGTGGACGGACCGGCGCTGGCCGGAATATCAGGAGCCGCTGATCGGCACCCTGTTCGCCCTGGCCGCAACCGGCGGCCTGCTGCTGCTGGCCGACAACCCGCAGGGCGGCGAGCACCTCAAGGATCTACTCGTGGGGCAGATCCTATGGGTCAGCTATTCGCAGCTGATTCCGGCGATCGTGCTGTCGGTGGCCCTGCTGGCCTTCATGTGGCTGCGTGGCGGCAAGCTGGCCGGGCTGCTGTTTTACGCGTTGTTCGCCCTCGCGATCACGGCCTCGGTGCAGCTGGTCGGCGTGTACCTGGTCTTCGCCAGCCTGATCGTGCCGGCGCTGGCAACGGCGGGCATGAAGGGCCGTGGCCGCCTGGTGGCGGCCTACGTCATCGGGGCGCTGGGCTACATCCTCGGTTTGGGGCTTTCGGCGGTACTCGACCTGCCCAGCGGCGCCATGATCGTGTGGACGCTGGCCGGCTGTGCCTTGCTGGCCCAGGCCGTCCCTGCGGTCCGCCGCTCGCATCCCGCCCATGAAACGGAACGGCCCGTTTTCGACGCCGCTTCCTGACGGATCAAAGGCTTGCAACTGTTACAATGTAACGCGATGAGCGACTACTCCCCCCGATCCAGCGTCCATCGCACCACCCGGTCGCTGATCGATCGGCTGGGGGCGGTCGGCTCGTTGCTGTGCGCGATCCATTGCGCACTGCTGCCGCTGGTGATCGCGGTGCTGCCGTCACTCGGCATCGCGGCCTGGCTGGGCGACGACTTTGAGCGTGGCTTCGTGATCTTTGCGACGCTGCTGGGCCTGTTCAGCGTCATCTGGGGCTATCGCCGCCATGGCGCAGTGCGCGCCCTGGGCCTGCTCCTGCCGGGTCTGGCGGTGCTGTGGACCGGAATCCTGTACGACCCGCTGCACCATGCCCTGGTGCCGCACGCCCTTGCGATGACCTTCGGCGGCACGCTGGTGGGCCTGGCCCACCTGGCCAACCTCCGGCTAAACCATGTCCACGTCCACAATGCGACCTGCGCGCATTGAGCGACTCGTTTGCATGGGTCTGAGGGATAGGATCTGGCGTGGTAGACTTCGCGGCCTCGCGCGCGCCGCGAACATTTTCAGCCGCACCGGTGCGGCGTATTTTTCGACAGCTTCAGGAGTAGGAACATGGGTAAGGGCGACCGCAAGACCGCTAAGGGCAAGCGCTACAACTCCAGCTACGGGAATGCCCGCAGCGCCTCGGCCGTGACCAAGGCCGCCGGCACCGCGACCGCTCCGGTCGCGAAGAAGGCCGCAGCCAAGACCGTTTCCAAGGCCCCGGCAAAGAAGGCCGTGGCCAAGAAGAGCGCCGCCTAAGCGGAATCTTCAGAGGTAACAAAAAGCCCCGCATCGCGGGGCTTTTTTTATGCCTTTTGCCAAGGCCTCCGAGATGTGTGAGAGGCAGGCGGTGCTGGTGGGTCTGCGTGACTGTCGGCGGCATGGATGCCGCCGAGAAGCCTCCATGGACGGATTCACGGCGTGTCACGCAGGCCCACCGGCGCCGCCTGCCTGCCCGCAGCCCTACTGCTCTGCGCTCCGTTCGACTTCACCCCAAACCCGCAGCAAATTCCCGCCGAGGATCTTGCGGATATCGGCATCCCTATAGCCGCGCTGCTGCAAGCCAGCGATCAGCACCGGGTAATCGGCAACCGAGTGCAGCTCCGCGGCCAATGCGCCGTTCACGCCATCGAAGTCTGAACCGATGCCGACGTGATCGATACCGGCCAGTTGCACCACGCGATCGATGTTGTCGAGCACCGACTTGAGCGAGGTCGGCTGCAGCTTCGGGAACTGCGGCTCTGGGCCGGGTGCCGGCTTACCGGCCGCAAGCGCCGCCGCTTTCGCGACGCGGAACGCCTCACGTTCACGCAGGAACGCCGAGTAAGTCTGCGCCGCCTGCGCATCGATGAAGATGCTGCCGAACGGCACCTGCACCACGCCGCCCTTCGCCCCGATCGCCTTGACGTTCTCGTCGCTGAGATTGCGCTGGAACCCCGGCGTGAAATAGCGCAGCGCCGAATGACTGGCGATCACTGGCACACGGCTCAACTCCACCGCCTGACGGATCGCATCCTCCGACAGATGCGAAACATCGACCATGATGCCGAGCCGGTTCATCTCCTTCACCACATCGCGTCCGAACGGACTTAGGCCATTCCAGCGCGGCGAGAAATCGGTGGCCGAATCGCTGATGCGGTTATTGCGGCCATGCGCGAGAGTGATGTAACGCACCCCACGCGCATGAAACGCCGCCAGCTGCTTGATGTCGTCGGCGATCGGCGCCCCGTTCTCCATGCCCAACGCGAGCAGCACCTTCCCGCCGCGCTGTAGACGCTTGAAATCCTTGGGCGACGAAACTAGCGCGAACTTGTCCGGATGCCGCTGCACCAGCGCCTCGACCGCGTCGATCTGCGTGTTGGCGGTCTGCCAGGCCTTGCCCTGATCGTCCTCGTCGGCCGAGGTGTAGATCGACATGAAGGCGATATCCAAGCCGCCTTCGCGCGCCTTCGGATAATCGAATTCGCGCGTCGGCGTGGCGACGCCCAGATCGTTCCAGTGATCGGCCAGCTCCGTCGGCGCGTCGATGTGCGTGTCGACGATCGTGGCGTCCTGGGCGAGGCGTCGCGCCGCATCGGAGGCCTGCGCGTGAGCGATGGACAACGGCAGGGCAGCAAGCAGCGCGGGGGCGACGAGCGATGCGAAGGCAGTGAGTCTCATGCATTCTCCAAACAGAGTGCTGCCATGGCCGTGGCAGCGCGGAAGATCAGAGGGCGCGACCGCCGGCATACACCTGCGCGGCAAAGCGTCCGCCTAGCCAGTAACAAAGCTCGGCCGGATGACGCACGTCCCAGCGTACGAAATCCGCACGCATGCCCACGCGCAACACGCCACGATCGCGCAGGCCGAGCGCACGCGCCGCGTGCACGGTCGCGCCGCGCAGCGCCTCCTCCGGCGTCAGGCGGAAATGCGTACAGGCCAGCTGCATCGCCTGTCGCAGCGACAACAGCGGCGATGTCCCGGGATTGCAGTCGGTGGCGACCGCCATCGCCACGCCATGCTCGCGGAACGCCTGCAGCGGCGGCAATTTGGTTTCGCGCAGCACATGGAAAGCGCCGGGCAGCAACACCGCGACGGTGCCGTGCTGCGCCATCGCGCGCACGCTGTCGAGCGAAGTGTGTTCGACGTGATCTGCGGACAAACCGTCGAACTCCGCCGCGAGCGCGGCACCGCCCAGGTCGCTGAGCTGGTCGGCATGCAGCTTCACCGGCAGTCCGAGCGCTCGCGCGGCCTCGAACACGCGCCGGGTCTGCGCCGGACTGAAGCCGATGCCTTCGCAGAACGCATCCACTGCATCGACCAGGCCTTCGCCATGCAATCGCGGCAACCATTCGCATACGGCGTCGATATAGGCGTCGGCGCGATCCTTAAATTCGGGCGGCAATGCGTGCGCGGCCAGATAGGTTGTGCGCACGCTGATACCGAGTTCTTTGCCGACCTGCCGCGCTACGCGCAGCGTCTTGCGCTCGTTGTCGAAGTCGAGGCCGTAGCCGGATTTGATCTCAAGCGTGGTGGCGCCGTCGGCGAGCAGGGCACGGGCGCGCGGCAGCGACTGTTGCAGCAGTTCGGCCTCGTCCGCTTCGCGGGTGGCGCGCACGGTGGAGACGATGCCGCCGCCGGCGCGGGCGATTTCCTCGTAGGTCGCGCCTTGCAGGCGCAGTTCGAACTCGCGCGCACGGTCGCCGGCGAAGACCAGGTGGGTGTGGCAGTCGATCAGTCCCGGCGTGATCCAGCCGTCGGCTTCGATCACCTCGTCTGCGAGTTCGTGCGCCGCCCCGGGCAATTGCGAACGCGGGCCGACGAACGTCAGCACGCCGTCGCGCCAGGCGAGCGTGCCATCGCTGATTTCGCCGTAGCCGCTGGCGGCGTCGAGCGTTGCAAGGCTCGGGCCAAGAAGGAGCGTATCGAAGGGACGGGTCGTCATCGCGCGATTCTAAGCGGGCTGCCCCGGATCGGGCGCGCGGCGGAATGATCCGCACGCCGGGGCGATCGGCGAGAATGGCGGCATGAAGACCTTCGACGCCGCCATGCTGTGGACCCCGGCCGGTTGGCAGGCCGATGCCGGATTCGATATCGACGCCCGCGGCCGCGTCGCCGTCCGCCGCAATGCGCAGCCCAGCGGCAGCGACGGCTGGGTGGTTCCCGGCATCGCCAACCTGCACTCGCACGCCTTCCAGCGCGCCATGGCCGGCATGGCCGAACGCCAGACCCATCCCAGCGATTCGTTCTGGACCTGGCGCGAAACCATGTACCGCTTTGCCGCGTGCTTCGATCCCGAATCGCTGTACGCCGTCGCCGCGCAGCTGTATGCGGAAATGCTCGAAGCCGGCTACACCACCGTGTGCGAATTCCACTACCTGCACCATGCGCCGGACGGCCGTCCCTACGCCGATGCCGCGGCGATGTCGCGCGCCCTCATCCAGGCCGCGCGCGATACCGGCATCCGCCTGACTCTGCTGCCGGTGCTGTACATGACCGGCGGCTTCGACGGCCGCGCGTTGGGCGAACGGCAACAGCGCTTCGGCCATAACGTCGACGCCTACCTGCGCCTGCTCGACACCCTGCGCGGCGAAGAAGACGGGGCGCTGCGTATCGGCTGCGCTCTGCACAGCTTGCGCGCCGTCCCGCCGGACGCGATGCAGGTGGTGCTGGCGGCGCTGCCGCCGGAAGTGCGCATCCACATCCATATCGCCGAGCAATTGGGCGAAGTGCAGGATTGCCTCGCGCTGCGCGATGCCCGTCCGGTGGAATGGCTGCTGGACAACGCGGCAGTGGACGCGCGCTGGACGCTGGTGCACGCCACCCATCTCAGCGCCGCGGAAACGCTCCGGGTCGCCAACAGCGGCGCGACCGTGGCGATCTGCACCACGACCGAAGGCAATCTCGGCGACGGCCTGTTTCCGCTGCGGGATTACCTGGATGCGGGCGGTGCCTGGGGCGTGGGTTCGGATTCGCACATCTCGGTCTCGCCTATCGAAGAACTGCGCTGGCTCGAATACGGCCAGCGCCTGGTAACCCGCCATCGCAATATCGCCGTGCGGCCGGCCTTTGTCGGCGGCGCTGCCGTCGGCGGTGCTTCCGGCAGTGTCGGCGAGACCCTGCTGCGTGACGCGCTGGACAGCGCGGCGCGATCGAGCGGACACGCCATCGGCGCGCTGGCCGCCGGCGAACCTGCGGACTTCCTGGTGCTGGATGCCGATGCGCCGGCGTTCGCCGGTGTGCAGCGCGAGGATGCGGTCGATCGCTGGATCTTCAGCGGCAACCGCAACCTGGTGCGCGACGTGTACGTAGCCGGCGAAGCGGTCGTCCGCGACGGCGTGCATCGCGATCGCGAAGGCATCGCCCGGCGCTACGGCGATGTCATGCGCACGCTGCTGAGCTGATCGTCAGGCGAACAGGTCCGTTTCGCACGGCAGCGCGCCTTCCAACTGCAGCAGGTATTGCTTGGTCGGCAATCCGCCGCCGAAACCGGTGAGGCTGCCGTCGGCGCCGATCACACGATGGCAGGGCAGCACGATGGGAATCGGATTGCGGCCATTGGCCGCGCCCACGGCGCGTGTCGCCGTCGGCCGGCCCAGGCGCAGCGCAAGATCGGCGTAGCTGATGGTGTCGCCGAAGGGAATGTTCGCCAATTCCCACCACACCTGGCATTGGAACGCAGTGCCCTGCGGCGCGAGCGCGAGATCGAAGCGACGGCGCTTGCCCGCGAAGTATTCCTTCAGCTGTTCGTGCGTATCGCGCAGGACGGCATGATCGCCTTCTCGCCAATCCGCCCCGCGTGCGTACGGATGCCGTGGTGCATGGAACTCGATGAGCTGCAGTCCGGCATCGTTGCCGGCGATCAGCAGCGGCCCGACCGGACTGTCGATCTGGCGATAGAAAACACTCATGTCGCCGCCTTCGCCGGCTTGGCGGCGCCCATCGAATCCTTCCACAACTGGATCACCGAATACGCGCGCCACGGCCGCCACGCTTCCGAACGCGCCGTCAGTGCCTTGGCCGTCATGCGCGAACCATCGTTCGGCACCGCGCGCTGCAGCACCAGGTCGTCGGCGGGAAACGCATCGGGATGGCCGAGCGCACGCAGGGCGATGTAGTGCGCCGTCCACGGGCCGATGCCGGGCAGTTCCACCCAGCGCGCGGTGAATTCGTCCAGCGTGCGTTCCGGTTTGAAATCGACGCGGCCGTCGAGCAAGGCGCGCGCCACGGTACGCACGGTGTCCGCGCGGGCGCGGGTCAGACCGATCGACGCCAGGTCGGCATCGGCCAGCGACTCCGGCGTGGGAAACAGGTGCTCCAGTCCCGGCGCGAACGGCGCCTGCAACGGCTGCCCGAAACGCTGCGACAAGCGCGAGGTCAGCGTACGCGCGCCGGCCACGCTGATCTGCTGACCGATGATCGCGCGTATCGCGATCTCGAAGCCGTCCCAGCCGCTGGGTACGCGCAGCCCGGGGCGTCGCTTCAGCAGCGGGCGCAGCCGCGCATCGACCGACAGCGCATCGGCGATCGCGCGCGGGTCCGCGTCCAGATCGAACATGCGCCGCAGGCGGTTGACGATGTCCAGCATCTGCGACGGTCGCGCGCCACGCAGTTCCAGTTTCAGCGCGTGTTCGTCCGTATGCCTGCTGGTGGTAGGCCATGCCGAGACGCGCAGCCAACCGGGCGCGTCGATCGGCCCGATCACGCGCGAATAACTGTCGGCATCGACGACTTCCACGCCCGGCAACGCACGTCCGCGCAGGAAGTCGAGCATCGCGGTGAAATCGTAGGGCGGGCGATAACCCAGGCGCAGCGTTAGGGTTTCGCCGGGCGCTTCCGCACGTTGCTTGCGCAGATCGCGCGGCGCCATGCGATAAGCCTCGAGGAAGGCCGCGTTGAAACGGCGCAGGCTGCCGAAGCCAGCGGCCAGCGCGACCTCGGTAATCGGCAATGCGGTTTCGGTCAGCAGCTGCTTGGAGAACAACAGGCGGCGCGTGCCTTGCACGCCGATCGGCGGCACGCCCAGTCGCTCGACGAACAGCCGGCGCAGCTGGCGTTCGCCGATATCGACGCGCTGCGCGAGTGCGGACAACGGCGCGTCGTCCAATACGCCCTGATCGATCAGCTTCAGCGCGCGGGCGACTACCTCATCGCCGCGCCGCCACGCGCCGTCGCCGGGCGAGAGCTCCGGACGGCAGCGCAGACAGGGTCGGTAACCCGCGGCTTCGGCGGCCGCCGCGCTGGCGTAATACATGACGCGCTTGGCCATCGGCGCGGGACACACCGGCCGGCAATAGATCTTCGTGCTGAGCACGGCGGTAAAGAACAGGCCGTCGAAACGCGGATCGCGGCTGCGTCGGGCCTGCTCGCAGGTCTGCGCATCGGGGACGGTCGTGGCGGCGGCGAGGTTCGACATGGGTGCAGGCTAGCACCGCGCGGGTGCCTGAACTCGCCGGATTCGGACATTGATGTGGCGAACCCTATTTCAGTGCGGGCAGCAGCGGCGCAAGCTCGCCATCGTTGGGTTGCGGCGCGACGCCGAGCAATTGCGCCAGCAGCGGATAGACATCGACGTTGTCGAACGGCGCCAGTTCCGTGCCGCTGCGGAACGCCGGGCCCTGCGCGATGAACAGCGCACGCATCGTGGCATCGGCCGGATCGTAACCGTGCGCGCCGCGCATCGTGCCGGGCTTGCGTTGCGCCAGGCGCTTGGGCGTTTCCGCCTCCCAACCCGTGTCGACCTGGCACACGATCGGCGGCACGCGCGGATGCTGGCCGTACTGCCAGCGCGCCGGGAGTTCGCCTTTGCGCCAGCATTCGTAATGCGCATGACGTCCCAGCAATTGGCGTTCCGCGGCGGCTTCGTGCCCCGGCTGCGGAGCGAAGCCGAGCACTTCGCCATAGGTCACATACGTCGCATCTTTCGGATCGGCCAAGGTGGTGACGTCGAAGTTGTGCGACGCCGGCACCGGCGCCATACCGTGGTCCGAGACCACGACGAGATTGACGCGACCGCCCAGGCCGCGATGCTTCAAGCCCGCAAGCAGCCGGCCGATCGCCGCATCCACTTCCTTGAGCGTCGCATTGGTTTGCGGAGCGTCCGGACCGAAATCGTGCGCGGTGTGGTCCAGTGCGCCGATATACAGCGTCGTCAGCCGCGGCCGTTGGCCCGCCGGCCGCGACAGCCAGCCCAGCACCGTGTCGACGCGCTGCGTCAACGGCATGTAGTCGTCGTACTTCAGCCAGTCGGTCGGCCAGGTGCCATTGATCGGCGCCTCGCTGCCCGGCCAGAACAAGGTGGCGGTACGCAGGCCGGCCTTCTCCGCGGTGACCCACAGCGGCTCGCTGCCCCACCACGCCGGGTTGCGCACGGCGGCTTCATTGGAATTGCTGAAGTCGCCCAGGGTGGCGTCGCGCATGGTGTTGTGCACGATGCCGTGGTGATCGGGCCGCAGGCCGGTGATCAGGGTGTAGTGGTTGGGGAAGGTCAGCGACGGATACGACGGATTCATCCATTGGGCGCGCACGCCGTCGCGGGCGATGCGGCTGAGGTTGGGCGTGATGCCGCGGTCCAGGTAATCGGCGCGGAAGCTGTCGATCGACACCAGCAGCAGCGGTGCGGGCTCGCCCGATGCAGGCGCTTTCGAAGCGCAGCCGCCCAGGGTCAGGACGGCGAAGAGGGCAGCAAGGAGGGCGGCGAGCGCCCGCAGGGGGTTCGATGACATCGGGCGATCATAGCCAGCCGTTCTTGCGACAAGTATTGCAGGGCGAGCATTGCGCCCGCACTGGCAAGATGGCCGACCATTCGAAGTGCCGTTTCCGGAGAGTCGCAATGCGCTTTGGTTCGATTGCTGTTGCCGTCCTGTTGTCGGTCCCCGTCGTCGCGCTGGCCGCCGCCCAGGGCGCGGCCCCGGCGCCCCCCCAGCCCGCCGCCCAGCCGACCCCGCAGGCTCCGCCGCAACTGACCTCGGAGGAGTGCGCGGTATGGCAGCGCGAGCTGAGCTTCGCCCGTTCCGTCGCCAGCCACGACGCCACCGCCTTCGCCGGGCATGTGAGCGAGAACGCCGCCTTCGGCGCGAGTACCCGCGAACCCCATCGCGGCCGCGCCGCCATCGTCCCGCGCTGGATGCCGATCATCGAAGGCAAGCGCGTAACGTTGCGCTGGTATCCGACGCGCGTGACCATGGCTACCGGCGTGAACGACACCGCCTGGTCCAGCGGCCCCACGCTGTTCGAAGCCCTGGATCCGAACGCGAAGCAGCGCTACCACATCGGCGCCTTCCATTCGGTCTGGCACAAGGACGCCGACGGTGTCTGGCGCGTGCTGTTCGACGACGGCGTAGATCCCAAGCCGGCCACGGCCGAGGAAGCGGCGGCCTTCGAAGCCGGCCGTGCGCAGTGCAGCCCGTCCGCCAATCCCAACCGCAGCTGACGAGCGGCCCGAAGGCGCGCATTCGGCACATGCCCCTGCGCGCCGCCGGGCGTATGGTGACTACAGAGTCGCTACGGGAGCCGACCATGAAACAACTAACTCTCTTGCTGGGCGCCCTGTTCATCGCCGGTGCCGCCCAGGCCGCGCAGCCGCAAGCCAATCCTTCGCCTGCACCCAACGCAGATGCCGCTGCCGCGTCGCAGGACGCCGCGAAGAAGACCGATATGGATGACCGCCACTGCCTGCGCTACACCGGCACGCGCATCACCCATCGCAGCGACGAGCGTAGCGATGGCAAGAAGCAGCGGATGTGCAGCAACGGCCAGATCGGCCGCGCTTACACCCGCGAGGATCTCGACCGCACCGGTCGGATCGATATTGCCGACGCGCTGCGTACGTTGGATCCGTCGATCCACTGAGCGCAGCTGCGCATGCAGCAAGCAAACGCCCGGCAATGCCGGGCGTTTTTTTTGGCCATCCATGAAGGCATGGATCGCACGCTCGATGGAAGGGTTAGTTGCCATTTCTTCCATACACGGTCACTTCGCTCGACGTGGCCACAATGAAAGTTCGACCGGTGTAAGAGAAGCCGGCAGCGCCAAGACAAACGTGGGTGTGCACCTAACGCTTGAATTACGCCGAGCCGCGAAGCGGCTTCAGCTTGAATGAATTTGGGCCGCTGGCGTTAAGTGTGAAGTTTTTCGCCCTTGGCCAACATTTCGACGAACTGAGAGATCTTTTTGGCGCGAGTTTCTGCCTTTTTGACATTTTGAATCCTGAACAAAATGGAAAATCGATTCTGACTGTCGAGTTTTGAGAAAAACGCCTTGGCCTTCTTATTGGCGTCGAGGGCTTGTTGGAAGTCGTTAGGGACGGTGGATCTACTGGCTGATGAATACGCTGAGTCCCAGCGCCCATCTTGCTTCGCTCGGTCGATTTCACGAAGACCAGAAGGACGCATCCTTCCCGCAGAGATTAGGGCTTCAGCTTTTGCCTTGTTGATCTTGGACCAGATACTTTTGGCTGTCCTGGGCGTGAATCGTTGAAGCCAATATTGTTCGCTTTCCGCTTGCTTCTGACCGTCAACCCAGCCGTGACAAAGAGCTCTCGAGTGCTTCGGCATAGGAGACCGTTGGCCGCATGGCAGTTTTTTTGGCAAGACGCAGCCACGCGCCCGTTGCGGCGCTTTCGTTGAGCTCAAGCCAAGACTCCCACTCAGCTTGATTTTTAAAGGTAAGTATTGGATCGCTCATGAGTTTTTCCGAGGAGGCTTCTGTCGCGGGTGCGCTCAATTCACTGGGATTGCTGATGGCATCAATCCACGCAGCAACCGTTGCAACGATGCCTCGTAGAACGTGCGGAACTGCGTCTCGTCGTAGCTGAAGCGTCCTGCGCGGTACAACGCCACCAACCCGTGCGTATGCGCCCACAGCGTCATCGCCACGTCCCAGGCGTCGTCGTCGCGCAGCAGTCCGACGTGCATCGCTTCGGCTACCGCTTCGGCCGCGACCGTCAGCGTAGGCGAGCGCCCCGCACGGAAATCGTCCGGATACTTCCGCGCATCCGCGCGCCGTGCCGAGAACGCATGATCGAACAGATGCGGATGCGCCAACGCATAGTCCAAATAGATGCGTTGCAGGCCGATCACCCGCGCCATCACGTCGCCGCCTTGGTTGCGCGCGATCCAGTGCCGCGCGATCTCATCGAAACTGTCGTCGCCGATGCGCTTGAGCAGCGCTTCGCGATTGGGGAAGTGGCGGTAGATCGCCATCGGCGTCAGCCCGACCGCGTCGGCGACGCGGCGCATGCTCACCGCGTCCGCACCGCCGCCCTCGAACAGGGTGCGGGCGGCGCGAAGGATGCGTTCGGCGGTGGGCAGGCGGGCGGGCATGTATACAGCGTATACAAAAGCGGCCCTGAGGGGCTGGAACCCGACCGCCACGCGCAGTTTCCGAGCCTGCACCGGGTCCTGCGCATAGCCTGGGCGGAAGCGGCGGCGCGATAATTTTTCCAACCTAGTTACTCCCGCAGGAAAGCCCGCATGTCCGCTTCGAACAGGCACGATCCGTCCCGCAGCATCCGCGCCCCGCGTGGCACCACGCTCAACTGCAAGTCGTGGCTCACCGAAGCCCCGTACCGCATGCTGCAGAACAATCTCGACGCGGAAGTCGCGGAGAACCCGGCCGACCTGGTGGTCTACGGCGGCATCGGCCGCGCCGCGCGCGACTGGGAGTCGTACGACGCGATCCTGAAGTCGCTGCGCGAGCTGGAAGACAACGAGACGCTGCTGATCCAGTCGGGCAAGCCGGTCGGTATCTTCCCCACGCATCCGGACGCGCCGCGCGTGCTGCTGGCCAACTCCAACCTGGTGCCGGCGTGGGCGAACTGGGAGCACTTCAACGAGCTCGATAAGAAGGGCCTGATGATGTACGGCCAGATGACGGCCGGCTCGTGGATCTACATCGGCTCGCAGGGCATCGTGCAGGGCACCTACGAGACCTTCGTCGAGATGGGCCGCCAGCATTACAACGGCAGCCTCAAGGGCAAGTGGATCCTCACCGCCGGCCTCGGCGGAATGGGCGGCGCGCAGCCGCTGGCCGCATCGCTCGCCGGCGCGTGCTCGCTGGTGATCGAATGCCGCCAGAGCAGCATCGACTTCCGCCTGCGCACGCGCTACGTCGACGAACAGGCGAGCAACCTCGACGACGCACTCGCCCGGATCGAGAAGTACACGAAGGCCGGCGAAGCCAAGTCGATCGCGTTGCTCGGCAATGCCGCGGAAATCCTGCCGGAGATGGTCAAGCTCGGCGTGCGTCCTGACTGCGTCACCGACCAGACTTCCGCGCACGACCCGGTGCACGGCTACCTGCCGATCGGCTGGACCGTCGAGCAGTGGCTGGAAGAACAGAAGGCCAATCCGACCAAGGTCCGCGATGCGGCCAAGAAGTCGATGCGTGTGCACGTCGAAGCAATGCTCGCCTTCCACGCGCAGGGCATCCCGACGGTCGATTACGGCAACAACATCCGCCAGATGGCGAAGGACGAAGGCTGCGCGAATGCCTTCGATTTCCCCGGCTTCGTCCCGGCCTACGTGCGGCCGCTGTTCTGCCGCGGCGTCGGCCCGTTCCGCTGGGTCGCGCTCAGCGGCGATCCGGAAGACATCTACAAGACCGACGCCAAGGTGAAGGAAATCATCGCGGATGATCCGCACCTGCACCGCTGGCTCGACATGGCGCGCGAACGCATCAGCTTCCAGGGCCTGCCGGCGCGCATCTGCTGGGTCGGCCTGGGTCTGCGCCACAAGCTCGGCCTCGCCTTCAACGAGATGGTGCGCAACGGTGAACTCAAGGCGCCGGTCGTGATCGGCCGCGATCATCTCGACAGCGGCTCGGTCGCTTCGCCCAACCGCGAAACCGAGGCCATGCGCGATGGTTCCGATGCCGTCTCCGACTGGCCGCTGCTCAACGCCATGCTCAACGTGGCCGGTGGCGCGACCTGGGTCTCGCTGCACCACGGCGGCGGCGTCGGCATGGGCTATTCGCAGCACTCCGGTGTTGTGATCGTGTGCGACGGCAGCGAAGCCGCTGACAAGCGCATCGCCCGCGTGCTGTGGAACGACCCGGGCACGGGCGTGATGCGTCATGCCGATGCCGGCTACGACATCGCCAAGCAGTGCGCGAAGGAGCAGGGTCTGAAGCTGCCGATGCTCTGATTTCTTCACGTGCGCCAAACGAAGCGGCCCGCAATCTCGGGGCCGCTTTTTCTTTGTCTTTCCGTTTAGGGGTAGTGGCGGGTAGAGCATGTCTCCTGCCGCCCGGTAGGGCGCTGGGCTCAGGACGGCGCGTGGCGCCGATATCGTTCATAAAAAGGGGAAGGACAATGTGGAAGAAGAAACTCGCCGGTCGGCTGGTCATGGCGGCCGTTATCTTTATGTCGGCTCAGGGCATTGCCTCGGCGCAGGCAACGCGCACCTGGGTATCCGGGGTCGGTGATGACGCCAACCCGTGCAGTCGCACTGCTCCTTGCAAGACGTTCGCCGGTGCCATTTCCAAGACCGCGGCCGGTGGCGAAATCAGCATCCTCGATCCGGGCGGATACGGCGGTGTGACGATCACCAAGTCCATCCTCATCAACGGCGCCGAAGCAGGCGAAGGCGGTGTCCTGGTCAGCGGAACCAATGCCATCGTCATCGCGGCGGGCGGCGGCGACAGAGTCACGCTTCGCGGCCTGACGATCGAAGGACTGGGCAGCGGCCTGGCCGGTGTGCGCTTCAATTCGGGACAAAGCCTGCACATCGAGGATTGTCAGATCCGCGGATTCCGCGGCAGCGCGAGTGCGAGCGGCGTGACGTTCGCTCCTTCGGGTAGCGTCAATGCCCGCTTGTTCATCAAGAACAGTGTGATCACCGACAACGGTCAGGGGTCGAGCGGCGGCATACACATCCAGCCGACCGGAGGCGCATTGGCCGACGTGACGATCGAAAAGACCACCATCAGCAACAACGTCGGCTGGGGTGTGCGCGCCGACGGGAACAGCGTGGTTACGATCCGCAACTCGACCCTCAACAGCACCTGGAACAACGGCGTCGTGGCGATCGGCCTGGCCGATCCGGTCCAGGTCACGATCGAAGGTTCGACGATTTCCGACAACGGCTGGGGCGCGTCCGGCGGCGCCGGCATCGTCGCTAATGGAAGTCTCGCGCTCGTACGAATTTCCGACAATCTGATTACCAACAACGCGGCGGGCCTGGTGTCCTCGGGTGGCGGCATCATTCAGTCGTTCGGGGACAATCGCCTGTCCGGCAACGACGTCGACGGTAATCCCACGTCCACCGCGACCAAGCGCTGAGCCAATGGCATGCGCGCAAGGCGGGGATCTGCCCGCCTTGCGCAGGGGCCGCAAGTCCCGCAAGGAAAACGTGACATATACAATGTCGCTTGCGAGTGCATGCACAGGGCCCAGCGACAATGAACACAACGGCAGATGCAACATCGTTACGCATCGACTTCGTCTCGGACGTGGTGTGTCCGTGGTGCGCCATCGGCCTGGCGTCGCTGGAGCAAGCCGTGCAACGCCTGGGCGATGACGTCCAGGTCGAGATCCAT
The DNA here is from genome assembly GCF_054782215.1 of Lysobacter terrae. Taxonomy (NCBI): domain Bacteria; kingdom Pseudomonadati; phylum Pseudomonadota; class Gammaproteobacteria; order Lysobacterales; family Lysobacteraceae; genus Lysobacter; species Lysobacter terrae. Next base: position 72,137 of record NZ_BAAGSX010000001.1, read on the forward strand.
TTCCGCCCCTTCGAGCTGAACCCGCAGATGGCGCCGGAAGGCGAGGACATCGCCGAGCACCTGCAGAAGAAATACGGCATGTCGGCGCAGCAACTGGCGCAGAACCAGGAGTCCATCCGCCAGCGCGGCGCGGCGCTCGGCTTCGTCTTCGACATGGACCGCCGCAGCCGCATCTATAACACCTTCGATGCGCATCGCCTGCTGCATTGGGCCGAGGACGAAGGCCGGCAGGCGGCGCTCAAACACGCCTTGTTGCGCGCCTACTTCAGCGAAGGGCAGAACGTGTCGGATCGCGAGACGTTGGTGCGCGTCGCTGCCAGCGTCGGCCTGCCCGCCGAACGTGCACGGGAGATTCTTGCCACCGACGAGTACGCCGATGAGGTGCGCACGGAGGAGCAGTTCTTCCTCGATCACGGCATCAACGCGGTGCCGGCGGTCATCATCGAGCAGCGTCACCTGATCTCGGGCGGACAGCCGGTTGAGCTGTTCGAACAGGCACTTAGGCAGATCGCGGCGGCCAAACGAGGCTGAACCGGCGCCGCCGTGCGGCCAAGATTGTGAAGCTCCGGCTTTCGTAGCATGGCGGCTCTTCATACCGGGAGCACGCGATGAAAGGCTGGATGCTGACGCCTCTGTTGATCCTGGCCGCGTCGCCGGCGCAGGCCCGCGACGCCGCGCAGGACGAGCGTGAGATTCGGCGAGTCGAAGCGGCTATCTGCCATGCCTTCGAAGTGGGCGATGCCGAATACCTGCGCACCGCACTGGACTCGCGCTTCACCCTCGTGGATTCACGCGGAACGGTGACCGATCTCGCGCAGAATCTGGCCGAAGTCGCGGCGCGCGAGCCGCGCTACCAGGAATTCCGTAATCACGACCAGTCGATCCGAATCTACAGCGATGCGGCCATCGTCACCGGCATCACCAGCATCAAAGGCACGGCCGGCGGCGAAGCCTTCCAGGCCGACTTTCGCTTCACCGACACCTGGGTGTATCGCGACGGGAATTGGATTCTGGCGGCGAGCCATGCCTCTCGCCTGCCTGCGCGCTGAGTCGCCGCGATGACCTCCGGGCGCGGGTCGTGACCCGCCGCCAACATCTCGGCACGGACAGCGCCCACGGTATCCTTCGTCCAAGACGATAGGTATGTCGGGGGATGAATATGATCGTGGTACGGGGACGGGTCATGGCGGGCTGGCGCCACGGTTTGGGAGTGCTGATCGCGGGCGCGCTGGCGTGCGGGCTGTCGTCGACGGCCATCGCGGCAGAAAGCGCCAGTGCACCATCGGTTGCCGGTGACGAATCTGCCGCGATCGCGCGTGCGCAGGCGCATCTCGACGCATGGATGGGCAGGCCGGAGGAACTGCAGGCCGCACGCACGGAACTCGACACCGTGCTCGCCAAGAATCCCGCGGCGGTGGAAGCGTACGTCCAGTACGCGCGTTACTTCATCGACTCGGGGATGATCAACTCCCGGCAATACGACCCGGCCAAGCTGGTGCTGGCCGAGAAGTCGCTCGATCATGCGATCGCGCTGTCTCCGAACTATGCCCCGGCCTTCGTGCTGCGCGGCAGTCTCTACAAGCTGCAGAAGCGGCCCGCGGACGCCAAGGCATCGCTGCAACGCGCGCGCTCCTTAGGCAGCGATAGTCCCTGGTTGGCGTTGAATGAAGCCGAACTGTTTTTGGATGAAACGAAGTTTGCGGACGCCCTCTCCATGTGCCGCGCCGTGGCCAAGCGGGGCAACGTCAGCGACCACGTGCTGGATGCGGCAGAAGGATGCATGCGCGACGCACTTCGAGGGCTCGGCCACGACGATGAAGTCGACGCGCTGTATCGGGCGACGATCAAGCGGCACCCGCAGCATCCCTGGATCCGGGGCAACTACGCCAACTATCTGCTATGCGCAATGGACAAGCCGCAAGCGGCTATCGAGTATGCGCAGTCCGCGTTGGAGTTGATGGACTACGGCATGGCCCGCACTACGCTTGCTGCCGCCCTCTACGCCGATTGGGCCGAGAAGGTGCGCAAAGGACGCGCGAGCGAAGCCGAGCGTGCCTGGGACAAAGCGGTTCGATACGCACCAGGTGATCCGGCGCAGATCACGGGCACGGTCTGCAGCCTCTGGGCAACGATGCCGCTGCTGTACACGTTGCGGGATACCCGGCGTGCGCAACTGATTCCGCCGAAGCTGGCCGTGCTGCTGGCCGCGGATGCGGAGGACGAGGGAGCGGCTGGAGTATTCGGTATCGATGTCGTGGCGACGGGACGCGACCGCGGCGGGGTCTACCTCAACTCCGAGGCCGACTATCGCGATCAGCGCAACCTCACGATCGCATTTACGCCCAAGGCGGCTGCCGTCTACCGGAAACTGCACGGCGAAGATCCCGATGCGGCGCTGAAAGGCAAGAAGATCACGGTGGTAGGAGCGGCCCGACGCGTGCGCATCGACTTTCTCCATGGCGGCATGCCGACCGGAAAGTTCTACTACCAGACCCACGTCATCGTCACCGATCCGAAGCAAGTCGCGATCTACGACCCGAATGCCGAAGCTCCAGACTCATTGCCGTTGCCGACCGGCACGGATGCGTGACCTGTAAGGAAATCCCGCCCTGCCAGGGTGTCGATTTCGCCGATCCGTATTCGTCGTATTCCTGAATCCGTACGGCGGGAAAACCCGCCGTACCATGCCCAGGCCAACGCGCGAACGGACACCCGATGAGCACAGAACCCCAACCCGCCGTAGATGCAGAAGCCGGCGCTGCCGCCATGAGCGACAACCGCCCACTCTGGTCCGAGCTGCGCGAAGCCATCCGCGGCACCGGCGCCGACTACACCAAGATTCCGCTGCGCCGGGCGGTATTCCTGCTCGCGGTACCGATGGTGCTGGAACTGGTGCTGGAGTCCACCTTCGCCGTGGTCGACATTTTCTTCGTCGCCAAGCTCGGGCCATCGGCGGTGGCGACCGTGGGGCTGACCGAGAGTTACCTGTTCCTGTTGTATTCCGTCGCGATGGGGCTGGCGATGTCGGTGACGGCGGTGGTCGCGCGACGCATCGGCGAGGGCAAGCGCGAAGAGGCGGCGATTACCGCGGTGCAGGCGATCTTCCTCGCGCTGCTGGTGTCGATACCTCCGGCGCTGATCGGCATTTTCTTCGCGCCGGATCTGCTGCGCCTGATGGGCGGCGATCCGTGGACGATCGAACACGGCTATCGCTATACGCAGTGGATGCTCGGCGGCAACGCGGTGATCATGCTGCTGTTCGTCATCAACGCGATCTATCGCGGCGCGGGCGATGCGGCGATCGCCATGCGCGTGCTGTGGCTGTCCAACGGCCTGAACATCCTGCTGTGTCCGCTGCTGATCTTCGGTCTCGGTCCGGTGCCGGCGCTGGGTATCGAAGGCGCGGGCCTGGCGACCAACATCGGGCGCGGCGTGGGCGTGTTGTTCCAGTTGTGGGTGCTGTTCCGCGGGGGCAAGCACATCCGTGTGGTGGCTTCGCAGCTGGCCTGGCACGGTGCGATTCTCTGGAACATCATGCGTACCTCGCTCGGCGGCATCGGCCAGATGATCGTGGCGATGACCTCGTGGATCTTCCTGATGCGCATCCTCGCCAGCATCGGCAGCGAGGCCGTCGCCGGCGCCACGATCGCGATCCGCATCATGATGTTCACGCTGATGCCGGCCTGGGGCATGTCGAATGCCGCGGCGACGCTGGTCGGACAGAATCTCGGTGCGCAGGAGCCGGGCCGCGCCGAAGCCTCGGTGTGGCGCATCGGCTGGTACAACATGGCGTTCACACTGGCGATCTCGGTGCTGTTCTTCCTGCTGCCGACGCAGCTGATCGCGATCTTCACGGCCGATCCCAAGGTCGTCGCCATCGGCGGCGAGTGGCTGCGGATCCTGTCGTACTCGTACTTCGTCTATGGTTGGTGGATGGTTTCGGTGCAGGCCTTCAACGGCGCGGGCGACACGATGACGCCGACGCGGATCAACGTCGTGTTCTTCTGGCTGATCCAGATTCCGCTGGCGTACTGGCTTGCGATCCATTTGAACTGGCAGCACACCGGTGTGTTCTGGGCGGTGTTCGTGTCCGAGACCTCGGTGGGCCTGTTCACGCTGTGGCTGTTCTCGCGGGGGAAGTGGAAGACGGTGCAGGTGTAGGAAGGGCAAAGGCAGCTCGCTGCGCTCGCTCCCCCTCACCCGCCCTTCGGGCACCCTCTCCCCGCAAGCGGGGAGAGGGAACATCGCCGCCGACGTTGTGCCAAGCTAACGGCATGAGCTTGTCGGCCCTGCTCGATGTCTCGCTACCTTTGATCCAGGCGCCGATGGCCGGCGTGCAGGATCATGCGTTGGCTGTCGCGGTCAGCAAGGCGGGCGGGCTGGGCTCGCTGCCCGGCGCGATGCTGGGACCCGATGCGCTGCGTAAGGAACTCGCCGCGATCCGCGCCGATACCGATCGTCCGTATAACGTCAACTTCTTCTGCCATGTGCCGCCGGTGCCCGATGCCGTACGCGAGGCGCGCTGGCGCGAAGCCCTGGCGCCGTACTACGCCGAGTTCGGCATCGATCCCGACACGATCACCGCGGGCCCGGGCCGCACGCCGTTCGGTCATGACGCGGCCGATGTGCTGGAAGAATTCCGGCCGCCGGTGGTGAGTTTCCACTTCGGCTTGCCCGCCGATGATCTGTTGGCGCGCGTGCGTGGCTGGGGTTCGCGCGTGCTGGCTTCGGCGACGTCGCTGGACGAGGCGCGCTGGCTGGAAGCGCGCGGCGTCGACGCGATCATCGCCCAGGGCAGGGAGGCGGGTGGGCATCGCGGTTATTTTTTGTCGCCGTCGCTCGACGATGCGGCGGATACCCTCGCGCTGGTGCGGCAGTTCACGCAGGCAGTGCGTGTGCCCGTGATTGCCGCGGGTGGCATCGGCACCGCCGACGATGTCGCCGTTGCCATAGCCGCCGGCGCTGCCGGCGTACAGATCGGCACGGCCTATCTGCTCTGTCCCGAAGCAACCACCAGTGCCGTGCATCGCGCCGCGCTGCAAAGCGACGCGGCGCGCGAAACCGCCTTCACCAACCTCTTCAGTGGTCGCCCCGCGCGCGGCATCGTCAACCGGTTGATGCGCGAACTCGGTCCGATCGGTGCGCTGCCACCGGAATTCCCGCTCGCCAGCGCTGCAGTCGCGCCCCTACGCGCGGCGGCCGAACGCCAGCACAGCGGCGATTTCTCGCCGCTGTGGTCGGGCACCAATACGCGCGGCTGCGCCGCCATTCCGGCGGCACAGCTCACCGCGGCATTGGCGGCGCGTTGCCGTGACTGAGCCGTCAGTGCGGGCCCAGGTCCACGATCGGTGAGAACCCGCCATAGATCATCCGCTTGCCGTCGTACGGCATCGGGTTGTTCTCCGGGGACAGGCGCGAGTCCTTCATCGCGCGTTCCATGCCTTGATCGCGCGCCGCCTTGTCGGGCCATTCGATCCAGGAGAACACCACGGTCTCGTCGTCCTTGGCCTGCACGGCGCGGCGGAAATCGGTGAGTTTGCCGTCGGGCACGTCGTCGCCCCAGCATTCCAGCACCCGGGTCGCGCCGTATTCGACGAACACCGAATCGCCGCTGTTGGCGTGGTGGATGAATTTGTCCTTGTTGGCCGTCGGAACGGCGATCACGAAGCCATCGATGTACGGCATGGTCATGCTCCTGTCGCGGGGGAGGGAATGTTGTAGCGCCTTTCCCGTTATCGACGCATGGAGCGCGGCGGAATCGACAGTGCGAAGACCACCGTTCGTCAGTCAGCGTCGCCCGGATAGCTCGCCAGCGGCTGTAGGGCCGCAAGCGCGGCGGGCCACAGGCCGGCAGCGACCGCGCGCTTCTGCTCGGGCGTGAGCTGCTTGACCGCGTATTCGGCGCGGCTAGCGGCCGATCGATCGACGAAGGCGAAATGCGCCAGCAGCCGGCGCGGCGGCCGCGAGCGCGTGTAGCGCGCACCGCGACCGGCGAGGTGCAGGGCGTAGCGCCGCGCCACGTCGGTAGCGATGCCGGTGTAGATGCTGCCGTCGCGGCATTCGAGCAGGTAGAGGAACCAGGAACTCATGCCGCGCGATTCTGCCGTGTCGCGAGCCCTGTGAGCACTCCGCCTTCACAAAACCAAAGCGGTGGCGGGAGGAGCCTTGAGCGGCTGTCCGGCTGGGGCCGGGGAGGATTGCCGATGGCCAGGTCAGGGCGAACCGGAGCGTTTGCGGTCCTGCTGCTCGTGCTGAGCGCATGCGGTGGCGGCGGGGGAGGCGGGGGCAGCCGCATACCGGTGCCTATGAACAGGCCGCCGGTGTTTACCTCGGCGAGTGCGGCGACCGTGCCGGAGAACTCCGCGGGCGCGTTCTATACCGCGACGGCGACCGATCCCGACGGCAATGCGCTGACCTTCTCCATCGCCGGTGGCGTGGATCGCGACCAATTCCGTATCACCGCGGCGGGCCTGCTCTCGTTCGCGTCGCCGCCGGATTTCGAACAACCCGCGGACAGCAATCGCGACAACGTCTATCAGGTCGATCTTTCGGTGAGCGATGGGCGCGCGAGCGTCACCTTGGCACTGGCGGTGGCCGTCACCGACGTGACGGAAAGCAGCGTGTACCACGTGCGCCGCGTCGTCGCCGGACTCAACCAGCCGGCGTTCCTTGCGCCGGTGCCCGATGGCAGCGGACGCGTGTTCGTGACCGAACTCGCCGGCCGCATCCTGATCCTGACGCCGTCGACCGGCGCCGTCGCCGTTACGCCTTTCCTCGATCTGAGCGGTCAGCTGTCGACCGACGGCGAGCGCGGTCTGCTCGGCTTCGCCACCGCGCCGGATTTCGGCAGCAGCGGCACGTTCTACGTCTTCGTGACGATTCCCGGCGGCACGATCGAGGTTCGCCGCTATCGCACATTCGCCGGCGACCGCAACCGCGCCGATCCGGCGACGGGCGACGCGATCCTGCGTGTCGCCCATCCGCGCAACAACCACAACGGCGGCTGGATCGCCTTTGGCCCGGACAACCTGCTCTACATCGCGATAGGCGATGGCGGCGGCGGAGGCGATCCGGACAACAACGGCCAGAACACCAACACGCTGCTCGGCAAGATCCTGCGCGTCGATCCCTCGCGCGACGATTTCCCCACCGATGCGGCACGCGACTACGGCATTCCGTCGGCCAATCCGTTCGTGAGCGGCGGCGGTGCGCCGGAAGTATTCGCGTACGGCCTGCGCAATCCGTTCCGCAACAGCTTCGATCCGGCCACGGGCAATCTGTGGATCGGCGACGTGGGCCAGGACGCGGTGGAGGAAATCGACCTGCTGCGTCCCGGCGACGGCGGCGCCAATTTCGGCTGGCCGATCCTGGAAGGCACGGCGGTGTTTCGCGGCGGTTCTACCGCTGGACTGACGCCGCCCGTGGCCGAATATCTGCACGGCATAGGCACGCGCCAGGGCGATACGGTCATCGGTGGCTATGTGTATCGCGGGGGTATCCAGCAGCTGCGCGGGTTGTATCTGTTCGCCGACTTCATTAACCCGAATGTCTGGTCGATCCCGGTGTCCCAGGTCGCGCTCGGCACCACACTGCCTGCTTCCCAGTTCACCGTGCGCAATGCGGACTTCGTGCCGAACGTGGGCGCCTTCACCAATATCGCGAGCTTCGGCGTGGACGAGGCCGGGAATGTCTACCTGCTCGATCTGGACGGCGAGATCTTCGTGATCGAGCCGCTGCCTATGCCGGTGCCAATGGCAACGGCACGTGCGCTGGAGCGGATCGATCGGGAAGGCAGACGCGATCGGCGCTGATCGTAGAAGGTGATCGTCGCCGGTGACGACCCGGTTGCCATGGCCGTGGTGGAGGAACCACCATTACCGCAGGCAACCTTGGGTCGTACTGCATGATCGCTCCCGAACTCGACAACCCCTTCTGGAGTTCACTGTGCACGCGGCATCGCGAGATCGCGTTGCGCAACGGCGACGCCGCGCGCTATCCGGCCGAATACGCGCCGTTTCTGGGCATCGCGCACGCACAGGTGGATGTGGATCAGGCCGTAGCGCCGCTGGTCGCGCCCGGCGAGAGCGTCTATCTCATCGGCGTCGCGCCATCGGTGCCGGCGGGCTGGACGCTGGAGGCCTTCCGTCCGCTGGCGCAGATGGTCGCCACGCAGCGGCTTGAAGTGATCGATGGGCCCGGGATCATTCCGCTGGACGAATCGCACCGCAGCGACGTGCTGGCGTTGACCGCGCTGGTGTATCCGCACTATTTCCGTTCGCGCACCATGGACATGGGCCGCTACTTCGGCATCTATCAGGACGGTCGGCTCGCCGCGATCATCGGCGAGCGCCTCGGCACCGAGACCTACACCGAGATGAGCGCGATCTGCACGCATCCGGATTTTCTCGGCCGCGGTTACGCGCGCCGGCTGACCGCCATGCTCACCAACGACACGCTGGAGCGCGGCCGCATACCGTTCCTGCACGTGAGCCACGAGAACGCCCGTGCCAAGCAGCTGTACGAGCGGATCGGTTTCGCGCATCGCCGCGATGTCGGGTTCTGGTCGTTGACGCGATTACCGGGCTGATTCGCGCCGGCGCGTTACCGGTCCATGCTCAGTGGACGCCCGTCCACGCACGAATGAACGGCGCCAGCTGCGGCAGCAGATCGACCATGCCGTGCAGCGGCACGATCAGCCACAGCGAGCGCGTGCGCGCCCACAGCACGCCGAAGGCGATGCCGGCCGGCGCGATCATCACGATCGAGTAGGCGATGGCCCATGCCGGCGTGGCCTGCGCCACGCCTTCCATCAGATGGCCGCCGCGCAGCCATAGCCCCGGTGCGTGGGCCAGGCCGAACAGCAGGGACGCCCAGGCTACGGCCGCCACTTGCGAGCCCGTGGCGATCGCGAGCTTTTCCTGCAGCACGCGACGGAACAGCACTTCCTCGCACAGGCCGGCTTCGATGGTCTGCCACAGGAAGCACGCGGGAATCGCCCAGGCCAGCGTAATTGCCGACGGCGCCAGCTCGCGCAGCGTGATCGGGCCGCGGCCGAACACCGATTGCATGGCGAGATAGGCCAGCGACATCACCACGAAGACCAGCAACAGGCGCTTCGCCGGCAGCGTCGCGCGGGCATTCAAGCGGAAGCCGAGGAACAAGGCGGCCGGCAGCGCCACCATCGTCACCAGCTTCACCACGACCTGCACGATCGATTGCGCCGGCTCGTCCGGGAAAGTCGTGTTGATCGCGCTGAAGCCCCAGCCCAGCACCGCCAGGGCGAACACCGCCAGGTAGCCCAGCACGCGCGGCAGCTGATGCGCCTCGGGCAGCGGCGTCGGCGCGCGTTGCGGCTTCAGCGTGCTGACCCAGGCCAGCAGGGGGAACACGACGCCGAGCATCGCGAACAGGAACAGGGGTTCGACCAGGCTGAAGTCCGCGGTATGGGACAGGACGAACAGCGAGGCGGCGTAGGCCGCGGCGGCGACGGACAGCGCCACGAGGGCGGCGCGGCGGGGGGAGGAGGGACTGACGTTCATGCGGCGAGCATGCCTGCCGGCCGCAGCGGGCGCCTAACCCGTTGGTCGCCCAACGATCGGAACAGGCAACGGTAGAAGCAGCTCGCTGCGCTCGCTTCCCCTCACCCGCCCTTCGGGCACCCTCTCCCCGTAAGCGGGGAGAGGGACAGGTTCCGTACGCAGCCGTCTGGACGCTGCGGCGGGTAGCCGGCAGACTCGCCGGGCCCTGTTCCCCTGGAAGGACCCGCTCGATGGAGAAATGGATTCTGCTCGGCATGGCGCCGGTGTTCCTGGCGCTGATCGCGCTGGAGGCGTGGTACTGGCACAAGCGGCGACCGGGCATGTACAGCGGCATCGATACGCTGTCCAACGCCGCGCTCGCACTGATGCATCAGGCCGCCGATGCGGTGTCCTGGCTGGTGGTGATCGGTCTGTACTACGCGGTGTACCGCCACCGTCTGTTCGACTTGCCCGCGTCGGCGTGGACTATCGCCGCGCTGTTTCTGGCGCAGGACTTCTTCTACTACGGGTTCCATCGCGCCAGCCATCGCATCCGCTGGATGTGGGCCTCGCACGTCACCCATCACTCGTCCGAACGCCTCAACCTGTCGACCGCGTTCCGCCAGAGCCTCACCTATCCGATTTCCGGCATGTGGCTGTTCTGGCTGCCGCTGGCGTGGCTGGGCTTCGCGCCTGCGCACATCGTCGCCGTGGTCGCGATCAATCTCGGCTTCCAGTTCTTCGTGCACACGCAGGCTGTGGGTCGCCTGGGCTGGCTGGAGCACGTCTTCAACACGCCCTCGCACCATCGCGTGCATCACGCGCGCAATGCGAAGTACATCGACCGCAACTACGCCGGCGTGCTGATCGTGTGGGACAAGCTGTTCGGCAGCTTCGTCGAAGAGGATCCGGCAGTGCCGTGCGAGTACGGCATCGTCGGCCAGATCCACAGCCACAATCCGCTCCGGCTCACCTTCCACGAGTGGATTGCGATGTTCCGCGATGCGGCGCGCGCCAAAGGCTGGCGCGCGGCGGGCAAGCAATTGTTCGGGCCGCCGGAGCGGTCGCTGTCGCACGATCGCGCCGCGTAGGGCGGCCCGAAGCGGCGCGTCAGTTGCGAACCTTGCCTGCAGCGGGCGAGACGGTGCGCAGATAGGCCCACACGGCGCGCAGCTCGGTTTCGGACATGTGGTCGTAGACCGGCCACGGCATCAGCGGATCGACCGCGGTGCCGTCGGGACGGCGGCCGGTGTGCATCAGATGCAGGAAGTCCGTTTCCTTCCACGCGCCCAGGCCGTTCGCGTGCGGCGTGAGATTGGCCGACTTCGGACTGCCGGGGACCAGCATGATGCCGCCAGCCAGATCCGCGCCGTGGCAACCGCTGCACGATTGCGCGATGTAGCGCCCGTATTCGGGCGTGACGGCCATCGGCGGCGCTTGGCGCGGGCGCGGCGCGTGATCGATGCGTTCGGCGGAAAACAGCGGCACCTTGCCCAGCGTATACAGCACGCGGCCCAAGGGGCGGACGAGATTGGTGCCGGGCTGGTTGTCGCTGGCCGGCAGCGAGCGCATGTAGGCGATCAACGCACCGACATCGCGATCGTCCAGATCGGCGAATTCGCCTGAGGGCATGATCAGCAACGGCGTGCCGTCGGGACGGATGCCGTGGCGGATGGCGGCCGCGAGCGCATCGTCGCCGTAAGCCGGATTGCGCAGGCTGCGCGACAGATTCGGCGGCACGATCCGGCCGAGCACGGGATCGTCGATCAGCACGCGCCCGGCGCCCTGCGGGCCATGGCAATCGCCACAGCCGCGGGTGTCGAACAGGTGCTTGCCGCGCGCGAGGGCCTCGGCGTTCGCTTCGACGTGCAGCGGCGGATCGTTGACCGCGTAGGTGCGCGACATCGCCTTGCCGGTCACCGCCCAGGACACGGCGAACAAGGCCGCCACGGCCACCAACACGATCGCCAGCCCCATGGCCGACCACTTCACTACCCGCCGCATATCGCTTGTTCCTCACTAGGCCCAGCTCCCTTCAACGCGAGGCGAAGGAGATTCAGGCCATCGCGGTCCGGGGGGAGCGCGGGAGGCGGGTTCAGGGCTGTCGCCCGGCGCGGGGACGCAGCAGTCAGCGAACCTTCGCGCGCTGCCCCTGCAGCCACCACAGCCGTCCGGCACCGCTGGCCGCGATCGCGGCGAAAGCGGCTTCGTAGCGCGCGTCGTAGAAATTTTCCTCGGGGCTCTCGCTGTCGAGGATGCCCAGCAGGACTTCGTCGTGCTCGATCGGCACCGCCAGTTCGGACACGCACAGTTCGTCGCCTTCGACGAAGTGCGGGTCGTTGCGGGTAGCGCCGATGAGTTGGATCTTGAGCGTGCGCGCGCAATGACCGGCGATGCCCTGGCCGACGGGAACGCGCAGGCGCGACTCGGGAAGATGCTCGATGCCGCGCAGCGAACCCCACGCGGCCGTCTGCAACAGCACGTCGCCGTCGGCGGGGAGGTACACGACGCAATCGGCCAGATTCAGCTCGCGCCCCGTGAATTCGCACAGCACCCAGGCCACCTCGGTCGGCGTCGTGGCCTGCTGGAGTTGTTCGTCCAGGCGTGGCAGCAGGACATCGCGGCGGTCGAGAAAGCGGGTGACGGCATCCACTGCATTGGATCTCCGGGGCGCTGGAGGCCGAAGGGTAAACCAGTTTTCCGGCACCTCGGCGCGCATGGCGCGGGTGGCCCCCCACACCGAAGATCCGTCGGCGTCGCGTTATGAGGACGCGTACACCGAGTTTCAGTGGGCCGCCACGACCTCGATCTCGACATCGCCCAGGCGCACGCGCTGCCCCGCATGGATCTTGCAGGTCTTGCGCAGTTCCACCGCCCCGTCCACCCGGACCGCGCCGCTGGCGACGAGCTGCTTGCCGGCCCCGCCGCTGTCGCACAGCCCGGTGAGTTTGAGCAGCTGATTGAGTTCGACGTGGTCGCGATCGAGTTCGAAGGTGATGCGTTGCATGCTGGTGCCTGAACGAAGTTGGCGGCAGGGTCTCAGCCGGGACTCAGGTCCGCAAGTGGACTGTGACGGGGAGCGCACTTGCGGCGAGACCATACGCCAGCGTCGTTTGCGGTGGCCCGGCCGCGCCCCGACAATGGGTGCGTCCGTCGGGAGAATGCCTTGAACACCGCTGTATCGCACGCCGCCACTGCTGCACCGCCCACCAACCTGCGCAAGCTCTGCGCGCAGTTCACCACCCCCCACCTCGGCCGCGCTGTCTGGCAGCTGATCAACACGCTGCTCCCCTTCGCCGCCCTGTGGGTGCTGATGGCGTGGAGCGTGGTCGGCGAATGGGGCTACGGCTGGACGCTGTTGCTGGCGATCCCGGCCGCGGGCTTGTACGTGCGCACCTTCATCATCCAGCACGACTGCGGGCACGGTTCCTTCTTCGCCAGCTCCAGCGCGAACGACATGGTCGGCCGCGTGCTCGGCGTGGTCACGCTGTTCCCGTACGGCTACTGGAAGAAGACGCACGCGATCCATCACGGCACCTCGGGCAACCTCGACCGCCGCGAAATGGGCGACATCGAAACCCTGACCGTGGCCGAATACCGCTCGCGCTCGTGGCTCGGCCGCTTCGGCTATCGCCTCTACCGCAGCACGCCGGTGTTGTTGGGCGTGGGGCCGCTGTATCAGTTCGTGCTCAAGCACCGCTTCCCGTTCGACCTTCCTTTCACCTGGAAGAAGGAATGGGCGAGCGTGCTGCTCAACAATCTCGTCCTGCTGGTCGCCGGTGGCCTGCTGGCCTGGTGGCTCGGCTGGCACACGGTGCTGATGGTGCATCTGCCGATCGTGCTGATCGCCGGTGCCGCGGGCGTGTGGCTGTTCTATGTGCAGCACACCTTCGAAGACACGTACTGGACGCGCAAGGACGAATGGGATTCCAGCCAGGCGGCGATCGCCGGCAGCTCCTTTTACGACCTGCCGCGCGTCGTGCATTGGTTCACCGGCAACATCGGCTATCACCACATCCATCACCTGGCCAGCCGCATTCCCAACTACCGCCTGCGCGAAGCGTTCGAATCCAGCCCGCTGCTGCAGGCCGCGCCGCGCATCACGCTGTGGACCAGCCTGAAGAGCGCAAGGCTGAAGCTGTGGTGCGAAGAGACCCGGCGCATGGTCGGGTTTTCCCAGGCGCGTGCCGCCTGACATAGCCGGCAGTGGATGAAACGAAAAGCGGGCGAAAGCCCGCTTTTCTTTTTTGCGGCCCGGGACGCGAGTAACGCGCCTTTAGCGGATCGGCAGGCGGATGCGGCGGCCGTGCCAGGACAGCATCACGCCGTCGGTCTGGATCGCCTCGACTACAGCGTCGCCGACGCGATCGCCTTCGTTGACGCGCGTGCCGTCGATGATGACGAAGCGATCGGCCGCAACGGGTGCCCACATGTGCATGCTCAGCTTGAGCGCGGGGAGTTGCTGACGGTCTTCGGACGACAGATCGGCAAGCCGCAAGGGGACGTCGGGGCTGCTGAACACCGAAGCGGCCGCGGGTGGTTCCGGCAACTTCGCGGTGGCAACCGGACGTGGCGCTGCGGGTTCGCTCGCGGGTGGTGGAGGCGGCAGTGCGGAAGCCGGCAACGACGCCGTCGCGTGCGCGGGTTCCGCAGACGCCGACGCCGCAACGGTGGGCGAGGGCGAAGCGCGATGCGGCGGCGGCGTGGCGGGCGGCCGCAGCGGCAGCGTCGTCGCTGCAGCATCGGATGGTGATGGACGCGCGGAAGGTGCAGCCCGCGCGGTCGTCGCGACTGCTTGCGTGGCCGGTTCGGCCTGGGAAACGGGACGCAGCCACCACAGCACCAGCAACACGGTAATGACGGCGGCGATTCCCAGCACCGCCCACGCACGCCGATCCTGCGTCGTCGCGCGGGTGGAGGGCGCAACGGGTGCGACGTCGGTCAGCAGATCCGGCGTCTGCCCGCGGCGGCGCTCGGCTTCGGATTTGCGCAGGGCTTCGAGGATCAGTGACATGGGATCGGCGCCATGGTTACTCCAGCCCCTTCAACAGTCGCGGCCCTTCGTCGTCGCGCGAGGCCAGCGCCATCAGGGTTTCCGGGCCGATCACGCCATCGCTGACCAGGCCGCGATCCGCCTGGAAGCGACGCACGGCTGCCTGCATGTCTGCGTCCATCCGCGCGACGGCATCGACGGGCAGGTAGCGCGTCGTCAGGTGATCGCGAATCCACGCCAGCGACGGCGCATCCTCGGCGAGCGGAAGCGTAACGTCGGCGGGACCCCGCCACAGGGCGGCGTAGTCGCCATTCCAGTAGCGGGCCAGGGCGAGACGATCGACGTCGAAGCTGTGCCCGTCGAGCGAGAGGCGCGCGCGGCGCGCGTCGGCTCCCAATAGCACCACCCAGGCTCCATGACCTTGATCGGCCAGATGCAGTAACACCGGCCGATCCTGCGCGACCAGACGGTCGAGTTCGCCGCGTGCGCGCAAACAGTACGCGTCGGCGGCGATCGCGAACGGACAACTCGCGGCGATGCCGATGCTCAGATTGTCCGTCGGCAATCGCCACTGCCCGAGCAGTTGCTTCCATGCGAGCGGAGAAGCCGGTGCGGCGCCGCCAATGCGCGCGGCCAGCGCGTCCGCGTCGAGCGTTTCGACTTGCGGCCGCCGCGACGCGACGGTGGTCGCAGCGGGTGCGGTATTGGCTGCGGAAGCGGAACGGCTCGCGGATTCAACCGGCGGCGCGCGCCATGCGTACACGCCGGCGATCAACAACAGCGCCGCCGCGCCGACGCCGGCCGGCAGCAGCCAGCGCCGCGAGGAACGCGCGCGCGGTGCCAACGCTTCCTTCGCCGCGCGATCGACGCTGCGCGCATCGATGCGGGTGTCGTCGTGCGCGTAGCCGCCGAGCAGCGCGCGCTCGGCGATGACATTGATCAAGCGCGGCACGCCGCCCGAATGCGCGTGGATGCGCTTGATCGCCGCCGCATCGAAGGGCAGGTGCAGGCCACCGGCCACGCGGAAACGGTGGCGCAGGTAGCCGGCGGTTTCGTTCGCATCCAGCGGCGTGAGGTGATAGCGCGCGGTGATGCGCTGGGCGAGCTGGCGCAGGTCCGGACGCGCGAGCATGTCGCGCAACTCCGGTTGGCCGAGCAGGATGATCTGCAACAGTTTCTGCGTGTCGGTTTCGAGGTTGGTGAGCAGCCGCACCTGTTCGAGCGCGTCCACCGACAGGTTCTGTGCTTCGTCGACGATCAGCACCACGCGCAGGCCCTGCGCGTAGGCCTCGAGCAGATAGGCGTTGAGCGTGTCGGTCAGCGCCTTCACGCTGCCGCGCTTGCCCTCGATGGGCAGGTGCAGCTCCTCGCAGATGGTTTCCAGCAGTTCGACCGGCGACAGGCGCGGGTTGAGCACCAGGGCGACGCGCGTGGGCACGCTGTTTTCGAGCTGCGGGATCTGTTCCAGCAGCAGACGGCTCAACGTGGTCTTGCCGGTGCCCACCTCGCCGGTGAGCTGAACGAAACCGCCGCCGCCGCCCTGGCCGATGCCGAACAGCAGGTGCGCGAGCGCGTCCCGGTGGCGCTCGCTGAGGAAGACGAAGCGCGGGTCCGGCGTGATCGAGAACGGCGGTTCTTTCAGGCCGTAGTGCTCGAGATACATGACGGGATCGCAGGCGGGCTTAGGCCCGCCATTAGCTGCCACCTGCTGGGGCGGGTCAAGCCCGCTCGCTAATGATTCCCTCTCCCCGCTTGCGGGGAGAGGGTGCCCGCAGGGCGGGTGAGGGGGGCGAGCGTAGCGAGCTGCTGTTGCTCTTGATCTTCGCTGAGGCGTCACAGAGCAAGCTCGCTGCGCTCGCTCCCCCTCATCTGCCCTAGCGGGCATCTTCTCCCCGCAAGCGGGGAGAAGAGGTGTCCGCCGCAAGCGGATCGAACCCTGCTCTACGCTTTTGCCTTCAAGAACGCCCGCGCCGCATTGCGCCCGCAGGCGCCGCTGATGCCGCCACCGCCGTGCCCGCCGCTGCCGCACAGGTGCAGGCCGTCCACCGGCGTGCGGTGATCGGACCAGCCCGGCAGCGGGCGCATGAAGAACATCTGGTCGAGGATCAGCTGACCGTGATTGGGGTCGCCTTCGGTGAGCCCGAACATCCTTTCGAGATCGACCGGCGTCAACGAACGGGTCTGCCGGATCGATCCCTTCAACGCCGGGAAATGGGCGGACAGCGTATCGATCGCACGCTGCTCGATCGTCGCGCGCGCGCTGTCCCAATCCTGCTGGCGCAATTTGTACGGCGCGAACTGGAAATGGATGGAGACCACGTCGCCCGCCGTCGTCGCTTCCAGATACGGCTGTGCGGAGATCTCGCCGTACTTGGCCGCATCAAAGGCGCGTTCCAGATACTTGAGGGTCGGTGCCACCGCGAGAGTACCCGCGGGCAGGCCATGGCTGCCGTCGGTGAGCAGATGCACTTTGGCGACGGCGCCGCGCATCTTGATCGAGCGCGTGTGCCAGACGAATTCCGGCGGCAGCTCCGGCGCACCCACCAGGTCGAGCAGGGTATGGCGCGGGTCGGCCGCGGAAAATACCGCGGGCGCGCTGATTTCCTGGCCGTTGTCGAGCACCACGCCGGTCGCGCGCTGCTTGTCGACGACGATGCGCTGCACGCCCGCATTCATGCGCAGCTCGCCGCCATGCGCGGCCAGCGCCGCGACCAGTGCGTCGGCAATATGGGCGCCGGGACGATGGGCGAGGCCGCCGCGATTGAGCCAGTTGTGCATCAGCGTGTAGCCGGTGCCGGCGGACATCGAACCCAGCGTGTGCCCGTGAATGCCGACCGCGGCGATGGCGGCCTTGAGCTCCTCGGACTCGAACCACTCCTCGGTGAATTCCACAGTCGACATCGACATCGAGCGGATCACCCGGAACATGTCGCGCCCGCCGAGCCGGCGCAGCGTCCACGCGAGCTTGGCCAGCGGCCAGCCTTCGGCCAGGCCGACATGCGGCAGGCGCGGCATCGGCGTGCGATAGGCCGCATCGAGGAAGGCGGCGGCGCGATCCATGAAGGCGACGAACTCCGGCCACTTCGCCGCATCGGTTTGCGAGAACTGGCGGATCGATTCCAGCGTCGCCTTGTCGCCCGGCGCCGTGGACAACTGCAAGCGTCGGCCTTCCGGCAACAGGGAAATGTACGCGGGCGCAGCGGCGGTGGTCGCGGCCAGGCCGTGCCGTGCAAGGCCCAGGTCGCTCACGATGTCGGGACGCAGCTGCGCGCCGGCATGCAGCGGTTCGAAGCGGGAACCGTCGTCGAACGCGCGTTGCGCGAGCTGCCCGCCGGCGCGTTCCAGCCGGTCGAGTACCAGTACTTTCTTGCCGGCCTTGGCCAGATAGGTCGCAGCCACCAGGCCGTTGTGTCCGGCACCGACGACGATGACGTCGTAATTGGATTTGCTCATGGATGTCACTTCCAGTCCTTCAACACTTCCTGCGCCGCCAGCTTGCCGGCCGCGCCCATCACACCACCACCCGGATGCGCGCCGGATGCGCCGAAGTAGTAGCCCGGCAGCGGTGTGCGGAAGTCGGCCCACTGCGGCGCGGGCCGCAGGAAGAACAGCTGATGCAACAACAGCTCGCCGTGGAAGATGTTGCCGCCGGTGATGCCGGCGATGTTCTCGATGTCCTTCGGCGTGATCACCTGCTTGCCGACGATCGCGCGGCGGATGTTCGGCGCGTAGCGTTCGATGGTGGAGATGACGGTCTCGCCGAACGCATCGCGCTTGGCGTCGTCCCAGCCGCCTTCGATGTCGTAGGGCGCGTACTGTACGAAGCAGGACATCACGTGGTGGCCTGGCGGCGCCATGTCGCGGTCGATCATCGACGGGATGATCATGTCGATGTACGGGTTCTTGGCGAACTGGCCGTACTTGGCTTCGTCATAGGCGCGCTCGATGTACTCCATGCTCGGGCTGATCGAGATCGCGCCGCGGTGCATCGGACCTTCGCCCGGCAGGCAGGTGAAGTCGGGAAGTTCGCTAAGCGCGATGTTGACCTTGCCCGAGGAGCCGCGCACGCGGAAGTTGCGGATCTGCTGCACGAATTCGCCGGGCAGATGCTTCTCCTCGACGAACTGCAGGAAGCTGCGCTTGGGATCGGCCGCGGAAATCACGACCTTGGCCTGCAACTCATCGCCGTTCTGCAGCACCACGCCCGCGGCGCGGCCGCCCTTGACGATGACCTGCTGCACCGAGGCATTGGTGCGGATGTCGACGCCGAGCGCACGCGCGGAACTGGCGATCGCCTGGGTCACGCCGCCGTTGCCGTTCTTGCAGAAGCCCCAGGCGCGGAACGAGCCGTCGATCTCGCCCATGTAGTGATGCAGCAGCACGTAGGCGGTGCCGGGCGAATACGGGCCGAGGAAGGTGCCGATGATGCCGCTCGCGGACTTGGTGCCTTTGAGCGGATCGAATTCGAACCAGTCGTTGAGCAGGTCGCCCGCCGATTGCGTGAGCAGCTTGGAGATCTGATAGAGCTCCTTCTCCGACAGGCTCTTGCCGTACTGGCCGAGCTTGAGCAGTCCCTTGAGGTCGCGCAGGCTCAGCGAGGATGGATCCGGCGGCACCAGGCCGAGAATCGGCTTGATCGCCTTGGCGGCGCGCGCCATCACCCGGCCATATTCGTCCGAGGCTTCGGCGTCGCGCGGCGAATGCCGGTACAGCTCCTTGCGGGTCAGGTCATGGTCGTCCCACCCGGCCAGATAGTCGCCGTTGTCGAGCGGCGTGACCGTGCTGGGCAGCGGCAGGATCTTCAGGCCGTGCCGGGGCAGTTCGAGGTCGCGGATGATCTCGGGCCGCAGCAGGCTCACCACGTAGGAGAACTGGCTGAAGCGATAGCCGGGGAACGGTTCGGACGTGACGGCGGCGCCGCCGACGACTTCGCGGCGTTCGAGCACGGCGACTTTCTTGCCGGCGCGGGCGAGGTACGCCGCGGCGATCAGGCCGTTGTGGCCGGCGCCGATGACGACGGCGTCGTATTGGTTGGAGGTCATAAGGTTTTGCTCTTGCTGAAGAATCCGAGAGTGGTGTGCGTCACTTCTTCTTCCACTCCGGCTCATAGAACGGCAGCTTCACCACCTTGCCCGGCGCGTGCAGCCGCTTGTGTTCGACGGTGACTTCCAGCGACAGGCGCGTGCCCGGCTCGTAGTACGGACGCTGCAGGTGCACCAGCGCGATGTATTTCTTCAGCACCGGCGACCAGGTGCTGGTGGAGGCGTAGCCGACCTGCTTGCCCTCGTGCATGACCGGAAGACTCGCGCGTACCGCCATCGCCGGCACCTGCGGCGGCAGGCCGACCGGCGAGAACAGCGCTTCCATGCCTTCCCAGTCCACTTCGAAACCCACCAGCTTCCACGCCGATCCTTCGCGATGCTCGCGTTCGAGTGCACGACGGCCGACGAAATAGCCCGGCTTGTCGAGCGCGACCGCCCAGTCCAGTCCCATCTCCAGCGGCGAGGACTTCTGCCCTTCGATCCAGGCGTGATTGGCGGCGGTGTAGTCGACGTCGATCATGAACAGTCCGGCTTCGACGCGCGCCATGTCCATCGCCAGGATGCCGCAGGGCACGATGCCGTAGTCGTGGCCCGCCTTCATCAGCGCGTCCCACACGTGCAGCGCGTCCGCGGCGTCCATCCAGATCTCGTAGCCCAGATCGCCGGTGTAGCCGGTGCGCGAAATCGTCACCGGCTTGCCGGCCAGCTTGTTCTGCACGACGCGGAAGTACTTGAGCTTGTCCAGCGTCTTGTCGCAGACCAGGTTCAGCACGGTGCGCGACTTCGGGCCCTGCAGGCTCAGTGCGGCGACCTGCTCGGTCACCTCGGTGATGGTGACGTCCATGCCGACGGCATTCATCGTCAGCCAGCGCAACGAGGGCTCGGCCGAGGTCATGCGGAACAGGTTCTCGCCCAGGCGCGAAATCGTGCCGTCGTCGAGCAGCTTGCCCTCGTCGTCGCACCAGCCGGTGTAGCCGACCTGGCCCACCGCCATCTTGTGCACGTCGCGCGGAGTGAGCTTGTGCAACAGCCGCGCCGCGTCGGGACCCTCGATCATGTACTTCATCAGCGGCGAGACGTCGATCATCGCGACGGCGTCGCGGATCGCCCAGTACTCGCGGTCGAGATGCAGATCGTAAGAGCCGAGCACGATGTGCCCGGCCCAGCGGCGCCAGTTCTGCGGCACGCTCAGTTTCGAGGTGCGCTCGTGGAAAGGGGTGTGCTTGAGTTCGAACATGCGGACGCTTCGAGGTGGTTATTCGGGTGAGGTCATTTCGCAGGAGCTGACGCGGTGCGCGCGCACCGTCGGCGCGATCACGCTGAAGTCGCCGGCCAGCGCGTGCAGGTACCAGTCGAGGAAGCGCTTGGGCGTGTCTTCGAATTCCGGATGCTGCGGGCCGGGCTCGAAGAACTGCGAATTCACCCCGGCGGCGTTGAGCGTCATGATCCGCTTGTCTTCCAGCGTGGTGACGTGCCACAGCCAGACCAGCTCGTCGCGGTCGTAGTCGACGCCTTCGCGCGCGTCGCCATTGACGAACCAGACGATCTCCATGTCCGTCTTGTTAATGCCCAGCGGCACGTAGCGGAACAAGATGCAATGGTCCGGGTAGTTGAGCATGTAGGTCAGCGGGCCGAACTGGTAATCGCCCGCGCCGCCGTCGAAGCCCTTGAAGTCGCCCATCAGAGGAGCCAGGGGCTCGCCGTTGCGGCTGCCGGTCTTGTAGCTGTCGAACAGCGCGTAGCGGCTGGTGTACACGCAGGAGCCGAAGCCCGGCGCCTCACGGAACATTCGATAGAAGGCTTTTTCGATATTCGGAATGCCGGTTTCCTTCTCCGCCCGCGCCCACATCGCACGGTTGATCGGCGCGGCGACTTGCTCGCGCTCCTTGAAGGTGTGGATCTTGGAGTACGCGCGGTGCGCGGTGTCGCAGTGGTAGCACTCCAGGTAGTTGCCCAGCGCGATCTTCCAGTTGGCGTCGACCGAATAGGTTTCGCGGTGCGCGATCTTGGCCTTGTCCAGGTGGTAGGGCGCCATCTGCGCGTCGACTTCCTTCAGGCACTCGTTGAAGTCGTAGGCGTCCGGGTCGAAGTTGATGAAGATCAGGCCGAAGCGTACGGCCACGCGCGCCTGCCTGAGGCCGTGGTCTTCGCGGCGGAACTCCGGCATCGCCTCCATGTGGCGGGCGGCGCGCAGGCTGCCGTCGGCGCCGTAGACCCAGCCGTGGTACGGGCAGACGAAGGTCTTGCAGTGGCCGGAACTCGTCTCGCACACGCGCGAGCCGCGATGCCGGCAGGAATTGATCAGCGCGCGGATGGTGTCGTCTTCGCCGCGCACCACGATCACCGATTCCTCGGCGATCTCGTACAGGAAGTAGTCGCCCTTCCCGGGGATCTGGCTGACATGGCCCGCGTACAGCCAGCTCTTGAAGAAGATCGTGTCCAGCTCGCGCTGGTAGGTCACCGCGGAGCGGTAGAAGTAGCGTGGCAGGCCGGCGTCGGGCTGCTGCAACTGCGCGTTCACCGCGCGCTGCAGTTGCTGCTGGCTGTCCTCCACGTCGGGAACGAAAGCGGTCATGCGTCGGGTCCGGTCAGGCGGTCGAGTGCTGGGTGCGCGTCGGTGCGAACCCTGCTTCCACGGCTTCGATCTTAGTCGCTCAGGCGCGTCCGGCGGCGAGCGTACGCCAGCGCATGAGGACGTACAGCGGTATGCCCGCCGCGGCCAGCAGCAGGCCGAGCTGGAACGGCTCGCGGCCCAGGCCGATGAAGGCGAACACCACGTAGCCCGCGCCCAGCAGCCCCACGGCCAGCATGCCGCGCGCCGCGCTGCGGCCGCCGCGATGCCACAGCACCGCCAGCGCCAGCGAGCAGCACAGGTACAGCGGCAGGTTCGCCGCGGTCACCACCTTGCTGAGGAAGGTGAAGCCTTCGACCAGCGATTTGCTGTAGCTCATCAGCACCATCGCCGAGGCGAATATGCCGGTCACCAGCAAGGCCAGCGCCGGCGCGCCGCGGCGGTTGTTGCGCGACAGCACCGCGGGCATCACCCCATTCAGTGCCATGGTGCGGGTGAGTTCGCCCACCAGCAGGGTCCAGCCATTGAGCGCGCCCAGGCCGCTGACCACGACGAAGAGCGCGAGCCAGCGCCCGAAGCCGGCGCCCAGGTGGCGATCCATCACCATCGCGAACGGCGCGCTGGCGCTGGCCAGTTCCTGTTGCGGGATCAGCAGCATCGGCACGGTGGAGACGATGATGTAGACGACGGCGGTGAGAATCGTGCCCGCCATGGTCGCGCGCGGAATGGTGCGCGAGGGATCTTCCACGCGACCGGCAGGCACCGTGGCCGATTCCAGGCCGAGCATGGCGAACAGCGCGATGGTGGACGCCGCCATCACGTCGCCCAGGTGCACCGGCGTCGTGGGCAGATGTTCGGTGTAGGTTGCGGGCGAGGTCAGCAGCAGCCACACGCCGAGCGCGGCGACGGCGAACATCGGCAGCAGCTTCAGCGCGGTGGTCACGACCTGCACGCGACCGCCGGTGCGCACACCGAGCATGTTGATGATCGCGAACAGCCACAGCAGGCCGAGCGCCATGATCGCCGGCTGTACGCCGGACAGCGCCGGGAACACCGCATCGAGATAGCCGACCACGCCGGTGGCGAGGGCCGCGTTGGTGATCCACAGCGACACCCAATAGCACCAGATCGACAGGAACGCGGGGATGTCGCCGAGCGTGTGCCGGATATAGCCGTAGGGGCCGTCGGCCTGCGGCAGTTCCCGCGGCAGGCGTGCGAATACGCGCGCCAGCACCAGGCAGCCCAGCACCGTGACCAGCCAGCCCAGGGTCGCGTTGAACCCATACGGCGCCAGCGAGGCCGGCAACAGGAAGATGCCCATGCCGATGGTGTTGCCCACCACCAGCGCCGTGCACATCCAGAAGCCGAGCTTGCGCTGCGGATCGTGTCCGCGCGAGGTATCGCCGGCCTGGTCTTGCCCTTGCTGCATGTCGCTCCCCTGTCGCTGCCGCACCGAGTGGTTATCGCCCATCATTACCGCACTGGGCAATGTCCGCACAAACCAGCGTCCCGTTCTTGATGACCGCCTGGACGCGGCGCAGCACCTCGATGTCGGTCAGCGGGTCGCCCTGGACCGCGATCAGGTCGGCCGCTTTGCCCGCGGCGATCGAACCGAGTTGGTCGGCACGCCCCAGCAGGCGCGCCGGGTTGATCGTCGCGGACTGGATCGCCTGCATCGGGGTCAGCCCGTAACGCACCATGTAGGCGAACTGGTGCGCGTTGTCGCCGTGCGGATAGACGCCGCTGTCGGTGCCATAGGCGATGTTGAGGCCGGCCTTGGCCGCCTTGCGGAAACCCGCGCGCTGGACGTCGGTGGTTTCCAGGTTCTTGCGCAGCTTTTCGGCCGACCAATGCTCCTGGCGACCGACGGTATCGATGTAGTCGCCGTTGTAGATGTCGGCCACCAGCCAGGTGCCGTGCTGCTTCATCAGCTTGATGCCTTCGTCGTCGAGATAGGACGCGTGCTCGATCGAACGCACGCCGGCGCGCACCGCGCGCTTGATGCCTTCCGCGCCGTGGGCGTGAGCGGCAACGAAGCTGCCGCGCTTGCCGGCTTCCTCGACGGCGGCGCGGATCTCCGCTTCGCTGTATTCGGACTGGCCCGGTTCGGTGCCGTCGGTGAGCACGGCGCCGGTCGCGATGACCTTGATGAAATCGGCGCCGTGGTCGAACAGGTAGTTCACCTTCTGCCGCACTTCGTTTTCGCCCTTGGCGACGCCACGGCGGAACTCGTCCGGCACTACCGTGCCCGCGGGCAGCCCGGTGATCTCGCCACCGCCGCCCGGCACGGTGATGTAGGCGCCGGCGACGAACATGCGCGGCCCCGGCACGTAACCGGCGTTGATCGCGTCGCGCAGGGCCACGTCGGCGAAACCGCGATAGACGCCGACGTCGCGTACGGTGGTGAAGCCGGCGAACAAGGTGTCGCGCGCGTTCTTCGCGCCGATGAAGGCGTCGCGCACCGGCGTGCTTTTCAACGGCCCGGCCGGATCGGCGGACTGGCCCTCGTCGGCGATATGCGTGTGCATGTCCATCAGTCCGGGCAGCACTGTGTAGCGCGACCAGTCGACCAGCGTCGCGTCGCGCGCCGCGTCGGCTGACCACGGTGCGATCGAGACGATGCGTTCGCCTTCGATGCGCACGGCCTGGTCTGTAAGCACCTTTCCGTGGTCCACGTCGACCAGGTGGCCGGCGTGGACTAGGACGGTGCCGGCGTGGGTCGCACCGGCGAACAGAGTCAGAGCGAAGGCGAGCGGGGCGAGTCGGGTCATGGCGATCCTGTCGGAGTGGCTGCAGTAGCGGTAGTCAACGCTGGCGGGAACAACACTTCATGCGGATTGCTTAGGGGCTGAACGTTGTTTTGGTATCGAGAACCCCCTGTTCGCTTTTTCAGTACTTGATGTCCACTTCTCAGTTGTAGCTTCGCTCTAGCGGCTGAGCGCCGCGATCGACCGCACGCTTCGGAGAAGAGCAGAATGAGCAAAGGAAAACTAGACGCGCAAGCCAAATCGGCGTTGAAGCAAGCAGAATTCCGGGACTTCATCGACAACGGGTACAAGTGGATGCGCAACTGGCCCGCGTTTCTTCGCTGGTTACTTATCCTTCCCGCTGCGCTGCTTTTGGCAGCGTCAGTCAGATCTATTGAAGGTGTAATGGTCGACCATGCGCTCCAATTACCTGACAGCGGAATCGGCTGGAGATGTATTGGAGCGAACTTCGTCGTCCAAATTTGTGTCACGTTCGTGTTCATTGCAACAGCTGCCGGAACCGCACCAAACTACCGGAAATGGGTGGCAGCGATTGCGTTTACTATGGTATTTGGATTGCAAATCCTTATTGATGTGCAGGTGGCTTCCGACAAGGTGGCAATGCCTAACGGTTGGCTGGATTGCATTGCCACGGGATTAGGAACCCTGCTGGGCGGTATGTGGATCTTGTGGGAATATTGGCGGGCAGCGAGCAAAGTTACTTCAGCCGCTATTGCCTGATGCATCAGATTCATGGCGCGTTCTTCGGCTTCAGGAACGGGTATTCAAGAGCACTTGGCCGTGTCGTGATCAGGTTCAATGCGTCTGGCCGTGCGGGACGTAGCGGTTATACCGCTTGAGCAAGCGCACCAGCGCTGCATGGTCGATAGCCTTGGCGTAGCGACCGCCTTCGCCGCGCATGTCGCGCGCGGCGATCATGGCGTTGACGATGGCTTCTTCGGTCGCTTGCACGGTGGTCTGGAAAAGGCCGTCGAGATGATCGTTGCCGATGAACTCCGCCTGGCCCAGTGCCGGCCCATTGGCGACGTCGGCGTTGGCGGTGGAGAAGGCGATGAAGAGATCGCCCGAGCCGTTGCCGGCGTAGCTGCCCATGCGTGCCAGGCCCATACCCGCGCGCTTGGCGACCCGCTTCAACTGGTGCGGCAGCAGTGGCGCGTCGGTGGCGATTACGATCACGATCGATCCGGTATCGCCGGTGATGGCCGCATCGGTGTAGACGCGATCGTTGCGCAGGTGCTGGCCGACGGGCACGCCGGCGATGCGCAGGGTGTCGCGCACGCCGTAGTTCGCCTGCACCAGCACGCCGATGATGTAGTCGCGACCGTCCTGTTGCAGGCGGCGCGAGGCCGTACCGATGCCGCACTTGAATTCGTGACAGACCATGCCGGTGCCGCCGCCGACGTTGCCTTCGGCGACGGGGCCGCTCTTCGCGTCGCGTAGGGCCTGCGCGACATGCTCCGGCCGCACGTGGAAGCCGTTGATGTCGTTGAGGTGGCCGTCCCAGGTCTCGGCGACGATGGGCAACGACCACCAGTAGCCGCTGGCATCGGCGCCGCCGGCCTTGATGCGTTCGGCGATCACCGCGTCGCGCACGACGCCGACGCTGTGGGTATTGGTCAGCATCACCGGGCCTTCGAGCTGGCCGGATTCGTCGAGCCAGGCGGTGCCGGTCATCTCGCCGTTGCCGTTGAGCGCGAACCAGCCACCGAATACCCACTTGTCCAGACTGTCGCGGCCACGCGGCAGGATCGCGGTGACGCCGGTGCGCACCTTGTGTCCGTCGGGCTGGTCCTCGATCAGCGTCACCTGGCCGACGCTGACGCCGGCGACATCCGTGATCGCATCGAGCGGGCCTGGCGTGCCCTCGAACGGCACGCCCAGATCGCGTGCGCGTTCGGCCGCCGTCGCATTCGCACACAACAGCAACAAGAGGGCGGCGCTGCGCATCGGCTTCATGGGGCGTCCTTCGTCGCTTTGAGAAACCGGTCGTACCAGCGCAGGTTCCGCTGCATCCGGTCGCGCAGGTAACTCGGCACGGTCAGCTGGTGGTTCTCCCCGGGATACAGGACCAGCTGCGTCGGCACGTCGCGCGAACGCAGCGCCTGGTACATCTGCTCGGCGCCGAGGCAGGGCACGTTGAAGTCGGCCTGCGCGCACTGGAACAGGGTCGGCGTCGCGATGCGGTCCGCGTGCAGGAAGGGCCAGCTCGCGCGGTCGTACTGCTCGCGGTTGTTCCAGGGCGCGCCGAGTTCGAGTGTGTATTCGCGGACGTACTGGTCGTGCCCGTACATCGCGTACATGTTGGACGCGCCCGCGCCGCTGATCGCCGCCTGGAAGCGCGCGTCGCGCGCGATCACCGCGTTGGTCAGGATGGCGCCATAGCTCCAGCCGCCGATCCCGAGGCGTTGCGGATCGGCGACGCCGCTCGTCACGGCGAAGTCGACGCCCGCCAGCACGTCCTGCACGTCGAGCCGGCCCCAGTCGGCGTAGATGGCCTTGGCGAAATCGAAACCGCGACCGGAACTGCCGCGTGGATTCACCGCCAGCACCGCGTAGCCGTGGGCCGCATACACCTGCCAATCGACCATGAACTCATGGCTGAACTGATACACCGGGCCGCCGTGCACGCGCAGGATGGTTGGATAGCGCTGGCCCGGGCGGTAGTCGACGGGCTTGATCAGTAGCCCTTCTAGCTGCGTGCCGTCGGCGCTGCGGAAGGCGATGTCCTCGGCGGCCGCGAGCGTGCGCCCCGCGAGGAATTCATTGTGGTCGGCGAGCACGCGCAGGTTCGTGTCCTCGATCGCCGCGATGCGGTAGGGACGTAGATCGCCTTCACCCAGTACGACGATGCGATCGGGCGCGCCGCGCGAATGGGCGACGTCGAGGTCGTAATCGAAGCGCGGTCCGTGGGTGAGTTCGGTCACCGCGCCGTTCGCCAGATCGATGCGCGCGAGATGGGTGACGCGACTTTGTTCGACCAGCGCATAGATGCTCTGGCCGTCGGCCGACCAGTGCGGCTTGTAGAAGCAGCGGTCGATCGGTGCGGGCACGGTTTCGCGGCCGGTGGCGACATCGACCACGGCGAGCTGCCAGGGCGTGTAGTAGATCCACTTGTCCTCGCCGCTGCGCAGATAGGCGATGCGGGTGCTGTCCGGACTCCAGGCGGGACGCGTTTCCCAATACGGATCCAGGTCGGAACCAGTGAACGTGGTGAGCTGGCGCTCGGCCGCGCCGGCATGCGGTTCGACCAGGTAGATGTCGTAGTTGAGATGGCGATCCGGATCGGCACCGCGCTTGGTCACATAGGCGATGTGCTTGCCGTCGGGAGACCACGCGGGCAGCAGTTCGTCGTGCGCGCCGGAAGTGATCTGCTCGGCCTTGCCGTTCGTGATGTCGACCACGTACAGGTGCGTGCGCCGCGCATCGAGATAGCCGGTGCCGTCTTCCTTGAACTGATAGCGTTCGGTGACGATCGGCGGCGGGTTCTTCGGCTTGGGCGTGCCGGCGGGACGCTCCGGGTCGCGCACAATCACGGCGATGCGCGTGCCGTCGGGCGCCCAGACGTAGTCCTCGACGCCGCTGGCGAAGGCGGTGATGCGTCGAGCCGCGCCACCGCCTGCGGGCATCAGCCAGATCTGGCTGAGTGTCTCTTCTTCGTCATCGCCCTCTTTTCCAGGCTCCGCCTTGTGCGGTGCGGGCGCATCGGACAGAAAGGCGATCGAGCGCCCATCGGGCGACCATTGCGGCCGCGACTCGCTGTGCTTGGGCGTGTGCGTCAGCTGCAGGCGACGCGCGCCGTCGTAACCGACGCGCCACAGGTCGGTCTGGGCGAGGTCTTCCTTCGCGTTGACGGTGCTGACGCTATAGACCAGCGCAGTGCCGTCGGGCGAAAGATTCGGTTCGGCGACATCGGCGAGGCGCGCCATGTCGTCGATGCCGAAGCGCACAGGCTCCGCCGCGCCGGCGGGCGTTGCGAGCAGCAGGGCGGTGATGCAAAGCCATCGCTTGGCCGTGGTCGCCATCGCCTTACTTCTCCTCGGCTTTGCGCTGGAAGATGGCGCGCGCTTCGCGCAGGTAGGCGAGTGTGTCGCGCTTCTCCTGCGCGGTGTTGTAATCGTCGCGCGCATCGGCGGCCGCTATCAGGCGGTCGATCCAGGCGGCGAAGTAGGTCGCATCGCCGTGTGCCGGCGGCGCGCCGCCCGGCAGATCGACCCATACCGGATTCGTCGTCGCGTAGGGGTACAAGTCGAGCACCTGCGGATCGGCGCCGTCGTTCCATGCACGCAGCAGGATCCAGCCGCCTTCGCCGATGTCGAGCTCGCCAGTCGCATCGAAACGGCGACGGTCACCGGAGAGGTCGAAGCGCTGGAGCACGTGGCCGTTCTGCACCAGTTCCAGATGATCCACCGCGACCGGCGAGCGCAAGGCGACCTGATAGCGTTGCTTGCCTTTACCCGCCATCGCCAACGTGTCGCCGGGCTTGCTTCCACCCAACAGCAGTCCCAGCAAGGGGCCATTGCTCACGAAGGCGTGCCCGGCTTTGAGCGGCGCGAGAATCCTCGCCGCATCGGACGCCGTGTCCGCACTGGCATCGCCCAGATCCACGAACACGCGATTCATGCCGACCGGCCCGCGCAGCGAAGCGTAGTTCGCCATCGCATCGGTGCCCGCGCCCGCGGCGAGGCGATAGCCGAGGTTGAGCAGGCGATACCACACCTCCGCCGTCGCCTTGTGGTCGGCGAAGCCCACGATTTCCAGATAGTCGACCTTGCCGTGCGCCACGTCGGCCGGCAGCTGGTGCGTGAGCACGGGGTCTTTCGCCGGATCGGGGACCGTATCGAAGGGATGCACGTAGCCGACCAGCCCTCCCTGCGCGTGCGCGAGGTCGGCGATCACGCCGTTGTGTGGCCATGGGCTGGCGAGCGCGGTATGGCGGTAAGCGGCGAAGTCGGGCGTGATCAGGTGATCGCGCAATCCCAGCAGGCCCAGGTGTCCCCAGAAGCTGGTATGGAATTCCTGCGCATGCGCGATGTTGCCCGGCGCGCCGGGACTGTGGTCCGCGCCGAAATAGGCGACGTCGGGAATGCGCTCTTCCTTGTTGACGATGAGGTTCTCGACCACGTCGAGATCTTCTGCGCGCGCCTGCCAGGCGAGGTGCTGCGGGTCGTTGCGATAGTGCCCGCCGTAGTTCATATGCACATGCAGGTCGGCGCTGACCCAGCGGCCGAATTCCGGCGGCAGCGTCTGCGGCAGCAGGGCGACGCGAATCTGTTGCGGACGACCGGGCACCGCCTGCACGTTCTGGCGCCAGATCGCATGGGCGAAGCCGTGTTGCACGGTGATATCGGTTGCGCCGGCCGGCACGTCCACCACGCATACGGCGACGCAATGGAAGTAGTGCGTCTCCGTAGCTTGCGTGTCGCGGTCGAAGCCATCGTCGGCATGCATCCACGACGACGCGGTTGCGTACGCGCGCCCGTCGCTGCCGCGTACGCTCACGCGAGCGGGCGTAGGCTGCCCATGACCATCGGTGATGGTGAGCTCGATGCGTGCCGTTGGCTGGAGCGTGCGTCGCCGCTTCGCATTCATGACGTGGCGCGCGCCGCCGATCACGTCGATCACTTCCAGGGACGTGTTGCCACTGGCTTCGCCGTTTCCGATGTACGCGATGCGCTGTCCGTCGGGCGACCAGCGCGCGTTGCGGCGTTCGCTGTCGCCGAAGGTGAGCGGCAGCGGCGCCACTCCCTGCAGCGTGCTCAGCCATAGCTGGTGCGTCTGCCGGCCGTGATAGCTGCTGAAGAGCAGGCGCCTGCCGTCCGGCGCGAGTTCGGGGCGTGCGCTCCAACTGGTCTCTTCGCTGAGGATCTTGCGCCGCTGCGACGGGTCGCGCAGCGACACGCTCCAGACGTCGCCGCTACCCCAAGCCACTTCCGTGTTGGCGACGTAGAGCAGGCTTTGCCCGTCGGGCGACCACGACGGATTGATCGCGTGATCGAAGGCCGCGTAGTAGTAGCGGTCGAGCGTGCTCTTGCGTTCGCCCAGCAACGGCCTCGCGTTGCGCAGGCCTTTGGCATCGATATCGGCGATGAACAGATTGAAATGGCCGGCCTTGGTTTCGCCCGCTTCCTGCGTCGATACCCAGGCGATCCGCGTTCCATCCGGCGACAGCCGCGGTTCGACATTGACCGCGCCGTTCGCGGTCAGCGCCTGCGTGCGACCGCTGGCCAGGTCGAGCCGCCACAGCTCCATCGCCTGGCCGTCGTGGCGGGTGAACACCACGCTGCGGCCGTCGCGGGCCACATCTGGCTGGTAGTCGTAGGCAGCCTTGGCGTGCGTCAGTTCGATGGCTTCGTCACCGTCGATGCGCTGACGCCAGAGCGAGCCGGCCATGCTGTAGACCAGCGCCTGTCCGTCGGGCATGAAGCTGGCCGATGAGGGGCCGGTGGTGAGCTGCGGCAGGTAGAGTTCGCGCCAGTAATAGCTGTGCGGCAAATCGACCTGCTTCAGAACCGGTTCCCGGCCCGCTGCGCGAAGTTCGCCGACACCTCCCAGGCCCAGCAGGCACGCGAGCGCAGCGCCGGAATACAGCGCGAGGGCTTGCCTGCGGCGATTCCGCATCCGGTTCAGGCCCCGGCGATCGCTTCGTCGAGGCTGAGGCGCAGCAGTTCGATGCCCTCGTCGATCTCGTCACGACTCACGTTGAGCGGGGTCATGAAGCGGATCGTGCTGGCGCCGCAAGGCAGCAGGAGCAGGCCGTTGTGGAAGGCGCGGGTGATGGTGCGATCGCTCAGTGCGCGCGCGGGCGTGCGTTCGGCGTCGTTCTCGATCAACTCCACGCCGATCATCAGGCCCTTGCCGCGGACTTCGCCGATGCAGGGGTAGTCAGCGGCCAACTGGCGCAAGCGCTCGATGAAGTATTCGCCGATGGCGGCGGCATGCGCGGCCAGACCGCCTTCGACCAGATCGAGCGTGGCGTTGGCCGCCGCGCAGGCCAGCGGATTGCCGCCGTAAGTGTTGCCATGGGCCCCGCGCTTCCACTGCTGCAGCAAACGCTTCTTCGCCACCATCGCGCCGATCGGCAGGCCCGAGCCAAGGCCCTTCGCCAAAGTCATGATGTCCGGCTGCACGCCCCAGTGTTCGCTGGCGAACATGCGTCCGGTGCGACCCACGCCCGACTGTACTTCGTCGAAGATCAGCAGGATGCCGTGCTCGTCGCACAGCGCGCGTAGGCCGGCGAGGAAGCCGTCGGGCGGCACGACGTAGCCGCCTTCGCCCTGGATCGGCTCCACCAGGATCGCCGCGACTTCCGATGCCGGCACGTTGCGCTCGAACAGCATGCGGATGTAATCGAGCACCGCCTTGCCCTGATCTGCGCCGGCGAACAGCGGGCGATACGGGTCCGGATAGGGCACGTGGGTGACGCCGGGCATCGTCGCGAAGAAGCCCTTCTGCTGCGTGTACTTGCTCGAGGTGAAGGCGAGCGAGCCCATCGTGCGGCCATGGAAGCCGCCGAGGAAACCGATGAAGCGCGAGCGGCCAGTGACGTAGCGCGCGAGCTTTAGCGCCGCTTCCACCGCTTCGGTGCCGGACTGGCAGAAGAAGCTCATCGCCGGTTCTCCCATGGGCGCAAGACGCGCCAGGCGCTCGCCGAGCGCAATCATCTCCTCGTGCCAGTAGTCGCTGGAGATGTGCAGGAATTTGTCCGCGGCGTCCTTCACCGCCTGCACCACGTGCGGATGCGCGTGGCCCGTGCTGCACACCGCGATGCCGGCGGCGAAGTCGAGGAAACGATTGCCGTCCACATCCCACACTTGCGTGCCGCGGCCGTGCGACATCACGAACGGGTAGTCGCGCGGATACGAGGGCGATATCACCTCCGCGTCGCGCGCCAGCATGGCGCGCGCCTTCGGGCCGGGCAGTTCGGTGCGGATGTGGGTGCTGCGCAGGACGGTGGCCATCAGGAAAGCTCGGTAGCGGTGCCGGTCATGGAGGTCCACGCCGGCAGTTCGACGGGACGCTGGTGCGCTTCGCGCGTGCGCGCCTTCAGGGCGCGCAGGGCGTCCAGTTCGAGTGGCGTGGGTGGAGGCAGGACGTGCACGTCGTCGGCGATTTGCAACGGCCAGCCGATCGCGGCGCGCGCCTCGTCGACGCTGGCTTCGGCGAACAAGCCGCTCAGCTGCAGCTCTTCGCTCTGCGGATGCGGCGTGAGGACGCCAAAGTCGGTGATCACGGCGCGCGGCCCTGTACCGCGCATTCCACTGCGCGCTCGCGCGCCGTGACCAACGAGAAAACCCGCACTGGTCCGGAAATCCAGTTGCTCGACGCAGCTGCGGGGTGAAGCCTTGAGCATCACGAAGGTCTGCTTCGCGTGCGCCGCAATCTCGGGAGCGCCGCCGGCACCCGGCAGCCGCGTCTTGGGCATATGGTAAGGCCCGATTACGGTGCTATTTATATTTCCGTAACGATCGATCTGGGCCGCGCCCAGGAAGCCGACGTCGACGCGTCCGGCCTGGAGGTAGTACGCGAAGATTTCCGGCAGCGGGACCACGCAAGCGGCCGTGTCGGCCAGCTCGCCATCGCCGATCGACAGCGGCAACACATCGGGACGCGTCCCGATCGTGCCGGACTCGTAGACCAGCACGATGTCCGGCGCATGGGTAAGGCGGGCGAGATTGCAGGCTTCGCTGGGCAGGCCGATGCCGACGAAGCAGACACAGCGATCCCACAGCAGCCGCGCGGCGGCCACGGTCATCCACTCGTCGCGCGTCGCGGTGGCCGGTGTGGTCATGCCGCCTTCCTCTGCAAGCTGGCGAGGAATTCGCTGTGGTCGGCGGTCTGCAGTACGTGCCGTTGCATCCAGTCGAGGAAACCATCGCGCGTGCGCGCGATCGCATCCCACTGCTGATAGAAAGCGTTGTCGCGCAGGTAATGCCCATGCGCGTATGACGGATACGCACCACCCGGGCAGTGCGACACCGCGGTCACGACCCAGTGCGGCAGGACGATGGCATTCATCATCGGCGGCAGGCGATCGACGATTTCCTCCACCGTCACCAGCACGGCGCGCGCGGCGAGCGCGGCTTCGCGTTGCGCGCCGACGATGCCGTGCAGGGCGACGTTGCCTTCGCGGTCGGCGCGTTGCGCATGCAGGATGGTCACATCAGGTTGGAGCGCGGGCACCGCCGCGAGTTCTTCACCGGTGAACGGGCAGGTCACCGTGCGGATGCGCGGATTCACGCCGGGCAGGTCGTTGCCGATGTAGCCGCGCAAGGTGCCGAAGGGCAGGTTGGCCGCGCCAGCGCAGTACGCGGCGGCCATGCCGGCGTGGCTGTGTTCGTCCAGTTCCAGTGCGTGCGGCCATTGCTGTTCGACCGCGTCGCGCAGCCGATGCAAGGAACCCACCCCGGGATTGCCGCCCCAGGAGAACGTCAGCTTGCGCGCGCAGCCCATGCCGATCAGCTGGTCGTAGACGAGGTCGGGGGTCAGGCGGATCAGGTGCAGGTCGCGTTTGCGCTGGCGGATCAGTTCGTGGCCCGCGGCGAAGGGAATCAGATGGGTGAAACCTTCCAGCGCGACGCTGGCGCCGTCGGGGACGTGCGTTCGGATCGCTTCCGCCAGCGACAGGAAGGTCACGCGTCTTACTCCACCACCGTGCGCGACTGTTCGCGCAGGTATTGCTGCAGATAGTAGAAGGACGCGATCGCCTTGCCGGTCGAGCCCGAGCCTTTCCAGCCGCCGAAAGGCTGATAGCCGGGCCAGGCGCCGGTGGTCGCGCCCTGCGCGCGGTTGGCATAGGTAACGCCGGCTTCGATGTTGTCCTGGAACCACGCGACTTCGTCGCCCGATCCGTAGAAGCCGGCGGTCAGGCCCATGTCGGTGTCGTTGGCCCAGCGCATCGCCTCGTCGCGATCGCGATAGCGGTGCAGCATCACGATCGGCAGGAACATCTCCTGCTTCCACAGCGGATGTTCGAGGCTGGCTTCGGCCAGTACCGGTTCGACGTAATAGCCGCGCGCCGCCGCATCGCTGCCGCGCAACTGCTTGCCGCCCCGCACTAGCTTGGCGCCGCCGGCTTCGAGGTCGAGCACGTAGCGCGCGTAATTGGCGTAGGCCGAGGCGTTGACCACCGGGCCCAGCCAGTGTTCACGGCGGCGTGCGTCGCCTATGTCGATCGCGTCGATCTGCGCGTTGAGCTTTTCGATCAGGGCATCGGCGACGGACTCGTGCACATAGAGCCGGGAAAGGGCAGAACACTTCTGCCCGCCCATGCCGAAGGCCGAGCGCGCGATGCCCGCGGCGGCGCGATCGAGATCGGCATTCTCGGTGACGATGCAGGGATTCTTGCCGCCCATCTCGGCGATGCAGGGGCGCGGATACGCGCCGCCGGCCATCTGCTGCATCAGGTTGCGACCGACGGGGACCGAGCCGGTGAAAGTGATGCCCGCGGTGAGCGGATGCTTGGCCAGCGCTTCGCCCGCTTCGCGGCCGGCCCCCGACAGATAGTTGAACGTGCCCTTGGGGAAGCCCGCATCGCGCAGCACTTCGGCGAGCAGGCGCCCCGACCACGGCGTGTCGGTCGCAGACTTGAACGCGACCGTATTGCCGGTCACGAGCGCGGCCGCGACCGGCCCGCCCGCGAGGGCGAAGGGAAAATTGAACGGCGCGATCACCACCCAGGCGCCGTACGGCCGCATCACGCTGCGATTGCGCGAGATCACCCCGTCGATCGGATCGTTCGGCAGAGGGTTGTCGAAACCCTGGTGCTTTTCGAAGTCGTCGGCGTAGTGGTGGAAGAAGTCGACGGTCTCCTGCGCTTCGCCCAGCGCCTCCATCCGGTTTTTGCCGACTTCCAGGGTGAGCGCGGCGGCGATCTCGTAGACGCGCTGCTGCATCAGGTCGCCGGCCTTGCGCAGCAGCGCCGCGCGTTCGGCGACGGGCAGGGCGCGCCAGGTGGGGTAGGCGGCGTGCGCGGCGCGCATGGCGGCGTCGACGTCGCTCGCATCGGCAAGCGGGAATTCGCCCAGCACCAGGCTCGTGTCGATCGGGCTGTGTTTCTGTGCCCAGGCCGCGGGCTCGCGGTCGGCCCCGTCGACGAACAAGGGATGGCGCTGGCCGAACGTCGCTTCCAGTTTCGCCAGCGCCGCCTCGAACTGCGTGTGCATCTGCGCAGGCGGGTTGAACATCGTCGCGTAGGTCAGGCGGAAGGTCATCGCATGCCTCGTTCTGTAGCGGAGCGTTATCGCGGAAAGATCATTCGGGGAAGAAGCGGGACAGCAGCCGGTCGAGCAAGGCCAGCGCGTCGGCCAGTTCGCGCTCTTCGATCACCAGCGGCGGCGCGAGCAGGATCAGGTTGCCGCGCGTCGCCAGCGAAACGCCTTCCTCCATGGCCGCCTCCACCAGGGCCTTGAGCGGCGCCGGCGTCTGCGGCCACGGCACGTGCGGCGCGTGGGTCACCGGGTTGGCGACGAGTTCGAGCACGGCGAACAGTCCGTGCCCACCGCGCACGTCGCCGATCACCGGGTGACGCCGCTGCAGCTGCAGCAGTTGCGCATGCAGCGAAGCGCCCAGTGCGCGCGAGCGATCGATCAGGCCTTCGTCGGCGTAGGTCTGCAGCGCAGCCAGCCCCGCGGCGCAGGCGAGCGGATGGCCGCAGTAGGTCAGGCCGGCGTAGAGCATCTCGTGTTCGATGCACTCGGCGACTTCGCGGCTGATCACCACCGCGCCCAGCGGAACCGACGCGCCGGTCAAACCCTTGGCGAGCGTCATCAGATCGGGGCGCCCGGCGTCGCCATGGCGCTGCCAGGCGAACCATTCGCCGCAACGGCCGAAGGCGCTCATCACTTCGTCGGCGATCAGCCACACGCCGCGATCGGCGGTGTGGCGGCGCAGCGTCGGCCAGTAGCTGTCGGGCGGGACGACGCCGTTGGTGCCGGCATTGGGTTCCATGATCACCGCGGCGACGTTCTCCAGGCCGAGACGATCGATGTGATCGGAGACCGCGTCGGCCGCGAGCTTGCCGCACTCATCCTCATCACGGCTATTGAATGGACAGCGGTAGGCGTAGGGCGGCGGCACGTGATGCACGCGGAACGCCGCGGGGTCCAGCTGCGCGCGGGTGCGTGCGTCGCCGGAAAGCGCCATCGCCAGATGCGTGGCGCCGTGATACGAGCGGTCGCGGGCGATGATCGCGCCGCGCGGCTTGCGCGCGGCCTGGCGCGCGATCTTTACCGCGTTCTCGTTGGCGTCGGCACCGCCCAGGGTGAAGAAGACACGGCCGCCTTCGAAGCCCGAGCGATCCAGCAGCGCCTGCGCGAGATCCGCGCGCGGCTGTGCGCCCCAGGCATTGGTGACGAAGCACAGCTGCTCCGCCTGCGCACGAATCGCAGCGACCAGGCGCGGGTGCTGATGGCCAAGGTTGCTGCATTCGGCCAGACTGCTCAGGTCGAGAATGCGGCGGCCGTCGGCCAGATGCAGCCAGGCGCCGTGCCCGCCGACGACGGTGGGCGCGTTCCAGTCGGCCTGGACCGACCAGCTGTGCAGCACGGATTGGCGCTCGGTCATCGGCATCTCCGTCGCCAACAAGATCGCATCCCCCGATCGCCCCATGGGCCGCTCCCGAGTGCAATTGTGCGCATAGCGCACGTGATGTGCGTATTGCGCACCATGCTATGAACGCCTACTCTCGCCGTCAACTCGCCGGATCGCGTCTTTGGTGTGTCCTTCCATGGACGCAGACCGAGGCGATCGGGCGGACATTGGGGAACGGCAGCAGACCGGACGCATGGCAAAGAGAACAGCGGACAGCGCGCGCTTCGAAGACAGCCGCGATTACGTGCAATCCATGGCGCGTGGCCTGGCGGTGCTCACCGCCTTCGATCGCGACCACTTTCGCCTCACCCTGGGCGAAATTGCCAGCCGTGCCGATTTGTCGCGCGCCGCGGCACGCCGCTTGATCCTCACCCTGCAGCATCTGGGCTACGTGCGTGAAGTCGGCCGCACCTACGTGCTGGGCCCGCGCGTGCTGGAACTGGGCTTCGGTTACCTGGGCTCGCTGAACATCGCCGACCTGGCGCAGCCGCTGATGGAAGACCTGGCGCGGCAGGTGAACCAGAGCAGCTCGATGGCCGTGCTC
Source organism: Lysobacter terrae (assembly GCF_054782215.1). Classification (NCBI taxonomy): domain Bacteria; kingdom Pseudomonadati; phylum Pseudomonadota; class Gammaproteobacteria; order Lysobacterales; family Lysobacteraceae; genus Lysobacter; species Lysobacter terrae. The sequence continues at coordinate 110,162 of NZ_BAAGSX010000001.1, forward strand.
GACGGCCAGTCGATCGTCTACGTGGTGCGCGTGCCAGGGCAGCGGGTCATGAGCGTGACCTTGGGTATCGGCGCGCGGCTGCCGGCGTTCTGCGCAGCGATGGGGCGCGTGTTGCTGTCGGGCCTGACCACGACGGAATTCGATACCTGGCTCGACGCCTGCCAGCCGGCGCGGCTGACGCCGCACACGGTGACCGATCCGCAACGCCTGCGCCGCATCGTCGACGACGTGCGCGGCCAGGGTTACGCCTACGTCGAGCAGGAGCTGGAACTCGGCCTGTGCTCCATCGCCGTGCCGATCCGCAACGGCGAAGGCCGCGTCGCCACCGCGATCAACGTGAGCATGCCGTATCACCCCGACGCGGCGCGGCATGCGATCCATACCATCCTGCCGCCGTTGCAACAGACCGCGGCGGCGATCGAGAGTTGTCTGCCCGCCGCGCGGCTGGCGCCGGTCACGGCATGAACCGCGCCGCCCGGCCGGTGTATCTCTGCGACGGGATACGCACGCCGTTCGGGCGCTATCGCGGGGCACTGGCGGAGATCCGCACGGACGATCTGGCCGCGTTGTCGCTGCGGCGACTGCTGGAGCGCAATGCGTCGCTGCCGGCGGAGGCCATCGACGAGGTGATCCTGGGCTGCGCCAACCAGGCGGGCGAGGACAACCGCAACGTCGCACGCATGGCCGTGCTGTTGGCGGGATTGCCGGTCAGCGTGCCGGCGGTGACGGTGAATCGCCTGTGCGCGTCGGGTTTGGAAGCGGTCGGGCAGGGCGCACGCGCGATCGCGACGGGCGAAGCGGACGTCGTGCTCGCTGGCGGCGTCGAAAGCATGTCGCGCGCACCTTATGTGATGGGTAAGGCGCTCGCGCCGTTCGACCGCGCGCAGCAACTGGAGGACAGCACGCTGGGCTGGCGCTTCGTCAATCCGCGCATGCAGGCGGAGTACGGCGTCGATGCGATGAGCCAGACCGCGGAGAACCTCGCCCGCGAACACGGCATCGCGCGCGAAGACCAGGATGCCTTCGCGCTGCGTTCGCAGCAGCGCGCCGCGGCTGCGGTGGCATCGGGCCGTTTCGCGGTAGAGATCATGGCCGTGGCAAGCCGGGCCGGACACTTCGACACCGACGAGCAGCCGCGCGCCGACACCTCCTTGCCGAAGCTTGCCGCACTGCAACCGCTCCTCGGCGCCGGCACCAGCATCACCGCGGGCAACGCCTCGGGCTTGAACGACGGCGCCTGCGCGCTCCTGCTCGCCTCCGAGGAGGCCATCGCCCGCTGGCATCTGCGGCCGCGTGCGCGCGTGCTCGGCATGGCCGCCGCGGGCGTGCCGCCGCGGACGATGGGCATCGGTCCCGTGCCGGCCATCACCCGGCTGCTCACGCGGCTGGAAGCGAGACTGGACGACTTCGCGACGATCGAGATCAACGAGGCTTTCGCCGCACAGGTGCTGGCGGTGACGCGCGCGCTCGGGCTGGCCGATGATGCCGCGCAGGTGAATCGGCACGGCGGTGCGATCGCGCTGGGTCATCCCCTGGGGGCGAGCGGTGCACGCCTGGCATTGACCGCGATGCATGAACTCGCGCAACGGCCAGGCCAACGCGCGCTGCTGGCCATGTGCGTGGGCGTGGGCCAAGGGGTCGCGCTCGCGCTGGAGTCGGTGGGGTGACCGGCCCGGCGGACCGCGGCGACTACGCCGATCGCAGGGGCCATAGCGAAAGGCGCTGGCGGGTCCGCCCCGGATTTGGGATGCTTCGGGACAGATTCGGCAAATCGCCGTGCCCGGCGTTGCGCAACTGCGCATCAGGGGACGCAACGCCGGCCGCTCCGGATCGCTCAAAAACAAGGAGGCGTGGTTGATGTCGACGAGTGCGCAGCCCGAGCCCACCGCTTCGCTCGAAGGAGCGTTGGCGCACGCATCGCGGCTGCTGGAGGTCGACCCCGCGCTCGCCGGCGAACAGGCCGCGGAAATCCTCCGCGCCGTCCCCGGTCATCCGATCGCGCAACTGCTGCTCGCCACCGCGCACAACGCGCGCGGCAATTCGCGCGAAGCCGCGGACATCCTGCTGTCCTTGGCTGCGGCCCAACCGAAGTCGGCGCGCACCCAGCTCGAACTCGGCATCGCCCTGGGCCGCCTGGGCCGCGGCGATGAAGCGCTGGTGGCGCTGCGACGCGCGGTGGCGCTGAAGCCGGATCTGCCGACGGCCTGGCTCGCCCTGGGCGATCACCTCACCGCGGTCGGCGACAACGCCGGCGCCGATGCGGCCTACGCCGCCCATGTCCGTCACTCGATCCGCGATCCGGCCCTGCTGCAGGCCGCCGCCGCGCTGTCCGAGAACCGCATTCCCGAGGCCGAGCAGCTGCTGCGCGAACATCTGCGCAAGATGCCCACCGATGTCGCGGCGATCCGCATGTTCGCCGAACTCGCGGCGCGGCTGGGACGCCACGAGGACGCAGAGAACCTCCTCGCGCGCTGTCTCGAACTCTCTCCCGGCTTCCATGCCGCGCGCCAGAACTACGCCCTGATGCTGCACCGGGCCAACAAGCCCGAAGCGGCTCTGGCGGAAATCGAACGGTTGCTCGCGGTCGATCCCGCCAATCCCGGCTACCGCAATCTCAAGGCCGTCGTGCTGTGCCGCATCGGCGACTACGCGCCGGCGATCGAGATCTACGACGAGCTGCTCGCCCACTATCCGCGCAACCCGAAGGTGTGGATGAGCTTCGGCCACGCGTTGAAGACCGCCGGACAGACCGAGCGCGCCGTCGCCGCGTATCGCAAGAGCATCGAGATGGATCCGGCGCTGGGCGAAGCCTGGTGGAGCCTGGCCAATCTCAAGACGTTCCGCTTCACCCAGGACGACGTGAACGCCATGCGGCAGCAACTGCTGCGCACGGATCTGGCCGACGAGCATCGCCTGCATCTCGAGTTCGCGCTCGGCAAGGCGCAGGAAGATGCGGGCGAATACGCTGCTTCGTTCGGCCATTACGAGCGCGGCAATGCACTGCGCCGCGGACAGCTGCTCTACAGCGCCGACGAAACTTCTTCGCGCGCGCGGCACATCCGCAGCCAGTACACGCGCGAGTTCTTCGCCCAGCGCGAAGGCTGGGGCAGTCCGGCGCGCGATCCCATCTTCATCGTCGGCCTGCCGCGCTCGGGCTCCACGCTGCTGGAGCAGATCCTGTCCAGCCACAGCGCCGTCGAAGGCACGATGGAGCTGCCGGAAATCATTTCGATCACGCGCTCGCTGCGCGCGCAGGGCGCAGGCAGCGCGATGCCCTACCACGACGCGGTCGCCGAGCTGGACGCGGCCGGCCTGCGCGCCTTGGGCGAGCAGTACCTGGAACACACGCGGATCCAGCGCAAGACCGATGCGCCGTTGTTCATCGACAAGATGCCCAACAACTTCATGCACATCGGCCTGATCCATTTGATGCTGCCCAACGCGCGCATCATCGATGCGCGGCGGCATCCGCTGGCGTGCTGCTTCTCGGGTTTCAAGCAGCACTTCGCGCGCGGCCAGAGCTTCAGCTACAGCCTGGACGACATCGGCCGCTACTACCGCGACTACGTCGAGCTGATGGCGCATTTCGACGCGGTCCTGCCCGGCCGCATCCATCGCGTCGTCTACGAACGCATGGTCGAAGACACCGAAGGCGAAGTCCGTCGCCTGCTCGATTACTGCGGGCTGCCGTTCGAGGCGCAGTGCCTGCGTTTCTTCGAGAACGAGCGCCCGGTGCGCACGGCCAGCTCGGAGCAGGTGCGCAAGCCCATCTACCGCGAAGGCGTCGACCACTGGCGCCATTTCGAACCCTGGCTCGGTCCGCTGCAGCAAGCGCTCGGACCGGTGCTCGATGCCTATCCAGCCGTACCAGAGTTTGTTGTTCGTACCCAGTGACAGTTCATTGCAGTTCCACCGCAGAAGAATCGCAGTCGAAAGAAGGAATCGCAGTCGAAGCCGCAAGTCGAGAATTCATAACAACGGGGAGGGATGTCGATGTACCGATCAAGAAAACCCGCAGGCGCCAACCGGACACATCGCGCCTTCAGCCGCTTGCCGCTGACCGCGGCCATATGGCTTGCCGTGAGTGGCGCGGCCTATGCCCAGGACGCCACGCAGCCGCCGGCCACCACCGACCAGCCGCCGGAGACGACTGCACAGCAGGCGCAGCCCGCACCGGCCGCGCCGTCGCAACGCACCGCGACGCTCGAAACGATCACGGTGACCGCGCAGAAGCGCACCGAAAACCTGCAGAAGGTGCCGATCAGCATCCAGGTGCTGGGCACCGAGCAGCTTGAAGAACTCAACGTCAGCGACTTCGACGATTACGTGAAGTTCCTGCCCAGCGTGTCCTACACCAGCGGCGGCCCGGGCTTCGCCCAGGTCTACATGCGCGGCGTGGCCAGCGGCGGCGACGGCAACCATTCCGGTTCGCTGCCCAGCGTGGGCATCTACCTGGACGAGCAGCCGGTCACCACGATCCAGGGCGCGCTCGACATCCACATGTACGACATCAACCGCGTCGAGGTGCTGTCGGGTCCGCAGGGCACCCTGTACGGCGCCAGCGCCCAGGCCGGTGCGCTGCGCATCATTACCAACAAGCCGGATCCCAGTGGGTTCGAAGCCGGATACAGCGTGGAGACCAATACCGTCAGCCATGGCGGCGTGGGCTACTCGGCCGAAGGCTTCGTCAACGTGCCGTTGACCGAAGCCGCGGCGCTGCGCGCTGTGGGCTGGCATCAGCACGACGCCGGGTTCATCGACAACAAGGCGGGCACGCGCACCTTCCCGTCCTCGGGCATCACCATCAGCAACGCCCGCGATTGCGTGCCGGGCCCGTCGTTCGAATGCCACGGCCGCGCCAAAGACGACTACAACGACATGGACACGACCGGCGCGCGCATGGCGCTTAAGGTCGACCTCAACGACAACTGGACCATCACCCCGGGCCTGATGGCCCAGAAGCAAAAAGAGAACGGCGTCTTCTTCACCGATCCGCAGGTGGGTGAGCGTGCGGTGACGCACTTCTACCCGGAACGCTCCGACGATCGTTGGTGGCAGGCCGCGCTCACGGTCGAAGGCAAGATCGGCAACTTCGACCTGACCTACGCCTACGCACACCTCAAGCGCGACGTCGATGTGGATTCGGACTACAACGATTACTCGTTCTGGTACGACACCCTGGCTGGCTACGGTGCCTACATCTGCGACGACTTCGATCCGAATACGTTCACCTGCACCGCGACCGGGTCGCTGATCAACCCGTCGCAGTACATCCAGGGCAAGGATCGTTACAAGAAGGACAGCCATGAACTGCGCCTGGCCTCGCCGTCCGAGGACCGCCTGCGCTTCGTCGTCGGATTGTTCTGGCAGACCCAGAAGCACGACATCGAGCAGCGCTATCGCATCGACGGCCTCTCGCCGCAGCAGTCCATCACCGGCTGGGAAGACACCCTGTGGCTGACCAAGCAGGAGCGTGAGGACCACGACGAGGCGGTGTTCGGCGAACTCTCGTTCGATTTCATTCCCGACAAGCTCACCGGCACGATCGGTGCACGCCACTTCCGCGCGGACAACAGCCTGAAGGGCTTCTTCGGCTTTGCCGACTGGGGTTGGGTGTCGTCGTACGGCGAAGCCATCTGCCCGGCTGGCGCTCCGACCTTCAACGGCGCGCCGTGCAAGATCTTCGACAAGAACGTCAAGGAAAAGGACACGCTCGGCAAGGCCAACCTGACCTGGAACATCACGCCGACCAAGATGATCTACGGCACCTGGTCGGAAGGCTACCGGCCGGGCGGCATCAACCGCCGCGGCACGCTGCCGCCTTATCTCACCGACTGGCTGACCAACTACGAGCTGGGCTGGAAGACGAGCTGGATGGACAACCGGGTGGTGTTCAACGGATCGGTGTTCCGTCAGGAGTGGAAGGACTTCCAGTTCTCCATCCTGGGTGCCAATGGCCTGACCGAGATCAAGAACGCCAACCAGGCGCGCATCGACGGTTTGGAAATGGACCTCAACTGGGCCGCGACCTACAACCTGCACATCGGCGCTGGTGCGGCGTTCTACGACGCCCAGCTGACGGAGAACTACTGCGGTTTCACCGACAGCAACGGCAAACCCGTGACCGACTGTCCGGCTCCGGAAGCGGCCGAGGGTACGCAGTTGCCGGTGACGCCGAAGTTCAAGGGCACCCTGACCGCGCGTTACACCTTCAACGTGGGATCGATGGACGCCTACTGGCAGCTGGCCGGCGCGCATGTGGGCAAGCGGCGCACGGATCTGCGTGATGTGGAGAACGACATCCTGGGCGAGCTCGATGCCTACAACCTCGCCGATCTGTCGTTCGGCTTCGGCAAGGACAACTGGAATCTCGACTTCTACGTCAACAACCTGTTCGACGAAGTCGCCGAGATGAACAAGTTCACCCTATGCGCCGAAAGCTTCTGCGGCGCCAAGGGAGTCGTGCCGGAATATCCGAATGGCCAGATCTACACTGCCATCAACCAGCCGCGCACGTTCGGCGTGAAGTTCTCGCAGAAGTTCTGATTTTTCCGCAACACGTGTGCTTAGGCGGCAGCCCGAAAGGGCTGCCGCTTTTCTTTTCGCCGATCGTTGCGCGGGCTATTCCGCAGCGCCCTTGCTTTCGGCGGTGCCCAGCAGCTCCGGCTGCAGGCGGTGCGGTTGCCCCAGCAGCGGATGGATGAAGACGGCGGCGAGGATGATCGCGACGCCGAGATAGAACTGCACCGTCAGTTCGCGCTGTTCGCCCAGCAGCAGCGCGGCCAGAACGATGGCGTAAACGGGTTCCAGGTTCACCGCGAGCTGCTGCGCGAACGCGCTCATGTGCCGCAGCGCCACCAGCGACAGGCTGAAGGGCAGCAGCGTGCAGGCCAGCGACAGGCCGAGCAGGAGCAGGATGTCGCGCGTGCCTGGCACGACCAGCAGGTCGCCGGCAAACGCCGGAAACAGCAACGGCATCAACGGAGCCAGGATGGTGAGCACGATCGCGCCCGCGCCGAGTTCCAGAGCGGTGACGGTAAGCGGATCGCCGTGTTCGACCAGACGCTTGTTGAGCGAGCCGAAGATCGCGACCAAAAGTGCCGAGAAAGCGCCGACCGCGATGCCGGCGCGCATGCCATGCGGCACGCCGCCGACGACCAGGACTACGCCCGGCAGCACCAGGACACCCAGCGCCAGTTCGCGCTTGGAGAAGCGCGTGCCAGTCAGCCAGGGCTCGATCATGGCGACGAAGACCGTGCCCAGAGCGATGCACGTGGCGCCGACCGAGGCATTGGACAGCTTGATCGCACCATAGAACGTCAACCAGTGCAGCGCGACGAGCGCGCCGATGCCCGCATAGGCAAGCATCAGCCGCGGCCGCATCGCCCGTAGTCCCCGCCAGACGCGCGGAACCAGCGCGAGCGCGGCGATCACGATCAGCAGGCGCCACCACACCAGCGGCAGCGCCGGCAGGGAGATCATCTTGCCCAGGATGGCGGTGAAGCCCCACAGCACCACGCAGAAATGAATCTGCAGAAAAGCCTTGCGGGTGTCGGTCATCGCCATTTGCGGGTCGAATCCGGGGCGGGGGAGGGCGGTAGTTTTGCAGAGTCGCGGGCGGGTGACGACCTTCGGGCACGAACCCCTGTACCTCATCGTCCCGGCGCAGGATGATGGCGCGACCGGGCTCTGCCGAAGGAGACGCCGTGCCACCGGATGCTTCACGCCGCTTTGCCGCCTCGGTCGCCGCCATAGCCGCGATGGCGCTGATCCTGCAGTACGTGCTGTTGATCAAACTCACCCTGGCCAACATAGGGCCGGTGCTGGCGACGGTGCGTTTCTTCAGCTATTTCACGATCCTGAGCAACCTGCTGGTGTTGCTGGTCACGGCGACTGCGGCGCGACGCGGGAGTGGATTGCTGACGACTGCGCTGGTCCGCGGCGCGGTCGCGATGTGCATCACCGTCACCATGGGCATCTATTTCCTGGTGCTGCGGCATCTGTGGCAGCCGCAGGGCGCGCAGTGGTGGGCCGACACCGCGCTGCACTACGCCGTACCGTTGCTGTATCTGGCGTGGTGGGTCGTGTGCGTGCCGCATGGCGTGCTGCGTTGGCGAGATCTGCCGCGTTGGCTGCTGTTTCCGCTGGCCTATCTGGGCTGGGTGCTGGCGCGCGGCGCGTGGGCGCACGAGTACCCGTATCCCTTCCTTGATCTCACCGCGCTCGACGTGGCGACGGTGGCGCGCAACATCGTGGGCGTTTTCGCTGTCTTCGTGCTCGTTGGCTGCGTGCTGGTGGGCGTCGATCGCCTGCTTACCCTTCGCCGTAATCGAGTGGTCACGACATGAGCGATGCATTGATCGAGCATCTGCGCGATCTATTCGCGCCGCTGGGCCCGATTTCGGCTAGAGCGATGTTCGGCGGCTACGGGATCTACTTCGAGGGCCTGATCATCGGCGTGATCCTCGACGAGACGCCGTACTTCAAGACCGACACGCAGACGCGCGCAGACTTCGAGGCGGCCGGCTGCGCACCGGCGGTATATGAGGCCAAAGGCAAGACCCTCGAAATGAGCTACTGGTCGCTGCCGGAGGAAGCCCTGGAGTCGCCGCAGGCGATGCGGCCCTGGGCCATGCGCGCCATCGAAGCGGCGAAGCGCAAGCCGGTGGGGAAGCGGGCGAAGCGCAAGCGCTAGCACCACATAAGCCTAGGTCCGCCCAGCCCGCATGCCTCAGGTGGGCGGACGTTCCTGCGGCAGTGCCAGCAGCCAGTCGACGAAGGCACGCGCCGCAGGCTTGAGACGCTTGTGCGCCGGGTAGACGACGTAATACCCCCAGCGCGCCTTCAGCGCCGGGCCCGGCAGGCGGGTAAGCACGCCGGCCGCAAGATAGGGCGCCACGATCTTCTCGCGCGCCAGCGCGGCGCCCAGGCCGTGGACCGCGGCATTTAACGCCGCGGTCGTGTCGCTGAAGCGATAGCGCTCCTCGATCGCAGCGCCGTGCACATCCGCTGCGCGCAGCCAGTCGAGCCAACCCTGGCGCGCGAGATCCGACACCAGCGGCAGACGGGTGATGCCGGCCGGATCGCGCACGGCTTCGACGCCGGGCAAGGTCGGCGAGGCCACCGGAAACAGATAGTCGTCCATCAGATGCATCGAGGTCAGGCCGGGCCAATGCCCGGCACCGTGGCGGATGCCCACGTCCGGTCCGCCTTCATCGAAGCGGGTCAGCGCGACTTCCGTGTCCACGGTGAGGCGCACGTGCGGATGCAGCGCCGTGAACTGCGGCAGGCGCGGCTGCAGCCAGGTGTAGGTGAGCGAGTGCAGGGTGGTGATGTGCACGCGCTCCTGCTCGGTGCGCGCGATGCGCAGGCTGCGCACGACGCTTTCCATGTCGGCCATCGCGCTGCCGGCGGCGTCGGCGAGCTGGCGCCCTTCGGCGGTGAGCGAAACGCCGCGCGCATGGCGCTGGAACAGGCTCACGCCCAGCCGCGCCTCGAGCTTGCGCACGTGGTGGCTGACCGCGCTGGCGGTGAGGTGCAGCTCCTCCGCCGCGTGGGCGAAGTTCTGATGGCGGGCGGCGGATTCGAATGCCGCCAGTGCCGGGAGCAGGTCCGCGCGTAGGGCCATGCGAGCCTCAAATCTGGCTTGTGTCTGTCGGCGAAAGTATGCGCTTGTGCCGTTCCGGCGTCTGCCCAAAATGGATCACAGCCGACGGCCCGTGCGAACGCGGACGCCGCGCTCTCCCCCTCTCGGGCTCTCCCCCCACGGCGCGCCCATCGCAACGGAAAAGATCCCCATGGGCCGACTGGATGCGATTTCGGTTTCCACCGTGCAGGCATCGCGTATCGACGATATCCCGGCAGTGCGCGTCGGCGCCGGCTGTACGCGGCGCGATCTCGCCTACGACGGCGCCGTGCGCGTCTGGGTCGTCGACATGGAGCCGGGCAGCCTCTGGCCGTATGTCGACGATCACGACACCGGCGAGCACTACTATGTGATCGAAGGCGAAGTGATCGAAGGACGCGCCCGCTATGGTGCCGGCACCTACGTGCGTTTCCTGCCGGGCACCAGCCATCGACCGCGCACGGACACCGGCGTGCGGCTGATCGGTTTCAATCTCGACCCCGCGGCGATGAATGCCGCGCGCGAGGCGCTGAGCCGGGCGCATCGCTTCAACTACAGTCAGGGCTGAGCGCCTTCCGCGCCAGCCACAAGGACGAAAGAGGACCCACGCATGAATTCGATCGCCACCAATCAGCCCCTGTCCGGATTGCGCTCGGCCGCCTGGCTGACGCCGGTCGAGCTGGGGCTACTGGGCGCCATCTGGGGTGCTTCCTTCCTCTTCATGCGTGTCGCGGCGAACGACTTCGGCCCGATGCCGCTGGTGGAAGTGCGTCTAGCGCTGGGCTCGCTGGTGCTACTGCCGTTCCTGTGGCGCGCGCGGGCGCAGTTCGCGTCGCCGAAGTTGTGGGGCAAGCTCGCGCTGATCGGTGCGATCAACTCCGCGCTGCCCTTCATGCTCTTCGCCTGGGCGGCGCAGCGCGCGCCGGCGGGCGTGGGCGCGATCGCCAATGCTATGACCGTGTTGTTCACGGCGCTGGTCGGGTTCCTGTTCTTCGGCGAAAAGATCGGTGCCAAGCGCGCGATCGCACTGTTCACCGGTTTCGCCGGCGTGGTGGTGCTGGCCAGCGGCAAGACCGCCGGTGCCAGCATCGGCTGGGCGGTGGTCGCGGGCAGCACGGCGTCGTTCCTTTATGGCATCGGCATCAATCTGGTGCGTCGCCATCTCACCGGTCTGCCACCGGCGGCGGTCGCGGCCGCCACGCTGGGCACCTCGGCGCTGCTGACGCTGCCGTTCGCACTGGCCAATTGGCCACAGCATGCGATCCCGCTGAAGTCGTGGCTGTCGGCGGGGACGCTCGGTGTGCTGTGCACGGGTATCGCGTTCGTCATGTACTACCGCCTGATCGCGCGCATCGGCGCCAGCCGCGCCTCGACCGTGACCTACCTGATCCCGGTGTTCGGCGTGGCCTGGGCCTGGCTGCTGCTTGGCGAGTCCTTAACCTGGACGATGGCAATCTCTGCTGCGCTCATCCTCGGCAGCGTGGCCATGAGCCAGCAACCGTCGCGCTGATCCGCGATACCTTATCGGCAGGCTGCCTTCAGACAGTTTGCCTCTAGGAGCACGGCCATGATCGCCCGACTCTGGCACGGCACCACCCGGCTCGATCGCGCCGACGCCTACGCATCCTTCCTCGGCGATCGCGCGATGCCCGACTACCGCGGCACGCCCGGCAACCTCGGCGCGCAGGTGCTGCGCCGCGACGACGGCGAAGTCGCGCACTTCGTCACCGTCAGCTATTGGGAAGACGAAGACGCGATCCGCGCCTTCGCCGGCGACGATCTGCTGAAGGCGAAGTATTACCCGGAGGACGAGGGCTTCCTGCTCGAGTTCGAGCCGCAGGTGACGCACTACGAGGTGCGTTCCGCGGGCTAACGGTTTTCGGCCGTGGACCCGAGATAGTCGCGCAGCGCAGCGATCGCCAGCCTCACCTTGGCCGGCTGCGAATCGCGTTGCACGGTCAGCGCGTAGACGCCCAAGGGCGCCATCGACCATTCCTCCAGCACGGCGACGGCGCGACCGGCGGCGATAAGCGGCGCGGCATCCGGCTCGGGCAGGCGGGTTATGCCTAATCCCTGCAACATCATCTCCTTCAAGGCCACCGCGCTGTTGCCTGCGACCGGGCCGGAAATGCGCACACGGTGCGTCTGGCCGGCGCGATGCAGTTCGATGAATTCGGGGCGGTTGAGCACGCTCAGGATCAACACCGGATGTCGACCCAATTCCTCCGGCGTTTGCGGCAGCCCGTGTTGTTCTGCATAGGCGGGCGTGGCGACCAATAGATGTCTCCACTCGTCCAGGCGCCGCGCGACCAGTGTCGAGTCGCCGAGCGACCCTATTCGAATTGCCAGATCGATGCGCTCGGCGATGAGATCGATCTGTCGATCCTCGGCGAAAACACGCAGCGAGAGTTGCGGATGGGCCCTCAGCAAGGGCGCCAACGCCGCCGCGAGCTGCGCGCTGAAGCCGACAGGAATGGCTACGCGCAGCTCTCCGCGTGGCTCGTCGCGCAGATCGCCCAGCCGCCGCTCCGCGGCGTGAGCCGCGTGCAGCATCGCGGCGCAATCTTCGTAGTACGCGCGGCCCACTTCGGTAGTGGTGAGTTTGCGCGTCGAGCGATGCAGCAGCGCGATGCCGGTCTCCGCTTCCAGTTGGCGGATCTGCTGGCTGACCGCGGAGGCGGTCATCTGCAGCTCGCGTGCGGCGGCGCTCATCGACCCCAATTCGACCACCCGGACGAACAAGGCCATGCGCTTGAGTCGATCGATTGTGAAGTCTGACTTCATAGTGATAGCGAATTTAACCGACTTATCTGTCCGGTTGTAAGCGCGAATACTGGACGCCTCCCAACTGCTTATGGATGTATTGCATGAACATCGTCCTGATCGGCGCCAGCGGCTTTATCGGTTCTGGCTTGCTGGCCGAAGCCCTCGCCCGTGGCCACCAGGTAACCGCGCTGGTGGCGCATCCGGAAAAGCTCGCGCCGCGCCCGGGCCTCACCGTCGCCGGCACGGACGTGCTGGATACCGCGCGCCTGACCCGGCAACTGGCCGGCTATGACGCCGTAATCAGCGCCTTCAGCGGTCACGCGCAAGAGGATGTCCGCGGCTATTACGGGCGCGGCATCGATTCGATCGTGAAGGCCGTGCGAGACGCCGGCGTGCCGCGCCTGCTCGTCGTCGGGGGCGCAGGCAGCCTGGAGGTTGCGCCGGGTGTGCAACTGGTCGACACGCCGGAGTTTCCCGAGCAGTGGAAGGGCTCGGCCTTGGGCGCACGCGACACTTTGGATCGCCTGCGTGGCGAACGGACGCTGGACTGGACCCTACTGAGTCCCGCGGCGCTGATCCAGCCGGGCGAACGCACGGGCCGGTTCCGCCTCGGCGGCGATCAGTTGCTCGTCGATGAGCAGGGCAACAGCCGGATCTCGGTGCAGGACTATGCCGTGGCGATGATCGACGAGCTCGAGCGCCCGGCGCATTCGCGGCAACGCTTTACCGTGGCGTACTGACCTCACGAAAGCGGTACCAGAGTACGTTGCTCAAAGCGGCAACGTACTCAGCTTTTAGCGTGTTGCGTATCGCGCAACTGCAGGTTGCTTCCCCCGTCCTTTTGCCCCGTAACCGTGTCGGTATGGTGCCGCGGTCCTACTTGGTAGGCCGGCACATGCCGCAACGGCAACGATAAATTTCTTGGGAAAAGGATCGCGCATGAACAAAATGACCATCGCATTGGGCCTCACACTGGCGGCCCTCGCTTCCTCCATGCCCGCGCAGGCCGGCAAGCTCGGTTCCCTGCTTGGAAACGACAAGGCACTCAACGCCGGCAGTACGGCCATCAAAGGCCTGACGCTGAGCGAAGCGGATATCAAGAAGATGTCCGCAGAATCCATGGTCGAAATGGACAAGAGCAATCCGATCGCACCGGCGGGCAGCGCATACGCCAAGCGCCTGGCCAAGCTTGCCAAGGGGTTGCAGAACGAAGACGGCCTCAAGCTCAACTTCAAGGTCTATATGGTGAAGGACGTAAATGCCTTCGCTACAGCGGACGGTTGCGTCCGGGTTTTCGCCGGCTTGATGGACCTCATCCCCAACGACAACGAGCTGATGGCGGTGATCGGACACGAAATCGGCCACGTGAAGAAGGGTCACTCCGCCGAACACTTCAAGGCGGCCTATCTCACTCGGGCGGCACGCGAGGGCGCCGCTGCGGCGGGCGGGAATGTCGGGGCCTTGGCTGCTTCCGAACTGGGCGCGATCGGCGAAGCCGCGATCAACGCGAAGTTCAGCCGTAGCGGCGAAACGGAAGCCGATGAGTATGGAGTCGACTTCCTGCGCCGCCACAAGATCGATCCGGTTGCTGCGGTCGAAGTGATGAAGAAGCTCGGCGGCGGCAAGCGCACGGGACTACTCGACAGTCACCCCGCATCGGAGCAGCGCGCCAAGAATCTGGAGCGTTATATCGCCGACAAGCATTGAAGCGGTTGTTGCTCGCGATCACCGCGCCTGCTTCAACTGCTCGATCAACGCCATCGCCGCCGCCGGGTTGCGCTCCTTGGCGGCGCTGATGAAGAACACGTACACGTCGCGCCGTTGCGCGGGCGGCGTGCCGTTGGCCGAGATGTAGGGCAGGTCGTCGGGATGCTGGCCGTGCGCCCACTGGCGGGCGCGGTGCGCCCAGTGTTCCAGTTCTTCCGCGGTGTAGCCGCTTGCGATCTCGCTGCGCGAGCGCATCAGGCGCGCGTAGACGAAGTCCGTGGTGATGTCGGCGAACGACGGGTAATCGCGCGAGTCGGTGAACACGGTGCCGAGCTTGCGTTCGCGCATCAGCGCGATGAAGCGCGCATCGACGAAGGAAGAATCGCGCACGTCCAGCACGTGGCGCAGACGGCGTCCATCGACTTCTTCCGGCAGCAGGTCGACGAAAGCGGTGAAGTCTTCGCGCTCGAGCTTGCGGCCGATGTCGAATTGCCACACCACCGGGCCGAGGCGGTCGCCCAGCGAGGCGATGCCGCCGAGGAAGTCGTCGATCTGCGCGCCAGTCTTCGCCAGCACGCGCGACTGCATGATCCGCATCGGCGCCTTCAACGAAAACACGAAACCCTCGGGCGTCTCGGCCGCCCACTTCGCGTACGTGGCTGGTTTCTGCGCGCCGTAGTAGGTGCCGTTGATCTCGATGGCGCTGAGATAACGCGAGGCGTATTCCAGTTCGCGCCGCTGCACGAGGCCGGCGGGATAGAAGTTGTTGCGCCAGGGCGCGAAGTTCCAGCCGCCGATGCCGACGCGGATGCCGTCGACGGCGGGCGTCGCTGCGGGGAATGCTTCGAGCTGCGGACGGGAACTGGCCACGGGTCAACGGACTCCTTGTGCGGCGGCGGCTTCGCGGGCGGCGACGCGGTCGCGTACGGCCGCCAGCATCGCATCCAGGGTGTTACGGTCCAGGTAGTCGCCCTTGAGCACGACCGCATGGATCGCCCGCGTGGCGCGGATGTCCTGCAGAGGATTACGGTCGAGCAGGAGGATATCGGCCACCTTGCCGGCGGCGATGTCCGCCGAGTCGCCGTCGTGGCCGAGGAAGGCGGCATTGTGCAGGGTCGCCGACTGCAGGGCCTGCAACGGGGTCAGGCCATAGCGCACGAACTCCGCCAGCTCATCGTGCAGGCCGATGCCGGGGTAGTCGTAGGAGTTGAGGAAGCCGGCGTCGGTGCCGGCCAGGATGGTCACGCCGGATTGCTGCAGCAGCGGCAGCAAGGTGGCGCTCTGCTCGTACACGCGATGGCGCGCGGCGATGGCTGCCGCGTCGTCCTTGGCGGCGCGCTCCACGCGCCAGGCGTAGGTCGCCTTCAGTCCGGGGCCGATGTAGTGCAGGTAGTCGTCGCCGCGATGGTCGTCCTGGTCGAGGTAGGCGGTCACGCGACTGCCATAAAGCGTCGGCGTGATAGCGGTACCGCGCGCCGCGAGACGGCGATAGACGGCCAAGGCCGTAGTCCGATCGAACGAGTCGGCGGCCTGCACCAGCGCGTCGCGATACGGCAGCTTGCCGGCCGCGGAGGCGTCCGCGATTTCGCGCTCGCGCGTGGAGCCGGCCTTGAGCGCATAGCCCATGTGTTCGATCGAATCCAGGCCTGCGGCGCTGACCTCGTCCAGCATGAGCGACATCGGCACGTGCGCCGAGGTCTTCATGTCGCGCCGCTCGGCTTCCGCCAGCGCGGCCTTGAACAGTTGTGGCGACAACGCGCTGTCGGTGATCTTGACGAAGTCGACCTGCATCGCCTGCAGGCGGTCGAAGGCGGCGCGCAGTTCGGTTTCGTCGGCGACTTCGATGTCGCCTGGCCAGATCGAGCCTTTGCCCTCGATCTTGGGGCCGGAGGTGTAGATCGTGGGCCCCTGCAACTCGCCGCGCTTGATCTGCTCGCGCCATTGCAGGACCTGCTCGCTGAGATCGCCAGCCGCGTCGCGCACGGTGGTCATGCCATGCGCGACGTACAGCGGCAGCAGGTCGCGGTTCTCGTCGATCAGCGCCTGGCCGCCGCCGAAGTGCACGTGCATGTCCCACAGGCCGGGAATGGCGAACGTGCCGCTGGCGTCGATGCGGCGGGTGGCGTCGTATCGGCGCGCCTCGCGCTCGTCGGCCACGGCGACGATGCGGTGGTCGCGCACGGCGATGTGGCGATGTTCGAGCAGGCGTCCGTCGTGCAGGTCGATGACGGTGGCGTTGTCGATCAGCAGGTCGACTTGCTGGGCGGTCGGCGCGGGTTCGTTATGAGCGCAGGCGGCCAGCAGGAGGGTGGAGAGGAGCAGGAGAGAGCGTTTCATTGCACGGGGCTCACGCGGGAGCTAAAGCAAAGTCCCTGGATCCCCGCCTGAAGCACGCGGGGATGACGAACCGGCAAAGCCGGGCGCGCTTGCGCACGCCCGGCTCGATTCGTCACTGGATCGGCTCATCCAGCATCAGCTCGCGGGCGAAGCGCACCGGCGGCGAACCGAACGACAGCACCTTGTCGTGGAAGGCCTTGAGGTTGAACTTGTCGCCCTCGCGCTTCTGCACTTCGTTGCGCAGGTCCAGGTGTTCGCTGTAGCCGACGAAGTAGGTCGGCAGCTGGGCCGAGGTCAGCGATGCGCGCACCCACTTGCCGGCGGCCTCACGCTCCTGCTGGAACGTGGTCACCGTCATCAGCTTCATCGCGTCCTCGCGGCTCATGCCGTCCACGTGGATGGCCTGGTCGAGGATGGCGTTGGCCATCGCGCGCAGCGCCCACTTGCGCTGGATCAGCTGCATCAGCGGATCGTTGTTCATGTAGCCGGCATCGGCCATCACCTTCTCTCCATACATCGCCCAGCCTTCGATGAAGGAACCCGAGCCCAACACCGCGCGCAGCGTCGACGGGTACTTGTTGGAGTGCCACAGCTGCAGGTAGTGGCCCGGCATCGCTTCGTGGATGCTCAGCTCGTGGATCGAGCGGGTGTTGTATTCGCGCAGGAAGGAATCGACCTGCTCGGGCTTCCAATCGTCCGGAATCGGCGACACGGCGTAGAAGGTGTCCAGACCCTTGTCGAGCGGGCCGGGCGAATCGCAGTACGCCACCGAGACGCCACGCTGGAACTCCGGCATCAGGATGATCTGCACCGGCGTATCCGGTGCGCTCACCAGCTGCTTCTCCTTCACGAACGCCGTGGCTTCCGCCGTGGACTGCTTGGCGAGCTCGACCACCTTGTCGCGCGCCGGGCGATCGGCGTAGGCCAGTTCGAGCGCGGCCTCGATGGTCTTCTGCTGCTGCTCGTCGCTGGGTGCGTCGGGCATTTCCTTCGGCGCCGTCGGCTTGCCGGCCAGCACCTTGCGCGCGATGTCGTACATCTCGGCGCGGGTCTGCTTGATCGCGGCTTCGGCGCGGGTGCGGATTTCCTTGCGGGTCAGCGGCGAGTTCAACGCGAAGGCGAGCTTCTCGTCGTACAGCTTCTGGCCGATGCGGAAGTCGCCCTTGGCGTTAGGCACCAGGGTCTTGTCGAGCCATTCCTGGTTTTCGGCGACGGCCTTCTTCAGCGCACCGGCGGCGGCCTCCAGGTGCTTGCGGTCTTCGCCGCTGAGCTCGCCTGCGTGCGGCAGGATCATGTCGTCGATGATGCTGTTGATGCCGGCGTTCTGCTTTTGCACGGTCTCGGCGTGGATCTTCGGCACGCGTGCGAGGTCGAGGTTCTCGCGCATCTGCGCGAACAGCGCCGGGATCTTCTCCATGCGCGCGGTCGCCGACTTCAGCCGCTGCGGCATCGGCGCGAAGTCGCGCGCCATCAGCGTGTACAACGCGCCGCCGGCCAGGCTGTTGTAGACCTGCGGGTCCCACGCCCAGCTCTGCAGCGTCTCCATCTGCCAGATGTCGTAGCGGACCTGGTTGCGCAGGATGGCGAGGTCGACCTGGTTCTCGCGCGAGAGCTTGGCGGCGTCGAGCGTGTCGATTTCGGTCAGCATCTGCTTGCTGAAATCGACGAACTTCTGCCGGCCCGCGGCGCTGAGGTCATCGAGACGATCGTCGAAGTCGTGGCGGCCGGTCTGCGTGGCGCTGACCGGCTGCTGCTCCAGCCAGCCGTCGAGCCAGCGCTTGGAGACGTCGGCGAACTTCGCATCGGCCTGCGCGGTAGCGGCCTGCGTGGCCGCGGCCGGCGTGGCGCTGCCCGCCGGGGCTTCCTGCTTCTGGCAGGCGGACGTGGCGATCAGGACGGCCAGCGCGATCGAAGTCGGAATCGCGGTTCGAATCGCGGAAGGAACATTCGCTGGGAAAGACGGACGCAGGCGCATGGGTGGAGACGTCTCGATAGGGCGGCACAGCCGCGACATTCCGAGGATATCGTTACGCCGACCACCCTGCGCGGGCCACTAGGCCCGGTTCACAGGTCCGGGAGGCGACGGGACCGACGCGGCAAACTCGATCGGCGCGGGCGGGATGCGCGTTCTTCCTTTGGAGCGGCGATGACTTCCGCGGTCGCCAGGTCGGCCAGGCCATGCAGGCGCGCACTGCGGCCCCAGGCCAGCGATGCCACCATCAACTGCGTGCACGCGAAGGCGAGCAGCCAGCCCGGCCATCCGTCCACCTCCAGCAGCGTGCGCAGGCGCAGGAAGCCGAACGCCAGGCCGTGCCCGACCAGGGTGGTGCCCAGATACACCACCATCGTCGCGCCCGGTCGCCGCAGCAGCATGTGCAGACCGCGATGCCAGGCTTCCAGCACGGAGCGCAGGGCGAGGTCGGCGCCGAGCCAGCCGCGCCCGGCTTCCATCGTGACGTGCACGAGCAGCACGAACAGCAGCGGCAGGAACCAGCCGGCATCGGCCAGCGCGAGCGGTTGCTCGGAGACGGGAACGGAGGCGGCGTTCTGCACCATCCATTCGATGCCGAGCATCGCGGCCACGCCCAGCGCCGCCGCCACCATCATCAGCAGCAGCGACCAGGCCAGCATGCGCAGCATGCGCAGGTATTCGCCCAGTCCGGCGCGGATCACGCCACCCAGGCGCAGGCGATACACCGTGCGGATCTGCGCGACGATCATGCCGGTCAGCCACGGCGACAGCAGCACCGCCAGCAGCAGGCCGAAGCCGGCGCCGGCGGCGAGCAACGCTTCCTCGCCGCGCATGGCGGTCAGGGCCTGGGAGAGGAAGTCGCCCGATGCATCCGCTGCAAGCGTTGCAGCCTGCGGCGAATGTCCGACGTTGAGATAGAGCCACAGCACCGCAGGCAGCGCGACAATGGCGGCGGGCAGCCACACCATCAGCAGCCACGCGATCAGCAGCTGTGGGTGGAAGCCGCGGCGTAGTCCGGCAAAGAGCGCGCCCCAGCCGCTGCGTGCATGCAGCGCCGCGACCTGCGCGCTAGGCGCATCCGCGGCCGGTGTCGCATCGGGAGTCATGCCGGGCGGCGCGTGATCGGTAGGCTGCGCGCTCATAGCAGCGCCACCCATGTCGCGGCGATTTCGACCCAGGCGGCGACGGCTTCGCCCCACCGCCGCACCGGACTGAGATCGGCCTGCACGGTGCGGCCGTCGTCGAGCTTGTCCGGATCGAGCGTCACCTGCCGCTGCGGATCCAGTTGCGCGGACACGGCCGGCGACGGCGTGTTCCATTCGAAGCGGACCGGATTGCGCATGTCGTCCCATTGCACGCTGCGCGTGCTGCCGTCGGCGAAGGCGACGGTGAGCGTCTGTGGCACTTTCGCGCCGTCGCGTTGCACGACGACTTCGGTGCGATACGGGAAGGGTCGGGCGCCGCGCGGGTGCCGGCGCCACTGCTCGCGCGTTGCCCGGATCGCGCGGCGGACATCGTCTTCGGTCGCTTCGGTGCGAACGTCGCCGCGCAGCACATAGCCCGGTTGCGGAAGCTCCTCGTTGCTCGCGAACCGCACGATGCGATCGTCGGCGGCGAGGCCCGCATCCATGATCGCGAATGCGTGCAGGAATACATCGGCGCGGCCGCTGCCGTCGGCCATCAGCCAACGCACCTGGCCCGTGTCCGGATAACCCGCGCGTGCACCGCGACGCCAGGCACGGAAGGCGCGGTCCATGGCCGGTGCGCCGATGCGCTGTTCCAGATCGTGCAGCACGCGCGCCACGTGATTGGCGCGCGTGGCTTCCGCATCCAGCCGCTCCTGCACGTGGGCCCGTTCGGCGCTGAAGGCGGTGATCCACGGCGCGACCAGGTCGCGCAGCCAATGACCCGTACCGATGTCGTTGCGGCCGCCGTTTTCCGCCTGCAGGAAACGCGTGGACCAATAGCGCTGCACGCCATTGCGGAAGGCGTCATCGGTGCCTTCGGGCAGGTAGGCGAGACCGATCGCACCCAGCACGTCGCGCTGCAATGCGCCGTTGGCGCCGGCGTCCGGCGTGCGGGCAGTAAACAGCCCGGGTACGGCGCGATTCGACAATGCGTGCGTGCGATCCGAGGCCACGACCGCGGTCAGCGTGTGGGTCGGATACGCGCCAAGCGCCAGCGTGTAGCGCGACAACGCATCGGCCATGGTGCCCAGGACGTTAACCGCCGTCGCCGTGTGGCCGGGCCGGTAGAACACGCGCAGCGTGACCGGCCCGCCTTCGCTGGGGTAGTAGACGTATTCGAGCGGTTGCGCGAAAAACTGCGGATCGGTCGCCCAGGCGAAAGTCGTCGCATCTTCCTGCGTGTAGCGATACAGCCGCCGGCCATTGCGCGCGCGTTGTGCGCCGCGCGCTTCGCCGCTGGACGCCGCGACGTAGCCGTAGGGCATTTCCAGTTGCACGTCGAAGTCGGCGCGTTCGCGTGCGCCCAGGCTGCCGATATAGGCCGGCGCATTCCAGCGTAATGCCGGTGCGCCCTGTTCGCCCGGCAATTGCAGCGTCGCGATCTGCGGGAACCAGCCGAAGGCGGCGGTGAAATCGCCCGAGTGCCCGCTCGGAGCCCAATCGCCCGGCAGGCGCGAGACGAAGCCGATGTCCAGCGTCGCCGTTTCGCCAGGCGGCACCGGAAACGGTAGATCCATGCGCACCACGCTGCGATCCGCAGCGGGACCGTCCGGCGCCGGTGCCGGGATCCAGGGCACGTCCACGCCGTCCTGGCGCAGCTGGGTCAGGTCGCTGTAACCCCATTCCCCGGACGGCACTTCGATGTCGATGCCGCGCGCGCGTTGCGCGCTCATGTAGCGCGTGCCGTAGCTCTCGAACGCGTTGAGGTCCAGGTGCAGGTACAGCGTGCACACCGTCGCCGCGCTGCGATTGCGCCAATGCACGCGCTCGCTGCCGCGCACGACGTGCCTCTTCGCATCGAAGGCAGCGCCGATTTCGTAGCGCACGGTGCGCTGCGGCGACCGCAGCGGAATGGGCGCGCGCGTCTGCAGGTTGGCGAAGGAGTTGTCGCCGTCCAGGGCCACCAGCGGGATCGCGGGACAGTGCACGGTTTCTGCAGCCGCCCAGGCCGAGGCGGGAGGCGCGACAAATACGAGCAAAGCGCATGCGAGCACAGGGCACCGGGCCCACTTGTGCAGAATTTCCCTGGACATCGCCGCCGCCACGCGCCGCCGCATCGCCGCGGGTCCTACTCGCCCCATTCCTCGTCGGATTCGAACTCGACGATCACGTCCAGCTCGAACGCCAGCGCCTCGACCGCCACGCGCACCTTGCGCGCGGTGGAATCGTTGGGCGCCTCGATCTCCAGCTCGTGCACGCCTGGCCCCTGATCGTCGGGCAGGCCGGCGGAGCTGGAATCGTCGTCGTCCATGTGGCCCATGAGGTCGGCGACTTCCTCGACGTGCTCGATGCCCTCGATGCTCGCCAGCAGATTGCTGATCGCGCGCGCATCGTCCTCGCTACCGGTGATCCGCATACGCAGTTGTGGCATGGAAGGCCTCCGCTTGGGCCGGTTCAGGCTAGGCGTGGGCGGTGGAAGAACGCGTGATGGGAGCATAATCGCCAGCGAGGTCGCGCCTGGGCGGTTCGTGGCAAAGCGCAGGGCTGGGAGGCAGAGGCTCCATGACGAACGACGTTCGGCCAAATGATGGGCTATTGGCACCCTGGATGAAAAGTCCTGGCGGCAAGGTGCTCCTGCTGGGGGCGCTGGGTTTGTTGCTGCAGCAGGTGCCGGTGTTTTACACCGCGACGCTGTTCGGAAACGTGGAGCCTGGCGTATCCCTGGTGCAGTTGCACGTCGGGTTGCTGCTCGCGATCGCCTTGCTGGAACGCGACCGTCGGGTCCTTGCCGGCGTTGTCGTGATCTTGTTTTTCGGTTGGCTGGTGCGGGGCTATTGGCAGGCATACCACATGGCGATAGCGGTGCCGACCGGCATGGTTGCGCATGCGTTGAGCTGGGCTGGTTGTTGCTATGCGCCAAATGGATGGGTTGGCCCAAGCTTCCGGGTTCAATGCGAGTCGACACGCGGGATCTGGCCAGGTTCGCGGGCATAGGCCTGCTGCTGTGCCCCCTTGGGCTGACCGCGATTGGCGCGGCATCCAAGTTCCGAGCTTACCCGGGCGACGAGATCGCCACCGCGGCGGTGGAGGTGCTATTCGCCAAGCACTTCGGCGTGGCCATCATTACCTTTCCTCTGGTGATGGCATGGTGCGAGAAGTCGGCGCCCAAAAGGGAGAGGTTGTCGACACGCGAGTGGCTTTGGCCGGTGCTGCTATGCGTGAGCGTTATCGGCAGCCTCGCCGCGAGCAAACGCATTCACGAAGCGCTGAGTGCCCCGGGTAACGGCGGTATCGTGCTGATGGACTACCGCTTCATCCTGTTCGTGCTGCTGGGTTGGTGCGTGTGGCGGCTGCGACCGCGATGGTCGATGCCGTTGCTGTCGCTCAGCCTGTTCGGGATGGTGTTCGCCATGTCTAGCGCGGCCACCCAGAACGGGACGCCATTAGGTTTTCTCAACCTTGCGCACCTGGCCATCGAACTCAGCGTGCTGTTGATGGCGATGCTGTATTTCCTGGTGTTCGAGCGCGAGCGGCGCGAGCTCGCCTTCGCCCAGGCGAAGGAGCGTGCCGATCGCGCCCGGGAGGCATTGGAAAGATCGCGTCTGGACCTCGCCCTGGCCCTCGAAAGCGGCCAGCTTGGCATCTGGCATTCGGAGGTGCGCAGCCGGACGCTCATTACGGACCAGCTCGACGTCGAGATAGATGTCGACGCCAATGCGCGCCGGATTTGGGGCCTGCCTTCCGATCAGCGGATCACGCGCCGTGCGTATCTGGAGATCCTGCATCCCGAAGATCGCGATCGTGCCCTGGCCAGGATGATGGAAGCACTAGCGCACGACGACGGCAGCTACTCCGACACTTACCGCATTCGCCGGGGGGGCGAAGTACGCGTGGTCGCCGTGCGCGGCGCTTTGGTCGCTCGCCGGGGCGCCTCGACCGACGAGGAATTGCGCTTCACCGGCATCGTCCGCGACATCACCGACGAGGAGAACCTCAAGGCAGACCTGCGCCAGAAGGCCCACGAGGCGCAGATGGCGACCGAATCGAAGGCCCGCTTCCTGGCGATGATGAGCCACGAGATCCGGACGCCGATGAACGGCATCGTGGGCATGATCGAGCTGCTGGCGGACACCCTGATGGGACCTACGCAGCAGCGCATGCTGAAGTCCTGTAAAGACTCGGCGTTCGCCCTGTTGACCATTCTCAACGACATTCTCGACTTCTCGAAGATCGAGGCTGGAAAGATCGATCTCGAACATGCATCCGTGTCTTTGCGCCGCGTGGTCGAAGGGGTGGCAGAAACGCTGGGAACGTATGCCTCGCAGCAAGGCATCGATTTGAACGCCCATGTTGCCCCCGAGGTACCGCGATGCGTGATGAGCGACGAGGTACGGCTGCGGCAGATACTCACCAACCTGGTCGGCAATGCCATCAAGTTCACCGAGCGAGGCAGCGTAACGGTGTCTGTCGGTCTGGAGGAACACGATCTCGAGGGCCGTGCGGTCATTCGCTTCGACGTCGTCGATACCGGCATAGGCATGAGCGCAGAAACCGTGCAGGCGCTGTTCCAGCCGTTCCATCAGGCGGATGCGGCGACGACCCGACGTTTTGGGGGAACGGGCCTGGGCCTGAGCATCGTCAAGCAATTGGCCGAACTGATGGGCGGCACAGTGGAATGCGAAAGCAAACCGTCGCAGGGCAGCCGTTTCAGTGTCGTCATTCCGATGCAGGTCGTGCCAGTCGGCGAACACGATAGGATCGAGTCGATGGCCGCGGAGCCCGGCGGTGCCAGCGCGCGGATTCCCGCGACGGTGACCGCCGAAGTCGGTGAAGTCTCTCAGTCACCCGTCCGCGAGGGAGAGGAGGCCGCCCAGCGACTGATCCTGCTGGCCGAGGACAACGCGGTTAATCGTGAGGTTATTTCACTCCAGCTTGCCCGGCTCGGTTATGCCTGCGACATGGCCGAAGATGGTGAGCAGGCATGGACCATGCTGCAGTCGGGCATTAGCCGCTATGCACTACTGCTCACCGATGGCCATATGCCGCGTCTGGACGGCTACGAGCTCACGCGACGGATTCGCGATTACGAACACAGCGTCGGTGCGCCACCTATACCCATCGTCGCCATCACCGCGAGCGCACTGCAAGGCGAGGGAGAGCGGTGCCTGGAAGCGGGGATGAGCGCCTACCTGACAAAGCCGCTGCAAATGCAGGAACTCCAGCGCTGCCTTGCCCGTTTCCTTCCCGAGGCCGTCAGCTCGTAGGCATCACTTCTTCGGCGTCCGCACCGGCAACGGCACGTTGCACAGGTCGATATGCCCCGCGGGCCGCTTGTACCACTCGTCGCGACGATTGCGGCGGGCTTCCACCAGCTGGGTGAAGGCGGGCGTATCCGTGCGCAGCAGCTCCAGCGGCACACGGTCGTTTTCCGGTACTTCGGAGGCCAGACGGATCGCCTTGATCGGCGTGCGCTGTTCGGGCTTCTCGTAGAAGCCGAGCGGGCCGGTGCCGCGCGGCAGCACGGAGAGGAATTCCATGCCCTGCACGACGCGGCCGACCATGGTGATGTTGCGATCGAGCTGGCGCGGCGATTGCCCGGTGACCACATACAGTTCGGTGCCGTTGCTGGAATCGGCCGCGACGTCGCGGCCCGCGCCCACGGCGCCGTAGCAGTGCGCCAGCCAGGTCTTGCCGGCCTGCGGATCGCGCGCGGCAGGCATGCCGTCGGCGAAACCGACCTGCGGCGCCCAGCCGTCGCTGTCGGGCAGGCGGGTGAAGTTCACGCCCTTGCTGCTGCGCTCGAATTCCGCGGGTAGTTTCGCCTTGGCCGTGCCCAGTGGCTTCTTCTGCTTATCGTCTTCGGCCGCGTCACCCCATTGCACGACGAAGTTGTCCTGAGAGCGATTGATGCTCAGCCCGTTCCAATAGCCTTCCCTCGCCAGCGAGCGGATGTTGGCGGCGTGTGCGGGCGCGAAGTTCGGCGCCAGTTCGATCACGACACGGCCGGAAGCGAGATCGAGATAGAGCGTGTTGGCCGGATCGAGCGTGCGCCAATCCGCCGGCTTGGTTGCGTCGAGGATCTCCTGCATGGACTTGGGCTTGGTGGCCGGGGTGTCGGCCTTCGCGGCCGGTTTTGCGGCTGCGGCCTTGTGCGTCGCTGCTTTCGCGGCGGGCTTCTTCGGCTTGGCGGCGTGGGCGTTGCAGGTGAGGCCGAGCAGGGCGGCAAGCAGGGCTACGCGATGGACTTGCATGGAATCTCCTGGGGTCGCGGCGATGCGGCGCGGTATCCGCGCGCTGTGCGGTCATTCGCGGCGATAGTCGCCGCGCATGAACTCGGTGAAATCGGCTTGGCCGGGGAAGCGGTTTTCGATGAGGAAGCGGTAGCTGTCGCCGGCGAATTCGTAGCGATAGCGCGCTTCGCCGCGCGGGGTCTTCTTCTCGAACAGCAGCGTCTCGCCGTCCCAGCGGCCGCGCGCGGGGTCGGGCGGAAAGCCCATGCTGTCGAACCACCACCACAGCACGTCGCCGCTGCCCGGTTCGATCAGGAAAATGCCGTGGCCGTGGAAGCTGGTGCGACCATCCTTTTCTTCCTCGTACTCCTGGATCAGCGTCATGCCGTCGAGCGCGACGCGGCAATGCGTGCGACCGATCGCGGCGCCGCCTTCGCCCCAGGGTGAAGGGGAGAGCTGCTCGTCGCCAAGCCATCGGCCTTGCAGACGGGAGAACAGGCGCTCGTGTTCGGCGCCGGGACGCGGCATGTCCATGGTTGGTTCTAACCCAGGCTAGGGAAGGGGGCGAGGATAACCAAAGCCGTAGGCGGCTACGACACTCCCTCGCCCCGCTTGCGGGGAGAGGGACAGCTTCGCGCAGCGAAGCAGGGTGAGGGGATGTGCTGCCGACTGTCACGATCTACGGGCGGGCAGGCGGCGCCGGTGGGCAGTCGCGACACGCCGTGAATCCGTCCATGGAGGCTTCTCGGCGGCATCCATGCCGCCGACAGTCGCGCCTACCCACCGACACCGCCTGCCCTCACACACATCTCGGTTGGTCGGCAAAAAAAAGCAACAGCAAGTCGTCGCGTTTGCAGGTGGCTATCGCGGTGACTTGCGCGCGCTCTTCTTCGTCGACTTCTTGCGGCCACGCGCACCGCCGGTGCGCTTGTTCACGGTGGCCCAGCCGATGCGGACACTTTCCTCGATGTGGCCGGGCGACAGTGGCCGTCGGCCTGCGGCCATGACCAATGGCCTGTCATGACTAATGGCAGAGCCGGTATAGCGAAGTAAGTAATAGTGTTTGCTTCAAGCTACCGGGACTGGACCGAGCCATGACCCCCGCCTCTCTCGATTCGTTAGACAGCCACCTGCGGAAGTTCCAGAAGGAGCTCAGCGCCGGCACCGTTTCGCTGGCCTTGCTCGCCGTCCTGGGCACGACTGCCGAGCCCATGTACGGCTACCAGATCGCCAAGCGCCTGGAGCAGCAAGGCGAGGGCGTGCTGAGTGGCAAGCAGAGCGCCCTGTACCCCGTGCTCCGCAATCTGGAGGGCGGCGGCTTGCTCGACAGCTTCGTCGAGCCCTCCGTGTCCGGCCCGCCGCGCCGCTACTACCGCATCACCGGAACCGGGCGCGAAGCCCTGCGCGACTGGTCCGCCGCGTGGCGCGCCACCCGCGATTCCGTCGACGCCGTCCTGCAGGGCGTAGACGCCCTTACTCCGCCTGCTCCGCATCAGCCTGCTCCACATCAGTCTGGGGAAACCAAATGAACGCCACTGTCCTACCCACCACCATTCCCGATTACCTGGAGCAGTTGCGGCGCTCGCTGGCCGGTGCCGATCCGGCGCTGGTACAGGACGCGCTGTACGACGCGGAGGAATACCTGCGCTCCGAGCTGACTGAAAACCCGGGCAAGTCCGAAGCCGAGGTGATCGCTTCGGTCGCCGGCAGCTACGGCGCGCCGGACGAAGTCGCGGACATCTACCGCGACACCGAAGTCAAAGTGCAAAGCGCACTGCGAACGCCGACCACGCGTCCTGCGGCCACCCAGCGCTCGTGGGCGGCGCGCTTCTTCGGCGTGATCGCCGAGCCGCGCACGTACGCGTCGCTGTTCTACATGCTGTTGGCGCTGGCGACGGGCATCTTCTACTTCACCTGGGTCGTCACCGGCGTGTCGCTCTCGGGCGGGCTGGCGGTGCTGATCATCGGCATTCCCTTCGTGATCCTGTACTTCGGCTCGGTGCGGATCCTGTCCCTGGTCGAAGGCCGCATCGTCGAGACCATGCTCGGTGAACGCATGCCGCGCCGGCCGTTGTATTCCACCCGCGGCAAGCCGCTGATGGAGCGGATCAAGGAGTTGTTCACCGATCCGCGCACGTGGGCGACGCAGCTGTACTTCCTGTTGATGCTGCCGCTGGGCATCGCCTACTTCACGATCGCGGTGACGGGGCTGTCGACTTCGTTGGGCCTGATTGCCGCGCCGGTGGTGGCCCTGTTCGGCGGCAGCGCGGGCGGGATCTGGATCGACGACGTCAACGTGATCGGGATCGACGGCTGGTGGATGCTGCCGCTGTGCTTCATCGTCGGCGTGGGCCTGCTGTTCCTGACCCTGCACATCGCCCGCGCTGTGGGTTATCTGCATGGCCAGCTGGCGAAGCACATGCTGGTGAAGACGTCGCAGTACGACTGATTAGAGCTCGCTTCGCTCGCGCCCCTCATCCGCCTGCGGCACCTTCTCCCCGCACGCGGGGAGAAGGGAAAAGCATGGGTTGTTCGCTTCTCCCCGCTCGCGGGGAGAAGCTGCCCGAAGGGCTGATGAGGGGCGCTTTTGCTTTTGACTTAAGACCCCGAATACCGCGCAATGAAATCCCGCACCTGCGGATACACCTGCGTCCGCCAGCGGCGGCCGCTGAAGATGCCGTAGTGACCGGCGCCTTCGACGGTGAGGTGGCGGTGATCGGGTTCCGTGATGCCGGTGCACAGCGCGTGCGCCGCGCGCGTCTGGCCCTGGCCGGAGATGTCGTCCAGCTCGCCCTCGATCGTCATGATCGCGGTGTCCTTGATCGCGCCGGGATCCACGCGCTCGCCGCGCACCACCCATTCGCCCTTGGGCAGCAGGTGGCGCTGGAAGACAACTTCGACGGTTTCCAGGTAGTACTCGGCCGGCATGTCGAGCACGGCGTTGTATTCGTCGTAGAAGCGGCGATGCGACTCGGCGTCGTCTAGGTCGCCCTTCACCAGGTCCTGGTAGAAGTCCCAATGCGACTGGAAGTGGCGTTCCGGATTCATCGCGACGAAACCGCCGTGCTGCAGGAAGCCCGGATAGACGCGGCGGTTGTGTCCCGGATAGTTCGGCGGCACGGCGTGCACGAGATTCGCCTCGAACCACCACAGCGGTTTCTCGGTGGCCAGGTCGTTGACCTTGGTCGGGTTCTGGCGCGTGTCGATCGGGCCGCCGAACATCACCATCGAACGCGGCGTCTTCTCGCCGCGCGCGGCCATCAGCGACACCGCGGCGAGCGTGGGCACGGTCGGCTGGCACACGCTGATCACGTGCAGGTTGTCGGCGCCGATCGTGCGGATGAATTCTTCGATGTAGGCGACGTAATCGTCGAGGTGGAACGGGCCGTCCTCGAGCGGGACCATGCGCGCATCGACCCAGTCGGTGATGTAGACCTTGTGGTCCTGCAGCAAAGTCTTGACGGTGTCGCGCAGCAGCGTGGCGTGATGTCCCGACAGCGGCGCGACCACGAGCACGGACGGATCGTCCTTGAAATCGGTGATGCTGCCCGGGTCGTCGGCGAAGCGCTTGAAGCGCAGCAGGCGGCAGAACGGCTTCTTCAGCACTTCGCGTTCGACGACGGGAAAGCTCTTGCCGTCCTTCTCGATCGCGTGGATGCCGAATTCCGGCTTCTCGTAA
Organism: Lysobacter terrae; assembly: GCF_054782215.1. Classification (NCBI taxonomy): domain Bacteria; kingdom Pseudomonadati; phylum Pseudomonadota; class Gammaproteobacteria; order Lysobacterales; family Lysobacteraceae; genus Lysobacter; species Lysobacter terrae. Next base: position 139,605 of record NZ_BAAGSX010000001.1, read on the forward strand.
TCCTTGCCGATGCGGTAGAGCAGTTCGTAGCCGGCGGCCAGGCGCGAGGCGCCGGGGAGCGAGGACAGCCAACTGCCGGACGCGCCGAACATGCGCGAGTTGGCCTCGGCCCAGTAATTCCACGGCTGCATCCAGGCGCGGCCGAGTTCGTGCAGGTGATAGAGCAGCATTCGCGTAGGGGCCCCTGAACCCCGGCCGGCGCCATATGACGCACCGCAGCATAGCCGATGGGGGCGGGTGGTTTGTGAAGCGGGTCGCGGAACGGTGCGTCGCCGGCGCTATGGGTTCCCTGCGGGGCAGGCGGTGCCGGTGCGTATGCGTGACACGCCGTGAATCCGTCCATGGAGGCTTGATCGGCGGCATCCATGCCGCCGACAGTCACGCATACGCACCGGCACCGCCTGCCCCCCACACATCGTGGGCGCTTCAGTCGTCCACTTCGAGCGCGGTGGCGTGGCCATGCAGGCCTGGGGACAGCCACAGGTGCGAACCGATGCGCTGGAAGCCGAGCTTCTCGAAGCGCTTGCGGTAGAAGCTGGCGGGCCGGTTGCGGAAGTCGTGCTCGTCACCTTCGGCGCCGTCCTCGCGGACGAAGGTTTCCAGGAAGGCGACGCCGCCGCACAACTCGGCCAGGCCGGGCAGGCCGCGATCGAGCTCGCGCGCGTCGAGGTAATGCATCACGTCGCTGCAGACGAGCAGGTCGACCGGAGGGCAGGGGCGCAGCAGCGCGAAGTCGCCGAAGTTCGCCAGGTGCAGGTTGCGGCGCGCACCGTAGCGGCGGATCGCGTACTCGCTGCCGTCGAAGCCGAGGTAACGCGCCTTGGGGCGCAGCTTCAGCAGCGGTGCGCGCCACACGCCTTCGCCGCAGCCGATGTCGAGTACGGTGCGCAGCGGGCGCTCCAGGTGGTACTCGGCCGTCGCCACTGCCATCGCGACCTTGCGCGCGAGCCGCGCGCGATCGCCGATGCCGCGCTGGCGGTACCAGGTGTCGAAGTAGTGTTGGTCGTAGCGTTTGGTCATGGGGCTGGAGCGCAAGTCGTTCATGTCATGCTATCGCGACTCTTCGGGGAACCCGCATGCAAGCCTATTTCTGGACCAAGACCGCCCACGTCGTATTCGTCATGGCCTGGATGGGCGGCGTGTTCTATCTCCCGCGCATCCTGGTCAACCTTGCCGAAGCCGGCGACGATGCGGCCGTGCGCGCGCGCCTGGTGCTGATGGGGCGGCGCCTGTATCGCTTCGGCCACATCATGTTCGGGCTGGCGCTGGTTATGGGCCTGGCGCTGTGGCTGTACTTCAAGGTCAACGGCGGCTGGCTGCATGCCAAGCTCGGCCTGGTCGCGGTGATGCTTGCTTACTACATCGTCGCCGGGCGCTGGCTGAAAGGCGTCGAAGCCGGCCGCGCGCTGCCTTCCTCGCGCACGCTGCGCTGGTTCAACGAGTTGCCGGTGTTTTTGCTGATCGCGATCGTTTACCTGGTACTGGCGAAGCCGTTCTGAGGCTGCGATGGCCGAGGAGGCCTAGAACTGGCTCCCGAAAGTAAACTGCAGCCGTTCAATGTCGTCGTCCTCCTTTTGCCGGATCGGCAAGCCGTAGCTGATCGAGATTGGGCCCATCGGGGAACGCCACCGTAAGGAAAGCCCAGTCGATGCGCGGATGTCTCCACTATCGATGGTGTCCTTGTCCTTAAAGACATTGCCGGCATCCAGGAACCAGGCCAGTTGTGTTCCGTGCGCGGCTTTGCCGAACAAGCCCGGGACCGAGAACTCGAGCCCCGCCAGTGTCTTTACCTGACCACCGGTGGGACGGCACTCGTTGTAGTACGTCACGTACTCGCAGGGACCCAAGGTGTTATCGCGGAAACCGCGCAGCGAACCAGCGCCACCTGCGTAGTAACCGCGATAGAACGGATAGCCGATCTGATCGCCATCGCCGTACGTATCGCCGTACCCCAACTCGCTACGGGTGAGCAGAAGCGTGGGGCCCATGCGCCAGTAATGCCGTGCTTCAAAGTCGACCTTGTAGTAGGTAACGTCCGAGCCAGGCAGCGCGACCTCGCCTGACAAGCTGTAGTAGGCGCCACCTGTGGGCGTCAGCACATCGTTGCGCGTATCGCTGGACCAGCCCGAACGTAGGGTCCAGCTATCAATGCGATTGGTCCCCAGGTTATCCAGGAATGTAAGGTACGAAGGCGGGTAATAGCCTTCGTAGAGGTATAGCGTTCTCGTATCCCAGCCGAGGCCTACGGTAAAGGCGTTGTTCTCCGACAGTGGAATCGTTGCGGACGTGTTGACCGATCCTTGTTGCGAGTCGTAACTGCTTTCGTCGTCGCTGTCATACCGGGTCTTCGACCAATTGACCCCGTAGCCAAATCCCACGCCGAGATCGCTGAGGTAGGGTTCGGATACGGTGAAGCCATATCGCTCGGACGAGCTGCTCCGGGTTACGTTCACACCGAAAGTGCGGCCTGTCCCGAGAAAGTTTCGCTGAGTGACACTGAGCGTGGCCGTGATGCCATCGTCTTGCGAGTATCCCAGGCCGGCTCGGAACTCGCCCGAGGAGGCTTCCTTGACCGTGTACAGCACGTCCACTTGGTCATTGCGATCGGGTACAGGCTTGGTCTCAACCTCGACCGACTCGAAGAGCCCTAGGCGCTGCAAGCGAATCTTCGAGCGATCGATTGCGGCCTGCGAGTACCAACTCGCCTCGAGCTGACGGAGTTCCCGCCGGAGAACCTCTTCGTTGGTGCGATTGTTGCCCTTGAAGGAAATCTGTCGAACGTTGACTCGCTGCCCCGGGACGACCTGCAGGTTGATGCCCACGGTCTTGGTTTCGCGATTCACGTCCGGAACCGTATTGACCTGCGCGAACGCGTAACCGATGTTGCCCAGGGTCGAGGTGATCGAGTCGGAGGTCAGCTCCAGCAGGCGGCGGGAGAAGATCTGCCCGTCACTTACAAGCACCAGCTTCTCCAGCTCCGCCTTTGGGAGCACAGTCTCGCCCGTCAGCTGCACCGACGAGACCTTGTACTGGTCGCCCTCGGAGATGCCGGCGGTGATGAACATGTCGGTGCGATCGGAGCTGATCGCCACTTGCGTGGAATCGATGTTGAAGTCGACGTAGCCGCGGTCGAGATAGTAGTTGTTGAGCTTTTCCAGGTCGCCGGAGAGCTTCTCGCGCGAATACTGGTCGTCTCGCCGGTACCAGCTGAGCCAGTTGCGCTCGGCGGATTCCCAGGTGTCGATGATGTCCTCGTCGGCGAACTTATCGTTGCCGATAAGGTTGATGTGCTGGATTCGGGCGGCCTTGCCTTCCTTGATGGCGATCGCCACGTCGACGCGGTTGCGGTCCAGGCGCGATACGGTCGGGGTGATCTCGACGTTGTACTTGCCGCGGTTCTGGTACTGCCGCGTCAACTCCTGGCCCATCTTGTCGAGCACGAGACGATTGAACGTGTCGCCTTCGGCCATCCCGTTTTCGCTCAGGCTCTTGAGCAGGTCTTCGCTCTGGATGTCCTTGTTGCCGGTTACTTTCAGTGCGTTGATCGCCGGGCGCTCCTGCACCGTGATCACGAGAATGTCGCCCTGGCGATCCAGGCGGATGTCCTCGAAGAATCCGGTCTTGTAGAGCGCGCGGATGGCTGCGGCAGCCTTGGTCGAATCGACGGTGTCGCCCCGCTCAATGGGGAGATAGGTCAGGACAGTGCCCATTGCGATGCGGCGCAGGCCATCGACACGAATATCGGAGACGACGTGCAAATCCTCGGCATGTACGACGCCGAGAAAGGAGTACATCACCGCGGCGAATAGAAGCCGGCGAGGCGGCAAGGGGCTCGATACCGGCCGCATCATGCTTTAGCGGCCTCGATGGGGGCAGGCCAACCGGCGCCCAATGCTTCGTACAAGTCGACCAACGCGCGATAGCCGCGCGCACGGACTTCGATTTCGCGGTCGCAATGACCGTGGTAGAGACGGTTTGCGTGAAGCATCGCCTCAAAATCGGGTTGGCCGGCACGCATCTTTTGCACCAAGGCGCTCGCGCGATTGCCGGCCGACAGGGCTGCGGCGCGCGCCGGAGGCGACTCGCCAATCGCGGATGTCAGGACAGCTAGCGCGCGTTCCACTTCACAGACGGCCCGGTCGAAGGCCTGCTCGCGGCGGATCGCATCTACACGGGTCTGGTGTGCGTCTTCGTTTCCCTGCGACGGGGCTTGAAGCGCGGCCGCTAGTAGATCCGGACGTCGTAGTTCCAACGCATCGGGCGTTCCGGACGCGGGGATGGCGGATATTGCAGGCGACAGCATGCGTCCATCGACCCGAGTCAGCACCAGGTCCAATGGCTCCCCGACCAGCCAAGCGAGTCCGGCCAGCGCTGCGTCGCGCTCGCCCTGCACGCGCACCCGATGCAGGTGGAGTTCGGGAAGGTCAGCGGCTTGCGCCGAGTGGCTCGCGTCGAAAGCGCGATCCATCGGCGGGGCATGCCCGTATTGCAGCAATGCGCACTGATGGCGGATGGCGAGTTCGACGCAAAGAAGGCGTTCTTGTAATGCCAGTACGTCGACATAAGTGCGCGCAGTGGCCGCGACGAGGCGAACGCGTAAGGAATGAAACAGCACCCATGCCTTCAGGCAGTCGGGCTGCGTCGCCACGTCCTCCAACGTTCCGGTTAGCGCGACGCAGGCTTCAGTGACGCGCAACGACGCCAGGGACAATTCGGCATTCTGTTTGAGGCACGCCTCGATGAAGTGGTTAAGTACCTCATCGTCGAAGGTTTGCCACCACACCTGTAAGGTTGATTCATCGACCTCGTGCTGCGTTGCGTAGTGGAACCGCCGCATAGGTTCTACGCCGCCGGAATCCGTTCTGGGCCTCGCGGAAATATCGGTAGCGAAAAAGCCGTGCGGAAGCGGAGTAGGAATGCTCATCGAGATGCTCGGATAAAAGAAGGCGCCCGCCGCTGTGATAGCCAGCGGGCAAAAGACGGATGCAATCCGCATCCAAGGGCGCACGGCCCAGGAGTTTTTTGCGTCGCAGGATCCGCTTTGGCTGCTAGGGCGGCATCGTGGTCTGTACGCGGTTGTAAAGGCGTTCCAGATCCAGTCCGCCAGGAATGGGGATCTGGCCACCGGCCACATGCGTTCGAACGTGTAGCTGCGTACCACCGCCCTCTAACGAATAGGTGTGCGTAATCGTCACGCCGTCGTCCGTATGGAACTCGATGACGAGATTCCCCGACGACAGCGTTGCTAGCGCTGTCAGGCCGTCGTTTCCGAGGTCTATCGCGCCGCGTTCGTAGGGCAGGATCACGGGATGGTCCGCATCCTTGCCCAAGGCGATCATTCCTTCGTCCTGAAGGATGAAGAGGTCTCCCTCCAAGGGCGCGGCGAAATCCATTTCTGGACGCAGCAGGCCGACTGCGTTTGGCGCCGGCATTTCGGGCATATCGGTCGGTGGTTCTTTCGGACCGCCGCCGGGCATGCTACCGCCAGGCATACCACCGCCCGGACCACCACCACCACCCGGACCACCATCACCACCCGGACCACCACCAGGCGGAGGCGCTGCGGGCTTCAGCTTGGCCATTCGCGCGCGCAACTGCTTACGCAGCTTCTTGGCGATCTTCGCGTTGGCGTCGCTATCAGGAGTCCATCGGCCGCTGTAGCCGGCGTATGCCACTACCGCTGGAGCATCGCTCGGATCTGTGCTCGCGATGCCCGTCGCCGGAAGGGATAGCGCGATGATAAGGCACAACAAAGACAGGGCCGCGCGCCTTGTGCAGACCTTCGGGACAACGGTCCTGCAGGTTGGCGATTGGCGCGTGGAGACTGGGCTATCGAAGACTGGCGTCGGAAACCGTAACTTCGTGACCGTGATCATTACAGGATGGCAATCTGGGGGAAGCCAAAGCGTCGCCGAAAGCAGCGTCAAGCGCGGTATGTTTTCTGTCTAGTTGCGTAAGCGTAGGTAAAGATCTGCTGGTCTACAGCTACGGTACAGAAAGCGCGCCGCTCCAACGTGACCAGCGATATCGTCCGCTCGAACCGCACCGCGCTGAATACAAGGCGCTCGGATTTGGCGGAGGATTTCGTCGATGCCAGACCTTCAAGCGGGCACCACACCAATACGTCGCCGATGTGCGCGAACACCACCGGGATCACAAGTGCGATGAATGATCATGAGCATGCTGCATGACTGGCCTCATTCGCGGGCCAAAGCCTCCACCGGATCGAGTTGCGCAGCATTGCGGGCGGGCAGGAACCCGAACGTCAAACCGATCAGACTCGAGCAGGCAAATGCCGCAACAACCGATCCGACTGAAAACACCATCGCAAAGCTGCCACCCAGAGCATTGAACAGATACCCGATGGCCAATGCCAGCATCACACCGAGCACGCCGCCGAGCAGGCAGACCAGCACGGCTTCGATCAGGAACTGCTGCAGGATGTCGCTCTGGCGTGCGCCCACGGCCATGCGCACGCCGATCTCGCGGGTGCGCTCGGTCACCGATACCAACATGATGTTCATTACGCCGATGCCGCCGACCACCAGCGCGATCGCCGCGATTGCACCGATCAACAGCGTCATGGTCCGTGTCGTCTGCTCGATCGTCTCGCGGATCTCGGCGGTATTGTTGAGAAAGAAGTCTTTGCTGCCGTGACGAATGGCTAGCAGCTTTGTGATCGACTGCTCGGCAGCGCCGATGGCCGCATCGTCGCTGACGCGGACCGTGATGCTGGAGACGTAACTCTGTCCGAGCATGCGGCCCATCACCGCCGTATACGGCACCCACACGCGAAGGCTGTTGCTGCTGCCGAATCCGCCGTTCTGTTTCTGGGTTACCCCGATTACCCGCGCCGGCATGTTGCCAAGCAGGATGATCTTGCCGATCGGGCTGACCTGGCTGTCGCCGAAGAACTGCTTGCGCGTGTTCGGATCGATCACCACGCTCTGGTCCATCCGTTCGACTGCGTCGGCATCGAAGAATGCGCCCTCGGCGATCTTCAATCCCTTGACCTGAAAATACTGATCACTGGCGCCATTGACCTGCATGTCCGCTGACCGGCTGCCGTAGCGCGCGCTGACCGAGGCGGACACGTTCGGAGTCGCACTATCGACGTAAGTCTGCGCCGCAAGTGCCTCGGCATCTTCGGCACGCAAGCTCTGCACCTTTCCCGATCGCATGTCGCCAAAGTCTTGCCCGGGATAGATGTCGATGGTGTTCGTGCCAAGCGAACTGATGTCGCTCAGAATGCGTTGCTGTGAGCCGTTGCCAAGCGCGACCACCGACACCACCGAGGCAATACCGATGATGATGCCGAGCATGGTGAGGAAAGTGCGCATGCGGTGGGCGCTCATTGCCAGCAGCGCCATGCGGATGGCTTCCAGTAAGCGGTCGCGCGCCGGTCGCCAGCGGTTATTACTCCCCATTACCCTCGTGGGCCTCGAGCTGCCTGTATGCGGTACGTCCATCTTGTCGGTGCGGCGGTCGGCAACGACCATCCCGTCGCTGATCTCGATGATGCGTTTGGCATGTTCGGCCACGGCCATGTCATGGGTGACCAGAATGATCGTGTGGCCCTCCGCGTTCAGTTCGCCGAGGATCTTCATCACCTCATCGCCTGATCTGCTGTCCAGTGCACCGGTGGGTTCGTCGGCCAGGATCACCTCGCCGCCGTTCATCAGTGCCCGGGCGATGCTCACCCGTTGTTGCTGCCCCCCGGAAAGCTGCCCCGGTGTGTGACCGGTGCGCTCGCCCAAGCCCAGGCGTTGCAACAGGGATGATGCGCGGGTCCGGCGCATCAATGCGGGAGTGCCGGCGTAGACCGCTGGCATCTCGACATTGGCCCTTGCGTCGAGATCGCTGAGCAGGTGATAGCGCTGGAAGATAAAACCAAAATGCTCGCGACGTAGCTGCGCAAGTTCTTCGTGCAGCATCTCGCCGGTTTCACGGCCGGCAACCTGATAGCTCCCCGACGTCGGCCGATCGAGGCAGCCGAGGATGTTCATCAATGTGGACTTGCCGGAACCGGACACGCCGACGATCGCGACCATCTCTCCAGCGTAGATGTCCAGATCGACGTCGTTGAGTACGACCAGCGTCTCGTCGCCAGACGGAAACTCGCGCCGCAGCTTGCGCAGCCGAAGGAGTGGGCGAATCATCCAGGTCCTCCCATCATCGTGGGCGGGCCCCTCCGTTGCTGGGCCTGCGTGGCGTCCGTGACTGCGGCAGCTTCGCCGACCACGACTTTCTCGCCCGCGCCCAGGCCGCCAAGCACCTGCGCGGTGACGTTGTTGTTGATCCCCACCTTGATCGTGCGAGGTATCGGCCGGCCTCTATCGTCCACGACTTGCACGTTGTAGCTGCCGTCTTTCGTCTTCGCGCCGAGCGCTGCTGCGGGAATGGTCACTGCGCCCTTGGCCTGCGCCATTACCACGTGAACTTGCGCAGTCATTGCAATGCGCAGCACACCGTTTGGATTGTCCACGTCAAACAGTGCGTTGTAATAGATGGCCTTGCTCGTGCTATCCGACGTGGTGTCGTTGGTTTCAATCGACGAAGGAGCAGGTTCCACCGTACGCAGCCTGGCGTAGTAGCGCTTTGTCGGGTCGCCCAGAATGGTGAAGTAGACCGCTTGTCCGGACCGCACCTTGATCACGTCCGCTTCGGAGATTTCCGCATTGATGGTGACCGTATCGAGCTTGGCCAGTTTCACAATCGTCGGCGCGGACTGCAGGGCATTCACTGTTTGGCCTTCCTTTGCGACCACGGCCACCACCGTGCCGTCGATCGGCGCCACGATCATGGTGTACCCGAGGTTGGTCCGAGCCGTGTCCAATAAAGTCTGGCTCTGCCTGATCTGGGCGTCCAACGCCGCGATCTGCGCCTGAGTCGAACTCAACGTGGCTTCAGCGCTGTCGTAGTCGGCCTTTGCGACCAACTGTCTGGCCACCAGCTGCTTCTGTCGCGCGAAGGCGAGTCGAGCCTGTTTGAGCGCGGCCATCTGCGCGCTGCGTTGGGCGCGCACACTGGCAATGGCGGCCTCCGCATTGCGCAGCGAATTTTCCTGATTGGTGGCGTCGATCTCCGCGATCACGTCGCCGGCCTTTACCTGGTCGCCCGGCTCCACCTTAAGCGACTTGATTTGTCCTGACGCCTGCGCACCCACGCTGACCAGCTTGGCTGCATCAATTGTGCCCGTTGCGATGACGGCGTCCTCGATGTCGGCAATGGTCGCCGGCGAAGTTAGGAGCGCTGGCGGTACCGGCGGACGCAACGACCAGAGGGCAAAGGCTGCTACGGACATCAGCGCGGTTGTCGTGCCGAGGATCCAGTGCTTTTTTGCTTTCGGCAGAGATCGCTTCATTTACGTCGCCCTCCTTCTCCCCGGATCGGTGCTTGTGGCGATCACATGCGTACCAGAACCGGGCGAAGTGTTGGGGCATCGTAGAAACCCAAACCGTTCGTTGCCGTTCGGTGGGGTAAAGTTGCGTAAAGTCCCTCGAAAACGGATGTTTTTCGGCGACGCTGAGTAGATACTGCTGGCATGGCCAAGGTCTTGCTTGTCGACGATGACGTCGACCTCACCTCTTTGCTCTCGCAGTACTTGGTGCGAGAGGGATTCGACGTGACCACGGTTCAGGACGGTGAGACCGGGGTCATGGAGGCGATCTCCAACGATTACGCGCTCGTGGTGCTGGACATCATGATGCCGCGCCTTTCGGGTATCGAGGCGTTACGCCGTATCCGGGCTATCAGCGCAGTTCCCATCCTGATGCTCACCGCCAGGGGCGACAACATCGATCGCATAGTCGGGCTCGACATGGGCGCAGACGATTATGTGCCGAAACCTTGCACGCCCGGAGAACTGGTGGCGCGTATACGCGCGATCCTGCGGCGTGCGGAGGGTCGCGGTTCAGCAGGCGCCGCAAGCGCCCCGCGCGTGCTGCAGGTCGGTGGCCTCTCGCTGTGGCCGGGCAGCCGGCGTGCGACCTGGCGTGGTGCGCCGCTGGAACTCACCGGCACGGAGTTCAGTCTGCTGGAAGTGCTTGCCCGGCACTCCGGGCAACTGGTCAGCAAGCAGGACATTTCGCTGCAGGCGTTCGACCGTCCCTTGGCCCGATTCGACCGCCGCATCGACGTGCACATCAGTAGCATTCGTCAGAAGCTGGGTACGAGATCGGATGGCCAGCCCTGGATCCAGAGTGTGCGAGGGCTGGGGTACCAGCTCCTGGAGGACTGACATGTTCAGGTGGACGCCCGGACGCTTGTTCTGGAAGCTGCTGCTTGCGTTGTGGATCAGCATGATCCTGTCGATCGGAGGCGCAGGGACCTATTTCCATCTCACTGGCCACGGGCCGCCGCTGCCGCCGCCCGGCGGAATCGCGCGAATCGACATGTTCCCGCTGGCGCCTCTTGTGTCGGCTGGAATCGCAATCCTCATCACGGGGCTGGCGCTGGCCTGGTATCTGTCGCGTCCCCTGCAGCACTTGCGTTGGGCGCTGCGTCAGATGGCCGAGGGCCGCCTGGATACGCGCGTACAACCGCTGATGGGGCGTCGTAGCGACGAAATCGTCGATCTGGCGCAGGACTTCGACCGCATGGCGGTTCAGCTGCAGCAGCTCACCGAGTCGCGCAAGATGCTGCTCCACGACATTTCCCATGAGCTGCGCTCCCCATTGACGCGCATCCAGGCAGCGATCGGTCTATTGCGACAAGACCCATCGCAGAGCGACGCGATGATCAGCCGTATCGGGCGCGAGAGCGATCGGCTCGATGCGTTGATCGAGGAGTTGCTGACCCTGCACCGCATGGAGGCAGGCGACGCGGTTCGCGAGCGCGTTGACGTTGTCGAACTGCTATACGCGATAGCAGAGGACGCCGACTTCGAAGCGCGCGCCTCCTCGCGCTCGGTGACTATTGAAGCTCCATGCCCGTTCGTCGCGAACGTCAATGGCGATCTGATCTACCGGGCATTCGAGAATGTGATCCGGAATGCCGTCAAGTTCAGCCCGGAGGGTGCCACCGTAGAGGTTCGATGCCGGGTTACGGATGACGGCCGTGTACTGGAGACAATTGTGCGCGACCGTGGTCCTGGCGTGCCGGAGGACATGCTGGAGGCAATCTTTCAACCCTTTACTCGCGTGGAAGGCAGCGCACCTGTCCATGGCGCAGGCTTGGGCCTTGCGATCGCCCGGCGAGCCATCGAAATGCACGGGGGGCACGTCAACGCCTCCAAGCGAACGGGAGGCGGGCTCGAAGTCTTGCTCACGCTGCCGCTGCAGGCGCATCAAGAACGCGACGCTCACCGCCATCGCTGATGGTGCGATTGCATCACCCTGGAGCTGTTGAAGAAGGCTGTTACGCGCCCGTCGGTTTGCCCGACTCGGCGCGGCGCCGGGAACTGAAATCCCCGGGCTTCGGTAGTTCTACCGGCACGCCGTTGCGGTCGCAGTCGCCCTTGGCGCATAGCGCTTCGCGCAATGCCGGCATCGACTGCAGCATGAAGTGATAGATGGCGTTCTGCTCGACGCTGCCGCGCACTGCGCTGCTGCCGGGACCGCGGGCCCAGATGCCGACGTCGTCGCCGCCGTGCGTCTCGTTGCTGGCCGGCGCCAGCGCTTCCTGCATGTAGTCGGGTGCTTCGGTGTCGACCTTGGTCAGGTCGGGACGGCCGTGCTTGGCTTCCTCGAAACCATTCGCCTCGTGCAGGAAGGTCTTGGGGCCCTCGGGCTGTTGCGCCGACGCGCCGACGTAGCCGGGGCCGTTGCTGTAGTTGAGCGTGGTGTAGGGCAGGCCCAGCGCATCGCGGGCGTAGATGCCGTCGCTGCTGCCTTCGCCGCTGCTGCCGCGGACCTTGCCGAGGATGGCGTTGCCGCGCACCGGATAGCCGACGAAGCTGAGCGTGTGCGAGTGGTCGGCGGTGACCAGGATCAGCGTGTCCTGGTCCGAGGTCATCTCGTCGGCCGCACGCACCGCGTCACTCAGCGCGACGGTGTCGGTCAGTGCGCGATAGGCGTTGCCGTAGTGATGCGCGTGGTCGATGCGGCCGCCTTCGACCAGCAGCACGTAGCCCTTGTCGTTGCGCCGCAGGCGGGTGATCGCCGCGCGCGTCATCTCGGCGAGCGAGGGTTCGCCGGCGATGTCCTGCTTGCGGTCGTGTTCGAAATTCATGTGGTCGTAATTGAACAGGGCCAGCAGCGCTTGGTCGGCAGGCGCCTGGGCCAGTTGCGCGGCGTTCCAGACATACGCGCCGCCCGGATGGCGCTGCTTCCACTCCGCGATCAGGTCGCGGCCGTCGAGGCGCTGGCCGACCTTGTCGTCCTCTTCCGGATCGCGCTGTTCGACGGTCATGAAGTTCTCGCGCCCGCCGCCCATCAGCACGTCGGGGCCATGGCCGTACGGCGATTCCACCAGTTGCCGCGCGATGTCGATGCAGCCGGCCTGCGTGTCCTTCGGCGTGATCTCGTTGTCGTTTTCCCAGCTGCGATGAGCCGAATGGGTAAAGGTCGCGCCCGGCGTCGCATGGGTGACGCGCGTGGTAGTGACCACGCCGGTGGCCAGGCCGCTGCTTGCAGCCAGTTCCCACAGCGTGAGCAGGGGTGTCTTGAGTGCAGCGGCGCAATCGCCGAGCTTGGCTTCCTGGCCGATGCTGAGCACGCCGAAGCGGGTCTTCACCCCGGTCGCCATCGCCGACATCGTGCCGGCCGAATCCGGCGTCTGCGAATCGGTGTTGTAGGTCTTGCTCAGCGCGGTGGCCGGGAAGTTCTCCCAGCCCAGGCGGTTCTCCTCGCCGGACGCGCCCTTGCGCTGGCCTTCGAAGATGCGGGCGGCGGCCACGGTGGGGAGGCTCATGCCGTCGCCGACGAACAGGATCACGTTCTTCGCGCGGCCTTGCATGGCGCCGCGCCCGGCGGCCTGGGCCGCGCCGTCGCGGAACCACCAGGCCGGTGTTTCGCCGTCGGGGCGCTTGATCTGCGGAACGTCGACGCGAATGCCGGCGACTTCACCGCCGATCGCAGCGGACGTAGCGATCGGTGCGCCCGGCGCAACGCTGGCGCAGGCGCCGAGCAAGGTGGAAGCCAGGGCGATGCCGGTAGTGCGCAGTACGTGCATGGAGATCGGTCGTCGGCGGAATGAGTAGGCGATTATGCCAATGGCGTATTGCACGCTGGCGATTTGTTATCACCAGCCGCGCGCGCGGCATTATCCTCATCGCGGCATCAGGTGAGCGGCGGGCGGTTTGCACCCGTGGACTCCCACCCCACGGTCCGCTCCGCTATGGTGCGGGCTTACCCGCCACAACCGGCAAATTGCCCGGCTGGCCGCGAAGCGACCGTCGCGAAGGAGACGTCCGAATGATGAAGCTGGTGTCCGGTTGGTTGCGGATTCCGTTCTGGCAACGCGTGGTGCTCGGCTTCGTCCTGGGCGCGCTGGCGGGCTGGGCGTTCGGCAAGGATGCGGAAACCTGGTTCGGGCCGCTGGGCGATGTCTACGTCAACCTGATCAAGATGATCGCGGTGCCGCTGGTCTTCTTCGCGGTGATCAACGCGGTCAGCGCCTTGCATGGGCAGAAGTCGATCGCGGCGTTGGGTGGCAGGACTTTCCTCTGGTTCGCGCTGACCGCCGTGCTCGCGGTAGCCGTGGGCCTGCTCGCCGGTTGGGTGGTGAAGCCGGGCGCGGGCGTCGACGTCGGTAACCTCAAGGTCGCGTCGGACTACGTTCCCAAGACGCCGCCCAGTGCGCTCGACGTGCTCTTCAACCTCGTCCCCGCCAATCCGATTGCCGCGATGGCGGGCGCGGACACGGCGAAGACCGCGGACGGCATGAAGGTGCTGGTGCCGCGCAACGGCACCGTGCTGCAGGTGATCTTCTTCGCCGGGCTGATCGGCTTTGCCCTGGTCAAGCTCGGCGAGAAGACCGCGAACCTGCGCAAGCTCGTCGGCGAAGCCAGCGAGACGATGATCCAGGTCACGCGCTTCGTGCTGGAATTCACTCCACTGGGCACATTCGGCCTGATCGCGTCGCTGGTCGGCGGCTACGGCTTCGAGCAGCTCAAACCGCTGGGCAGTTTCGTGATCGCGCTGTATGCGGCCTGTGCGTTCCAGATCGTCGTGGTGTACACGGGCCTGCTGCTGGCGCACGGCCTGAATCCACTGAAGTTCTTCCGTGGCGCGGCGCCGGCGATGCAGGTGGGGTTCGTCGCCTCGTCGAGTTTCGCCGCCATGCCGGTGTCGCTGCGCAGCGTGGTGCACAACCATGGTGTGGACCGCGACTACGCCGCCTTCGCGGTGCCGCTGGGCGCGACCATCAAGATGGACGGCTGCGGGGCGATCTATCCGGCGCTGGCGGCGGTGTTCATTGCGCAGTACGCGGGCATCGACCTGACCTTCGACAAGTACATGATCATCGCGCTGGCCTCGGTGCTGGGCAGTTTCGGCACCGCGGGCGTGCCGGGCACCGCGGTGATCATGGCGACCGTGGTCCTGAGTGCCGCCGGATTGCCGCTGGAGGCCATCGGCTATCTCTACGCCATCGACCGCATTCTCGACATGATGCGGACGATGACCAACGTCACCGGGCAGATGTTGGTACCCGTGCTGGTGGCGAAGGAGACCGGATTGCTGGATCGCGAGGTCTACGAGGCGGCATCGAGCAATGTCGGCGTCGCCGAAGGCGAGGCGGCGGAGGTGCGTTAGGCGCGGGCGGGCGGCGGCAACGTCAGGTAAACCGGTGGCGGCGCATTGCGCTCGACCTCACGCGTTGTTGCTCGGGTTCGCCGCACCATGCGCACGGATGATTCGATGCGAACCCGGTTGACCGGTGACGATTTATGGTGGAGCGATGATCATGGCTGCCGTAGAAAACATCCAACTGATCGAGCATTTTCCCGAACCCGCCGATTACTGCCGGCTGCGCCAGGAAGCCGGCATGTCGCCGAAGACGCTGGAAGCGGCGTTGAAAGGATTGCCCAATACCCTCTATGGGGTAAGCCTGAAGCGTGACGACGAAGTGATCGGCATGGGCCGCATCATCGGCGACGGCGGTTGCTTCTACACGGTCGTCGACATCGCCGTGACGCCGGCCTTCCAGGGGCACGGGCTGGGCAAGCGCATCATGAGCGCACTCGATGCCTGGCTGCGGCAGAACGCCGAGCCGTCTGCCTACGTGACGCTCGTCGCCGACGGCGAGGCGCGCCACCTGTACGCGAAGTACGGCTTCGTCGAAACCGCGCCGGCCTCAGTCAACATGGAATACATCGTCGCGCCGCACAGCATGGATTAGCGCGGTACGCGATTCGGGTGTCTCACGCTCGGTGCATCACGCGCGCGAGTACTTCCACGAGACCATGCGGCCGTCGCGGTACGGCATGACGCCGTGGAACGGCCGCGGATCGTCGTCGAACACCAAGGGCAGGAACTGGCGGTCGCCTTCCCACATCGGCAGCTCGTGCAGGCGTTCGCGCGCGACCCACTCCAGCGTGCCTTCCGCATTGCGCTCGAACGGCGTGCCGGTGAAGCGGGTGACGACGAAGACGAAGCCGAGCCAATCCTCGCCGTGCTTGCCGAAGCCGGGCCAGCTGATCGTGCCGCGCAGCGACAGATCGACGCAGTCGATGCCGGCTTCCTCGTGGATTTCGCGGCGCATGCCGGCGAGCACGTCTTCGTCCGGTTCGATCTTTCCGCCCAGGCCGTTGTACTTGCCGAGCTGGTGGTCGTCGGGCCGCGCGTTGCGGTGGACCATAAGGACGCGACTGCCGTCCGGCGACAGGACGTAGCCCAGCGTGGCGACGATCGGGGTGTAGGGCATCAGGGTGCTTCCTTGCGGGCTTCCTTGCGCTGCTTGTCGAGCTGCGCATCCAGGCGTGCCTCGGCCTGGTCGGCATAGGCGCGACAGGTCAGCGGCTTGGGATGCGGCTGGGCCGTGTCGGCGGGTGTCCAGCCGCTCGCGTCGGGGTGCGGCGTGATCAGCAAGTCGCAGGGCAGCGCGCGCGCCGCGGCGAAACCGCGCCGATAGTCCTCGACGATGTGCGGATAGCGCGGGTTGTCGATGAGCTGGTAACCGGGCGCCGACAGGCTGTCCACATACGCGATCGCCACCGCCTTGCCATCGCGCGTGTCGGTCCAGGTCCAGCTCAGACTGCCCGGTGTGTGCGCGGGGGTGAAATGCGCGGTGAAGCGCAGGCCGCCCAGTTCCACGGCTTCTCCGTCCATCACCAGGCGATCGGTCTGCACCGCCGGATACAGGATGCCGTCGCCGAAGTGCAGGTCGTTGCTGCCACCGCGCGCGAGCAACGCGGCGGATTCGGCATTGCTCACCACGCGCGCACCGGTGGCGCGCTTGATCGCCGCGATCGGACCGGCGTGGTCGCCGTGCGCATGGCTGTGCAGGATCAGTTTTAGATCGTGCGGCTGCACGCCCAGTTCGCGCATGCGCTGCAGCAGCATGTCCGCGGCCTGCGGTAGTCCGCCATCGATCAACACCGCGCCTTCCGGCGTGCGGATCAGCAGCGCGGTGAGGCCTTGCGTGCCGATGTACCAGGTGTGCTCGGCCAACGCGAACGGCGCGATCGGCTGACGCCAGGCATCGTCGGTTTCATAGCGGGAGGATTGCGGAAGAACGGGTTCGGCGGCTTGTGCGGAAGCGGTGAGCGCAAAAGCGGCGGCGAACAGGCAGAAGACGAGGCGTCGCATCGTGTCGGATGGATCGTGTGGAGCGGTGGGCGACACAGTGTCTGCGATTGCGCAAGGCCGGACCAGTCCATCCCATCGCGCACTTCGCTTTTAACTCACGCGTCCGCGATGTTTGGCGGGCAGGCGGTGCCGGTGGGCAGGCGTGACTGTCAGCGGCATGGATGCCGCTGACAAGCCTCCATGGACGGATTCACGGCGTGTCACGACTGCCCACCGGCGCCGCCTGCCCTCCGTGGCACCCAAAGCGATCAGCTTGCGCTACGAGGTCTCGCCACACGCGCCGCCAGCCAGGCCAAAGGAATCGGAAGCACGACACCCGCGATCGTCATCCACAGCGGATGCGGAATCATCACGTTGTTGGCGATCACGCCCAACAGCACCAGCGCGCCGATGGTCAGCGCAGCGACGGTCTTGTGGCGGGCAATCCGCGCCGCGACCCAGCCGCCGCCGAACGCGCCGATCGACCAGCCCAGCACCACCAGCAGCATCGACGACAACGGCGCCGCGGCGATGTACGCGGCGAGCGCCTGCGGATCGCGCAGATCCATGCCCGGCTGCGGCCGATGCAGAAACAGGCTGGCGAATTCGCACAGCGAAATGGCCAGCCAGGCGACGACTACGCCCGCGACAATGCCCAGGATCGTACGGCCCATGCGTGTGCTCTCCGAAAGTGCGTTTCCCCAACGCCAACCGCGAGCATCGCCCAGCCCCGCGCCGGGCCGCAAGAGTGCACACTGCCGACTTCGCCCCTGCGCGCAGCAACCCCTATGAGCGGACAACAACGAGAACTCACCCTGCGCTTCCTCGCCCAACCCACCGACGTCAATTACGGTGGCAAGGTCCACGGCGGCATGGTGATGAAGTGGATCGACCAGGCCGGCTATGCCGCGGCGGTCGGCTGGAGCGGGCGCTACAGCGTGACCGTGGCCGTCGGCGGCATCCGCTTCGTCGCGCCCATCCGCATCAGCGACCTGGTCACCGTGTCGACCAAGCTGGTGCACACCGGCACCAGC
Source organism: Lysobacter terrae (assembly GCF_054782215.1). NCBI lineage: Bacteria > Pseudomonadati > Pseudomonadota > Gammaproteobacteria > Lysobacterales > Lysobacteraceae > Lysobacter > Lysobacter terrae. Next base: position 157,309 of record NZ_BAAGSX010000001.1, read on the forward strand.
AGCATGCATTTCGCCATCGACGTGATGGCGGCCGATCCGATCAGTGGCGATCCGCCGCGCTTATGCACGCATTGCGTGATCGTGTTCGTCGCGCTCGACGGTGTGGAAGGCAAGCCGGTCCCAGTGCCGCCGCTGCAGATCGTCAGCGAAGAAGACCGCCGGCTGGCGGAGTACGCCACCAAAGTGATGGAACTGAGCAAGGGCATCGAGCAGACCATCGAGCGCTATCGCGTCGCGGGGGCCTGAAGCGGAAAGCAAAAGGCCGCCCGGAGGCGGCCTTCGTTTACCGGCGCGCGGAACTCAGGTCCCGTCGACGCCGAGGCGGCGCGCCTGCAGGAAGCGCCCGCTCCAGTAACCCTGGTCGAGGCTGGAAACCGTCACGTCCTTACCGCGGCTCGGCGCGTGTACGAAGCGGCCGTCGCCCAGGTAGATGCCGACGTGGTTCACCCGGCCCTTCAAGCCGAAGAAGACCAGGTCGCCGGCCATCAGCTTGGCGCGGTCGGTGACCAGTTCGCCGTTCTTGGCCATGTCGCGGGACACGCGCGGCAACTCGATGCCCAGCGCGCTGCGGAAGACGTAGCCGACCAGGCCGCTGCAATCCAGGCCCTTGGACGGATCGGTGCCGCCCCAGCGGTAGGGCGTGCCGAGCAAGGTCAGTGCCTTCTGCAGTACGGACTTGACCTTGCTGTCCTCGCCGACCGGGGTGCCGATGGCTTCGGCCGGCAGCTGGAACGAGGAGGCGGGGATCAACAAGCGGTTGGCGTCGGCGACCAGGCCAAAGGCGCGCTCGGTGAACGAGGGCTTGGCAGCCGGCAGTGCCGCGACTTCGGTCTGCTTGGCCTTGGTCGGGAAGGGAGCGTCGTCATCGGCCGGAGCGGCGGAGGCGGCGAGCGCCGGCACGCACAGGGCGATCGAGAGCGCGAGGCGCGCCCAGATGCCGGCGGGCCGGGCAGTGAAATCAGCGGTGGTGGCGGCAAGGCGGCCGGACTTTCGGGTCGTCACGCAGTCATCACGAATTCAGGACGGGGGAATCATGCCCACCCGGTCAGGGGAGAATGTTCAGAATAAGTTAAAGACCCGTTAACCCGGACGCCCCAAGTCCCAGAACCGGCAATTCCTACTCCAGCACCCGCCGGGCGCCGGTGTAGTGATCGCGCCAGTACGGACCGTCCAGATAATCGAGACGGACGGTCCCGCCGGTGCTGGGTGCGTGGACGAAGCGCCCCTCGCCCACATAGATACCCACATGGCTCACGCTGTCGCCGGAGCCGAAAAAGACCAGGTCGGCGGCGGCCAGGCGTTCCGGCCGGACGCGGGGGCCCTGCCAGGCGGCCAGCTCCCGCGACGTGCGCGGCAGGCGCAGGTCCAGGACGTCGCGATAGACGTAGTTGACCAGCCCGCTGCAGTCGAAGCCGCTCTCGGGCGTATTGCCGCCGTAGCGGTAGGGCGTGCCGACCAGACTGATGGCGCGCATCAGCACCGCATTGGCGCGGACCGGATCGTCGGGCGCGACGACCGGCCAGTCGCGATGGCTCGGCAGCGGCTGCCGCACGAGCTTGTCCCCGCCGCAGGCCGTGAGCGCTGCAGCGAGGACCGCAACTATAGAAAGCTGAAGCCAGCTGCGCGCTGGCAAGGCGCGGAGCTTGCCGGGATAATGCGCGGCTCCCTCGGCGGGGCTCGGAACTGGCGTCTTCACGCACCGTAGCTTGGCCGCTCCCGCCGCTGCCGGCAAGGCGCCGGCATTTCTTGGCTGCTCTGGCGGCCCACTACCGAGTCACGCAATGAAGATCGAGAAAGACCGCGTCGTCAGCTTCCACTACACCGTCAGCGAGCAAGGCCAGGAAGCGATCGAAAGCTCGTTCGGCCGCGACCCGCTGGTCATCCTGATCGGCCACGGCAACATCATTCCGGGCCTGGAACAGGCGATGGAAGGGCGCGAAGCGGGCGACAAGTTCGAAGTCGACGTCGCCGCCGCCGACGCCTACGGCGAGAAGCGCGATGGCCTGAGCCAGCGCATTCCGAAGAAGCATTTCGGCAACCAGCGCCTGGAGCCGGGCATGCAGGTCATCCTGCAGACCAACTTCGGCCCGCGCGCGGTGACCATCGAGAAGGTCGGCATGAGCGTGGTCGACGTCGACCTCAACCATCCGATGGCCGGCAAGAACCTGCACTTCGCAGTCGAGATCGCCGACGTGCGCGAAGCCTCGGCCGAGGAAGTCGAGCACGGCCACGTGCACGGCGAGGGTGGTCACCACCACTAAGCGCAGCGCTGAGCGCTACGCCAACAACGGCCCGCCTGTGCGGGCCGTTGTCGTTTTAGGTCGATAGTCTTCTCCCCGCTTGCGGGGAGAAGATGCCCGAAGGGCAGATGAGGGGCGCGAGCGCAGCGAGCTGCTCAGCGCGCGCAATAAAGAACGGCCCGCTTGCGCGGGCCGTTCTTCGTTTGCAAAAGCCGCTTCGCTCAGTTCTGGAACGGGTTGTTCTCGGCGAAGTACTCGTGGTTGTCGGCGTTGTCCAGAGCCGAAGCCGGATCGGAGATCGCCAGGCTCTTCGCACCCGACTGGCCGTAGACGTGATCGTCGGTGCCGGCCGTGACGTTGAAGTGGCTCATCTCGTGGATCAGCGTGCCGGCCTTGGAGTCGGTACCGGTCAGCGGTGCGGTCCAGAATGCGCGGCAGACGAAGATCTCGTACGGACGGGTCGGATACACGTAGGCGTAGTAGCTCTGGTTACAGCCGCAGTTGATCTTGACCTCGCCGGCGTTCTGGTCGATCGCCGAATCGATTGCAGCGAAGTGCTGCCCCGCCGTGCTCCAGCGCGCACTGGTGTACGCCCCGAACCAGGTGGTGTAGCGCGGACCCGCGGTGCCGGCGAGGTAGCCCTTGCCGTTCTCGGAGTACTTGCGTGCTTCGACCACGGCCTGTCCGGCGCCGTTGATCTGCGTGGTGGTGCAGCCGACATAGGAGACGCCGTTGACGATGGTGCCGCCGGTGCCGGGCTTGGCCTTCGCGCCGGCCAGGGTCGCACCCTTGCCGAGAACGTCGGCGCCGTCCACCCACAGGCGCAGCGGCACGGACTGGATCGCCATCGGCGTGCCGTTGGCGTTCTTCAGCATTTCGCCATTGGACATCGACGCGTGCTGCAGCGGCGAGGACAGGGTGACGACGTATTCGCCGCTCTTGGCCAGGTCATAGCTGCCCGAGAGATCGACCGTCGTACGCAGGGTTTCGCCAGCGCGCAGGATCGCGAAATCGGCGGCGGCAGGCAGGCCGCGCTTGATCATCGGGCCTTCGTACTGCACCGGCTGGCCGTCGCGGCTGACCTGGAACAGCTTGGCTTCCAGGAAGCTGGACGGGAGCTCCCATTTCGGCACGCGCACGGTGTGGTTGCTGGTGTTGGTGATGGTGACGTCGACGGAACCGAGGAAGCCGCCGCTCGAAGCCTGCGCGGCAACGAGGCTCACGCGCAGCGGATTGGCTTTGGCGGAAGGTTGCGCGGACGCGGCGGCGGCAATGGTGCCGACGAGCAGAGCGGAGCAGGACACGACGTTGATCAGCTTCATTCCGGTGGTCCTTCTGATCCAGTGGAAACGGGGGACTTGGATAGTGAAAAGACGAGCGAGTCGATGTGAAGACGAGTCGATCTGAAGAACGGGATGGCCACGCAGCGCGGGCCATCCCGTTTCCGCAGCCGTCAGTTGACGGCGGCAGCGCTCCAGGCGCGGGCGACGGTGTTGTATTCCACCGAGCCGGTGCCGTAGAGATCCGCGGCGGCCTGCAGCGTGGCGGCGCGGGCCTGCGGGTAGGTGCTGCTGGAGGTGAAGTACAGATCCATCGCGCGGTACCAGATCGCCGCGGTCTTGACGCGACCGATGCCGGCGATGGTGGTGTCGCCGTTGCACACCAGCGAAGCCGAGGTCAGGTTGTAGCTCGTGCCAGCGCCGAAGCCGGCCGGAACCACTGCGCCTTCCGACAGCAGATAGGCGAAGCGGTTGGCGACGCCCGAGGTGTAGTGCGGGTCGTTGCGGCGCGAGAAACCACGGCTCGGGTAGCACACGAACGAGCCGCCATCGAGGTCCTGCTTGAACATCTGGCGCAGAGCCTTGGTGCCGTTCGGATTGGAGATGTAGATCTCCTCGCCGATCAGCCAGTCGCCCGGATCGTTGGCGTTGTTGACCGAGAACTCGACCATCGTGCCCATGATGTCGGACGAGGCTTCGTTCAGGCCGCCGGCATCGGCGGAGTAGGCCAGGCCGTTGACGGCCGCGGTCACGCCGTGGGTCATTTCATGGCCGGCCACGTCGAGCGCGACCAGCGGACGGTAGGTCACGCCGTCGCCATCGCCATAGCGCATGCAGAAGCAGCCGTCGCTCCACGAGGCATTCACCCAGTTGCTGCCGACGTGCACCAGGCTCTTGGCGCCAATGCCGTCGTTCTTGATGCCGCTGCGGCCGAAGGTGTTCTTGTAGTAGTCCCACGTGGCGGCGACGCCGTAATGAGCGTCGGCGGCGGCGGTGGCGCGGTCGGCGTTGCTGCCGTTGCCCCAGACGTTGTCGGCATCGACGTACTGCGTGCCGGTGGTCGAGGTGGTGGAGCCGTTGTGGTTGTCCAGCGTGTAGCCGTTGCCGCGGGTGGTGTCCTTCAGCTCGTAGCCGCCGGTGATCGAGTTGGTGTTGATCGTGACGGTGCCGAGGGTCAGCGTGTTGCCGGTGCCGACGGCCGCGGCGGTCTCGACGGTGTCCCAACCGTCCAGGACCTTGCCGTTCTTCGCGTCGACGAAGTAGCGCATCTCGGTCGGGGTCTGGTCGGCCTTGACGCCGTTCATGCGCACTTCGTACGCCAGCACCGGCTGTGCGCCGCGCGCATAGACGACGAGGCTGGCCGTCGGCATGCCCTGGAAGCCCGGGCCGAATTCGGCGCCGGCTTCGATCATGGCCTGGTCGGCGCTGATCTGCGGGACGAGGTCCGGGCGGCCCTTGGTCTTCAGGGTCAGGCTGGCCGACTTGAACTGGCCGTTCTTCGAGTGCACGACGACGTCGCCGCCGACGACCGGCAGACCGCGGTAGCTGCGATCGAAACGGACGTGCTCGGTGCCGTCGCGGTCGACCACGACGTTCTTGACGGTGAAGCTGTCGGCATCGGCGCGCTGGACGGCGGCGGCGCCGTTGCCGGCGATCAGGCCCTGCGCGCGCAGAGCGGCGGGGGAATCGGACTTGGCGGCGAAAGCGGGCGCGGAGACGGTGAGCGCGGCCAGGACGGCCGTGCTGAGCAGACGGAATTGCATCTAAGGGAACCCCTGTCGAGAGATGGGACCGGACGAAGCCGGGACTGCGCACATACACTTGCCGGCACCCGGAACACGCGGCGTCGAAAAGCGATTGAGGCGACCAGTCCGGACTGCGGCCCATGCAGCACGGCGGGTAGCGGATTAGGGTGTAACTTTGCCCAATCTGTCATGTCGCAGTGCAGCAATCTCTAGGGGATTTCGGCTGATCGCCGGATGGAATCGGTTTCAAATCAAATTCTTATTGCGATGCACAAAGACAAAGACGTGGTGATCGTAGGCGCCGGGGTGGTCGGCCTCGCCAGCGCACTGACCCTGCTCGAGGCGGGGCGTTCGGTGCGCGTGATCGACGCGGGGACCGTCGGTGGCGGCGCCTCGCACGGCAACTGCGGCACGATCACGCCCAGCCATGCGCCGCCCCTGGCCGCGCCGGGCATGGTCGGGGTGGCGCTGCGCTGGATGCTGACGCCCGATGCGCCGCTGTACATCAAGCCGCGGGTCGATTTGGGGCTGTGGCGCTGGCTGCTCGGTTTCGCCATGCGCTGCAATCCCGACGACTGGCGACGCAGTGCCTTGGCCAAGGCGGCGCTGCTCAACGACTCGCGAGCACGGCTCGCGCAGTGGGTGCGCGACTACGCGCTCGAATGCGAGTTTGCCGAAGCCGGTGTCGACTACGTCTTCCGCGACCCGCGCGCATTCGCCGAAGAGCAGCACGAAATACCGTTGTTGCGCGAGCTGGGTGTGGCGATCGAAGCGATCGACGGCCGCCACTACGAAGCGATGGAGCCCGCGCTCAAGCCCGGCGTCGCCGGTGCGATGCGCTTCGACGGCGATGCGGTGTTGCGTCCGGATCGCTACGTGGACGAGCTGGCGCGATTGGTCCGCGAACGGGGCGGGGAGATCGTGGAGCATTGTGCGTTCGAGGCGGTCGATGCCGGCCGCGATGGTGTTTCGCTACGCACGACGCAGGGCGACATGCAGGCGCGCGACGTCGTGTTCGCGCTCGGCGCGTGGTCGCCGAAGCAGGCGGCCGCGATTGGTTTCCCCGCGTTGCGCCGTGCCATGCAGCCGGGCAAGGGGTACTCGATCACTTATTCGGCGCCATCGTTGGTGCCGCGGCGGCCGATCGTGCTGCGCGAACGCTCGGTATGCGTGACCGCATGGGGCAGTGGTTTCCGCCTGGGCAGCACGATGGAGTTCTCCGGTTACGACGACAGCCTCAACGTGCGGCGCCTGGCCGCGCTGGAGCGCGGCGCCGCCGAATATCTGCGTCGCCCGGTCGGGCCCGAAGTCGTCGAGAAGTGGTACGGCTGGCGGCCGATGTGCATCGACGACGTACCGCTGATCGGACGCGTGCCGCACCGCGAGGGGCTGTGGCTCGCCACCGGGCACGGCATGATGGGCGTGAGCATGAGCGCGGCGACCGGGCAGTTGCTCGCCGATCTGATGACGGGCCGCGATCCGGCCATGGACCCCATGCCGTATCGACCGGAACGCTTCCGCTAAGCCATGAACGCCATTTTCGAATTGCACCCCGGTACCGCGCCGCTGTTGGTGAGCCTGCCGCACAACGGCAGTGAGATTCCCGAGGCGCTGCGACAACGCATGGTCGAGCGTGCGCGTAGTGCACCCGATACCGACTGGCATGTCGCTCGGTTGTATGCGTTCGCGCGCGAGCTAGGTGCGTCGTTGCTGGTGCCGCGCTACTCGCGCTACGTGATCGATCTCAATCGTCCGCCGGACGACACTTCGCTGTATCCGGGGCAGAACACCACGGGGCTGTGTCCTGCGGTGCAGTTCACAGGGGAGCCGGTTTATCTCGAAGGGCAGGCGCCCTCGGCGGACGAGATCGCGGTGCGCACGGAAACGTATTGGCGGCCTTATCACGATGCCTTGCAGGAAGAGCTCGCGCGCATCCATGCCGCGCATGGGGGCGCGCTGTTGTGGGAAGGGCATTCGATCAAGGGCAGTGAGTTGGCGTTTTTGTTCCCGGATCGGTTGCCAGATCTGAATCTCGGCACGTCGGCCGGTGCCAGTTGCGCGCCGCAGCGGCAGTCGCGTGTGGAGGCGGCGCTGGCGGCGCAGTCGCGCTATGACTTCGTCGTGAACGGTCGCTTCAAGGGCGGCTACATCACGCGCCATTACGCCGATACGGCGCGCGGCATCGATGCCATCCAGCTGGAGATCGGCCAGCGGATCTACATGGACGAGGAAACCTTCGAATACGATCCGGATAAGGCTGCCTCGGCGCAGGCGGTCATTCGTTCCCTGTTGGAGGCTGCGTTGTCATGACCCATCTCAGTGCTAATAGGCCGCCCCGGAAACAGGGACATTTCCTGTACTCGCTGGCCGTGCTGATCGTGGCGGCGATCGCTATTTACTGGGCCTTCGTTACGTTGTTCCCGGTTGAGTTGCAGCAGATTGGGCATTGGGTGGCAGGGAAGTACGCGGCGTTGACGAAGTAGTGCCGTGTTGATGCTACGGGCGGGCAGGCGGCGCCGGTGGGTCTGCGTGACACGCCGTGAATCCGTCCATGGAGGCTTGATCGGCGGCATCCATGCCGCCGACAGTCACGCAGACCCACCGGCACCGCCTGCCCCTTACACATCTCGGGCACGTTGGCAAAAAGCCAAAGACACAGATAAAGCGGACGCAAAAGCGCCCACCTTTTAGAAGCCACTAACTTCACGTTCGCGCTTAGCGCTGCCCGCCGGGATGGGGGTGGCGGAGAGCGGACCAGGGATGGTCCGCGGCCCGACTAAAGGCAGGACTGCCGTCCGGAGGGTCGGAGCCACCCCCATCCCGGCGGGTAGCGCGTCCCACCGAAGAAGACGCCCTACGCTCAGACTTCGAGCGTCGCCAAGTCGCCCTTGCTTTCGAGCCAGGCCTTGCGATCGCCCGAGCGCTTCTTCGCCAGCAGCATGTCCATCAGCGAATGTGTTTCCACGCTGTCGTCGACGGTGAGCTGGACCAGGCGGCGCGTATCCGGATGGATCGTGGATTCGCGCAGCTGCCCGGGATTCATCTCGCCCAGGCCCTTGAAGCGGGTGACGTTGACCTGGCCACGGATCTTTTCGCGCTCGATCTTGTCCAGCAGCAGACGCTTCTCTTCCTCGTCCAGTGCATAGAACACCTGCTTGCCCACGTCGACGCGGAAAAGCGGCGGCATCGCCACGAAAACATGGCCGGCATCCACCAGCGCCGGGAAGTGCTTCACGAACAAGGCACTGAGCAGCGTCGCGATATGCAGGCCGTCGGAGTCGGCGTCGGCCAGGATGACGACCTTGCCGTAGCGCAGGCCGGAAATGTCGTCCTTGCCGGGATCGCAACCGATCGCGACGGCGAGGTCGTGCACTTCCTGCGACGCCAGCACGCTGCCCGATGCGACTTCCCAGGTGTTCAGGATCTTGCCGCGCAGCGGAAGAATCGCTTGGAAATCCTTGTCGCGCGCCTGCTTGGCGCTGCCGCCCGCGGAGTCGCCTTCGACTAAAAACAATTCGGTGCGCGACAGATCCTGCGACGTGCAGTCGGCGAGCTTGCCGGGCAGGGCAGGGCCCTGCGTGACCTTCTTGCGGACGATCTGCTTCTCGGTCTTCAGGCGCGCGGCGGCGCGCTCGATCGCGAGCTGCGCGATTTTTTCGCCCAAGTCCGTGTGCTGGTTGAGCCACAGCGAAAACGCATCGTGCGCCGCGCTCTCGACGAAACCCGCGGCCTGGCGCGACGACAGCCGCTCCTTGGTCTGGCCGCTGAACTGCGGGTCGGTCATCTTGATCGACAGCACGAACGACACGCGGTCCCACACGTCTTCCGGCGCCAGCTTCACGCCGCGCGGCAGCAGATTGCGGAAATCGCAGAACTCGCGCAGCGCATCGGTGAAGCCGGTGCGCAGGCCGTTGACGTGGGTGCCGTGCTGCGCGGTCGGGATCAGGTTGACGTAGCTTTCCTGCACCAGCTCGCCTTCGGGCAGCCAGGCGACGGCCCAGTCGACGACTTCGGTGTCCTTCTTCAGCGAGCCGACGAACAGATCCGGCGGCAGCAGCTCGATGCCCGCCAGTTCGCCCTTGAGGTAGTCGCGCAGACCGTCTTCGTACATCCACTCGTGCCGGTCGCCGGTCGCCTCGTCGAACAGCTTGACGGTGAGGCCCGGGCACAACACCGCCTTCGCGCGCAGCAGATGCTTGAGCGAGCGCAGGTTGAACTTGGGTGTATCGAAGTACTTCGGATCCGGCCAGAAGCGCAGGCGCGTGCCGGTGTTCTTCTTGCCGACGCTGCCGATGATGTCGAGCTTGGAGGCGCGGTCGCCGTCCTTGAAGCTCATCTTGTACTCGTTGCCTTCGCGCTTGATGAAGACATCGACATGCTTAGACAACGCGTTGACCACGCTCACGCCGACGCCGTGCAGGCCGCCGGAGAAGGTGTAGTTCTTGTTGCTGAACTTGCCGCCCGCATGCAGGCGCGTGAGGATCAGCTCGACGCCGGGAATCTTCTCTTCCGGATGGATGTCCACCGGCATGCCGCGGCCGTCGTCGGAGACTTCGCAGCTGCCGTCGTTGTACAGCGTGACGTCGATGCTGCGGGCGTGACCGGCCAGGGCCTCGTCGACCGCGTTGTCGATGACTTCCTGCGCGAGGTGGTTGGGCCGCGTGGTGTCGGTGTACATGCCCGGGCGGCGCTTGACCGGATCCAGGCCGGAGAGAACTTCGATATCGGCGGCGTTGTAGCGTGAGCTCATCTATCTACTGCTATGTGTTCTGCGGGAGCGGTTGATCGTTGGCGCGAACGTCACGGCGACTCGGTCGTCAGTTCGCTGCCGGTGTAGGGATTGAAGCGGTAGCTGCCCGGGAACACTTCGCCGGTCTTCGCATCGCGGCTCGGCACCAGCAGGCTGCCCAACGGCAGGCGATAGGAATAACTCTCGTCGCCCAGATTCACGGAGAAGGTGCCCGAACCGATCGGATCGGCGAGACGCTTGCCGTCGCTGCCCTTGCCGGGAAAGGCATAGAACTGCAGGTTGTCGCCCATTTCGCCGAGCAGGTTCTTGAACATCGGCCGCATGATCTGGATGAGCATGGTCAGGCGGCGGTCCATCTTGTCGGCGGCGATCGGCGGGTACTGCTTTCCGCTCGCGTCGCGCACGCGCAACTTGGCGCGCAGGTCGGCTTCCGATTCGAAGGTGCTGACGCCGAACGAGCCGATCGTTCCCTTCACCGCCGCGACGACGGTGTAGCTGCGGAACAGATCGCTGAATTCGCGGCGGGTCTTCTCGTCCATGCCCTTCTCGTTCGCCAGGACCACGTCCCAGAACTCGACGGGGATCCACCAGATCAGGTCGAGGCTTTCGGCCGACTGGCTGGTGCGCTGCAGGTCCTGGGTGAGTTCGTTCACTTTGACCTGCGCCGGCGCAATAGGCGTCGGAGCGGCGGCTGCCAAGGCCGCGGTGGAGGCCGGAAGAAGCAGGAGCAGCGCGAGGCCCAAGCGAAACACGTTCATGAATTCCCCCTTCAAGGAGCCGCGAGCATGGCGACCCGGTCCTGAACGGTCAAGCATGAATGCCCGCTGTTTCCTGGGTGTAACTCCCTATCGCCGAATTCAGCGACGAGTCGGCGCGCGCTGCCTACGGTCGCCACGTCGCAAACCGCGACGCCGCAGAGGGGTAGCCCGTGCGGCTTCCCCCGAACCTGCAGGAGATCTATATGCATAAGGCACTTTTGACCGCGATGATCGCGGGCGTTCTGTTCGCACCGGCGGCCCAGGCCCAGGTGGGCATCGGCCTGGGCGGCGGCGGCAATGTCGGCGTCAACACCGGCTCGATCGGCGTTGGCGGCGCCGGACGCGGCGACCTCGGCGTGGACATGCGCAACTCGCGCATCGACGCACATAAGAATGTCGAAGCCGGCGTGCGTGCTGCCGGCGTTGACGACGCGGCGCACAAGGTCGCGGGCACCGCCAATGACGCCGTGCAGACCGGCGTGGAAAAGGGCAGGAAGGTTGGGTCGAAGGCGCGCGACACCGCACGTGCGGGCGCACAGGCGGCCAGCCACGCCAGCGAGCAGGCCGTCGAATCCGTCAACGGCCAGGGCAATGCGGCCGCGAATTCCGTGCTGGGCACGGCGCAGGCTGCGGGTACTGCTGATGTCGCCGCGGGCGTCGCGGGCCAAGCGCAGGCCACGGGCGCTGTCGAAGGCAATGCCCAGGCCGCGACCCAGGCGATGACCCACGGCGACGCAGCGGCAGGCAAGAGCGCCGAACAGCCGGCCGCGACCGGCAAGGGCAAGGGCAAGGAAAAGGACCCGGAAGAAAAGCAGGGCCGTCGCGACGAACAGCGCCGCTGATTTCTGCTGACCCTCGAAACGGTTGGCCGGCCCGCATGCGGGCCGGCCGCCGCCGTTCAGTCGCAGTCGCGGGCGCATGTCGTAAGGTGGCGCCCGCTGCCGGATTCGGCAGCGCAGAGGAGAGTTAGAACATGACCATTCGCAAGCTGCTGCTTCCGACCCTGATCGCGGCCGCCCTGGCGGCGCCGGCCTTCGCCCAGCAGGCTCCCCAGCCCAAGGTCGCTGACAAGGCGGGCCAGGCCAAGACCGACGAGGCGCGCAAGGCCGATGCGTCCAAGAGCGACGCCGACAAGGCCGACGCGCGCAAGGACAAGCAGGACGCCAAGAACAAGTCCGGCAAGAAGGACGCCCGCTCCAGCGCCGACGAACAGCCCGACGAGCCCGAGGAAGACGGTCACTGATCGCAGCATTTTTCTGCGGCCGGTCCCTGCGGCCGGTTCTGCAGTCCCAGCGCCCCGCTTCGGCGGGGCGTTGCTGTTTTGGGGCGGTCCGCGATGAATCGATCGCCACGGACGCTTCGCAAGGGAATGCGCTGCAACGCTTCGTGGCGCCAGTCAAGCTCGCCCCGGCCGTCTCCAATCTGTAAACTATGGCTTTCCGGGAGCCCGCTTCCCCATGACCCCCCAAAATTCCATAACGCCGCTCGTCTTTGTTACTGGCGGCGTGGTGTCTTCGCTTGGCAAGGGCATCGCGGCCGCCTCGTTGGCCGCCATCCTCGAAGCACGCGGCCTGCGCGTGACGATGATGAAGCTCGACCCCTACATCAACGTCGATCCGGGCACGATGAGCCCGTTCCAGCACGGCGAGGTCTACGTCACCGACGACGGCGCCGAAACCGACCTGGACCTGGGCCACTACGAGCGCTTCCTGCGCGTCCGCCTGTCCGGCAAGAACTCGATCACCACCGGCAAGATCTACGAATCGGTCATCCGCAAGGAGCGCCGCGGCGACTACCTGGGCGGCACCGTGCAGGTGATCCCGCACATCACCGACGAGATCAAGCGCCGCATCGACGAGGCCACGGCCGGCTTCGACGTGGGCCTGGTCGAGATCGGCGGTACGGTCGGCGACATCGAGTCGCTGCCGTTCCTGGAGGCGATCCGCCAGATCCGCACCGAACGCGGTCCGGACAAGGCCTTGTTCATGCACCTCACCCTGGTGCCCTTCATCGCCGCCGCGGGCGAGCTGAAGACCAAGCCGACCCAGCACTCGGTCAAGGAACTGCGTTCGATCGGTATCCAGCCGGACATCCTGCTGTGCCGCAGCGAGCAGGCGCTGCCCGACGGCGAGCGCCGCAAGATCGCGTTGTTCACCAACGTGCCGGAAAAAGCGGTCATCTCGGCGCTGGACCTGGACAACATCTACAAGATCCCGATGTGGCTCAACCAGCAGGGCCTCGACCAGATCGTGGTCGAACGCCTGCGCCTGGAGAACAAGGCTAAGCCGGAAGCCGATCTGTCGGAATGGAATGCAGTGGTCGACGCGGCCGAGCATCCGGTCGACGTCGTCACGATCGCCGTGGTCGGCAAGTACATCGACCACCAGGATGCGTACAAGTCGCTGGCCGAGGCGCTCAAGCACGGCGGCCTGCGCCAGCGCACCAAGGTCAAGCTGAAGTGGCTCGAGTCCACCGACATCGAGCAGAACGGCGGCAAGGTGCTGGAAGGCGTGGACGGCATTCTCGTCCCGGGCGGCTTCGGTGATCGCGGCTTCGAGGGCAAGGTGCTGACCGCGCAATACGCGCGCGAACACGGCGTCCCGTACTTCGGCATCTGCTACGGCATGCAGGCCGCGGTGGTCGACTATTCGCGCCACGTGCTCGGTCTGGCCGACGCCAACAGCACCGAGAACAACAAGCAGTCCCAGCATCCGGTGATCGGCCTGATCACCGAATGGCGCACGGCCAGCGGCGACGTCGAGCGCCGCAACGAGGAGTCCGACCTGGGCGGCACCATGCGCCTGGGCCTGCAGGACCAGCGCATCAAGCCCGGCACGCTCGCCCGCGAGCTGTACGGCAAGGACGTGGTCGGCGAGCGCCATCGCCATCGCTACGAATTCAACAACCGCTATCTCAACCAGCTCGAGAACGCGGGCCTGGTCATCAGCGCGAAGTCCATGGACGAGACGCTGGTGGAGATGGTGGAGCTGCCGCGCGCGAAGCATCCTTGGTTCCTCGCCTGCCAGGCGCACCCCGAATTCCTCTCCACCCCGCGCGACGGCCACCCGCTGTTCATCGGCTTCATCCGCGCCGCGCGCGAGCACAAGGCGGGCGGCCGCCTGCTTAAGGAAGTGACGGCATGAAGCTTTGCGGATTCGAGATCGGTCTCGACAAACCGTTCTTCCTGATCGCTGGTCCCTGCGTCATCGAGTCGATGCAGCTGCAGCTGGATACGGCCGGCACGCTGAAGGAAATCACTTCCGAACTCGGCATCAACTTCATCTTCAAGTCGAGCTTCGACAAGGCCAACCGCACGTCCGTGTCGGGCTTCCGCGGCCCGGGCATGGAAGAGGGCCTGAAGGTGCTGAGCGAAGTGAAGCGCCAGCTCGACCTGCCGGTCCTGACCGACGTGCACGAATACACGCCGATGAACGAAGTCGCTTCAGTCGTCGACGTGCTGCAGACGCCGGCCTTCCTGTGCCGCCAGACGGATTTCATCCAGAACGTGGCCCGCGCCGGCAAGCCGGTGAACATCAAGAAGGGCCAGTTCCTGTCGCCGTGGGAAATGAAGCACGTCGCCGACAAGGCGCTGGCGACCGGCAACCAGGACATCATGGTCTGCGAGCGCGGCGCCAGCTTCGGCTACAACAACCTGGTGAGCGACATGCGCTCGCTCAGCGTGATGCGCGATACGGGTTGCCCGGTGGTGTTCGACGCCACGCACTCGGTGCAGTTGCCCGGCGGCGCCGGCGGCAAGAGCGGCGGCCAGCGCGAATTCGTGCCGGTGCTGTCGCGCGCCGCGATGGCGGTGGGCATCAGCGGCATCTTCATGGAAACGCATCCCAAGCCGGAAGAAGCCCTGAGCGACGGCCCCAACGCGTGGCCGCTGCCGAAGATGCGCGCGCTGCTGGAAACGCTGCTCGAGATCGACCGCATCACCAAGAAGAACGGCTTCCTCGAAGCCGGCGTCTGAAAACAAAAACTCCCTTCAATTTCCGATCCCTGACGATGACCACGATCGCCAAAGTTCACGCCCGCGAGATTCTCGACAGCCGCGGTAATCCCACCCTGGAAGCCGAAGTCACACTGAGCGACGGCAGCTTCGGCCGCGCGGCCGTGCCCTCGGGCGCTTCGACCGGCACCAAGGAAGCCGTCGAACTGCGCGACGGCGACAAGACCCGCTACCTCGGCAAGGGCGTGCGCAAGGCGGTCGAGAACGTCAATACGACGATCGCATCGGCGCTCACCGGAATGGATGCCGCCGATCAGACCGCGCTCGACAAGCGCCTGATCGACCTCGACGGCACCGAGAACAAGGGCCGCCTCGGCGCCAACGCACTGCTGGGCGTTTCGCTGGCCAACGCGCATGCCGCGGCCGCGTCGAAGAAGCTGCCGCTGTGGCAGTACCTCGCGCATGGCCGCCAGGCCGTGCTGCCGGTGCCGATGATGAACATCATCAACGGCGGCGCGCACGCCGACAACAACGTCGACCTGCAGGAATTCATGATCCTGCCGGTGGGCGTGAACAGCTTCGCCGAATCGCTGCGCGCGGGCACCGAGGTGTTCCATGCGCTCAAGTCGGTGCTCAAGGGCCGCGGCCTGAGCACGGCGGTCGGCGACGAGGGCGGCTTCGCTCCCGACCTGCGTTCGAACGAAGAAGCGCTGGAAACCATCCTCGAAGCGATCGGCAAGGCCGGCTACAAGGCCGGCGAAGACATCCTGCTCGGCCTCGACGTGGCCTCGAGCGAGTTCTTCGAGAACGGCAAGTACAACCTCACCGGCGAAGGCAAGCGCCTGACCAGCGAGCAGTTCGTCGACTTCCTCGCCAACTGGTGCGCGCAGTACCCGATCGTCACCATCGAAGACGGCATGTCCGAGCACGACTGGACCGGCTGGAAGCAGCTCACCGATCGCATCGGCAACAAGGTGCAGCTGGTCGGCGACGATCTGTTCGTCACCAATCCGAAGATCTTCAAGGAAGGCATCGACCAGGGCGTGGCCAACGCGATCCTGATCAAGGTCAACCAGATCGGCACGCTGACCGAGACGCTGGAAGCGATCGCGATGGCCGACGCGGCCAAGTACGCCGCGATCGTGTCGCACCGCTCGGGCGAAACCGAAGACACGACCATCGCCGACATTGCAGTCGCCACCACGGCGACGCAGATCAAGACCGGTTCGCTGTGCCGCAGCGATCGCGTGGCCAAGTACAACCAGCTGCTGCGCATCGAGGAACAACTGGGTGCGGCGGCGAAGTACGCCGGTCGCGACGCCTTCGTTTCGCTGAAGCGCTGAGGCCGCACTTGGCGCAGCGCTGGCAGCTTCCCATTGGCCGGCTCCTGCTGGTGGCGCTGCTCGCGCTGTTGGCGTTCCTGCAATACCGCCTGTGGTGGGGCGAGGGCGGCCGCCGTTCGGTGGCTGCCCTGCACACGCAGGTCGAACAGCAGCGCCACGAGAACGAAGGCCTGCAGCAGCGCAATGCCGCACTCGCCGCGGAAGTCGAAGACCTCAAGGCGGGCGAAGCGGCGGTCGAGGAGCGGGCGCGCAGCGAGCTGGGCATGATCAAGCCGGGTGAGACCTTTTATCGCGTGGTCGAGCCGCAGACGCCGGACGCGCCGGTGGAAAGCAGCGCTCCCGCAGACGCGGCCGACGAGCCCAAGCCCGAGCCATGACCGACGCGAACACCGGTTCGAAAGCTCGCATCTGGGCCGTCATTCCCGCCGCCGGTCGCGGTACGCGCTTCGGCGGCGAGGTTCCCAAGCAATATCTGGAAGTGGCAGGCCAGCCGTTGATCGCGCATGCGCTCGACGCGCTGTTGTCGCATCCGCGCGTGACCGGCGCCATGGTCGCGCTGTCCGCCGACGACCTGCTCTGGCCCGGCTGGACCGAACGCCAGGGCAAACCCGTGCTGCGTTGCGTGGGCGGTGGCGAGCGTGCCGACTCGGTCCTGGCCGCGTTGCACGCGTTGCCGGCCGACGTCGGCGCCAACGCCTTGGTGCTGGTGCACGACGCGGCGCGCCCGAACCTGCGCAGTTCCGATCTCGACCGTCTGATCGATGCCGCGCTCTCGCATCGCGACGGCGCCATCCTCGGCGCACCGGTGCGCGACACACTCAAGCGCGCCGATGCGAACGCGCACATCGTCGCTACCGAACCGCGCGCGGCGTTGTGGCGTGCGTTCACGCCGCAGGCTTTCCGGCGCGGCGCGCTGACCGCCGCGCTCGAACGCGCGCGCGCGGACAGACTCGTCGTCACCGACGAAGCGATGGCGATGGAGCGCATGGGCGCGCATCCGGCCCTGGTCGAAGGCCGCGAAGACAATCTGAAGGTCACCACGCCGGCCGATCTGGAGCTGGCGCGTTACCTGCTGTCGCAATGAAACGAAGCCGAACCCCTACGGAGCAGCGCGCATGAACATCCGCATCGGCCAGGGCTTCGATGTCCACGCCTTCGGCGACGGCGACCACGTCGTCCTCGGCGGCGTGCGCGTCCCGCACGATCGCGGCGTGGTGGCGCATTCCGACGGCGACGTGGTCATCCACGCGCTGTGCGACGCGATCCTGGGCGCGCTGGCGCTGGGCGATATCGGTAAACACTTTCCGCCGAGCGATCCGCAATGGAAGGACGCCGACAGCCGCGCGTTCCTGCGCCATTGCAATGCGCTGATCGGCGCGCGCGGCTGGCGTGTCGGCAATGCCGACGTCACCGTCGTCTGCGAGCGGCCGAAGGTCGGGCCGCATGCAGATGCGATGCGTACGCTGCTGGCCGCCGATCTCGGCATCGCCGAGGATGCGGTGAGCATCAAGGCCACGACCAGCGAGAAGCTGGGTTTCACCGGACGCGGCGAGGGCATCGCGGCCCAGGCGGTCGTGCTGCTGGTTCGTTCCTGAGGTCGATATGAAAGAGCAAAACGGACTACCCCGTGCGCACGGCGCGCCGGTCCTGACGGCGCGCATGCGCGTCCAGCCGGAAGATTTCTTCGTCGAAGAGCTTCCTGCCTTCGCGCCCAGCGGCAGCGGCGAGCATCTGCTGCTGACCGTCGAAAAGCGCAGCATGAACACGGTGTTCGCCGCCAAGCGCATCGCGCAATGGGCGCGCGTGCCGGAGATGGGCGTGAGCTATGCCGGACTCAAGGACCGGCATGCGGTCACCCGCCAGCGGTTCAGTGTCCATCTGCCGAAGAAGGTCGCACCGGATCTGGCCGCGCTGGAAGCGGACGATTTCCGCGTTCTGGAACACGCCTGGCATTCGCGCAAATTGCCGCGCGGCGCGCTTGCCGGTAACCGCTTCGTACTGACACTGCGCGACGTGGTCGGCGATGCGGCCGCGATCGACCAGCGCCTGCGCGCGATCGCGGAGCATGGCGTCCCTAATTATTTCGGCGTGCAGCGCTTCGGCCGCGAGGGCGACAACGTCGCGCAGGCGCTGGCGATGTTCGCGGGGCGGCGGGTGCGCCGTGAAGACCGCACGTTGCTGCTTTCCGCCGCGCGCTCGGAATTGTTCAATCGCGTGCTGGCCGCGCGTGTGCTCGCCGGCTACTGGAACGTTCCGGTGGACGGCGAGGTCTGGTCCCTGGACGGCAGCCGCAGCGTCTTCGGGCCCGAGCCGTTCACCGACGAATTGGCGCAGCGGCTGGCCGCGTTCGATATCCATCCGAGCGGGCCGCTTTGGGGCAAGGGCGAGCTGCGTACGCGCGGTACCGCCGCCGCGCTCGAACTCGCTGCCGTGGCCGGCGATATGCCGACCGCGCTGCGCAACGGCCTGGAAGCAGGCGGGCTCGAGCAGGAGCGGCGCGCGCTGCGCTTCCGTCCCGGCGATCTGGCCTGGCGCTGGCCGGGACCCGGCGTGCTCGAGCTTTCTTTCGCACTCCCGCCGGGCGGTTATGCCACGACGGTATTGGCAGAACTTGGCGAGGTCAGCTCGGCAGTTCGCGCCTGACGACCGCTTGTCGGAAAGACATCGACGACACTGGTTGCCCCGGCGGGCGGGCGTATAAGCCGGAAGTGCACCCGGCGTGGCCGGGGCCGCTCTTGCGGCAAGCGCAGGGGCGCCTCCAAGGAGATGCCGTCATGAAATTACGCATGGCCGTGTTATCCGCTTCCGTGGTCGCTCTTGCCGCCTGCGCGAGCAGCGGCGGGACGACCAGCGCTCCGGGAGTCCAGAAGACCTATGTCGAGACACGCATGAGCAACGACGAGCTTTACATGGCTCGCGTCGAAGCCGCTGCGCGTCGTCGTGGCATCGATCTGACCTGGGTGAACCCGCCGCGTAAGATCGTCGCGAAGCAATGAACCGTTGCGCCGTACCGTTCTCCCTGCCTCGGGGATGACTCAGGCAGGGCGAAGCCGGCGCGGCGCCAACAGCACCAGCACCGCTCCAGTGCCGCCCTGAGTCGGCGGCGCGGAGTGGAAGGCGAGGACGTCTGCGCGTTGCCGGAGCAGGCGATCCACCAGGTTTTTCAGAACCGGCGCATCGCGGCCAGTGAAGGGGACCGAGCCGCCGTGCAATCCCTTGCCGTGGATGATGCGGACGCAGCCCGCATCGTGTTCGCGTGCGTGCACGAGGAAGGCGCGTAGCAGCGCCTCGGCTTCGCGGATGTCGGCCCCATGCAGATCGAGTTCGTCCTGCACCGCGATCTCCCCGCGACGCAGGCGCTGCAGCGTGCGCGGCGGTAAGGCGTCGCGGCGATAGGACAGCACGTCGCCGGCTTCGGCCAGCGAGGCATCGAGCGCATGCCGGAATTCCTCGCGCGCCGCCGCTTCGTCGCGCTCGGCCATGCGTGCACGTGGCTTGGGTTTCGGCGCCGACGGCGGCGGTGCGCTGTCGCGCAGGCGCCGCACCGGGCCGACCGCGGAGCGGAACAGATCGGCGTCGTCATCTTCGTCTGGGATGATCTTGTCTGACATCGTGTCGCCAGCGTAGCGCGGCCCGTGTGGTTGGCGCATTGCGCAAGCGGCCAGCCCCGGGCACGGCAGGGCATCGGCTATCATGGCCGTTCCGCTCCAGCTCCCACTTTTCACGAATAGATGCGCGTTCTGGTCAGCAACGACGACGGTGTCGACGCCCCCGGTATCAAGGTTCTGGCCGCGGGGCTCCGCGCCGCCGGCCACGAGGTGGTGATCGTCGCCCCCGACCGCGACCGTTCCGGCGCCAGCAATTCACTCACCCTGGACATGCCCGTACGGGTGATCGCGCAGGACGCGTCGACCTGGCGCGTGTTCGGCACACCCACCGACTGCGTCCACGTCGCCATCACCGGCATGCTCGACGTCGAACCCGACATCGTCGTGTCCGGCATCAACAACACCGCCAATCTGGGCGATGACGTCATCTATTCCGGTACGGTCGCCGCGGCGATGGAAGGCCGGTTCCTGGGCCTGCCCGCGGTGGCGGTGTCGCTGGTCACCGCCGACCACCGCGGCGAGCACTACGAAACCGCCGCCCGCGCCGTCGTCGAGATCGTCGCGCGGCTGGTCGCCGAGCCGCTGCCGGCCGACACCATCCTCAACGTCAACGTGCCCGACCTGGCGTGGGAAGAACTGGCCGGCTTCGAAGCCACGCGCCTGGGCAACCGCCATCGCGCCGAACCCTGCATCCCGCAGCGCGATCCGCGCGGCCGGCAGTGGTGGTGGATCGGTCCCGCGGGGCCCGAGGCCGACTCGGGACCGGGCACCGATTTCCACGCGGTGCGCAGCGGCCACATCTCGATCACGCCGATCCAGGTCGACCTGACCCGCTACACCGCACTCGAACACGTCGCCAGTTGGGTCGGTGGTCTCGCCGCATCCACGGGGAAGGCCGCATGATGGTGCGCATGAAGTTGCAGCCCGAAGCCATCGGCACCGGCATGACCTCGCAGCGCGTGCGCGACCGCCTGGTCGAGCGCCTGCGCGAGAACGGCATCCGCGACGAACGCGTGCTCAACGCGATCCGCACCGTGCCGCGCCACCTCTTCGTCGACGAAGCGCTGGCCACCCGCGCCTACGAGGACACTGCGCTTCCGATCGGCCAGGGGCAGACCATTTCGCAGCCGTGGGTGGTCGCGAAGATGACCGAAGCGGTGCTGGAAGGCGCGCCGAACAAGGTGCTGGAGATCGGCACCGGCTCCGGCTACCAGGCCGCCGTGCTGGCCGCCCTGGGACTGGAAGTGCACACCGTGGAGCGCATCGGCGAACTGCTGCGCACCGCCCGCAAGCGCTTCCGCACGCTGGGCCTGAACATCCGCAGCAAGCACGACGACGGCCGCATCGGCTGGCCGGAAAACGGCCCGTTCGACGCGATCCTGGTCACCGCCGCCGCACCCGCACTGGTGGATGCGCTGACCGCGCAGCTCGCGCCGGGTGGCAACCTGATCGCGCCGGTCGGCGGAGCGTCTTCGCAATCGCTGATGAAACTGCACAAGGACAGCGACGGCCAGATCACTCAGGAAGTGCTGGCGCCGGTCGTGTTCGTGCCCCTTCTTTCCGGGATGGTCGATTGAAGATCTTCGGTCCGCTCTACGAACGTGCCCTGCGGTGGGCGCGCCATCCCCGTGCACCGATCTATCTCACGGTGCTGAGCTTCTTCGAAGCGATCATCTTTCCGGTGATGCCCGAAGTGATGCTGGCGCCGATGTGCGTCGCTCAGCCGCGCCGGGGTCTGTGGTTCTCGACGATCAGCCTGGCCGGCTCCATGGTCGGCGCGCTGGTCGGCTATGCGCTGGGGCATTACGCGTTCGAGGCGTTGAAGCCGGTGTTCGCCGCGCTGGGCATGCTGCACGGCATCGAGTCGGGCATCAGCGTCGTGCAGGCGAAGATGGCCGAATCGCCTTGGGCGGTGTTTACCTTCCTGGTGCTGGGCGGCTTCATGCCGATCCCGATGAAGGTGTTCACCTGGGCGTCGGGCATCGTTGGCGTGCCCATGCTGCAATACATACTGAGCATGCTGATCGGCCGCGGCAAACGCGTGTACCTGCTGGCGATCGTGATCCGCATGGGCGGTCCGCGCGCTGAGGCGGCGCTGCGCCGCTATATCGAACCGGTCGGCTGGTTCGCGATGCTGCTGCTCGCAGGTTTGGTGGCGTGGCTGGTGTGGAGGGCGAAGCAGGGCGTATGACCAACAAGCAACGCATTGCGCTAGTGGCCGCCATCGCGATCGCCTTGGCCGCCTGCACCAGCACCGTGGTGCGCCGGACCGCGGGCAGCGCGCCACCGCCGCGCGTGTCCACGCCCAAGTATTACGTCACCACCAAGGTGGAGCGCGGCGACACGCTGTACGGCATCGCCTTCCGCAACGGCATCGACGTGCGCGACCTGGCGTCATGGAACAGCCTCAACGCGCCGTACACGATCTATCCCGGGCAGATCCTGCGCTTGTATCCGCGCCAGGCCGTTGCCGCGACGACACAATCGGCACCGCAGGAACCGAAAGCAGTAGGCGCGAAGCCAGCAGGGTCCAAGCCCGCGCCGGCCACGGGCCCAACGCGGCCTGCGACGACGACTCCGCCGCAGGGCTCGCCGGAAACTGTCGCAACCGCTCCGATCGCAAAGCCGCCCGTGCTGCCGGCCACCCCGCCCGCGAGCAGCATCCGTTGGCGCTGGCCGGCCGAAGGCACGCTCCTCACCCGCTTCGTGGCGGGCGAACCGACCAAGCAGGGCATCGACATCACCAGCGACGGCGGCACCCCGGTGAACGCGGCGGCCGACGGCGTCGTCGTGTACTCCGGCTCCGGCCTGGTCGGCTACGGCGAGCTGATCATCATCAAGCACAACGACGCATGGTTGTCGGCTTACGGCCACAACCGCGCGCGCATGGTCAACGAAGGCGCCATCGTGAAAGCCGGCCAGCAGATCGGTGTTATGGGTCGCACCGGTGCTCCTCGCGACATGCTGCATTTTGAGATTCGCTTCAACGGGAAGCCGGTGGATCCGTTGACGTATCTTCCAAAACGCTAGCTGTTACAGCCACGGAAGCGGCGGAGCGCACCGAGCCGCGCCCGTCATCCCCGCGAAGGCGGGGATCCAGGACTAGGTATGTTGCAAGGCAAGCTCTACCAGCCCGTCGAGAATATTCCCCGCGAGATTTCGCAGCTCATGGGACCCTGCGGCCCGGCATCGGTGTGGCTTGTACTGTCTCGCCACGGCATCGCCGCCGACCCGCACGAGGTCATAGACCGTTGTCGTTACACAGACGAGTTCGGATGCTTCACGGTTTGCATGGCAGAGGCTCTGCAACACTTCGGCTTGTCCGTTCGCCTGCATACAGACCAAGATCCAAGTCCGGGTGATCTAGAGCGTATTTCATACGCTTTGGTTAGTTCCGCCAATGCAGAGTCTGTCTCCCGGCTCCTGGGGCGTGTCCGCGCTAACTACAGCGTAATAGTTAGTTACTTAGCGCCTGGTGGGGACGGACACTTTTCGCCTCTGGCCGGCTGCCGAGCCAACAAGCTCCTTTTGCCGTACAGCATTGGCGGGGAGATGCTGCGGTCAGAGTTCAATGTACGTCGGCGCGCACCAGGCATCCTCCGGCAGACAATCGTTGCAACATGACAAATCGTTCAAGCTGGAGACACGCTCGGTTTAGCCTTGCGTTTCCTGTGCGTGGAGAAGAGACCTTATGGCTAAGCGCAAAACCCTGCCGAAGGATTTCGACCAGTTGCTCCGGTCCGCTCCGTTGGACGAGCTCAAGGCCGTCTTCGACAAATGCCTGATCGACGCGCGCGGTAGTTACGCGAAGCACACGGCGATCGGCTTCGTCGAATGCCCGGACTCGCTCATCACGTGGCTAGTCGAGCAAGGACTCGACGTAGATGCGGTCGACGACTACGGCGCGACGCCGTTGTGGGAGCGCGCCGATCTCGGTCGGGCTGCGCAGATCCCGCTGCTCCTGTCGCTCGGCGCAGACATCGAGCGAGAGCGGGAGCGCAGCGGTACCCCGCTGCACGGTGCCGCGGGCCGTCAGCGTCCGGAGGCGACGCGGGTTCTCCTGGAGCACGGTGCCAACGTCCACGCCAAAAACGGGATGGGCCAAACGCCGCTACTGCACGCGCTCCAGCGCACGAACAACGCGGACATTGCCGGGATGGCGCAGGTAGCGAAGCTCCTCATCGCTGCCGGTGCGGTAGTGACGGACGAGATGCGTGAGGCCGTGGAGCGGATCGGGAAGGATTTCGAGTTCCATCGGGAACGCTTCAATCCCGACTTGCTCGACAAGACCCAAGCCGGGCTCACCGAACTCTACCGCCTCTTCGGCGCGACTCCTGTCGCTGCACTACAGCGGCATGACGGCGTCTCTCCAATCAAGGTGCCCGCAGGCAAGTGGCATGAGCAACATCAGGCCCTCTGGGAACTCCTGGTGCCGTCGCAAGGCGCCGCGGCGACGGTGCAGGGCGAAGTAATCCGCCTCACCGGAAAGATCGCGCGGGAAATCCTCGACAACGGCAGTCCGAACTGGGACGGCGACTTCAAGGCGATGCTCGCCGTCATTCCGGTCCACCTCGGCAGCGGGACGCCGTTGCCGGCGGATGAACTGCGTGAAGCGCAGAGTCTGGCCAAGATGCTCCGCTCAGGCGACGGCGATGACAGGCAGGTTTACCGGATGAGCGAACTCGCTGTCGCCTGGGTCATATCGAACCCAGCACCGGTCGCGCTGGTGGAGCCTGAGTATCGGCGTTGATTTCGATGAGCCCCACGAGCCTCACCAAGGTGCCGGAGGGCTTCTGTCTGACGCCGGGGAATCTCGGAGATGCGCTTGAATTGTTTTGCAATCCCGACTACCCAACCGTCATGAACTTCGCATTTGTTACTAGTGTTGTCCGATAGCAGCACGCATCACTGTTGCTGTCTATTGGACAATTCTCAACAGCGGGACTCTGTTGCGGCTTGGTTGAGAGCATCTTCAGTCGCCGACTGCGCGCGGCCCGGGCAGTCGGGCGAGCAGGCGCAAGTGGTCGCGGGTTCACATCAATTCGCTGCATCGGATTGATCCAAGCGCAAGTTACCCGTTGCACGCCACGCAATCCGGCGTTGCCTTCGGGGGCCACAAATAATCGCGTTAGCCCCCTCAGCATGAGCTTGGTCAAGGAATCCATCCAGCTCGAAGGGAAGGGGGAGGTTCGATGTCCGTTGCCCCACAAAGTTTTCCGCAAGGCGTATCGTGTCGGGCTGCCGCTGCCGCCTGGAGTACACGGGCTGGCCTAGCCATCACCTGCGCCCTGCTGCTCGCGGCCTGCAACCGCGAAGCGGCGCCGGCCGCATCGCAGGCATCCTCGCCCGTGCTGCCGGGGCCGGCTGAACTCAGTAGCGTCTACCCGGGCCCACCGCCGCCGTACAAGGAGAGTCTCGTGCTCCCCGGCCTGTTCACACCCGACACCACGCCCGATTCCCTGCGCCGGACTTTCAGCGCGGCGAATGTGAAGATCGATGAGGGCGGAAGGGTGATCCTCTTTCCCGGCGACCCGACGCGCCGCGCCTACTTTTACTTTGAGGACGAGGCCAGGCTGCGCAACCTTACTCAAATAGTCATCAACGATCCCGAGTCACAGTGGCGCATGGACACCGGCATCAAGATGGGGACCACGCTGGCAGACGTGGTCAGGCTCAACGGCCGGCCGATCACCTACACCTCGTTCGGCGGGTGGCCTGATGACGGCTTCGTCGTGGAGCTGGAGGGCGGCGCGCTGGAAACACAAGAGGGATGGCCTGTGGGCCGCAATTGGCAAATGAAACCCCGCGACGGCGCCAGTGCGAAAGACTATTCCAGAGAGAGCGAAGTCGCCGTTCGCAGTGACGACAAGATGTGGCCGAAACAGGGCGACGTGCTGGTGGTCGGCGAACTGCAAGTGGACTTCTTTTGTCAGGCCTACAAATTCGATGGCTGCGCGACGGCGGGAGACGCCCGCTGCGACTCCGCGACCTTTGGCCCCTGCCGGATAAGTTGGGACCGGACGAAGGGGCGGGGGCAGTGGCGGGAGTCAGAGTTGCCTGGGGTGCATTACAGGCAAACCCTGGATGCGGGCAAAACCTGCACCGACTCTAGTCAGTGCGAAGGTCAGTGTATGGGGCCTCCGCGAATACTCCACGCCACCTCAGTGTGCGCTGCGACCCAAGAAGTCATTCGGTGATGGTTAGGAGAGGTCGTGTTGTACCTGGCGCGCCGAATCGACGTCGATTTGGTGAAGCAGGCGCGGCACCTCACGACGGACGATGGTGTGGCGGTGCCTGACAGCGAAGTGTCAGCGCCAGTCTGCAAGGTGTCGATGCCGATCAGCGAAGGCTGAGGGATCGGAACGCGCAAGAACGATAGCCGTTCCCAGAACGAGTTGAGTGCATCGCGCATTTGCGCGCGGCGAAGAATGGGCCCAAACAACGCCAGGACGGCCAAAACCTGCGTTGCAGAACATCGAACATCGTGTTCGCAAAACGAGCGTTACCAGCCCGATAGTCAGCGCAAGAATGGACCTGGGGTGAATGCAAGCTCGCATTCACACAGGGTGCGGCGATCAGTGATGGAACGGCGATGGATGGCTGCGTGCTCCTTGCGGCAATCGTCGGCCTGCCACGTCGCAGTACATGCAAATAACTGGGGTCTCTCATGGAACAAATCAACAACTTCTATTTAAACGTCATCAAGAACCACTACTTCGACTTCGTCGGGCGCGCCCGGCGGCAGGAGTACTGGATGTTCACGTTGTTCAACGTGATCGCATGTATTGCGCTTTCGTTGATATTCGGCCTGATCAAGATGCCGTGGTTAGCGGGCCTCTACAGTTTTGCGATCCTGCTTCCAGGTATTGGTGTGACGGCCAGGCGCTTGCATGACATTGGAAAAAGCGGCTGGTTCATGCTCGTCGCGCTGATTCCAGTGGTCGGCTTGTACCTGATCTATCTGCTGGCTCAAGACAGCGAAATGCACACCAACGCCTATGGGCCGAATCCAAAGGCCGTCGTGCGCCACCCCTGAGCTGTATCAAGTTCGCACAATCCATTCTTCAATATTTCACTACCTATAGGAACTACATCACATGCGTTTCAACATTCTTGCATGCACCACCATCGCTGCAATTGCCCTCACTGCCTGCGCCAAGAAGACCGATGCGGAGGCCGCTGCTCCGACGGCGGCCACAGAAGCTGCTCCTGCTGAAGCGCCTGCTGCAGCCGCGGTCAACACGGCAGCCGCTGCCCCTGCCGCTGAAGCGGCAGTTGCGACATCCGCCGATACCGGCAGCGTCAACGCGGACACGGGCATCCCGGAGTGCGATGACTATCTGACGAAGATGTACGCCTGCGTCGCCGACAAGATGCCGGCAGAGCAGCGCGACATGTGGAAGCGGAGCATCGAAGAGTCTCGGGCAGGTTGGGCTGCGACCTCCGACAAGTCCTCCCTCGCTGCAGGCTGCAAGGCTGCCATGGATCAGGCCAAGGAAAATTTCGCCGCGATGGGATGCTCGTTCTGATCGTCGAGTCATCATTTCGAGGTCTCCGGCCGGGAGCTGGAGATCTCGGCAGGCTGTTTCACAAGCCACAGAATTGGATCACATGCGCTTAAGAACCTTTGTATGCATCACCTTAGTTGCGACATCCATCGCTGCCTGCGCCAAGAAAAACGACGGGGCTCCGGCGGAGGCAGCGGTCGCAACCTCTGAAGCGTCAGGCGCGTCTCCAGTTGATGCGCCGGTGCCGGCGCTGCCCAGCGATGGCCTGAACGTGGACACGGGTATCCCGGAGTGTGATGACTACCTAACGAAGATGCTTTCCTGTGCTGCGGACAACGCTGACAAGACAACTGCAGAGGAACGCGAACTCTTCAAGGCGAACATGAAGCAGCTCAGTACGTTTTGGGCGACTACCGCCACGGCTGATAAGCCGAGCCGGGCTGCGGAATGCAGGGCCGACTTGAATGGGATGAGCGACACCTTCGCAAAACTTGGATGCTCGTTCTGATTAGGGATATTGCCCTTAAATGTGCACCGATTCATTAGCTTCGAAGCAGCGCAAGCATTGTCGTTTTGACCGCAAAGGCAGGTGCGGCGCGCAATCGCGAACCAACTGGCATCCACAATTGCACAACTGATCAACATGAAAATTCACTATCTGGAATGTGTAACCCGCAAGTACGCTGATTTCAATGGCCGAGCGGGACGAGAGGAGTATTGGACCTATATGCTTGTCCATTACGTGATATGGATTGGCGTCTTGGTTCTCTCGATCGCCATTGAACCTCACTTTCGCGAGACAGCCCTTGCTATGAGGGTGCTCTGGCTCGTATGGCAGTTTGCAACGGCTTTCCCACGCATGGCCGTAACGTGCCGCCGCTTGCATGACACAAATCAGTCTGGCTGGGTACAGCTGATCCACATCTTCGACGCTCTTCTTTTTGTGGGAACTCTTGTCATCTTCGTCATATGCGCCCAGCGCGCTGTCTCCATTGGTAATAAATATGGATCCGAGCCGCTCGCGTCCAGCTGATTACCTCGCTGCGCCACAGGGGAGCGCGCCGGATGTCTACCATTCAACGTATTTCGACAACTGACCCATGAGAAATTTCTCCAAGTGCGCCTACGCGATGATCGTGCTGACGTCGCTCGTCGCGTTGAGCTCCTGTAATGCCAGCAGGTCTAATGCATCGACTGCAACCGCCTCCCGAGCTACCAAGCAATCTCCGTCGCTAGCCGAAGAGCGCAAATCATTCGCTACGCGGCTGGTCGCGGACACCCTGGAGGCTGCCGGCCCGGCAGATGTCCCGCCGAAGGAGGTGTTCAACGTCGTGCACTACCCATCGCCCGTCGGCGAACTCGTGGCTTACGTGTCGCCGGACCCCGGTGACGGGAAGCGCCATCCCGCGGTGATCTGGGCGCATGGCGGATACGGTGGGATCGGCAGCTTCCTCTGGGAGGAGCAGTCCGCGGACAACGACCAAAGCACCAACGCTTTCAGAAACGCAGGGATTGTAGTGATGACGCCAAGCTGGCGTCAGGAGAACGACAACCCAGGTCGCTTCGAAATGTTCTACGGAGAGGTTGACGATCTCCACGCCGCACGCGATTACCTGGCCAAGTTGCCCTACGTCGACCCTGAGCGGATTTACGTGGCGGGCCACAGCACGGGCGGGACCATGACGTTGCTGGCCAGCGAACTCAAAGGCGGTTTCCGTGCCGCTTTTTCGCTGGGTGGGATTCCCGATCTGAAAATCAGGCTGGAAGCGGGAAAGACGTCAACGGATCCTCCGTTCGATCTCAATAACCCGGAGGAGTATCGACTTCGCTCGCCGATGCACTTCGTTGGTTCAATGAGGTCGCCCACCTTCTACTTCGAAGGTTCCAACGACTATTGGGATGAGTTCGACCGGGTGCAGGAAGAAGCAAACGAAAAGGGCGCCCAATTCCACGCTTTTCGCATTGAAGGCGGTAACCATTTCAGCATCGTTGCGCCCGTGACCCAGTTGATCGCAAAGAAGATCCTCGAAGATACCGGGCCGAAAGCAGACATCCACTTCGCGGATGACGAGATCGCCGCGCTGACTGGACAGCTGCAGTGATCATCCCTCAAATCAACGACGCCCGAGCTATGAGCGCGGGAAGGAAAATGTCCGTGAAGATTTTCCCCATTATCGCCATCGCACTCATCGGGCTTTCGGCATGCAGCCTGCTAGGTGGTCCCAGCGACAAGCAAGTTGAGGATTTAGCCCGTCAAAGCATGGCCGAAAGTCTAGGCGATGGTGACGCCAGCCAGAGGGCCGCACTGCTCGCTGTCGCCAAATCTGCGACCGTGCGCAAGAAGGGTCTGTGCAATCACGACACCGCCAAGGATGTCTACGCTTGCGCGGTCGATGTCACCGTCAAAATGCCGGGCGCCGATCAGGAAACTACTCAGGCGTTCATCGTTTTGGCCAAGAAGGAGGCCGATGGAACGTGGAAAAGCGTCGAATAGATTCGACCAAAAAATGGGCGGAGGTAATTGGCTTCGCTTAATTCCTCCGTCCTTTGATCCCTGTTAGGCACGCAGCCTAGTCGGCATATGTATCAGATCGAGTATTGGTTAGAGCATGATCGTTGGCATCGACCTCGGCACTACGAATAGCCTCGCAGCCGTCTGGCGCGATGGCAAGGCGCTCCTGGTTCCCAACGCCCTCGGGACCGTGCTGACGCCTTCGTGCGTAGGCATCGACGAGGACGGCACCGTCCTCATCGGCCAGGCCGCCAGGGAGCGCCTGCAAACCCACCCTGAGAAGACCGTCGCGCTGTTCAAGCGACACATGGGCAGCGCCAAGGTCTTCAAGCTGGGTAACCGCACGTTCCGCGCCGAGGAGCTGTCCTCGTTGGTTCTGCGCGCGTTGAAGGCGGACGCGGAAGCGTTGCTTGGCGAACCGGTCGACGAGGCGATCATCACCGTGCCGGCGTATTTCTCGGATGCGCAGCGCAAGGCCACGCGCGTTGCTGGCCAGTTGGCCGGGCTCAAAGTGGAGCGGCTGATCAACGAACCCACCGCTGCGGCACTGGCGTACGGCCTGCACCAGGACGAGGAGGCGACCCAGTTCCTGGTGTTCGACCTGGGCGGCGGCACGTTCGACGTTTCGATCCTGGAAATGTTCGAAGGTGTAATGGAGGTGCGCGCGACCGCCGGCGACAACTTCCTCGGGGGCGAGGACTTCGCCGATGCGATCGTCAAGCGCTTCCTTCAGGACAGCGGCATTCCCGCCGCGGCCGCAGCCGACGCCTCCATGATGCAGATCCTCATCGCACGAGCCGAGGCCGCCAAACGACAGCTGTCCCAGCAGGCCAGCGCCGAAATCAGCGTGCACTGGCAGGGCCAGGACTATCGCATGGCGCTCGACCAGGCCCTGCTGGGCCAGATCTGCGAGCCCATGCTGGCCCGCTTGCGTGCTCCGGTGGAGCGCGCCCTGCGCGATGCACGCATCGCCAACACCGACATCGACGCGGTCGTTCTGGCCGGCGGCGCCACGCGCATGCCGCTGGTGCGGCAACTGGTCACGCGCATGTTCGGCCGGTTTCCTAACACCGAGCTCAATCCGGACGAGGTCATCGTGGTTGGAGCCGCGGTCATGGCCGGTCTGCAGGCCAAGGATCAGGCTCTGAAGGAAGTGGTCATGACCGACGTGTGCCCCTACACACTCGGGACTGACGTAATCGAGAAATTCGACAATGGCCGGGAGGTGCGCGGCTGGTTCTCGCCGATCATCGAACGCAACACCGTGGTGCCGGTCAGTCGCGTCAAGAGTTATGTCGCGACCAAGGATTTCCAAAGTTACATGGACATCGACATCTTCCAAGGTGAAGCGCGGCTGGTGAAGGACAACATCAAGCTAGGCAATCTGAAAGTGCAGTTGCCGCACCTGCCGCGGCACGAGTCTGCAGTCGATGTGCGTTTCACTTACGACGTCAACGGTCTGCTGGAGGTAGAGGCGACCGTGCGAAAGACGGGCGAGAAACACCGCGTCGTGATCCAGGGCAACGACGGCGTGATGACGGACGAGCAGATCCAAACGCGTCTGGCCGAGCTGGCCGAGTTGAAAATCCATCCGCGTGACAAGGCCGTCAACCGCACACTGCTTGCACAGGCAGAAACCCTGTTCCAGCAGTTGCTGGGCGAACGCCGCGAATGGATGGGTCGCCAAATCGCCCGCTTCGAAGAGGCCCTGGAATCCCAGGAAGAACGCACTATCGCCCCAGCGAGCGAACGTTTGAATGAGATCATCGCGCATGTCGAGCGCAACGACGAGACGTTCCTTGGCTTGTTCGACTGATGCACCGGTTTTGGTTTTTCGAACGGCTGGGAATCGCGCCGACCCATGATCCTGGCGAGATCCGGCGCGCCTACGCGATCGCGCTGAAACGGCTCGACCAGGCAACGCAGCGCGAGGCCTTCGAACAGTTGCGCGAGGCTTACCTGTGGGCCATGGACTGGGCGCGAGACATCGAGGAAGACTGCGCGGACGAAGATGTGGACGAGTCGGAAGTTCCCGATCCCGGCCCCAGCGTGACTCCCCCGCAGGTCGATGACCAGAACCTGGACCCGGCGCCGGCATCTTCATCCATCGACCCGATGGTCGTCGTCTACGGTCAGGTGCCGTCTGCTTCGCCTTCGTCAGCCGGTATGGCGTCGGTCGTCGATCACGAATTCGAACGCCGCCAGCGCACCGCCGCAGTCAACTACTGGTTCGGCCGCCTGCAGGATCTCGACCCGGGCGAGGACCCGAAGACGCTGCTCGACGCCGCTTTTGCGAATGAACACCTGCAACACCCGGAGGCCGAGGTCCGTCTGCAGGCCGTATTGGCGCACTTCATGCACGCAAGGGGCGGATGCGCGGTTTTGTTCGAAGCCTGTGCCGAACGCTTCGAATGGAGCCGAGTCATTCCTCTGGCGATCGAAGGCGAGGTGCACGACTGGATTGAACGCGTGCTGCGCCAGCGTGAGCAATGGCATCGGCAAGCCGAATCCACGCGCCGCAAAGAATGGAACGTCATTCTCGCAGCCAGACAGGAGAAACCCGAGCGCTGGCGGGCGTACGCCTTGTGGCCTGTCCTGAATCGCATGCAGAAACGGAGTCCGGATTGGCTGGCCATGCAGATTGCCCCATCCCTTGCGGAAAGGTGGCGACGATGCACGCTCAACGTGTCGATCCTGGACATGCCCAGGGCGAGCTGGCTCTATTTCAGTCACACTCCGCTTAGCGGCAAGATCTTCATCATCGTGCTCGTGCTCGGAAGCATGGCCGGGTTAACGGCCCGCATCATGGGCGTCGTCCGCTTACCGCAAACGGTCGAACAGCCAGCGCCACCGACAGAGCGCAAAGAGGAACCGCTGGCCTTCGAGTTGACAGGCCCCATCACGGCCGACAGTTGCGACATCGCCGTGCAGTTCGCTCACGACTCCAACTGGCGCGAACAGACGGACGAAAGTCCCACGCTACTAATCACGAGGATTCTGGCCTGTCACCGCAAGGGTCTGTGGCCGCGCGACGATCGCCCATTCGTCGACTGCCTTCGCAACGAACGAATTGCGGCCCTGCAGCGGGACCGCGCGGAGAATCCCCAGGCTTGTTCGGACGCGGCAGTTGACGCGGTGACCAGGGCGCAAGTTGATGCACCGGCATCAACGGCATCCACCGACAGCGCAACGGCGCCCAACCGACGCATAGTCAAGCCGCTTTTTCGAGAATGAACCCCGCCACCACACGTCGCCCTTCGCTGGCGAGCACATTGAAAGTGCGAGCCGCGGCCGCATTGGTCATCACTTCGATACCGATGCCGCGGCTTAGCCCCGCGGCGAGCACCGCAGCCGGCGGAAAGACTTGGCCGTGACCCGTGCCCAGCAGGACGACTTCCGGCTCCAGCCGCAGCAGCCAGTCCAGATTCTCGGGCGTCAAAGCGCGCGGATCCGTTACCGGCCAGGACTCGACCAACCGATCCGGTGCCAGGACGAAGCTGGAAGTCAGCAGCCGCTCGTTGACCTTGGCGGTCGCGCCGTCGGCGCCCCGCAGCAGGAATTCGTGATCCGGATGTTCCAGGTTCAGTTGCATCGCAACGACCGGGTTTACGCGCGCGGCAGCACGATCTGCCGCTTGTCCTTGCTCGGGCGGTACAGCACGGCGGTATGGCCGATGCGTTGCACCAGGGCGGCGCCGGCGCGGTCGGCGATCTCGCCGATCATGCTGTCGCGGGCCTCGCGGTCTTCCGCGGCGACTTTCACCTTGATCAGCTCGTGGTGTTCCAGGGCCAGGTCGATCTCGGCGATCAGTGCGTCGGTGATCCCCTTGCCGCCTACTTGCAGCATCGCCCTGAGGTCGTGCGCCTGGCCACGCAGGAAACGGGTCTGGGCGGAGGTCAGGTGGAGGCTCATTCGGATGGATTACAGGGGGCGGAACGGGCGTGCAGGGTATCATGACGGCCCGAATTCCCCGGCCGAGCGCCTCGTGGCTACCCGCAGCAAAAGCAGCCATCGCTGGCTTCAGGAACATTTTTCCGACCCCTACGTGAAGAAGGCGCAGGCCGAAGGCCTGCGTTCGCGCGCCGCCTACAAGCTGGAGGAGCTGGTCGAACGCGACCGGCTGCTCAAGCCCGGCATGGTCGTCGTGGACCTGGGTGCCGCCCCCGGGGGCTGGTCGCAGTGGGTCCGCCAGTCGCTGGGCGACAAGGGGCGGGTGATCGCGCTGGACATCCTGGACATGCCGGGACTGGCCGGGGTCGAGTTCATTCACGGCGATTTCCGTGAAGAGTCCGTGCTGGCGCAGCTGGAACAAACCCTGCAGGGCCAACTTGTGGACCTTGTCCTCTCCGACATGGCCCCCAATATGAGTGGCGTGGACGCGGTGGACCTGCCGCGGGCGATGCATCTGGCGGAATTGGCGATGGACTTTGCCGACCACCATTTGCGGGTCGGAGGGACGTTCCTGATCAAGCTGTTCCAGGGCGTCGGTTTCGACGACTACGTGCGCGAGTTGCGCCGTCGCTACGGCAAGGTCGTGATCCGCAAGCCTGCGGCTTCGCGCAAGCGATCGCCGGAGGTCTATGCGCTGGCACAGGGAAAGCTGGCGCAGATGAAGTAAACCTGTCCGGGAGGGCGGCAAATGCGGGAAATGTCGGGTGAAACCCGGAACTCTCAGCAGTTTTCTGCGACCCTAACGGCCCGGTTTGCGGACCTCCTTCGGGAAGCCGCGCAAACGCGTAGTTAGCAGCACAAGTCATTCAGGCCGGTAAGGACCGCTGAACGGGCGAACCAATGAACGATCTCGCAAAAAATCTCCTGCTCTGGGTCATCGTCGCCGTCGTACTGATGGTGGTGTTCCAGGCGTTCGGCCCGCGCACGGGACTGGGGACGGCCAATACCGACGTCTCCTATTCACAGTTCCTCAAGGACGTGGATGCCGGCCGCATGAAGTCGGTCGAGTACACCGACGAGACCGGCCTGACCGTCAACGTGCTCCACTTCGAGCGCAGCGACGGCACATCCGGCGTGGTCAACGGCCCGGCCGACGATTACCTGATCAAGGAACTGCTCGACCACAACGTCGAGATCACCCGCAAGGCGCCCAGCTCCGGTCCGTCGTTCTGGTCGATCGTATTCAACCTGTTGCCGATCCTGCTGATCGTCGGCTTCTGGATCTTCGTCATGCGGCAGATGCAGCAGGGCGGGAGCAAGGGCGCGATGAGCTTCGGCAAGTCGCGCGCGAAGATGCAGGGCGAGGACCAGGTCAAGGTCACCTTCGCCGACGTCGCCGGCTGCGACGAGGCCAAGGAAGAAGTGCAGGAGCTGGTCGAGTTCCTCCGCGATCCGGGCAAGTTCCAGAAGCTGGGCGGCAAGATTCCGCGCGGCGTGCTGATGGTCGGCCCGCCGGGTACCGGCAAGACGCTGCTGGCGCGCGCCATCGCCGGCGAGGCCAAGGTGCCGTTCTTCTCGATTTCCGGTTCCGACTTCGTCGAGATGTTCGTCGGCGTCGGCGCCTCGCGCGTGCGCGACATGTTCGAGCAGGCCAAGAAGCACGCGCCGTGCATCATCTTCATCGACGAAATCGACGCGGTCGGCCGTCATCGCGGCGCCGGTCTGGGCGGCGGTCATGATGAGCGCGAGCAGACCCTCAATCAGCTGCTGGTCGAGATGGACGGTTTCGAAGGCGGCGAAGGCGTGATCGTCATCGCCGCGACCAACCGCCCCGACGTGCTCGACCCGGCGCTGCTGCGCCCGGGCCGCTTCGACCGCCAGGTCGTGGTGGGCCTGCCGGACGTGAAGGGCCGCGAGCAGATCCTGCGCGTGCACATGCGCAAGCTGCCGCTCGCCGACGACGTCGTGCCGATGACGATCGCGCGCGGCACCCCGGGCTTCTCCGGCGCCGATTTGGCCAACCTCTGCAACGAGGCCGCGCTGTTCGCCGCGCGCGAGAACGCGAAGGAAGTCCGCATGGACCACTTCGACCGCGCCCGCGACAAGATCCTGATGGGCACCGAACGCCGTTCGATGGCGATGAGCGAGGACGAGAAGAAGCTCACCGCTTATCACGAAGCCGGCCACGCCATCGTCGGCCGCATGGTTCCCGAGCACGATCCGGTCTACAAGGTCACGATCATTCCGCGCGGCCGTGCGCTGGGCGTGACCATGTACCTGCCGGAAGGCGACAAGTACAGCTACAACAAGACCGCGATCGAATCGCAGCTGTGCTCGCTGTACGGCGGCCGCGTCGCCGAAGAGCTGATCTTCGGCAACGACAAGGTCACCACGGGTGCGTCCAACGACATCGAGCGCGCCACCAAGATGGCCCGCAACATGGTCACCAAGTGGGGCCTGTCCGACGAGCTGGGTCCGATCGCCTATGGCGAGGAAGAGGACGAGGTGTTCCTCGGCCGCTCCGTGACCCAGCACAAGAACGTCTCCAACGAGACTGCGCGCAAGATCGACGAAGTCGTGCGCATCATCCTCGACCGCGCCTACGCGCGCAGCACGCAGATCCTCAACGACCACCTCGACAAGCTGCATACGATGGCTGAGGCGCTGCTGCTGTACGAAACCATCGACGCGCGCCAGATCGACGCGATCATGGAAGGCCGCGAACCGCCGCCGCCGGAAGGCTGGGGCAAGAACGGCAACGGCAAGTCGACCGAAGTCCCGCCGCTGCCGCCCATCGCCGGTCCGGCCGCGCAGACCTGATCCGTCGGTTGCCGCTTCGATCCGAAAAGGCCAGAGTCCGCTCTGGCCTTTTTCTTTAGAGCTGAGATGTTCGATCTGTCCCCAACCCTGGACTGCAATGGCCGTGCGCTCGTCCTCGATCGCGTGCGCGTCATGGGCATCGTCAATGTCACGCCCGACTCGTTTTCCGACGGCGGCGAGCACGCCAGCACCGAAGCGGCCGTAGCGCACGGCCTGAGGCTGGCGGAGGAGGGCGCCGACATTCTCGACGTCGGCGGCGAATCGACCCGTCCCGGCGCCGATGAAGTCAGCCTGGAGGAAGAGCTGCGCCGGGTGATCCCGGTGATCGAACGGCTGGCGAAGGAAACCGCGCTGCCGATCAGCATCGATACCTCCAAGCCCGAGGTCATGCGCGCCGCGGTCGCCGCGGGCGCGGGCCTCATCAACGACGTCTATGCGCTGCGACGCGAAGGCGCGCTGGAAGCCGCCGCGGCCACGGGCGTTCCGGTCGTGCTCATGCACATGCAGGGCGAGCCGCGTTCGATGCAGGCCGCCGCGCAGTACGACGATGTCGTCGCCGAGGTGCACCGCTTCCTCGCCGAGCGCATCTTCGCCGCGGAGATGGCGGGCATCCCGAAGAAAAAACTCGTGGTCGATCCGGGCTTCGGCTTCGGCAAGAACCGCGAGCACAACCTGCTCCTGCTCGCGCAGCTGGAGCGCTTTGCCGAGTTGGGCGTGCCGGTGCTGGCCGGACTGTCGCGCAAGAAGACGATTGGCGAGCTCACCGGCCGCGACGATCCGCACCAGCGCGTCTTCGGCTCGGTCGCCGCCCATGTGATCGCGGCGCAGCGCGGCGCCAAGCTGGTGCGCGTGCACGACGTGGCCGCCACCGTGGATGCGCTCAAGGTCTGGAGTGCCGTGGCCGCACAGCCTTCGATCCGCGCCAAGCCCTCCGCGCCCACCATCCGCTGGCCGGACGACGACTGACCTGCTTTCCCTCTCCCCGCTTGCGGGGAGAGGGTCGAAGTGGCCGATAGGCCGCTGAGGGAAGGGCGGGTGAGGGGAGCGAGCGCAGCGAGCTGTCGCAGTAAGTTGTGCACAAGGGCTGTGGACAGCTTTCGCGGACATCCTGTGGACAAATCGCTGCGGCCCAGCAGCGACAAGGGTGTCAATAGGGTTGGCGAAATTTTCGCCAATTTTATTTGCAAGAAAGGCTGGTCATTTTTTCGCCAAACCGCTTGACACGCTTGTCCCGCAAGGCGTCCAGCACGTTGTCCACAGGTTGTCCGCGAAAGCTGTCCACAACGGCTGTGGGCAACTACGCGGACCGCGCGTCAGGCCAGTACCGCCGGTGTCCACAGCTGCGACCAGCGCGCCAGCTTCGCGTCCGCCGCCAACTGCTGCGGCGATGCGACGACTTCGGCGCCGAGCAGATGGCGCTGGTCGAAACTGTTGCGGTTCACCGCGCCGCGCAACGCTCCCGCTTCATCGGCGCAGACGACTGCGACCAGTACGCCGCACTGGCCGCAGAACAGAAAGTCCGCCTGGCCCGAGCCCTGCCGATAGCGGCGGGCCTGGTCCGCACCTTCTATGCGCAAGGTCCCTTGCGAATCCGATACCCACGCCGCGCGGTGCCGTGTACAGAAATCGCAATCGCAAGCGCGCGGCGTGAACGAAGCCAGCGTCTGCGGCGAGACGAGCGTCCAGCGCAGGGCGCCGCAGTGGCAGCCGCCGGTGTGCGGGTACGTGGTCACGAAGGGTCCTCCTCGCCGGCTTGCCTTAGCCGCGCCTAGGCTAGCCGAACTCCGCGGCGCGCACGCTAAGCTTGCGCGACTTCGAATTCGCGGACTTCCTGCCGCACCGCATGAACTTGGATACCCGCCCCCTTGCCATCGCCCTGATGGGCCCGACCGCGTCGGGCAAGACGGCGCTCGCGCTCGACTGGGCGCAGCGTCTGGGCGGAGAAATCGTCAGCGTCGATTCGGCGCTGGTGTACCGCGGCCTCGACATCGGCGCGGCCAAGCCGACGCAGGTGGAGCAGGCCGCGGTCCCGCATCACCTGCTCGACCTGCGCGATCCGTGGCAGACGTATTCCGCGGCGGAGTTCGCTAACGATGCACGCCGTGCACTGGACGACATCGCCGGACGCGGGCGCCTGCCCATCCTCGCTGGGGGCACCGGTCTTTACTTTCATGCCTTGCTGCACGGTCTGTCCGACATGCCGGAAGCCGATGCCGGCACGCGTGCGCAAATCGAAGCCGAGGCGAACGAGCGCGGCTGGGCCGCGCTGCACGCCGAACTCCAACGCATCGATCCCGAAGCCGCCGCGCGCATCCACGCCACCGACGCGCAGCGCATCCAGCGCGCGCTGGAGGTCTTTCGCCTGTCCGGGCGCACCATCAGCGACTGGCGTCGCGCCGCCGCCGGCACGCCGCGATTGCCGTACCGCGTGCTCAAGCTGGTGCTCGCGCCGCGCGATCGCGCCGTGCTGCATGGGCGCATCGAGCAGCGCTTCGACGCCATGCTCCGCGGCGGCTTTCTGGAAGAAGTGGGACGCCTGCGCGCCTTGCCGGAACTGCAGGCGCATCCGCGACCGCTGGACCTGCCGGCCCTGCGCGCCGTGGGCTACCGGCAGGCCTGGGAACACCTCGACGGCCGCTACGCCGCCGCCGAATTCCGCGACCGCGGCATCTTCGCCACCCGGCAGCTGGCCAAGCGCCAGCTGACCTGGCTGCGGGGCGAGCTCGATGCGCGCTGGTTCGACCCGCAGCACGAGGCCGGGGCGCTGGAGGAGGCGTTGCGCCTGTTCCTGCCGGCTTGATGACCCGGTGCGGCGCCACGGGCGGCCGGTTCATGCAAACGCGGCCCGCATCCCGCTCGCTTCCTGCCCGGCTGGGTTACCATCCGGTCGTCGTCGGTG
This sequence comes from Lysobacter terrae, assembly GCF_054782215.1. Lineage (NCBI taxonomy): Bacteria > Pseudomonadati > Pseudomonadota > Gammaproteobacteria > Lysobacterales > Lysobacteraceae > Lysobacter > Lysobacter terrae. The sequence goes on from NZ_BAAGSX010000001.1 coordinate 196,615, forward strand.
CGGGGACAGCCCCGGCGATGCGATTGGACGCGCTGCAGTCACCCGTGCCGCACCGCACCTTTCGCCACCTATAACTAGAAAGAACGTGGGGAAAACGATGTCGAAGGGGCAATCCTTGCAGGACCCGTTCCTGAATGCTTTGCGGCGCGAACGCGTGCCGGTTTCGGTCTACCTGGTCAACGGCATCAAGCTGCAGGGCACGATCGAATCGTTCGACCAGTTTGTGGTGCTGCTGCGCAACACGGTCAGCCAGATGGTCTACAAGCACGCGATCTCGACCGTAGTGCCGGCGCGCAACGTGCGCGTGGGGCCGGGCGGCGGGCAAGTGCAGTCCGGTGAAGGTGGGGAAGAAGGCGAAGACGGCGAATAAGCCGTCCTTCGACGGGCTCCAGGTCCTTCGACAGGCTCAGGATGAGCGGGTCCCGGGCTCGGCTTGCTTGAAGCGCGGCCACGCCGTCCCCATTCCTCCTTCCCCCGATCCCGGGGAAGGAGCGCACAGGCCGAATGTTCGAACGTTCCCGTAAGGGCGAGCATGCATTGCTGATCCAGCCCCATGCCGGCGGTCCGCCGGACGAAGGGCTGATGGAAGAGTTCGCGGACCTGGCCCGCTCGGCCGGCGCTTCCGTCGCGGCTTTGCTGACCGCACGCATCGATCGCCCCAACCCGGCCACGCTGGTGGGTAGCGGCAAGCTCGAGGAGATGAAGGCGGCCGCCGACGCCAGCGGCGCCGATCTGATCCTCGTGAACTATGGGCTCTCGCCGGGCCAGGAACGCAACCTGGAGAAGATCCTGCAGCGGCGCGTCGTAGATCGCACCGGCCTGATCCTGGACATCTTCTCGCAGCGTGCACAAAGCGCCGAAGGCAAGCTGCAGGTCGAGCTGGCCCAGCTCAAGCACATGGCCACACGCCTGGTCCGCGGCTGGACCCACCTGGAGCGCCAGCGCGGCGGTTCGATCGGCCTGCGTGGCCCGGGTGAAACCCAGCTGGAAACCGACCGGCGCCTGCTGCAGAAACGCCTCGAGCAACTGCAGCGCCGCCTCGACAAGGTCGAAGTGCAGCGCACGCAGATGCGCCGCGCGCGCATGCGCAGCGAACTGCCGCGGATCGCGCTGGTCGGCTACACCAACGCCGGCAAGTCCACACTCTTCAACGCACTGACCGGCGCGGCTGCCTACGCCGCGGACCAACTGTTCGCCACGCTGGATCCCACCGTGCGCCGCATCGCGCTGCCCGGCGGCGGTGCGGTGCTGGCCGATACTGTGGGTTTCGTGCGCGATCTGCCGCACGAACTCGTCGCCGCGTTCCGTTCGACCTTGTCCGAAGCGCGCGAGGCAGACCTGCTGCTGCACGTTGTCGACGCGGCCGATCCGTTGCGCGAGGAGCGCATTGCCCAGGTCGACGAAGTGCTCGCGGAGATCGGTGCGGGCGAACTGCCGCAGCTGCTGGTCTTCAACAAGATCGACCGGCTCGAACGCGAAGACAACGCCGCGCCCGAGCCGCGCCACGACCGGCCCGCCGAAGGCCGCCACCGCGTATGGGTATCCGCCCAGCTCGGCCTGGGCCTGGATGTTTTGCGCAAGGCGCTGGCAGAGGTACTCGAACTGCGCCACGTCGCCGGCGAACTGCGTCTGCCGTCGCAGGCCGCGCGTCTGCACGCGCGCCTGCATGCGATTGGCGCCATCCGCGAGGAGTCGCACGATGCGGAGGGTTGGCGGCTCCAGGTCGATCTGGCCATCGCCGATGCACTCAAGCTGTTCGCGCAGGCGCATGGCGAAGCCTTGCGGCCGTTGCTGGAGTCCGCGGGCGCGTTGGAGGAAGCGGCGGACTGGCAACGCTGACCCGGCCTGTGCCTTGTTTGAGGCCTCTGCGGCCCTAACCTAGAATCGACGCGCGCCCGACCGGGCGCGCACCACCCGTTGGTGCAGTCCCCCTTGGAGCAGGCATGGCCTGGAACACACCCGGTAGTAGCGGTCCCGGTAGCGGCAATAGCGGCAACAATCCCGACGGCCGCCGGCCGCATCGCCCGCGCAAGAGCGGCGGCATCCTCGACACGCTCGCCGATACCGCGCGCGACCTGTTCGGTGGAGGCGGCAGTTCGATTTGGCGCTGGATCGCCGTCGTGTTCGGGCTGTGGCTGGTCTTCAGCACCTTCGTCCTGGTCACCGAACAGGAACGCGGTGTCGTCCTGCGCTTCGGCCGCTTCGCTCGCATCATGGAATCGGGCCCGCACTTCAAGGCGCCGTGGCCGATCGAGACGGTGGAGAAGGTCAACGCCACGCAGAGCAATGCCTACAGCGACAACGTGCCCGTGTTCACCCGCGACGGCAATCTGGTGAACGTGGAAATCAACGTCCAGTACCGCATCGGCGATCCCTATCTCTTCATGTTCGGCACCCGCGACGCCGACGAGACGCTGAAGGAAGCCGCGCAGAGCGCCGTGCGCGAGCAGGTCGGCCGTTCCGATCTGGACACCGTGCTCAATGCCCGCGCCGTGCTGACGGTGGAGGTGAAGGATCACCTGCAGAAGGCGCTGCAGGCCTACCGCACCGGTCTGGTGCTGACCGAGTTGAACCTGCCCAACGCGCGTCCGCCGGACGACGTCAAGGACGCCTTCGACGAAGTCCAGCGTGCCCGCGCCGAGAAGAACACCCTGATCAACGACGCCCAGGCCTACGCCAAGAAGATCGTTCCGGAAGCGCGCGGCGACGCGGCACGCACGCGCACCGTCGCCGAGGGCTACAAGACCGCGATCATCGCGCGCGCGCAGGGCGACGCCACGCGCTTCTCGCTGCTGGTCGACCAGTACAAGTCCGCACCGGAGGTCACGCGCAAGCGCCTGTGGCTGGAAACAGTGCAGGACGTGCTGGCCAAGAACCGCAAGATCGTCGGCGGCGACTCGCGTCAGCTGATCTACGTGCCGATGGAGGACAGGCGTTCCTCGCAGAGTTCCGCCAATGCGCCGCTGCTGACGCCGGAAGTGCTGTCGCCCAGCGTTACTGCCGAACCCAATGAGACCGGCCGGCCGGCGCGCGCGACGCGTCCGAGCCGTGAGGAGGATCGTCGATGAGAGTTTCCCTGTGGGTCGCCATCGCCGTCAGCGCCCTGCTGGCGCTGCTGGGCTCGGTGTTCGTGGTGCGCGAAGGACATAGTGCGATGGTCTTCCGCCTCGGCACCATCGTCCGCACCGATATCGGGCCCGGCCTGCACTTCAAGGTGCCGCTGATCGAGAGCGCGCGCGTCTTCGATCGCCGCCTGCTGGTGATCCCGGCCGAATCCGAGCGTTACCTCACCGAAGACAAGCAGGACGTCAGCGTCGATTTCTTCGCCCTGGGCCGGATCGAAAACATGCGCGCCTTCTTCCGCGCCACCGGCGGCAGTGAAGAGATCGCCGAACAGCGTCTGGCGCCGATCATCCGTGACTCGCTGCGCAACGAGATCAACTCGCGCACGCTGCAGGAAGTCGTGTCGGGCGATCGCACCGCCGTGGTCGGCAAGCAGCTGAAGACGATCAACGTTGGCGCGCAAACGCTCGGCGTGAAGGTCCTCGACATCCGCATCAAGCGCATCGACCTGCCGCAGGACAGCAACGTGGTCAGCTCGGTCTACGACCAGATGCGCTCGCAGCGCAAGCAGGTCGCCAGCCAGTTGCGCGCCGAGGGCGTCGAACAAGCACGGGCGATCCGCGCACAGGCCGACCGCGACCAGACCGTCATCCTCGCCGAAGCCGAGCGCGACGCGCAAAAGCTGCGCGGCGAAGGCGATGCCGAAGCCACGCGCCTGTACGCGCTGGCGGCGAACAAGGATCCGTCCTTCTATGCGTTCCAGCGCAGCCTGGAGGCGTACCAGGCGTCCTTCGGCGACGGCCAGAGCGTGATCGTGCTCGACCGCAACGATCCCTTCCTGCAATACATGAAGGCGGATCGCTGATTTTACCGGGAGCGTTCGCCATGGGCGTCGAGCTGCTGTCCGCCGTATGCCTGGTCGCCGTGCTGGAGGGGCTGTTCCTGTTCGTCGCGCCGCGCCGCTGGCGGCAGGCGGTGGAGCTGCTGCACCAGCTCTCGGACGCGGGGCTCCGGCTGCTGGGCGGGCTCTTCATCGCCATCGGCCTGATCTCGCTGTTCCTGGTCAGGCACTTCTAGGCCCGCTGGCGCGGGCCGGCGTGCGAAATCGGGCCGTTTCCGGTCCAAAGCACGGGGCAGGGTAGCCCCGTCCGCCCAAAACCCGGATAATGCACAAAAGCCGGACGGGGCCCTGCCCCTCCGGCTTTTTCCGTATCGAATCCAGGAGTCCGGACCAATGGGTCAGTCAGTCGTGGTGTTGGGTGCCCAGTGGGGCGATGAAGGCAAGGGCAAGATCGTCGACCTGCTGACGCAGGACATCGGCGCGGTCGTGCGCTTCCAGGGCGGCCACAACGCCGGCCATACCCTGGTCATCGGCGGCAAGAAGACCGTGCTGCATCTGATTCCGTCCGGCATCCTGCGCGACGACGCGCTGTGCTTGATCGGCAACGGCGTGGTGCTGCACCCCGGCGCGCTGCAGAAGGAAATCACCGAGCTCGAAGGCAACGGCGTCGAGGTGCGTTCGCGCCTCAAGATCAGCCCGGCCACGCCGCTGATCATGCCGTACCACATCGCCCTGGATCAGGCGCGCGAGAAGGCTGCCGGCAAGGGCGCCATCGGCACCACCGGCCGCGGCATCGGCCCGGCGTACGAAGACAAGGTCGCCCGTCGCGGCATCCGCGTCGCCGACCTGCGCTATCCGCAGGAACTGGCCGACAAGCTGCGCGCGACGATGGACTACCACAACTTCGTGCTGACCAAGTATCTGGGCGTGGAAGCGGTCGATTTCCAGAAGACGCTCGATGACGCGCTCGCCTTCGGCGAATACGTCGAACCGATGAAGTCCGACGTCGCCGGCATCCTTCACGACCTGCGCAAGCAGGGCAAGCGCGTGCTGTTCGAAGGCGCGCAGGGCTCGCTGCTCGACATCGACCACGGCACCTATCCGTACGTCACCTCGTCCAACACCACCGTCGGCGGCGCCTATGCCGGCACCGGCGTCGGCGCCGATGCGATCGACTACGTGCTCGGCATCGCCAAGGCCTACGCCACGCGTGTGGGCGGCGGCCCGTTCCCGACCGAACTCAACGACGAGATCGGCCAGGGCATCCGCGACCGCGGCCAGGAGTACGGCGCCACCACCGGCCGTCCGCGTCGCTGCGGCTGGATGGACATCGTCGCGCTCAAGCGCGCGGTGGCGATCAACGGCATCACCGGCCTTTGCATCACCAAGCTGGACATCCTCGACGGCATGAAGACCCTCAAGGTCTGCATCGCGTACGAATATCACGGCAAACGCAGCGAATACGCGCCGCTCGATGCGGCCGGCTGGGAAGAGTGCACGCCGGTCTACCTCGAGTTCCCGGGTTGGGAAGAATCCACCGCCGGCATCACCGAGTGGGACAAGCTGCCGCCGGCTGCGCGCGCGTACTTGCGCGCGTTGGAAGAACTCTCCGGCTGCCAGCTGGCGATCGTGTCGACCGGTCCGGATCGCGATGCGAATATCGTGTTGCGGGATCCGTGGGCGTAAGCCTCGGCCTGCCAGGCAAGATCGAAAAAGCCCCGCATTCGCGGGGTTTTTTCTTATCCAGGAACGCACTCGACGCGCTCACGACACCGCCACCAACTGTGGCCGTGATGGCGCCGCCCCCGAATCGAGCTGGAAGGTCGAGACGGCCCCGACAAGCTGGCGTGCCTGATGCTCGAGCGACTGCGCGGAGGCCGCGGCCTGCTCGACGAGGGCGGCGTTCTGCTGGGTGCCCTCGTCCATGTGGATGACGGCCTGGTTGACCTGGCCGATTCCCGCCGACTGCTCGGCCGACGCCGCGGCTATTTCGGCCACGAGATTCGAAACGCTGCGGATGCCGGACACCACCTCGCCGATGGCCGTGCCCGTGCGATCGACCAGCATCCGGCCCCGATCGACAGCGTCGTTGGAATGTTCGATGAGATTGCGGATCTCCTTGGCCGATGTCGCCGAGCGTTGCGCAAGCGCGCGTACTTCCGCGGCGACCACCGCAAAACCACGGCCCTGTTCGCCGGCGCGGGCGGCTTCGACTGCGGCGTTGAGCGCCAGAATGTTGGTCTGGAACGCGATAGCGTCGATTACCTGCACGGTCTCGGCGACCTTGCGCGAGGCCTCGTGGATCTCGGTCATGGTCGACACGACGCGCTCGACGATTTCACCGCCTTCGCATGCGCGTTCGGAGGCGGATGCGGCCAGCGCCTTCGCCTTGTCGGCATTGCCCGCACTTTGCTGGACGGTCGCGGTCAACTCTTCCATCGAGCTTGCGGTTTCTTCGAGCGCGGACGCCTGTTGTTCTGTACGCGCCGACAGGTCGGCATTGCCTTCGGCAATCTCGCGCGATGCGGAGTGGATGTCGCCGCTCGCCTCGCGGATCGTGTGTACGATCGCACCCAGCTGATCGAACGTCGCGTTGGTACGCTGCTTGATTTCGTCGAACAGACCGTGCATCTGCGCGGTGATGCGCGGACGCAGATCGCCCCGCGCCAGCGCTGCGAGCGCCTCGCCGATGACGCCCAGGCTCGATTCCGTCGTCGCGAGCAGGTCGTTGACGCCGCCGCCCAGCACCGTCAGGAATCCTTCCTGGCCGTCGACCTGGATCCGGCGGCTGAAGTCGCCCCGCCCCGCCGCCTGGACCACGTCGTGGACGTCGCGCGCCAATGCGTTCATCGCGAGCGTCAGATCACGCCATTCGGTCACGACACCGACGCGCCGCCCGGCCTCGTCGCGCACTGGCGTGACCAGAAGCTCGAACTTGCGACCGCCCGGCGTGATCGTCGCGCGATGCGGCTGCTCGAGCGCCGCGAGCATGGCGCGTTGCCGCTCGGGCTTGGCATGGAAGATGTCGATCGAGCTGCCGACGACCGCAGCAGCCGAGAAGTTCGGCAGCGCCGTCTTGAGATCGGCTTCCGCCACCTCGAGCATGCGCCGCATCGCCGGGTTGGCATAAACGATGGTGAGGTCGGCATCGGTGATCATCATGTTGACGTCGGCCGCGTCGAGCGCGCTGCGTACGCGCGCGGCCTCGGCCGCGATGCGCAGCTGGTCCTGGATCTCGAATCCGAGCCGTACCTGCACGGACTTGATGCCGAGCAACATCGCGCCGATTTCGTCGTCGCGGTCAATCGGGATCGCGCCATCGTAGCGTCCGCTCGCCAACAGCCGGAAATGCCGGCCGGCGTCTTCCAGGCGATTGACGATGTCCCAGGCAAGCCACCAGGCGCCGTAGCCGGCGATAAGCGTTGCCACCGCGATCGTGGCTATGACGGTCCAGGCCGGCGCATGGGTGCGGTACAGCGACATCAAAGTTAGTCCGTAGGCGCCTATGCCCGCGGCGCACAGGAGCAGGCGCGCGCGCAGCGACAGCTTCCACAGCGGGTTCAGGCGCTTGAATATCGATTCGGGATCGCACACCCGTCCCTGGCGGACTTCCTTGCGTGACGTGCCGGCGCGGAACTGTGCGTAGGCGGCCTCGGCTGCGCGGACCTGCTCGCGCATGGGCTTCTTGCGCACCGACATATAGCCCACGCGCTCGCCATTCTCGTACACGGGGATCGCGTGGGCCTCGACCCAGTAGTGGTCCCCGTTCTTGCACCGATTCTTGACCATGCCCATCCACGGCCGGCCCGCTTTCAGCGTCGCCCAAAGGTCGGCAAAAGCAGCCTCCGGCATGTCCGGGTGTCGAACGATGTTATGCGGCTGGCCGAGAAGCTCGGCCTCGGAAAAGCCGCTGATGCGCACGAATGTCGGGTTGACGTAGACGATCTTTCCCTTGAGGTCGGTGCGGGAGACGATTTCATCGCCATCGGGAATATCGATCTCGCGGCCGGTGACGGGCAGGTTCTGACGCATGGACAACACTCGGTAAGGATTGCCATTGGTAACGGCATCCCCACGGCTGCAGTGCAGTGGAAGCAGCGTCAATATCGCTGACCGATTGCGGTGCTGTCCTGCGTTGCTTGGCGTTCGCCTTCTGCGAACAGGGCGTTCGCAAATCAGGCGCTGTTGCGCGCTATTGGGCTTCTAGCCTTGGCCCATCTCGTAAGGTCGATTCTTCGAAGGCATAGCAGCAGTGATTCCATCAATCATCAAACAGTTCGTGCAATGGACGTTGGCCGTGCCCCTGGCGTTGCTCCTGATGATCCTGCTCGAGGATGTCGCGCCGAACGGACAGTGGGCGTCGGTGCTGGTTCCCGTCATGGCCGTGGCCGTGCTGATCTCCCGATGCGTCGTCAATTGGGTGTGGGCGTCGGAACAGCCCAAGCCAAGCAGCTGATATCCACACGACGGACTCCCAATGGAACTTCTCATTGCAGTGATCGCACTGGCTGTGGCTCTTTGGCAACTCAAGCTGCAAAGGGATGAGGCCACAATCAACAGTCGAATAGGCGCGCTGATCCATGTGGCGGATCTTCTGATGAGAAGGATCGACGACCACGAACGCATCATTGATGCGCTAAAAGCCAAGCGAAAGGACTGGCAAGGGCATGCGACCTACGTAAACAACGAGCTGCGGCCCTTGCTGGCGCAGACAAACACCAGGCTCCTGGTGTGTTTGCAGGATCGTCTGCCCGATTTCGATGCCGCGGCCATCAGGCGATCGCTCAGGCTGGGCGAAGACCAAGAAGAACAGCCCAGCTGGGTGGCGCGGTTGAATATGAGCGCGGCGCCAAAACGTACGGTCGCAACTGAGTCGTCTGGTTCCAGCGCAGCTCAGGACGAGCCGCTCCACGGCGATGCAATAGTCAACCGTACCTCCGCGGATTAAAGCCGAGTGTCTATCCTCGTGGGGCGAGCGAGCGTTCGATAAAGTCCAGCATCTCGGCAATACTCACGCCGAACGAACCCGCCTTGCCCGCGTCGAACTCGCGCTTCCATTGCGCATAGCCCGTCAGGTAGTCCAGGTTCGGTGCTTGTACGCCAACGAACTCGGCACGGCTTCGTTCGAACGTCTGGCGAATCACGGGGATGTGCGGAAGCGATGTGATGATGCCACCCGGAGCGGCGAGGTTCTTCACGCGTACGCCGCTGATGGAGACGTGGTAGATCTCGCCGGTGCCGAGGGGATGCGTGTCGATGCGGTTGATGAGCACCAAAGGTGTTTCATCGCCGCTGCGGCCGGCGCAGCGCCAGAGTTGGCCGACGGTGAATTCCGCCGGAGAAGTGGGTGCGGTCATGCCGACGCTCCGTCAAAAGATCCATCATGCCGTGACGCGCGGAGTACGGCCGTGCTGATTCTGGCCGGTCGCGCCGGCACGTGCATGCCGCGGGCTAATCCCGTCCCGGTGGTCTGCCTGTCCTAGGTGTTTGCGCCCATAATCGGCTTCGAAGCAGTACGCCATCCGCTCCGCTGCGCCGACGCAGCGAATTGCCAGCCGCAGATTTGCCAACCTCAGGAAAGGACACGCGATGAAATCCCGCGCAGCCGTCGCCTTCGCTCCCGGACAGCCTTTGCAGATCGTCGAACTCGACGTCGCGCCGCCTCGCGCCGGGGAAGTGATGGTACGCATCACCCACACCGGCGTGTGCCATACCGATGCCTTCACGTTGAGCGGCGATGATCCCGAAGGCCTGTTCCCGGTGGTGCTGGGACACGAGGGCGCAGGCGTCGTGGTGGAAGTGGGCGAGGGTGTCACCAGCGTCAAGCCCGGCGATCACGTGATTCCGTTGTACACGGCGGAATGCGGCGAGTGCCTGTTCTGCAAGTCTGGCAAGACCAATCTATGCGTATCGGTGCGCGCCACCCAGGGCAAGGGCGTGATGCCGGACGGAACCAGTCGCTTCTCGTTCAACGGCGCGCCGGTTCATCACTACATGGGCTGCTCCACTTTCAGCGAATACACGGTGGTGGCGGAAGTGTCGCTCGCAAAGATCAATCCGGACGCCAACCACGAACAGGTCTGCCTGCTCGGTTGCGGTGTCACCACCGGCATCGGTGCCGTGCACAACACGGCCAAGGTGCAACCCGGCGACACGGTCGCGGTGTTCGGTCTCGGTGGTATCGGCCTGGCGGTGATCCAGGGCGCGCGCCAGGCGAAGGCCGGCCGCATCATCGCCATCGATACCAATCCGGACAAGTTCGTCATGGCGAAGGAGATGGGCGCCACCGACTTCGTCAATCCGAAGGAACACGACAAACCCGTCCAGCAAGTCATCGTCGAGATGACCGGCTGGGGCGTGGATCACAGCTTCGAATGCATCGGCAACGTCAACGTGATGCGTGCGGCGCTCGAATGCGCGCACCGCGGCTGGGGCCAGTCGGTGATCATCGGCGTCGCCGGCGCGGGGCAGGAAATTTCCACGCGCCCGTTCCAGCTGGTGACGGGGCGCACCTGGAAGGGCACGGCCTTCGGCGGCGTCAAGGGCCGCAGCCAATTGCCCGGCATGGTCGAGCAGGCGATGCGCGGCGACATTCAGCTGGCGCCTTTCGTCACCCACACCTTGCCGTTGGATCGCATCAACGAAGCCTTCGACCTGATGCACGCGGGCAAGTCGATCCGTACCGTCGTTCATTACTGAAGCATCGCGCATGCAGAAGATCGAATCCCATGCCAGCTTCGGCGGCTTTCAGGAAGTCTGGCAGCATCGGTCGGCGGTGCTCGATTGCGACATGCGCTTCGGCATCTACCTGCCGCCGCAGGCCGCGGAAGCCGCGTGCCCCGTGCTGTATTGGCTCAGCGGGTTGACCTGCACCGAACAGAACTTCATCACCAAGGCCGGCGCGCAACGATACGCCGCGGAGCATGGGGTGATCGTGGTGGCGCCGGACACCAGTCCGCGCGGCGAGCACGTCGCCAATGCGGACTCCTACGACCTGGGACAGGGCGCGGGTTTCTATCTCAACGCCACGCAGGCGCCGTGGTCCGCGCACTACCGCATGCACGACTACGTCGTCGACGAGTTGCCTGTGCTGGTCGAGGCGCATTTCAACGCTAGCGACGCACGCGCGGTCAGTGGCCACTCCATGGGCGGGCACGGCGCGCTGGTCGTGGCGCTGCGCAATCCGAGGCGCTATCGCAGCGTCTCGGCGTTTTCGCCGATCGTGGCTCCATCGCAAGTGCCGTGGGGCGAAAAGGCGTTCATCGCTTACCTCGGCGAGGATCGCGACGCGTGGCGTGCCTGGGATGCGTGCGAGCTTGTCCGCTCATCCGCTCCGAACGCACCTCGGTTGCCGCTTCTGATCGACCAGGGCGACGCCGATGAATTCCTCGCGACCCAACTGCACCCGGAATTGCTGGAGCAGGCCTGCCGGCAGGCCGGTCATCCGCTGACGCTGCGTCGCCAAGTCGGCTACGACCACAGCTACTACTTCATCGCCAGTTTTATCGGCGAGCACATCGCCCATCACGCTGCGGCACTTCGTGATAGGGACTCGACGAAAATTCGATAGTGATGCCGTCAGGCAAATGAGCCTTGGGGCTCATCGGGATTTGCAATCGCCCGCAGGCGCTTGGTCGTCCTGCGCGACGCAGGCATCGAACGCAGGCAGGCCTACGACTTCGCGCGTGGCGCCCGCGGCGATGGTCAGGCGTTCGGGCGGCCGCTTGCTGCAGTCGCCGGATGCCGACGCGCATTCGCGCGGGAACAGCGTGTAGTGGCATTCGCCGCTCGCGCTGGCGATGCATTCGAAGCGGGCGATCCCGGCCTTGACGCGGATGCGGCTGTGCAGGGCATCGATGCCGTCGACGACCGAGCGGGTGTCCATGACGGTGCCGCCGCCGTTGCAGCCGAACAGGGCGAGCAGGAAGTAAACCGCGGCGATTAGATTGCGCATGATGGTCTCTCGCAGTTTGCTGGCGGCGATGCCGCGCTGTTGAAGTGCCGGTGAAGCGCGCCGCTCGCACGCGGCGGGCGCTTACATGTGACGGAACAGAGTCATGAACGGCTGGCTGACGGTAAGCGTCTCCGGCCGGTTCTTCAGCCGTACCGTGCCCTTGCCGGTGTCGTCGCGGACGATGGAGGCGATCGCTTTCAGGTTGACGATGGTGGAGCGGTGGATCTGCTTGAACGTGTCGGTGTCCAGCACGGCGAGCAGCTCGCGGATCGGCGTGCGCAGCAGCGCTTCGCCTTCGGCCGTCATCACCGTCGTGTACTTGTGGTCGGCGCGGAAGTAGGCGACGTCGTCGACCAGGATCAGCTTGGTCTCGCGGCCGGAACTGGCGGTCAGCCAGGTGAGCGGCGGACGTGCGGAGTTCTTCGGCAACGTCGCCCCAAGCCGCTGCAACACTTCGGCCAGCGCCGCTGCGTCATTGGGTCCGGAGGACATGCGCAGCTTCAGGCGCTGCACCGTCGCGGTCAGGCGTTCGGGGGCGATGGGCTTGAGCAGGTAGTCGATCGCACCGCGGTCGAAGGCATCGATCGCGTACTGGTCGTAAGCGGTGACGAAAACCACCTGCGTCTGCGGGCTCGCTTGCGTGGCCGCCGCGGCGACTTCCAGGCCGGTGAGGCCGGGCATGCGGATGTCGAGGAAGGCGACGTCGGGCTGATGCTCGTCGATGGCTTCCAGCGCACTGGCTCCATCCTCGCACTCGGCGACGATCTGCAGTTGCGGCCATGCCGCGCGAAGCTGTTCCAACATTGCGCTGCGCAGCAGTGCTTCGTCTTCAGCGATCACAGCGGTCGGCGAATTAGACATCGCTGCGTTCCTCGGTGCTTGCATTGGCGGTCGTCGGCCACGCCGGTGGCTGCGAAGACGACGCCGAAGTCGAAGCCGTGGCCGTCACCGCCGGCACACTGATCGTCGCGGCGACGCCCGACGGGAAGTTGGCGACCACCGCCAGCGAGGCCTTGCCGCCGAACACCAGCTGCAGGCGTTCGCGCACGTTCTTCAGGCCGATGCCGGTTCCGCTGCTCTGTGCGTTGAATCCTTCGCCGTCGTCGGCAACGGTAATCGACACCCCGTCGTCTCCGCCGCGGGCACGAATCCACACAGTGCCACCGGCGGTGCGCGGTTCCAGTCCGTGCTTGATCGCGTTCTCCACCAGCGTCTGCAGCATCATCGGCGGCAGCTTGGTCTGGCGCAGGTCGGTAGGCACATCGACCTGCACGCTGAGGCGCTGCCCCATGCGGATCTTGAGGATCTCCAGATAGGCGAGGGCACGTTCGAGCTCGTCGCCCAGCGTGGCCAGTTCGTCGCGGGTGCGCGGCAGGGAATGGCGCAGGTATTGGATCAGGTGGCCGAGCATTTCATCGGCGCGAGCCGGATCGGTGCGGGTGAGGTATTGCGCGCTGGCCAGCGTGTTGTAGAGGAAGTGCGGCTCGACCTGCGCATGCAGCAGATTGAGCCGAGCGACGGTGAGCTCCTTTTCCGTAGCGGTCTGCGCGGCGGCGGCTTGCTCGTTGCGCCTGCGCTCGGCGATGCGGCGGGTGATCGCGCGGGTGATCGCGTTGGCGTTCTCGAAGTTGGTGCCTTCGTCGACGCGGAACCAGTCGCTCCATGCGCCAGCTTCCGGCTCGCAGATGAGCGTTACGCTGCCGGTGCCGTTGACCGGCGTCACCGTGGCGAGGATCTGGTTGCGGGTCTTGCCGAACCAGTGCATCGGATGCCACTTGCCTAAAGGCTGCTCGGCGAAGTCGACCGGGCGCTGCACTTTCGCGCGCACCTGCAGGCTGTCGCGCGCCGCTTCGATGTCTTGCGTGCGCGGCAGTTCGCGGATCGCGGCTTCGAGCAGATCGAAGGCTTCGCCGGCCTCGAAGGGGATCTCGACCTGGCGGCGCTGGCGGTTGCCCAGCGACTCCGCTTCGGAGCCCGCGATGAGGCGGACACGGCGCAGGTGGGAGAACGCCGCGGTGACGACCAGGCCGAGCGTGATGAAGGTGAGCAGCACGACCGGCAGGTCGAAGCGGCCGATCAGCGGAATCTCGGCCCAGAACGCCGCCACCACGATGAGCGCGACTCCCCAGGCAATGGCGATGCGGGCAACGAAAAAGAGGTTTCGGATCACCGTGGCGGTCTCTTGGGTGTCGGGGGCTGTCTTGGTTGCGGCGAAGGTAGAGCGCCTGGGCTGGCGTGGGAAGCGGGCGTGCGATGGAACGCGGGAAGGCGCGATGAAGCGGGCTCCGGAAGCGACGAAATCGGACGGCACAGGACAAACCCTCTCCTCGCGGAGCGGGGAGAGGGTGCCCGAAGGGCGGGTGAGGGGAGCGAGCGCAGCGAGCGCTTTTTGGCGCCCATGACTTCTGGCGGTCGGTCGCCCCGCCCAGGATCGCCACCATCGGAGGGTTCCGCTCACGCCCGGCTTGCGTCTCCAGGCCTATGGTCGCGCCAATCCGGGAAAGAGCCCACCGAAACGAAGGACACCGCATGCGTCGCACCCTGGTTACCGCTATCGCACTGGCGCTCGCCGGCACCGCCCCCGTCCTGGCTGCCGAAGCGGGCATCACCGCGCCCATCACCGCTCCGGAAGTGAAGGACGCGACGACGCAGCTTCCGCGCAACGTCCGCCCTGCGCACTACGACATCGCGGTAACCCCCGATGCGCAATCGCTGACGTTCAAGGGCCATGTCTCGATCACGCTGGACGTGCTCGAGCCGACGGCGTCGATCACCCTCAACGCCGTCGATATGACCTTCAGCAATGCCATGCTCACCGGCGCCAAGGGCGCGGCGAAGACGCCGAAGGTGACGACCGACGCCGATGCCCAGACCGCCACTTTCGCCTTCGACAAGCCCCTGACGGCAGGCCGCTACACGCTGGCGACCGACTACACCGGCAAGATCGGCACCCAGGCCAACGGCCTGTTCGCGATCGACTACGACACCCAGGCCGGCAAGAAACGCGCGCTCTACACGCAGTTCGAGAACTCGGATGCGCGCAAGTTCGTGCCTTCGTGGGACGAGCCCAACTACAAGGCCACCTTCTCGCTGAGCGCGACCGTGCCGGCCAAGCAGCTCGCGGTCAGCAACATGCCGGCCGCGGAAACCACCGACCTGGGCAACGGCACCAAACAGGTGAAGTTCGGCCAGTCGCCGAAGATGTCGACCTATCTGCTGTTCTTCAGCCTTGGCGATTTCGATCGCGCTACCGCGAAGCTCGGCGCTACCGAAGTCGGCGTCGTCACCCAGTCCGGTCTGATCGACCAGGCCAGGTTCGCGCTCGATTCGTCCGTCGACGTGCTGCGCGAATACAACGACTACTTCGATACGCCGTACCCGTTGCCCAAGCTCGACAACGTCGCCTCGCCCGGCAGCAGCCAGTTCTTCGGCGCGATGGAGAACTGGGGCGCGATCTTCACCTTCGAGCACACGCTGTTGCTGGATCCGTCCATCTCGACGCAGTCCGACAAGCAGCGCGTGTATTCGGTTGCGGCGCACGAGATTGCGCACCAGTGGTTCGGCGATCTGGTGACGATGAGCTGGTGGGACGACCTCTGGCTCAACGAGGGCTTCGCCACCTGGATGGCCGGCCGGACCACCGCGAAGCTGCATCCGGAGTGGAACACCCGCCTGAGCACCGTCCACGGCCGCGAGAGCGCGATGTCGCGCGACGCGGTGGCTTCCACGCATCCGGTGGTGCAGCACGTGGAGACGGTGGAGCAGGCCAGCCAGGCCTTCGACTCGATCACCTATCAGAAGGGCGGTGCGGTGATCCGCATGCTCGAGGGCTTCGTCGGCGAGCAGGCCTGGCGCGAAGGCGTGCGCAATTACATGAAGGTTCACGCTTACGGCAACACGGTCTCCGACGATCTGTGGCGCGAAGTGCAGTCGGCGGCCGGCAAGCCCATTCTCGATATCGCCCACGACTTCACCCTGCAGCCCGGCGTGCCGCTGATCCGCGTCGAATCCGCGACGTGCGATGGCAGCAAGACGACGGTGCAACTCACCCAGGGCGAGTTCACCAAGGACCGTCCCGGCAAGGCGCCGCTGCACTGGCGAGTGCCGGTGATCGCGCAGGCTGGCGGTGAGCCGGTGCGTACGGTGGTCGAAGGCGGCAAGGCGACGCTGGACGTGCCAGGTTGCGGTCCGCTCATCGTCAACGCCGGGCAGAGCGGTTACTACCGCACGTTGTATGCGCAACCGCAGTTCGCGGCGATACGCGACGGTTTCGCCAAGCTCGACCCGATGGACCAATTGGGACTGCTGACCGATGCCTGGTCACTGGGCATGGTCGGTCTGCGTCCTGCGACCGATTACCTCGAACTGGCGCGCGCGACACCGGTCGAAGCCGATCCGCAGATCTGGGGCGAGATCGCCGATCGCCTCGTCGGTATCGACGAGTACTACCGCGGCGATGCCGCACGCCAGGCCACGTTCCGTAACTTCGCCGTTCGCACGCTCGCGCCGGTGTTCGCGCGTGTTGGCTGGGAAGCGAAGCAAGGCGAAGCCGATCCGGTCGTGGTCCTGCGCACGCAGCTGATCGAGTCCTTGAGCGCGCTGGGCGACAAGGCGGTGATCGACGAGGCGCGCCGCCGCTACGCGGCCGGCGATGCGACTTCGATGCCGACGGCACTGCGCAAGACCATCCTCGGTGTCGTCGCCCTGCATGCCGACGCGGCTACGTGGGACAAGCTGCATGCCGCGGCACAGGCGGAAAAGACGGCGCTGATCAAGGACGAGTACTACCTGCTGCTGTCCGAGAGCGAGGACGCGGCGCTGGCGCAGCGTGCCCTCGAGCTGGCGCTGACGCCGGAGCCGGGCGAGACCAATAGCGCGCGGATGATTTCCGCCGTTTCCGGCCGCAATCCGGAACTGGCGTTCGACTTCGCCACCACGCACCGCGAGCAGGTGAACAGCAAGGTCGACACCACCTCGCTGAGCCGTTACTACCCGCGCCTGGCGAACAACTCGCTGGACCCGGCGACGATCGCCAAGCTCACCGCGTTCGCCGAGCACTACATCGCCGCCGGCTCGCGTCGCGAATTCGATACGGCTATCGCCAACATCCAGTACCGGGTCAAGGTGCGGGGCGAACGCCTGCCGGCGATCGATGCCTGGTTGCAGCAGCATCGCTCGGCGCCTGCGCGCTAAAGACAGTAGTACGCAGTAACGAAGAAGGCCCCGAAAGGGGCCTTCTTATTTTTCCCTCTCCCCGCAAGCGGGGAGAGGGTGCCCGAAGGGCGGGTGAGGGGGAGCGAGCGAAGCGAGCTGCTGTTGCTGTTGCTTATCTAAGAGCAAGAGCAACTCGCTGCGCTCGCCGCCCCTCATCCGGCGCTTCGCGCCACCTTCTCCCCGCAAGCGGGGAGAAGAAGAGGCCTTTTTCGTTCAGCCAGTATGCGTCGGCTTACTGCACCAGCGCCTCGGTCGTGATGCGAATCGTCACCTCGTCGCTCACCGCCGGCGCCGCCAGGCCCAGGCCGAAGTCGCTGCGCTTCAGCGTCGTGGTGGCGTTGAAGCCGATCGCTTCCTTCTTGGCCATAGGGTGCACGCCCTGGCCGTTGAGGGTGACGTCCAGCACGGCCGGCTTGGTCACGCCCTTGACGGTCACGTTGCCGCTGACGCGCAGCTTGCCCTTGCCTACCGCTTCGACCTTGGTGCTTTCGAAGGCGATCGTCGGGAACTTGGCCGCGTCGAGCAGCTGGTCGCTGCGGATGTGCTGGTCGAACTTCACCGAGTACACATCCATGCCGCTGAGCGGAATGGTGACCTTGACCGAAGACGCCTTCACGTTCTTCGCGTCGTAGTTGATGGTGCCGTCGACGTCGCCGAAGTGGGCCGAAGGCGTGGAGAAGCCCAGGTGGTTCCAGCTCGCGATGACGTCGGTATGGTTCGGATCGATCTTGTAGCTGACGGGGGCCGCGAACGCCGTGGCGCTCAGGCCCAGCAGGGCGGCGGTAAGGGTGAGGCGCTTGATCATGTGGGTCTCTCGGCCGTGGATGGATGAAACGTGGCGCGAAGTATGGGTAGCGCCCCACAGGCCGACAAAGACGGAAAAAAAGAAGGATCGTTTCGGTTGCGTTGCCAATGGGCGCGCTTGCCGCACCAAAAACACTTGGAACAGGCGGGGCGTGGCTTCCACGAAGAGGTGGATCGCTATCCGCGCACCAGCGCTACAGTGCGTTCCAACTCATCCGACGGCCGATGGATTCAACCTTCGGTGCTGCGGATGAGAATGCCGGTCGCCAACGGCTGCCCGGTCACGGGATAGAACAGCAGCTCCGTGCGCACGTCGCCGCGTTCCCATACGGCACCATGGGGCTTTCGCTCGGTCCGGTAATAGCCCAGCGCAGGGAGCGCGGTCTCGTAGAAGCGCTCGGCTTCATCGGCACTGCCGGCGTAGAGGAGACGCTTGTCGTGATTACCCCGAGGCAGCGCCTGCGCGCGCGGAGGCGTGGGCAGCTCTACAGTTTGCTCGGTGGTACTCGGTGGCAACACACGCAGCGACAGCCCGAAGCCGGCGCTCTGCGCGAAGACGGGGCCGCAAGCGAACGCTATTGCCAGTCCGGCGGCAATTCTCGGTAGCGGTGACATGGCAGCATCTCCATTTCAGCCACGGACGGAACCACTGGTCGGCACGGCCAGCTGCAGGCGGCTCGCCAGGTGATCGCGCTGGTCGAAGATGTTGACCACCACCTCGGGCGACCGTGCCCGGGCCCAGTTCAATACCTCGGCGCGCACCGCCGCCACGGCCTGCACGAAGGTTGGAAACCGGGAGTCGTCCAGGGTGCTTGCGATGACGCCGGCGTCGCCGCCCTGGGTGCGAAATTCGATGCGATAGCCCATTGCCTTCCTCCTTGATGTGAGTGACGTTGGCGAAAGCTTGGTCAAGACGATTGGTGCGGATTTGCGACGCTCGTCACGTTGAAAGGGGTCCTTCGCTTGCACTTGATCGAAGCGGGATTGCGATCACCGTCGGCAAAAAGTGAACCGACATCACAAGTCCGAAACTGACAAAGAGGGGCAGCCGAAACCGACGTCCCTCGTCTGCCTCGACTCCCATAAAGAGTCGTAAACCGTTAATTCGCGCGGAATTTCCATGGCTGTACCCACGCCGATCAGCCCGGCAGGCGGTTCTCCTTGATCCAGTACTCGCCGGTCTTGGCCAGCAGTTCCACGTAGTCCTTGGGGTCCAGCGGCTTGTTGAGGTAGCTGTTCGCGCCGCGCTCATAGCCCAGCCGGATGTCGGCCGTAGTTTCGGAGGTACTGAACAACACGACGGGGACATGCTTGGTCAATGGATGCAGGCGGATCCGGTCTAGCACCTGCAGACCGTTCAACCCCGGCATGTTGATGTCCAGCACGACCAGCTTCGGATTGCCGGGCTCGCGATCGGCGTATGCGCCTTCGCGGAAGAGGAAATCGAGTGCGGCCTGGCCGTCGTGCGCCCATTCGATGCGCTCGGCGATATGGCGCTTGAACAGCACCCGCATCGCCAGGTGGGCGTCGGCGCGAGAGTCCTCGACGATAAGCAGTTCGGCCGTGGGCAAACACCACCTCCCTGTAGGAATGCCGAGGCATCCGGCGCGACCCGCACCTGTCGGTGCCATGCCGCTGGGCTCCGCGAAGCTAACAGGGCACCTGTCCACGCCCTGTATCCGACCGACCGCGTGTCCCCTTGTCGCGCGGGTCCGTCTTGCCAGCGAACGTCCTTTCCTGCCCGAAGCGGCCGTCCCGCTCTCAGGCAGAAGCCGAGTCCATCGCCGGCCAGCCGACTGTAGACCCTGGGGCGTGGGATAAGCCAGTGACCGCCGGTCAACGTCCCGGGGACGTCGTCGCACCGTGGTCCGCTGGGGTTCGATGCCACGAGGCGCGCATGCGCTGCAGGGGTTCCTTCAGGGGCAGGGCGAGACGGCGGTAGAAATAGGACACCACGCGTCGCGACGGCGGTACACGGCGCGCCAGCCCTTCCTCGATGGTGTAGACGCAGGGCGCGCAGATGCCGCACGGCCTGCCGCGCACCGGGCGGTGGCAGAACCAGGTCATGTCCATGATCGCGCCCCAGCCGCGTGCATTGGCTTCGCGGTCGATGCCGACTTTGTCGATGTGGAACAAAGGAAAACTGAAGTTGTGGAAAAGCACATATTCGGGCGTGTCGGCGTAGCGCGGATCGACGCGCACGCTGCGGAACCCGCCCGGATGCTCGAACTCCAGGGCGAACGGACGCACCAGGGCCTGCACCTTGTCGTCGATGTGCACGCCCAGTTCGATCTCGTCCAGTCCCGCCACCTGGCAATACGCCGGCAGCCACGCGTACTGACTGCCGATGAAGACCCTCTCGCGGATCTGCCGCAGGGCCTCGTTGACATCGGGATCTTCCGGAATCGTGGCGACCGGGCTTACGCGCAGCGGCCGCAGCAACTCGCGGGTGTGCGGATAGGTCTCGCGCAGGTGATCGCCGATGCGCGCGATCGTTTCCAGTTCGATCGGCGTCGAGGGCCGGGTCGCGTCCTCCAGGTAATGCGGCGTGACCGCTACGCGATGCAATAGCAGCAGTTGCAGCAGGCGAAAGGTCGAGTCCCATCCGCCGGTCCAGAGCAGATTCACGCAGCTCGCGCGCGTCGATGTGTTCGCTGCGGCCATCGGTGGACGGATTCTCCTGTGGGCGTGAGGCGCGGTTACTGGTGGATGTTCCGCTGGTATTGCAGAGCAAAACACAAGGTGCGTTCGGTCCCGTTCATGCAGCTCGAGTATCGTCGCAATTTCATGACGAAGGTGAATGTGCGGCGATGGATGAATGCGCGGATCGCGGCGTAGATGCGAAGCCTAACGGGCCTTCTTGCATTACGACGTCAACGCGACGTGAACTGTATGGCCGGTGTCACGGGCTATCGTCGCGGCGTGATTTTTCGCATTTCTCCACATGGTGTGGAGCTACTCTTCGACCAACAATCTCGCTCATGGATTGCGCATGTCATTGCAGAACGACCCCAATCTGGCGGCGAAGCCGCCGATGCCCGCCCTGGTGACGACCGGGGATTTGAATCGCCAGACCTTCTGGCAATTCGCCGACGAGGCGAAGGAAGCGACCGAGGCGCTTGCCGGGCAGCGCATGCAGGCACTGGCGCAAATGCCGATCGATTCGGTGCGGCAGGTATGCGTGCAATATCGCTTCTTCACGATCGACTACATACGCGATCTGTCGCTCCTGCTCGCCAAGCTGCCCTTCGGTGGCCTACGCAGCCTGCTCAGTCAGATCCTCGCCGAAGAGCTCGGCGACGGCGACGAGAATCGCGCGCATCCCGCGATCTACGACCGCTTCCTGATGAGCATCGGCGTCGATGCCGCGGAGCTGGATCGTTGCCTTCCGGCGAATCGCGTCATCCTCGACGAGCTCACGGATGAACTAGCCGAAAGCGGTCCGGCCTTCGGCGTGGGACTGCGCGGCATGGGCGGCGAATGCCTTTGCCAGACTTATCTCGCGGTGATGTTCGAACATCTGCGCGTGCATCCGTATATGCGCGAGCACGCAGACCGGATCGATTGGGAGTTCTGGACCATCCACACCGGCGAGGTGGACATCGTCCATGGCGAACTGACGCGCAAGGCGATCGACGACTACATCCGTCACGAACCCGCCGCGCTGCCCGAGCTCGCGCGCGGTTACGAGCGCAGCATCGGCGCATGGAACCTGTTCTGGAAGAACATCTTCGAAGCGAGCGACGCACGCTCGAGGGCCATGTCGTGAATCGGGCCGAGACGCCTCAGCGCATCACCCAGTTCCACCTCGCCTTTCCGGTGCGCGATCTCGACGAGGCCCGCCGCTTCTACTGCGAGGTGATGGGTTGTCCGAAGGGCAGGAGCGATACGACCTATCAGGATTTCGATTTCTTCGGGCACCACCTCGTCGCGCACATCTCCGCCGAGGGGCAGCCCTTGCAGGGCGGTCGTTTCGACGGCGAGGCGGTGCCGGTGCCGCACTTCGGCATGAACCTGGACCGCGTGGCCTGGGAGGCACTGGCCCGGCGCCTGAAGGCAGCTGGCGTGGCATTCCACGAAGAGCCGCACCTGCGCTTGAAGGGCAAGCCCGGGCAGCACGTGACCATGTTCCTGTTCGATCCGTCCGGCAACGCGCTGGAGTTCAAGTCCTTCGACGATCCCGAACAGACCTTCATTCCCTGAGCGATGACGGCCATGCATGACGAGGCGGGCATGGAGGGCGTGCTCGATGCTGCCAGCAAGCGCGTCGACGACGGCGGGCTCTCGGCGGCGCGGCAAAGCGATCGTCGACACGTGCTGCACTCGTGGTCGGCGCACGGTGCATTTCAGCCGGTCGTGGTGACCGGTGCGTCGGGCGCGCATTTCTGGGACGAGGAGGGTCGGCGCTGGCTGGATTTCTCCAGCCAACTCGTCAACACCAACGTCGGCCATCAACACCCCAAGCTGATCGCCGCGATCCAGGCGCAGGCGGAGACGCTGTGCACGATCGCGCCCTACCATGCGAACGCGGCCACCAGCGAAGCGGCCCGCCTGATCGCCGAGCTGGCGCCCGGCGATCTCAACCGCGTGTTCTTCACCAACGGTGGCGCCGAGGCCGTGGAGAACGCGATCCGCATGGCGCGCGTGCACACCGGCCGCCACAAGGTGCTGACGGCTTATCGCAGCTACCACGGTGCGACTGCCGGTGCGATCACCGCGACCGGCGATCCCAGGCGCTGGGCGTCGGAACCCGGTGCGCCCGGCATCGCGCGCTTCTGGGGGCCGTATCCGTATCGCTCGGCCTTCCATGCAACGAACGAAGCCGAAGAATGCGAGCGAGCGCTGGCGCATCTGGCCGACACGATCATGGTCGAAGGCGCGCAGGGTATCGCCGCGATCCTGCTCGAAAGTGTGGTTGGCGCGAATGGCGTCCTCGTGCCGCCCGACGGCTATCTGCAAGGCGTGCGTGCGCTGTGCGATACGCACGGCATCCTGCTGATAGCGGATGAAGTGATGGTGGGGTTCGGACGCTGTGGCGAATGGTTCGCGGTCGATCACTGGAACGTCGTGCCGGATCTGATCACCTTCGCCAAGGGCGTGAACTCCGGCTACGTACCGCTCGGCGGGGTGATCATGAGCGAAAGCATCTCCAACAGCTTCGCGACCCGTGCGTACCCGGGCGGTCTCACCTATTCCGGTCACCCGCTCGCGTGCGCGGCGGCCGTGGCCTGCATCGGCATCTACAAGGAAGAGAACCTGATTGCACGCGCCCGCCGGTTGGGCGAGGAAGTGATCGGGCCGGCATTGCGCGCGTTGCAGGAGCGTCACCCTTCGGTCGGCGACGTGCGCGGGCTCGGCGCTTTCTGGGCGCTCGAACTGGTACGCGACCGCGCTACGCGCGAGCCGCTGGTGCCGTTCAACGCCTCCGGTGGCGCCGATGCGCCGATGGCCGAATTCGCCGCCGCATGCAAGCGACGCGATCTGTGGCCATTTGTGGTCTCCAATCGCCTGCACGTCGCGCCGCCGCTGAACATCGAAGAGCAGGCCCTGCGCGACGGCCTGGCCATCATCGACGAGGCCCTGCACGTGGCGGATCGGTACTGCCGCCAGTAGAAGCCTCAGGTGCATGCAGGGCGCAGCACCTTAATGGCATTGTTCCGTGCCATGGAAGAATGTCTGCCGGAAGCCAGGGATTCGCACGCGCCAGGCAGGCGCGTAGCGTTGCGTCATTCCATTGATGCAGCGGCCCACGGTCGCCGGAGGTTGAAATGAACAAGGCTTACTGGGTCATCGCCTGGCGATCCATTACCGATCCCGTCGCGGTGGAGCGCTACGTCGCGCCCGCGACAGACGCCATCCTCGCGCACGGCGGCCGCGTCGTCGCCGGCGGTGAACCTGCACGGACGTATGAGGAGGGCGTAGCCACGCGCCTGGTCATCGTCGAGTTCGATAGCCTGCAGGCGGCCCTCTCCGCTTACGAGAGTCCGGATTACCAGGCCACGCTCGTGCATCTGGTCGGCGCGGCCGAGCGCGATGTGCGCATCATCGAAGGCCTTGCGTGAACTCGCCCCTCTCCCCGCGTGCGGGGAGAGGGTGCCCGAAGGGCGGGTGAGGGGGAGCGAGCGCAGCGAGCTGCTTTTGGTTTTGCTGTTGCTTGCCGAAGAGCAGCTCGCTCCGCTCGCTCCCCCTCATCTGCCCTTCGGGCATCTTCTCCCCGCAAGCGGGGAGAAGAACTAGCCGCGGCTTACGCCTCGACCTCATCCTTGTACGCATCCACCGGGATGCACGCGCACATGACGTTCTTGTCGCCGTAGACGTTGTCCACGCGCGCCACCGGCGGCCAGTACTTCTGCAGCTTCAGCGACGGCAGCGGGAAAGCAGCCAGTTCGCGCGGATAGGCGTGGGTCCACTCGCTCGCGGACACGGCCGTCGCGGTGTGCGGGGCGTTCTTGAGCGGGTTGTCCTCGCGGTCGAGCTTGCCGTCTTCGATGGCGCGGATTTCGTCGCGGATCTGGATCATCGCGTCGATGAAGCGGTCCAGTTCGTGCAACGACTCGGACTCGGTCGGTTCCACCATCAGCGTGCCGGCGACCGGGAAGCTCAGCGTCGGCGCGTGGAAGCCGAAGTCGATCAGGCGCTTGGCCACGTCTTCGGCGCTGATGCCGGTCGCGTCCTTGAGCGGACGCAGGTCGAGGATGCACTCGTGCGCCACCAGTCCGTTGCGGCCGGTGTAGAGCGTCTCGTAATGCGGCGCCAGGCGCTTGGCGATGTAGTTGGCGTTGAGCAGGGCGACCTGCGTGGCCTTGCGCAGGCCTTCGGCGCCCATCAAGGTCACGTACATCCAGCTGATCGGCAGGATCGAAGCCGAGCCGAAGCTCGCCGCGCTGACCATGCCGACATTACCCGCGCCGACGCCCTGGGTGCGCAGGCCATCGTCGCCGAGCGCGCGCGGAAGGAACGGGGCCAGGTGCGACTTCACTGCGCACGGACCCACGCCCGGGCCGCCGCCGCCGTGCGGAATGCAGAAGGTCTTGTGCAGATTGAGGTGCGAAACGTCCGAACCCCACTTGCCCGGCTTGGCCACGCCGACCAGGGCGTTCATGTTGGCGCCGTCGGTGTACACCTGGCCGCCGTGCTTGTGGATGATCTCGCAGATCTCGACGACTTCTTCCTCGAACACGCCGTGCGTTGAGGGGTAGGTCATCATGATCGCGGCGAGGCGGTCGCTGTACTTCTCCGCGTTGCGGCGGATGTCGTCGACGTCGACGTTGCCGTTGCTGTCGGTCTTGGTGACGACGACGGTCATGCCGCACATCTGCGCCGAAGCCGGGTTGGTGCCGTGCGCGGAATCCGGGATCAGGCAGATGTCGCGATGGGCTTCGCCGCGTGCGCGATGGTAGGCGCGGATCGCGAGCAGGCCGGCGTATTCGCCCTGCGCGCCCGAGTTCGGCTGCAGGCTCACCGCGTCGTAGCCGGTGCATTCGACCAGCATCGCTTCCAGGCCGTCGATCAGCTCCTTATAGCCCTTTGCCTGGTCGGCCGGGGCGAGCGGATGCAGGTTGCCGAATTCCGGCCAGGTCACCGGGATCATCTCCGCGGTAGCGTTGAGCTTCATCGTGCACGAGCCCAGCGGGATCATGGTGCGATCCATCGCCAGGTCCTTGTCGGCCAGCGCGCGCATGTAGCGCAGCAGTTCGTGCTCGCTGTGATGCGTGTTGAACACCGGGTGGGTGAGGAACGCCGACGTACGCTTCAGGCCGGCCGGAATCGCATCGGCGGTGGCCGCGTCGAGCGCGTCGATGTCGGAGGCGTTCGCACCGAACAGGTTGGCCAGCGCGACGACGTCTTCGCGCGTAGTGGTTTCATCCAGGCTGATGCCGACGCTGCCGGCGTCGATAGCGCGCAGGTTGACGCGTGCGGCCTTGGCCTTGGCGTGGATCGCGGCGGCGTCGATGCCGGTGACGTGCAGGGTGTCGAAGAAGTCCGGCCCCACGTTCACGCCGGCCTTGCCCAGCGCGGCGGCGAGGATCGCGGCGAGGCGATGGGTGCGCTGCGCGATGCGGATCAGGCCTTCGGGGCCGTGGTAGACGGCGTACATCGAGGCCATCACCGCGAGCAGCACCTGCGCGGTGCAGATGTTGGACGTCGCCTTCTCGCGGCGGATGTGCTGTTCGCGCGTCTGCAGGGTGAGGCGGTAGGCCGGCTTGCCTTCGGCATCGACCGACACGCCGATCAGGCGGCCCGGCATCGAGCGCTTGAAGGCGTCGCGGCAGGCCATGAACGCGGCATGCGGACCGCCGAAGCCGAACGGCACGCCGAAGCGCTGCGAGTTGCCGACGACGATGTCCGCGCCCCATTCGCCCGGCGCGGCGATCAGCGTCAGCGCCAGAAGGTCGGTGGCGACGGCGACCAGGCCACCGCGCGCATGCACGGCATCGGCCAGCGCCTTGTAATCGCCGACCTGGCCGAAGGTGTTGGGGTACTGCAGCATTACGCCGAAAGCATGGACGTTCATCGCGTCGGCATCGTTACCGACCACGATCTCAATGCCCAGCGGCTCGGCGCGGGTACGGATGACTTCCAGCGATTGCGGATGCACGCCGTTCGACACGAAGAACACGTTCGACTTCGACTTGCACGAGCGCTTGGCCAGCGTCATCGCTTCGGCGGCGGCGGTGGCCTCGTCGAGCAGGGAAGCGTTGGCGATCTCCATGCCGGTCAGGTCGGCGCACAGGGTCTGGAAGTTGATCAGCGCTTCCATGCGGCCCTGCGAGATCTCCGCCTGGTACGGCGTGTAGGCCGTGTACCACGCCGGGTTCTCGAGGATGTTGCGCAGGATGACGTTCGGCGTATGCGTGCCGTAGTAGCCCTGGCCGATGTAGGACTTGAACACCTGGTTCTTCGAGGCGATCGCGCGGATCTTGGCGATGGCTTCGACTTCGGTGATCGGTGCCGGCAGCGCCAGCGGATTGGGCGACTTGATCGAACCGGGGACGATGGCGTCGGTCAGCGCGTCCAGCGAGGTGTGGCCGACCGCGCGCAGCATGTGCGCGATTTCGGTGTCGTTGGGGCCGATATGGCGCTCAAGAAAAGCGCCGTGGTGTTCGAGGTCGCGCAGCGAGGACTGGGTCTGGCTCATGGGGCATCCATAGTTGGCTTGCAGCCGGGCGTGCGGAGATCGCGAGATCCCGTACGTGGAGTGCCCCTCTGTCCTTTTGCCTGAGAGTTTGGAAGCGCGCGGAAGGGGAGGGATCCCCGCGCGGCTTCTTGCCCCTTCGGCGCCGGTTCTCGCGATGCAGCGCCCTTAGGCGAACGGTGCGAGCCGGTCTCTCCAGAGTGTTCGCGACACGGAAGTACGTGGGCCTGAGCGATTCCGGGCGGTTGCGCCTTCGGCAGCGTTCGTCCGGGTCCGGACGGCCGCTTCTCCCACCGTGTGCGTGGAGCGGGAATTATACCGGGTGAGCGCGGGCTGCCGATGCTTCGCGCGATCTCGGCCGGTCGTTCAGATTCGCGGCGCGCGCGGCTAGGATGGAGGGATTAAAGGGGGCTCTCGTGAGCAACAGTGAAGCCGTAGCGACGCAAGACCCGACGGGCGCGGCGTCGAGCAGCCCGGTGTCGGAACCGGGGACCCTTCCGCCTCCGTCCATCGCGGCGGCGGAAGCCATGGGGACCGTTCCGCTGGCGGTGCGCGCCTGGCGGCGCCTGTGCCGCGAACCGACGCTGCTGTTCACCCTGGCCTACCTGTTCGTGTCCTTCATCGGGCTGTGGGCGAATTTCTGGTTCTACCGCGGCTTCGGCCTGCCGATCCTGGAATACATGCAGGCCAGCGATTACCTCGTCGCCGGGCTGCGCGACCCGACCTATGCGCTCATCCTGCTAGTGTCGGTGGCGCTGACGCTGGCGGTGTCGGGCGCCGACCTCTACCGCCGCACTTATCCGCAGCGCGCCGCTGCGCTGCGCGAGCGGTGGTGGGGCCGCTGGGTATTTCCCGAAAGCCGCTGGCTGCGCTGGAAGGGCGTCGGCTTGACCCCGGAAACCGGTGTGTCGGTCGCCATGTGCTGCGCGATGTTGTGGGCGACGCTGAATTACGTGCAGCAGAAGGGCAAGTACATCCGCGCGGGCGCGGGGCATCGCGTGCAGGTGACCATGGCCGGTGACAGCGCACCGCGGGCCGGCACCGCGCGCCTGCTGGGCAGCAGCGGTGCCTTCGTGTTCCTGTGGTGGCCGCAATCGCAGACGGCCGAGGCCGTACCGATCGAGAGTGTCGCGAAGCTGCAGACCGTGGCGCGGCAGGCGCCCAGGCCGAACCATCCGCAGGTTCCCGCCGCGAAGGCGCGCCCCGGTAACGACGCGGGCGCGAAGGCGGCGGCTAGCCGGTAGTCGTGGCCGGAGGAAAGTGGTCGTCGTCGCCGGCCGCTTCGTCCGCCACGTACACGCGATTGCGTCCGGCCGCCTTCGCCGCATACAGCGCCTGATCGGCGCGCTTGAGCACCGCTTCGATGCGGGTGGCGCCCTGGATGCACGCCACGCCGATACTCACCTTGGGTGTGATGTTGCCGCCCCAGTCGCCGCCCAGGCGTAGCGCGTCGATGCGGACACGCAGGCGCTCGGCGACGGCCATGGCGCCGTCGCGGCTGGTGTTGGGCAGGACCACGCCGAACTCCTCGCCGCCCAGCCGGCCGAGCACGTCGCTGTCGCGCAGTTCGCGGCGGCAGGCGTCGGCCACCGCGCGCAGGACCTTGTCGCCGACATCATGGCCGTAGCGGTCGTTGATGGACTTGAAGTGATCGATGTCGAGCATCAGCACCGACAGCGGATGCTGGTAGCGATTCGCGCGGGTGAACTCCTGGCGCGCGGTTTCCAGCAGGCTGCGCCGGTTGCGCACGCCGGTGAGTTCGTCGGTGGTGGCCTGGCGCGCCAGTTCTTCCTTCAACTTGTAGAACTGGGTGAAGTCGGTGGCGATGCCGAGTAGGGAGACGATCTCGCCGCCGCGATCGCGTTGCGGGATCTGCACGACCCAGAAGTGGCGGATCTCGCCGCTGGGAGAGGTGGAAATCTGTTCGCCCGACTGGGTCGAGCCGGTGGCGAAGACGCGATCGTCGAGCACGCGCCAGTTGGCGGCGACTTCGGGTGCGACCAGCTCTTCGTCGGTGTGGCCGATCAGCTCGTGCGGTTCGCGGCCTACTATCGCCGCCATCTTCGCGTTGGCGTAGGTGTAGCGGCGTGCGCGGTCCTTGGTGTAGATGCAGGCGTCGACGTTTTCCAGCAGCGATTCCAGCAGTGCATTTTTCTGCAGCAGCTCCGACTCCAGGCGCTTGAAGTGGGTGATGTCGGTGGACACGCCGGCGACGCCGGTAACGCGTCCACGCGCATCGCGCACGGGCGCCTTCACGCTGAAATAGGTGCGCGGTTCGTTTTCGATCAAGGCCAGCTGCTCCTCGGTTTCCAGGCGCACGCCGTCTTCGATCACCAGACGGTCGTTGTGCCTGAGCGCCTCGGAACGCGACATGTCCCAGAAGCGGGCGTCGTCGCAGCCAAGGACTTCGTTGGCGGTCGCGCCATACAGCGCCTGCAGCGCGCGGTTGGCGAAGGTGTAGCGTCCCGCCAGATCCTTGGCGTAGACATACGCCGACAGTTCATCCATCGCAGTGCGCAGAATGCGCAGCTCCGAAATCAGTCGGCGAACACGGCGCTGGTGCGCCGTCACGCCACGCTTGGATGATTGCTGCAGGGGCATGGGGGGCACGTTAGCCGCAGGGGCGTAGAGCTTCCATTAAGCGCTTGGCGCGTTTCGTGACGCGGATTGCACTCGTTCCGCGACCCGGTTGGGGATTGCGAGGATTGGTTGGCCGGCAGTTACGAATGGAGTGCTGAATGGGCGCGGACAGCGGCCTGATATCCTGTGGCGCCCGTACAAGGACGACCGCCATGAGCAAGCCTCCGTTCGCGCTGCGCCAGATCGATCACGTGGTGCTGCGCGTGCGAGATGAAACGGCGATGGTCGCGTTCTACTGCGACGTGCTCGGTTGCACGGTGGAGCGCCGGCAGGACGCGATTGGGCTGGTGCAGTTGCGCGCCGGGCAGTCGCTGATCGACCTGGTACCCGTCGACGGCAAGCTCGGCGCGATGGGCGGGGCGGCACCCGGTGCCGAAGGCCGCAATATGGATCACCTGTGCCTGCGTGCCGATCCGTTCGATCGCGAGGCGATCGTCCAGCACCTGCAGGCGCATGGCGTGCGCATCGGCGACTTCGGTTCGCGCTATGGCGCGGAGGGCGAGGGGCCGTCGCAATATCTGTTCGATCCGGAGGGCAATTTGGTCGAACTGAAAGGCGCCCCCGATTGAAACGAAGCAATCGCAAGAAAAGCGCCCACATGACTGACACCCCGAGTTCCAACCTCTCCTTCCGCCGTCTCGCCTTGTTGCTTGGCGGACTGGCGATGTTCGGCCCGTTCTCCATCGACACGATCTTCCCCGCCTTCCCGGCGATCGGCGCCCAGCTCGATGCCGACAAGGTGCAGATCCAGCAGACCATCAGCGTTTATCTCGTCGCCTATGCGCTGATGAGCCTGGTGCACGGTCCGCTGTCGGATGCCATCGGCCGCAAGCGCGTGATCATCGGCGGGCTGGTGGTATTCACCTTCGCTTCGATCGGCTGCGCACTGTCGCAGGACCTGACCACGCTGCTGGTGTTCCGCGCCGTGCAGGGCCTGTCGTCGGGCGTGGGGCTGATCGTCGGCCGCGCGGTGATTCGCGACGTGCTGCACGGTGAAGCCGCGCAGAGGCTGATGAGTCAGGTATCGATGATCTTCGGCATCGCGCCGGCGATCGCGCCGATCATCGGCGGCTGGATCCTCGGCTGGAGCGCGTGGCCGGTGATCTTCTGGTTCCTGGCACTGTTCTCGGTGGTGTTGTTGCTGGTGACCTGGTTCGGCCTGCCGGAGACGCATGCGAAGCCGGCGCGCCTGCCGCTGCGCATGGGCCCGCTGCTGCGCGACTACGTGGCGATCTTCGCCAATCCGCGCTTCCAGCGCCTGGCGGCGGCGAGCGCGTTCAATTTCGCCGCGCTATGGCTGTTCATCGCTTCCGCGCCCGCGTTCGTGGTCGACCATCTGCACCTGGGGGAGAGCGAGTTCGGCTGGTTCTTCGTGCCGATGATCACCGGCATGGTGACCGGATCGTTCGTATCCGGCCGCTTCGCCGGCAAGGTCAGCGGCGAGAAGCTGGTACGCATCGGCTTCACCGCCAGTGCGATCGCGATGCTGCTCAACTTCGCCTATACCTTGCTGGTCGAGCACGCGCGCGTGCCGTGGGCGGTGTTGCCGATTTCGCTCAATGCGTTCGGCATCGCGCTGGTGTTTCCGATCGTGACCCTCGCGATCCTCGACATGTATCCGCGGCAGCGCGGTTCGGCCTCGTCGCTGCAGGCGTTCACCAGCCTCGTCCTCAATGCGCTGATCGCGGGCGTGCTGTCGCCGCTGATCAGTGCGCACGTGTTGTGGATGGTCGGCGTGTCGTCGCTGTTCCTGCTGCTGGCCTTCGTCTTCTGGACCTGGGAGCGGCGCGTGTCCCAGCCGCTGCAGGCGCCGACCGCCGAAGCCGAGACCGTGCCGGGCGAAACCTTGTAACGCCGCTTCGCGCGATCAGGCGCCGTCGTCGCCGCGGTAGATCTCCCGCAGCAATTCATGGAAGTGGTGCACGGCGTTCTCGCGCACCGGATTCAGGCGCCCGGGCACGTACGAGCCCGAGGCCATGCCGCGCTGCACGTCTTCGCAGATGCCCAGGTCCTCGAACTGCACCTCATCGCTGAAGGACAGGTCCGACAGGCGGCGCGACGCGGCTTCTTCGGATTCGTCCAGGGTGAAGTAGAAGTCGAACTCGACCCGGCAATGGCCCACGCCTTTGGGAACCACGCGATTGGTCTGCAGGCGGCCGGGCAGGATGTTCAACATCGTGTTCGGCCACAGCCAGTAGTACAGCGCCTCGCTGTCGTCGCCGCCGCTGCCGTACGGGCTCGGCGTGGCGCTGCTCACCAGCGGGCTGAACTGCAGCGAATACCAGCGCGCGGTTTCGGTGACGTAGTTGCGATAGTCGAGCAGTTTGTTGAGGCCCGGGTGCACGTGCGGGACGTGGTAGCCCTCGAGGTAGTTGTCGATGTAGACCTTCCAGTTGCAGGCGACGTCGTAGCCCACGCGCTTGTGATAGCCGTAGCGCTCCAGGTGTGCATCCGGCCCGATGCGCGCATCGATGCCGGCGACGAAATCCTCGAAGGCCGGCGCCTGCGCTTCGTCCACCGCCGCGAACACCAGGCCCTGCCACACGCGCACGGCGAGCTGCGGCAGCTTGATCTGCGAGACGTCGAAGTCGGGGGCGGTGCCCATTTCCGGCGCGGAGCGCAGCGTGCCTTCCAGCGTGTAGGTCCAGCCGTGGTAGCGGCAGCGCAGCGAGCGTGCGGCGAGGCCGTCGCATTGCGCGAGCGGACCGGCGCGATGGCGACAGACGTTGTGGAAGGCACGGATCTGGCCGTCGCCGCCGCGCACGCCAATCACCGGCAGGCCGCCGAAGTCGACGACGACGTGGTCGCCCGGATTCTGCAACTGGCACACGTGGGCCAGCAGCTGCCAGCCGCGATCGAAGATCAGGCGGCGGTCGACGGCCACTATCGACGGATCGGCATAGAAGCGCGCCGGCAATGCGGTGGCGTGATCGAGCGGCTGGGGGGCGAGATCGTGGGCGGTGTCGAGTCGGTTCATGCGGCGAGTATCGCTCCCTTCGAGCGCGTGCCGCCAGCCGGTGGCAACCGGTCAACTGGCCCCCGAAAAGGGCGGCATCTGGTTCCCCGAGAGCCTGCGCGCGGAGCGCACACTACGACCACTGCAACGCTGCGAGCCATGGCCGTACTTGCATGACACGCCGCCGAGCCGCAAACCTTGGATTGGATACTTACCCCCCGGAGCTCACGATGATCGACCTGTATTACTGGGGCACGCCCAACGGCCTCAAGCTCAAGCTGTTCATGGAGGAAAGCGGCCTGCCGCACCGGATCGTTCCGGTCGACATCGGCAAGGGCGAGCAGTTCGCGGCTGACTATCTACGCATTTCGCCCAACAACAAGATTCCGTCGCTGGTCGACCACGATCCTTCGGACGGCGGCGCGCCGATTTCGCTGTTCGAATCCGGGGCGATGCTGCTGTATCTGGCCGAAAAGATCGGCCGCTTCATTCCGTCCGACATCCGTGGCCGCGCCGAAGTGCTGCAATGGCTGTTCTGGCAGGTCGGCGGCCTGGGGCCGATGGCGGGGCAGAACGGACATTTCGTCGTCTATGCGCCCGAGAAGGTGCCGTATGCGATCGAGCGTTACGTGAAGGAAACCAACCGCCTGTACGGCGTGCTGGACAAGCGCCTGGCGGATCGCGAGTTCGTGGCCGGCGAGTACTCCATCGCGGACATGGCGATCTATCCGTGGATCGTGCCGTATGAACCGCATGGGCAGAACCTGGACGATTTCCCTCACCTCAAGCGCTGGTTCGAAACCATCAAGGCACGTCCGGCGACGATGCGGACGTACGAAGGCGTGCCACCGGCGTATCAGGGGCGCAGCAATATTTCCGACGAAGAACGTCGCATTCTGTTTGGACAGACGGCGGCGACGGTGCGGTAAAGAAAAAGGCCGGCGTACGCCGGCCTTTTTGTGCAACTGTCGGCGCCGATCAACCCGCCTTCTTCTCCGCGGCCGGCGCCGCGGCCTTCGCCGCTTCCGCATTCCAGCCGCAGGTCTTGCCTTCGTTCTGCTGCTTCAGCCAGGCCTGCAGCGGCGAGAAGTATTCCAGCACCGCGGATGCATCCATCTTCTCGCTGCCGGTCAGTTCCTTCAGCGTTTGCTGCCACGGCTGGCTGGCGCCCTTGCTCAACATCGCCTGGTACTTTGCGCCGGCGGTCTTGTTGCCGTAGAAGCTGCACTCGTGCAGCGGGCCCTTGTAGCCCGAGGCATCGCACAGCGCCTTGTAGAACTGGAACTGCAACACGTGCGACAGGAAGTAGCGTGTGTACGGCGTGTTGCCCGGCACGTGGTACTTCGCGCCCGCGTCGAAGAAGTCTTCGCCGCGCGCCGTCACCGGGGCCACGCCCTGGTACTTGGCCTTCAGATCCCACCACGCCTGGTTGTAGTGATCCGGCTTGATCGAACCATCGAACACGCCCCAGCGCCAGCGGTCGATCATCAGGCCGAAGGGCAGGAACGCCACCTTCGCCAGCGCCATGCGCATCTGCGCGTTGATCAGGCCTTCGTTGCTCGGCTTCTGCTCGCCGACCAGGCCGATCGACTGCAGGTAGGCCGGCGTCATCGACAGCACGATGGTGTCGCCGATGGCTTCGTGGAAGCCGTCGTGCGCGCCCTGCTGGAAGATCGGCGGCTGGTTGTTGTAGGCCATGTAGTAATAGACGTGGCCCAGCTCGTGGTAGATCGTGGTGAAGTCTTCTTCGTTCGCCTTGATGCACATCTTGGTGCGCACGTCGCCCTGCATGTTGATGTCCCATGCGCTGGCGTGGCACACGACGTCGCGGTCGCGCGGCTTGATGAACTGGGTCTTGGTCCAGTAGCTCTCCGGCAGCTTGGCCATGCCGAGCGAGGTGTAGAAGTCCTGCGCGCGCTCGGTCATTTCCTTGGCTTCGGCGAGGTCGGCCTGGCGGGCGAGGTCGGCGCGTTCGTCGTACGTGGCTTCGTGGTCGAGCGCACGCATCAGCGCGGCTTCCTTCGCGTCGCGCGCATCCTTCAGCGTCTTGGAGATGTCCAGGCTACCGGCCTGGGCGTCGCTGTAGGGCTGCAGGATCGGCCAGAGATTGCCCCAGTCCTGCTGCCACATGTTGCCCATCAGGTGCGCGGGCAGCATGCCGCCCTGCACGTGGCCCTGGTCGCCGTACTTCTTCTCCAGCTGCGTGCGGGTGTAGCAGTGCAGCTGTTCGTAAAGCGGCTTGACCTGCAGCCACAGACGGTCGGTCTCGGCGGCGATTTCCGCCGGGGTCATGTCGTAGCCGGAACGCCACAGTTCACCGGTGTCGGCGAAGCCCATGTCCTTCGCGCCGGTGTTGATCAGCTCGACGAAGCGGGTGTAGTCCTTGCGCATCGGCTGGGCGATGGTGTGCCAGCCCTGCCAGGCGTCCAGCTGTTCCTCATAAGTCGCCGCGGGA
This sequence comes from Lysobacter terrae, assembly GCF_054782215.1. NCBI lineage: Bacteria > Pseudomonadati > Pseudomonadota > Gammaproteobacteria > Lysobacterales > Lysobacteraceae > Lysobacter > Lysobacter terrae. The sequence goes on from NZ_BAAGSX010000001.1 coordinate 231,678, forward strand.
TCGCGCAGCACGTCCTCGAGTTCGCCGAGTTGGCGGCACTTGCGCGCGCTGCCTTCGCCCTTGCAGTACTCGCCCGAGCCGTACATGCCTTCCAGGCGGGTAGCAATCCCGGTGAGTTCTTCCAGCTTCTTCGGATCCTTCGGCGGCGGCATCGCCACCGACAGCTTCAGCAGCTTGATCGCGCGCGCGGTCGCGGGCGACATCTTCTGGCCCTCGAACTTGCGCGACTCGTCGATCCACTTGTTGAGTTGCGTCAGGAAGCGCTCGTTGGCCTTGGCCGTGAGCATCTCGGTGTCGCCGTTGATGTACGTCGACGAGGTCCACTGCGCAGCATTGAGCTCGGGATAGATCTTGCGCATCTCGTCGTTGACGCGCGCGACGAACTGGTCGGCGGTCTCGCCCTCCGGCGCCTTCGCCGCTTCCGCGGGGGCCTGTTCCTTCTTGCAGGCCGACAAGGTGAGGCCCACGGCTACGGCGAGCGCGAGCAGGGCATGACGATGGTTCACGACGAATCCCTCAACGGGCGCCCGGACCGGGCGCGAGAACCGCGAGGCTAGTGTGGGCGGGCGGGGGCCTGCAAGTGATGCGGGTCGCGTCTCCGCGATTGGCGAATGCCGCTGACGCCGGTGGCGCTCAGGCGGCGGTCCGGACCAGGCGGCCGTGCGGCGCGTCGATCAGGCCGTGCTTGGCCAGCCAGTCCCACGCCGCCTCGGCATCGTGTTCGAAGTAAGCGCGGGCCGAGCCCAGGCGGAAGGTGTAGCCCCACGCATCCATGTCGGCGAGCACGCGGTTGCGGCCGACGCCGGGCAGTTCGTCGCCGAGCAGTGCCTGCAGCACGCATACGGCGTCTTCTTCCTCCACCGAGTCGGTGGCGTCGGTGTGGATTTCTGCACGGCGCTCGGGCGGCAGCACGATCAGGTGCGCGGCCTCGTGCAGTAGGGAATGCACGGGAGTGTCGAGCCGGGCGTAGACGGTGGCGCCGATGAGGCCGGCTTCGGTTTCGCCCCAGTAGCTGCCGGGAATCGCTTCGCCCTGGGGTACGAGCTGGAATTGCAGGCCGTAGCGGGCCAGCAGCGAGACGACGTCGGCGAAGGCGATGTCGGCGAGGGTGAGCATGGTACTTGGCCCTTCATCCCGGCGATGCGCCGGGATGAAAAGCAGAGGCTATGCCTGCGCCGGGCTTTCCGGCAGGGCGACGGAGATGTCGAGCACCTTGTTGTCGCCTTCGCCGATCAGGTCGACCTTCACCGCTTCGTCTTCGACCTTGACGTACTTGCGGATCACTTCCAGTAGTTCGCGCTGCAGCATCGGCAGGTAGTCGGGGCTGTTGCCGCGACCGCTGCGCTCGTGCGCGACGATGATGCGAAGGCGGTCCTTCGCTATCGAGGCGGTGGGCTTCTTGGCAATGAGGAAATCGAACAGACCCATGATCAGGCTCCGAAGATCTTGCTGAAGAAGCCCTTCTTCTCGACCTGCGTGAAGCGCATCGGGCGATCCTCGCCCAGCAGTCGCGAAACCGCATCGTCGTAGGCCTGGGCCGCATCGGATTCGGCTTCGAGGATGACGGGCTCGCCCTTGTTCGAGGCGTTGAGCACGTCGCCGGATTCGGGGATTACGCCGATCGTCTTGAGGCCGAGGATTTCCTCGACGTCGCCGACGCTGAGCATCTCGCCGGTCTCCACGCGCTTGGGGCTGTAGCGGGTGAGCAGCAGGAATTCCTTCACGCGCTCGCCGTTTTCGGCGCGGCGGGTCTTGGAGGCGAGCAGGCCGAGGATGCGGTCGGAGTCGCGGACCGAGGAGACTTCCGGATTCACCACCACGACCGCCTGGTCGGCGAAGTACATGGCCAGGAATGCGCCCTTCTCGATACCCGCCGGCGAATCGCAGACAACGTAGTCGAAGCCGTCGTCGGACAGGTCCTTCAGCACCTTCTCGACGCCTTCCTTGGTCAGCGCGTCCTTGTCGCGCGTCTGCGAGGCGGCCAGCACGAAGAGGTTGTCGAAGCGCTTGTCCTTGATCAGGGCCTGCTTCAGCGCGGCTTCGCCGCTGATGACGTTGACGAAGTCGTACACCACGCGACGTTCGCAGCCCATGATCAGGTCGAGGTTGCGCAGGCCCACGTCGAAGTCGATGACGGCGACCTTGTGGCCGCGACGGGCGAGTCCGCAGGCGACGCTGGCGCTGGTGGTGGTCTTGCCCACGCCGCCCTTGCCCGAGGTGACTACGATGATTTCTGCCAAGTTTTCTCTCCCAGTCCTGTTTTCGACGGCGGGCGCTGCAATGGAGGTCCGCCGTGCTTTCTTGTAATGGCGGGCTCAGGCCCGCGTTCTTGTCGAGACACTATTTACAACAAAAACGCCGGGGAAGCCCGGCGCGGGTGATTCAGTCGAGCTTGGCGATCTTCAGCTCCTCGCCTTCGAGCCAGATCTGCACGGCCTTGCCGCGCAGGTCCTTGGGAATGTCTTCCAGCACCTTGTAGTGGCCGGCGATGGCAACGAGTTCGGCGTGGAATTCGCGGCAGAAGATGCGCGCCTGGCTCCAGCCCTGCGCGCCGGCCAAGGCGCGTCCGCGCAACGGGCCGTAGATGTGGATCGAGCCGTCGGCCATGACTTCCGCGCCCGCGCCGATGTTGGCGAGCACGCTGAGATCGCGGTTGGCCGCATAGACCTGCTGGCCCGAGCGCACCGGCGTGGAATGGATCAGGCCGGGTGCGGTAGGCGCCTGTTGCGCGGGCGGGGCGGGTTCGGGCTTGGCGGCGGCTTCCTGCTTCGCGCGCGGTGGAGGCGGCGGCGCGGCTTCGGTTTCACCGTCGCGTTCGTAGGACGCACGGAATTTGGCCAGCAGCGGCAGATCGAGTTGTTCCGACAGGCGCTCGATCTCGCTGGTGCCGTAGGCCAGCGCCACCGGCAGCACGCCGGCCTCGCGCAGTCCGGCGATCAGCTGGCGCGCGGTATCGACGTCGGGGACCTGGGTCAGGCCGCCGAAATCGAGCACCACCGCCGCGCGCGCGAACAGCTTGGGCGCGCGCTGCACGCGGCCGCGCATCTCGTCGACGAGACGCGGAACGTCGAGGGTGCGGATGCGGAGATTGGCGATGCCTACCTGGCCGATCTTCAGATCGCCGGCCAGCTCGTAGTCGACCGCCACGCTCATGGACAGGTCCCTGTCGCGCGGGGTGCCACATGCGCGATCGGAGTGCGCGGCTGGGTCAGCCACGGCACGTTGGGCAGGGCGTCGCCGTAGGTCTCGCGTACCCACGAATAGCTGCACAGCGGCTTCATCAGCATGGCGGCGCGCACGCCGGTTTCCTCCATCACGTGCTGGCCGACTTCGCGGAAACCGAAGCTGCCATGGAACAGCAGCACCGGATCGTTGGTGCCGTCGAGGAAGACCTCGCAGGCCATGTGCGGGTAACGCGCTTCGGCATAGCTCTGCGCGTCGGCATAGAACGCACGGCCGACACCACCGCCGCGGCGGCGGCTCGCCACCACGATGCGGTCGATATAGAAGAATTCGGGATAGCGCTCGCGGAACCAGCGGAAATTGCTGCTGTCGTGCTCGGCGCCCGAACCCATGCCGATCAGGAAGCCGGCGAGCGTCCCGTCGCGCTCGGCGACACGGAAGTACTCGGCTTGATCGAAGAAGTAGCGCAGTCGGGTCGCGTCCAGCGGCAGGATGGCGGGTCCGGCGGCGTTGTTGAGAGCGAGGACGGAATCCAGCTCGTGCTCACGCACGTCGCGGACAACGATCGACATTTCGTCGTAACTCCATGGTTCTTGCCGGGGGCGGCCCTGTTGCCCTCGGCCGGGCGATTATCGCATACGGCTGCCGAGGCTCGCGTCGTTAAATTTTCGTTATTGATAGTTCTCGGCAGGGCGGTACCTAGGATCGGGTTCGTCCAGGGAATTTCTCCCTTGACTCAAAACGAACTGACAAGGAGTAGGGAACGATGTCCAAGGTTGAAGATCGCAAGGGGATTCGCGAGCTGACGGTCGATGAGATCGCCAATGTCGGCGGAGGCGCGGATAAGCCCGATTTTTCCAATGTACAGAGCGGTGTCAGCTCGACGGAAAAGCTCGGCTGCACGGGATCGTCGTCAGTGGTTATGCCCTACTTTAGTCTTTTGAGGTGTTCTTAAAGGGCGTGTGATTCATAACTGACCGTGCCGGGCAAAAGCGCCGAATATTGCGCTTTTGCCCGGCGCACCCCATTACTTATGGGTGGGCCCTCGCCGGGGGCGATCTGTCTAGCATGCATCCATGCTGCTGCGCCTCAATCACGATCAACTGTTGCGTTACGCCGGGTTATTTACCTGGGGCGTAGTTTCGCTCCCGCTCCTGTATTCATGGCTTCATCCGATCCTTGGCGAGGGCGGGGAGGTGCTGCAACCCATGCCCTGGCAAGGCTGGGCGTGCTATTGCGCATTTGGCGCCAGCTATGCCTGGTTGACCTCCAATCTACGTAATGCGGGGGTTAGGGCGCTGGCTTTGCTGATCGTCATGACGATGGCGGCGATCGGGGTCAGCTACTACAACCAAAGTGGGCTGGGCAGTGTTCTGCTCATGGTGGCAGCCTGCGTTCTGCCCTGGCTGTTGTCCCTTCGGCTGGGGGTGTGTTGGCTGGTGGTTAGCCAGCTAGCGATCGTGCCGGTGTTTGTAAGCGGGCTGAATTTCCCGGTCCTGGAAGCAACGATGCAGTCCGTGCTTTATGCGGGCTTCTCTGGATTTATTTTCGTGACCAGCTTGGTCGCACGGCAGCAAGCTCAGGCGCGCGATGAGCAGCGCCGCCTCAACTCGGAACTGCGCGCCACCCGCGCGCTGCTGGGCGAAAGCGTGCGCGTCAACGAACGCACCCGCATCTCGCGCGAGCTCCACGACCTGCTAGGCCATCACCTCACGGCGTTGAGCCTGAATCTCGAAGTCGCCGGCCATCTCGCCCCGGAAGGCCGCGCCCGCGAGCACGTGCAGCAGGCGCATACCCTGGCCAAGCTGCTGCTCACCGACGTGCGCGAAGCGGTGAGCCAATTGCGCGAAGGCGGGGCGATCGACCTGGCCGCGGCCCTGCAGCCCTTGTCGGAGAACGTCCCGGCGCTGGATATCCACATGGACATCCAGGCGCCGCTCACCCTCGACGACCCCGAGCGCGCGCACGTGCTGCTGCGCTGCACGCAGGAAATCATCACCAACACCGTGCGTCACGCCAACGCGCGCAACCTGTGGATCAACGCGCGCCGCGAAGGTGGCACGATAGTCGTGGACGCTCGCGACGATGGGCGCGGCGCCGATGCGCTGGTGGCAGGCAATGGCTTGCGCGGCATGCGCGAGCGCCTGGTCCAGCACGGCGGTGACCTGCGCATCGATACACAGCCCCAATCCGGTTTCCGCCTGCGGCTGACGCTGCCGGCCTCGGCCACCCTGGCCGCAAGCGAAGGAGCGATTGCATGAGTGGAAAGAGCATCCGTGTGCTGCTGGTAGACGATCAGACCCTGGTGCGCCAGGGGGTGCGGTCGCTATTGGCCCTGGCCGAAGGCATCGAAGTCGTGGCCGAAGCCAGCGACGGCAAGCAGGCGGTGGAAATAATTCCGCAGATCAACCCGGACGTGGTGCTGATGGACATGCGCATGCCGGTCATGTCGGGCCTGGAGGCGCTGCAGGCGCTGGCGCGCACGAATACGCTGCCGCCGACCATCATCCTGACCACCTTCGACGACGATCAGCTGGTCCTGGCCGGGCTGAAGGCCGGCGCCAAGGGCTATCTGCTCAAGGACGTCTCGCTCGAACAACTCGTCGGTGCGATCCAGGCCGTCGCCGACGGCGGCTCCCTGGTGCAGCCGGCGATGACCCAGCGTCTGCTCTCGGGCCTGGAGCACATGCGCAACGAGTTCGTCAGCCTGGATCGGCCGGATCCGCTGACGGAGCGCGAAACCGAGATCCTGCGCCTGATGGCCGGCGGCTTTTCCAACAAGGAAATCGCCAATTCGCTGGGCGTGGCCGAGGGCACGATTAAGAACCACGTGTCGAACATCCTGAGCAAGCTGGGGGTTCGCGATCGGACCCGCGCGGTGTTGAAGGCGTTCGAGTTGCAGTTGGTTTGAGGCGTTGGCAGGGGTGGGGTGAGCTGCGACCTGAGCCGCCCTCACCCCTTGCCCTCTCCCGCAAGCGGGAGAGGGGGAGTTGGGGCCGTGCAGTAACCGCTTCGGTCGGCGCAGGGGCGCGAAACGTTCCTTGCCTTCGGCTACGTCTTTTGACGGGCTTTGCTTTTTCGTGGCGATCACGGGCCCAGGCACCGTCCCGAGGGGGCTTGGGCCCGCACCGGTGCTGCGTTGCGGCCGCCGGCTGGGTTACGATTGCCGACTTGCGCCCCGGCCGATTGCCGAGACCGGGCCCTGGAGAACCTGAATGACCCGTTTGCTCGAGATCCTGATTTCCCTGGCGATCGTCGCCGTGCTGTTTACCGTCGTCGGCTTCATCCTGCCGTCGAGCCGTCATCTTGAAAGCTCGGTTGAGACCAACCGCAAGATGACCATCGTGTTCGACACCTTGAACAGCGTGCGTCGCTTCAAGGATTGGAACCCCTCCGTCGGCGGCGATCCCAAGATCAAGATCAGCCTGTCGGGTCCGGATGTGGGCCCGGGCGCCAAGGTGAGCTGGGAATCCGAAGAGAAGGCGCTGGGCTCGGGCAACTGGACCATCACCAAGAGCGTGCCGGGCCAGCTGGTCGAATACGCGATCGAAGACATCGACCGCGGCCATAACAAGCGTTCGGAGTTCACCTTCTCCAAGACGGGCAAGGGCGGCCGCAACATCCAGATCACCCAGAGCTACGACGTCGACTACGGCATGAACCTGCTGGGCCGCTACTCCGGCCTGTACGTGACCAGCCACATCGGCGAGAAGATGAAGCTCGGCCTGGCCAGCCTCAGCAACATGCTGGCGACGATCCCGAACCTCGACTACACCGTCCTGGGCAAGGACGATCCGGCGATGGCGCCGAAGCTGGTCGACCGTCCGGGCGAGAACCTGCTGGTCCTGAACGCCGCGGTTCCGCTGAACCAGATCACGATCCAGAACCAGATGAAGACCAACATCGAGTGGATCAAGAAGAACATCGCCGCCAACGGTCTTGAAGCCGTCGGTCCGGTGCGCATCATCACCAACGAATACGGCAGCTCGATCTATTCGTTCGACGTCGCCCAGCAGGTCCGCAAGGCCGGCGCCGATCCGACCGTCAAGCTGGAAGGCCTGAAGCTCGCCAACAACGTCGAGCTGCTCTACAACCCGCCGAGCAAGACCGCCGTCGTCGCGTTCAAGGGCCACATGTCCAACCTGCAGAACGTCCGCGACGCGCTGCGCGCCTGGGCGATGACCCGCGGTTACGAAACCACCGAGCGCGCCTACGAGTCGTGGAAGAACGGCATCGATCCGGGCTTCGCGCCGGGCCAGGAAGGCGAGTACGACGTGGTGTGGTCGGTCAAGTAAGCCGCACCGCATCGCTTCAGCAGACGCCGCGCATTGCGCGGCGTTTTGCTTTTTGGGGGGCGGGGCTACCCAGACGCGCCGCATCGCCCTATCGTGCGCGCATGTACACACCCGACCAGCTGGCCAAGCGATTGCGCGTGCTGACCGCCGCGGGCTGCGTGCTGGCGGCCTCGGCCGTCGCGCTGGCCGCTTACGCCGCCCACGTCGCGCCTGGGCCCGCGCAGGCGGCGCTGTACACCGCGGCGATCATCGCCTTCGGGCATGGCGTCGCCCTCGCTGCGCTGGCGCCGCCGGCGCGGCTGCGCATCCAGTTCTTCACGCTGACCGGAATGCTGCTGGGCACGCTGCTGTTTTCCGGCAGCCTGGTGTCGCACCACCTGCTCAACGTGCCGCTGCGGCTGGCGCCTTTCGGCGGCAGCCTGCTGATCCTGTCCTGGCTGCTGTATGCGGCCGCCGCCCTGAGGCGCTGAACGATGCCGCGACACAGCCGTGGTTTCGATACCGACGCCGCCTTCGAACACCTCGCGCGCCGCGACCGCAAGCTCGGCACCTGGATGAAGAAGCTGGGGCCGATCGAGCGCGATCCGCGCTGGCGCAAGCCCTTCGATCCGGTCGACGCGCTGGCCCGGGCGATCTTGTATCAGCAGCTCAGCGGCAAGGCCGCGGCGACGATAGTCGGACGCGTCGAAGTCGCGATCGGCAGCGACCGCTTCCATTGCGACACGCTGGCGAAGATCGACGATGCCGGCCTGCGCGCCTGCGGCGTCTCCGGCAACAAGACCCTGGCGCTGCGCGACCTGGCTGCGCGCGAGGAGCGCGGTGAGGTTCCGGACCTGCGCCGCATGAGCACGATGGACAACGACGCCATCATCGATGCGCTGACCCATATCCGCGGCATCGGCCGCTGGACCGTGGAGATGATGCTGATGTTCCGGCTGGGCCGCCCGGACGTGCTGCCCGTCGACGACCTCGGCGTGCGCAAGGGTGCGCAGGTGGTCGACAAGCTCGACGAGATGCTCAAGCCCAAGGAACTGCTGGAGCGCGGCGAGCGCTGGGGACCGTACCGGACCTACGCGAGCCTGTATCTGTGGCGTATCGCCGACGCGGGCACGAAGGCGAAGGAACCGACGAAGCGTTCGCAGGAGTAACCCAGTCGCGCGGGCTCAGTGCCCGTCGTAGCGCCAGTGCCAGGGCTCGTAGACGATTCCGTGCGGATTGTCGCGCGGGTAGCTCATGACAAAGTCGTACGCGGAGGCGTTGTCGCGCAGCCAGGCGAAGGCGGGCGTGCGCTCGAAACTCTCTTCCGCCGGCGGCTCGTCGAGCGTGCTGATGTCGAGCGCGCGGCCGGAATGGTGCTCGCTGTAGCCCGGCGCGGCGTTGACGGTCAGGATTTCCTCTACCGTCTGCCCGCGCGCGAGCTTGCGTTCGAAGATGCCCAATTGATAGTCGTGGCTGCGATAGCCGGAGATCGCTTCGAGCACGATGCCTTCGTGCAACGCGGCGGCCTGCATGGAGCGCCATGCGCGCGTGGCGGGAGAAATCAGCCACAGCGGACGGCGATAGCGGTCGAAGCCGGCGAGCGAGAGCGCCGCCGGCTCCGCGACCAGGGGCAGGCCGGTCTGTTCGCCGTACGCATCGTCGAGACCCAGCAAGTGCAGCCGCTCCTGCAGGCGATCGAGCGGCAGTTCGCCGATGGCATCGAGGCCGGCGCGGCGCGGTTCGGACAGCTGGTCCAGCAGTGCCAGTGCGTGCTCGATGCCCGCCTCGTGGCGCAATCGCGGTATTAGCGCGAGCAGGCCTTCGGGCAGATCGGCGGCGAGATACTGGCCGTCGCGCTTGCGCCGCAGCACGTGCCGCGCTCGCGACAGGGCGCGCGCATCGTGATTGCTGCGGGCGCGCAGCAGGCCGCCCGGCCAGATCTCGATGTCGGGCGTATTCAGCAGTAGGTGCGAGGCAGGGCGCATGGCCGCAGGTTAGCGAGCTTCGATCGCCGGCGCCATTTCTGCGGCGTGAGGCGCGTGCGCTTCAGTGGCGCCGTTCGCGCCAGGTCATGATCGCGACCGTGCCAGTGATGGCCGCCGCCACGGCACTGGCCCACACCGGCACCGTGAAACCGTTGACGATGATGGTCCATCCCAAAGCGAAGCGCATGAGTTGCATCGCGGCGATAAATGCCAGCAACAGGCAGGCGAGAGTGGTGAACGGTTTCATCGTGGACTCCTTTGCGTGGAGGATGTTGTCAGCGCCGTTGCAGGGACTGCAGGGCTTCCAACAACGCTTGCGGTCGGGCCAGGCTCAACAGCAGGCGCCGGCCGGAACGTTCGGTGAGTACCAGTACGCGCGACTTGCCGGTGAGCAGGACGAAGGCGCGGCTGCGATCGCGCAGCCAGAAATGGCCCGCGCTCAATCCGGGCACGCGCGTGCCGAACAGCTTTATCGTGGGCACGAACTCGCGATGTTCGCGCAGGTCGACGACGCGCGCGCTGGTCAGGTCGAATTCGACGGGCGCGATGCGGCGTGTGTTCAAACCCGCGGCAATCGTCAGCAGGCCATCGTCGAGACTGACCCGGCGGCGGCGCAGCGCCACGGCGATGATGGCCACGCTGGGGATCAGGACAGGCAGTGCGATCCAGGCGGAAGGCTCGCGAGCAAGCAGTACGCCGATCCCCGCCAACGCGGCCACCAGCGCAATGCCAGGCAGCAGCCACACCAGCCGTGCATCGACAGGCTGCACAGCGAATTCCTGACGGTTCATTCCTCGTCTCCTTCGGCGGGCGCGTCGGTCGCCGGCTTCGGCAGCCGGCCGGCCTTGCGCAGCGCATCGCGCAATATGTATTCGATCTGCGCGTTGAGGCTGCGCAACTCGTCGTCGGCCCAGCGTTGCGCCGCGTTGAGAACGTCGGCGCTGATGCGCAGCGGATAGGCCTTCTTCTCGCTCATCGTCCCGTGCGGCTCAGTACAGCGTGCCGGCATTGACGATGGGCTGGGTCGCGCGTTCGCCGCACAGGACGACCAGCAGGTTGCTGACCATCTGCGCCTTGCGCTCCTCGTCCAGGTGCACGACACCGTTCTTCTGCAGTTCGGCCAGGGCCATCTCGACCATGCCGACGGCGCCGGCGACGATCCGCGTGCGCGCAGCGATAATCGCGTTGGCCTGCTGGCGTTGCAGCATCGCCTGGGCGATTTCCGGCGCGTAAGCCAGATGGCTGATGCGCGCGTCGATCACCTGCACGCCGGCGTCGGCGAGACGGTCGGCGAGTTCCTGCCGCAAGTGCGCGCTGATCTCGGTGGCGTGGCTGCGCAGTGCGAGCTGGCCTTCCTCGTGCTGGTCGTAGGGATAGCTGGTCGCCATCGCGCGCAGCGCCGACTCGGACTGGATGTGCACGAAGCTCTCGTAGTCGTCGACGTTGTAGACCGCCTCGGCGCTGTCCACGACCTGCCACACGATCACCGCGGCGATTTCGATCGGCGAGCCATCCAGCTCATTGACCTTGAGCTTGCCGCTTTCGAAATTGCGCACGCGCTGGCTGACTTTTTTCTTGGTGTAGAAGGGGTTGTTCCAGCGCAGGCCGTTGTCCTTCACGGTGCCCACGTACTTGCCGAACAGGCTGAGCACGGCGGCCTGGTTGGGCTCGACCATGTACAGGCCGACGAAGCCGAAGATCGCCAGCGCGCCCAGGACCGCCGCGCTCACGATCATGGCCAGGGACTGGGCAGGGACGCCGGTCATGAACAACCAGGCGGCCAGCAGCGAGGTGGCGATCAGCACCAGCAGGGTGGGGATGCCGGGAAGGGACTGGGTCGGGTTCTCTTTCATGAGTTGCTCTCCTGGGTTGTCCATAGAGTGATATCAAATTGATATCTACTTCAAGCGGGAGCCGACGAACGGCCTTGGAGCCCGACTTCGGAAGGGCGCGCTACCCGCCGGGATGGGGGTGGCTCCGACCCTCCGGACGGCAGTCCTGCCTTTAGTCGGGCCGCGGACCATCCATGGTCCGCTCTCCGCCACCCCCATCCCGGCGGGCAGCGCTAATCGCGAGCGTGAAGAGTGCGGCTTCTAAGAGCAGGCGCTTTGCATCCGCTTTGTCTTTTGCTTTTTGCCAGCGCCCAAAGATGTGTGGGAGGGCAGGCGGTGCCAGTGCGGTCTGCGTGACTGTCGGCGGCATGGATGCCGCCGACCAAGCCTCCATGGACGGATTCACGGCGTGTCACGCAGACCGCACTGGTACCGCCTGCCCGTGCCGGGATCGCTGTTGCCGGCAACACGTCCCCTCACCCTGCGCCGCTACGCGACGCTGTCCCTCTCCCCGCAAGCGGGGAGAGGATTAAGGCTCGATCCGATAAAGCGGCGCAGGGATGAATTCACCTGTCGCGTACAGCGCCTTCCCGTCTGCGGTCCAACCCAAGGCTTCGGCCTGCGGCAGCCAGGGCAGCTCGGATACCTTCGGCGAAGCGGCCACCGCCTGTGCCCAACTCTGGCCCGGGCGGCGCGGATACAGCAGCAGATTGCGATAGGTCATCACCGCCAGAGTGCGATCGTCGGGAGAAATGTCCGCGGCGGTCACCTGGTTCATGATCCGCGCCTGCTTCGGATTGGCGCGCAGTTCGGCGGGATCGGGCTGCGGAACGCCGGCAAGATGACCGACCAGCCGCGCGGTCTGGATCCCCCGCGACGGCGCCAGCGGCAACACGAAAACCTCCGGCGGCTGCCGCTTCTTCGAAATCAGCACGACCTGGCGTGCGCGCTCGTCGACCGCGACCGCTTCGCAGTCGCGCGCACCGTCGGGCCAGCGGAAGGCGATCGACCACGCCGGCTTGAGCCGCGCGTTCTGCACCTCCGCGGGCTCCTCGATCACGTGCAACTGCAGCGTGCGGCGCAGCCCGCCGTTGTCGCCGGTGTCGGCGATCAGCAGGTAGTCGCGTCCGTCCATGCGGAACGCCGCCATGTCTTCCCAATCGGTCTTGGTCATGCCCTCGATGCGGATCGTGGCGAGACGGTCGCCGTCGGTGTTGACCGCAAACAAGCGCGCGGGATTGCCGCCATCGTCGTGCAGCCACAGCACGTCGCGATGGCGCCGCGACGCCGCCAGGCCGCTGATCTCGGCGAGCTGCGAATCCAGCAGCACGCCCGATAGCGAGCCATTGCGCGCTGCGTCCTTCGCGGCGTCCTGGCGCGAACAGCCCGCACTGCCCAGCAGCAAGGTGCTTAGGAGCGCGCCAACCACGATCGCACCGCGCAGCGGTGCGAGGACGAGCAGCGACAGAGGGCCGATACGCGACATGGCGAAAGCATCGCATGCGTCCACCGATCCGGCCACGGCCGATGTGGCCAGAAGTCGCGCCCGGTAAACTAGCGCTCCCCACAAATACCCCACAGCTCATGACCCAGATCGGCACGCCGCTCTCACCGCATGCTTTCCGCGTGCTCCTGCTCGGCTCGGGCGAACTGGGCAAGGAAGTGGCGATCGAACTGCAGCGCTTCGGCGTGGAAGTCATCGCCGCCGACCGCTACGCGGACGCGCCGGCAATGCAGGTCGCGCATCGCAGCCACGTGCTCGACATGCTCGACGGCGCGGCGATCCGCGCGCTGATCGCACAGGAACGGCCGCATCTGATCGTGCCGGAGATCGAAGCGATCCATACCCAGACGCTGGTGGAGCTGGAACAGGAATTCGCCCAGCGCGGCGACGCCACACGGGTCATCCCGACCGCGCGCGCCGCACGCCTCACCATGGACCGCGAAGGCATCCGTCGCCTCGCCGCCGAGACGCTGGGCCTGCCGACCTCGCCCTACCGCTTCGTCGACACGCGCGAGGACTACCGCGCCGCCGTGCAGGCGATCGGCCTGCCGTGCGTGGTGAAGCCGGTGATGTCTTCCTCGGGCAAGGGCCAGTCGCTGGTGCGCACCGAGGCCGACGTCGACGCCGCCTGGGACTACGCGCAGACCGGCGGCCGCGCCGGCGCGGGCCGCGTGATCGTCGAAGGCTTCGTCCATTTCGATTACGAGATCACCCTGCTGACCGTCCGCCATCGCGACGGCACCAGTTTCTGCGAACCCATCGGCCATCTGCAGCGCGACGGCGACTACCGCGAAAGCTGGCAGCCGCAGCCGATGTCGGCCAAGGCGCTGGAACGCGCGCAGGAGATCGCCCGCGCGATCACCGATGACCTCGGTGGTTGGGGCGTCTTCGGCGTGGAACTGTTCGTGCAGGGCGACGAAGTCTGGTTCAGCGAAGTGTCGCCACGTCCCCACGACACCGGCCTGGTTACCCTGATCTCGCAGGATCTGAGCGAGTTCGCGCTGCACGCGCGCGCCATTCTCGGGCTGCCCATTCCGGCGATCCGCCAGCAGGGCGCGGCGGCTTCCTGCGCGGTGCTCGCACAGGGACATGGCGTGCCGGTGTTCGCGGGCGTCGATGCGGCGCTGGTCCAGGCCGACACGCAGCTGCGTCTGTTCGGCAAGCCGCGCGTGGAAGGCCATCGGCGCGTGGCGGTCACGCTCGCGCTGGCGAACGACATCGAGCAGGCGCGCGAGCGCGCACGCGATGCCGCAGCAAAGCTGCAGATCGCATTGCGCTGATCTCCTGTTAACGTCGCCCAGTCACGCCCTCGACGGAGTCGCTGCCATGAACGAAGCACAAGGGTATTTCGTCTTCCTGCACCCGCAAGCGGTGGAGGCGCTGGGCGCGCCGATCCGGCCCTATCTGCTGGGCGAGGGCGAGAACCAGCACATCCTCTGCCGCGAAATCGACACCGCAGGCGCGCTGATCGAAATGACCCTTGCCGGGCAGGCGCCGGACGGGCGCACGGTGCAGATCGAACTGATGGTGCCCGGTTCGATGGTGCGCATGATCGTGTCCGCGCACGGCGACGAGCAGTTCGGATTCCAGCCGCGCGTCCTCGGGATGCCGGCGCAGACGCTGCCGCCGGTGGGGCCGACCGGAGCTCCGGCGCAAGCGGCGCCGCAGTCGGTGCCCGCGGCGGCGCAAGCGCCTACGCAGACGCCGCAGAAGCCCTGAGCGCGTAGCAGCTCGCTTCGCTCGCTCCCCTCATCCGGCGCTGCGCGCCACCTTCTCCCCGCAAGCGGGGAGAAGGGAAAGACAAGAGAGCAGGCAAAATTTCACCTTCTCCCCGCGAAGCGGGGAGAAGGTGCCCGAAGGGCGGATGAGGGGCGGCGAGCGCAGCGAGCTTGCTGTTGCTTTGCTTACAGCGAGCAGCCGTACTTCGCCATGTCTTCCCTGGCAGCGTCGAGCGTGGCGCTGCAGGCCTGCGGCAAGGTCGCGCTCTGTTGCGGGTCGGCCGCCGCTTCCTTCCACGTCGTGAACATCTGGTGCGCTTCGGCGGTCAGCGCGGTGCGCTGCTCGGCGGGGACCTTGTCCTGGATGCAGGTGTTGACCTTGGCCAGGTAGTCGTCGCACTGGATGATGCCGATCACGCTATCCGTCGGGCTGGTGGCGTCCTTGGATTCGGCCTGGGAGCATGCCACGAGCGCGAGGCTTAGCAGCGCCAGGGCCGGGAGAGCGATCTGGGTCTTCATGAGGGTCCACGAGCGAAGATCGCGAGGCGCGATCGTTAGCCGCTACTTCACGGCGCGCGTGTTACCGGTTCATGAATGCGATGTTGCAGTGCTAGGGCGAGTTGGCGTTTTTACGTCCGGGGCGATGCGCCTCAGACGAATTCCAACTCCCGCCATTCGCGTCCGTCGAAGCCTTCCAGCGGCCGGAATCGGCGCTTGTAATCCATCTTGCGATGCCCGGCGATCCAGTAGCCCAGATACACATGCGTGCGCCCGGTGCTGCGCGCCCATTCGATCTGCTTGAGGATGGCGAGGGTGCCCAGGCTGCGTTCGACGAACTCGGGCTCGTAGAAGGTGTACACCGCCGAGATCGCGGTATCGACGACGTCGGTCACCGCCACCGCGAGCAGGCGGCCACTGCCGCGGGCCGCGTGCTCGCGCAGTTCGATGAAGCGGCCTTCGCTCCAACTCCCCACCAGGAACTGGTCGAACTCAGAAGCGCCGTGGCCGTCCATGCCGCCGCCGGCATGGCGCGCAGCCAGGTAGCGTCGGTAGAGCGCGAGCTGTTCCTCGGTACGTTCGGCCGGGCGCACGCGAATGTCGACGTCGGTATTGCGCGCCAGGCAACGGCGCTGGCTGCGGTCCGGGGCGAAGCGGTCCACGGGCACCCGCACCGCCACGCAGGCGCGGCAATTCGCACAGTGCGGGCGATAGACGATGTCGCCGGAACGACGGAACCCCCAGCCCAGCGCGAGCGGATACCACTGCTGCATGCGCGGATCGCGCGGGTCGAACACCAGGTCGCGAGCGACACGATCGGGCCAGTACCCGCAGGTGTGCTCGGTGGTCTGGAACAGGCGGAAATCGTCCGCGTATTGGCGGGGGTCGGTGCCCATGCCCGCAGCATAGCGCCATGCCGCGCGGCTGTTGCGTGATTTGCCCCGCCGCGCGTCGTTCCGCGGGTCTACTCGGTCATGCCATACGACGCGACGTGGCGCAGCACCTTGGTCACCCGCCAGGCGCCGTCCACGCGCTGCACCTGCAGCGTCTTGTAATGGGCGAACTGGCCGTGGTGGAAGGCCTCGAACTCGACCGTGCCCGTATCCGGCCCCGTGGCCTTGAACGACCGCACCGTCGCGAGCAGCGCCGGCTTGCCGGTGGCGGCCTGATAGCTGCCGCGGTCGGGATCGAACTCGCGCACGCATTGCGACATCGGCACGACCACCTGGCCGGGCTGGGTCATCGCCGCCACGATTGCGCCCGATGCGTCCATGTCGTCGATGGACAGGCACAGCACCATTTTCGGATCGGCGACTTCCTTCGCGAATACGGCCAGCGCGAGCGATTCGGGCGTGCCGCCCGGACGCGCCGCCTGGTTGGACACCACCGGCACGGCGGGTGCGGCCGGCGCCGCCTGCCGCGGCGCGTAGCAGCCGCGCAGCATCGCCAGCACGATGATCACAGTGATACCGCCCAGCAGGATCAGCTTGAAGCGGAACATGCGCTTCTGCCCTGGCGACTTTTCGTAGCGCGCCTCCTCGGTGCGGAAGCTCAGCGGCAGGAAGCTGTCGCTAGGACGCGTGGATTCGAGCAAGCCCTTGTCGCGCAGGATCTCGCGCGCACGGGTGTGGTCGTCCGAACGCACCACCCATACCGCCGGCTTGGGCGCCGAGTCGTCGCTGTAGCTGGCGCGACTGCGCATCTTGCCCTTGTAGCTGCGGCCGTTGGTGATGCGGACTTCGATGCCGGCATCGCGAAGCAATTGCGCGACCGCTTCGACGTTCTCCAGGCGGAGGCTGGTGAATACCTGACGCATCGCTTACTTCGCCTTGGTTTCTTGAACGACGCGAATGAGGCCTTCCTGCGCGGTGCTCGCGACCAGATGACCATCGCGGTCGTAGATCAGGCCGCGCGCCAGGCCGCGAGAGGATTGCGCGCTGGGGCTGTCGATCGAATACAGCAGCCAGTCGTCCGCGCGGAACGGACGGTGGAACCACATCGCGTGATCGAGCGACGCCATCTGCACGTTGGGATGGTAGTAGCTGATGCCGTGCGGGAAGGTCGCGGTGCCGAGCAGGTGGAAGTCCGAGCAGTACGCGAGCAGCGCACGGTGCAGTTCCGGAGCGTCGCCAACCTTCTCGGACAGGCGGAACCACACCTGCTGATAGGGTGGGCGCTTGGGCGGATTGAGTTCGTCGCGCGGGTACACGTGGCGGAATTCGAACGGCCCCTGCCGGGTCACCCAGCGCTGCACCTTGGTCGGCAGCGTGGCGAGGATCTCAGGCGCCAGCGCGGCGGCCGGCTCGATGTCCTCGGGCTTGGGCACTTCCGGCATCGACAGCTGATGTTCGGCGCTGTCTTCGTCCTTCTGGAACGACGCGGCCAGGAACAGGATCGGCTGGCCGTGCTGGATCGCGGTCACGCGCCGCACCGAGAAGCTGCCGCCGTCGCGCGTGCGGTCGACGACGTAGACGATCGGCGCTTCGATATTGCCTGCGCGCAGGAAGTAGCCGTGGAGCGAATGCGCATTGCGCGGCTCACTGGCCGAATCCATCGTCGCCTGCGCCGCCGACAGCGCCTGGCCGAGCACCTGCCCGCCGAAGACGTACTTGGTGCCGATGTCGCGGCTCTGGCCGCGGAACAGGTTGTCCTCCAGGCGTTCGAGCGAGAGCAGTTCGATGAGCTCGGAAACGGGGGAGGAGGTCATGAGCGAAGCCTGGGCGGTGAAGACGCAATTATACGAGCGGCGTCCGCCCGGCCGGTGTGCGATAGCCGATCGCGGCCCAACAACGCGGAGGGCTACGGAACCAGCCGCTCCAGCGACACCGCCTCGAGCACCCGCGGCCACGGGAACAGCGGTCCTGGATCGCGTTTGCGCCGCACCTGCAGTGCCGGATCGTCGGCGGCGGCTTCGGTCGACGTGTCCAGATCCTCGTGCCCGGCGATCTGGCGCAACGACGGTACTTCGGCTTGCAGCTGCCGCAGCAGCGCGATCAGCGCCGTGATCTGCGCCTGCGTGTAGGGCTCATCCATCGCCTGGTGGCGCGAGTCGTGCCAGTCGGGATAGCGGCCGGTATTCACCAGTTCGATGCCGATCGCGCGCGCGTTGTAGCCGCGCACGTGGTGGGCGACGCGCTGCAGGGACACGTACTGGAAGACGCTGCCGTCGCGGTCGATGTAGTAGTGGCCGCTGTTGCCGGTGCCGGAGGCGTACAGCTCGCGCTCACCGAATTCGCGCGCCATCGCCATGTCCGGAAGCTCGGTGCAATGGATCACCGCCAGCTCGATCTGCTGCAGCGGACGTTCGTCCAGGCGGGCCTCGTAGGGCAGCAGGTCGACGGTGACGGGCAATGGCGGCAGGTCGGGCAACATGCGGCGGATGCTAGCATTCGCCTTTGTTCCACTAGCGCCGCACGCTTTCCGAGGGCTGCCATGACCCTGCCTCCGGCGGATTCCGAACTGGGCAAGTTGATGGCGACCCTGCCGCGTCCGGGCCGGGTGGAATGGATCGGGCTGCGCCCCGCGCGCGGCCAGGCGATGCGCGAGGTCGAGTCCGTCGAAGCCGTCGCCGGCCAAGGCCTGCTCGGCGACCGCTATGCCAGCGGCAGCGGCAAGCGCGGCGTCACCCTGATCCAGGCCGAGCACCTGCCGGTGATCGCGGCGCTGTCGGGCCACGCCAACGTGCTGCCCGCACTGCTGCGGCGGAACGTGGTGGTGTCGGGACTGCCGCTGATCGCGCTGAAGGAACGCCGTTTCCGCATCGGCGAGGTTGTGCTGGAAGGGACCGGCGAATGCGATCCGTGCTCGAACATGGAGCGCGCGCTGGGTCCCGGCGGTTTCAACGCGATGCGCAGCCACGGCGGCCTGTGCGCGCGGATCGTCGAAGGCGGCGTGTTGCGCATCGGCGATGCGGTGATTGCGCTTCCCTGACGGCGCAGCCGCTGCGTGCGGGCGTCCTCGCACGCGCACCACTCACTCACGAAGAACGACATGCCCGGACATTGCATCCTCTGCCACGGTTTCGAAAGCGGCCCCGACGCCACCAAGGTGACGGCGTTGGCCGACGTTGCGGAGCAGTTGGGCTGGACGCACGAACGCCCCGACTTCAGCGACCTGGATGCCAAGCGCGAGGTCAGCGAACTGGGCGACGTCCATGCGCGGGTCGAACGCCTGCTTGCGCTGGCCCGTGCCGCCGCCGCGCGCGGCCCGCTGGTGCTGGCGGGTTCGAGCCTGGGCGCCTGGATCGCCGGCAAGGTGTCGATGCAGGTGCCGGTGAAGGGGCTGTTCCTCATGGCGCCCCCTATCACCCTGGATGCCGCGCATCCGATCGAAGCGGCGGCGGTACCGATCAGCATCGTCCATGGCTGGGACGACGAGCTGATTCCAGCCGCCGATGTCATGGGCTGGGCGCAGCAGCGCCGCGCCCGCCTGCTTATGGTCGGCGACACGCATCGTCTTTCCTCGCACGTCCTCGCCAGCGCCGTGGCGTTCGGCCAATTCCTGGAGTTGCTGTGAAGTTTTTCGCAAGTTGCGGTAAAGGGCTCGAATACCTGCTCGCCGACGAGTTGATGGCGCTGGGCTGCGCGCGCGCGACCGCGACGATCGCGGGTGCGAATGCCGAAGGCACGCTGCTCGATGCGCAGCGCGCTGTGCTGTGGTCGCGCCTGGCCAGCCGCGTGTTGTGGCCGCTGGCCGAATTCGACTGCCCCAACGAGCTGGCGCTGTACGAAGGCGTCGCAGCGATCGACTGGCCGCAGCACCTCAATGCCGGCGACACGCTGGCCGTCGATGCGCACGTCTCCGGCGATGCGATCACCCATGCGCGTTACGCCGCGCAACGCGTCAAGGACGCGGTGGTCGACGTGATGCGCGCCCGCACCGGCGCACGCCCCGATGTCGACATCGAAATGCCCGACCTGCGCCTCAATCTGGTCGTGCGCAAGGGCCGCGCGGTGATTTCCATCGATCTGGGCGGCGGCCCGCTGCATCGCCGCGGCTGGCGGCGCGTGCAGGGCGAAGCCCCGCTAAAGGAGAACCTGGCGGCCGCGGTGTTGTTGCGCGGCGACTGGCCGCGCATCCATGCCGAAGGCGGCGCGCTGCTCGATCCGATGTGCGGCAGCGGCACGCTGGTGATCGAGGCCGCGCTGATGGCCGCCGACGTTGCTCCCGGCCTGCAGCGCGAAGGCGGGTTGCGGCCGACGCGCTGGCGCGGCTTCGATACCGAGGCGTGGACGCGCTTGCGCGAGGACGCACTGCAGCGCGAAGCGAAAGGACGTGCCGCCCTGCGCCCCGTGTTCCGCGGCAGCGACATCGATCCGCATGCGGTCCGTGCGGCGCGCGAAAACTCGGAATCGGCCGGCGTGGCCGAGGCGATCGAATGGAAGGTCGAAGACGTGCGTCAGCTCGCGCCGCAGGAAGGAACGCCCGAGCGCGGCCTCGTCGCCTGCAACCCACCCTACGACGCGCGCCTCGCGGCCGATCCCGCGTTGTATCGCGCGCTGGGCGATGGCTTGAAGCGCAGCGTGCCGCAGTGGCGCGCCAGCCTGCTCTGCGGCGATGCCGATCTGGCCTACGCCACCGGCCTGCGCGCAGGCAAGAAGTACCAGCTGTTCAACGGCGCGATCGAATGCACGCTGATCGTGGCCGACCCCATCGCACCTCCGGCGCGCGAGCGCTCCGAACAAGCGCAGGCGCTGTCGGAAGGCGCGCAGATGGTCGCCAACCGCCTGCGCAAGAACCTGCGCAAGCTGAAGTCCTGGCGCGAGCGCGAGGACGTGCAGTGTTTCCGCGCCTACGACGCGGATATGCCGGAATACGCGGCCGCCATCGACGTCTACGCGACCGATGCGGCCGTCGATCCGACCGGCGAGTCGCGCACGTTCCTGCATGTGCAGGAGTACGCGGCACCGGCAGAGATTCCCCTGGACGTGCAACGGCGCCGCCTCAACGAAACCCTGGCCGCCGCGCGCGAAGTCCTGGCGGTGCCGCGCGAACGCACCGCATTGAAGACGCGCGCCCGCGGCAAGGGCGGCAGCAAGTATGGGCAATTCGATACGCGCGGCGAGTTCGTGGTCGTGCGCGAGGGCAGAGCGCGACTGCGCGTGAACCTGTTCGACTATCTCGATACCGGCCTGTTCCTCGATCACCGGCCGCTGCGCCTGCGCCTGGGCGAGGAAGCGCAGGACGCACGCTTCCTCAATCTGTTCGCCTATACCGGCGCGGCGACCGTGCATGCGGCGCTCGGTGGTGCGCGGCAGACCACCACGGTCGACCTGTCGGCCACGTACCTGCAGTGGTGCTCGGACAACTTGCGCGAGAACGGCCTGAGCGGCGCGCGTCACCGGCTCGTACAGGCCGATGCGATGGAATGGCTGGAGCACGACGAAGGCGAGTACGACCTGATCTTCTGCGATCCGCCGACCTTCTCCAATTCCAAGCGCGCCGACGACTTCGACGTGCAGGGCGCGCACGTCGACCTCCTGCGCGCGGCCGTGGCCCGGCTCTCGCGCGAGGGCGCGCTGTACTTCTCCAACAACTTCCGCCGCTTCCGCCTGGACGAGGTCGCGGTGGCGCAGTTCGCGCATTGCGTCGAGATCACCCGCGAGACCATCCCGCTTGATTTCGAGCGCGATGCCCGCATCCATCGTTGCTGGAAGCTGACACGCCTGTGAGCCCATGAAGCGACCGCGCCCCGGTGTCTGGAAGTTCTTCTGGCAATGGCTGAAGAACCCGTTGCGCACCGCCGCGGTCGTGCCTTCCAGCTCCGAACTTGCCTACGCGATGATTTCCGAGCTGCCGGACGGCACCCAGAAGGTAATCGAACTGGGCGGCGGCACCGGCGCGATCACCCGCGAACTGCTCGCGGCCGGCATCCATGCCACCCAGCTGGCGGTGCTGGAGCTCAACGAGGAATTGCATGCCCACCTGCACGCGCGCTTCCCCGGCGTGCACGTGGTGCTGGGCGACGCGCGTTCGCTGGCGGAGCTGCTCGAAGGTTGTGGCTTTCTCGACGAGGGCCCGGCGGACGCGGTCGTGTCCGGGCTGGGTCTTTTGACCATGCCACCGGCATTGCAGCGAGACATCCTGATCGCGGCGTTCGATTGCCTGCGCGCGGATGGCGTGTTCGTGCAGTTCACCTATGGGCCGGCCGCGCCGGTCGCCGAGCCGGTGGTGCGCGAACTCGGCCTCAGGGTGCATCGTGGCGACTTCGTGCTGCGCAACGTGCCGCCCGCGACGGTGTACGTGTACTCGCGACGGTCCGCTGCGGCGCCGGTGAGCTGACGCCGCATTGCTTCCATCCCCGGAACGCTCCTTCGACGCAGCATCACTACGGGTTACGACGGTCAGCGCCATCTTGGGCGAAGCCCACAGGAGCCGGTTGCCATGAACACACAGACTTCCACCCGTTACGCCCGTGCCTTGCGCACGCTGCGCGGACAGGCCACGTCCGACGGCGCCGGCGTGCGCCTGACCCGCGTGATCGGCGGACCGACCTTGCCGGATCTGGATCCGTTCCTGTTGCTCGACGAGTTCGGCACCGATCGGCCCGAGGACTACCTCGCCGGATTTCCCGAGCACCCGCATCGCGGTTTCGAGACTGTCACCTACATGCTCGACGGCCGCATGCGCCATCGCGACAACCACGGCAACGAAGGCCTGCTGACGCCGGGTGCGGTGCAGTGGATGACGGCGGGGCGCGGACTGGTGCATTCGGAAATGCCCGAGCAGCAGGAAGGTCGCATGCGCGGTTTCCAGCTGTGGGTGAACCTGCCGGCGATGGAGAAGATGACCGCGCCGCGCTACCAGGAATTCCCGGCCGAGCGGATGCCGGTCGTGCAGCCGCGCGACGGTGTGAGCGTGAAGATCATCGCCGGCGAAGTCGACGGCGTGCGTGGACCGATCTCGCAGCCGGCCACCGATCCGTTGTATCTGGACATCGGGCTCGCGCCCGACAGCGGGTGGGAGTACGCGTTGCCCGAAGGGCATAGCGCCTTCGCCTATGTATTCGAAGGCGAGGCCCGTGTCGGCGATGGCGAAGACGCGCGCCGCTTGGACACGCACGAGATGGCGGTGCTGGGTGGCGGCGACGTGTTCAAGGTTGCCGCGGGCGCGAAGGAGGCACGACTGATCCTGGTCGCCGGGCGTCCGCTGCGCGAGCCGGTCGCGCGTTACGGTCCGTTCGTCATGAACACCAAGCAGGAATTGATGCAGGCGTACGTGGATTTCCAGGAAGGCCGGTTCTGAAAGAAAAGTTCTAAAAGAAAAGCGGCGCCCGCGGTCGTCCCGCGTGCGCCGCTTCGTATTGCGGGCTAAATCAGTTGCTGCTCAGTCGCGTCTCGCCGAACTTCATCGACTGCGTCTGCTGCAGCACCTGATTGAGCTGATCCGGCGAAGCGGCCTGCACCCACATGTAGGCGAAACGGCCGTCCGGCAATTGCACGACGGTTTCGCGCGCCTGGATTTTGGTGCCGGCGATTTCGGTGCGATACCAGGTGACCTCGCGGCCGTCGATGTTGACGCGTTCGGCGCGGTTGCCGCCCTTGGGCTTGAACGGCGACGCCTTCGCGATGGTCATGCCGAAGGCCTCGCTGCCGTCTTGTCGCAGTGCGCGGCAGAAATCGGAGTCGGCGCTGCCGCGATGTTCCCAGGTCAGCCCGGTATCGGCGGCGAGGTACGGGCAGGCGCCCGCGTCCTGAGCCGCAGCGGCGCCGGCGAGCGGCAGCAGCAGCGGCAGTAACCAAACAGGCTTGTTCATGGCATGTCCCCCTGCGGTATTGCCAGTTCGTTAAAGGCCGGTGAAATACGGCCTGGAACCGAACATAGCGCTGTTTCGGGGGCTTGACAAATTCCGGTGTTTCACTTCTCTGAATCGGGCGGTGGTCGCAACTGAAACCGTTTCTATCGCAACGACCGCTTTATAGATCAAATAGTTACGCCGCCTTTTGCGTGTGCGCCTAGCGGTCAGGCAAGGGGATGAATTCGGTCTCGCCCGCGATTGCGCCGAATCGGCCCTCCACCCAGTCCTGTTTGGCCTGCTCTATGCGTTCCTTGGAGCTCGCCACGAAGTTCCACCACATGTGCCGCGGCGCATCCAGCGGCTCGCCGCCCAGCAGCATCGCCTTGAGCGGCGTCTTCGCCCGCAGGCGGGGGCGCGTGCCGGGGTCGAGCACGATCAGATGCTGTGCGGGTATGTCCGCGCCATCGAGTTGCGCATCGCCTTCGAGCACGTACAACGCGCGCTGCGCGTGACTGTCTTCGAGATCCAGTTGCGCGTCGGCGTCGAGATCGATCGCGACGTACAGCGTGTCGGCGTAGACACGCACCGGCGACTCTTCGCCGTAGCCGCGACCGGCGACGATGCGCAGCCACGCGCCATCGCGGCGTTGCTGTGGCAGCGAGGCCGCAGCGTGATGGAAGAAGCCCGGTTCGGTTTCTTCGTGACTGCGCGGCAGCGCGACCCAGGTCTGCAAGCCGTGCACCGGATGCGCGTGCTCGCGCACCGCCAGCGGCGTGCGCTCCGAATGGGCGATGCCGCGGCCGGCCGTCATCCAGTTGACGTCGCCGGGTTCGATGTCCTGCACGCTGCCCAGGGTGTCGCGATGAGTAATGCGCCCAGACCACAGGAACGTCACCGTCGCCAGCCCGATATGCGGATGCGGCCGCACGTCGACGCCGCGTCCGGCTTCGAACATCGCCGGTCCCATGTGATCGACGAAGACGAAGGGCCCGACCGAGCGTGCCTGGATCGACGGCACCGCACGGCGCACCTGAAAGCCGCCCAGGTCGTGGACCCGCGGCGAGATGATGAGGGTCATGGCGTGGCTCCGTTGGCATCGATGTGGAACGTGGCGCGCGGTGCGTCGCCCGGCGCGAGTTCGAGCAGTTGCAAGCGCCAGGGCCCCAGCACGGTCGATGGCGTGCGCTCGGTGTTCAAGGTAATGCGCGTGACCGCGCCGCCGGCGGCATGATCCAACAGCACGTCGGCGTCGCCGGCACGGATGCATTGCACATCCGGGGGACAACGCGAGTCGTTGGCGATGCCGGCATAGCGCAAAGTCGATGCATCGGGCAGCACGACTTGTTCGCCGACGGCCAGTGCAAAGCTTTGGCCCGGTGCGATGCCCGCACTGGTCGCGCATCCGGATAACAGGACCAACGCACTCAAGGCGAGCAGACGGACCATGGCAGCTCCCTGGCGACCTGGTGAAGACTGCCATAAGGCTAGCACCGCGTTCCGCGCGCGGATGGCCGCAGCCGCGCAACGGTCCATCCGCTTATTCGTCGCGACGCGATGCGAGGCGATCGGCGAGCCGTGTCGGCTCGGGCAGGCGGTAGGTGGTGACGAAGCGCATCGTCATTTCCGGCGCCGTCGCCATCGCCACGCGATGGCCGGGCGAAACCACCAGCGGCAGGCAGCCGACCTTGCTGCGCAGCAGCCAGCCGATGTGTTCGCCCTTGTCGCGCAGCGTGGTGAAGGCGCCGCGCACCTCGTGCAGTGCGGTCGCGTTTTCGCCGATCAGCACTTTTTTGGCGACGCCGATCGTCGGTAGGTCGGCGGCGAGGCCGAAGTGGGTGGCCACGCCCAATCGGCGCGGATGGGCAATGCCCTGTCCGTCGACGAAGGCGAGATCCGGTGCGTGTGAGAGCCGCGACAGGGCTTCGAGCAATGCCGGCAGTTCGCGGAAGCTCAGCAGGCCCGGGATGTAGGGCATGCGCGTGGGCATCCGCACCAGCTGCGTTTCGAGTACCTGCAGGCTGTCGGCGTCGAGCAGCACCGCGGCCGCGCGCGTGGTCGCGCCGTCGTCCTCGAAACCTACGTCGAAACCGCCGATGGTGCGCAACGATTTGGGGAACGCATCCTTCAGGATCACGCGCTGCGCCAGTTCCTCCTGCACCTTGCGCAGGGCAGGGACGTCGCCGGTCCATTCGGGCACGGGATCGAAGGCCATCAGTAGCGCTCCTCATGCAGGCTCGCGTGCGTCATGCCGCGCGATCCAGCATGGTGAGCAGGCCACGCGCCGCCGCCACGCGTGCCGCCGCATCGGGCAAGTCCAATTTCACTCGCAGCTTGTCCGGCCCTTCCATCTGGTACAGCTTGGGCTGGCCCTGGATCAGCTTGATCACTGCCATCGGATCGACCGAGGGGCGCTCGACGAACTGCAGGCGTCCGCCCTTGTCGCCCAGATCCAGCTTGCGGATACCCAGCGCGGTGGACTGCAACTTCAGCTCGGCGACGGTGAACAGGTGTTTGGCCGGCTCCGGCAGCAGGCCGAAGCGGTCGACCATTTCCACCTGCAGCTCGCGCAGCTCCTCCGTGTCGCGCGCGCCGCTGATGCGCTTGTACAGCGTCAGGCGCGTGTGCACGTCGGGCAGATAGTCCTCGGGGATCAGCGCCGGCACGTGCAGTTCCACTTCGGCGCCGCGTGCTTCGTGTGCATCCACGTCGGGCAGCTTGCCCTGGCGGATGCTGCGCACCGCGCGCTCCAGCAGTTCGGTATAGAGGCTGAAGCCGACTTCGGCCATCTGCCCGCTCTGGTCTTCGCCCAGCAGTTCGCCTGCGCCGCGGATTTCCAGGTCGTGCGTGGCCAGGGTGAAGCCGGCGCCGAGTTCGTCCATCGCGGCGATCGCATCCAGGCGCTTGCGCGCATCTTCCGTAATCGCTTTGCGATCGGGCACGACCAGGTAGGCATAGGCGCGGTGATGCGAACGCCCCACGCGTCCGCGCAACTGATGCAGTTGCGCCAGGCCGAAACGGTCGGCGCGGTGGATCACAATGGTGTTGGCGTTGGGAATGTCGATGCCAGATTCGATGATCGTCGAAGCCAGCAGCACGTTGAAGCGCTGCTTGTGGAAGTCGAGCATCACCCGTTCCAGCTCGCGCTCGGGCATCTGTCCGTGGGCGATGCCGATGCGCGATTCGGGCACGAGTTCCTCCAGTTGGCGCTGCATCCTCCCCATCTGCTCGACGTCGTTGTTGAGGAAGTAGACCTGGCCGCCGCGCGCCAACTCGCGCTGGAAGGCCTCGCGCAACTGCGCGTCGTCCCAGGGCACGACGAAGGTCTGCACGGCGAGGCGATGCGCCGGCGGCGTCGCGATGATCGACAGATCGCGCAGGCCGGCCATGGCCATGTTGAGCGTGCGCGGGATCGGCGTGGCGGTGAGCGTGAGCAGGTGCACGTTCGCGCGCAGCGCCTTCAACGCTTCCTTCTGGCGTACGCCGAAGCGCTGTTCTTCGTCGACGATGACCAGGCCCAGGTCCTTGAAGCGCACGTCGCCCTGCAGCAAGCGATGGGTGCCGACGATCACGTCGATCTTGCCCTCGGTGACTTTCTGCAGTTCGGTTTCGATTTCCTTCTTGGTCTTGAAGCGCGACAACACTTCGACCTTGATCGGCCAGTCGGCGAAGCGGTCGCGGAAGTTGCGGTAGTGCTGTTCGGCCAGCAGCGTGGTCGGCACCAGCACGGCGACCTGCTTGCCCGCGGCCGCCGCGACGAAGGCGGCACGCACCGCAACCTCGGTCTTGCCGAAGCCGACGTCGCCGCAGACCACGCGATCCATCGGCTGCGAACTGGCCAGATCGCGAATCACCGCCTCGATGGCCGCGTGCTGGTCGGGCGTTTCCTCGAACGGGAAGGCCGCCGCGAACGGTTCGTACATCGCGCGGTCGAGATCGAGGGCGAGGCCCGCGCGCGCCTGGCGCTTGGCCTGGATCTCCAGCAGCTCGGCGGCGACGTCGCGCACCTTCTCCGCGGCCTTGCGCTTGGCCTTGGCCCACTGCTCGCCGCCGAGCGAATGCAGCGGCGCGGTTTCCGGCGAGGCGCCGGAATAGCGGCTGATCAGCTGCAGCTGCGCGACGGGCACGTACAGGCGGTCGCCCTTGGCGTATTCGATCTCCAGGTATTCGCCGGGCATGCCGCCGGCCTCGAGCGTGATCAGGCCGCGGTAACGGCCGACGCCGTGATCCTCGTGCACGATCGGCGCGCCTTCGGTGAGCTCGCCCAGGTCGCGGATGATCGCTTCGGGTTCGCGTCCGGCACGCTTGCGGCGGCGCGGTTGCGAGGCGCGCTCGGGGAACAGTTGGCGCTCGGTGAGGACGACGAGCGCGGGGTCGCTTAGAGCGAAGCCGTCTTCGAGTGGGGCGACGGCGATGGCGAAGCGGATCGCTTGCTCGTCATTCCTTGCAAAAGCTGTCCAGTCGGGAAGAACAGCAGGCCGCACGTCCGCCGCCTGCAGCAATTCCAGCAGCGCCTCGCGCCGCCCCGGCGAATCCGCCGCGATCAGCACGCGCCCCGGATAGCTGCGCAGGAACGACTTCAGCGCCTCGGCGGGCTGTGCATCCTTCGCCGCAACCGGCAGCGACGGCGCCGGCTGATCGCCCAGTGCAGCAGAGCGCTCGCGCTGCGCATGCCCTTCGCCGCAGACTTCGACGCGGTCACCCTTGTTGAGCTGCTCGCGCAGCGCATCGGCGGACATGTACAGCTCGGTCGGCGGCAGCAACGGACGTTCGAGGTCGTGGCGGCGTTGCTCGTAGCGTTCGGCGGTCTGCTTCCAGAAATGCTCGGCGGCCTCCATCGCGCCATCGGCGATGAGGGGCAGCGCGTTCGGCGCGAGGTAGTCGAACAACGTCGAAGTCTTGTCGAAGAACAGCGGCAGGTAGTACTCGATGCCCGCCGGTGCCAGGCCCGCCTTGAGGTCCTGATACAGCGCGCTGCGCCGCGTATCGACGTCGAAGCGGTCGCGCAATTTGTCCAGCGCGTGCTTCACCGAGCTCTCGTCCAGCGGCAGTTCGCGGCCCGGCAGCAGGTGGACCGAGTCGATCTTGTCGAGCGAGCGCTGCGATTCCGGATCGAAGACGCGGATCGTCTCGATCTCGTCGTCGAGCAGCTCGACGCGGTACGGCGATTCCGCGCCCATCGGATACACGTCGAGCAGACCGCCGCGTACCGCGAAGTCGCCCGGATCCAGCACCTGCGGCACGTGTCGGTAACCCGCGCCTTCCAGGCGCCGCTTCTCCGCATCGAGATCCAGGCGCTGGCCGACGCGCACGTCGAAGCTGCCGCCGACCACATGCTTGAGCGGGGCCAGGCGCTGCAGCAGCGTCTGCACCGGCACCACGACTATGCCGCGTGCGAGCGAGGGCAGGCGATGCAGCGCGGCCAGGCGCTGCGAGACGATGTCCGGGTGCGGGCTGAACTGGTCGTACGGCAGCGTTTCCCAATCCGGGAAGGGCAGCACCGGCAGATTCGCATCGCTGCCGAGCAGCGTGCGCAGATCGGATTCGAGCTGATTGGCGCCGTGGTTGTCGCGCGCGATCGCCAGGATCGGACCGTCGTGTGCCGCCGCGGCCGCCGCGATGTGGAAGGCCAGCGCCGAAGGCGATGCCGGTGCGCGCCACCAGGCGCGCGACTGGCCGCCCTGGGGCAGGGGCGGGGCAGGGAACAGTACGGATGGGGAGGCTGAAGCGGACTCTTTCATGGACACATCGTTCGAGGCGGCACGGCGCGCAAAACAACGGCAGCGCCGGACGCACGTCGGGCGTCCAGCGCAAGGGCGCGCAGTGTACCGCGGGGTGCCGTGGCGGGCAGTCGCGCGCCGCGGAACGTTGCGGTGCGGTTGTGCTGCCGGGCTAGCGGCTGGTCTATTCCGCCGTCACCGGGTCGATGATCGACTTCACTTCCGAGATGCGGTCGGCTGGGAAGCCGCCCTGGCGCGCGTGCTCGCGGATCAGGTCCTCGTTCGGCGAGATGTACACGCAGTACACCTTGTCGCCGGTGACATAGCTGTGGTCCCACTGCACCTGCGGACCCAGCGCCTCGAGCACGCTGCACGACTTCTGCGAGATGGCGCGCAGCTCCGTCGGCGACAGGGTGCCGGCGCCGGGAATCTCGCGTTCGATGACATAGCGAGGCATGGATTCACCCTCATCGGAATGGACGCACGTGCGGCGTGGTGCCGCGAACTCCCTCGAAGAGGACTAACGGCTTTGGTGCGACTGGACGGCCGGCCGCTGATCCGACGACTCCGTAGACGGCGCGCGTCCCTGGCTGCGCGGCTTGAGTTCCAGCGTGACCCGCACCAGCCCTGGCGAGGTCTGGCGGAATTCGCGCTGGAAGCCGAGCGAGTGCGCCAAGGACAACATCGGTCCGTTGTTCTCGAGCACGTCGCCGTACAGGCAATTCAATTTCTTGCCCTTCGCCCATTTCACCAGGCGCGTCATCAGATAGCGGCCCAGGCCCATCTGCTTGATGTAGCGGCTGACGAGAATCGCGAATTCCGCGTCGCGGCCGTTTTCGTCGATGGCGACGCGGGCGACGGCGCCGATCAGCGCTTCG
The DNA here is from genome assembly GCF_054782215.1 of Lysobacter terrae. NCBI lineage: Bacteria > Pseudomonadati > Pseudomonadota > Gammaproteobacteria > Lysobacterales > Lysobacteraceae > Lysobacter > Lysobacter terrae. The sequence goes on from NZ_BAAGSX010000001.1 coordinate 262,004, forward strand.
CCCGGCGGCAACGGCTCGGCCACCACCAAGGCGAATTCGGTGCGTGGGTTGACGTGAGTAAGGCGTTCGGCGCTTTCGGCCGAAAGCTCTTTCACGGAGTGGAGGAAGCGCTGGCGAATTTCGTCCGGCTCCAGCAAACCGAAGCCCGCGCGCAATGGCTCGGCATCTTCGGGGCGGATAGGACGAATCAACACCTGCCGTCCATTGGATAGCGTCAGGCGTTCATGCCAGGGCGGGAGGCGCTCGCGCGTGGGGGATGCTCCTGTCATGGTGCCGATATTGGCACACTGTCCGTTTAGAACTTCATCACACCCGACCGGGTGCCCCTGAAAACATGAACGAAATTGCGTTGCGCAAGCTCACCGCGGCATGGCCGGGCGTCGATGCGGGGATCAAGTGGGAAGACGACCTGGTCTTCACGGTGGCCGGCAAGATGTTCTGCGTGACCTGCATCCGCGGCCCGCACAAGGGGTCCATCAGCTTCAAGGTGGAAGACGAGCGCTTCCTGGAATTCACCGCGCGGCCCGGTTTCATCCCGGCGCCGTACCTGGCGCGGGCGCACTGGGTGCAAATAGCCACGGCCAAGCCCTTGCCCGCCGCGGAACTGCGCGAACTGATCCGCCGCAGCTACGAGCTGGTGCGGGCGAAGCTGCCGAAGAGGGCACAGCGTGAGCTCGCGGACTGAAGGCGCATCGGTAGGCGTCGCGCCGGCCGAGGCGCCGCCACCGCGCCTCTCCCAGGCGCTGCGCTTCTGGCTGCTGCTAGGTTGCATCAGCTTCGGCGGCCCGGCGGGGCAGATCGCGATCATGCATCACGAGCTGGTCGACAAGCGGCGCTGGGTCGGCGAGGAAGCGTTCCTGCGCGCGCTCAACTTCTGCATGTTGCTGCCCGGGCCCGAAGCGATGCAGCTGGCGACGTGGCTGGGCTGGCGTCTGCATGGCTTGCGCGGCGGCGTAGCAGCGGGCGCGTTGTTCGTGCTGCCAGCCGCGGTGCTGATGGCTTTGCTGAGTTGGGCCTATCTGCACTGGCAACATCTACCGGTGATGGCGGGCGTGGTGTTCGGCTTGCAGGCCGCGGTGCTCGGCATCGTCGTGCATGCGGCGCAGCGCATCGGCGGCCGCGTGCTGAAGACGCCCTTCTCCGTCGCGCTGGCATTGGTCGCGCTGTTCGCGATCGCCGCCCTGCGCGTGCCGTTTCCGCTGTTATTGCTTGCCGCTGCGTTGGCCGGCGCCTGGGCGTGGCGCTATCGGCCGCACTGGCTGCCGGGTGCGGAGCAGGCCGCCGCCGCGCATGTCGCCTTGCCGCGCGCCAGCGTGTGGCGCGCGGTCCGTGTCGCGGCTACCTGTCTGGTGTTGTGGTGGGTGCCGTTGCTCGTGATAGGGGCGTGGCTGGGACGCGGCAGCACGGCGTTTGCGATGGGCGTGTTCTTCAGCAAGACCGCGCTGCTCACCCTCGGCGGTGCGTATGCGGTGTTGCCGTATGTGGCGACGCAGGCGGTCGAGGTGCAGGGTTGGCTGGCCTCTGCGCAGATGATGACCGGACTGGGGCTGGCCGAAACCACGCCGGGACCGCTGATTCTGGTGCTGGAATTCGTCGGCTTCACCGGTGCCTGGCAGCATCCTGATTTCGCCTCGCCGCTGGCGTCCGGCTTGTTGGGTGCGGCCGTCGCGGTCTGGGCCACGTTCCTGCCGAGCTTCCTGTTCGTGCTCACCGCAGCGCCGTGGATCGAACGCATCGGCCGCTGGCCGCGTGCGAACGCGATCCTGGCGGCGGTGTCGGCCGCGGTGGTCGGAGTGATCGCGCACCTGGCGCTGTGGTTCGGCTGGCGGCTGCTGTCCGCGCAGGCGTGGCCCGCCGCCGCCTTGGCCGTGCTCCTAGCGACGCTGGTGTATGTCGGCCTCGCGCGGTGGCGCTGGCCGGTGGGGGCGATCGTGCCTGCGGCGGGGCTGGTGGGCGCCGTTGCGCAGGCGCTGATCCCCATCGTCGCTTGAACGAGGCCAGGCGCTGCCAGAAGCCCAGCCCGGTAGCGGCCCGATGCTAGAATTTCGCGGCTTTCCGCACGTACACAAGGAACTCATGCATGGCCGGTGGTGGTGATTCGACGCGCGCGATCTTCTTCGCGCTGGGCGCCAATTTCGCGATCGCGGTGTCCAAGGGCGTCGCGGCGTTCTTCACCGGCTCCAGCGCGATGCTTGCCGAAACCGTGCACTCGCTGGCCGACTGCGGCAATCAGTTGCTGCTCCTGCTCGGCATGCGCCAGGCCAAGCGTCCGCCATCGCCCGACTATCCGCTGGGCTACGGCAAGGCGATCTACTTCTGGTCGTTCCTGGTCGCGCTGATGCTCTTCAGCGTCGGCGGCATGTTCTCGCTGTACGAAGGCATCCACAAACTGCAGCATCCCGAGCCGTTGAAGCAGTGGTGGTGGGCCGTGGGCGTGCTCGTGTTCGGCATCGTCGCCGAAGCCATGTCGATGCGCGCCTGCCTGCAGGAAGTGAACAAGGCGCGCGGCTCGCGCACGTTGTGGCAGTGGTTCCGGCAGAGCCGCCAGGCCGAACTGGTGGTGATCTTCGGCGAGGATCTCGCCGCGCTGCTGGGCCTGGTGTTCGCCCTGGTCGCCGTCGTGCTCTCGGTGGTCACCGGCAATCCGCTGTGGGACGCGATCGGCACGATCGCCATCGGCGCACTGCTCGTGGTCGTCGCCGTCTTCGTCGCGATCGAAGTCAAGGCGATGCTGATCGGCCAGAGCGTCGATCCCGAGCGCGAGCAGGAAATGCGGCGCTTCATCGAAGCGCGCGAGGAAGTCGGCCGCGTCATCAGCCTGATCACGCTGCAACTGGGCAACGAAGTGATGCTCGCGGTGCAGGCCGAAATGAACGAGCGCCAGACCACGAACCACCTCGCCGAAGAAATCAATCGGGTCGAACGCGCGATCAAGGCGCAGTTCCCGGAAGTGCGCTGGAGTTTCTTCGAGCCGGATATCAAGCCGCAGATTTGACGCGGCGGCCGCGCGCGCCACTTAAGGCGCCGCGCGCAACCACTCCAGGTGCGTATGCGGCTTGCGCTCGCCCAGCGCCGCGGCGAGGGCATGCAGCGCGGGCGCTAGCTTCTGATCCAATTGGAAGGGCGCATTGAGGATCAACAAACCGCTGCCGTTCATCTGCAGTGGCGAGTCGTCCGGGCGCACCAGCAGTTCCGCCACCAGTACGGATTTCGCCGGCAGCGTGGCGGCGCGACGGTAGAACGACTGCAGCGCGCGGCGCAGCTTGATCGGGTACCACAGCACATAGCAGCCCTGCGGCCAGCGCTCGAGGTTCTCGCGCAGCGCGCCCAGCGCGGTATCGAATTCTTCCAGCTGAGCTTCGTACGGCGGGTCGATCAGCACCAAGCCGCGGCCGTAGCGCGTCTCGCCGATGCGCGGCGGCAGCAGTGCCTTCATCGCGGTGTAGCCGTCGCGGGCGTGCACGGCGATGCGCGGGTCGGCATCGAAGTTGGCCTTCAGCTGCGCGGCTTCTTCGGGGTGCAGCTCGCAGACGGCGATGCGGTCGTCCTCGCGCAGGGCGTGCGCGAGCAGCCAGGGCGAACCGGGATAGGCGGTGCGGCCGTGTTCCTGGCGGCAGGCGCGCACGGCCTGCAGGTAGCGCTGTAGCAGCGGATTGCCGGGCGTTTCCGCCAGCAGCCGGCCGATGCCGTCCTCTGCCTCGCCGGTGCGCTGGGCCGAGTTGCTGTCCAGTGCGTAGAGGCCCCGCCCGGCGTGCGTGTCGAGCGCGAATACGGGCGCCGGCTTTGCGGTCAGCGCATCGCAGATCGCCAGCAGGACGACGTGCTTGAGCACGTCGGCGTGGTTGCCGGCGTGGAAGGCGTGGCGGTAGTTCATTGGTGCCGGACGGGGTTCGAGGTCCGGTAAAGCTACAGCATCGGGCGCTCCGGCCTTAAGCTCTTTCGAATTCCCGATGCCAGATCCCTCCCGGCCCGCCATGCGCATCCTGATCGTCGAAGACGAACCGGCCATCGCCGAGACCGTGCTTTATGCCTTGCGCGCCGAAGGTTTCGAGGCCCGCCACTGCCTCACCGGCGGCGAGGCGCTGCGCGTGGCGAAGGAGGGGTTCGACCTGGCCGTGCTGGATGTCGGCTTGCCCGATATCGGTGGCTTCGCGCTATGCCGGGAGCTGCGACGCGATCGCGACATCCCGGTGATCTTCCTCACCGCGCACGATGCCGAAGCCGAGCGCATCCTGGGCCTGGAGATCGGCGCGGACGACTACGTGACCAAACCGTTCTCGCCGCGCGAGCTGGTGGCGCGTGTGCGGGTGGTGCTGCGCCGTGGTCAGAACGCTGCGGCCGCCGCTGCGCCGGTGCATGGCTTCGAACACGATGCCGAGGGCCATCGCATCCGCTACCGCGGCCGCGTGCTTGACCTGACCCGCTACGAATACGGCCTGCTGGCGGCATTGCTGCAACGACCGGGCGCAGTGCTGTCGCGCGCGCAGCTGATGGACCGCGTCTGGGGCGATGCGCTGGACAGCGGCGACCGCACGATCGACACGCACATCAAGACCCTGCGGGCGAAGCTGCGCGTAGTGGATCCGGAAACAGATCCGATCCGGACGCATCGCGGACTGGGGTATTCGCTCGAAGCATGAAAATCGGCCTGCGCATCTTCCTCGGTTACTTCCTGATCGTCGCGCTGGCGGCGTTCCTGCTCATGCGCGTGTTTGTCGCCGAAGTGAAGCCCGGCGTGCGGCAGGCGATGGAGGATACGCTGGTCGACACGGCGAATACCCTGGCCGAACTGGCGACCGCCGATTTCCTCAGCGGCCACATCGACGATGGCGAGTTCGCCCGGCGTGTACACGCCTTGCGCAGCCGCAAGGTCGATGCGGAGATCTGGGGCCTGCGCAAGCACGGCACCAGCTACCGCGTCTACGTGACCGATGCGCGCGGCATCGTGGTCTTCGATAGCGACGGTCTGGCGGTCGGTCAGGACTACTCGCGCTGGAACGATGTCTACCTGACGCTGCGCGGCCGCTACGGCGCGCGTTCGACACCGAGCGATCCGAACGATGAGAAGTCGTCGGTGATGTACGTCGCCGCGCCCTTGCACGACACGCAGGGGCGCATCGTCGGCGTGCTTACCCTCGCCAAGCCCAATCGCGCGATCGCGCCGGTGATCGCGCGCAGCCAGGCGGTGGTGATCCGCTGGGGTGCGGTGTTACTCGGCGTGGCCCTGCTGATCGGGCTCGTCGCCGCCTGGTGGCTTTCAAGGCAACTTGGCGGGTTGCGCCGCTACGCACACGCGGTGACCGCTGGCGAGCGCGCGACTTTGCCCGATACCGTCGGCGAATTCGACGATCTGGGCCGCGCGCTGGAGACGATGCGCAACCGCCTGGAAGGCAAGCAGTACGTCGAGCAGTATGTGCATGCGCTGACCCACGAGATGAAGAGCCCGTTGGCGGCCATCCGCGGCAGCGCCGAACTGCTGGAGGAGGCGCAAGGCGAGCAGCCGATGGCCGAAGCCGACCGCGCCCGTTTCGCCGCCAGCATCCGCCTGCAGAGCGACCGCCTGGCGCAGATGATCGACAAACTGCTGGCGCTCGCCAGCGTCGAGCATCGCCAACGCCTGGAAAACCCCGAACCGGTCGACGTTGCTGCGCTGGTGCATGCGGCTGCCGAGCAATGCGCGCCGCGGCTGTCCCGTGACCGACTTGCACTGGCGACCGATCTGTCCGAGCCGCTGCCGACGCTGCAGGGCGATCCCTTTCTGTTACGCCAGGCGCTGGTGAACCTGATCGAGAACGCGGCGGATTTCTCGCCGCAGGGCGCCACGATCCGAATTCGCGCACGGTCCGACGCAGGCCGGGTGCGATTCGAAGTCGACGACGAGGGGCCGGGGATTCCCGATTACGCCTTGTCGCGCGTGTTCGAACGCTTCTACTCCCTGCCGCGTCCGCACGGCGGCAGCCGCAGCAGCGGACTGGGCCTGTGCTTCGTCGCGGAAGTCGCCGCGCTGCACGAGGGCAGCGCCGAGTTGCACAACCGCGAAGCCGGCGGCGCCAGGGCGAGCCTGGAGATCCCGGCTGTCCACTGACCGCACTTCACCCTCGCTTCACCATCGCACCATCGTGCACTCATGCGCGCTGCCCATCCTGTCGCCAACGCCACGACGGGAGGGAGCCATGCGTTTGTTGCTCAAGCTGTTCTTCGTATTCGCGATGACGATCGCGATCCTGATTCCGCTCATGTTGATCCGCGGCACGATCACCGAGCGGCAGTACTACCGCAACCAGGCGGTGGCCAACATCGCACGCAGTTCGGCCGGCGCACAGGCGCTCTCGGGGCCGGTGCTGATCGTGCCGTACGTGGAAACCATCGAAGTGGAAGAGAAGAACGACAAGGGCGAGGTCGTGCGCAAGGTCAAGCGCGACGGCGCAGCCGGTCGTTGGACGTTCTTCCCCGATCGCCTCGACGTGAGCGGCAAGCTGCTGCCGAACACGCGCCGGCTGGGCTTGCACGAAGTGCGCGTGTACGAGCTGCAGGCGCTGGCGCAGGCCGGTTTCGACGCGCGCATTCCGGCTGATGATAATCCCGAGTTGCCGCGGAAGATCGGGCGGCCGTGGTTGAGTTACGGCATCGCTGATGTGCGCGGCTTGGCCGGGACGCCGCAGTTGCGCGTGGATGGTCGCGACATGAAGTTGCAGGAAGGCTTCGGCAGCCGCGAAGGCGGTGGTGTGCACGTGCGCCTGCCGGAACCGGCCGCGGGCTCGGTGTTGAAGCTCGATACGCGGTTGGATGTGAAGCTTGCCGGCACCGAGTCGCTCGCGCTGGTGCCCTTGGCGCGCAGCAATGTGTTCCGGCTCGAATCGGCCTGGCCGCATCCGCGCTTCGGCGGCGATTTCCTGCCGCGCCAGCCGAGCGTGAGCGGCCAGGGGTTTTCCGCGCGCTGGGAGGTGTCGTCGCTGGCGTCGAATGCGCAGGCGCAATTCCTTGCCGGCAAGACACTGCCGAGCCTGGAGACCACGCGCGGCTACGAGCGCGGCGAAAGCGCTAGCGACAATGGCCCGGCGTTCGACACCAGCGGTATCGATGCGGTCGGTGTGGCGCTGGTCGATCCGGTCAATGTGTATTCGCAGGCCGATCGCGCCAGCAAGTACGGCCTGTTGTTCGTGGTGCTGACCTTCGTCGGCTTCTTCATGTTCGAGCTGATCAAGCAATTGCCGATTCACCCGGTGCAGTACGGACTGGTCGGTCTTGCGCTCGCCATCTTCTTCCTGCTGCTCGTCAGCCTGAGCGAGCACATCCCGTTCCCTTGGGCCTATCTGGCCGCGAGCGTGGCATGCATCGGCCTGCTCGGGTTCTATCTGAGCGCGGTGCTACGTAGCGCTGGGCGCGGCTGGGGCTTCGCTGCGATGCTGGCGACGCTGTATGCAGCGCTCTACGGCCTACTGATATCCGAGGACAACGCGCTGGTGCTGGGGGCGGTGCTGCTGTTCGTCATCCTCGCCACGATCATGGTGATCACGCGCAAGGTGGATTGGTACAAGTTGTCCGCGAGCCGTCCACCGCCGCTGCCGGCGCAGTAATGGTCGATCGTGATCCCGGCGCGAGCCGGGATCCTGCGCTTCGTCTTTGTTTTTTTGCCAACGCGCCCGAAATCTATGGGAGGGCAGGCGGTGCCGGTGGGTAGGCGCGACTGTCGGCGGCATGGATGCCGCTGACCAAGCCTCCATGGACGGATTCACGGCGTGTCGCGACTACCCACCGGCGCCGCCTGCCCGCGCCGAGATCGTTACCGCGGACAGCACGGCGACGCTGAGGAACTCAGGCGAACAGCGAAACGCCCGGCACCAGCCACAACGACAGACTCGCCAGCGCCACACCGATACCCGTCGCCGCGAGCACGTCGCTGGGGTAGTGCAGGCCGAGCACGACGCGCGAAACGCCAACGCTGGCGGTGAACGGAATCAGCACCCACGCCAGTACCGGGTAATGGGCGAGCGCCACCACGGTGAATGCAACGGCATGCAGCGTGTGGCCCGACGGGAACGAGAACTCGTCCAGCGGCGCGACCCAGGCGCGGATGCGTGCATCGCTGGCGAAGGGTCGCGGACGGCGGGTCCAGCGCTTGAGCAGCTTGTACAAGGTGAGCGCGATCAGGCCGGTCGCCGCCAGGTGGGCGGAAGCGGCGAGTCCCTTCATGCCGTCGACCGCGATCAGCGCGGCCATCAGCACGTACCAGAACACGCCATCGCCGAGACGGCTGATGGCGGCGAAGTAGGCGCGTGAACTGCCGAGTTCGCCCAGCCGGTTGGCGCGCAGGCACCAACCCGATTCATTGGCGAGCAAACGCTTGGGCAAGGTCGTCTTCATGCGATCTCCCGGTCGGCTTGCGGATCGGCTTGGAAGGATTCGGCGTCGGCGCGCTCGTCGGCGAGTGCCTGCAACAACGCGTCGAAATCTGCCGCGACTTGTTCGGGACGCAGTCCGAGCATGGCTTCGCGGCAGGCGCGGCGCATCGCGGCGCGCAGCACCGGCTCCGTCGCGATACGCACGACCGCGCGGATGAAGCCTTCGTCGTCGCCATCGGCGATCGCGGCGCCGTGCACTTCATCGCGCATGTGCTCGCGCGCCGCGCCATAGTCGAAGGCGATCGGCGGGACGCCGCTGGCCATCGCTTCGAGAGTGACGTTGCCGAAGGTTTCGCTGTGGCTGGGGAAGATGAAGAAGTCGCCGCTGGCGAAGTGCTTGGCCAGCGTTTCGTCGCGCTGGATGCCGCAAAAGATGAAGTCGGGATTTTCCTGCTGCAGCTTGGCGCGGGCCGGGCCATCGCCTACCCAGACGAAGCGTGCGTCCGGACGCTGCTTCTGCAGTGCGCGGAACGAACGAACGGCCAGATCGAGGTTCTTCTCCGCTGCGATGCGGCCGACGTAGATGGCGACGAGCCCGTCTTCGTCCACGCCCCATTGCGCACGCAATGCGTTGTCGCGCCGCGCAGGATCGAACAGCGTCGTATCGACCGCGCGCGGCAGCAACACCACGTCGTTGAAGCCGTTGCTCTGCAGGAACTGCTGCAGCTCGCGCGTCGGCACCAGCGTGGCGTCCGCGCCGTTGTGGAAACGGCGCATCCAGCGCAGCGCGGTCTGCGCGAGGAACGCCGCGCCGTAGTCGCGCATGTATTCGTCGAAGCGGGTGTGGAAGCCGGTCGAGGCCGGAATTCCCAGACGCCGCGCAGCGCGCAGCGCCGACCATCCTAATGGGCCTTCCGTGGCCACGTAGATGGCATCCGGCCGTGATTTCTGCCATTGCGCGACGAGCTTGCGGGTCGCCGGCAAGCCGAAGCGCAGACCCGGATAGCGCGGCAGCGGCGCGCCGCGGACGAGGAATTCGTGTGCTGCGCCGGTCGCGTCGGCGCTTTCGCTCACCTGGCGCGGTCGCACCAAGGTGACTTCGTGCCCGCGGCCGCGAAGACCTTGTTCCAGCCCTTGAACGGTCAGGGCGACGCCGTTGATTTCCGGCGGGTAGGTCTCGGTGACGATGGCGTAACGCATGCACAGCTCCCGGTTTTGGGGAGCTTGGGCGTCGGGCGTGTCCCGGCCGTTGCAGTCATATGACTGCGGGATGACGTGAATTGCTACGGCTTGGACTTTTCTTTTGCGCCGAACCCGAGATGTATCGGGGAGGGTGGTGCTGGTGGGTAGGCGTGACTGTCAGCGGCATGGATGCCGCTGACAAGCCGCGCCCCCGTGAACGGAAGTTATGACTGTGCCGAACGCGCCGCAGCGCGTGTCTGTGGTGAACGATGGGACTGGATTCACGGCGTGTCACGCCTACCCGCCGGCGCCGCCCTCCCGCCGGTGATAAGGAGCAACGGCAGCGGCAACATCAAAGGCTGGATCCCGGCGTTCGCCGGGATGACGAGCGGAGATGACGAGCGGAAAATTTTTAAAGTGCGGCGCTGCGCGGATGCGTGGCGCCCAGTTGCGGCCAGCGTTGCAGGACCGAAGCGCGGATGCCGGCGGCATCGAGACCTGCTTCGGAAAGCAGTTGCTCACGGCTGGCGTGATGCTGGAACTCGTCGGGCAGGCCCAGATGCAGGACCGGCAAGGTGATGCCCTCGGCGGCAAGCAGCTCGGCGACGCCGGAACCCGCGCCGCCGGCGACGACGTTGTCCTCGAGCGTGACGAAGCCGTCGTGCGTCTTCGCTAACTCAAGAATCAGCTCGCGATCCAGCGGCTTCACGAAGCGCATGTTGACGACACTGAGACCGAGCTCCTCGCCTACGACCTCGGCCGCCGGCACGATCGCGCCGAACGCGAGCAGAGCGATGCGCGAACCACGGCGGCGCACTTCGCCCTTGCCGATCGACAGCGTGTCGAGCGTCGGCTGCACCGCGACGCCCGGACCGGTACCGCGCGGATAACGCACGGCAGCAGGGCCTTCGTAGTGGTGACCGGTGGACAGCATCTGCCGGCATTCGTTCTCGTCGGCGGGCGCCATCACCACCATGTTGGGCACGCAACGCAGGTAGGACAGATCGAGATTGCCCGCATGCGTCGCCCCGTCGGGCCCGACGACGCCGCCGCGATCGATCGCGAACAACACGTCGAGATCCTGGATCGCCACGTCGTGCACCAGCTGGTCGTAACCGCGCTGCAGGAAGGTCGAGTAGATCGCCACCACCGGCTTCGCACCTTCGCAGGCCATGCCCGCCGCCAGCGTCACCGCGTGCTGCTCGGCGATCGCGACATCGAAGTAGCGCGCGGGGAATTCCTTGCTGAAGCGCACCAGGCCCGAGCCCTCGCGCATCGCCGGAGTGATACCCATCAGGCGCGGATCGGCCGCCGCCATGTCGCACAGCCAGTCGCTGAAGATGTCGGTGTAGGTCGGCTTCTTCGCGCCGGGCTTGGCGACCAGGCCCTTGGTGGGATCGAACGGGCCGACAGCGTGATAACCGATCTGGTCGTCCTCGGCGAGCTCGTAGCCCTTGCCCTTGGTGGTGATGATGTGCAGCAACTGCGGACCCTTGAGGGTCTTGAGCGTCTTCATCGCGGCGAGCAGGGCGCCGATGTCGTGGCCGTCGATCGGGCCGGTGTAGTGGAAGCCCATCTCCTCGAACAGCGTGGAAGGCACGAACATGCCCTTCCAGTGTTCTTCCCAGCGCTTGACGAATTTCGCCGCCGGGCGGTGCTTGTCGCCGAGCAACCTCTTGCCGCCTTCGCGGATCGCGTTGAGCGTGCGGCTGCCGGTCATGCGGCCGAGCATCTTGGTGAGGCCGCCGACGTTCTCGGAAATCGACATCTGGTTGTCGTTGAGGATCACCAGCAGGTTCGGCTCGCTGCTGTCGTCGACATCGCCCATGCCGCCGGCGTGCATCAACGCCTCGAAGGCCATGCCGGCGGTCATCGCGCCGTCGCCGATGACGGCGACGACCTTGCGCTCGTCGCCCATCCGCTGCAGCGCGAGCGCCATGCCCAGCGCGGCGGAGATCGAGGTCGAGGAATGGCCGACGCCGAAGGTGTCGTATTCGGATTCCTCACGCTTGGGGAACGGCGCGACGCCATCCTTCTGCTTGACCGTGTGGATGATGTCGCGGCGGCCGGTCAGGATCTTGTGCGGATAGCACTGGTGGCCGACGTCCCAGACCAGGCGGTCGACCGGCGTCTCGAAGAGCCAGTGCAGGGCGACGGTCAGTTCGATCACGCCCAGGCCCGCGCCGAAGTGGCCGCCGACCATCGCCACCTGCTCGATCAGGTAGGCGCGCAGTTCATCGGCGACCGCGCGCAGTTCCTCTTCCGGGAACTGGCGCAGGTCGGCGGGAACCTGGATGCGGGAAAGGCGCGGATAACGCTGCGGATCGATCATGCGGGGCGGGCAGCCTGGAACGGCGCGGACGACAAGTCCGTCATTGTCCCGCTAGGACGCCCGTGGGACAACCGACGCGCCGGAAGCGACGAGGGCCGCCCCCCGCAGATCCAACCCACCGGTCAAGTGATGCCGCGCGCGCGGCTAGCCATGCGCGGCTACAGGCTTGAGCTTTACCGCCCGCGCAGGCGCCCAAACAGCCCGCCGGACTTCTGATGTTCCGGTTCCGGCTCCGGTTCGCGGTAGGGCTCGGCATAGCCGGTCGCAAGATTCGCATTGACGAAGTCGGCGACGTCGGGAACCGGCACGCCGCAGGCGGCACTGACTTCGTCCAGCGTGGCCGGGCCCTTCATCATCGCGGTGGCGATGCGGAAGTGCTTGGGGAACTCGCGCTCGGTCTGCGGCCACTTCAGCAGGCGGTACTGCGCGCCCGGATCGAAGCCCGGCATCAGCTTGCCCTTGCCCGCCTGCAACGCGCAGAACCACAGCAGGCGCGCCAGCGGCTGGGCCTGGCCGTGCATGGTGGATTCGCTGTTCCAGGCCGCGGTGTCCACGTCCTTGAAGTCGCCGGCCTTGAGCACCGACTCGACGTGCGAGGCCAACGGCTTGAGCGTCGCCGGGCCGAAGTACTGGTGCTGGTCGAGGTCGAGCAGGACGCCGACGCCGCCGCGTTCCAGGCGCACCCGACCTTTGAGCTGGCCCGGCGCGAGCCAGTCGATCAGCGTGCGGTCGCTGGGCGGGACGGGCTGTGGCGCGGGCGCCGGAGCCGGAGCGGGCGGTGCGACCGGTGCGGTCGCGCTCGGTGCCGGCGGAACGGCGCTGGGCGCTTCGATCGCAGGCGCGGGCGGTGCCGCGGGTGTTTCAAGCGTCGCGGAGACTGCAGCGGAAGGGCGCTGATCGGGTGCGGCGGCTTCTTCGCTGACCGGTTTGGCGACTTCTTCCGGCAACTGGTGCTGCGGCGCCGGTGCGGGTGTGACCCCGTGCGGCGCGCCGTCGGAAGGCGCGATCTGCTGCAGCAGGTCCGCCACGGATTCGGCGTTGAAGGGCTTGCCCAGGCGGAAGTCGGTCTGCGCGCGCGGTGCGGAGGTCAGGCCAATGACGACCTTGCCGGCGCCGTGCAGCCGCAGCCAGCTCATTGGCCCGTACATGCTGTCCATGTCGACCACCACATGAGTCGCGTCCTGCTCCGACACCAGCGGCCAGCGGCCGCCCAGCCGCATGCTGGCTTCGGCGAAGGCGGACTTCAGGGAGGTTTCGGTGGCGGCATCCATGCCGGTGAGGCCGAACGTCGGGAGCATGTTCCGATCCATTCTGGTGATTGTGACAAGGCGGCGAGTGTTGCTCGGCTCCCTGGGGCCGTCAACGCGCGGTGAACGTCACCTTGTGACGCGCGCTGTTCAGGTGAGACCGGAGTCACGCGCGTACCGGCGGTCGACGGTCGCCGCGGGGAAGGCGATAGCGCGTTACAGCGCCACGAGTTCCGGACGCGTGCGCTTGGGCAACTGCGCCTTCAGGAACGCCATCTGATCCGCGAGGATGTTGCGGTTGCTGAGGATGAGGTGCTCGACCCAGCTCGGGCGATACGGCACCGCGAGCAGCGGCATGTTCGCCTGCTGCGGAGTGCGGTTGCCCTTGCGCGAATTGCAGTGGAAGCAGGCGGCTACGACATTTTCCCAGACGTCGCGGCCGCCCTTCGATACCGGCAGCACGTGGTCGCGGGTGAGGTGCGGGCGCGGGAAGTCGCGTCCGCAGTACAGGCACAGATAGGCGTCGCGGGCGAACAGCGCGGCGTTGGTCAGCGCCGGCGTCGGATCCAGAGCGTGCGCGCGCGCATGGCCGCGCGCCGCGACGATCGGATGCAGTTCGATGAGGCTCTGCGAACCGGTGCGGCGGCACAGGCCGCCGTGGACCTGCAGGCAGGGATCGCCGAGCGTCCAGGCGACCGCGCCGCGCGCATACAGGCACGCCGCGTCCTGCCAGCTCATCCAGTCCAGCACGCGGCCGTGGGCATCCAGAGAAAGCAAACGGACCGCATTGAGGCGGTCCGTCGAGGGTCGGGCAGCAAATTCGGGCGTCGAATGGAGGGCCGGATCACGCGCAAGCATGTCGGCCGCGCGTGTTCCAGTTCGGACCAGCCTCAGGTTGGCTCTATCGGTCTCCATTGGGACATCAGCTTATACGCCTATGTTTACGTTTTGTGTACTCGTCAGCGTCGCGTGGGGCGTATTCATCGTGAGGCTAGGGGCCTACGCGTCGAATGCGGCCTCATCGAGCGCCGTCACCGTGCTCGCATCGCTCGCGATCGCCGCCGCATGGGTCAGCGTGCGCGGCAGCAGGCGGGCGAAGTAGAAGCGCGCGGTTTCCAGCTTCGCCTGCTTGAACGCTGCAGGATGCGCCGAGACCTGCGCCGCCGCGACGCTGCGCGCCCAGAAGTAGGCGAGGGCGACGTAGCCCGAGTACATCAAATAGTCATACGACGCCGCGCCCACTTCTTCTGGGTTCTTCATCGCGCGCTGGCCGATCTGCAGCGTGAGCTGTTGCCACTGCGCGACCTTCTCGCGCAGCGGACCCACGAACTCGGCGGCCGCTTCGCTGCCCGGCACCGCACCGCTGGTGCAGCCATCGCAGAAGCGCGTGATCTCGCCGAGAAAGATCTTCAGCCCCGCACCCTGCAACTGCATGATCTTGCGGCCGAGCAGATCCAGCGCCTGGATGCCGGTCGTGCCTTCATACAGCGTGGTGATGCGAGCATCGCGGGCGAGCTGCTCCATGCCGTGTTCGGCGATGTAGCCGTGGCCGCCGAAGCACTGCAGCGCGTGATAGGTGCATTCCACGCCCCATTCGGTGAGGCAGGCCTTTACGATCGGGGTGAGGAAGCCGACGAGCGCATCGGCCTGCTCGCGTTCTTCCGGCGTCGGCGCGCGTTCGGACACATCGACCTGCAAGCCGGCGTAATAGCCGAGCGCGCGGCCGCCTTCGACCAGCGCCTTGCAGGTAAGCAGCATGCGCCGCACGTCGGGTTGGACGATGATCGGATCGGCCGGCTTCTCGGGGAACTTCGGGCCCGATAGCGAACGGCTCTGCAGGCGTTCGCGCGAATAACGCAATGCGTTCTGCCATGCGCGGTCGGACAACCCCAGGCCCTGCACGCCGACGCCGAGGCGCGCAGTGTTCATCATGGTGAACATCGCCATCAGCCCCTTGTTGGGCTGGCCGATCAGATAGCCCTGCGCGCCGTCGAAGTTGAGCACGCACGTGGCCGAACCGTGGATGCCCATCTTGTGCTCGATGCTGCCGCAGCGCACGGCATTGGCGTCGCCGATGCTGCCGTCGCGCGCGACCTTGTACTTGGGCACGATGAAGAGCGAGATGCCCTTGCTGCCCGCCGGTGCGTCGGGCAGCTTGGCGAGAACGAGATGGATGATGTTCTCGGTCATGTCGTGCTCGCCGGCGGTGATGAAGATCTTGGTGCCGGTGATCGCGTAGGTGCCGTCTTCGTTCGGTGCGGCCTTGGTCTTGAGCAGGCCCAGGTCGGTGCCGCAGTGCGGTTCGGTCAGGCACATCGTGCCGGTCCAGCGGCCGTCGACGAGCGGCTTGAGGAAGACTTCGCGCTGCCAGTCCTCGCCGTGATGCAGCAATGCATCGGTGGCGCCGTGCGAGAGCAGGGGGAAGTTGCCCCAGGCCAGGTTCGACGCGTCGATCATTTCCTTCAGCGGTACGCCCGCGCTGTAGGGCAGGCCCTGCCCGCCGAATTCCACCGGCGACACCAGGCCGGTCCAGCCGCCTTCGACGAACTGCGCATACGCCTGCTTGAAGCCCGGCGGCGTGGTGACCGCGCCGGTCGCCGGGTCGAACTTGCAACCGATGCGGTCGCCGGTTTCGTTCAAGGGCGCGAGCACGGTTTCGGTGAAGCGCGCGGCTTCGTCGAGCACGGCGTCGAGCACGTCGCGGGTCGCGTCGGTGTGGCCGAGGCGGGCGTATTCCTGTTCGGCGCCGAGCATGTCGTACAGCACGAAGCGCATGTCGCTGAGAGGAGCTTTGTAGGTACTCATGTCGGCCGCCGAAGGTTGCGATGGGAGCCGGCGGACTCGCCGGCGTTGCGCCGAAGTCTGCTGCCGCGGTTTAGAGCCGGGACTTCAAGCAGTAGGAGAACGCGCTGACAGCAGGAGCGCGCGGGCCGCTCAGCGCAGGACGCCCGGCAATCCCGGTGCCGGATTGAGCTGGCTGCCGCGCTTGACCTGGAAGCTGCGCTGGCGCTTTTCGTCCGGCGTTGCCGTAATCGTGCCGGCGAGCGTGTAGCCGATGCTGCGTCCGCCAGCGAGGGCGTCGGCGACGGCCAGCTTGGCTGCGGCCTGCGGGGTGAACACCGTGCTGACCACGTCGGCCGATTCGGGACCGATCGAGACGGCGGGTTGCGCGGTGACATGGCCGGCCTCGCTGTCGCCGATGGTGAGCGCGAGGTCGACCGAATCGAAACGCATCGGGATGCTGCTGAAGTTCTCGATGCGCAGCTCCACATCCCAGCGTCCGTCGGTGCGCACGGTCAGTTGCTGGATCAGCGCGGAGGGCTCGGAGACCCGGCGCACCTGGCCATGGGAGCAGGCGCCCAGCAGCACGACGGCGGCGATCGTGAACAGCTGCATCCATGACCGCTGCACTCGTGACAGCTGTACCCAAACTCCTGCCTTCATGCGCTCGCTCCACCGTGTCGGGGAGACGAGCATACAACGCGCACAAAAGATGAAGCCCGCCACTCCTGTAGCGGGCTTCAGCAGGCCGTGGGATGGGATGGGACGGCCTGGGTCACACCCGTCCAGATGCAGGGCCTTGCATCCGGGCGGTGCAGGCAGCATGCGTATGCCGTGGGGCGGCGGCTATCCGGGAATACCCTCAGCCGGCGTCAGTCCAGCAGACCCTTGCGCAGCGCGTAGCGGACCAGCTCGGCGGTATTGCGCACGCCGACCTTGTCGAGCACGCGGGCGCGGTGGTTCTCGGCGGTCTTGGCGCTGATGTCGAGCGCGCGCGCGATTTCCTTGGTGGTCATGCCTTCGGCGATGAGGTGGAAGACCTCGCGCTCGCGCGGTGTGAGCCGGCCATAGGGATCGTCGACCTGGCGTTCGGGATGCTGCAACTGCTCGGCCAGGATGCGCGCGGCCTGCGGGCCGAAGTAACCGCGACCGTCGCGCAGGCACTGGATCGCAGCCAGCAGCTCCGACGCCGCGCTGTCCTTCACCAGGTACCCCGAGGCGCCGGCGCGCACCAGCTGCAGCACGTACTCGTCCTCGCTGTGCATGGTCAGCACCAGCACGCGCGCTTCCGGCAGCGCTTCGCGCAGGCGGCGTACCACTTCGATTCCGTTGAGGTGGGGCATCGAGATGTCGGTAATGACGATGTCCGGCCGCGTGGCCAGCGCCTTCTCGACGGTCTCCAGACCGTCCGACGCCTGCGCCACCACCTGGATGTCGGCGGAGCTCTGCAGGAGATTGACCAGCGACTCGCGGACCAGCGTGTGGTCGTCGGCGATCAGGACACGTACGGCAAAGTTCCCCATGCGCGCTAACGTGCGCGTCGCGGGCCGGTGGCGTCAAGCCGGAAGGTCAGCCCGTACGCAGCGGCACGACCGCCCGCAGGCGGGTCCCTTCGCCGGGAGCCGAATGCATCTCCAGCCTGCCGTCGTACAGCCGCAGGCGCTCGCGCATGCCGCCCAGTCCGCTGCCGCCGCTGCGCAGGCCGGCCTCGGGATCGAAACCGCGGCCGTCGTCCGCCACCTGCAACTGCACGAAGCCGGCGCGCGGCACCACGCGGATCAGCACGCTGCGCGCCTGGGCGTGCTTGGCGATGTTGTTGAGCGCTTCCTGGGCGACCCGGAACAGCAAGGTCTGCAGGTCGGTGTCCAGGGGTGGCAGCGGTTCGATATCGACGCCGATGTCCAGGCCCGTGGCTTCGCCCTGGCTACGCGCCAGCCAGCGCAGCGCCGCTTCCAGGCCGAGGTCGTCGAGGACCGGCGGACGCAGCAGGCGGGAGAGCTGCCGCGTATCTTCCAGGGTGTCGCCGCACAGCGCGATGGTGGCTTCCAGTGCGGCGCGCGCTGCCTCGTCGTTTTCCGGAAGCGTGCGCACGACCGTGGCGAGGCGGTGCTTGATCGCCGTCAGGTTCTGGCCGACGCCGTCGTGCAGTTCGCGCGCGAGCCGGCGGCGCTCGTCCTCCTGCACGCGCCAGACGGCGCGGCCGAGGCGGCGGAATTCGCGTTCGTTGCGCTCCAGGCGCTCGAGCAGTTCGCGGTACTGCTGGCGCAGCGTGTCGAGGTCGTCGTTCATAAGTGCTGGCCCGCGGCCTGCGGCGCGGCCTTGTCGAAGCCGGCGCGCAGCGGTTGCGGAATCCGCGAACGCAGCCGCCCCAGCGCCGTGTCGGCGGCACGTCCGCAGGTGTCGGAGGCTTGCCCGCCGCTGTCGACGCACTGCGCGCGGGCGAGTTCGTGCAGGCGCCAGGCGTCGAGGTAGTCGCCGCGGCGCAGCAACGGGGCGGCTTCGCGATAGGCGGACTGCAGTGCGCGCGCGTCGTTCCGCGCCGCGGCGGCGCGCATCGCCGCCAGCAGATAGCGAAGCCGCAGCGGCACGTTGCCCAGCGCGGTCGTACCGCGGTCGAGGTCCGCCGGCAACAAGCCCGGCTCCTGCAGCGCGACTTGCAGCTGCAATTGCTTCACGCCCGAAGCACGCGCCAGTTGCCGTGCCTGGGCGACGTGGCGCGCCGCTTCGGCCGCCTGGCCGTTGCGATTGGCCAGCTCGGCCTGCAGCAATACCGCGATGCCTTGTTGTTCGGCGGAAGCCTGTGCGATGGCGTCGTGCAAACCCTCCAGCGCCTTGCGCGCGTCGGCATCGGCGTGCGCGGCTAGCAGCGCCTGCACGCGCAGCAGTCCGGCGTCGGCGAGGCCGCGCCCGTCCTCGCGTTCGCGGAACAACTTCTCGGCCTGCGTCGCCTGGGCGATCGCGCTATCGAGATGGCCCTGCTGCAGCTCCAGTTCGGCGAGGTTGCGCCGGCTGACCGCAGCTTCCTCCAGCATCTGCTGTTTTTCTGCGGCGCCGAGCGAGGCTTCGAGCTGCCGCCGCGCTTCGTTCCATTGCCCGCGTGCGATCGCGAGCAGCCCCAGGTTCTGCTGAGTGCGGATGATGCCGGTCTGATCGCCCAGCTCGCGGTAGGCGTTGGCCGACTGCACCAGATAGGCCTGGGCATCGTCGTAGGCGCCCAGCTGGTAATGCGCGAAACCGATGTCGTTGAGCGCCTGCGCCGTGCCCCCGGTTTCGCCCAGTTGTTGCCAGCTCTGCAGCGCGCGGCGGAAATGCGCGAGCGCGGTGGGGTAGTCGCCGCGTTCTTCGGCGAGGATGCCCAATTCGTTCTCCACGGCGGCCAGGCCACCGCGGTCGCCGAGCGCCGCGTGCAGTTCGCCCGACTGGCGCAGCACCTGCGCGGCTTCGTCGAATTTGCCCTGTTGGCTGAGGATGTTGCCGAGATTGCGCAGACTGGTCGCCAGTCCACGCCGGTTGCCTACGGCACGCCGCAGTTGCACCGCTTCGCGGTATTGCTTCTCCGCATCCGCGGTCTGGCCCAGGCGCGCATAGCCGATGCCGAGCGCGTTCGCGGTTTCCGCCTCGCCATAGCGGTTGCCGCTGCGCTTGTAGAGCACGAGCGCGCGCACCAGGTGTTCGTCGACCGCACGCTGCGCATCGCCGGCGAGGATCGAGAACTTGCCCAGTTCGAACCACGCGCGCGGATCGTTGGGATCGCGTGTCACCAGCTTCTGCAGAACGGCGGTCGCGCTCTTGAAGTCGCCGCCCGCGCCCAGCGCGCGGGCCAGGCTGAGTTCGGCGTAGGTGTCGTCGGGGGTCTGCGCGAGCTGCGCGCGCCATTGCGCCGCCGCGGTGGGCGGATCGCCGTCGAGCAATGCGCGCTCGGCATCGAAGCGCCGCTGCAACGAAGTCCACGGTGCTTTCCCCGCGCTGCGCTGTCCGGCTTCGACCGCCTCGTAGGCCACATCCGCTTCACCGACCGCTTGCGCCATTTCCGCTTGCAGCAGCCATGCCGGGGCGAAATCGGGCGCCTGCGCCGTCGTCTTGCGCACTTCGTTCAGCGCGGTCGCCGGTGCGCTGCGTTGTCTGGCGAGCAGGGCCGTGCCGAACGCCTGCAGGCTGCGGCTGCCACACGGCTCCGCGCACGGCGCCGCGAAGGCCAGCGTTCCTGCGCGCACGCCAAGCGTTTGCGCGAACGACGGCGAAGCGATGAGGTGCGCCAAAGCCACGGCGGGATCGGCAGCGTCGGCGATCGTCGCCGGAGTGTCTGCACCTGGTGCACGCAGACGAGCGCTGGCCCGCCACGCCTTGCCCGAGGGCTGCAGCTCGACTTTCAGGACGCGATCCGCGCCGACGATGCGTTGCAGGGCGACGGCATCGACGGTGACGGCGCCGGAAGGATCGAGCTGGCGCAAGGCCTGCAGGGTGCGTTCGTCGTCGACCACGGCCAGACCGGGACTCGCCTGCAAGGCATTGCGCAGCAATGCGCCCAGCGCCGTCGCGCGTGCCTCGTCCAGCGCGTCGCCGCGTGGCGACAGCGGCATCACCAGCACGCGATGCAAGGGAGCGACGGTGGCGATGCCGGCCGGTGTCGCCGGATGCGTGTAGCGCCAGAATCCGTACCCGCCCGCGCCCAGCAGTGCGACCAGCACAGCGGCGACAAGTGCGTGCTTGCGGGTAAGGCGGAAGTCGCGCGGCACCTCGCGCGTATCGATCGCGCGCATCACCGCTTCCGCCGTCGGCAGGCGATGCGCAGGCTGCACGCGCAGCAGCCGATCGGTCAGACGTGCGAGCCACGCCGGCGTCTGCGGTTTGGCCTGCGTCACCGGCGGCGGCGAACGCAGCATGCGTTGGGCGAGGATCTCGCCGAGCGTGCCGCCTTGGAACGGCATCGCCCCGGTGAGCATTTCGTACAGGATCAGGCCCAGCGAATACAGATCGCTGCGCCCGTCGATGGCGTCGCCACGCGCCTGTTCCGGCGAGAGGTAATCGGGCGTGCCGACGACGGCACCCGACTGCGTCAGCCCGGTGCCGGCCAGCGAGCGGGCCACGCCGAAGTCGCTGATGTAGGCGTTGCCGTCGCGATCGATCAGCACGTTGGCCGGCTTGAGGTCGCGATGGATCACGCCGCGCGCGTGCGCGGCGGCAAGGCCTTCCGCCAGTTGCCGGGCGATGCCGGCGGCGGTGTCCGGCGTCAGCGCGCCGTCGCGGTCGAGCTTGCGATCGAGGCCTTCGCCGTCGATGTAATCCATGCTGATCAGCCACTGGCCATCGTGCTGGGCGATGTCGTGGATGCGGACGACGCGCGGGCTCGAGACCTGCCGCGCCATTAGCAGTTCCTGGCGGAAGCGTTCGAACGCGTCCGGACGCGCGGCCAGTTCCGGCCGCAGCAGCTTCAGCGCGACCGGTACGTTCAAGGCCAGATCGGTGGCGCGGTACACCACGCCCATCCCGCCGATGCCGAGCATCGCTTCGATACGGAAGCGCCCGGCCAAAACGCTGCCGGGCGCGTGCTGATGCTGGGCGTAGAGGCCGGTGGCGGTGGGATCGGTCATGTCGCCGTATCTATAGCGGAGGCCGAGGCCTGGCTGTCCACGAGGGTCTGCCAGCGCGGCGCGCCGTCGAGCGAACGCATCGCCTGGCGCGTGAGCAGATACAAGGAAGCGCTTTCGGCAAAGGCCGACAGCAGCTCCAGATCGAATTCGGTAATCGGCTCGCCGGGGCCGCGGCGGTCGGCATAGACCGCGCCGAAGACTTTGCTGCCGTCCAGCAGCGGCAGGCCGATCAGCGTGGTGAGCCCGCCCGCGATCACCGAGGCGCGCGAGGACAGCCAGCGTTCGCTGCCGATGTCGTTGACCACCAGCGGCTGGCCGCTGGCGATCACCCGCTGGACTGCGCCGACGCTGCCGGAGAAGGCGCGCTCGTCCACGTGATCACCGTCCAGCCGCAGGCTCGCCGAGACCCGCAACTCGCCGCTGCGCGGATCGGCCAGGAGCATGAAGCCGCGCGTGCAACCCGACAGCTCGATCACGCCGCGCAGCACGTGCGCCGGCAGCGAGTCGGCATCAGCCTGCTGCGACATCCGCAGCGCCATGGCTTGGGAAAGCGCGCGCCGGTCGGCCTGGCGGCTGCGCAGCGCCTCGGCCTGACGCGTGTCCATCTGTTCGAAGTCGCAGTAGCTGTCGCCCAGGCGCAGCCAGCATTGGGCGGGCAGGGGATGGTCGGTGACGGCGATGCCGTCGACGAAGCTGCCGTTCTTGCTGCCCAGGTCGCGCAGCCACCAGCGGCCGTCGCGGTGGTAGATCTCGGCGTGCGCGCGGGATATGGACGGATGCGGGATCAGCAGGCCGCACTCGGCGCCTTCACTGGGCAACTCACGGCCGATATGCAGCCGCTGTTCGGGCTGCAGCCATCGGCTCACGGCCGCGGCATCGGGTGGATACGCAATCAGGCGTGCCTGCATGGCGCGCATCTTAACGCGGGCTTCGTCGCGCGCACGCCGCGCGCCCGGGCAGAGCTACCCGGGCCAAGCGGGGGATCTCTTCTCCCCGCTAGCGGGGAGAAGATGCCCGAAGGGCAGATGAGGGGCAGCTTTTGTTGTTGCGGGGACTACTGTCCGAAGTCGCTCAGGTAGGCGACGCTGAAGCGCAGGGTATTGGCGCCCGCGACCAGGTTGCCGGCCTGGTTGTCGACGTCCCGCGTGGCGCGCCACTCGTTGGGAATGTACTGCCCGGCGCGTGCCTGCACGCGGGTGCGGAAGGCGTCGATCGCGGTGATCGCCGCCGAGTAGTCGGCGTCGTCGATCGCGCTTTCGGCCTGATCCAGGTACGCCTCGAGAGCCGGTTGTTCCGCTGAAGGCAGTGCGTCGACCTTGTCGCGCAGCCAGCCGATCTTCTCGTCGATCACCGCAGCGGTGGTGCGCAGGTCGGTCACGATCAGGAACTGCGAGAAACCGCCGTAGGTCGTGCGCGCTCGAACGCTGCCGCGGGCGATTTCGTCGGTGACGTCGCGGAAGGGACCGCCCAGCGGCGCCTTGAGGATGCGCAGCGAGCTGCCGACCACATAGGGCAGGGCGTGGGTGTGGATCTCCAGGCGTCCGGTGTTGCGGAAGCTGAGGCCGCCGGTCGCGGGCGGCTCGACCGTCACCAGCAGCGGCAGCGCGCTCTGCAGGGCGGTGAGATTCAAATCGGGCAGGCGCGAGAGCAGGGCCGGATCGGTCAGGCTCACCTGTTGCGCGCTGATCCCGAGGCTGGCGGCGCTGAGGTTGCTCGCGTCCTGGAAGTCCAGGATCACTTCGGCGATCGGGCTGGTGGATACGCCGATGACGGCTTCGGCATGGTTGCCGGAGACGGTCACATTGACGGGAAGGGCCTGCGCGCGGGTCGCCGGGCTGGCCAACAGCAGGCCGAGCACGACCGCACAAGCACCCAGCATCCGCGAGTAGCGGTGCGAGACCTGGATCGAAAGCGAATTCATCGAGACAGCTCCGGAAGCGATCCCCCGTGACCCGGGGTCCGATCCGGATCGCACGCCGCGGGGCCTCTGGCAGCGTGCCTTCGCGTGGCTTGTCGGCCATCCCGTCCCAGCCATCCCGATGCCAGGCCACGCACCCGCGAGCGTACGTGGACTCGATCGCCCGCGTCAGTAGGGATTTCCACCCAGATTGGCGGCGGGTTCAGGGCGGTGAAGCGGCCGTGTGGGTGCGGTCGCGAAAGTGTGACGGTTGGGGGCTTTCCCCTGGGGGCCGTGAAGGCTCTCCCGGATGGGACCGACAAGCCCGGGGCCGAACACTCCCGGTCAGCGCTCCATTCCGTGAGCCGCCACCGGGAGATCGTCCGCCATGCCGTTCCAAGCTTCCATGCAGCGCAGCGTCAAGCTCAGCGCCCTCGCCATCGGCCTGCTGGCCAGTGGCGTAGCCCTTGCCGACGCGCATCTCGATCCGCAACTGCTTGCGCGCATGGACGGCGCCCGCTCTACCGACGAACTACAAGTCGTGGTCAGCTACAAGCAGTCCGCTCCCGTCACCCCCGGCCAGATCGCCGCGTTGCAATCGCTGGGCATCAGCAAGGGTGTGACCATGCACACGCTGCCGATCGCGGGCCTGATCGCCACGCCGGCGGAAATCCGCGCGCTGGCCCAGCGCAGCGACGTCGCGTCCATCTATTGGAACGCACCGCTGCGCTACTTCAACCAGGAAGCGCGCGAGATCACCAGCACCGCGCGTGCGCAGGCGAATCCGGGCGACTACGGCCGCGCCGTTCCCTTCAGCGGCCGCGGCGTCACCGTGATGGTGAACGACTCGGGCATCGACGCCACCCACGACGACGTCAAGCTCGGCACGCACGTGGTCGACAACGTGCTGGCACCGCAGAACGTGCTGGCGGAAGTCGCCGCCGACGTCGCCCCGGGCATCCTGCCTATCACCCGCGTCAACAACGTGCCCAATACCGATCTGGGTTCCGGCCACGGCACCCATTGCGCCGGGATCGTTGGGGGCAACGGTTCGCGCAGCAACGGCCTGTACCGTGGCGCGGCACCGGGCGCCGATCTGGTCGGCTACGGCTCGGGCGCGGTGCTGCTCGTGCTCGACGCGGTGGGCGGCCTGGACTATGCGGCGACGCATCAGTTCGACTACAGCACGCCGATCCGCGTGGTCTCGAATTCGTGGGGTTCGTCGGGCAAGTTCGACCCCGAAAACCCGGTGAACATCGCCAGCTACGAGCTGTACAAGCGCGGCATCGTCAGCGTCTTCGCCGCCGGCAACGACGGCCCGGGCGAAGACACCCACAACCCGTACGCGCAGGCGCCCTGGGTGATCTCGGTCGGCGCCGGCGAGAAGGACGGCGTGCTCACCGGCTTCTCCTCGCGCGGCAAGCGCGGTGAGAGCGGCAAGTTCACCACCGCCGACGGCAAGAGCTGGACCTACTACAACGAGCCGACGATCGTGGCGCCGGGCGTCGACATCGTTTCGACCCGCGACCTCGCCGGCGCTCTGCCGCCGCTGGAAGCGCAGCACGACGCCGAAACCCTCGACCCGCAGTACCTGCCGTTCTACACGCACATGAGCGGCACCTCGATGGCGACGCCGCACGTGGCCGGCATCATCGCGCTGCTGCTGGAGGCGAATCCGAACCTCACCCCGGCGCAGGTCAAGGACATCCTGATCCGCACCGCCTCGAACATGACCGGCCGCCTGGCCTGGGAAGCGGGTAGCGGCCACGTCAACGCGTACGAAGCGCTCGCCGCGGCGACGGGCCTGCGCAACGACTTCGGCGGCACCGTCAATACGCTGCGCACGTTCAACAGCAACGCGATCCTGGTCGGCGGCGTGCCCAACGTGCCGTTCTCGATCGACTTCGCGCCGGTAGGCACGGTCGAGTCGCAGAGCTTCACCGTCGGCTCCGACATCGCCTGGGTGGCGGCGCGTGCGACGGTCGATGCGAACCCGGTCGCGATCGTGCTCACCGATCCGGACGGCAACAAGTACGGATCGGCGATCGCGCTGCCGGTGCTCGGCGACACCGTCACCACCGGCGCTCCCGGCAAGGCCGGCACGTGGACGGTCACGGTGCGCGGCGTAGGCTCGGTCTCGGGCACGGGGCTGGACCCGCTGAAGATCACCAACGGCTATGCGTTGCCGGGCACCATCACCGGTGAAGTCAGCTTCCTCAAGAGCGGCGGCTACAGCGGCCTCAACGACGTATCCAACCATGCGGCGCGGCAGGCGATCGAATTCGCCGTCGCCAACCGCCTGATGGACGGTTACACCGACGGCAGCTTCCGTCCCGACCAGCTCCTGCGTCGCGGCGAAATGGCGCAGTACCTGCTGATGGGCGCGAGCGTTCGCCAACATCTGCCCTTCAACGGCCAGCGCAGTTTCACCGACGTATCGACCACGTCGCCGGTGTACGCCTATGCGGAAGCCGCGGTCGCCAAGGGCGCGCCGCTGCGCGACCTCAGCAACGCGCACGACGGCGTGATGGGCCTGCTCAACGGGCAGTTCCGTCCGAACGACTACGTCACCCGCGTCAGCCTGGCCTACTCGCTGGTGCAGTCGCTGGCCCTGCAAGACCAGGCGCGTGCGTTCAACGGCAGCCTCACCGCCTTCTACGACGGCAAGCGCATCCCGATCGACGACGCCGCTTCGATTCCGGCAAGCCTGCGCGGCTATGTGCAGCTGGCGCTGGACCAGGGACTGATCAATGCGCGCTTCGCCGTGACGCAGGGGCCGTTCGACCTGCAGCCGACGCTGCATGCGTACTTCGATCCGAGCAAGACGGTGACGCGTGCCGCCTACGCGGTGGCGGCCGGCCGTTACCAGGCGGCGTACCAGGCGGCGGAGGACTGACGCCGCGCAACCGCAGCGAGGACCGCTGCTCAACGGAAAAGGCCCGCAGCGATGCGGGCTTTTTTCTTGTTCGTGCCACGCCCCCCACGCGAGCCCTGCACATGCAACAGCGCGTGAAACCGGTGTAGATTCAGCGCCAGCACGCCTCTGGCCTTGGGCCCGGGGACAGGAGCAGTTCCTATGGTGTGCATGGAGACCGGGGAGGAGACATGACTCGGAAGGCAGGGAACCCGCAGCCGCCATCGCGCGCGGCCCCACTATTCCAGCGTCCGCATCCACCGCCCTGACGCGGTGTGCAGTGCGTTCCGCAGTGACCTGATCAGCAGTGATTGCCGTCTTGGCCGACCTTCCCGAAGGGAGCTGGATCATGAGGAATATCACCATCCGTCAGCGCATCCTGCTCAGCTTCGCCGTGATTCTCGGCGTGATGCTGGTGATGGGCGCGCTGGCATTGCAGCGGCTGGGGCACATCAAGGCCGAAGAGGACCGTCTGCGGAAGGATTCGATTCCGGGACTGTATGCCGCCAGCCAGATGCAGTCCGCCTGGCACGCCAACTACGCCGCGGTGCATGGCCTGATCGCCGCCGACGAAGCCGCACGGCCGCATGCCGCTGAACGGGTTCGCGCGCGACGCGAGGCATTCGATGCAGCCCTGGCGCGCTACGAACTCACCATCTACGCCGAGGCCGACCGCCAGCTGTTCGCAGCTGCCAAGCGCGACAGCGCCGCGTTCCAGGCGCTGCTGCGTCCGGATGCGGACCTACGGCAGGCGGCGGTCGCGAGCCAGCTGGAGACCACGTTCGAACGCGCGGCGCAGTCGATCGACCAGGTGCTCGACTACAACCGGACCCAGGCCGCGAGTGCCGGCGAGCGCATCAACACCGCCGTGGTGGCGGCCAATACCGGGATCGGCGTGACCTTCGTCGGCGCGCTGATACTGGCGGGCCTGGCGGGCTTCTATCTGCTGCGCGCGATCAGCCAGCCCCTGCAGCGGCTCGGTCGCGCGGTGGAGACGCTGGCGAAGGGCGACTTCAGCCATCGCCTTGCATTCGCACGCAGCGATGAATTCGGCGTGCTGGCCGAAGGCTACGACCGGATGAGCTCGGACCTGTCCACGCTGGTGGGCCAGGTGCAGACCTCCGGCATCCAGGTGAATTCCTCGATCAACGAGATCACCGCGACCCTGCGCGAGCAGCAGGCGACGGCCGCGCAGATCGCCGCCACGACCACCGAGATCGGCGCGACGGCGCGCGAGATCGCGGCGACGTCCAAGGAACTGGCGCGCACGATGGGCTCGGTCGCCTCCGGCGCGGAGCAGAGCGCGGCGCTCGCCGGCAGCGGCCAGACCGGGCTGGTGCGGATGGAAGCGACCATGGGCCGCATGATCGACGCCACCGCCGCGATCAGCGCCAAGCTCACCGTGTTGGCGGAGAAGGCCGACAACATCAGCCAGGTCGTCACCACTATCACCAAGGTCGCGGACCAGACCAACCTGCTCTCGCTCAACGCCGCGATCGAGGCGGAAAAGGCCGGCGAATACGGCCGCGGCTTCGCGGTGGTGGCGACCGAGATCCGCCGCCTCGCCGATCAGACTGCGGTGGCGACGCTGGATATCGAACAGACCGTGCGCGAGATCCAGTCGGCCGTGTCCGCCGGCGTCATGGGCATGGACAAGTTCTCCGAAGAAATGCGCCGCGGTACGCATGACGTGCAGGAAGTCGGAAGCCAGCTCTCGCAGGTGATCGAGCACGTGCAGGCGATGGTGCCGCGCTTCGAAGCAGTCAACGAAGGCGTGCAGGCGCAGGCCGGCGGCGCCGAACAGATCAACCTGGCGTTGAGCCAGCTCAGCGAGGCGGCGCAGCAGACGGTGGATGCGCTCAAGCAATCCAATCAGGCCATCGACGAGCTGCATCAGGTCAGTGCCGGTCTGCGCGACGGCGTATCGCGGTTCAAGTTGCTGGCGTGACCACAGGCTCCGGGCACGGCCCGGACGGGAGGGCGGGATGCTTTTCCTGGTGTTTCGGCTGGACCGCGACCGCTACGCGATCGAAGCGGGGCAGGTGATCGCGGTCCTGCCGTTGGTGGAACCCAAGGCCATTCCGCAGACGCCCGCCGCCGTGGCGGGCGTGTTCGAGTTCCGTGGAGAAACCATTCCGCTGATCGACCTGTGCCGGCTGGCGCTCGATCGCCCCGCGCAACGCTGCATGAGCACGCGCACCATGGTCGTTCGCTATCCCGTCGCCGGCCGCGAGCGCGCGCTGGGCTTGATCGCCGAACAAGTGCTGGAGACGGTCCGGCGCGAGCCGGCTGATTTCACCGACAGCGGCGTCGCGCACGACGAAGCCGAATACCTGGGGCCCGTGGCGCGCGACGGCGACGGGCTATTGCAACGGGTCGACGTGGAGGCGCTGTTGCCGGCGTCGCTGCGCGATCTGCTCTATCGCACAGCGCTGGAGGCCTGATGCAGGTCGACGGCTTCGAACGTTGGCTCAAGGACACGATGGGATTGGACGTCACCACCATCGGTCCGCTGGTCGTGCAACGCGCGGTGCGCGAACGCATGCAGGCCTGCGGCTGCAACGACCTCGCCGCTTACTGGCAGCTCCTGCGCAGCCGCACCGTCGAACAGCAGGAGCTGATCGAAGCCGTGGTGGTGCCGGAGACCTGGTTCTTTCGCGACCGCGAGGCCTTCGCCGCACTTGCGCGGACCTTCGACCTGGCCTGGCTCGCGGCGCGTGCGGACGCGACCTTGCGTCTGCTCAGCCTGCCGTGCTCCACGGGCGAGGAGCCTTACACGATGATCATGGCGCTGCGCGACGCCGGTTATCCGATCGAACGCCTGAGCGTCGACGCCGTCGACATCAGCGAACGCGCGCTCGCAAAGGCGCGGCGCGGGATCTACGGCGCGAACTCCTTCCGCGGCCAGGACCTGCATTACCGCGAGCGCCATTTCCGTGCGACCGCGGATGGTTGGGAGCTGTCGGCCGAGGTGCGCGCGCGGGCAAGTTTCCGTAGCGGCAACATGCTGGAGCCGGGCTTCCTTCCCGGCGAATCGCTCTACGACGCGATCTTTTGCCGCAACCTGCTGATCTATTTCGACCAGGCGACGCAGACGCGGGCGGTCGGCGTGCTGTCCCGGTTGCTGCGTCCGGAGGGCCTATTGTTCGTCGGTCCGTCGGAAACCGGCCTCATGCTGAGCCTGGGATTTTCGTCGGCACAGATTCCGATGGCGTTCGCCTTCCAGAAGGGCAAGCCCGCCGCCGCATCGGTCTCGATGCCGCCGCCGACGAAAGCGCAGGTGTCCCAACGACCTGTCCACGCGCCCGTTGCGGTGAAGCCTGCGCGACCAACGCCGCGCGTGGCGCCTTCGCGCCCTGTCACCGCGACACCCGCAGTTGCACCCTCGCTCACCGCCGCGCAAGCGCTGGCCGACGCCGGCCAGTTCGACGAAGCCGCACGTCTGTGCGAAGCGCACGCCCGGCAGTGCGGTCCGTCGGCGCAGACGCACTACCTGCTCGGCCTCATCGATAGCGCAGCGGGAAGGCCGCAGTTCGCCGAAGTGCACTTCCGCAAGGCGCTATACCTGCAACCCGATCATGCGGAGGCACTCGTGCATCTGGCCGTATTGCTGGAACACCGCGGCGACGCGGCGGGCGGGCGCCTGCTGCGGCAACGTGCCCGTCGACACCATTCGCGTGAGGCGCCATGAGTCGTCGTGTCCAGAAAAAGGCAAGCCAAGGGGCCGCCGACTCCGCGGTGGCGCGCCTGCTCGCGCGCACGCTGGAAGCCGCCGACGTGCGCGTCGCGACGCAAAACGCCGCCGCGCGCCAGAACGAACGATCGGCGTCCAGCGCATCGATCTTCGTCTTTCGCCTGGGCGAGGAATGGCTGGCCTTGCCCGCTTCATTCGCCGACGAAGTCGTGCCGCCGCGGACGATCCACAGCCTGCCGCACCGCCGCGACGGATTCCTGCGCGGCCTGGCCAATATCGGCGGTCGCCTGACCGTGTGCGTGGCGCTGGAATCGTTGCTGCAATTGGAGATCGGATCGCGCGCGGCGCACCGCGTGCTCGGCCGGCGCCTGGTCGTGCTGGCGGAACACGAGCATCGTTGGGCATTCGAGGCGGACGAAGTCCACGGCATCCATCGCTTCGATCCTGCGGCCCTACGCCAGCTTCCGGCCACGGTCGCGCATGCATCGTCGCGCTTCGCGACCGGTCTGCTCGACGTCGAAGGCCGCAGCGTGGGCCTGCTCGATGGGGAGCTAGTGGCGCGCGCAGTCGACAGGCGCCTGGGATGAGCACGGAAAACCTGCGCGACCTGTCCCTGCACGAACTCTTCCGCATGGAAGTGGAGGGGCAGCGCGCGACCCTGACCGACGGCCTGCTGGTACTAGAGCGCGATCCGGTGTCGGCAGCAGAGCTGGAGTCGTGCATGCGCGCGGCGCACTCGCTCAAGGGTGCCGCACGCATCGTCGGCCTGTCGGCGGCGGTCGCGATCGCCCACGCGATGGAGGACTGTCTGGTCGACGCGCAACACGGCCGTATCGTGCTGGGCCGCGCGACCATCGACGTGTTGCTGGCGGGAGTGGACCTGCTCTCGCGGATCGCGAACGCAGCTTCGGGCGAAGCCGCCTGGACCTCGGCCGAAGCCCCCGAAGTCGTCACTTTCCAGACGGCGCTCGCGACCGCGCTCGCTTCCGGACATGCGCCACAGGCGCCGGCTGCCACCCCGGCTCCCGCCAATGAAGACCCGTCGCACGCATCCGCCGGCGAAGAACGCGTGCTCCGCATCGCGGCCAGCAACCTGAATCGGCTGCTCGGCCTGACCAGCGAAGCGCTGGTCGAATCGCGCTGGCTGGATCCCTTCGTGCGCTCGCTGGCGCGGCTCAAACAGGTGAATCGCAACGCATCGCGCACGCTGGATCGGCTCGCCGAACTTCCCGCGTTGTCATCCGACGCGCATGCGGAGAGTCTGCTGGCGCAACTGCGCACCGCATTGGCCGAGAACCAGCGCGTAATGAGCGACCGCACCGCGCATCTGGATGCGTTCGAGCGGCGCCTCAGCAGCGTCACCCGGCGACTCTACGACGAAGCCCTGTCCAGCCACATGCGGCCCTTCGCGGACGGCACGCGCGGCTGCAAGCGGATGGTCCGCGACCTGGGACGCGAACTTGGCAAGGAAGTCCGCCTGGAAATCGAAGGTGCAGCGACGCCGGTCGATCGCGATGTGCTGGCGAAACTGGAAGGCCCGCTGGGACACCTGCTCCGCAATGCGGTGGATCACGGCATCGAACCGCCCGCGCAAAGGGCGGCGCAGGGCAAACCCGCCGAAGGCACGGTGCTGCTGCAGGCGCATCACGTGGCCGGTCGGCTGGAGATCAACGTCAAGGACGACGGACGCGGCGTCGATCTGGAACGGCTCCGCACGGTCGTGGTCGCCCGCAATCTGGCCGACGCGGCGACCGCGCAACGCTTCACCGAGGCCGAGCTGCTGGAGTTCCTGTTCCTGCCCGGCTTCACCATGAAGGACGAGGTCACGGAGATTTCCGGGCGCGGCGTCGGCCTGGATGCCGTGCAGAACATGGTCAAGCAGCTGCGCGGCAGCCTGCGTCTGGCGTCGCGGCCGGGCGAGGGCGCCGTCTTCCAGTTGCACCTGCCGCTGACCACGTCGGTACTGCAGGCGCTGGTGGTCGATGTCGGCGGCGAGCCGTATGCGTTCCCGCTGGCGCACATCGTCCGTACCGCGACGGTGGGGCGTGCGCAGCTGCAATGGTTGGAGGGCCGTCAGCACTTCCTGCTCGACGATCGCCAGGTCGGACTCGTTTCGGCGCAGCAGGTGCTGGAGGGGCGCGATGCCGCGAGCGCACACGACCACGTGCACGTCGTGGTGCTGGGCGATCGCCACCGCGAATACGCGCTGGCCGTCGATGCCTTCCGCGGCGTGAGCGAGCTGGTGGTGCAGCCGCTGGATCCCCGCCTGGGCAAGGTCAAGGACATCAGCGCCGGCGCGCTGCTGGACGACGGCACGCCGCTGCTGATCGTGGATGTCGACGATCTGCTGCGTTCGATCGAACGGCTGGCTTCGAGCGGTCATCTTGCGCAGGTACGCTGCGACGACGGCCATGCGGCAGTGGCGCGCAAGCGCGTGCTGGTGGTGGACGACTCCCTCACCGTGCGCGAACTCGAACGCAAGCTGATCGAAGGCGGCGGCTATGCGGTGGAGGTGGCGGTGGACGGCATGGATGGCTGGAACGCGGTGCGCTCAGGCCAGTTCGACCTGGTGGTCACCGACATCGACATGCCGCGCATGGACGGCATCGAGCTGGTGTCGCTGATCAAGAAGGATCCGCGGCTGCAGTCGCTGCCGGTGATGATCGTGTCCTACAAGGACCGCGAGGAGGACCGCCGCCGCGGCCTCGATGCGGGCGCGGATTTCTACCTGACCAAGAGCGGCTTCCACGAAGAGACGCTGCTGCAGACGGTCATCGACATGATCGGCGAGGCGCGCGCATGAGAGGCGGCCGATGAGAATCGCCCTATGAAAATCGCGATCGTCAACGATCTGGCACTCGCCGTGGAAGCGCTGCGCCGCGCCCTGGCGCAGCGGCCGCGGCACAGCGTCGCGTGGACGGCGGCCGACGGCGTGGAAGCGGTGGAGCGCTGCGCCAAGGATCCGCCCGACCTGATCCTGATGGACCTGCTGATGCCGCGCATGGACGGCGTCGAAGCGACGCGTCGGATCATGGCGAAACATCCCTGTCCGATCCTGGTCGTAACCGTCAGCGTCGGCGGCAACGCACCGCTGGTGTTCGAGGCGATGGGGCACGGTGCGCTGGACGCCGTGGATCTGCCCGCGCTCGGCGTCGACGACGATCCGGGCGTCGAAGCGCTGCTGGCGAAAATCGACCTGATTGAACGGCTCGTCGGCGCGAATGCGGTGCGCACGATCGCCAGGCCGGCGCCGCGCCGACGCAGCACGATGCCGCTGATCGCGGTCGGCGCTTCGGCGGGAGGACCGGCGGCGCTGGCACGCATGCTGGCCGACGTGCCCGCCAGCTTGCCCGCGGCCATGGTGATCGTGCAGCACATCGACGAGAAGTTCGCGGCGAGCATGGCCGACTGGCTCGGTCGTTACGCACACATGCCCGTGCACGTGGCGCGCGCGGGCGAGCGTCCGCAGCCGGGTACGATCCTGTTGGCGGGTACCAACGAACACCTGATCATGCGCGCCGACAGTACCTTGCAATACACGCAGGAGCCGGCGGATCTGTCGTATCGCCCTTCGGTGGACGTGTTCTTCAACAGCGCCAACGACGCCTGGGAGGGACCGATCGTCGGCGTGCTGCTCACCGGCATGGGGCGCGACGGCGCGCTGGGTTTACGCGCGCTGCGCGAGCGCGGCCATCACACCATCGCCCAGGACAAGGCCACCAGCGCCGTCTACGGCATGCCCAAGGCGGCGGCCGAACTGAACGCCGCCGTCGACATACTTCCGCTGGATCGCATCGGTCCGCGGCTACGGGCCATTCTCGACACAAGGAGCGCCGTGCAATGACGACTGCACCGTCGAATTTCAGCTTTTCTCCCGAACTCGCCGGCGAACGCCGCATCGTCGTGCTGCTGGTCGACGACCAGCCCATCATCGGCGAGGCGGTGCGACGCGCGCTGGCCGGGGAGCAGGACATCGACCTGCACTACTGCGCCGTCGCCAAGGACGCCCTCACGATGGCCGAATCGCTGCGGCCGACCGTGATCATGCAGGACCTGCTGATGCCCGACGTCGACGGCATGACCCTGGTGCATCTGTATCGCCGCCACCCCGTGCTGCGCCAGGTGCCGGTGATCGTGCTGTCGAGCAAGGAGGACGCGGCGGTGAAGAGCCAGGCCTTCGCCACCGGTGCCGCCGACTACCTGGTGAAGTTGCCGGAGTCGATCGAGCTCATCGCCCGCCTTCGCCACCATTCCTCCGCCTACCTCAACCTGCTGGAACGCGATGCCGCTTATCGCGCCTTGAGCGAAAACCAGAAGCAGCTCATGGCGATGAACGAGACGCTGCGCCGGCTCAACGACGTGGATGGCCTGACCGCTCTCAACAACCGCCGCTATCTGGACGCCTACCTCGACACCGAGTGGCGCCGTGCCGTGCGCGAACAGGCCGACTTCTCTTTGCTCATGGTCGATGTCGACGATTTCAAGATCTACAACGACACCTACGGACACATGGCCGGCGACGAAGTGCTCAGGCAGGTCGCCGCGGTGATCCGCAAATGCGCGAAACGCCCCGCGGACGTCGCCGCCCGCTACGGCGGCGAGGAATTCGCCGTCGTATTGCCTTCCACACCGCTCAGTGGTGCCATGGATATCGGCGCACAGATCTGCGCCGGCGTACGCGAGCTGGCCATCCCCAATCGCGGCGTTGGCGCGGGCCGCGTGACCGTGAGCATCGGCGTCGCCAGCGCGGTTCCCAGCCCGGGCGACTCGCTCGTGCCGATGTTGAGTGCGGCGGACAGCGCGCTATACGACGCCAAGGGCATGGGTAAGGACCGCGTGCAGGCGGCCGAAGCGGTGTGAGCGCCGCCTGCCGATCGTTGCAATGAGCGGAAGACTGTCTGCCGGCTGGCACGGTTTCTGGCGGCGTCCGATCGGGTCCACGCTATGCGGACCGTGCACGATGCGTGCGACTCAGCGAGCAGGCTCATGACCATCCTCACCATCGACATGCGCGTCGGCCGCACGGACGAGCAGAAGCGCCAGTTCGCGGCCGCCGTCCTCGACGTGCTCAGCCGCGCCACCGGCGAGCCGCGCGAAAACATCGTGCTGGTGATGCGCGAAGCGCCCGGCATCCACTTCGTCGAGAACAACCAGCATCTGCCGGAATTCGGCGCTCCCGTATCCAGCTCCTAGCAGGCCCCGCCATGCCCCTCATCCAATGCCATCTTGCGACCGATCTGTCGCCCGAACAGCAACGCACGCTCCTCTCCGACCTGGTGCAGGCGACATCGCGGACGCTCGGCGCCGATCCCAAGACCATCGGTGTCATCGTCCACCGGCACGAGCCGCGCGACATCGTGTCGTTCGAGTACGTGAAGTCCGACGCGCCCGCGACCCCGGGGTGATGCGACGCCACCTCGACGCCATCGTTCCGTAGTGCTCAAATCGCAGTCCGGACCAGCAGGCTCCTAGCGCGGAGCATCGGCAGCCCCATGGATCGCCTCGAGGCGATGAAGATCTTCATTGCGGCGCTCGACGAGGGAAGCCTCGCCGGAGCCAGCCGCAAGACCGGCCGTTCGGCCGCGGCGGTCAGCCGCGCCGTCGCGTATCTGGAAGCGCATGTCGGCGTGCCGCTGCTGCACCGCACGACGCGCTCGATCAAGCTCAGCGAAGCCGGCGAGCGTTACGCGATGGCCTGCAGGAAGGTGCTTGCCGATCTCGAAGAGGCGGACCGCCAGGCCGCGGGCGAGCGCTCGGTGCCGCGCGGCACGCTGACGATCACCTCCACCGTGTTCGTCGGCGTGGAGCTGCTGCGTCCGATCGTCGACGCCTTCATCGAGGAATACCCGACCGTCAACGTGCGCCTGCACCTACTGGAGCGGGCGGTCAACCTGATCGACGAAGGCATGGATCTGGCGCTGCGCGTAACCCATCTGTCCGACTCGACGCTGGTCGCGCAGCCGATCGCCGAAGTGCGGCGCGTGGTGGTGGCATCGCCACGCTATCTCGCCGCGCATCCGCGCATCGAGGCGCTGGCCGATCTGTCCAGGCACCAGATCATCACGATGACGCACATGGGGCTGGATTCGTGGAGTTTTCCGCCGGCGGACGGATCGTCGGTACCGCGCTCGGTCTCGTTCACGCCGCGCCTGATCGTCAACAACGTGCGCGCGGCGGCGGCTTCGGCGGTCGATGGGCACGGCGTGACCCGGCTGCTGTCGTACCACGTCGCGCCGGAAATCGAGCAGGACGCACTGCGGATCATCCTGCCGGAAGCGGAGCCGCCGCCCATCCCCGTCAATCTCGTTTCGCCGTACGGCCGCCTGGCTGTGCCGAAGGTGCGCGCCTTCGTCGATTTCGCCATTCCGCGCCTGCGCGCGAGTTTCGCCCGTCTCACGCCCAAGGCCTAGCGCATCGCGAGGGCTTTCCTTCTCCCCGCTGGCGGGGAGAAGGTGCCCGCAGGGCGGACGCCCGAAGGAAGTACCCTTGGGGTGTGAGGGGGAGCGAGCGCAGCGAGCTGCTCTTGCTAATGCGCATCCGCCGACGGCTGCTGCGGCGGCGCCACCTTGCGCATGAGCGGCACCAACAGCGTCGCCACGACGAAGGCGACCATGATCGCGAGGAACGCATCCGAATACGCCTGCGTCTGCGCCTCGCGGAAAGCGGCCTGCCACAGCGGCCGAAGCAGCGCATCCGGCGCACTCGTCCCAAGCCGTTCGGCCGCCGTGCCCAGCCATGCATTCAAGGCTTCGTTGCTCGCGGTGAGATGTTCCGACAGGCGCAGGTAATGCAAATTGGTGCGATCGTTGAGAATGGTCGCGCAGGCGGCGATGCCGATCGCACCGCCCAGGTTGCGCATCAGGTTGAACAAGCCCGAGGCGAGTTTCAGCCGCGCCGGCGGCAGGCTGCCGAGCGTGAGCGTCACCGTCGGCGCAACCGCCAGCTGTTGCGCGAAGCCGCGCAAAGCCTGTGGAAACAGGAGTTCCCGCGCCCCCCAGTCGTGGGTGATGGGGGTGAACTCCCACATGGACAGCGCGAACAGCGCCAGTCCGCTCATCAAGATCCAGCGCAGGTCGAAGCGCTTCGCCAACCAGACATACACGCCAACACCCATCACCTGGAAGACACCGGTGGAAAAGACCGCGATGCCGATCTGCAGTGCGCTGTAGCCGCGGACGCGGCTGAGAAAAAGGGGCGTCAGGAAGATCGTCGCGAACAGGCCGATGCCGGTCACGAACGAGAACAGGCTGCCCAAGGCGAAGTTGCGATCGGCCAATGCGCGCAGATCGACCACCGGCTGGCGGTAGCTGAGGGTGCGCGCGATGAACGCTATACCCGTACCGGCGGCGATCCATGCGGTGGCGAGAATGGCGTCGTCGCCGAACCAGTCCCAGCGCGGGCCTTCTTCCAACGTGTACTGCAGGCAGCCCAGGAATACCGCGAGCAGCAGCATGCCGATGTAGTCGGCGCCGCGCAGCAGCGTGAGATCCGGCTTGTCGATGTGGACCAGCCGCGGAACGAGCACCGCCACCAACGTGCCGGGGACCAGATTGACGAAGAACAGCCAATGCCAGGACGCATGATCGGTGATCCACCCGCCCAGGGTCGGGCCCAGCGTGGGCGCGAGCGAGGAGAGCGCACCGACGGTCGCCGCCGCCGCGATGCGTTGCTTGCCGTCGAAGAAGATGAAAGCGGCCGTGAACAAGGCCGGGATCATCGAACCGCCCAGAAAACCCTGCAGGGCGCGGAAGGCGATCATGCTGCGGATATCCCAGGCGAGGCCGCACAGCACGCTCGCCAGGGTGAATCCGATCGCGGAGGCGGTGAACAGCCAGCGCGTGGAGAATACGCGCGACAACCAGCCCGATAGCGGGATCACGACGATCTCCGCGATCAGGTAACTCGTCTGCACCCAGGCGGTTTCATCCGCGCCCGCGGACAGGCCGCCGCCGATGTCGCGCAGCGATGCCGACACGATCTGGATGTCGAGCAGGGCAATGAACATGCCTACGCACATCACCGCGAAGGCCAGGATCTTGCGCGCGCCAATGGGTAACGCCGTGGCGGCGCCCGTGGAAGGCGGCGCGGTTCTGCCTACGCCGATCGCCTGCGCGTTCACGGCCCTGCGTCCTCATGGGCGGCGCGCGTATCCACCTCGGCGACCACAGACAATCCGGGGCGCAACAATCCCAGCGCGGCGTCCCTGGGTTCCAGCACGATCCGTACCGGCACGCGCTGGACAATCTTGGTGAAGTTGCCGGTCGCGTTTTCGGTCGGCAGCACGCTGAACTGCGCGCCCGTGGCCGGCGCGAGGCTGGCGAGGCGGCCATGGAAGACCTTGCCGCTAAGAATGTCGGCGCGGATTTCCACCGGCGCGCCTTCGCGCATGTGCGCGAGCTGGTCTTCCTTGA
The DNA here is from genome assembly GCF_054782215.1 of Lysobacter terrae. NCBI lineage: Bacteria > Pseudomonadati > Pseudomonadota > Gammaproteobacteria > Lysobacterales > Lysobacteraceae > Lysobacter > Lysobacter terrae. Next base: position 300,395 of record NZ_BAAGSX010000001.1, read on the forward strand.
AGTTGGCGTCGACCCACAAGCCGCGCGACGGAACGATGGCGAGCAGTTGCGTGCCCGCCGCCGCATAGGCACCCAGTCGCGCACGTCGATTGCCGACGACGCCGTCGACGGGAGCGCGCACTTCGGTGTATCCCACCAGCAGCTTCGCCGCATCGCGCTCGGCGCGGGCCTGGACCAGGGCGGCTTCTGCCTGGCGGCGCTGCGAGGCGATCACGTCGAGCTGGCGATGCGCTGCATCCAAACCGGCTTGCGCATGTTCGGAATTGGCGACGGCGGTGAGATAGGTGGTCTGGACGCGTTGCGCGCTTTCCAGCGAGACCAGACTTTGCGCGGACAGGGCGGTGTAGCGGACCTCGTCGGCGCGCGAGCGGGCGGTTTCCGCTTGTGCCGCGCCGATGCCGGCGTACGCCTGCCGCACCAGGGCCTGCTGCAGGCGCGCGGTGGCGTCGAGGTTGTCGATCAGGGCCTCCTGTGCCGCGACCGCGCCCTCGGCCTTCGCCAGCGACGTGCGGAAATCGCGGTCGTCGATGCGGAAGAGCAGCTCGCCCCGGCGCACGCGCTGGTTGTCGTGCACGGCCATCTCGACGATGTAGCCAGGGACGCGCGGCGCAATGACGGTGACGTCGCCACCGACATAGGCATCGTCGGTTTCTTCGACGAAGCGGCCGACGTTCCACCAGTGCGCGGCAAACCATCCGCCGCCTACAAGCGCGATCGCGGTAACCGCCGCGGCGATGACTTTTCGACGTCGTGTCCGTGTGGGCGCGACTTCCAGGTCAGCGGTCGTGGGTGCTGTGGATAGGTTGGTCATGACACACCTGATCGTGTCTGCGGCGACCGCCATCGGGCGGCCGCCGTGCGTGATAGATCAGCCGGCCGCGCGATAGCGGTCGGCGGGAACGGAACGGGAGAGGCCAGGTCCCAACGCTCTGCGCGCCTGCTCGAAGGTGTTCCAGTCGTCGAGATCGGGCAGCGCGGGAATCGTCACGGACTCGCCCTGCGCCAGGCCGGCCAGTGCGGCATCGACCATGTCCGCGGCGGACATCACGATCTGCTCGGGCAGATGCGCGATCGGCGTTCCGGCGGCATCCCAGAAATCGGTGGCGGTCGCGCCGGGCAGGACCGCCTGCACGCGCACGCCCTTGTCGGCCAACTCATGCTGCAGCGACTGCGAGAAGGCGAGCAGGAAGGCCTTGCTCCCGCCATACACGCCGTTGAGCAGTTCGGGAGCGATGGCGACGACCGACGCGATATTGATGATGGTGCCGGTGCCGCGAGCGACGAAGGCCGGGGCCACGGCGTAGGCCAGGCGCATCGGCGCGTTCACGTTGAGCGTGAGCATGCGCTCCATTTCACCGACGTCGGATTGCAGCAGCGGCGCGGTCGCACCGATGCCGGCGTTGTTGACCAGCAGGGTGATGCTGGCATCGGTGCGCAGCACGTCTTCGACCTGCGCCAGGTCGGCCGGGCGGGTCAGATCCGCCGCGATCGTTTCGATCGAGCGCCCGGTGCGGTTGGTCAGTTCCTTCGCCAGCTCGCGCAACTTGTCGGCGCGACGCGCGACCAGGATGAGGTCGTACCCGGCGCGGGCCAGGCGTTCGGCATAGAGGGCGCCGATGCCGGAGGACGCTCCGGTGATCAGCGCGGTGCCATGGTGGGCAAGAGTGTTCATGAAAGGCCTCCGATAGCCGGCGGATGCCGGTTGGGAGGCAAAAGTTAGGGGGCCTTGACCATGGCGTAAATGACGTATATACCTCCTTTTAGGCCATGACCCTATTGGGCCGCAGTCGTAGAGGTGCCGCCATGCTCACCGTCGGTTTCGTACTTCCCCAGGGTTTCCAGATCATGGGGCTGGCGGCCGTTTCGGCGTTCGAACTGGCCAACACCAACGCCAAGGAGCGCCTTTACGACATCCGGCTGTTGTCGGAGGAGGGCGGCGCGGTCGTCAATTCGCTCGGCATGGCGGTGGAAACCCGGGCCTTGGCCAGGCACAAACCGGACACGCTGATCGTGTGCGGCTTGTTGCATCCGCAGCCCTCGAATCCGAACCTGCTGAAACTGATCCGCCGCGCGGCGGAAGCCAGCCGGCGAGTCGCCTCCGTCTGCACGGGCGCCTTCATTCTCGGCGAAGCCGGATTGCTGGATGGACGGCGCACGACCACGCACTGGTTCCATGCGCGCGAACTGCAAAAGCAATTCCCCGAGGCGCATGTCGAGGAAGACAGGATCTTCATCATCGATGGTCCGATCTGGACCTCGGCGGGAATGAGCGCGGGAATCGATCTGGCCTTGGGCATGATCGAAAAGGATTTCGGCGCGGAGCTCGCCCGCACCGTGGCGCAGAAACTGGTGGTGTACCACCGCCGCGCGGGTGGCCAGTCGCAGCATTCGGCGTTGCTGGAGATGGGCGCCAAGTCCGATCGCATCCAAAGCGCGCTCGACTATGCGCGCCGAAACCTGCGCGCGGCCCTCTCGGTCGAAGAGCTGGCCGAGGCCGCGCACTTGAGCCCGCGCCAGTTCAGCCGCGCCTTCCGCGCGGAAACCGGACAGTCGCCTGCGAAGGCGGTGGAGAACCTTCGCGTGGAAGCGGCGCGCGTGATGATCGAGCAGAGCCGCCACACCATGGACGAGGTGGCCAGCGAAACCGGATTCGCCGATCCGGAGCGGATGCGCCGCGCGTTCCTGCGCGCGTTTGGCCAGCCGCCGCAGGCGATGCGTCGCAATGCGCGTGTCATGCCGGCGTAAGCGGGCTGGCCGAAGCGCTTGTTGAGGCGCGTTCCAGCTCATGTCCCAAATCGAGGGCATTCGACATTTACGCCATGGCCGCCGAGGCCTAGCTTCTCCTCCGCCGGCTTTTGTATCGGAACGTATCCAGCACCGCCTACCGCGGCGCTTTCCTACAAATTCTCCGCGACCGTGACACATGCGGGATACCGCAGCGGCTCGAAATGGCGCCACCCAAACGCAGGGCCGCCAGGCCGAGGAAGTCGCAATGTCCACTCTTACCGAAACACCACAGACCCCGCCGCTGCTGACGCGCGTCGATGGCGTCGGCCACTGGCTGGCGCCGCTCGGACTGCGCGTCCTGCTGGCCTGGGAATTCTTCGAAGCCGGCCGCGAGAAGCTGCAGGGCCAGAACTGGTTCGCCGATCTGGGCGACAAGTTTCCGCTGCCGTTCTCGCTGCTCGGACCCAACGTCAACTGGACCCTGGCCACCTGGTTCGAGATCGTCGGCAGCATCGCCCTGCTGATCGGCTTGGGCACGCGCTATGCCGCGGCTGCGCTGTGGGTGCTGACGGTGGTCGCGATCTACGCGGTGCATTGGCCGTCGGAATGGTCGAGCTTGTCCGAGCTGTGGCAGGGCTACGCGATCAGCAACGAGGGCTTCGGCAACTACAAGCTGCCGCTGATCTACCTGGTGATGCTGCTGCCGCTGATGCTCAACGGCCCTGGCCGCTTCAGTCTCGATCAGCTGATCGGTGCGCGCAGTACGGCCACGACCACCGGCGACACCAAGTCCTGGGGCCTGGTGCTCTTCGCCATCGGCGTCACCGTTTCCCTGCTGCTGCCGTGGGCCGGCGGTGCGCTGGCGATCGCCGGCATCGTGCTCATGGCCTGGCCGCGTAGCCGCGCCAGTGCATCGGCTGCGTTCGCCACCGCCTGAGAAACGTCATGAACAAAACACGCAACGTCACCCTCGGCTCGCTCGGTGTCGCCTTGGCCGGCTTCGTCCTCAGTGGTTCCGCCTTCGCCATGCAGCCGCTGGTCCAGGGCTACATGGTCGCCACCAGCCACGCCGCTGCGGAAGGCAAATGCGGCGAAGGCAAGTGCGGCGACGACCACTTCGCCCAAGTCGATACCGATCACGACGGCCGCGTCTCGCGAGCCGAGTTCCTGGCGGCCTCGCCGGAGCGCATCGCCGAGTTCGCGAAGAAGGACGTCGATGGCGACGGCTACATCGCCAAGAAGGAGTCCTACGAGTCGATCAAGGCGCTCTACGAAGCCAATGGCAAGTCGCTGCCAGCCGGCCGCTTCAAGCAGTTCCAGGGCGAATAGGGATTTGTATCCGAATGTATCGGCTGCCCCGGCGGCCAACTTCGCAGACAAATCCAAGGGTTTCGCGACAAGCGCGCGATACCTGCGCAGCGCGAAATAGCACCACCGAAACGCAGCACCGAACACCGAATCCCTTATCCCGCCGTATTCCGGCACCCCCACGCGGCCTCGGTCCGCACCCCAACTGGAGAAATACAAATGTCCACCAACACCACCCGCAACACCGTCGGCATGCTCGGCATCGCCCTGGCTGGCCTCGTCCTCAGCGGCACCTCCTTCGCCATGCAGCCGCTGGCCCAGGGCTACATGGTCGCCGCCAGCCACGCCGCCGCCGAAGGCAAGTGCGGTGAAGGCAAGTGCGGCGCCGGCAAGGCCGAGGCCGCGAAGGCCACGACCGCGAGCAAGGCGGCCGAAGGCAAGTGCGGTGAAGGCAAGTGTGGTGCGGGCAAGGCCGCGACAGCTGCGAGCAAGGCCGCCGAAGGCAAGTGCGGTGAAGGCAAGTGCGGCGATGCCCGCTTCGCCCAGACCGACACCGACGACGACGGTCGCGTCTCGCGCGCCGAGTTCCTCGCCGTCGTGCCGAACGGCGAAGGCTACTTCGCCCAGATCGACAAGAGCAGCGACGGCTACATCAGCGAGAAGGAAGCGTACGACAACGTCAAGCGCGCCTTCGAAGCCAATGGCAAGTCGGTCCCGGCCGGCCTGTTCGCCAACTACGCCAAGTAAGTCGACCGTTTCGTAGTTCCCCGGCGCGCCCCCTCGTTTCCCTCCCCCTCTCCCGAGGGGGCGCGCTTCTTCAAGAGTTTCCGTCCAAGGATTTCGCCATGCGCACGATCAACTCCTCCACTTCCGCCGGCCTGGGATTGCGTCGCGGCCTGCTGCCGCAGTTGCTGGCCATGAAGGATGGTGCGGTGGATTTCCTCGAAGTCGCGCCGGACAACTGGATCGGCGTAGGCGGGCAATTCGGCGAGCAGCTGGCGCAGTTGTCGGCGCGTTTCCCGATCACCGCGCACGGCCTGTCACTGTCGCTCGGTGGTGCCGAACCCTTGGACATGGAACTGCTGCACCGCACGCGCGAGTTCAATGATCGCTTCGGCGTCGCGCTGTACAGCGAGCACCTCAGCTACACCTCCGACGAAGGGCAGCTGTACGACCTGATGCCCATTCCCTTCACCGAAGAGGCGATCCATCACGTCGCCGCGCGCATCCGCCAGGTGCAGGACGTGCTCGGCCGCCGCATCGCGGTGGAGAACGTTTCGTACTACGCCGCGCCGTATCAGGCGCTGGCCGAGGTCGATTTCATCAACGCCGTCCTGGCCGAGGCCGACACCGACCTGCTGCTGGACGTCAACAACCTGTACGTGAATTCCATCAATCACGGCTACGACGCCGAGGACTTCCTCGCGAGCCTGCCGGTGGACCGCATCGCCCAGTACCACATCGCCGGCCATTACGACGAAGCCATCGATCTGAAGGTCGACACGCATGGCGCGCCGGTGAAGCCCGACGTGTGGGCCTTGCTCGCCAGCGCCTATCGCCGCTTCGGCGTGCGCCCGACGCTGCTGGAGCGCGACTTCAACTTCCCGCCGCTGAAGGAGTTGCTGGAGGAGACGGGGCGCATCCGCATGATGCAGACCGCCTACACCGACCGCGCGCGCCTGCTGGAGCAGAGCCGTGCAGCCTGACGCCATCGCCACCCTGCGCGAACAGCAGTTCACGCTCGCGCGCCATCTGCGCGACCCGGACGCCCATGCGCCGCCGCCCGGCATCGAGGCGCGCCGCCTGCGCGTGTACCGCGAGCTGTTCTTCAACAACATTCAAAGCCTGCTGGCCAACGGGTTTCCGGTTATTCGCGAGACGCTGGGCGAGACGGAATGGAAGGCGCTGGTGCAGGCCTTCTATACCGGGTACCGCAGCACGACGCCGTTGTTCCCGCAGATCGCCGGCGAGTTCGTCGCCTACATCGAAGGACGCGCCGATGACGCCGACCTGCCGCCGTGGTTGCCCGAACTGGCGCACTACGAGTGGGTGGAGCAGGCGCTGTTCACCAGCGACGCGCAGATGCCGGCGCACGATTCCGAAAGCGACCTGCTGGAAGGCGTGCCGGTGCTCTCGCCGCTGGCGTTGCCGCTGGCCTATCGCTGGCCCGTCATGGAGATCGGCCCTTCCCACGTTCCCGACGCGCCGCCGGCGGAAATCACCACGCTGCTCGTGTATCGCGATGCGCAGCACCAGGTGCACTTCGCCCGGATCGCACCGCTGGCGTACGCACTGCTGACTTCCGTGCAGAACATGCAGCGCACCGGCCGCGAGCACCTGACGGCGCTGGCAGCGCAAGCCGGTATCCCGGCGGACGAGATGACCGCGCATGGTCTGGCGCTGCTGCAGCAACTGCAGGCCCAGGGCGTAGTGCTGGGTATCGCGTCGCCGGGAGCCGTTCCCGCTTGACCAGACCTAGAGCAATTTCCATCCGCGCTATTCCGTTTTCCGCCATCTCCATGGCGTTACCCAGCGGCCAAGCCGCACCCACCTAGCCTCCGCACTACCTAACCCCCACTTCAAAGAGACACTGTCATGACTGCACTCGCCACCACCATCTATACCGCTCATACCCACGTCACCGGCGGCCGCCAAGGCCGCGGTAATTCCAGCGACGGCGCCCTCGACGTCGCCCTGAGCACGCCGGGCTCGGGCAAGCCCGGCACCAACCCCGAGCAGCTGTTCGGCATCGGCTATTCGGCCTGTTTCATCGGTGCGCTGCAGCACGCGGCCGCCTTCAAGAAGGTACGTTTCCCCGAGGGTGCCTCGGTCGATGCCGATGTCGCGCTCGGCAAGACCAGCGCCGACCAGTACCAGCTGGCAGTGACCCTGCATGTCAATCTGCCGGGACTGGATGAGGAGCTGAAGCGCGAACTCGTCGAGATCGCGCACAACACCTGCCCGTACTCGCGCATGACGCGCGGCAACGTCGAAGTCGAGCTGGCGATCGCCTAAGTTAGTCGATTCGTCCCTGCGCCACGGTCCGCCATTGCTGGCGGACTGTGGCTTCAGGAGAACGCAAGGAGAAACCGAGCCATGTGGAAAAATTTCATCGCCATGCTGTGCCTCACCCTGGCCGGTGTGGGATGCGCTCCGGTCGCATCCGCGGAGCAGGGCAAACCTGCGCCGGAATTCACCGGCATCGACCGCTGGTACAACAGCTCTCCGCTCACCATGGCCGGGCTGAAGGGCAAGGTCGTGCTGGTGGAGTTCTGGACCTTCGCCTGCATCAACTGCGTGCACGTGATGCCGCACGTGAAGCAATGGCACCAGGACTACAAGGCCAAGGGACTCGTCGTGGTCGGCGTGCACACCCCCGAATTGCCGGAGGAATACAGCGCGGCCAATCTGCGGGCAGCGATGCGGCGCTTCGACATTACCTTTCCGGTCGCCCAGGACAACGGCTACCGCACCTGGAACGCCTATGGAAACCGCTATTGGCCGGCGTTGTACCTGATCGACAAGGAGGGCAAAGTCGTCTACCGCCATTACGGCGAAGGCGACTACGACACGACCGAAGCGCGGATCCAACAACTTTTGGCGGCCCACTGACCTCCGCCGCGCGGCGCCCTGACGGAGCCGCGAGGCGCGGAGCATAATCGCCCTCGCTCACCGAGCCATTGCCCAGGCATTGCATGGAACACGTAGATCACATCCTGGTCGTCGACGACGATCGCGAGATCCGCCAGATGGTCGCCGACTACCTGCAGAAGAACGGCTTGCGCGCGACCACCGCGGCCGACGGCAGGGAGATGCGCGCCCTGCTGGAGACCCATGCCGTCGACCTGATCGTGTTGGACCTCATGATGCCGGGCGAAGACGGCCTGACCATCGCGCGCAACCTGCGCGCCGGCAAACACCGCGCAATCCCCGTGGTGATGCTGACCGCACGCGACGATCAGACCGATCGCATCATCGGCCTGGAGATGGGCGCGGACGACTACATCACCAAGCCGTTCGCCGCGCGCGAGCTGCTCGCCCGCATCAAGGCGGTCATCCGGCGTACGCGCATGTTGCCGCCGAACCTGCAGGTGACCGAGGCCAGCCGCACGCTGGCGTTCGGCCGTTGGCGCCTGGACACCACGGCGCGCCATCTGCTCGATCCGGAAGGCACCGCGGTGGCGCTCAGCGGCGCCGAGTTCCGCCTGCTGCGCGTGTTCCTGGATCATCCCAATCGCGTGCTCAACCGCGATCAGTTGCTCAGCCTGACGCAGGGGCGCGACTCCGAGCCCTTCGATCGCTCCATCGATCTGCTGGTCAGTCGTTTGCGGCAGCGCCTGCAGGACGACGCGCGCGAGCAGAGCTACATCAAGACCGTGCGCAACGAGGGCTATGTCTTCAGCGCGGCGGTGACGCTGCTGGGCGAAGACGAATGAACGCGACGCGCCACAGCTCGTGGTCACGCTGGCTGCCCAGGACGATGGCTTCGCGCCTGTACCTGATCCTCTTCAGCGGTCTGCTGATCGCGTACGGCCTGTCCTTCGGCATGACGTTTTACGAACGCTACGAATCCGCCACTTCCATGTTGATGAGCAACCTGGAGCAGGACGTCGTGGTCGCGGTGAAATTGCTCGATCGCCTCCCGCCCCAGGAGCGCGAGCATTGGGTGCCTGTGCTAAAGCGGCGCACCTTCCGTTACATGCTGGGCGAGGGGCAGGGTGGGCATCCGGTCTCCAGCGAGACCGCGCGCGGCATGACCCAGATGATCGCCTCGGCGCTTGGGCCGGACTACCCGATCAAGGCGAACGTCGTCTCGGACGATCCCGAACGCTTCCAGGTGCATCTCCATTTGAGCGATGGCAGTCCGCTCGTGGTCGAGGTGCAGCCATCGGTGATGCCGGCCGCCAAGTGGCTGCCTTATGTCCTCGTCGCCCAGTTGGCCCTGCTGCTGTTGATCACCTGGGCCGCGGTGCGATTGGCGACCCGGCCACTGGAGCGGCTGGCGAACGCGGCCGAGGCCCTGAGCCCGGCCGGCGACGGCGAGCGTCTGCACGAAGGCGGTCCGGTGGAAGTGGCGAACGCGGTGACGGCGTTCAATGCCATGCAGGATCGCATCGCCCAGTACATGCAGGATCGCCTGCAGATGCTCGCGGCGATTTCCCACGACCTGCAGACGCCGATCACGCGCATGAAATTGCGCGCCGAATCCATGGACGAATCGCCGGGGCGCGAGAAGATGATCGACGACCTCGGTCAGATGCAGCATCTGGTGCGCGAGGGCATCGCCTATGCGCGCAGCGCCCATGGCGGGTCGGAGCCGCCGCTGCGGATCGATCTCAACGCCTTCCTCGACAGCCTGGTGTACGACTACGTGGACAGCGGCAGGCAGGTAACGCTCACCGGCCGCGTGTTGGGCCCGGTCACCACACGCCCGCACGCCTTGCGCCGTGTGGTCGCGAACCTGGTCGACAACGCGATCAAGTACGCGGGTGCGGCCGAATTGGATGTAAGCAACGACGACCGCGGCGGCGTGCGCATCGTCATAGCCGACCGCGGCCCCGGTATTCCCGACGACGAGCTGGGAAAGGTGCTGGCGCCGTTCTACCGCCTGGAATCCTCGCGCAACCGCGACACCGGCGGGACCGGCCTGGGTTTGGCGATCGCACAGCAGCTCGCCGATTCATTAGGCGGCAACCTGACCCTGCGCAATCGCGAGGGTGGGGGGCTGGAAGCGATCTTGCAAATTCCCGCGGGAGCCCTTGCGGCATCAGAGTAGCGATCAGCAACCCACATCCACCGTCAAGAGGAACACCGATGTCGACTGGCGAAGCAATCATCGACGCATGTTTCGAGGCATCGCCCAATGTGCGTTACGTTGCGGCGTACTTGCACCGCACCCTGGCGCTGAGATCGCGCGCGGATCTGCAGCTGCTCGGATCCAACGAATCCGACCGATATGAGGAAATCATCGTCAATCCGACCCTGCTGACGCTGTTGACGCAGCGAGGGAATATCGATTGCGGAGGCTTGCGCCATGTCGTGGTGAGCTACGGCAATTTCGACGCCTACATCCTGCCCGTGCCGGGCGGTCACGTGACGGTGAGCTTCGAGCAGGGAATCGATATCCAACCGGAGATTGCGCGAATCGGCAGGCTGATAGAAGCGATGGCGTCTCCGGCGCACGCTTAGGCGGTAGCGCGTAAGCGGTTAATGGCCCGCGAAATCCATCCTGCGCTCGGGTCAGGCAGTGGCGGATACCGGAACACGAGGTGGGGATAGGCTTGCTCGGCAGTCAGCTTGCGGCGACGGATAAGCACCTCCTGCACGGCGTCGAATGCCCCCAAGCATGACCCATGTAGCGGATCATCCAGCACGATGTGGGATGCCGGCGTCAGGTAGGGCAAGCATGCGTTGATCGTGTATTTGACGGGCTCGTAGATGTCACAGTCGATGTGCAGCAGGCTGGGCCTGTTCCCTGCGGATAGCACGGCGGGCAGCGTGGCACTGAACAGCCCTTTGACAAGCTCGACGTGATCGCCAAGCCCGTTGTCGGCGATGTATCGAACGAGGCCGTCGTATTGGGCGTCTGCAAAGTCCCCCGCCCTATGTAGGTCGCGCACCGGGTCCGTTTCTGGCATGCCTGCGAAGGTGTCGAAGGCGAATACCTTGCCCGGCCGTCCCAGGCGTTTAAGGATGGTCGCCATGAATACCGCCGACCCACCCATGTAGCTGCCGAACTCAAAGATGCACGTTGCATCTTCTGGCATCGCGTATCGAATGATGAGGTACAGGTTCGCCAGCTTGTCGTCGGAGAGCAATGAGCCACGATCGCGGCTCGCATCGGCGGCTTCTCGAAACAACCTATCGTCAGCGAGCGTTTGGCGGATGAGCGCGCCAAATTCCAGGCGATTGCCTCGCTCGTATCCTGCCCCCAGGTCCCGCCCCTCCGACACCAGCATGGGGTAGCTGTCACGGTGAAATAGCTTTTGCCTGTCGTCCATGAGAGGGGCCGTGGTTGAGCCTGTGGCGAGAATGCCCACTGGCTATCGTCGGCGCAAGCTCTGAATGCTCCCCATCAGTCAGGGGAGGCGTATGAAGGCCCAAGGGCTAGCCGTGCCCGTGGCGGTGATGCAGGTCGGGATAATGCGGATGTGAGTGGATCATGGGCTCGTGCCTATGCGGGTGCGAGTGAGGCTCGCTGCCGTCCCATGGGAAATCGTGCGTGTGCTGGTGGTGTTCGTCGTGCGCATGCAGATGCTCGTGTTCCATCGCCTCGTGCGCATGCTCGTGTTCGTGGTGCTCGCTGACGTGCAGCCAGACGCCGAGCGCCATGAGCGCGCCGGCGATCCAGAAGCTGAGGGTCGGCGCTTCGCGCAGAAGGACGAGCGACAGCGCAGCACCCACGAAGGGCGCGGTCGAAAAATACGCGCCGGTGCGGGCCGAGCCGAGGTGGCGCAGGGCCAGCACGAACGCCACCAGGCTGATCCCGTAACCGGTCAGGCCGATGGCCCCGGCCGCCAGCACGTGCAACGCATCCGGCAGCCGTTGTCCCATGACCAGAGCCGCCGTGATGTTGATGGCGCCTGCGACGCCACCCTTGATCGCCGCGATCTGAACCGGGTCGCCGCCGGACACGACACGGGTGAGGTTGTTGTCGATCGCCCAGCACGCGCAGGCGCCAGCGATCGCGAAGGCACCCCACGGTAGCCCGGAAGGCGGTGTCTGTGTCCACGACAGCAACACGCCGCCGGCCACGATGGCGACCATGCCGAGGAAAATCCGCACGTCCACGTTCTCGCGAAACACCACCCACGCCAGCAATGCGGTCAGCACGCTCTCCAGGTTGAGCAACAGCGAGGCGGCGGATGCGGGTGTACTGGCCAGACCCAACATGAGCAGGACCGGACCGAGTACGCCGCCGAATAACACGGCCCCGGCGAGCCAAGGAATATCGCGGCGTCTCAACGCCGCTTCAGCGCCACCGTTGTGGGAGCGCAGGCGCCTGAGCAGCAGCCAGAGCCCCAAACCCAGGCCGGACCCGGCGTAGAGGAGGCCCGCGAGCATCATCGGCGAGACTTCCGCGATCAGCAGTTTGGCCAAGGGCGTGCTGGCGCCGAACAGCAACGCAGCCAGCAAGGCCGCGCCGATTCCCGGTGTCCATTTGCTGTGGAAAGTCATGGCGACATGATGCTGGATAGAAGTCGGCTCAGGCCGAGCGTACCCATCTCCGATGGGGGCGCCGTTAGTATGCGAGCGTCCGTTCCCTGGGCGTCACTCTTGAGCGCATCGGTCGACCACCGGCAAGAAGCAAGGCTCCTGCTGCTGGGGCGGGGCATTCGCGCGCTCGTCGACGGTTTCATAGCCGTATTGCTTCCGGCCTATCTGCTGGCCCTTGGCCTGGGCACGCTACAGGTGGGTTTGCTGAGCACGGCGACATTGCTGGGTTCCGCATTGATGACACTGCTGGTCGGCCGCTGGGGCCATCGACTGCATGGCGCCCATTTGCTGCGCATGGCGGCCATCCTGATGGTGCTGACGGGATTGTCGTTTGCCGCGTTCTCGGACTTTTGGCCGTTGGCGGTCGTGGCATTCGTCGGCACGTTGAACCCGAGTTCCGGCGACGTGAGCGTGTTCCTGCCACTGGAGCATGCGCGCCTGGCCCACGCTGCGGAAGGACACGAGCGAACCCGACTGTTTGCCCGCTATGGCCTCGTAGGAGCCCTCTGCGCGGCTCTGGGTGCGCTGGCCGCGGCAACGCCGGAACAGTTGACGAAGATGGGCATGGAAGCGCTGCCGGCGATGCGCATCATGTTCGGGCTCTATGCCGTCGCGGGCCTGGCCATCTGGTTGCTCTATCGGAAATTGCCCGGTCCCGATCAGGCGCCGAATCCACCTGCCATCGGACTGGGCGAGTCGCGTCCCATCGTCGTAAAGCTCGCGGCATTGTTCTCCGTCGATGCTTTCGCGGGCGGACTGCTGGTGCAGTCCTTGCTCGCGTTGTGGCTGTTCAAGCGCTTCGATCTGTCGCTGACTGCGGCGGGAAGCTTCTTCTTCTGGGCCGGCCTGATGATGGCCCTTTCGCAACTGGCCGCGCCGTGGATCGCCAAGCGCATCGGCTTGCTCAATACGATGGTGTTCACTCACATCCCGTCCAGTCTGGCGCTCATCGCGGCTGCGCTTGCTCCCAATCTCGAACTGGCGCTGGGCTTTTTGCTACTGCGGTCGCTGCTGTCGCAGATGGACGTTCCAACCCGCTCGTCCTATGTCATGTCGGTAGTGTCCGCACCGGAGCGAGTCGCGGCGGCGGGTTATACGCTGGTGCCTCGAAGCCTTGCCGCTGCGACGAGCCCGGCCCTGAGCGCGGCGATGCTTGCTGCCGGCTACCTGGCCGCGCCTTTGCTGCTCTGCGGTGCATTGAAGATCGCCTACGACCTCGCATTGCTGGCCCTGTTCCGCCGGGTGAGGCCGATCGATTGAGCGCTTTACACAACTTTACATGCGCGAAATCCGGCTCTTACCTGGCGCGAGCAATCTGCCCGCCGTGGGAATCGCCCACTCCAACAGGGAAAGACCATGCACCGTTCCGCAACGACAAGGGATTCGGCAAGCCGCAAGTGGTTACCGCGGATTTCGTTTGTTCTCCTCGCCGGCCTGACAGGCGTAGCCGCTGCCGTCGGCATGCAGTCGGGCGCGATGGGAGGCTGGCATCATGGCCGCGGTGATCTGGCCGCGCTGGCAGATCCGGCGCAGCGCGACGCACACGTCGACAAGATGCTCCAGCACGTTTACGTCGAAATCGACGCCACCGAAGAACAGAAGCGTCGCCTCGGGCCGATCGTCAAGCGAGCTGCCGACCAACTGATCCCGCTCTACCAGCAGATGCAGGGCAGCCGCGCGGTAGCGCACGAACTGTTGGCCAAGGATCACGTCGATCGCCTGGCGCTCGAAGCCGCCCGCCAGGAGCATCTGCGGATGGCGGACGAGGGTTCGCGCATCCTGGTGAATCTGGTGGCGGATGTGTCGGACGTACTGACCCCGGCGCAGCGCAAGATCCTGCTGGAGCGGATCCGGCAGCATCACGCCGGTGGCCACGGCTGATACGTGCGCAGGCCGTAGCGCCTGTGGCTGTTCCGAAGGTGACGGTCTACAGTTTCGACATATGGCCGAACGCATTCTGCTCGTCGAAGACGATGCCCGCCTTGCCGCGATGACTTCCGAGTATCTGGGCAAGGCGGGTTACCGGGTGACCGTGGCGCCTTTGGGCGCCACGGCACTGCAGCAGCTCGCCGCCGGGCAGTACGAGGCCGTCGTGCTCGACCTGATGCTCCCCGACATGGACGGGCTGGATGTCTGCAAACAGCTGCGTCGGCAGTCGGATGTTCCTTTGCTGATGCTCACGGCACGCGGCGATGCGACGGATCGGGTGGTGGGGCTCGAATTGGGTGCCGACGACTATGTGTCGAAACCATTCGACCCACGCGAATTGCTGGCCCGTCTGCGTGCCCTCATGCGTCGTCGTGGCGCGGGCGGCGCGGGTCAAGCTTCGCTGGTCTTCGGGCGCCTGGAAGTCGACCGCGCCGCGCGATCGGTCCGCCTGGACGACCGCGAGTGCGATCTCACCTCGCATCAGTTCGCACTGCTGCTGGTGCTGGCCGAGAACGCCGGTCGCGTGTTGTCGCGGGACTTCCTGATGGATGCGCTCAAGGGGCAGCAGTTCGAGGCGTTCGACCGCTCGATCGACGTGCATGTCTCACGCATCCGCGCCGCGATCGAAGACGATCCCAAGGCGCCGCGCCGCATCATTACCGTGCGCGGCGCGGGTTACGTGTTCGCAAAAGCGCAGGCCTGACGTGTTACGCCTCTACGTTCGTTTCTACCTGGCGCTGCTGGCGAGCCTGCTCGTCTTCGTGATCGTCACCGCCGTGTTCTGGCGCCATCTCGGCGTCCAGGAGCCCGGCGGCGCCAAGTTCGCGCAGTTGATCCAGAACACGCTGCCTCCGGCGGGTGCGCCGATGGAACAGCAGCAATCCGCGTTGCGACGCCTTGCCTACAATCTGGACGCGGAGATCAGCCTGCTTTCTCCGACGCGTGAACCGATCGCCGCCATCGGACGCCCCATCTCCCTGCCGACCGAACACGAACAGATGCGCGGTTGGCTGCACCCGTGGGAGAAAGATCCGGTGTGGTCGATGCGGCTGCCCGACGGCCGTTGGATCGCCGCGGCAATGCCGACCGGCTACCGCCATCCACTCCATGCGCTGCTGCTGACGTTGTCCCTGATTGCCTTGGCGGTCGCTGTCGGTGCATTCCCGGTGGCGCGCCGATTGACGAAACGGTTGGAGCGACTGCAATCGGGCGTCGAATCCCTGGGCGGCGGCAACCTGTCCGCACGCGTCGCGGTGGAGGGCAAGGACGAGGTGGCGCGGCTGGCTGGAAGCTTCAACAGCGCGGCTTCGCGTATCGAACAACTGGTGGGCGCGCACAAGGCACTGCTTGCCAATGCTTCGCATGAGCTGCGCACTCCGCTGACGCGGATCCGCATCGCCGTGGAGCTGGCGAAGCAGACCCTGGACGCGAAACAGAAGGAAGGGCTGGATCAGGACATCGCCGAGCTCGACAGGCTGATCGAGGAGATACTGCTGGCCAGCAAGCTCGATGCGCTTCCCGAAACCGGCGCGCAAGAGGACGTCGACCTGCTGGCGCTGGCGGCCGAGGAATGCGCCCGCTATCCCGAAGTCGAACTGGAAGGCGCGCCTTGTGTCGTTCGCGGCGAGCCCGCGCTGCTGAGAAGCATGCTCCGCAACCTGTTGGACAACGCGCACACGCATGGTCTCGCGCCCATCCGTGTCGCCGTGGCCCCGGTTGGCGATGGCGTCCGCATTCTGGTCGAGGACAGCGGCCCCGGCATTCCCGAAGCGGAGCGCGAGCGCGTGTTCGAACCCTTCTTCCGGCGCAGCGAGTCGCGCAATGCGCGCGGCTCCGGGCTGGGATTGAGCCTGGTCCGACAAATCGCGAGACGCCATCATGGCGACGCCAGCTGGATCCAGGCGCAAGGGCGGCAGGGTGTCGAGGTCTACATTGACGTCCGCTAGAGCAGCGGCGCCATTTCTATGTCGCGATCGCCGCGCAACGTCTGTACTCGTTTGAGCGCATCGCGAACCATGCCTTGATCGCCGAGTTCGCGGTACAACTCCAGGGTCGTCCACGCCACGCGATAGTCCAACGCGACGAACGCATCCAGATCTCCGAGGACCGCTGCCGCAGCATCGCGATGGCCCTGTGCGAGCAGCAAGCGCGCCAGCAGCACGCCCGTCCGCACCCGGTCGCTGGGACTGCCCGTGCGTTCGGCGATGGCCATCGCCTGATGTGCCAGTTGCAACGCGCTGTCGTCCCGGTGTTCGCCTTGGGCCACCAGCGCCCCAGCCACGGTCCAAGCAACGTCTGTCGTGCTTGCAGGTGCTGGCGCGCGCGACAACCACGATTGCGCCATGGCGACCTGGTGATTGAGTAGCGCGGCCTGAACGGCCGCCAGAGCAAGCGAACCGGGCACAGCATCCCCCGGTGCCGGGTAGCGCCGGGCCAGCACACCCGCAGTGCGCACGTCGAGCGACAGCCTCACGCGCAGGTTCAACTCCTGCCATCGCGGATCGGATCCGTTGAATCCCAGCGACTGCAGGCGAACCAGGCTGCGTCCCGCATCGCGCAGTCGACCTGTCTCCAGCAGCGCGCGCGTCCTGACGAGCTCGATGTCGGAGGCGAGATAGGGGTCCTCCAATGATTTCGCCAGCTCCGATGCGCGCCGGATGGATGCGGCGGCGGCGGCGGGCTGAACCTGCTCCAGTTGCGTAGCAGCCTTGCCCATCAAGGTGGCGGCCGTGTAGTCATGCACGTCGAAGCGTTCGAACACCGCAAGGGAACTATCGAATTCCTGGAGTGCTTGCGCATAGTGCCCGCGCTGGGTTTCGATCGTGCCGAGGTTGGTACCCACTCCGGCGGCTGCGATCAGGTTGCCCGAGCGTTGCATCGCGATTCGCGCCAGGCCCATGTCACGTATTGCGGCTTCCATCTTCCGCTGCTGGACACGGGCTACGCCGCGGCCGTTGTAGGCGTTCCCAAAATCGACCGGATCGACCACGCCGGGCGGTGCGGGCTCGAGCACGGCTAACGCCCGGGTGTAATACGTTTCCGCGGCAGCGAAATTGTTGCGCCGGATCTCGACTGCGCCTTGCCCCATCAGAGCTTTTGCACGCAGGTCGTCCGCCACCTCAGGCTGGCGTTCCAGGACCTGGCGGAAGATCGCGGCCGCAGCGTCGACGCGTCCAGCGCGGAATTCAATCTGGCCGGCCCGTATCCGCAGCCGTGCATCGTTCTGCTCTGCCTTCGGTGCGCTATCCAAGAGATCACGCGCGACGCCCAGCTGACCCGCGAGGAGCTCGGCATCGATTTGTTGTACGCGCTCGGTCAGAGGGCTGGGCGTGGTTTCGCCGTCGGTACTATGGCGACCCATTCGACGCAGCCACGAATCCGACACCGCCGCCGCAGCCGCCAACGCCGTGCTTCCGCGCGCCTCGAGCACGCGCTTCTGGCCCGCATCAAATAGGGTGATGCGCATGCGCCAGCCACCGCGGTCGAAGTCGGCTTCCGGCGCCAGAATCCATCGCGCGCCACTGGCCGCCTGCAGCTTCTGCAATGCGGTTGTGGTCAGCGCCCCTCCGCCCAACTGCGCGCTCAGGTGTAGTGTTTGATCGCTGGGCAGAACCTTCAGTCCACTGTGGCGTAAGCGATTCGCGACGTAATCCATGGCGCCCAGACGAATCCAGGCGTTATCGCCGTTGGTCGGGGCGACGGCCACCGGCAGTACCAGTGCGACAGCTTCTGTCTCGATCGGCGCGGGCCGTTCGCGCAAAACGATCCATCCCAACGCCGCCAGCGCGATCGCTGCCAATCCCCAAAGCCATAGCCTTGCCTTACGCGGCGCGGCTGGAAGTGCGACCACAGGCTCGGGAGGTGTGAGTGCAGCGGGAGCTGTAAAGGGCGTTGGCGCAGGCCCGCGAGCCTCTTCCGGGCGGGTTTCCTCCACCGGCGCAACCCAGCGATAGCCGAAGCGCGGCACAGTGCGGATGGTGGACTGTCGGTCACCGGTCTCATCGAGGGCCTTGCGCGCACGCAGCAGCGTCTGCGCGACCACGGTATCGCTGACCTCGACGCGTCCCCACACGGCGGAAATCAGTTCATCGCGACCGACCGCGCGGTCGCGATGCGTAATCAGATACACGAGGCATTCGAACGACTTCGGCGGCAATCCGATACGCTCGCCGAAGCGCGAGAGCTCTCGGGAAGCCGGGTCGAGTTCGAATTCGCCAAACCGGTACAGCGGAAGGCGCATGACGCCCGACCTGCCTTATTTACTCGCCCCGACAGCACACGCAATCGAGCATCGCGTCTCGGATGCTAAGCCATCCATATCCGTCGCGGTACCGTACCGGAGAGTCTAAAAAACGATGACGTCGAAGCGCGCAGTCCGCATCTGCATGAAATGAGCGTCCCAAGGCCGTTGACAGGCGAAGTGCAGCGTTGCACGGCCCGAGTGCTCTGCACGGAACTCCCAACTCTGCACACTGGTCGTGGCGGTGAGCAGGCGGCTGGTGGGCTCTCCGCCCGGGTCGGTCTCCAGGCGCAGCACTGAGGGAGCGCCGTCTTCCAGCACCCACTCGTAGCCGATCGCCGGGCTCGCGGGCAAGTGGATACGCAACGCCTGGCCCTTGTACACGCAGACCGGCTTTGACGCATCCGTCAGCAGAACATCGAGCGCCGACGGCTCCAGGCCGGCGACACGATTGGGTTTCTGCGCCGCGGCATCGGCGGTTGTTTCGCGACAATTCCCTGGCGGTCGTGCGCCGATATGACTGGCGACGTCATCTTCAGGCCTGGGCGCAGCTTGTTCGCCAAGGCGGCGATACGCATACGTGGCGTAGCACGCGGTGAGGGCGAGCATCAACAGAATGCTCCACCGGCGTGATTGAAAAGACATGGGTGAACCCTCGTTGCTTCTTTGCCGGGGCGATGTCGCCCCGGCTCTTATCGTTGCCGCCAAGACTAAGGAACATCAGTAGACTTTCGCCCGAAGCAGCACGCCCGAGGCGCTGGTCTTGCCCACGACCTTGAAGTAGTAGCGGCCCGGCGCCGGCGAATTGCGCGTCAGGGTCTGGTTGGTGCCCGGGCGCAGCGAGGTGCCGATATTCGCGGTGGGGAACGGCTCGGCCTCATAGTTCAGGTACACGCTAATCGTTCCGGTGCCGCCGTAGCTCATGAACTCCAGGCGCGTCGCGCCAGCGGGCACGTCGATCGAATACAGCACGCTCTGACCGGCAGCCAGCGAGGGCATCGTAGCGGTGACGCCGTTGCTCAATGGGAGCGCGCTGATCGGTTGCCCCCACGTCTTGGCGCGCTCGACAGCCGCGGCGGCATCCAGGATGCCGCTGCCGATCGCCACGCTCGGCGTTACCGGGAACGGCCGGGCCGAGGAAACCAACAAGCCTTCGACCTGCGCGGGTGTCAGCGGTTTCGCGGCAACGCTCTGAATCAGCGCGATCACGCCGGAGACGTGGGGCGTTGCCATCGAAGTGCCGGTGTAGCCACCGTAGGTGTCCGCACCTGGCGTGGTTTTTCCGGCATTGATGGTCGACCAGACGTAACCGTTCGGCGAGCCTTCGACGCCGGCACCACCCGGTGCGGAGAGATCGACCTTGGCACCGTAGTTGGAATAGCTGGCGCGCTGGCCGCTGTAGCCAGTAGCGCCCACGGTGATCACGTTGGCGCAGCTCGCTGGATTGTAGTGCGACGCATCGTCATTGTCGTTTCCGGCCGCGACGACTATTGTCGTGCCGAGGGCCACCGCTGCGTTGATCGCGTCCTGGGTGACCTGCTCGCAGGTTCCGCCTCCGCCGAGGCTCATGCTGATGACCTCGGCCGGGGTCGGATTGGCTGGCACACCCGGAACTGTGCCGCCTGCAGCCCAGACAATGGCGTCGGCGATGTCGGAGGTATAACCGCCACAGCGGCCGAGCACGCGCACCGGCAGGATTTTCGCCTGCGGCGCAACACCGGCGCCGCCGATGCCGTTGTCGGTGACTTCGGCGATCGTGCCCGAGACGTGCGTGCCGTGCCAGCTGCTGTCCCTCGCTGGCGAGCCAAAACCGCAGTCGCCCGCCGTCATCCAGTCGCCCAGGTCCCAGCCGCCCGGAACGCGCTCGTCGGTTGCGCGGCGCGATACGAAGGCGTCGGTGATGAAGTCGTAACCCGGCAACAGGTTCGGTTCCAGGTCGACGTGATGGGTGGCGCCGGTGTCGAGGACCGCGACGACCACGCCCGCGCCGCGGGCGCCCATGTCCCACGCCGTGGTGACGCGCGCGCCGCCGTTACCGGTGCCGTAGTGCCACTGGTGCGTGGGCAGTATCGGATCGTTGGGTAGCGCCGCCGTGTGCATCAGGGCGTCGACCGCAACGTATTCGACGTTCGGGTCCGCGGCTATCGAACGCATCAGCGCTTCGGCTTCGGTGTGCGACAGGCGCTGTGAAGCCTTGATCACGTGCATGCCGCCACGCGCGGTAGCACGCACCGTGTCGATACGCAGCGTGGTCCTGTGGCCGTTGGCGTCTGTCTGGCGGATCTGCGGCTGCGCGCGTCCCGCGGCAGCGGCGAGCGAACGCGCGCGCGCCGCTGCCTGCGTGCGTTCGGCGCTGCCGTCGCGGTACTTGATGATGAAGCGCGGCGTCGGCGAAACGGTCGCGTCATCGAGCGAGGAGAGATCGATGCGCGCGCCGGCAAAAGCCGGCGAGCACGCGGCGGCGAGGAGCAGGCTGAGAGTGGTACGACGAAGGGTCATATTCGGAGTCCTGAAGAAAGATTCGTTAGAGCCGCGGCGGTGGCGGCCGCCATCGACTTGTTTTAGAGATCGAAGCCGAAGCCGATGCCAGCCGAGGTGTCGTCGCTGCTGAAAGCACCGCCCAGACTGAAGGACGCGCGCTCGCCGATCTGCTTGGAGTAGCCCACCGACAGCGCACTCTCGCCGTTCTGCCAACCGGCGCCGACCGCGACGCGGCCACGCGGGGTGCGGCCGCCGGCGGCGTTGATCGCCATGTTCATCATTGCGGCGTTCATCGCGCCCTCGCGATCGATACGCTCGTCCTGCTCGCCCAGGCGGTTCCAAACGTCATCGCTGAGCTGTGCGAACTGCGTGTCGAACGCCTGCATGCGGCTGTCCGTGTAATTGTTGGCACGGGTGAGGGTCTGCGTGGCGGTGGTGTCGGTGTAGGTGTTGGCGGCGGCGAGCGTTTGGGCGTCTCCGGCCTGCATCTGCCCGACATTGGCGGCGTCAGTCGCCGCGGTGCCTGCTGCCACGTTGCTCAGCTTCACGGAGTTGCCGCCCTTGTTGAGGGTGACCTGGCTCTTAGCGCTGCTGTCATACGCCACGGCATTGTCGATCGAAGCGAACTTGCCTTCGACAGCGGTCATGCGCCCGTCCAACTGGTTCACGTTGCCCTGCAGGGAGCTGACATCGGTCTGCAGGCTGGCGACATCGCCTTCGACGTTGCTGACACGGTTGTCGACCTGGGTGAGGCTGGTCTCCACCGAGGTGACGCGGCCGTCCAGCGCACCTACGTTGCCTTCGATCGTGCCGACGCGGGCGTCCACGACTTTCAGCTGCGCCACGTTCACCGCATCGGTGTCGGCCGAGCCAGCGCTCACGCCGGTGATGCGACGCTCGTTGCCCGCGGTGCCGATGTTCACCTCGCCGGTCGCGGTGCCACCGGTCAAGTAGGCGGCGTCACCCAGCGTCGCGCCGGTCGCGGAGGAGTACGCGCCGAGAGCCACGCTATTGTCGCTGTTGACCATTGCACCGGCGCCCAGTGCGAGGCTGTTGTTGCCTTCCGCGTAGCTGTTGTATCCGAACGCGGCGCTGTTCAGGCCCAGCGCGAAGGCGTTCGTGCCCACCGCGGTGCTGTAGCCACCTGCGGCGTACGAATACGCACCGAACGCCGATGAGAATTCGCCCATCGCCTGGCTGCCATCGCCGTATGCGGAGGTGGACTCGGCCGTTGCCTGCGCCTCGTTGCCGATGGCAAGCGACTTGCCGCCAGTAGCGGTTGCGTTGGTCCCTACAGCGATGGCCTGCATGGTGGCGTCGTCGCCGCCGATGCCGGCGATGGCGCCATGGCCGATCGCAACGGTCTCGTGCCACGCGCCGATGGCGTTATCGCCGATCGCGACGCTGTATTTGCCGTCCGCCGAGCTTTGATTGCCCACGGCGGTCGCCCAGGCGCCGGCATAGCTCTCATTGCCGATCGCGACCGCGTACTCCATTGCCGCAATGCTCTTCACACCCATGGCGACGCTCGAATGACCATGGGCGTTGGCCATGAAGCCGACCGCGACCGAGCCGTTAATCACGGTCACGTCGAGGCTGTTGCCGCCGTAGTTGGGATCGGAAAACATTTTGTCGCTGGTCTGGGCGCCGGGCCCCACCGCGGTGTCGTAGTTGCCCCAGGTGTAGGCGCCGCTGCCGAACGTCTGCGAACCGATACCGAGCGCGACGGCACGGCCATAAGGGCTGTAGCCGACGGGTCCCGACCGCGGCGGATTGCCGAAAGCGGCGGCCCAATCGAGAAAGCCGCCGACCGCGGTCGATTGTTGGCCCACGGCGAAGCTGAAGCTGCCCAGCGCATTGCTCTGGTAGCCGTAGGCAGCCGCGCGATAACCCAGGGCGGTACCCCAGCCGCGCACCGCGGCCGCTTCGGTGCCGATGACGGTGGAGTTGTGATCCTTGAACACCGGCCGGTACAGCCACTCACCGGTGACGGGATCCGTAAGCGGCACCCCGGTGTTGGGATCGACCTGCTGCAGCACGATGTCGCCCATCGTCATGGCACCGGCGCCAATCACGACATCGTTGTTGCCTTGGGCGATGGCGTAGTTGCCGATGACTGTCGCGTTGGTGGCTGGCGCGACGTGGTAGTACGGATACTTGTTGCCGAAGCCGCTCAACAGCTCGACGACCTGTCCTTCCGCCAATGCACCGTTGCCGATCACGACCGCACCGTCGCCATTGGCGCGCGCGTAGGTGCCGATGGCGATCGCGTCGTGCGCCGGCGAGACCGAGGTCGTCGACACCAGCGTGCTCACGCCACCGGTGGTGCTCATGTCGAGGGTCGTTTCCACCAGCTCGGTGGTAGCACCTGTGCCCATGGCGATGTTGTTGTCGCCGTTGGCACGCGCCTGGTCGCCGATCGCCACGCTGCCGGTACCCGTCCCCGACGCAGTGCTTGTTGTGCTCGTGACCGTATTATCAGGATCGCCCTGCACGGTGGTCTCGACGGTCGTGGTCGTTACCGCCTGCGTCTGCGACTGGTTGCCCAGTGCCACACTGTTGTCGATGCCGGCCACCGAGTGCACGCCGATGGCCACGCTCGAATTGCCGATAGCCTGCGCCGCGGCGCCGACGGCGGTGGAGTTGTCGCCGACGGCCCAGGTGATCTCGTCCGGATCAACGAGGCCATCGCCGTCCAGGTCGATCCAGGAACCGATGGCGGTCGTGTTCGCGCCGGTGGCAGTGGTTTCGTCGCCGATGGCGGTCGCGCCGTCGCCTTCGGCCTTGGCCTTCGGCCCGCAGGCCAGCGCTTCCGCGCCCGGGGCGGTGCTGTCGACCGCGATCGGGGCGCCGGTGTCGTCGACGAGTTGGCAGTTGAGCCCGGCATAGGCGGGCGAGGCGAGGGTAGAAAGGAGCGCAGCGGTGAGCAGATGACGTGGCAGTCCGGACGGCAGCTTTGCAGACATTGGTGGTTTCTCGGTTGAAGGAATGGGAATGGCCCTCAGGCGTACCCGCCCCCTGCCAACTCCCCGCTCCAACCCTGGGCGCCGCATCGGCGAGCGGCTTGAACAAGTCATGACAGATCCCAGCGCCGCAATCACATTTCCATGACAACGACGCTTCAAAGCCGTGAATTTCCTGAGTTGCGCTGTGGATACGCGCCTTCTGTAAATCGCTCGCCACGTTTGGCCCATTCGAGTAGCTAGGCCGTCATCGCCGAGTCACTTCACGAATACGTAGGTGATCCGTAGGACGCGCGCGAGGAAGCTATGCCTGCGGTCCGCGACCGGCGGGCAGATCCACAGCCAGTGCCGTCGCTTCCCCCGGCGGTTCTCTCCCCCTCCCGCTGGCTTTCTGTCCGCTGCGTCGCGGCCGCCTCTCTCCCTCGCTCCAGAAGGAACTACCCATGCAGATCCCCTCCGGTGTCACCGTGCTCGCGGTTGCCCTGCTCGCCTCAGTCCCCCTGCTGGCTGCCGGCTCCGGCACCTCCGCGGCTGGCACCGACGCCTCGAAGCAGGAAACCGAGGCGACGACGCAACAGGACAACTGCACGCTGCCCGCGCTCCCGTCGACGGAGTTCTCGCCCGCCGGGCTGTCGAGCCTCTTGCCGAAGCCCGGCAGCACGCCGCCGGATCCGGCCGAAGTCGATCGCCTTCTACGCAAGGCCGAGGCCTGCGCGCGCGCAGCGGGCCTCAGGGCGCCTGGTGAAGGCACCACCTCGTCAACGACGGACTGGACGTCCAACCGCGCGACGGCCACGCAGGCCTCATCGTCTACCGGCTCTTAGTCGACGCCGATGAACCTGGCCGGGCGGTGTGGTTTCTCGGGCCGCACCGCACCGAATCCCTTTCCCGAAGCCGCGCCGCTTCCAATTTACCGACGCAAAGGAAACAGCATGAAACGCCTTGCTTTCGCGGCCACCGTCGCGATGATGCTGGCCGCGTGCGCAAGCACGCCTGACGTGCAGACCGATTTCGATCCCGCAGCGCAGTTCGGTCTATATCGCACCTACACGTGGGCCGCGACGCCAGAGTTTGGTGATCCCCTGATGCAGCAGCGCATTACCACATCCATCGATGGCAAGCTCGGCGCGATGGGTTGGACGCCCGCTCCGGCGGCTACAGCGGATGCAGTCATCACCGCCCATGTGATCACGCGCGAACAGCTTTCAATCGACACGTTCAATTCCGGCGGCTGGGGCGGCTGGGGCCCTCCGGGCCGTGGCTCGGCCAGCGTTCGCAGCTACACGGTGGGCACGCTGGTGCTGGATATCCTCGACGCCAGGACCAAGCGCGCCGTCTGGCGTGGCACCGCGTCGGGGGCGCTCCCGAAGACCAGCTACAAGGCGGCCGCCAAGACGCAGGCAGCGATCGACCGGATGTTCGCGAGCTTCCCGGGCGCGACCACGAAACGATAAGCACCGAAGCGCCGTCTGGCCTTCGCCGGGCGGATCGGCGCATCGGATTACGCGCGAGCTGCTCCCTGGATGACACACGTGCCTGCAGCACCCAGCTCTTCGCCATCTAGGTGGGCGGTGCCCATGTGGAGGATGTTTTCCCGGTCGCCACCCGCAAGTGCAGCCAGCAACGACGACTTGCCCGCACCGCCGGAACCGACGATGAAGAGCAAGCCGGGACTCTGCACCGACAACGATGTATGCCGCACCACCGGTTTCCCCTGTCGGTGGACGCTGAACAATTGCAGATCGAACACGCGGCCCCATACTCCCCACATCGTGCGCGTCGGTGCAACGACGTATATCCATGTGGCATGGACGCCACGACGATTTCATCGTGACACCAAGCTTCATCCGTTGCGTATCCGGGAACCCCTGATGCGCAGCGCAGCGCTGGCTCGCCAAACTCGCCATATGGTCGAAACCAACTTATGTCGCAAGACCTTATGAGCTCCAAGAACCGGCCTGGCAAGGATGCGGGGGACGATGGACAGCCAGCCACGTTGATGATTGCGGCGCGGAGTGAACTGCTAGGGGCTGGCTTGTTGTCGTTGCTGCCGCAGGTTCCGCAAGTAGTGCACATCGCTAGCGCGAACGATGGGCCGGGTGTCGTAAAGGCACTCGTCCACCATCAGCCGGACGTGCTGTTGCTGGACCACGAACTGGTGACCGATGTGCACGGCTACGCCGGCGCCAAGGGGATCGATTTGATGGATGGCGGCCCGCGCGTACTATTGCTGTCGGCGCGTCATCACATAGGCACTGAGTCGGCATGTGGCGAGCGCCGCGCTTGCGGCTTCGTGCGCGAACAGTCGCCCCTGTGGCATATACGCTCAGCACTGCACATGATTGGCGCTTGTGGCGCCTCGCGTCTGGGGCAAGGCTATTGCGGCAGCTGCCCCTTACGAAATTCGGTAAAGCTGCCCATGCTGGGCCTATCTGATCGTGAGTACCAGATATTCCAACGCATCGGACATGGACGGGGCACTCAGCAGATCGCCCGCGAACTGGGTGTGAGCGTAAAAACAATCGAGACGCATCGCGAGAGCATCAAGCGCAAGCTCGATCTCGATTCGGCGGCGGCATTGGCGGAAGCAGCGGTTGGATGGCGGCGAGGCGATTACGTACAGAAGGCCGCACCGCTTGCTCGCGAGTCGGCCGCTCGACGTCAGGTTCCATAAACCAATCGCGTCCCCAGAACGGTGGACTTGGCGGCGAGCGCAGTGTCGATGCCCTCGAGGGCGTCGACTACTTCATGGCATGCATTCGTGTCGGTGGCGTGCCGATCTGGCGACCGACGCTGGTGCCGGCTGCATCAGCGTCGACCGGGTGACGATCGACGCTGGTTGCGACGGTGCCGAAGATCCACCAGCGAACCAGGAAAACAGCGGGAACAGTCCTGCGACCATGAGTAGGACGAAGGTCACGAAGCTCGATGACCGTGCGGCCCTCGTCCATTGCGCCTGGCCCGAATAGCCGCTGGCGGTCATGGTCGAGCCCACTCAGGATGCCAACGCCGCGACGGTCTGCGCGATTCGCTGTTCGGCCTGGGCGATCGCTATCTGCCGTTGTTCGGCGCTTGTCTTTAGCCCATCTGCTTCGATGACGTCAAGGTTGGTCACGCCAATGAACGAGAACGCACTACGCAGGTAGGTTTCCGCATGCTCCATCGACCGCGTCGGTGACGCATAGCCGTAAAAGCCTCCGCGTGCGATGGCCAAGATGACGCGTTTGTTGCCAGCCAAACCCTGCAGTTGGCCGGACTCCGTATAGCGGAAGGTCTTCCCGGCGATGGCGATGCGGTCGACCCAAGCCTTGAGCTGGCTGGAAATGGAAAAGTTGTAGAACGCCACGCCAATGACCACGATGTCGGCGGCAAGAAATTCCTCCATGACGGTATCGCCCAGGGCCAGATCCTCGCTCAACGCCTCGTCTGGTGGTTCGGTCCCACCGCCGCGAGTGACCGCGACGTACGGGCCGGACAGTTGAGGAATCGGCGCTGCTGCCAGGTCCCGATACGTCACGCGAAGGCCAGGCACCTTCTGGCGTAACTGGTCGACCACGCGGGCGGACATGGAGCGACTCACGGACTGCGGGCCGAGGATGCTGGAATCGAGATGCAGGAGATTCATGGAAAGGGAGGTTCCTTCAGTGGTGCGGTTTGGCGTGAGGAGTACTAACGAACGCAGCTCGCGCTGCGTTGGGAAGCAGGGACTGCTTGGGTGCTCCTGCGGAGATAGGGATGGGATGCGGTCGACAGTGCCGGGCACTACGGCGCACGCGAGCGCAGCGCTGGGCAAGCGCCGTGTCGATACCCGCGGCGACGGCGCCGCGACGAGCTGAAGGAGCGCTGGATCGACGCAGACGCCACGGAACAAATAGGCGCCCGCGACACCATGCGCTTGATGCTCGGGAGCCAGCGCACTCCCGCCAATGCCATCAGCAAACCCACCGCGAACTGGACGAGAAACAGGCCGCGACTACCCAGCACTGACTCGGACGCTCCGAACATCACGAATCCGATGACGCCCGCGACGAATAGAAAGAACACGGCGAGGGCCGTCGCCATGGGCAGCCGTCCGGCGCGGTAGAACATGAAGGCCGCCAGCAGCGCCCTTGGGCCAAAGCTGCCGCTGGCCAGGCCCTCGAACGAGCGCATGGCAAGCAGCGCCGGTTGGGACGGCATGAGCGCTTGCAGCAAGCCAAAACACGCGAGGAGCAGTGCGCCTCCCACGAAGTATCGGCGCATCCCCAATCGTTGCTCGAGCGGCTGCGCGGAGATCACTCCGACAAAGCTGGCCAGCGTGAAGGCGGCCGTGGCCCACGAGTGCCAGGTAGCAGACAGGTCCGCTCCGGTATGCGCGCCATAGTGGGCACTCAGGAGCTGGGCGGTGAAGTTTGCGAACAGGAAGCCGGCCGAGCCTGTCAGCAGCACCGCACGGGCAGCCGGAGATAGATCGGCTTGCATATCGGGCGCGGTGGCGAGGAGGTTCATGGTCGCAATCTGTTTCCACTTCTGCTGGGACCGAGCATAGAGAGCAGGCCCCGAAGAGTGGTCAGCGAAGCGTCGGCGCTCGGTCACCTTTTCGTGGCCAACCAGCGCCGTGGCATCCGTGCGTTCAGGCGCGTGGGTCTGCGCCCAGGCGCAGCGCTAAAAGACAGTGAGCACATCGGCGTCGGCTCGTGCGATTCCAGGTCTAGGGCGCAGCAAGGGGCGGGCCGTACGCCTGCAGGTCCGCCTCGAGTAGTTCGACGAGCTCCTGCGCCGACGCGAAGTCATGGTGCCTGCAGGTAAGGAGGTTCTCCACGCGGCCACGCAGCGCGCCGGGCGTGGCATCGCTACGGACCTTGACGACGTAGGCGCGTCTGGAGGGGTATTTGGAATCGGATTTCAGAATCATGGCATGACCGAAGATGATGACTTGCGGGCCATCCTAGGCAGCCGTCACCTGCACGTGGTCGCGGATCGGTGGAACTTCGGTCAGGGCTACGTTGGTCGATGTTCCGAGAGCAGCGCCCGCGCGCGAATGGCCAGGGGGGTGTCTTGCGATTCATCGAGCCGTGCGACCAGCGAAGCCAGCGCGGCGAAGTCGTCCGCGGCGGGCTTGGCGTGCTCGACGAGGTCGACCAGTGCAAGCAGCTCCGACCATGACGCGCCCTGCGCACGTGCCTCCTCAATGGCGGCACGTATCGCGCTATCGGCTCGGCGCGGATTGCTCCTATGTCGAGCGATGTTCGCCTCGCTCAACCGCAGTTGCGGCAGACAGATCCGCTCGTCATGCCGATCCGCCAGCATGAGTGCCTCGTCGAGCTGCATCTGCGCCGCGTCGAAGTCGCCCGCTGCGATGAGGGCGTCGGCCGCATAGGTCAGTGTCTCGGTAGCGCCGGCGAGCATTCCCAGCGACATGTTCTCGTCGCAAGCGTCCCGAATGCGGCGGAAGCCTTCACGCGGCTGTCCCAGGCGGGCCTCGGCCCAACCCTGGAACCACCGGCACGCCGTGCGACCCTGCGCCAGGGAATACTCATCGACAACTGCCCGCATCTCCGCCGCGAGCGCAGCCACTCGGCCTGTATTGCCGAGCCGAGTCTCGTGCAGCGCGTCGAACCAGATCGCGATCATCACCGCCATCGGCTGGCCGAGACTGCGAGCACGCGCGTACGCCGCGTCCAGTTGTGCGCGCGCCTGGCGCACGAGGCCCAAGTGCACCAGCGGAAGGCTCAGCATTGCGCGCGCCGTGACCTGGGGATCGGCGATGAAGCCGTACATCCGTGTCTCCGAGGCATCGGCGAGCGAGATTAGTGCGGGCAGGGTGCGCTCGAGTGCGCGCCGCGCCGCCTCGTGCCGGCCCTGCATCACGTGTGCAAAGCCTTGCACTGTTCCCATCGCCACCACCAGCAGTGTGTCGCCTTTTACCTCGCCAAGCGCCTCGGCTCGGGCGGCCGTCAGCAGCGCCTGGTCATATTCGGCGCGCAGGTTGAGCAGGACGCCCAGCCCGTGCAGCAGCAGGCCACGCATCGGATGTTCGGGCGTCTGGTCCAGACACGCCGCGGCGCGTGAGAATGCGTCGCGCGCAACGTCACCCGCACCAAGCGAATGGAAGGCCGCCACACCACGCAACGTGCCCAATGTGAGTTCGTGCGCGGCCCGCTCCGGGCCAGCGGCAGTCTGATCGATCAATCCGAGCGCGCGTTCAGTGAGTGCCAGGCATTCCGCCGGACGCAGTTGCTGCAGTGCTGCCTGCGCAGCTTCGGCGTAATACCCCAGCGCCGATGACGGCGCGCGTCCCTGGTCGAAATGGACCGCGAGCTCGGATGCCGCGATCGGACCGCCATCCGCACGCTCTCGTTCGAGCGCGATCCCGATCCGACGGTGCAACTCGATCCGCGCCGCCGGTGCCGTGCGGTCGATCAACGCCTGGCGGTACAGCGCGTGCCGGAATCGGTAGTGCACGTTAAGCGCATCGGCCGGAAGCGACTCTTGCGCCGTAACGAGCCAGAGCTGTTCGCGCGCCAGCGCGTCGCAGGTATCGGCTACTTCAAGCACGTCGCGGTCGAGGGCGCATGCGAGTGTTTCTACACGGAACTGCGTGCCGCAAACCGCTGCCGCGGACAGAAGCGCGCGGCGGCTTGCATCGAGGCGCCCAAAATAGTGATCGATCAGTGTCGACAGCCCTTGCGACACCGGAATGTTGGTGAGCGCCTCCGTCGCGGTGCAGCCGGTGAGGATGCGCGACCTTACGTCGCCAGCCACCGACGCGACGAACAACGGTACGCCCTCGGTGCGGTCGTGCAGCGCACGCACGAAGTCTTCGTCTTGCGCCATTTCCGGAGCGCGCCCGGCTAGGTAGGCCGCGATCTCGCGCTCGGTGAACGAATCGAGCACGATCTCCTCGCACAGTCCGTTCAAACGGAGCTCGTTGCGCAGCGCGCCGAGCGGGTGGTCGAGCGCGATCACCTCGGTCAGTCGGAAGCTCGATAGCCACATGAGCCGGGCAGGACCGCGGCGACGCGCGATGTAGTCGATGAGTTGCGTTGTCGCGCGATCGGCCCAGTGCAGATCCTCGGTGACGAGAAGCAGCGGGCGATGCTCCGTGTAGCGGTCGAGGAACTCGCCCATCTCGCGCAACATGCGCTCGGGATGGACACCAACCAGCTCACGCAGCAACGCGTCGCGGACTTCCGCCGTGGTGAGCCAGGGCAGCTGCAGCAGCCAGGTCGGCGCGACGGCGCGCAACAATGGTGCGACCGTGTCGTCGTGCCGGCCAAGTTCTGCCAGTGCCTCGAGTACGGCGTGGTACGGCTCACCCGCGCTGAAGCTCTGCACGCAATTTCCGTGTGCGTAGGCGATGTCACCAAGGCCGGCGACGAAATGCTCGATCAGGACGGTCTTGCCGATGCCGGGCTCGCCAGCCACCCAAGCCACCATCCGACGACCTTGGCTCGCCTGCTGCCAGGCTCGCTGCAGCACCGTCAGCTCGGCCGCGCGGCCGACGAACTCGCCTGACTGTGCCGCGTCCCGGAATGAATGAACGAGTACACGCTGACCGTCCTCGACTCGTCCGCCAGGAGAAGGCGCAGGCTGGGCGTCGAGCTTCTGCGCCACGAAGCGGTAGCCGCGCCGCGGCACTGTCTCGATGAAGCGCGGCTGACGAGGATCGTCGCCTAGCGCGATCCGGATGTCGCTGATCGCGCCTTTTAGGACCGAATCGCTGACGAAGCGATGCCCCCAGACTGCGTCGAGCAGGGCGTGCTTGGTCAGGAGGGTGCCGGGCTGCCGTGCGAGTGCGCACAGTAGCTCGAATGGCGTCGGAGCCAGCGCTATTGGACTGCCGGCCTGCAACAGCTGCGCGTTAGCTTCATCCAGCTCGAACTCGTCGAACCGGACGCGCAGGGACCCGGAGCCCGCCGCCGCGCCAGCCATGACCGTTGTCTCTTGCGGATGTGTTGAACGCATTTTGCTCTCAGGCGGCGGCGCGTGTAACTAGCGGACCCCGGCGGCCGGGTTCAGTTTCGAACCGGTGTGATGCTGAATTTGGCTATGCCATCGGACACCGAGAGCTCATCGGCAAGCATTGCCGGAGATAGAGCGCGGGAACGTTCCAACGCGACGGCGCAGAACCGCCATACGGGCTGGTTGTCGGCGAACGTGATCGTCACGCTGTCGCGCAGGACGCGGTAGCCACGTGCTGTGGCAATTTGTTCCACCTCCTGGAAGTCGGGCTTGAAGCCCGGGCGGAAGCTCACCGTAACGTCGAGAGTGGCACGTCCTGGCAGTCGCATTTCAAGGCGATGTAGCAGCGACATTGAAAGTGCGCACAGCAGCGCAAAGAACAGTGCGGCGGCGTAGAGACCGACTCCGAGCAGCACGCCTACAGCGGACACAGCCCAGATCGAAGCTGCCGTGGTCAGGCCACGGATGCTCAGGCCATCTCTCACGATCACACCGGCGCCGAGAAAGCCGATGCCGGTGACGATGCCTTGGACGACTCGCGTCGGATCGACGATGGCTTGAGTCCCGTGGCCTCCGTACCACTGCGACGCAAAGCCTACGAAAACGGTTAGGGCAGTCGACGCCATGCAAACCAAACCATAGGTGCGCATGCCTGCCGCTCGGCCCTGATAGGAACGCTCGTAGCCCACAAGCATGCCCAGCAGCAGCGCGCCAAGCAGATTCAAGCCGATAAAGCCATTGGCGGCGAGAAAACTGCCGCTCCAGTAGTGCTGCAACGATTGAATGAACATGATCAGATCCGCAGACATCTACAGGGCCGCCGCTGCGCCATCGATGGCGTTCTCGCGAATGTCCAGATGCAGGATGCGCTTCAGTTCCATCACCGCTTGCGGGGTTTCCTGGACGCTATGGCCCGCATGGACGACCTCCTCCGAAACTGCGCCCTCGAGGTGGGAGCTCCAGTAAGGCACCAGGCCGTCGTCGGATGCTTCCAACGGCACCCCCGGCCGACGCTGGGCGATGATTGAGTGGTAATGCACGCGCGTCGAAATCGGAAGATCGGCCGCGGCCTGTACGAACGGATCCGACTTGTCGAGATTCTCGATGCTCGTCGGGATCGACGTGGGCCGGCGGACGCCATCGGTGCTGGAAGTTAGATCCGGCAGGACGTCGGCGAACCTTTGCAGTGTTGCCAGCGGCACACGCACCATGCGGCCGATCCATCGCCCCAGGTGGCTGCCTGCCAGGTCGGTGCCACGGTGGGGGGTAGCAATGAACACTACTCGCTCCACCTGCGGCAATGGATCGAACCGAAGCATGGGTGCCACCTTCTGGCGGATACGTTCCAGGCGCGTTTTGTCGTGAATCTTCTCGGCGACCAGGTGGTCCCACAGGGCGTCTCCCGACGAGGACACCATGAGGCGGGCGATGATGCCGCCCATGCTGTGCCCCACAATCACCATTCCCCGCGAGGCTCGATTCCCACCGCTCGGATCGAAGTGCCGCATGGCGTCATCCAGCGTTTGCCGGATCGCTTCATGGTTCAGCGCGATCGGCATGTTGGTGGGGTAGTAGAACTGCCAAATCTGAAACTGCTGCCGCAACTCTTCGTCGCCCATGAGTTCGTTGGCGACGTTCACCCATGCCTCGGGGCTGCTCGCCAGCCCGTGCACCATCAACAGGATCCGCTTGTTCGGATCGTAGGGCTGCATGAGGTAGAGGTGCGGACGGTCGATGCCGAGTCGGCTGCCTAGCAACGAGCGGATCGATTGCCGCGAGAAGTCGGAATGCGCCAGCCACAGGCCGTAGCCTGCGGTGAAGTTCGCCGCCAGCGGGACATCCTGCTCATGCACGTCCGCCCGCGCAACCTGGAAGGGATCGTAGGCAGCGACGACAAGCTCGGATGTGTTCATCACCTCCGCCAAGGTCTCGCCGGAAAAGCGGATCAGTACAGTGACGGTCGGCGACGGCATCTGGCTCCACACGGGGGCGGGTCGCCGCGGGCGCAGGCCCGGCTTGCTGCGCTCCTCGCGCATTACTTCTTTTGCGGGATCATCGAGCATGGTCACCAATTCGGCGCCAAAGCCGTCGCGCCGGTACACGCTGCGCACGCCGGCAAAAGATAGTGAGTCTGCTGGTACCAGTTCCTGCGGTACCTCGGGCGTGTCCGACCGGCGCAGACCCGACAGGTCGGCGCGGACCGTCCAGCGGGAAAGATGCATCACGCCGAGGCGGTCGAAATCCGCCTTCCCACGAACCTGTTTGCCGAAGATGGCGACAGTGGCTTCCTGCACGGCGAGGTTGTAGTAGTCGCGGGCCTGGGTCTGGCGGTCTTCGAAAGCGCGCTCTCCCGGTGTGCGCTCGCTGAAGAACAGATAGGCGTACGCGTGCCGCGCGACTTCCAGCCAGGCTTCAAGCCGAACGTCGTCTGGTTCTGCCCGCGCGTGGTTCTGCAAGGACATCGCCCGCTGCAGCCACAGCTCGGAGAGAGCAAGCAGCCGGCGCTCGTTCGAGAGGCCGTTCACCTTGCCCAGCGCTTGGATACAGGCAGGGGACGGCTCGGCGCAGGGCCCGTCGTTTAGGCCCGCGACACGGACGGTTTCGACCGTGGCTTCGCTGAGTCGGCGGGTCGTGAGGATGTCACCGCGCTTGGCAATGATGTACTGGCTAGGCGTTACGGTCTTGACGCCCACGGCAGGCATGAAGGCGCAGCCGCTTGAGACGGCCATCAGTAGCAGGAGGAGGAACCATCCTGCCTGGGTGGAGCGCACTCGCGTCATGGTTGCCTGCCTCTGTATGGGGTTCAGCAGTACGACCCTTAGAGGGCCTTGCTGATGGTGAAGCTGCCGAAGACCGGCGACTCCTTCTGACCTTCGAACTCGCGCGTGCTGTGGTAGCGGGCCACCGCGAATTTCCATCGATTCAGCATCCACGCGAAGCCGTAGCCGAAGTTCGCGACCGCTTCGCGCTTGTCGACGCTGTGGCTGTCGCGGAAGGTGTTGCCGTCCAAGGAGATGTCACGGGCGACCAGGCGCGCGTCGAAGTGCACGAACAGGTGCGCGCCCTGCGGATAGCTGTTCCGTGACTCGCGGATCGGCGCGGTGTTCTCGCCGGCCGGACGCAGGGGCGTGCTGCCGAAGTCGTCGGGCAGGTTACGGCCGAAGCGAATTTCGCCACCAGCATTAGCGTACGTGGTGAGGTTGCCGAAGCTGCCGCCGTAGTGAGAGATGGCGTCCCAGCCCCAGCCGCTGTCATGCGCTTCGGGTGCGAATCGCCGCATGCGTTCGTGGACGATGCGGAACACGGGCTCGTTCTTCAGCTGGTTGTCCCAGCCGCGGAACTTGTCGATGCCAAGCATTCCATGCACGCCATTCTGTACCTGCTCGCCCATTGCCGCCGGCCCCAGGATGCCAACCTGCAGCTGCGTGGTATGCAAGCGATCCTCGTTGCGCGCGTTGTAGCCGACGCCGAACAGAAGCACGGCCGCATACGGGCGGTCGTCTCCGATCAGATCGCGGCGTTCGTTGTCGGTCGGGGTGAAGATGCCTTGGGCGAAGGTGCCGATCATGTTCCGCTGTTCGAACCCCTTGGGTTGCAGTGCGGAGAGATGGCTATTGATCCACTGCGCCAGGCGGGGAATGCAGGGATCGGTGGCGTAGTCGCGAAGGTTGGGCGAGACCAGTGTCAGCTGCAGGCCGTTGCTGTAGCCCTGGTCCTGTCCGCCGAAGATGTCGTTGTCGACGCGCAGATTGACGACCGGAGGCCTGGGCACGTTGCCATTGCCGCAGGCGTCTGCTTCCTGGGCCTGCGCGCTTTGCGATACGCAGGCCGGGAGGATGGCGGCTGCTAGCAGCCATTGGGGAAGGTAAGAGATGCGCATGGTGGGTTGTCTACGGCGAGGAGCGGCTTAGGGCAGTTGCGTTGCGAGCCAAGGCATGACGAGATGTCCATGCCCTGCTCGCACGGGTTGGTTACTTGATGAGCGGGACGCTCATCATTGCCTGAGCGCGGAGTACCGACCGCGCCTTGGCTTCGATCTGCACGTAACGCGCCGCCTGCGCGGGAGACACCGCCTTGCTGGCGTGCACATAGGTCCGCTTCAGCAGCGCGGCCTCGTCTTCTTCGATCGCGATCGCTTCGCGCGCTACACGGTTGGCGGTCTCGTCGTCCACGCTGCCGGCGTTCCAAGCGCGCGCGTAGGTAAGAATGTTTTCGACGCTACGACGGTTGAGGTCGTTGAGAGCGGCCTGGTGCTGTTCGTATATGGGCCAGAACTTCGCCGCGTCTTGCGGCGAGAGGGCCAGCTGCTGGTCGATGAAAGCGCGCTTTTGCGGACTCTCCTGCACCTGCGCTTCTTCGGCCTTGGCGAGGACCTGCCGTTCCTCGAGGGTTGGATTGGACAGTCCGGCGGCAAACAGCGGCGAGGAAAGCATCAGGGCAGCGACGAGCGTCGCGGCGCGGGCAGTGAAACGCATGGGGAACTCCAGTGTCTTGACGTGGGTAGTGGTTGTGCGGGGCGCGGAAAGCCGGGCGCTACGGAAGGATCGAGGCTGGGGGAAGGAAGGGCTGCGCCGATTGCCGGAACCGGCGCAGCAGGGGGTGGCGATGCGTCGTCCGCGTCACGCAGACTCCGGCAGCATCGCAGGGGGAACATCGTCGTCTTCCGCGGAAGAGCGCGGGCAAGCGGGAGTGTCGGGGCGCACGCGGTACCACTGCGCGTACAGCGTGGGCAGGACGACCAGCGTCATCAGCGTGGCCACTGAGAGCCCACCCATGATTGCCCACGCCATCGGGCCCCAGAACGTCGAACGTGTGAGCGGGATCATCGCCAGGATCGCGGCAAGTGCCGTCAGCACGATCGGACGGAAGCGGCGCAGCGTGGAGCCGACGATTGCTTCCCAGGGCGCCAGGCCGTGCGCAAGGTCCTGATCGATCTGATCGATCAGGATGATCGAGTTGCGCATGATCATGCCCGCCAGTGCGATCGTGCCCAGCAACGCCACGAATCCGAACGGCACGCGGAAGATCGCCAGGACCAGCGACACGCCGATCATCCCCAGCGGCGCAGTCAGCAGCACCAGCGCCATCTTCTTCATGTCCTGCAACTGGATCATCAGCAGGATCAGGATGGCCGCGACCGCGAGCGGTGCAACGGCGCCGATCGAGCGCTGGGCTCTCATGCTGGACTCCGTCGCGCCGCCGACCTCGATGCGATAGCCCAGCGGCAGGGTTGCGATGATCTTCTCAATGTTCGGCCACACGCGCGCGGTCACGTCGGGCCCCTCGGCGCCACTGACGTCGGCACGTACCGTCACCGTGGGAATCCGGTCGCGACGCCACACGATGCTGCTCTCGCTACCGACCTCGATGCGGGCGACCTGCGACAAGGGCACGAAGCGGCCGTCGCGCACATAGATCTTGGCGTCCTTGAGGTTCTCCAGATCCGTTCGTTCGGCACGGTCCACGCGCGCAACGACGTCGATCAACTGGTCGCCCTCGCGGTACTGGGTGATCGCCAGGCCGGACAGTGAGTTCTGCGTGGCGTCGGAGATTTGCTTGGAAGTGAGGCCCAACACGCGTGCCTTGTCCTGGTCGACGATCACGCGCATGGCCTGCAGGCGCTCGCCGGCATTGGTGTTGACGGCACGGATCGCTGGATCCTTGCGCAGTACGTCCTGCACCTGGGCCACGATGCCCATCAACTTCTTCTGGTCAGGACCGGAGACGCGCAACTGCACCGGATAGCCGACGGGCGGACCGTTCTCAAGCCGCGATACGCGTCCTCGCACGTTGGGAAAGCCGCTCTCGAAGCCCTTGTGCAGGCGTTCGAGCACGCGCTCGCGCGATTCGGTGTCTTTGGTCATGACCATCAGCTGGCCAAAGTTGGTGTTGGGCAGCTGCACATCGAGCGGCAGATAGAACCGAGGGCTGCCGACGCCGATGTAGCTGGTGACCGACTTCACGTCCGGATCCTTCTTCAACTTGGCTTCCAGCTTCGACACGGCCTGCTCGGTGGCGGTGATGCTGGCCGCTTCGGGCAGCCACAGGTCGACCATCAGTTCGGGGCGGCTCGACGCGGGGAAGAACTGCTGGGGCACGGTGCGGAACAGGCCGAGGGCACCGATGAATACGGCCAGCGTCACGCCGAGCACCAGGCCGCGGTGGTGCATGCACCATTCGAGCAGCACGCGGAAGCGCCCGTAGAAGCCCTTGGTCGTGTCGACCGCATGCGCGTCGTGGCCGGAGTCGTGCTTCTTGGATTCCGGCAGCAGCTTGTAGCCCAGGTAGGGTGTGAACAGGACCGCGACCAGCCACGACAGGAGGAGCGCAATGCCCACGACCTGGAAGATCGAGATGGTGTACTCGCCCGCACTGGACTTGGCGAGCCCGACCGGCAGGAAGCCCGCGGCCGTGATCAGCGTGCCGGTAAGCATGGGGAAGGCCGTCGCGGTGTAGGCGAACGTCGCCGCGCGCGTCCGATCCCAGCCCTGCTCCAGCTTGAGGACCATCATTTCCACGGCGATGATCGCATCGTCAACGAGCAGGCCCAGTGCGATGATCAGCGCGCCCAGCGAGATGCGCTGCAGATCGATGCCCAGCGCGAACATCACCAGGAAGGTAATCGCCAGCACCAAGGGGATCGACAGCGCCACCACGATGCCGGTGCGCCAGCCAAGCGAGAGGAAGCTCACCGCCAGCACGATAGCGATCGCCTCGGCCAGGCTCTTGGTGAATTCGTGGATCGACTCCTGCACCACCTCCGGCTGATTGGAGACCGCATGGATCTCCACGCCCACCGGCATTGCCGCTTGCACGCGCGCCACCGCCGCGTCCAGTTCCTTACCCATGCGGATCACGTCGCCGCCGTCGCGCATGGCGATGGCGATACCAATGGTTTCCTTGCCATTGAAGTGCATCTTGCTGGCGACCGGGTCGACGTAGCCGCGGTAGACGCGTGCGATGTCGCCCAGACGGAACCGGCGGTCGCCCGCCTGGATACCGATGTTGGCGATGGACTCCACCGAGTCGAACTCGCCGGTGACGCGCAGCGCCACGCGTTGCTGGTCCCCTTCGACGGTACCGGCAGGTACCACGGCATTGGTAGCGCGCAGCGTTTCCTCGATCAGCCGCGGATCGATGCCCAGCGACGCAAGGCGCGCGGACGAGGTTTCCACGAACACCTTTTCGTCCTGCACGCCGACGTACTGCACCTTGCTCACGTCCTGGACGCGGAGGAACTCGTCGCGGGCCTGGTCGACGAAGCGGCGCAGCTCGGCGTAGTTGAAGCCGTCGCTGGTGAACGCGTAGAGGTTGCCGAAGGTGTCGCCGAACTCATCGTTGAATGCCGGCCCCTGCACGCCCTGCGGCAGCGTGGGCCGGATGTCGCCGATCTTCTTACGGATCTGGTACCAGACGTCAGGCACGTCCTTCGAAGGCGTGGACTCGAGCAAGGTAATGGTGATCTGTGAGACACCCGGCTTGGAGAAGCTGGTGATGTAGTCGATCTCCGGCACTTCCTGCAGCTTGCGCTCGATGCGATCGGTCACCTGCTGCGCCACGTCGTCGGCGCTGGCGCCCGGCCAAGCCGACTGCACGACCATGGACTTCACGGTGAACTTGGGATCCTCCGCCTGGCCCAGATGGAGGTAGGCGTAGGCGCCGGCGATGCTGAGCAGCAGCATCAGGAACAGCACGAACTGCTGGTGCTTCAGAGCCCACGCCGACACGTTGAAGGAAGACTTCATGAGCGGGCTCCTGGCAGTTCGCTGGCATCGACCGGACGGACCTTCTGCCCGGCGTGCAGCAGGTTGGTGCCCGCGGTGACGATGAGTTCGCCGTCGCGCAGGCCGCGGCTGATGAGCACGGTGTCGCGTTGCGCCTGGGCGACCACGACGTTGCGCAGCTGTACGCGCGAGGTCTTCGCGTCCACCACCCACACCTTGGGCTGGCCGTCGAGGTCGTAGAGCGAGGTGAGCGGCAGGCGCCGCAAGCGCTCGTCACCGCTGAGGAAGACCAGCAGCTTGCCCGTCATGCCCAAGCCGATTTTGTCGTCGGCGTTGACGATGCTGATGCGCGCCGAATAGGTGCGGGTGACTGCATCGGTGTCCGGCGCCAATTCGCGCAGGCGGCCGGTGTAGCTGCGCCCGGGCATCGCCCATAGCTCCACGGACAGGCCGCGCGCATTGCGCAGCTCGTCCACGCGCGCTTCGGGAATGCTGATGACGACTTCGCGTTCGCCGCGCTCGGCGATCTTGACCACGACCTGACCCGCGGCGACGACGTTGCCCGCCTCCGCGGTGATCGACGTGACCACGCCCGATGTGCTCGCGCGGAGCGTGGTGTACGAGGACTGGTTGGCGGTTACGCCGTAGGTCGCTTGTGCGGCACGCAGCGACTCGCGCGCCGTCTCCATGGCCAAGCGCATCTGCTCCACTTGCGACTTGGAGACGAACTGCGAGCGGCCCAACTCGGCGTAGCGTTGGTAATCGTTCTGGGCCTTGATGTACTGGACTCGGGTCGACTCGACTTGCGTGCGCGAGGCATTGGCGTTGAGCGCGGTATCGGTCGGATCGATCTGGAACAGCGGCTGGCCCACGGCGACGTGGTCGCCAACCTCCACCATGCGGCGCTGAATGCGGCCGCCGACCAGGAAGCCGAGCGAGGCCTCGTGTCGGGCGCGGATCTCGCCCGAATAGGTCGAGGTGTTGTTGACGCCGGCGCGGCTGATCTGTTGCGTGCGGACCGGGCGGACGTCTTCCACCGCATCGGCGGAGTGACCGCAGGCCGACAGCGCCAGAACCAAGGTGGTAGTGGTAGCGAGAGATCGGAACATGGGAGGGTACCTGTAGCGGTGACGGTCAGTCGGGGGAGACGTCGGAGGGGTTCGCGGACGGCGAGGGCTGGGCTTCGCCAATAGGCGGCTGTGCTGGCCGCGGTCGCTTGCGTAGCGCCTGCCAAAGTTCGGTGACCGAGCTGAAGGGTTGCGTGCGGCCGGTTTGAACGTCTTCGACGACACCGGTAATGCCGGCACGACTGCTGCGGTATATCCGGACGACGTAGCTGCGAATGGACGCCATTGGGCTCTCCTGGAAACTGTGGAGAGCATCAGCGGAGGGTTCCTACGGATTTCCTTCTTTTATGAAAATCCGACTGGTCGACGGTCCCGCGGGCGCCGGGCGGGAGGTCGTGAATCGCTTGACGATCAGGGACGAGGGCGGCGGCCCTGCATTTCAGGACGGCTGAAGGCTAGGGCGGCGACTGCGTGCGCAGGGCCTGAAAGAGCTTTTCGCTGGCAGGAGACGGGGTAAGCCCCAAGGTGACCGACAGGACCTGCCTTAGCCGCTGATACGCGCTGATCCCTTCGCTGCGCCGACCCAACTGCTGGTAGCAGCGCATCAGGCCCTGATAGAAGGCTTCCATCATCGCGTCGGCATCCAGACCGCGCAGATAGACGCTGACGGCGCCCTCGAAGTCGTCGTGGGCTTCCAGCCGTTCGGCATGACGACTCAAGGCGTGTATGAATCGGCCCCGCAGGCGCTCGCGTGTCGCCACCGGCCAGGCTTCGCCGCCGTCCTCAGTGAGAAAACTTCCTTGATACAGCTCGATGGCGCGTGAGAGATGCGCCTCTTCCAACGGGGTATTCCGCTGGTCGTCTGCCGCAACGATCGCCTGTTCGAAAGCGAACACGTCGACCCACACGCGCTCCTGATTGAAGCTCAGCTTGCCGCCCTGCTGCTCGATCGCGGCCGGATCGCCTAACAACCCTCGCAGGCGCAGAAGCGTCGAATCGAGCGCGCGCTCAGCGGCATCACCCTCCTCGCCTGACCACAGTGCATCGAGCAGGCGATGCTCGGAAACGGCACGTCCGCCCAGTGCGACCATCGCCTTCAGCAAGGCGAGCGTCTTCTTCGGGGCCTTGCGGGAAAACACGAGCGGCTGGCCGTCACGCAGTACCTCGAAACGGCCCAGCATGCGAACTTCGAGCGGCCATGGCCAGCCGGGGATATCCACGGCGGGGGCTCGAAGACCGTATTCGCGAATGGCGCGGCGTACTTCGCCCTCCGCGATTCCGAATGTGAGCGCCGCCGAATACACGTCAGCCAGCAACCGCGGATGCAGGCGCAGCAGGAACTGCCCGTGCAGGGCGCCTTGGCTGGCCACGCAATTCTGGATCAGCGGTCGCGCCGCCGAGGCGTCGCCGCGCTGCAAGTGCATCCAGGCCTCGACCGCGTCCACCGCACTGCCCAGGCGCGTCAGGCAAGTACCGGTCAGCAGCTGTCGCGCCTGTTCGAACAGGACTGCGACGTCTGCGTCCTTGTTGCACTCCAGTTCTGCGATGGCCAGCTGCAGGCGTGCCATGCAGCGCAACCAGACCGGTCCCACCTGATCCATGCGCTCGCGCAGCTCGCGAGCGAAGACAAGAGCTTGGCCATGCTCGCCACGATGGACCGCGATCCAGGTGCGGAAGCACGCATCGAGCGCAAGGTCCAATGGGCGTGCGAACGTCCAGTGTGCGGCGGCCTGCGTCCGCGCCGCGTCCG
Source organism: Lysobacter terrae (assembly GCF_054782215.1). NCBI lineage: Bacteria > Pseudomonadati > Pseudomonadota > Gammaproteobacteria > Lysobacterales > Lysobacteraceae > Lysobacter > Lysobacter terrae. Next base: position 342,745 of record NZ_BAAGSX010000001.1, read on the forward strand.
CCGCTTCGGGATTGCCTGCGCACAACGCGATCACCGTGCGCCCAAGATGGGAATAGATCCGCAGCGGCGGCAGCACCAGGGCGTTGGCGTCGGCGATCCGCACTGCCTCATCGAAGAGCTGCTCCGCCTCCGCGTCACGACCTTGCTTGGAACGGAAGTGGCCCAGCTGCAGCATCCACATTGCGCGATGGTTCGGCGTCAATGACGTATCGGCGATCCAGGGCGAGACCATCGCGACGATCCGTTCGCCCTCGTCGAAGTCGCCTGTCACCTGGTGATGCGCAAGCATCATCGTCGTCACGTCGACACGCGCGTGCAGCGGGATATCGGGCAAGAGCAGCAACCGCTGCAGGCGGTCGAGGCAAGCTTCGATCAGATCGGCGCGCGGCCGCTGATAACCCAATGCAAACAGTAGCCCGGCGTGTACCCGCAGGTCTGCCCCCGGCGCCGGAAAATCCGGATTGGACGCCAGCAGCGACAAGAGCCTGTCCAGCCAGAGATCGAACGCGCCCTGACCGAATTCAAGGTAATAGGTCGACAGGATCGCCCCACAGCAAAGAATTCGGCCGATCGTGTCGTCGCCAAAGCGTTCGTAGGCCGCCTCGAATACCGGCCGGGCTTTCAGGGGGTGCGATATCAGCGAGATTCCCTGCCAGAACAACAGTTGCGCCGAAGCCTGTACCAGCGCGGTCGGTATCGCGCCGATCCAGGTGCGCAGGGTCGCAATGCGTCCTTGTTCGAAAAGCGTGGGCGCGAAGCGCAGCATCAGCGACGTCGCATCGGCCCAGTCGCCACCGCGGGCGGCGCAATCGAAGGCAGCTTCCGGCTCCCCGGCGTCGGCCAGCATCGCGACAGCGCGTCGCCGCACCGCCGCAATACACTCGACGTCCGCTCTAGCCTCAAGCTGCCTTAATAGGAAGGAGCGGAATAGGTCGTGGAACTGGTAAGCGTCTGCATGCCGTTCGACGAACAGTCGCCTGCGATAGAGCTCCTCGAGCAAGACGCCCGCATCGGCATCGCCAGTCAGCGCCGCGGCCTGTTCCGCTGTCGCCCGAGGCAGCAGCGCCAGCTGCGCGAGCTGGCTGCGCGTATTTTCCGGCAAGTCGTCGAAGATCTGGCCAGCGAAGTAGCCGAAGAGAATCTCGCGGTTGTCCGGACGCGGAAGATGCGCGCCGGCCGCTTGCCGACCGGTGTGCTCCAAGGTGAGAACCAAGCCGACCGGCCAGCCGTCCGCCTGCGCGTGCAGCGCCCGCAGGCTGTCTTCGTCGAGCTCGCGTCGCAACGAGGCGATGCCGCAGGTTTCTTCAAAGGTCAGGCGCAGCGCGTCCCAGTCGAGCAGGGCAAGACGGTCGCTCGCGCGGAGCCCGGCACACTGTGGCGGCGGATCGCTCCGGCTGGTTACCAGCAAGGTGATCCCGTCAGGTACTTCGCGCGCGATCGTCTCCAGCAGCCCATGCAGCGGCGCTGCGGGGGGCAACTCGTGGTAGTTGTCGAAGACCAGCACCGCTGGTGTCTTGAGTCGTTCGAACAGTGCACGGAAATACAGCCGAGCAAAACCGGCCGGATCCATTTGATGCGCTGTTGTGTACTTCGGCAAAGGCGCGTGCTTGCGCGTTCCCCGTGGTGCGGCCCGGTCCAGGTAATGGAAAAACGCCGCCAGGTCGCTGTCGCCGGAGTCCAGCTGATACCAGATTCCGCCGATGCGCCGCGAGTCCAGCCAACTTGCGGCGAGCGCGGTCTTGCCGGCTCCGGGAGGGCCGGTGACCCAAATGAGCGGAGACGTTCTGCAGGCGTCGAGACGCGCGAACAAACGTTCGCGCGGCAGCACCCGATGAAGCCGTGGCCGCGTGAGCTTGGCCAGCTGCGGTACGGGCGTTGCGCCTTGATGAACTGCAGACATTTTGTTCTCGTCACGCAGCGTGATCGCCGCGAGTTATCCGGCAGCTGCTGCCGCGGATCCGGTCGACGTGTCCGGAAGCATGCCGTCGCCGGGCAGCGGGCGGTAGGCGATTTTCTCCGCTTCCAGGCGGGTCAGGCCCAACGTCAACAGCAGCGTCTTGGCGACTCGCTGCGACAGGTCGTCCACATTGAAGCCCAACTGATGGATCGCGGCGGCGCGTGCGCCGTGGGCCTCATGGAACTGAAGCCAGACCGATATCGACGCCAGCACGGTGCCGCCGACGGAGAGGAAGCTCATCAGGGCATCTTCACGCTTGAAGCGCCCGGACGCGATTCCCTTTTTGATGTCGCGTAGCAATCGTTGCCCGAGCCCACGTTCCAGCACGCGCGCGGAAAAGCCTTCGCGGATCAGGAACTGGCCCCACACCGGTTCGCGCTGCGCCCGCAACAGCGTGTGGCGCACGGACACCGAGACCACCTCTGCCGGATCCGCAATGGTGCTGACCAGGCGATCCAGGGCATCGGCGAAATCCTCGAACACCCAATCTACCACCGCGCTGTAGATCGCTTCCTTCGATTCGAAATGGTTGTAGAAGGAACCGAAGCCCACGTCCGCCGCCTCGGTGATCTCGTTGATCACCACCCCTTCCATGCCCTTCTTCGCCATCAGGCGCAGCGCTGCTTCGAGCAAGCGCTGTCTGGTTTCGCGTTTGCGCCGCGCACCGCGCGGCTCGCGCTCGGCCACGGGGATGGTCGACTTGGCCGCGGGGACGATCGATTTGGCCTTCGAGGAGGGGCGCTTCTTAGCGGGGCGTTTCTTGGCACTGGAAGAGGGGGAGGGCATCACGATACCTGTGGTCCAGGAGCCCCGAGTGTATTGCATTGCGTCATAAATGACAAATCAATCAGTTATGATTCAGTTGGCGGGAAAATGAGGCGGGCGGCCAATCCAATTCGCGAATCCGTAGGTCATCCGTGGGACACCTGCGAGGAAGCTGCATGGGCGGTCCGCGACAGGCGGGCAGATTCACAGGCAAGACAGAGCCTGCCCGGCGGTGTCCTCTCTCCCACCACCCGGCTTTCTGCTCGCTGTGTCGCGGCCGCCTTTCTTTGGCTTCAGAAGAAACTCGCATGCAGATCACAAGGGGCAGGCGCTCCGCAAAAAAGAACCCCACCGAAGCGGGGCCTTTTTGTGACTGCGATGACGGGTTTCGATCACAACTTGTACTGCATCGAAACGGCGAACAGATCGGCATGGCCTTCGAATGGACCGATCAGGTGCGACCCACGGGCGGTAATGTCCACGTGTGGCGCATCCGGCTTGAGATAGGTGTAGCCGAAGTTCACTTCCAGCGCCTGAGTGGCGTTCCAGGTTCCGCCGATCGAGTACCAGGTGCGGTCGGCGTCTGGCAGGCGCGGACTGCGCGTTTCGATGGGGGTGGGTGTTTCGTCGTACGCCACGCCGGCACGCAGGGTGAAGCTGTCATTGAGCTTGAACTCGGCGCCGAGCGACATGAACTCCGTGTCGCTCCAATCGAAGGGCTCCACCGTGTCCGGGTCCGGGTTGTCGAATTCAATGCGCACCTCGCGCATCGACGACCACCCGGTTTCCGCCCACGTCGCCATCACTGCGAAGCGGTCAGTGACGTCGTAATGCATGTCGACGCTGGTGATCGACGGAGTGGTCAGATCGGCAGTGATCGCGCCGTCCTGGAACAGTGGACGCGTGCTTGGGCTCATCGCGAACACGCCGGCGACGTTGTCCGGCACCGTCCAGTCGACGGAGCCGGAGATCTCGTAGTCGATTTCCGAACGGTAGCTCAGGCCGATCGCCAGCTTGTCGGTCGGAGAGAAATTCGCACCCACGATAAAGCCCAAGCCGGTGTCATCGCCCTTCACTTTGGCGAAGCCGTCGGCGGCCTGCGGACTGGCGAAAGGCAGTGGACGGGTGGCCGGATTGGAGAACAGCGCGGTCCCGAAATCGACCGATTGCGACAGAGTCACGTCGGCGCGCGAATAGATCAGGCCAGCACCGACGGAGAAGCGGTCCGACACGATGTCGAGGGCTGCGGACAGGGTCAAGTCGACGATTTCGACTTCGGACTCCTGCGCGAAGTAACGCCCCCGCCAGCCCTTGTCGTATTCGGTCTTCAGACCGAACGGCGCGCTGATCATGGCGCCGAACGCCAGGCCGTTGTCGAGCTTGTGGATCACCGACAGCGCGGGGATCGCGGCAATGTTGCCGGCGTCACCTCCATTACCACCCGTCAGCGGACGGCCAAGGGCGTCGGTGCCCGCGCCCTGAAATTCGATGCCGGGATCGATCGTCGTCACGTCGGCCTGAAAGGTCGTGCCTTCGAAGCGCGCCATGGTGGCCGGATTGTTGACGACCACCGAGCTGTCGTCGTCGCGGACGCCGGCGCCGGCGAATGCGCTGCCCATGGATTTGGCGCTGTTTTCCTTGATCTGGAAGCCCGAGGCCTGGACTTGGCCCAGCGTCAGCGCGCCGGCGATACCGAGCGCTAGCGCCGTCAGGCGCGTGTAGCCGTGCTGCTGCATGCGTGTTCTCCGCGTTGAAAGATCGGCTGAAATGTTGCGTTGCGTCATAATTGACAAAACTATCAGTAATGACTAAAACGTACATGTGAATGATCTCGCTTGCAAACGGAGTAGAGAATTTGGGCCCCAATAGACTCACCGGCGTCACGCGCGGCGTTGCACCACCGCAGGACGGCGACTTGCCGGCGGAAGTAGATGTGTTGGTCGTCGGACTAGGTCCCGTCGGTGCGACGGTCGCGAATCTGCTGGGCCGCTACGGAGTGCGCACTCTGGCGATCGACAAGGCGACCGAGATCTATGCGGCGCCACGCGCGATCATTATCGACCACGAGGGAATGCGCGTATTGCAGCTCGCGGGCTTGGCTGAAGACGCCTTCGAGACCGTCGCCATTCCACATGTCCGAATGTGGTCGCCCCTCCTGGGCGAATTCGCGCGCATCAATACGCTGGGCAGCGCCGACGGCCATGCCAAGGTGATGAGCTTCTACCAGCCCGAGCTGGAGCGCGCGCTGCGCAAACATCTCGCTTGGCACGAATGCGTGCAGATCAGGCTAGGCGCGACGCTGACCGGATTCGAGGAAGGTGCCGATGGCCTGCGGGCGACTCTCGACCTGGGCGAGGGACGTCAAGCTTCCGTGCGCGCGCGCTATTTGATTGGCGCCGACGGCGCCGGCTCGCTCGTGCGCAAGCTGATCGGCCAACAATTCGAAGGCAGGACTTACGGTGAAGACTGGCTGATCGTGGATGCGCACGGATCGGCTCAGCCCATCGACCACGTCGAGTTCATCTGCGACTACCGCCGTCCCGGGCCGCATATGCCGGCACCGGGTGGACGCGAACGCTGGGAGTTCATGCTGAAACCCGGCGAAAGCCGGACGGAAATGGAGTCCGATGCCCGTATTCAGGAACTGCTCGCGCGGTCGGGCTGTGCGGAGCCGTTGACCATCGAGCGGAAGGCGGTCTACCGATTCCACGCCCGCACTGCAAAGTCTTTCAGCAAGGGCCGCGTGTTCCTCATCGGCGATGCGGCGCATGTAACGCCGCCTTTCGTAGGGCAGGGCATGGTGTCGGGCCTTCGCGATGCCGCGAACCTGTGCTGGAAGTTGGCGTGGGTGCTCCACGGACGCGCCACCGCGAAGATCCTCGACACCTACGACGAAGAGCGACGCCCACATGCGCAGGCCATGATCGACATGGCCAAGCTGATGGGAAAGCTGGTGATGCCGCGCAACGCGGCGGTGGCGCTGATGACGCACGGGTTCATGCGCCTGATCTGGCTGATCCCTGCGTTGCGCCGGAAGTTCGAAGAACTCGAGATCATGCCGAAGAACGCGTTTCCGACGGGTTTGTTCGTCAGGGGCCGTGCGGGCCCGAAGCTAGTCCGCGGTGCTGTGATCGCACAGGGTCGCGTACGCAACGCCGACGGCGTCGTACGCCTGAGCGACGACATCATGGGGCTTGGTCTCACGCTCGTGGGATTCGGACACGACCCGCAGACCCAGCTCGACGAAGTTGTCCTGGAGCGATTCGTCGCGGCGGGAGGCACCGTCGTGCAGATCGCCCATCGCGGCCAGCGTCTGCGTGTCGCGCAGGAGCGCTGCTGGGAAGACCTCGATGGCGTGTTCCTGCCGGGCGTCGCTCCCGTGGGCTGGGCTGCAGTGCTGCGGCCGGATCGCACCATCCTCCATGACGGCCCCGTAGCCGATGCAAGTCGGCTGGTGCGCGAAAGCCTGGATCTGCTCGGTGCGCCTGCCAGTGCGGCAGCAGTAACCCACACCTTCGCATACAAGGCATGAGTTCATCGCCATGAGACTGACCACCGAACAACCCAACCGGCATCCAAGCCCGACCACGCGGGCAACGGCACTGGCATACCTGATCTTCGAGCGTCCGGATCTCGACGAGGCCGAGCGCTTCCTGACCGACTTCGGACTGCGACGCGCCGAACGCTACGACGACATGTTGTTCCTGCGCGGGACGGATGCTTCCCCGTTCTGCTATGTCGTCCGGCGCGCGGACAAGCCAGGCTTCGCCGGATTCGGCCTTAGGGTCGAAACGCAGGAAGACCTGCAAGCGTTGTCGCGCCTGGAAGGTGCCGGGGAGATCGAACCCATGGACTGGCCTGGCGGCGGGCTGCGCGTGCGTCTCACCGATCCCTCTGGCTTCCGTGTCGACGCCATACACGGGCAAGCGATGGTGCAAGCGCTCCCACACCGCGCGATGCTGCGTTTCAACTCGACCGATGCGGTCGAACGCATCAACGGCACCCAACGGCCGCCGGTCGCTCCGCCCGAAGTCGTGCGATTGGGTCATGTCGTGATGGAACTGGCCGACTACCAGGCCACCTGTGCGTGGTACACGCAACACTTCGGTTTCATCCCAAGCGACGTGCAGGTGCTTCCCGACGGATCGCCGGCGGTCGCCTTCATGCGACTCGATCTCGGCGACACCCCTGCCGATCACCACACCCTGGCGCTCGCGCAGGGGTTCGCGCCGAAGTACAGCCACAGCGCCTTCGAGCTGATCGATGCGGACGCCGTAGGCATGGGGCAGCGCGTGCTGCGAGAACGCGGATGGAAGCACGCCTGGGGCATCGGCCGCCACATTCTCGGCAGCCAGATCTTCGACTACTGGCAGGACCCATGGGGCGCCAAGCATGAGCACTACTGCGACGGAGACCTGTTCACCGCCGATGAACCGACGGGCCTGCACGCCGTCAGCCGCGAAGCGATGTCGCAGTGGGGGCAGGTAATGCCGGGCAGTTTCACTCGGCCCGAACTCACGTTCTCTTCTCTCGTTGCGATCGTGCGCAACCTGCGTCGCAGTCCCGACCTGAGCCTTACCAAGCTCCGCACCCTCGCCAAGATCTTTGGATGACTCCGTCGTCTCCCTACCGATTTCCGGATACAGCTCCATGGCACTGAACGTCATTCATTTCAAACACAACGGCCGAGCCCAATGGGGCGTAGTCCGCGATGGCCTGGTCACCCCCGTCCCCGGGGACTTTGCCACGACCAGCGAATTCATCATCTACAACACGATCCCGCACCTGGCGTCGCTGGATGGCCCGGTGTTGCGGGAAACCGAGTTGCAGCTGTTGTCGCCGATCACTCGCAACCATCGATTCTTGTGCCAGGGCGCCAACTACCGCCAGCACATGATCGAGTCCGGCATGGACCCGGACGTAAAGAAGTTCAACATGATCTTTACCAAGTCGCCGGATTGCATCGTAGCTGCCGACTCGAACGTGGTCATGCCGGGGCAGGTCCGCTTTCTTGACTACGAGATCGAACTGGGCGTGGTGCTGAAGCGCAGCATCCACGGTCCCAAGACGATTACCGACCTCGACCTTCACGAGTACGTGGCGGGCCTGGTGATCGTGAACGACTACTCCGCCCGCGATGTGCAGATTCCCCAGATGCAGTTCTACAAGGGGAAGAGCTTCCGTACCTTTGGTCCGGTCGGACCGTATCTGTGTCTCCTCGAACCTAGCGACTTTCCGCGGCTGCGCAGCCTGCAGTTGAAACTCGTGGTCAATGGCGAGATCCGCCAGAACGACAGCACCGCCAATCTGGTCTACGGTCCGGCGGAAACCCTGACCGAACTTTCGGGTGTACACGATCTGCACGCCGGCGACCTGCTGGCCACCGGCACGCCCGCCGGCTGCGCGCTATCGGTTCCCACCCCGGCCAAGCAGCGACTTGTGGGGTTGTTGCCCGAACGCAAGAAGTGGGAGCTGTTCTTCAAGATCCAGGCGCGGCGACCGCAGTACCTGAAGCCGGGCGATCTTGTCGAAGCGTTCATCCGCAGCGCGGATGGCGCGATTGATCTGGGCGTGCAGCGCAACCGGATCGTCAAGGAGCGTTGACATGCGCGGCATCGCCACCCAGGCCGAGGTCACCGCAATCGAAGCGAACGGCCCTCCGACCAATCTGCCCGGTAGCACCTACGAGGCGATCCGACGCACTGCGGCCGCGCACCCGGAAGCGCCGGCGCTCTCGTTCTTCCTGCGTACGATCGACCACACCAAGCCGGAAACCTGGAACTACCGCCAGCTCTTCGCCCAGATCACCCGCACGGCCAACCTCTTCCACAGCCTGGGTGCGGACAAGGACCACGTAATTGCGTTCGTCCTGCCGAACCTTCCCGAAACGCATCTCGTGATCTGGGGCGGGCAGGCCGCTGGCATCGTCGCGGCGGTCAATCCGATGTTGGAGCCTGAGGCCATCGCGGAGCTGTTGAAAGCGATGGATGCGAGCATCCTGGTCACGCTCGCGCCCTATCCGGGAACAGACCTGTGGCAACGGTTGCGACCGGCATTGGGGCGCGTCGGCAGCCTTCGCCATGTCCTGCTCGTCAGCCTGGCCGAACATGTCGTTGGTACTCGGCGTTGGGCGGCCCGCATGCTGCAGTGGCGCGAAGCTTGCAGTGTCGCGCGTTCGGTCAGGCAGGCACCGGCCGGCAATTTCCGGATACACGAATTCGACAGGGCGCTGCGCAGGCAGCCGGCGGACAGACTACTGAGCGGACGGCGTATCCATCCCGACGATTATTCGTCGTTCTTTTGCACCGGCGGCACCACCGGCGCTCCCAAGATCGCTATGCGTCGCCACCGCAATGAAGTGGCCAACGCGTGGAGCGCAGCGCAGGTTCTCGGTGACGGCATCGGCCCAGGCAAGAACATCTTCTGCGGATTGCCGCTCTTTCATGTCAACGGCGCCATGGTGACCGGCTTGTTGCCTTTCTCCCGAGGAGCGCACGTGGTGTTGGGCACGCCCCAAGGATATCGGGGCAAAGGCGTAATCGAGAAATTCTGGTCGATTGTCGAGCGCCATCGCATCCATTTTTTCAGTGCGGTCCCAACGGTGTACAGCGCGCTTCTCCAGGTGCCGCGCGGCGAATGCCGCGTGGAATCTCTGGAATACGGCATCTGCGGCGCAGCACCTATGCCACGGGAACTGCTCAACCGCTTCCAGCAGGAAACGGGCGTGAGGATCCTGGAGGGATATGGGTTGACCGAAGCCACATGTGTCAGCAGCCTCAATCCGCCGCTTGGCGAGCGCCGAAGCGGCTCGATCGGATTGAGACTTCCCGGTCAGGCGATGAAGGCGGTGATCCTCGATGCCAGCGGGAACTATCAGCGCGATGCGCTCGACGACGAGCCAGGCGTACTCGTCGTCAGCGGGCCGAACGTGTTTGCCGGGTATCGCCTGGAGGAGCAGAACCAAGGTATCTGGCTCGATCTCGGCGATGGCGAGCGGTGGTTGCATACCGGCGATCTGGCGCGTCGGGATGCGGAGGGCTATTTCTGGCTCACGGGTCGTACGAAGGAACTGATCATCCGCGGCGGCCACAACATCGACCCGGCGGTGATCGAACAGCCGCTGTACGCGCATCCCTCCGTACAGCTTGTCGCCGCAGTCGGCCGACCCGATAGCTATGCAGGCGAACTTCCGGTTGCCTATGTGCAACTCAAGCCGCATCAGCAGGCGGAAGAAGCGGAACTACTGGCGTATCTCAGCGAGCGCATATCCGAGCGCGCCGCGATGCCAAAATCGATCACGGTGATCGATGAGATGCCTCTGACACCGGTCGGCAAGATATTCAAGCCGGAACTCAGGCGCCGCCAAGTCGGGCAAGCGCTGCAGCAGGCGTTGGATGAAGCCGGGGTGCAGGTGCGCTCAGTCCACATCGAAGCCGATGAAGGAAAGCACGGCGTCTGCACTTGCGTCACCTTGACGGATGACCGCACGAAGCCCGACGTTGCGGCGGTGCTGGACCGCTTTCCTTTCCCTTACCGCTTGACGTAACGACGCCATGATGTGCACCGGTTCAAAGCCATTTCCGAATGCCTCTGCGAATCGCAGACCCGGGCCGACGGTTGACACGAAGCAGGACGAACCAACAGGTCTGCCGTCGGTGGGCCAACTGGGCCGGAAGCGCAAGCTTCTACCCACCATCCTGCGTGCAGCGACCCGTCTGTTCGCAGAGTATGGCTTCGACCAGCCCACCATGGATCAGGTCGCCATGGCGGCCGGCGTGCGGAAGGCCACGCTGTACAACTACTTCGACGGCAAATCCGCGCTGATAGATGCGGTCATTGACCGATGGCTGCATGAAGTACCTGGCGCTACGCCCATTGCCCGTGGTTCTTCACTTCGTCAGCAGCTGGTCGGTATCGGGTGGCAGTTGCAAAGACTGTCCACCCACCCTGCGGCGATTTCGTTGGCAAAAAGGCTTGCCGAAATAGAGCATCGCCTCGCTCCACAGCAGCTGCAGGCGTGGCAACAACGCTATGCCGCGCTAGAAGGCGTCCTTGCAGGGCTTCTCGAAAGACACTGCGGCTGCGAGCGACCGGAAAACCTGGCGCATCAGTTCGTACTGCTGTCTGTGGGTTGCCTGGACTCGATGCCCTCATCATCACACGCCGATGGTGGGGCAAGAATTGAATGTGCGGTGGAGCTCGTCATGCGCGCTTACCCGGAGAAAGTGTGCAACGGCTAGGCCGGATTCACGGGTACAGCATCCGCTTAGCCCATCCGCCGGGGCGAAGCTCATACAACCAGCGTTCGTGCATCCGGAACTCAGCGCCGAACCAGAACTCGATCCTTTCCGGCCTCACCCGGAGGCCGCTCCAGCGCGGTGGACGCGGCACCTCGCGGCCATCGAAATCGCTTTCGGCCCTTGCCAAGTGCTGCTCGAATGTCGCGCGCGAATCAAGCGTCTCGGACTGTTTCGACGCCCAGGCACCCAGCTGGCTGCCACGCGGGCGCGAGGCGAAGTAAGCGTCAGCTTCGACGTCGCTGACGATGTCCACCACGCCTTCAATGCGTACCTGCACGCCGTTGCGCACGCGCGGCCAGTGGAATAGCAGTGCCGCATGCGGGTTGGCCTGGAGTTCGCGGCCCTTGCGGCCATCGAGGTGGGTGTAGAAGACGAAGCCCCGTGCGTCGTGGGCCTTGAGAAGCAAAGTCCGCGCCGAGGGCCGCGCGTCTAGCGTGGCCGTGGCAACGATCATGGCGGTGCGGTCGGGTTCGCCGGCGGCCTCGGCTTCGTCGAACAACTGGTCGAAGGTGCCGAGGGCTTCAGCGTGGAGGTCGGGGGCGATCATGGCGTCATCGTAGACGGACTTCTTAACGCGATTTTGATCGTGATCAAGTCGCCGTCCCGACCGATGCGGATAGTGGCGCCACCTCCCCAAACAAGTGATCAACGTGCGTAAAGGACTCATCCGTAGTGCCACCTGTCTGATCTTAGCCACGGCCGCCGTGCCTGCCTTCGCCCAATCCGCCGGGACTTGGACCGTGGGTGTAGGCGTCCATCAGGTCGATCCGAAGTCCGATAGCGGCATCGACGGCCTGGATGTCGGCAGCAATGTCCGTCCGACCATCACCGGCGAATACTTCGTCGCCGATAACCTGGGTATCGAAGTCTTGGCGGCGCTGCCGTTCGAGCACGACATCGACGTCGGTGGTGCCACGGTAGGCAGCACCAAACAGCTGCCGCCGACCGTGTCGCTGCAGTACCACTTCAACAGCACCGGCACTGTTTCGCCGTTTATCGGTGCCGGCCTCAACTACACGACCTTTTTCAGCGAAGACACCAAAGGCGCGCTTCAAGGAAGCGAGCTCAAGCTCGATGATTCCTGGGGCCTCGCCGCGCATGCGGGCCTGGACTTCGCGGTCGGCGAGAAGGGCGCGATCCGGGTGGATGTGCGCTGGATCGACATCGACACCGAAGCGAGCGTGAACGGCGCGAAGCTCGGTACGGTGGAAATCGACCCGCTGGTCTACGGCGCCGCCTACGTGTTCAAGTTCTGACGGCCGAACGTCGCCGGCCGGGCTCGGGCCCGGACCGGCGATCAGCCCCAGGTACATGGGCGCGCGCCGTTCATGGCACCATATCTCCATGTCTAGCGCGTCCGTCCTCGATCTGGCGACCTTGCGGCGTAGTTGCGCGTATTGCTCGCTGCATCCGTTGTGCTTGCCGGTGGGAATCGATTCGCACGAGTTACAGCAGCTCGACGCCATCGTGCGACGTAGACGCCCGGTGGCGCGGGGCGAACGCCTGTATCGCCCGGGCGCTCCCCTCACAGCGGTCTGCGTAGCCAGCGACGGCGCGTTCAAGATCGTAAGCATCAGCGAGGATGGCGAGGAACAGGTCGTCGGCTTCCATCTCGCAGGGGAGTTGATCGGCCTCGATGCACTGGGCGGGAGGACGCATCGCTATGAGGCCGTCGCGCTCACGGCGGCCAACGTTTGCGAAGTGCCGTTCGACCAGTTGGCCAGCGTCGCCGCGCAGCTGCCGACCCTGCACCACCAGTTGCTGCGCGTCATCGGTCTGGATGCAGAGCGCGGCCAGGCCCATCTGGGCATTCTCTTCCGCAAACAAGCCAGTAGCCGCATCGCGCTGTTCTTGCATAGCTTGTCGGAGCGTTACCGCAACATCGGCCAGTCGGCCACGCAGTTCAAGCTGCCGATGAGCCGCGAGGACATCGCGCGCTATCTTGGCCTGGCGTTGGAAACCATCAGCCGCGGTTTCACCAAGCTGCAGGACGACGGTGTGATCGAAAGCGTGGGTCGCCGCATCGACATCCGCGATCCTGCCGCCCTTGGCCGGCTCGCGCATAGTGCCGAAAACGAGGAGCCGCGTCGCCGCCGCGCCTGAGCGGGGTGGCTCCCTGGTCTGCCCCAATCGGGGTCAGCGGTTTGATCAGGATCAAGCGCCGACATAAAGCCGGATCGCAGGATGGGGGACTTTCCCAATACGCATCCGACGCCATGATCGCCTCTTTCCATGATGAGCACGCGCTCCACTTCGATGCACGCGGTATCAGCCAGTGCGTCCGCGACGCTGCCATCCTGGGCGCGCTCGATGCGCTGAAGCCGGGCAAGGCGATGCGTCTGATCAATGACCACGATCCGTTGCTGCTGTTGTCGCAGCTACAACAGCGCTTCGGCAGAACCCTTGCGGTTGGGTACATAGAGCGCGCACCGGGCACGTTCGTCATCGACTTCGCAATGACCGCGGATGCGGAGGAGAAGCCCGACAACTGCGGTTGCTGCGGCAAGTGCGGTTAGGGCGGACGGCATGGCGACGATTCTCTTTGAACAGCAAGGCCATCGTTGCGTGGCCTTCAGCGATCTGGTGCGGGGTGGGGATGGCATTCAGGCCAATCAGTTTCTGATCCAGCACGACGGACACAGCGCCCTGCTCGATCCAGGAGGACAGCTGCTCTACAACCCGCTCATTCTGGCGCTGAACGCGTACATGCAGCCGACCGAACTGACTTGGCTGCTTTGCTCGCACCAGGATCCCGACATCATCGGTTCGGTGGACAAGTGGCTGCTTTATTCCAAGGCCACCGTGGTGTGCTCTCGCCTTTGGGGCCGCTTCGTCCCGCATTTGGTGCCGCACTACATGGCCAATGCAGGAAGCGACCGCTACCTGCTGCTGCCAGATGAAGGTGGACGGGTGCCGATGGGCGACGCATACATACGCGCCCTGCCTGCGCACTTCATGCATTCTGTCGGCAACTTCAGTTTCTACGATCCGATTAGCCGGATCCTGTTTTCAGGTGACATCGGTTCGTCACTGATTCCCAGCAACACACCTTATGTCTTCGTCAAAGACTTCGACGCGCACGTGCCAAACATGGCCGGCTTCCACCGTCGGTACATGGCTTCCAACAGCGTCGTGCGGCTGTGGGTACAGATGGTGCGCGACATGCAACCGGCGATGATCGTGCCCCAGCACGGCTTGCCGATGCGCGGCGAGGTAGCGGATCGGTTTCTTGACTGGTTGGCGGCGCTGCAGTGCGGCGTGGACCTTCTGGGGCCGGCGAACTTCAGTCCCAGCTTGGTCGGCCTGTGAAAAATCGCCCCCCACGCGTGGACTGGTATGCCTACGGTGGCAGTGCAAGGGCAGGGCCGTTCTGGAAACAAAAAACCCCGCGATTAGCGGGGTTTTGGCGCCTCACGAGACGCTATGACGCATCTCGGAATCCTAATTAATGGTGGCCGGGGAGGGAATCGAACCCCCGACACGGGGATTTTCAATCCCCTGCTCTACCAACTGAGCTACCCGGCCGGTCACAAGCCGTGCGTCGGCCGTGAAAGAACCGGAATGATACGGTTCAGGCGGGCCGATGGCAAGCCGGATTTGCGCTGAACACCGAGCGGGCGGGGCCTTCCACTACGCATCGACAAGCGCATCATGGCTTCAAACCCCTATGCGCCCACGGGGAGGCTCAGATGAAATCCTTGAAAATCGCGCTTGCAGCGCTCGCGCTCGCGGCGTCCGCCTGCGCCACCGACCGGATGTCGGACAACGACAAGCTCGCGCTTTACCGTGCCCACGCGATGGCGCCGGTCGGCAGCTTCCGTTACCTCAATCGCATCGATGGCTGGACCCCGCTGGGCGATTCGGCCCTGGCGATCTGGACCCGACCGAACGAGGCGTATCTGCTCGAAATCGGCGGACCTTGTCCCGATCTGGACTTCGCCCAGGCGATCGGGCTCACGCACCAGTTCGGTATCGTCTATTCGCGCTTCGACAAGGTGCTTCCGCTTGCCAGCGGTGGGGCGCGCCCGATTCCGTGCTACATCCAGCAGATCCGCCCTCTCGACGTGAAGGCGATCAAGTCCGCCGAGAAGGACATCCGCCACCAGAAAGAGCAGGCCAGCCGCTAAGGCCGGCTTACTCTTCGGGCGGAACGTAGCCGGCGGGCTTTTCCGCACTGCCGCCGAACAGGAACTTCTGCATCTCGCCTTCGAGGAAGGCGCGGTGCTGCGGGTTCATCGGCGAGAGGCGGTTCTCGTTGATCAGCATGGTCTGGTGCGCCAGCCATTTCGCCCACGCCGATTTGCCGATGCTGGCGAACACACGCTTGCCCAGCTCGCCGGGCCAGGGCACGAAGTCCAGGCCTTCGGTGTCGCGGTGTTCGTATTCGCAATGGACGGTGCGGGGCATGGATCAGGTTTCCAGTAGCTTGCGGATCGGCGCGGGAATGCCGAGCGTCGCCAGTTCCGCGCGCGCGACCCAACGTAGATCGTCATTGTCGCCGACGCGCATGCGCAGCGCGACATCGCGCACCCGCAGCGGCTGCAGGCGCAGCTTGTAGTGGCTGAAGGCGTGGTCGATCGGCGGCAGCGATTCGGCCGCTTCGAAATCCCCGCGCACTTCGCGCTCGAACCATGCCTGCGAAGCCATTGCATCGTCGGCCTGCGGCAGCGTCCATAGCGACGCCCAGATTCCGGTCGGCGGCCGGCGCAGCATCAATACCGCGCCGTCCGCATTTTCGAGCCACAGCACGCAGGCCTGCTTCTGCGGCACGGCCTTGCCGGGCTTGGGCGTGGGCAGTTCCGCGATACGGCCCTGCACACGCGCGACGCAGTCATCCTGCAAGGGACACAGCACGCAGGCGGGATCGCTGCGCGTGCACAGGGTTGCGCCCAGATCCATTTGCGCCTGGGTGTAGTCGGCCATGCGCGCGGCGGGCAGGTGCGATTCGGCGAGTTTCCACAGCTGCTTCTCGACCGCGGGCAGGCCGGGATAACCATCGACGCCGTGGTAACGCGTCAGCACGCGCTTGACGTTGCCGTCCAGGATCGCGTGCCGGTCGCCCCAGGCCTGCGACAGGATCGCCGCGGCCGTGCTGCGGCCGATGCCAGGCAGCGCCGTCAGCGCTTCGATATCGCGCGGCAAGTCGCCGCCGTGCAGCTCCACGCAGCGCTGCGCGGCCGCCTGCAGATTGCGCGCGCGAGCGTAGTAACCGAGCCCGGACCAAAGCGCCATGACGTCGTCGCGCGGCGCTGCGGCGAGCGCGGGCAGCGTCGGCAGCGCGGCGACGAAGCGTTCGAAGTAGGGGATGACGGTCTTGACCTGCGTCTGCTGCAGCATGATTTCCGACAGCCACACCCGATACGGTGCGCGCGGATGCTGCCAGGGAAGATCGTGGCGGCCGCTGGCATCGAACCAGCGCAGCAGGCGCGGTGCGAAATCGTCCTGCGCTTCGCGCTTCGCCGTTGCGGTGGTTTCCACGCGTTTGCTTCGCACCGTCACGGCGTACTTACCTCTGACGAACTTTCGGAGTCGTCGAACTCGACTTGCACGCCTTGCAGCGTCGCGCCGGATATCTCGAGCTTCGGTGTCATGAGCGAACCCGCCAGCGGCGGCAGCGGCGAGCCATCCTTCTGATCGATCCAGGCCAGCATTTGCGGCAGACGGAAGCGGCCTTCGAAACGCGTCGCATCGCGCGCCAATCGCAGCGTCGCGGCGTCCTCGAACGCCGCCGAGCCGTCGTAGTGCAGTGCGAAGGGCAGGGCGGATCGCGACTGGCCGATCGGTGGCGGCAGCGCCGGCCATGCCGCCGGCCACTGCGCCAGTTCACCGTCGAGCTGCAGTGTCAGCCTGCGTCCCAGCGCGAGCGTCCCGTGTGCGTCCATCTCCGGGATGGGATCGCTCGGGTCTTCGCTGCGCCGACGCAGCGACACGCCGGCCGGCGCCAGCGTCCAGGTTGCCTCGTCGAAGCGAAGCGGGCCGTGCGCGCCGAGTGCGAACGGAATGCGTGTGGTGCCGGCTTCGTAAGTGGCTGCCGCGCCGACACGCGCCGGTGTGATCCGCAATTCGTCTTCGCCGATGCGCAGCGGGCCGGACAGCGACACGGTCGCGGGCAGGCGCCAGTCCTTGCCGTGCTCGACCGCGAGCGTGCCGTGCGTGGCGAAGCCGGTCGTGCCGTTCTTGATCAGCGCCTCGGGCCGGATGATCGACACGGCCAGATCGACGGGTATGGCCAAGGGCGCATCGAGGTAGCGGCCGCGCAGGCGCGCGCGCAAAGGCTGCGTGGGATGCAGCAGGGGCATGTCGGCGTCGATGCCGTCGATGCTCCAGTCGTTGTTGACGATTTCGCCGTCACGGATGCGCAGGCCGTCGGTCAGCGTCGGCATGCGCTTTGCGGAAGGCGGACGCGTGGCCAGCCAGTGCTGCAGCGCGGGCAGATCCAGGCGTGGCGAATCCAGTTCGATACGGCGCGCGACCAGTTCGCTGCCGCCCGCACGCAGCGTCGACCAGGGCAGGGCGACATGGATGCGGCTTGCGCTCAACAGCCGCGTCGCCGCGCCTGGCTCGCGCACGCTGACGTCGCGCAGTACCAGCATGGGCGCGCCACGCAGGCGGTATTCGGCGACGCCGCGCGCTTCGACTTCCAGCCCGAGCGCCGCACCGATCTGGCGGGTGACGATCGCCGCGACCGTGCGCGGACGCGACAGCCACAGCAGCGCCAACAACAGCGCAGCCGCCACCAGCGCGAGGACGAGCAGGATGCGGCGGCGCGTCATCAGTTGGAGCTGGTCGTCCCGAGGGCTTCAGGCAGCAGGGCGTCGACGAAGGCTTCGGCGTCGAAGACGCGCAGGTCTTCCGGCCGCTCGCCGATGCCGGCGAAGCGGATCGGTATGCCGAATTCGCGCGCGAGCGCGAACACCACGCCGCCCTTGGCCGTGCCGTCGAGCTTGGTGACGACCAGGCCGGTGACGCCGACCGCGGCATGGAACTGCCGCAGTTGCGACAACGCGTTCTGGCCGGTGGTGCCGTCGATCACCATCAGCACCTCATGCGGCGCGGCGGGGTCCAGCTTCTGGATCACGCGCTTGATCTTCCCTAGCTCGGCCATCAGGCCTTGCTGCGTGTGCAGGCGGCCTGCGGTGTCGGCGATCAGTACTTCGGTGCCGCGCGATTTCGCCGCCTGCAAGGCGTCGAACGCCACCGAAGCGGCATCGGCGTTCTGTCCTTGCGCGATGACGGGCACGCCGTTGCGTTCGCCCCAGGCTTGCAATTGCGCGACCGCGGCGGCGCGGAAGGTGTCGCCTGCGGCGAGCATCAACGGACGGCCTTCGTCCTTGAAACGCCGGGCCAGCTTGCCGATCGTGGTGGTCTTGCCCACGCCGTTGACGCCTACGGTCAGCAGCACGAAGGGCTTGGCGCTGCGATCGATCTGCAGCGGCAGGGCGACCGGCTGCAGCATCGCCACCAGGTCGCCGCGCAACGCCGCCAGCAACGCATTGGCGTCGGCGAATTCGCGCGCCTTCATGCGCTTGCGCAGGTCGCCGACCAGATGCGTGGTCGCGGCCACGCCGACGTCTGCCATCAGCAGCGCGGTTTCGATCTCGTCGAGCAGGTCGTCGTCCAGGCGCGGGTTGCGCGAGAACAGGCCGCCCAGCGTGCGCGCGAAAGCGCTGCCGCGCAGACGTTCGCGCCAGCCCTTCTTGCCGGGCGCAGCGGCGGGAGCGGCTTCGGCGGTTGGCTCGCCGGGCTGCGATACGGGCTCGACATCCATGGCCGCTGCGATGATCTCGGCGGGCACGGGCTGTGCGGATGCAGGTTCGGCAGGCATTGCGATGCCGGCAGCGTTGGCCTCGCCGGCTTCGGGCGCGACCTGCGGTGCACGCGGATCATTGGGCGTCGCGGGCGACGCCTCGGGCTTCTTGCGGCGGAAAAAATTGAGCATCGCGAGGGGGAAGCGGGAGTGCGCGAGAATAGGGGCACATGATAGCCCCCACGCCCAGCGCTGCCCGATGAATCGACCGCGTTCGACCTCCGCACCCGCCGCGCCCGGCAAAGTGCGCATCATCGCCGGCCGCTGGCGAGGCACGCGCCTGGACGTGCCGGCCGCGCCGGGCCTGCGTCCCACCAGCGACCGGGTGCGCGAGACGCTGTTCAACTGGCTGCAGCCGATGCTGGCGGGCGCGCGCGTACTGGATCTGTTCGCGGGTAGCGGTGCGCTGGGCCTGGAGGCGGTTTCGCGCGGTGCAGCCGCGGCGGTCCTGGTCGAACGCGATGCGAAGCTGACCGCCGCACTGCGCGCAACGGCCGCGCGGCTGCAGGGCGGCGAAGCGGTGAACGTGATCCAGGCGGATGCGCTGGCCTGGCTCAACGGCCAGCCCGATGGCAGCTTCGACCTTGCCTTCGTCGACCCGCCGTTCGACGCCAATCTGTGGGGCGGCGTGCTCCCGGCGCTTACGTCCAAGCTTGCCGAAGCAGGCTGGCTATACGTGGAATGCCCACACTCGGCCGACGCCGCGCCGCCGCCGGGCTGGGCGCTGCACCGCGAAGGGCATACGCGCGAGGTCCGTTTCGCGCTCTACCGGCGCAGGCCGGAGGCCGACAAGGACGGCGCCCCCGACAAGTCCGATGCCACTGTTACACTGGCGCCCAATCCGGCCGGGCCAGCCGCCAACGCCAACTAGCCATACAAGCGAATTGAAAGCCCGCGAATGACCGCCCGCAACCGCATCGCCGTCTATCCCGGCACCTTCGACCCGATCACCAATGGCCACGTCGACCTCGTCGACCGCGCCGCGCCGCTGTTCGAGCGGATGATCATCGGCGTCGCGGCCAGCCCCGGCAAAGGCCCGGCCTTGCCGCTGGAGCTGCGTGTGCAGCTCGCGCAGGACGCCATCGCCCACCACGGCAACGTCGAGGTGCGCGGCTTTTCCGGCCTGCTCGCGCATTTCGTCGAGGAAGTCGGTGCCGGCGTGATCATGCGCGGCCTGCGCGCCGTATCCGACTTCGAATACGAATTCCAGCTGGCGAGCATGAATCGCCATCTGATCCCCGGCGTCGAGACCCTGTTCCTGACGCCGGCGGAGCAATACGGCTTCATTTCCTCATCGCTGGTTCGCGAGATCGCCCGCCTCGGCGGCGACGTCTCCGCTTTCGTGCCGCCGGCGGTGGCCTCCGCGTTGCAGGCGCAATGGCAGCGCAATCACGTTGCATGATCCGCACGCACCAACCAACTACTACAACCACGCACTACCAAGAATGGGGGAACGCCCGATGAAGATTTCGACCCGACTGCTGCTCGCCGCCTGCCTTGCGCTGCCCTTCCTGGGCGCCTGCAAGAAGCAGGAAGCCGTGCAGGAAACCGCGAAGGCCCCGGTCGCCATGCCGGCCGCCGCCACCGACGAGAACGCCTGGAACGCGTACCTGACCGACGTCGTCACCCGCAACCTCGACAACGCGACCAGCACCTACGTCTACACGCTGCCGGCCGACTCGTCGCCGGACTTCCAGGGCGCCTACGATCGTCAGCTGGAAAAGGCCGAAGCCGACATGTCGCGCGGCGGCGTGGAAGGCACGCTGCTCGCGTTCGGTGGCCCGAATTCGGCCAAGAGCGCCGACCTGGCCGTGGCGGCTTTCGCCAAGGCGATGCCCGACGCCATGAAGGGCGTCAAGGTGCTCTTCATCGGCACGCAGGCGGACAGCGATCGCGTCAAGGCGGCGGTGGATCCGTCGGGCGCAAGCTACAAGTTCGTAGAAGCTAAGTGACGTTTGGCCCGCGCCCGCTTCGGCGGGCGCGGCTTTGCCAAACGTCATCCCCGCGAAGGCGGGGATCCAGTGACTTTGCTGTTGCAGTTGCTCTGCCGGAAGCTCAAAGTCACTAGATTCCCGCCTACGCGGGAATGACGAGCAAGAGAACCCGATCCAACATGGCTCTGAAGATCAACGAGCTCTGCGTCAACTGCGATGTCTGCGAACCGGCTTGCCCGAATCAGGCGATTTCGCAGGGCGAAACCATCTACGTGATCGACCCGGCGCGCTGCACCGAATGCGTGGGTCATTTCGCCGAACCCCAGTGCGTGGTCGTCTGCCCGGTCGAGTGCATCGATCCGGATCCCGCCTTCCCCGAATCCCACGAGCAGTTGCTGGCCAAGCTCGCGCGCTTGCAGACGCAGGGCTGATGCGGCTGCCTTGAGCCCGCGTGCATTACCCTGCTACCCAGCCGCCTGATCCGCACGGGCGGAGGAGTGACCTGCCTGTGACGAAGATGCCCCGGCCGTTGCGCACGCTTTTTCTTTCCCTGCTGCTGTGCGTTCCGGCGGTCGCCTCCGCGGCGCAGACCGCCGGCGATGCCGGCACGGTGCAGGCGAAACCGCCGGGCGCGGCCATCGCCAGCGGCCATGCGCTCGCTACCAAGGCCGGACTCGACATGATCCGCGCGGGCGGCAACGCCTTCGACGCCGCCGTCGCGGTGTCGGCGACCTTGTCGGTGGTCGAACCGATCAGTTCCGGCATCGGAGGCGGTGGCTTCTTCCTGCTGCACGACGCCAAGAGCGGCCGCGACATCTTCGTCGACGCGCGCGAAACCGCGCCGGCTGCGGCGACACCGGCGGCCTTCCTCGACGCGAAGGGCGAACTCAACCGCGATCGCGCCACCAACGGACCGTGGTCGGCCGGCATTCCCGGTTTGCCGGCGGCACTGGTGCATCTGGCCGAGAAATACGGGCGGCTGCCCTTGAAGACCACGCTGGCGCCGGCGATCAAGCTGGCGCGCGATGGCTTCGAGATCTACCCGCGTCTGGAGAAGGGCTACGCCAGCCGGCGCGAAGTGATGGAGCGCTATCGCGGCACGCGCGCGGTGTTCCTCGCCGATGGGACGCCGCCCACCACGGGCGAAATCCTCAAGCAGCCCGAACTTGCACACACCATCGAACTCATCGCGCAGAAGGGCTTCGACGGCTTCTATCGCGGCGAGACCGCGAAGAAGCTGCTTACCGCGGTGAAGGAAGAGGGCGGCCGCTGGCGCGCCGACGAACTCACCGGCTATCGGGTCAAGGAGCGCGAGCCGCTGCGCTTCCGTTACCGCGACTGGGATGTAACCACCGCACCGCCGCCGTCGTCGGGCGGTGTCGCGCTGGCGGAAATCCTGCAGGTGCTGGAAGGCTGGGACCTCGCCAAGCTCGACGACGCCCATCGCCACCACGTCATCGTCGAAGCCATGCGCCGCGCGTATCGCGATCGCACGATCTATCTGGGCGATCCGGATTTCGTGAAGGTGCCGATCCGCCGCCTGATGAGCACGGACTACGCCGCCGGTCTGCGCGCGACGATCCATCCGGACAAGGCCACGCCAAGCGCGTTGCTCTCGGGCCAGCCCGCGCCGCTGGAGGATGACGAGACCACGCACTTCTCCATCCTCGACGCCGAAGGCAACCGCGTGTCGGCGACGCAGACGGTGAACCTGCTGTACGGCTCGGGCATGGTCGCGCCCGGCACCGGCGTGCTGCTGAACAACGAGATGGACGACTTCGCGCTGCGCCCGGGCACGCCGAACGCGTTCGGCGTGATGGGCTTCGCCGCCAACGCGCCCGCAGCGGGCAAGCGCATGCTCAGCTCGATGACGCCGAGCTTCATCGAATCCAAGGACAAGCTTGCCGTGATCGGTGCACCGGGCGGCAGCCGCATCATCACCGAAGTGCTGCTCGGCATCCTCGGCTACGACGCCGGTCTGAATGCGCAGCAGGTCGCGGCTTTGCCGCGCTTCCATCACCAGTGGTTGCCGGATGCGATTTCTGCGGAGAAGGGCGCGATCGACCCGGCCACCGTCGCCGCATTGCAGGCGATGGGACACACGGTGAACGCGGCCGAACCGACCTGGGGCAACCTGCAGACGGTGTCGTGGGACAAGCGCACCGGCCAGCTCGAAGGCGGCACCGATCCGCGCAATCCGGTGGGCGGCGCGGAGGTGTTGCGGGACGGCGCGCGCTGACCGGGACGCAATATTCGCTTCGCGTCGGCATCGATCGGCGCGATAATCCGCTCGTGACCCGAATGGAACGGCGGCAATGAAGCTTTGGTCCCTGCTCGGCAACAGCCAGAAGCTCGACGGCGGCGCCATGTTCGGCAACGCGCCGCGGGCGATGTGGGAGAAGTGGTCGCCGCCGGATGCGCAGAACCGCATCGACTTGGCCTGCCGCGCGTTGCTGGCCACGCCGCTCGCCGGCAAGACGGTCTTGTTCGAAGCCGGCATCGGCGCCTTCTTCGAGCCGAAGCTGCGCGAGCGTTACGGCGTCAACGAGGAGCGCCACGTGCTGCTGGAGTCGTTGGCGGCCGCGGGATTCAAGCCCGAAGACATCGATGTCGTCGTGCTCTCGCATCTGCATTTCGACCACGCCGGCGGCGTGCTGGCGAAGTGGGAAGAGGGCGTGGCGCCGCGCCTGGTGTTCCCCAACGCGAGCTACATCGTCGGCCGCGAACACTGGGAACGCGCGCGCCATCCGCACCCGCGCGACCGTGCGAGCTTCATCGCCGAATTGCCCGGGTTGCTGGAGGCGACCGGTCGACTGGAACTGGTCGATGGTGCGTATTCGAAGTTGCTGGGCCAGGCGGTCCGCTTCCATTTCAGCGACGGGCATACGCCTGGACTGATGTTGTCCG
The DNA here is from genome assembly GCF_054782215.1 of Lysobacter terrae. Lineage (NCBI taxonomy): Bacteria > Pseudomonadati > Pseudomonadota > Gammaproteobacteria > Lysobacterales > Lysobacteraceae > Lysobacter > Lysobacter terrae. The sequence goes on from NZ_BAAGSX010000001.1 coordinate 366,415, forward strand.
AGATCGTCGGGCCCGAGTTGGTGAACGGCGATGCGCACGGCGGTGTGGTGTTCTGCGCCGACCTGATCCCGGGGCGCCCGTGGGTGCACGTGCCGATCACCATGGGCTACGACCGCAACGCGGAGCTGCTGATCGACGAGAAGAAGCTGTTCCTGGAAGACAAGCTCGCGCGCAAGGTGCATCTTTTCTTTACCCACGATCCAGGTTGCGCGCTGGCGCAGGTGGTCCGCGACGAGAAGGGCAAGTTCGCAACCACGCACGAAGTGGCCGAGCTGCACGCCAGGGCGCTCGGGGCATGAGCGCTGCCATCGCCATGCCGCGCGTCGTGATCGCGTCGGGACTGGCGATGTTGCTTTCGTTGTTGCCTGCGGCGCGAGCGGCGGCGCAGGGCGAGCCGGAAGGCTTTCCGGATCCGGGTCCGATGCTGGTGGATCCCGACTTCAAGGTTTCCACGCGGCAGTTCGGTCTGGATCGCCGCGTCGAGATGTACCAGTGGCGCGTCGCCGAAGGAAAGTTCGAGCGCGTGTGGCACGAGGCGCTGATCGATTCCACCGGGCTGGATGCCGCGCACGCGAATCCGCCGAAGCTCCCGCTCGACAATCGCCGCTGGTGGGCGGAGCAACCGACGCTGGACGGCAAGCCGCTCGATCCGGCGGTGCTGCGCAGTCTGGGCGAGTGGCGCGAGTTGCGTCCGGGGTTTTCGCGTTTGCCCGCCAATCTGGCCGCGTCGTTTCAACCGGAAGGCGAGGGGCTGGGCAGCGCCGAGAACCCGCTGGAACCGCAGATCGGCGACCTGCGCATCACCTGGCGCGAACTGGTGTTGCCGCCGCTGACGGGCAAGATCGCGTTGCGTGACGGCGTCTGGCAACTGGTCGCCGATCCCAACAGCGATACGCGTCCGAATGCTCAGCTCGCGTCGACGGCCAACGAACCGCAACACGCGCAGCGCGTCTGGCCGTTCTTCGGTGCCGGGCTGCTGGTGATCGCCGCGCTGGTGGTGGCGACGCGGCGCTGGCGCCGGCATCACCCGAAGTAGCGTCGCCTCAGTTGTGGCGCGTGCCGAAGATCTTGTCGCCGGCGTCGCCCAGGCCCGGCATGATGTAGCCCACTTCGTTGAGGCGTTCGTCGATCGCGGCGGTGTAGATCTCGACGTCCGGATGCCTGGCTTCCAGCGCACGCAGCCCTTCCGGCGCGGCGACCAGGAATAGGCCCTTGATGCGCCGGCAACCGGCGGCCTTCAGCATGTCGATGGTGGCGATCAGGGTGCCGCCCGTGGCGAGCATCGGGTCGAGGATGAGCGCGGTGCGTTCATCCATGCGTCCGGTGAGTTTTTCGTAGTAGCCGATCGGCTGTAGCGTGCGTTCGTCGCGTTGCAGGCCGACCACGCCGACCTTCGCCGCGGGGATCAGCTCCAGCACGCCGGGCAGCATGCCCAGGCCGGCGCGGAGGATGGGCACCAGGGTGACCTTCGCGCCCTTGATGCGCTGCGTCGCGACCGGGCCGGCCCAACCTGCGATCACCACTTCCTCGGTTTCGAGGTCGGCGGTGGCTTCGTAGGTGAGCAAGGTGGCGACTTCCGAAGCCAGCTCGCGGAATTCCTTGGTGCTGATGCCGGCGGCGCGCATCAGGCCGAGCTTGTGCTTTACCAGCGGGTGGCGGACTTCGACGATTTTCATGGCGAGAGAGCCTAGCGCAGATTGCAGTGGCTGCGCTGCTGGGTAAGCGCTGCTGGGTAAGTGCTACGGGTGAAGCCAGTGGCCGTGCCCCTTCGCGTGACACGCCGTGAATCCATCCCTGGAGGCTTGTCAGCGGCATCCATGCCGCTGACAGTCACGCGAAGGGACACGACCACCGGCTTCTTCGCACATTCCCGTTGGTGTCCGAAAAACAGAAAGGCCGGCAAAGCCGGCCTTCTGGAGCGCAAGTTGGGGGAGGGGGTAGCGCTCAGGCCGCAGCCGCTTGCTGCGCACGCGGGCCTTCCTTGAGTGCACGGGCGACCATGCCCACCACCAGGTCGATCTCCTCGCTGGTGATGCCGAAGGTCGGGGTGAAGCGCAGCGAGTTGACGCCGCCGTGGATCACGCCGATGCCGTGTTCGCGCAGCCACTCTTCGGTCGAGTTGGCGCCGTAGCACTTGAACTCGTTGGACAGTTCGCACGAGAACAGCAGGCCGGTGCCCTGGACCTTGGTGATCATGCCGCCCAGTTCGGCCTTCAGCTTCTCCAGCTTGTCGGTCGCTTCCTTGCCCTTGGCGCGGATGTTTTCGCGCAGTGCTGGCGTCACCTGTTCGAGCACGGCGACGGCAACGTCGAGCGCGCGCGGATTGGTGGTCATGGTGTTGCCGTACAGGCCCTTGCGGTAGATGTCGCCGGCGCGCTTGGTCACGGCGAGCACCGACAGCGGGTACTGGCCGGCGTTGAGCGCCTTGGAGTAGGTCTCCATGTCCGGCGCTTCGGCGTTCTCGAAGCCGGGGTAGTCGATGATCGACAGCACGCCGTTGGCGCGCAGGCCGGCCTGGATCGAGTCGACCAGCAGCAGCGCACCGTGCGCCTTGGTCAGTTCGCGCGCGGCGTTGTAGAACGCGACCGGCACGCTGCGGCCCGGGTCGCCTTCGCCCATCACCGGCTCGAGGAACATCGCTTCGATGAACCAGCCGTTGGCGTCGGCATCGGCGAAGATCTTCTTCAGCGCTTCGACGTCGTAGGGCTCCACCGTCAGCACGGTGTCTTCGCCGCGGAAGCTGGCCAGGTGCTGGATGTAGGTCTTGCGGGTGGAATCCGAATACAGCGCCGGACGCTCGGTGCGGCCGTGGAAACTGCCCTTCACCACCAGGCGCTTGATCGCGCGGCCGGCATGCTTGCCGCCGGCGTCGGTCATGGTCTTGGCGTTGGCGTCGACAATGCGCGAGGCGAGCGAGACCGATTCCGAACCGGAGTTGAGGCACAGGAACTTGTCGTACGGGCAGGCGCCGCGGCTGAGGCCGATGACGGCGCGAATCGCCTTCTCGAAGCGCAGCTGCGACAGCGAGGGCGTCATGATGTTGGCCATCGCCTGCGGCTTGGCCATCGCGGCGATCACGGCCTTGGGCGTGTGGCCGAAACCGAGCATGCCGTAGCCGCCTGAATCGTGCAGGACCGCGCCCTTGAGGGTGACGACCCACGGGCCGCGGGCGGCGAGGGCGACGTACGGGTTCACGCCGTCGTCCGGGTAGAAGTTGACGTAGCCGGCCTGCACGGCGTGCAGCTGCGCGTCTTCGTCCAGGTCGAGCAGATCGGCGAATTCGCCCTTGATCTTCTCGTACTCGCTCGCGGCGGCGTCGATGGCCTCGACCAGGTCGGTGTGAGAGGCGGCGAAGCGGACGATGACGGCATCGTCGAGGCCTACGGTGCGGCGCTTGCCGGCATGGGCGCGCAGGGGCGCGAGTTTGGCGGTGATACCCATGGAGGTCTCCTGGTCTGGGGCCCCCCGAGTCGGGGCCATTCGACCATTATCGGGATTAATTCGTCGATCGGTAGTACGGATTTGGACGAAATAATCGTATATTTCGTCAATCCGCCGATAGTTGCCGCGCATTTGTGAAAATCACCGCCTCCGACCAGCAGTTGCTCACCGTTTTGCGCGAGAACGCGCGCGCCTCGACCGCCGAAATCGCGCGCCGTCTGAAGCTCTCCCGGACGACCGTGCAGAGCCGCATCGAGCGGCTCGAACGCGAGGGGGTGATCGGCGGCTACACCGTGCGTGTCAACGATGCGGCCGAGCGCGGCCATATCCGTGCGCACATCATGATCACCGTGCTGCCCAAGCAGATGAACAACGTGGTGGAAGCCCTGCGCGCGATGCCGGAAGTGCGGGCGCTGCACTCGGTCAGTGGTCCGTTCGACCTGGTGGCGATGGGCGTGGTCCCCACGGCCGCGGAGATGGACGAACTGACCGACCGCATCGGCGCCATCGACGGCGTCGAGCGCACTACCTCGTCGATCATCCTGTCGGCCAAGTTCGAGCGCTGAGGGATCGGGCGACTTCGTCCGAAAGCCCTACAATTGCCGCCCCCCAAAGGTCCCTCCGCGTTTTGAAGAAGTCTGATTTCCACTACGACCTGCCGCAGGAACTGATCGCGCAGGCGCCATTGCCCGAGCGTTCGGCGAGCCGCCTGCTGGTGGTGCCGCCGGGTGCGTCCGACGGGCGCTTCGAGGATCGCTTCGAGGATCGTGCCTTCCGTGATCTGCCCTCGCTGCTGCGCGCGGGCGATTTGCTGGTGTTCAACGACACGCGCGTGATTCCGGCGCGGCTGTTCGGGCAGAAGGCCACCGGCGGCCGCGTCGAAATCCTGATCGAGCGCCTGCTCGGCGGTTTCGACGCGCGCGTGCAACTGGGCGTGAGCAAGTCGCCCAAGACGGGCGCGCGCATCGCGTTGGATGCCGGCGGCGAACTCGAAGTGCTCGGCCGCGAAGGCGAGTTCTATCTCGTCCGCTTCCACGTGCCCGAATCGCTGGAGCAGTGGCTGCTGCACGCGGGCCGCCTGCCGCTGCCGCCGTACATCCAGCGTGAACCCGGCGCGGACGACGACGAGCGCTACCAGACTGTATTCGCGCGCGAAGTCGGCGCCGTGGCCGCGCCGACCGCGGGCCTGCATTTCGACGATGCGCTGCTCGACACGCTGCGTGCGAAGGGCGTGCAGTTCGGCCATGTCACCCTGCACGTCGGCGCGGGCACGTTCCAGCCGGTACGCGTCGACGATCTGGCGCAGCACGTGATGCATAGCGAGTGGCTCAACGTCGGCCCGGAACTGATCGAACAGATCCGGCGCACGCGCGCCGCCGGTGGCCGTGTCGTCGCCGTGGGGACCACCGTCGTGCGCGCGCTGGAAAGCGCGACACGCGTGAACAAGGCGGGCGAGCGCGAGCTCGAGCCTTTCGCCGGTGAAACCCGCTTGTTCATCCTGCCGGGCTATCGCATCCGCTCGGTGGATGCGTTGATCACCAACTTCCATCTGCCGGAGAGCACGCTGCTGATGCTGGTGTCGGCGTTCGCCGGCAAGGCGCGGATCTTCGCCGCGTACGCGCATGCGGTGCGGGAGCGGTACCGGTTCTTCTCGTATGGGGATGCGATGTTGTTGTATCCGCGCCCAGATGAAATAGGCGGGCAGAGCGAATGAGCGCGTCGCAACGCGTTATGAAAATCCACGTGCGGGCTTTTCAATCGAATCCCCCCGGAATAGCGCACCCATGAGCCGGATGTCCTTCCAACTGCTGAAAACCGACGGCGCCGCGCGTCGTGGCCGGATCACGTTCCCGCGCGGCACGGTGGAAACGCCTGCGTTCATGCCGGTGGGCACCTACGGTTCGGTGAAGGGCGTGCTGCCCGAGCAGGTCCGCGAACTCGGCGCCGAGATCATCCTGGGCAACACCTTCCATCTGTTCCTGCGCCCTGGCCTGGACGTCATCGGCGATCACGGCGGCCTGCACGGCTTCGCGCGCTGGAACGGGCCGATCCTTACCGACTCCGGCGGCTTCCAGGTCTTCTCGCTGGCGCACCGGCGCAAGATCACCGAGCAGGGCGTGAAGTTCGCCGCGCCCACCGACGGCTCGCAGGTCTTCCTCGGTCCGGAAGAGAGCATGCACATCCAGAAGGTGCTCGGTTCCGACATCGTGATGATCTTCGACGAATGTCCGCCGGTGCATATCGAAGGCAAGCCGGTCGGCGCGGATCTCGTGCAGCGCTCGATGGAACTGTCGCTGCGCTGGGCGGAGCGCTCCAAGCGCGCGCACGAAGGCAACGATGCGGCGCTGTTCGGCATCGTCCAGGGCGGCGTGCACCACGATTTGCGTACGCGCTCGGCGACCGGTCTGAAGGCGATCGGCTTCGACGGCTACGCGATCGGCGGCCTCGCCGTGGGCGAAACCGAAGAAGAGCGCAACCGCATGCTGGATCACACCGCGCCCCAGCTCCCCACCGATCAGCCGCGCTACCTGATGGGCGTGGGGCGTCCGGAGGATCTGGTGGAGGCCGTGGCGCGCGGCGTCGACATGTTCGATTGCGTGATGCCGACCCGCAATGCGCGCAATGGCCACTTCTTCACCGCGACCGGCGCCGTGCGCATCCGCAATGCGATGTACGAGCGCGATACCCGGCCGATCGAGGAGGGCTGCGACTGCTACACCTGCCGCAACGGCTTCAGCCGCAGCTACTTGCGGCATCTGGACCGCTGCAACGAGATGCTCGGCCCGGTTCTGGGGACTTTGCACAACCTGCGCCATTACCAGCGCCTGATGGCGCAGATGCGCGAAGCCATCGCCGCGGGAACCTTCCTGGCGTTCCGGGAGTCCTTTTACGCCGCACGTTCCCTGCCGGTCCCCCCGCTGGGGGGCTAGCCCCGCCCATTGCTGCCCGGCCAAGGGTCGGGGGCATGGCATAATCCGCCGTTATTTCGCATCCGGACGCATCCAAGATGAACCTGCTCGACCTCCTGATCGCCCCTGCCTATGCCCAGACCGCGGCCCAGCCGCAGGGCTTCGGCGGCTTGGGCCTGATCATGCCCATCGCGCTGATCGCGATCATGTACTTCCTGATGATCCGCCCGCAGATGAAGCGGCAGAAGGAACACCGCACCATGCTCGACAAGCTGTCGAAGGGCGACGAAGTGCTGACCAACGGCGGCATCGCCGGCGTGGTCACCGACATCGGCGAGAACTTCATCACGGTCGAAGTCGCCGACAACGTGCGCCTGCGCATCCAGAAGGGTGCCATCGCAAACGTTCTGCCCAAGGGCACCTTGAAGTCGGCCTGATCCGCCGCCACCACGTTTGGCAAGTTGGCGGCCGGGGAGCTGCCACGGGAACCCTTCGATGCTGACTTACGCACGCTGGAAATACGTCGTCCTTTTGTTCGTCCTGCTGCTCAGTGCCGTGTTCGCGGTGCCGAACATGTTTCCGCAGGACCCCTCCGTGCAGGTCACGGCCAACCACGGCGCGCCCGTCGACGAGGCGCTGCGCAAGCGCGTCGCCGACAGCCTGCAGAAGGCGGGCATCGCGACCAAGCAGATCGAGGTCGACAAGAAAAAGAACAACCTGCTGGTCCGCCTGACCAATCCGGATCTGCAGGTGAAGGCGGCCGACGCGCTGCGTCCGGAGCTGGGCAGCGACTACATCGTCGCGCTCAACATCGCCTCGACCACGCCCGAGTGGCTGGAAAAGGTCGGCGCGCGGCCGATGTCGCTGGGCCTGGACTTGCAGGGCGGCGTGCACTTCCTGATGCAGGTCGACCAGAAGGCGGCGCTGGAAAAGCGCCTGGACGCGACGGCCGAAGACCTGCGCGTGCTGTTGCGCGACAACCGCATCCCCTACGTCTCGGTCGATCGCCGCCCCGACAACAGCATCGTCGCCACGCTGCGTGATCCGGGTGCGGTCGCTACCGCTACCGGCTTCATCGCCAAGAGCCAGCCGACGCTGCAGCAGCAGCCGCAGGGCAACCAGATCGTGCTGCAGGCGCAGCCGGCCGAGCTGCAGCGCTATGCCGCCGACGCCATCGATCAGAACGTCACCACGCTGCGCAATCGCGTGAACTCGCTGGGCGTGGCCGAGCCGGTCATCCAGCGCCAGGGCAACGACCGCATCGTGGTCGAGTTGCCGGGCGTGCAGGACACCGCGCAGGCCAAGCGCATGATCGGTGCGACCGCGACGCTGGAATACCGCGCCGTGGTCGAAGGCAATCCGGTCGAAGCCGTCGAGAGCGGCAACATCCCGCCGGAAGCCCGCGTCTATTACCGTCGCGAGCGCGGCCCGGACGGCAAGCAGATCCCGATCCTGCTCAACAAGCGCGTGATCGCGTCCGGCGACCAGCTCGTCGGCGCCACCACCGGCTTCGACCAGCGCAGCGGTTCGCCGACGGTGTCGGTGCGCCTCAACAGCGCCGGTGGCCAGCGCATGTTCGATTTCACCAGCGAGAACGTCGGCAAGCCGATGGCGGTGGTGTACATCGAGCGCCTGCCGGAGGTGAAGATCGTCGACGGCAAGGAAGTGCGCAGCACCCGCGTCAGCGAGGAAGTCGTCTCGGTCGCCACGATCCAGGGCGTCTTCAGCAACGAATTCCAGACCACCGGCCTGAGCAGCCAGGAAGCGGCCGACCTGTCGAAGCTGCTGAAATCGGGCTCGCTGGCCGCGCCGATGGACTTCGTCGAAGAGCGCATCGTCGGTCCGAGCCTGGGTAAGGAAAACGTGGAACGCGGCCTGAAGGCGGTGACCTTCTCGTTCGCCTTCGCGCTGATCTTCTTCCTGGTCTACTACCGCATGTTCGGCCTGATCACCTGCATCGCGCTGCTGCTCAACCTGGTGATGGTGTTCGCGCTGATGTCGTTCTTCGGCGCGACCATGTCGCTGCCGGGCCTGGCGGGTATCGCGCTGACGGTGGGTATGTCGGTCGACGCGAACGTGCTGATCAACGAGCGCATCCGCGAGGAATTGCGCCTGGGCCTGCCGTCGCAGACGGCGATCGCCACCGGTTACGACCGTGCCGCCGGCACCATTCTGGACGCCAACATCACCGCGTTCCTGGTCGGCCTGGCCATGGCCGCGTTCGGCACCGGCCCGCTGCGTGGCTTCGGCGTCACCACGATGCTCGGTATCGCCACCTCGGCCTACACCGCCGTGTCCGTCTCGCGCGCGATCGCCACGCTGATCTACGGCGGCCGTCGCAAGCTGAAGTCGATCTGGATCTGAGGAAGCCGCTTACATGAAACCCTTCAACGTCTTCCCTTACGACAGCAAGATCAACTTCATGCGCGTGCGCATGGCGTCGCTGGTCGTCGCGGCCCTGCTGATGTTCGCGGCGTTCGGTGCGATGGCCGTCAACGGCTTCAACTTCGCCCTGGACTTCACCGGCGGCGTCGGCATCGAACTGCGTTTCGCCAAGCCCGTGGACGTCGAGACCGTGCGCTCGAACCTGGCCAAGGCCGGTTACGACAACGCGCAGGTGCAGAGCTTCGGCACCGGCACCGACCTGCTGATCCGCCTGCAGAAGCGCGAAGGCGGCAGCAACGTCGCCACCAGCATCGCGCAGGAAGTGCGGCAGGCCGCCGCGTCTGCCGACAACCCGGCCGAAGTGCGCAGCAGCGCCGAGATCAGCGCGCAGGTGGGTAAGGAGCTGCGCGACAAGGGCATTCTGGCCCTGGTGTTCGTGGTCGTCGGCTTCCTGATCTACATCTCGTTCCGCTTCGAGTGGAAGTTCGCCGTCGCGGCGATCATCACGACGCTGCACGACGTGGTGATCGTGGTCGGCTGGTTCGCGCTGACCGGACACGAGTTCGATCTGACCGTGCTGGCCGGTGCGCTATCGGTGATGGGCTACTCGGTCAACGACACCATCGTGGTGTTCGACCGCGTGCGCGAGAACTTCCGTTCGCTGCGCGCCTCGCCGTCGGAGGTGCTCAACGCGTCGATCAACCAGACGCTGTCGCGCACGGTGATCACCTCGTTCGTGGCCTTCCTGACCGTGCTGGCGCTGTACATTTACGGTGGCAACTCGCTGCGCGGCATGGCCGAATCGCAGATGCTCGGCATCATCATCGGTACCTTGTCCTCGATCTTCGTCGCCTGCCCGCTGTTGATGTGGCTGGGCGTGACCAAGCAGGACCTGATGCCGAAGGCACGCGACGAGGCGGCACTGGCGCGTCGCCCGTAAGCCGGTTCGAAGGCAACAAAAAAGGCCGCGCAATGCGCGGCCTTTTCTTTTGTCGCGGGGTCAATCCAACGCGTTCGCGTATCCCGTCGCCACGATCTTGTTCTGCAGGGCATCGCAGATCTTGAGGTTGCCGGCGACCAGCGCGCGCCCCATCAGGCCGCGCGTGTCCATCGGGCCGGTGCTGCGGCCGCGGTAGTCGACGACCTTGCCGCCGGCCTCGCGCACCATCAGCGCGCCGGCGGCGATGTCCCACGGCTTCACCCCGGATTCGAAGTAGGCGTCGGCGCGGCCGCAGGCGACATAGGCCAGGTCCAGCGCCGCCGAACCGGTGCGGCGGATGTCCTCGGCCTCGAGCAGCAGCGTATCGATGCACTTGAGCTGGGCGCTGACGTTCTTGCGCTCGCGCGGCGGGAAGCCGGTGATCAGCATCGCCCCGGCCAGATCCTTGCGCTCGGCGACGCGGATCTTCTTGTCGTTGAGGGCCGCGCCGCCGCCGCGGCTGGCGGTGAACAGCTCGTTGCGCAGGGGGTCGAAGATGACGCCGTGGATCGGCTCGCCGTTCTCGACCAGGGCGATCGAAATGCAGAAGTGGGGGAAGCCGTGCAGGTAGTTGCTGGTGCCGTCGAGCGGGTCGATCACCCAGGTATAGCGGCCGGCGCCCTGCGCGCCGCCTTCTTCGCCCAGGATCGCGTAGTCAGGCGTGGCCTTGCGCAGTTCCTTGATGATCGCGGCTTCGGCCAGGCCATCGACTTCGCTGGCGTAGTCCATCCGCTCCTTCTGCACGACATTGAGCGCGTCGAGCTTGTGCATGTTGCGCAGCAGGACGTTGCCGGCGGCGCGGGCGGCCTTGATCATGAGGGTGACGGCGGGTTTCTGCATGGCGTTACGAGCCTCTCTGATCGGGGGCGGGGGACGGACTGGCGGGTGCGAAAGAGCGGACCGGTTCGGAGACCGGGGCGCGGAGTTTACCATTGGCCCGCATGAGTACCGATTCCACGACCGGCCGTTCCCCAGGCCAAAGCATTGCCGCCGAGCGCATCCGCATCGTTCTGGTCGGCACCCAGCACCCCGGCAACATCGGCTCGGCGGCCCGGGCGATGAAGACCATGGGGCTGTCGCGGCTGGTGTTGGTCGCGCCCGAGCGCGCGCCCGACGCCGAGTCCTACGCCCTGGCGGCCGGCGCCGACGACGTGCTGGCGGCGGCGGTGACCTTCCCGACCCTGGCCGAGGCCGTCGCCGATTGCCAGCGGGTCCTGGGCTGCACCGCCCGTAGCCGCCGCATCGCCCTGGAGGAACTGGACCCGCACGCGGCCGGCGCGCGTGCCGTCGGCGACGCCGTGGGTGGTGCGCAGGTCGCCATCGTCTTCGGCCGCGAGCGCACCGGGCTGAGCAACGACGAATACGAGCTCTGCCACGCCGCGGTGCACATCCCGGCCAATCCGGACTACAGCTCGCTCAACCTCGCCATGGCCGTGCAGGTGCTCAGCTACGAAGTGCGCTTGGCGGCGCTGGCGAGCGACTTGGGGGCCGGCGGAGCGCCCGACGAAGAGGAGCGCCACGAGCCGGTGCCCCATGCCGAAATGGAAGGGTTCTTCGCCCAGCTGGCGCAAACCCTGGACGCCATCGATTTCCACAAGGGCCGCGCCCCCGAATCGGCGATGCGAAAACTGCGCCGCCTGTTCCTGCGCGCCCAGCCGGATGCGCGCGAGGTGCGGATTTTGCGGGGCGTACTCGCCGACGCCCAGCGGATGGCCCGCCTGGCCGGGGAAAGGGGCGGGGAGTAGGGGTCGGATAGGCGGCGCATAGCGCACACGGAACGGCGTGAAGAGCATTCGCCTAGCTCGACCTTTTGCTTTAGTCTGCGGCGTCGTCTGCATTCCGGTTCGCCTGCTTGAGCGCCAGTCTGTTTGCCCCATTGCGACGTATCGCCGCCCTGGCGCTCGCTTTCGTCCTCCTGCTCCCGCTGCCGGCCCTGGCCGGAGATCCGGGCGTGCTCGTGATCGGCCGCATCAGCGACGATCCGAAGGCGCATTACGAACAGCTCAAGTCCCTGCTCGATTACGTGGTGCCGCGGATGAAGGACGTCGGTATCCGCGAGGGCCGCATCCTGATGGCCAAGGACGCGACCCAGATGGCCAGTTACCTGCGCCGCGGCCGCGTCGACTGGGTCACCGAAACCGCCGGCACCGGCATGCTGCTGAAGCAGCGCGCTGGGGCGAAGACGCTGCTGCTCACCGAGCGCGACGGCACCAGCCACTACCACTCCGTTTTCTTCGCCCGCGCCGACAGCGACATCCGCTCGCTCGACGATTTGCGCGGGCATAGCGTCGCCTTCCAGCGGCCGAGTTCGACCAGCGCGTACTTCTTGCCGGCCACTGAGCTCCTGCATCGCGGCAACTCGCTCGAACTGCTGCTGTCGCCCACGGACAAGCTGGATTCCAGCGTCGTCGGTTACGTCTTCGCACGCTCCGAACTCAACATCGCCACCTGGGTGCACAAGCGTCTGGTGGACGTGGGCGTCATGAGCAATCTGGACTGGGACAATCCGCGCCGGGTACCGACCGCATTCCGCCAGGACCTGCGCGTGATCGGCCAGACCGGCGATGTGCCACGTGCGCTCGAACTGGTACGCAGCGATCTGGATCCCAAGGTCGAGGCGCGGCTGCGCCAGATACTCTGCGATGCGGCGAAGGATCCGCAGGCGCGCGATGCCCTGCAGGGCTTCTTCCAGACCACGCGTTTCCTGCCGGTCGACACGGCCTCGAAGCACGCACTGGACAATCTCGCCGATGGCGTAGCCCGTGTCCGTAGCGAAGTGGAATGAGGCGAGGACGCATGCGAGCGATCGACAGGGCCTGCCGCGGATGAATCTTCGCTACGGATTGCAGGCCCGCTTCCTTGCCCTGATGGCGTTAGCGCTACTGGTGGTGCTGGCGTTGATGACGCTGCTGTGGAGCCGGCAGGCGCGCATGCAGTCGGAAGTCGAGACCGTCACCCGCGACGGCATGGAACGCATCGTCAGCGCCAGCCTGCGCCGCCAGGGCGAAGGGCTGGTGACGCAGTTGTCGGACTCGCTGGCGAACCCGTTGTACTACTTCGACCTCGATGCGATCGGCGCGCTCAGCCGCACGGCGCTCAACCAGCCGGGCATCCGCTACGTGCTGGTCTTCGACGCCGAAGGCAACATCCTGCACGACGGCAGCGAGGAAATTCCCAGCTACGGCAAACGCATGGACGACGCGATGGCGCCGCAGGCGATCGCCGCGCCGCAATTGCTCACGCAGTTCAGTGATGAGGTGATGGACGTCGCTGCGCCGGTGATGATCGGCAATGAGCGCATCGGCGGCGTCCGCGTCGGCTTCGACCTGCGCGGCCTGCGCAACGACCAGGACGCGGCCGTCGGCGAATTGCGCACGCGCCTGGACGAACTGGCGCGCCGTCAGCTGTTGTGGGTGGTGGTGCTCAGCGCCAGTCTGATCGGCCTGGGTGTGCTGATGCTGTGGCTGATCCAGCGCTTCCTGGTGCAACCGATCCGGCAGTTGGCCGATGCCGCGCACTCGATCGAAATGGGGCATTTCGAAACCGCGCGTACGCCGGTCAGCAACCGCAACGACGAAGTCGGCGATCTGCTGCGCGCGTTCAACCGGATGAACACCTCGGTCGCGCGCCACGATCGCGAAATCCGCCGCATGGCTTACACCGATGCGCTGACCAGCCTGGCCAACCGCCTCGCCTTCCGCGAGACGCTGGACGAGCGCCTGCTGCAGATGCAGGGCGCGGGCCGTCAACTGGCGCTGCTGTTCGCGGACATCGACGACTTCAAGCGCGTCAACGACACGCTCGGCCACGACGCCGGCGACGAGGTGCTGCTGCAGTTCGCCCAGCGCATCCGCGAAACCGTGCGCCGCATCGGCGGCGCCGGTGCGGCACTGGCGCGCTTCGGCGGCGACGAGTTCGTGATCCTGGTCGAGCCCGACGCGCAGACCGGCCAGGACGCGCGCGAGGTGGCCAGCCGCCTCGCCGAAGCGCTGGTCATCGAACTGGGCCAGCCGATCACCGTGCACGAGCGCCAGGTGTTCCTGGGCACGTCGATCGGTATCACCCTGTTCCCGCAGGACGCCTCCGGCGCCAACGCGCTGATGAAGAACGGCGACATCGCCATGTACCAGGCGAAGGTGGCCGGCAAGAACTGCTACCGCTTCTACAGCCGCGCGATGGATCAGGCGGTCGAGCGCCGCGTGCATCTGGAGCACGAACTGCGTGGCGCCTGGGATCGCGGCGAACTCAGTCTGGTGTATCAGCCGTTGTACCGGGTTTCCGACAACGCGCTGCTGGGCGCGGAAGCGCTGCTGCGCTGGGAACATCCCGAACACGGCACGATCGCGCCGTCCGTCTTCATCGACGTCGCCGAACAAAGCGGCCTGATCGAAACGCTCGGTCCGCAGGTGCTGCGCGCGGCCTGCCAGGACGCGGTGCGCTGGGGCGACAAGCGCGGCGATCGCGAGCCGCTGTTCGTTTCGGTCAATCTGTCGCCGCGTCAGCTGCGCACCGGCGATCTGCCGCAGATCGTGGCCGGCGTGCTGCACGACACCGGTCTGGATCCGGGCCAGTTGCATCTGGAGCTCACAGAGACCGCCGTGCTCGGCGACGAATCCCTGGCCAGCGCGCTGCTGTCGCAGTTGCGCAGCACCGGCGTGCAGGTGTGGCTGGACGACTTCGGTACCGGCTTCTCCGGACTCAGCCATTTGCGGCGCGTGCCCATCGACGGCGTGAAGATCGATCGCAGCTTCATCGCCGACATCCTGCGCGACCCGGACGATCTGGCGCTGACCACCGCGATCATCGCGATGGCGCATTCGCTGGGCATCATCGTCATCGCCGAAGGCGTCGAACGCGAAGGGCAGTACGACCTGCTGCGCGAACGCGATTGCGACCTGGCCCAGGGCTATCTACTGGGTCATCCGCTGACGATGGCGGAATTCCAGGCGCTGCTGTAACCGCAGCGGCGCTGCGGCGCGGCGCCTTATATCAGCATGTCGATCCAGCGCGTGGCCGCGGAGGCCAGGCTGCCCGACAGCACGCCGAATACCGCGATGGCCGCGACACTCGCGACCCAGGCGGAAGCGAGCAAGCGGCCGTCGCGCTCCAACAGCGCCAGCGCGAACACCAGCAGCAGTATCGCGAACAGCACGTTGGTAAACGGAATCGGCAGCGACAGCAGTACGCCTTGCAGGACCAGGTTGAGCCCGGTGAACGCGCTGGCGATGGGGTGATCGAGCAGCACGTGCGCGCGCGGCTTCACCACGCGTTCCAGCCGTGTCAGCCACGGGCCGAGCTTGTTGCGGAACGTCGCCATGGCGTGACGGTGCGGGCCGCGCCGGCTGAGGAAGTCGGGCAGCCAGGGCTCGTTGCGTCCGAACAGCAGCTGCACGCCCACCAGGATCACCAAGGGGCCGCTGATGACGCCGGCCACGCCGGGAATGAAGGCGGTCGGGATCGACAGGAACAAGAGCATGCCGAAGGCGCGCTCCTCCAGGCCGCCGAGCACGTCGTCGAGGCGGATGACCTCGTTCGGATCGCCCTGAGCGAAGCGGTCCAGCAGGACACGCGTGCTGACTTCGGGTGTGCTGACTTCGGGCGCGTCGGCTTCCGGCGCCTCGGCCGGCCGGTGCTTATTCGGCGGCGTCATCGGCCTGCGTTTCCTCTTCCTTGCGCGTGTACTGCAGCAACAGCTTGTCGATGCGCGGGCCGTCGAGGTCGACGACTTCGATCCGCCAGTCGTCCCAGTCGAAATTCTCGCCCACGTGGGGAATCCGGCCGAAATGCGCGATGACCATGCCCGCGGCGGTGTGGAAGTCGTGCTCTTCCTCGCCCGGCAGGCGGCGGCCGCCGATCAGTTCGCGCAGCTCTTCCAGCGGTAGGGCGCCATCGATGTACCAGGAGCCGTCCTCGCGCTGGACGACCGGCGGTTCGTGCGCGTCGGTCTCGTCGTGCAGCGTGTCGTAGACGCGGCCCATGACCGCGCCCATCAGGTCGTTGACCGTGACCACGCCGCTGACGTCGCCGTATTCGTCGACCACCAGGGCGAAGGACTGCTGCTCTTCGCGGAAGATCTCCAGCAGCTTCAGCGCGTGCGTGGATTCGGAGACGAACAGCGCCTCGCGCAGGTCGCCGAACAGGTCCACCTCGGCGCTGCCGATGCGGTCGAGCAGGAGCTTCACTTCGAGCACGCCGAGCACGTCGCTGTCGCTGCCGCGATACACGGGGTAGCGCGAATACGGATGCTCGCGCATCGCGGCGAGGTTCTCTTCGGCGCTGGCGGAGGCGTCGAGCCAGGCGATGCGCATGCGCGGCGTCATCAGGCTCTCGGCGGTGCGATCGCCCAGGCTGAGCACGCGATGCATCATCTTGCGCTCGTCGGCGTCGATCACGCCCTGCTCGTGGCTTTCGCTCACCAGCATGCGGATTTCCTCTTCGGTCACGCGCTCGCCGCCGCTGCTGCCCAGGCCGATCAGGCGCATGACGTTGCGTGTGCACCACGCGAGCGCCATCACGAAGGGCTTGGCCGCCTTGGCGAAGAAGTCCATCGGATAGGCCACCGCCGCGGCGATCTGCTCCGGACGCAGCGTGCCGATGCGCTTGGGCACCAGTTCGCCGATCAGCCCGAACAGGAACAGCATCAGCAGGAAGCCGGAGGCGAATCCGATCTTGCCCGCATACGGCGCAAGCAGCGGTATATCGCGCAGCGGCGCCGCGATTTCGACGCCCATCGACTCGCCGCCGAAATAGCCGGTCAGCAGGCTGAGCAAGGTGATCCACAGTTGCACCGCCGACAGGAAGCTTTCGGGGTGCTCGGCCAGCTCCAGCGCCTTGGCGGCGCGGCGGCTGCCCAGCGCCATCTGCTTGAGGCGGGTCTTGCGGGATGTCATCACCGCCATCTCCGACATCGCGAAGAAGGCGTTGAACAGGATCAGGGCCAGGACGATCAGGAAATGCAGCATCCGGGCCGTTCCATGAGGGGGAAGTCAGCGCCGAAGGATGGGGGCGCGGCGGGGGGGAACTGCGGTTTTGGGTCGTCGTCCATGGGAAGGCGGCAGCGTGGGCGGGGGGATGTTAGCAGGCTACCTGTCGGCGCCCCGGCATGCGGAAAGGACGCCGTCCCTTCGTATTGGGGGCCGCGGCGGCCCGGGACAAGCGGCCGGGATCGCCGGGGGGTGGGCTTCCATGTCACCGAACCGTCATAATCCGTCGCCGCCAACCGGCCCATTCCGCTGCCAGATCGACGACGAGGCTCTCCAGCATGTTCTCCCTGCAAACCATCTTCGGCCAAGGCATGCAGTTCTATACGCTGCTGGAAGCGGCCGCCAACGCGGCGCACGACAGCACCAAGGCCCTGCACGCGATGCTGAAGGACACCGGGCGGGCGCCTTCGCTGGATGCCTTCAAGCTGGCACGCCAGCGCGAACGCGAGGCCTCGGACAAGATCAGCCAGGAGCTGGTCAACAGCTTCATCACCCCGATCGAGCGCGAAGACATCGAAGGGCTGGGCACCGCGCTGTACAAGATCCCCAAGCAGGTCGAGAAGTTCGCCGACCGCTACTCGCTGGCCCTGACCCATCTGCAGGGCATCGATTTCGCGCCGCGCGCGGCGATGCTGGAACAGGCCGCCGCGGTCGTGGTCGAGATGGTCCACGACCTGCGCAACATGAAGCTCGAGCGCATGAAGGAGCTCAACGACCGGCTGCGCTCGATCGAGATGGAAGCCGATCGCCTGATGCTCGAGCTGTACCGCGACATCTACTCCGGCAAGCTCGACCATCTGCAGATGTTCCTGCTCAAGGAATTCTTCGAGATCCTGGAAAAGGCTATCGACCGCTGCCGCGAGGCCGGTGTGGTCGCCTACGAAATCGTGTTGAAGAACAGCTGAGGCGCCGGTCATGCTGACCCTCCTGATCGTCGTCATCGCGATGGCGTTGCTGTTCGAGTTCATCAACGGATTCCACGACACCGCCAACTCCATCGCGACGGTCGTGGCGACCAAGGTCCTATCGCCGGGGCAGGCCGTGATCCTGGCCGCGGCGATGAATCTGATCGGTGCGTTCTGGGGCACCGCGGTCGCCAAGACGATTTCTTCCGGCCTGATCAACACCGACGTGGTCCATGTCAGCTCGCAGGTGATCATCTGCGCGCTCGCCGGTGCGATCGTGTGGAACCTGATCACCTGGTGGCGCGGACTGCCGTCGTCGTCGTCGCATGCACTGATCGGTGGCTTGTGCGGTGCGGCGATGGCCGCGGCGCACAACAATTGGGCCGCGCTGATCTGGTCCAAGCTCGGCGATGAAGGCTGGACCTCGAACAAGGGGCTGCTGTGGAAGGTGCTGCTGCCGATGGTGAGTTCGCCGGTCGCGGGCTTCCTGCTCGGCTTCCTCATCCTCGCGCTGTTGTACGCGATCATCGCCGGCATGAAGCGCGCACGCGGCGCGCTGGCGCGCGCGGCGCGGCCGCGCTGGGTCAATGCCTTCTTCGGCAAGGCGCAGCTGTTGTCGGCCGGCTACATGGGCTTCGCCCACGGCACCAACGATGCGCAGAAGACCATGGGCATCATCGCGCTGGCGATCTTCGGCGCGCAGAGCTCGGGCGTACTGGATGGACTGCCATCGTGGTTGGCGTTCCTGCATCCCGATGGCGGTGAGAAGGACATCGACAGCTGGATCATGGTTTCGTGCGCGCTGGTGATGGCGGCCGGTACCGCTGCCGGCGGCTGGCGCATCATCAAGACGCTGGGCCACAAAATGGTGAAGCTGCATCCGATCGACGGCTTCGCCGCCGAATCCGCTTCGGCCACCATCCTGGTGACCGCCGCGCATTTCGGCATGCCGGTCTCGACCACGCACAGCATTTCCACCGCGATCATGGGCGTGGGCTTCGGCAAGAATCCGCGCAAGCTCAAGCTGACCGTGATCGAACGCATCGTGTGGGCCTGGATCCTGACCCTTCCAGCCGCTGCCGGTGTCGCGTACGGGCTTTTCAAGCTGATCGAGGCGATGGGCTGGACGTGACGCTCGCGTACGACATGCAATAAAAAAGGCCCGCTATGCGGGCCTTTTTCGTGGCGCACTGCACCGGATTCAGAGCAGATCGCCGCCCGCCGACATCATCCGTTCCATGCGATCGCCCAGCCCGCCGATTTCCAGCACCAGGCGATCGATTTCCGCCGCGTCCAGCCCTTCGTACGGGCGATTCTCGACCAGTTGCAGGTACGGCACGCCGTCCAGATCGCCGATCGCGAGATAGCCGACGACGCTCTGCCAGTTGAACGCCAGCGCGCGCTTCGCATCCATGCCGGTGGTCGGCGCGATCGCGGTGCTCACGCGCAGATACGGGCGCCCATCGTCGTCGTCGAGTTCGGACAGGAAGATCGACTGGTGCCGGGTGCCTTTCTCCAGCGACAGCTCGATGCAGATCACGTCCTCCTCGTGCAGGGTCGCGTTGTAGCCGGCGGTCTTCACGTGGCGGCGGAGGGATTCGAAGTTGCGCACCATAGGGCTCCTTGCGTTCGTCTTGGGCAAGCGGCCGGGGGACCGTCTGCAGCATCGGCGGCTATGCTACCGCGATGGACCTGGACACGACCAAACGCATCCTCGCGGCGATCCGCGCGATTCCGAAGGGAGAAGTGGCCGGTTATGGCGAAGTCGCCCGCCGCGCCGGCCTGCCGGGCCGCGCGCGCCTGGTGGCGCGCCTGCTCAGCCAGAACGAAGACCGCCGCCTGCCTTGGCATCGCGTGCTGCGTTCGGACGGCCGGATCGCATTCCCGGAAGGCTCCGAGGGCTGGCGTGAACAGAGTGCCCGCCTGCGCAGCGAAGGCGTGAGGGTGGAGAACGGCCGCGTACGCGGCCAGAACGCGGCCGTCACGCCGGAACAGGCGTTGGATGCGGAAATCTGGGGCGCGCCGCCGTTATCGCCGTCGCGGCGCGTGTCGACCGCGTCCAAGACCAAGACCGGCATGGCGTGAAGTCTGCTGCGAAGAAGGTTCGGAAGGCCGCTGCGAAGGTCGGTTCAAGGTCGAAGACAACGCCGGCGCCCAAGCGCTGACGATTCCAGCCACGTCGCGACGCGGTGGATGCCGCTTGCCGCTACCATGTGGCATCCCCCGAGGTGCCCGATGTTCTCCCGACTTCCCCCCGTGACCAAGGGCCTGTTGATTGCCAACGGGCTGATGTTTCTCCTGCAGTGGCTCGTAGGCGACGAGCAGTTCTACACGCTCGCGTTGTGGCCTATCGGCATCGACGGCAATTGGTTCTCCCTAGGCTTTATGCCGTGGCAGTTGGTGACCTATGCATTCCTGCATGGCAGCCTTCCGCACATCGTCTTCAATATGCTCACCCTGGCGATGTTCGGCTCGCAGGTCGAATACGTCTGGGGCCAGAAGCGTTTCCTTACGTTCTATCTGGTCTGCGTAGTCGGTGCTGCGCTCTGCCAGTTGGCGGTGGGCTGGTGGACCCTGTCGCAGGGCGGGCAGCCGTATCCGACGCTCGGTGCATCCGGCGGCATCTTCGGCCTGTTGCTCGCGTATGGACTGATGTTCCCCAACCAGCGCGTGATGTTGCTGTTCCCACCGATCCCCATGAAGGCGCGTACGCTGGTAATCCTGTATGCCGTCGCCGAGCTGCTGTTCGGATTGAACGGTTGGCAGCCGGGCGTCGCGCACTTCGCCCACTTGGGCGGCATGCTGTTCGGATGGTTGCTGCTGCGGTATTGGAGCGGGAAGCCGCCGTTTGGCCGCGGCCGACGCCGCGGCCGTTTCAGTCCACGCATCGTTCGTTGAGGAAAAGCGAATGCCGAAGTGGTTATTCGCCGCGCTGATCTGCGCCCTGGGGTTCAATGCCTACGCAGATCCGGCTCCTTCCTGCGACGACGACAGTAACTCCTACCGGTTGTTTGACCTTCTGGATCCCGAGGCGGCGCCGGAAGTGCGACAGGAGCAGCTACATCTGCTCAAGGAGCGGGTGCATTGCCCGGATGCGGCACGCTCGCTCGGCTTGCTGTACCGCCATGGAGCCGACCTGCCAGGCAACCCTGTCGAGCGGGATGACACGCAGGCGCACGAGCTGCTGCTGCGCAGTGCACAATTGGGCAATCTCCTCACCTTCGCTGATCTGGCCGAGATGGCGCTTCGGAATGGGCAGGCCAGGGAGGCGATGAAATGGACCCAGGTCTATCTCTATCTGCTCAGGCACAGAGCCGCCTACGATCGCACCGACGACAGCTTCGAGCGATCGGGCTACAACGCCGACCTGCTGGTGCGAGCGGATCGCGAATGGCGGGCCGCGCGGCCGCGCTTGGATCGCGCCCTGATCAGCGCCGATCTCAATGAGTATCTGAAAGGGGAGAGCGGCGTGGCGATTCTCGCTGCGATCGATGCGACCGACGCCAGAGCGGTGAAGGCAAGTTCGAGGGGCCCGGCTGCCGATGAACCCCGCATACGCGCCGTGCATCTATGCAGCGGCGTGATCAGTCGTACGGCCGGATATGCGTCCTACCTCGTGCAGATCATGCCGGATGGGAGTGTGGGGCGCGTGGTGCTGGAGAACTTTTCTCCAACTCCAAAAATTGGGGCGGCTCTGCGTTCATGCGCGAGTGTCTACGAATACTATCCACATGCCCAAAAGGCGCCGATGGAGGTGCGGATCCCCGTCTTCTTCGGTTACCCGAATGTGGCGAAGATCAGCAAGTGAGCAACCGTCGGCGCGGTGCCTAGCGCAACGCGTGCCTACTTCTTGGATGTATTTTCCGGGGCCGAAGCAGGCCACACGACGACGCGCTGATCCGCTTTCGCCTGCATCGCCGTCCCCGCTTTGCATGCGAACGCATCGCCGAATGCAGGCAAGTTGTACAGCGGGCCATTGACCCGCCATTGGCCGGGTGGATAGACGCTGTTCGCGGCGTGTTCGGCGGCCGCTTCGCGGGTCAGCTGTTGCGGCCACAGGTGCGCCCAGCCGTTGAAGAAGGCCTGGCGCGCGTCCTTCGCGGGAGTGGACTGCGTCGCATTGAAAGCGGCCCAGGCCAGTTCGACGCCGGCCTGGTCGGCGATCGCGACGTCGCGCACCTGATTGCCGTTGACCTTGCTTCCGGCGAGCGGCACGGCGTAAGCGCCGTACTGCGCGGCCACGCGATTGGCCAGGGCATCCCAGGCGGACATCTCGGCGGGTGACCACCAGTCGCGGACCTGCGCTTTTGCGTCGACGAGGCGGCCCCGGTTGTCGAGGGCATGGCTGAGCTCGCGGCCTGCCAGCGCGCCAAATGCGCCGTACTGCGTCGCCACACTGTCGACCGCATCGAGGACCGGCGGCTGCAGTACCGCGGCGGTGACGATGAGCCGATTGCCAGCGAGGTCGTAGGCGAGGGCGGGCTGCTGCGGCAGCACGTCCCAACGGCGATCGGCGTTGCCGCGGCCGATGCGCTTCATTTCTTCGCGATGCCGCCAAGTGGACGCGATCAGCATGTTGCTGCCGAAGCTGCCTCGGCCCATCGGCTGCACGCTGTAGTCGAGATCGCGACGCGGTGCGCCGATCTCGATCTTCAGTGCGGCCAGCTTCGCCTTCGCCTCGGCGCGTGCTTGCTCGCCCAGACGCGGATCGCCGTCGGTGGCGGCCTCCAGCGCCTTGCGTACGTTGTCGGCGATCTCTTCGGCACGTGTTCGCGTCGCTTGGGGAAGGAAACGGGCTACGTATTCGTGGCCCAGCATCGGGCCCGCCGCGAGGTTGATCGCATCGAGCACCACCTGCTGGCGCGACGGCGGCGCGGACTGGCCGCCGAGGACACGGCCGCGGAAGTCGAAACTGGCGTCGCGCCACGGCCGCGCCATGTACGGCGCCACGGCATCGCCGACGCGCCAGCGCAGATACACCTTCCATTGCGCGGGCTTCACCGCAGCGATCAGCGAATCCAGCTGTGCGAACAATTGCGGATTCGCGATCGACACGGCGTCGTCCTTCACGCCCTGCGCCTTGAGGAACTCGGCCAGCTGCAACTTGCGGTAGCTCTTGGCCAGGCTGGAAACCGCCACCGGCGCGTAGTTCGTGCGCGGGTCGCGCAAATCGGTCAGTGGCTTGCTGGCCTGTGCGATGCGCGTTTCCAGGTCGATGACCTGTGCGGCTTCGGCGGCGGCCTTGTCCTGCGGGGTGCCGGTGAGTACCAGGATCTTCTGCACGTAGCCGTTGTAGAGCCCGAGCAGCTTGCGCGTGTCGGCATCGGAGCGTGTGTAGTACGCGGGATCGGGCAGCCCCAATCCGCCCTGGCTGAAGTAACCGATGTGGCGGTCCAGATCGTTGAGATCGATGTCCGCGCCGAAGTTGAAGGCTACCGGGATGCCGACCTGATGCAGTGCCGCGATCGACGCCGACACGTCGCCGGCCTTCTTGATCGCGTTGATGCGGCCGAGCAGGGGCGCGATCGGATTGGAGCCATCGCGTTCTACCGCCGCTTCATCCAGGCCGCTGGCCCAAAAATCGCCGAGCAGTTTCTGCACGTTGCCGCGCGGCGCGGTCATCGCCGCATCGAGCAGATCGATCTGCTGCTGGCGCGCGCGGTCGCCGAGTTGTTCCATCGCGGACAGCGAGGGCACGTCGGGCAGCAGGGTGTTCGCCTTCAACCAGCTGGCGTTCGCGTAACTGTAGAAATCACTGCATGCGGTCACGCTGGTCGCCGCCGGCGCTTTCGCCTTGCTGGCTTTCTTCTTCGCGGCCTGTGCGTCGGTGCTTGCTGCGCCTGCAATCAGAGTGACGATCAGTGCCGCGATCGGGGCCAATGCGAGAGGGCGTGGGGTGCGCATCGAACGGGTCCGGTGGAGGGGCGCCCGAGTGTAACAAGGGCCCTGCGAACGGCTTGCTCATTGTTCGCCAGGCAAAAAAGAAGGCCCGGACGACGAGTGCCGGGCCTTCGGGTCAGCCGCCGGAGACCGGCGGCCTAGCCTTCGTTGCATCATCCGATGCGCGAGGTCACGCGCTTACCAGATGACTACCTGCTTGTCGCCTTCGCGCACCATCGGCTGTCCCGGCTTGCACGAGAACGCCGCGGCGAACGCCGGCAGGTTGGAGGGCGCGCCGACCGCGCGGAACGGTGCCGGAGCGTGCTCGTCGGTGGTGATGCGCTTCTCCAGCTCTTCCGGCGTGAAGTTGCGGCGCCACACCGTCGCCCAGTTGAGGAAGAAGCGCTGGTCGCGCGTCAAACCGTCGGTCTTGGGATCCGGCTTGCCGTCGGTGGCCTTCTTCATCGCATCGTAGGCCGTGGCCAGGCCGCCGAGGTCGGCGATGTTTTCGCCGAGCGTATGGCTGCCATCGACGTGCTTGCCCGGTGCGGCCTCGTATCCGCTGAACTGCGCGACCAGCTTGTCGGTGCGGCCGGCGAATGCCTTGGCGTCGGCAGGGGTCCACCACACCTCGAAGTTGCCGGTCGGCCCGAAGCGGCTGCCCTGGTCGTCGTAGCCATGGGTCATCTCGTGGCCGATCACCGCGCCGATGCCGCCGTAGTTCATTTCATCCGAAGCGTTCGGATCGAAGAACGGCGGCTGCAGGATCGCGGCCGGGAAGACGATCTCGTTGAGCGACGGGTTGTAGTAGGCGTTAATCATCTGCGGCGGCATGCCCCACTCGGTGCGATCCACCGGCTTGCCGATCTTGCCCATGTCCCACTTGTAGTTGAACTCGTTCAACCCGAGCACGTTGCCGATGTAGCTGTCGCGCGAAGTGTTCAGGCCGGTCCAGTCGCGCCACTTGTCGGGGTAGCCGATCTTGGGCGTGAACGCCGCCCACTTCTCCAGCGCCTTCTTCTTGGTCTCGTCGCTCATCCAGTCGAGCTTTTCGATGCGCGCCTTGAGCGCCTCGCGCATGTTCTGCACGAGCGTTTCCATGCGCGCCTTCGATTCGGCCGGGAAGGCGACCTTCACGTAGAGCTGGCCCATGGTCTCGCCGGCCTGGTTTTCGATCAGATCGAGCACGCGCTTGCCGCGCTCCTTGAGTTCCTTCTGGCCGCTCAGCTTCTGGTTGTAGAACGCGAAGTTCTCCTGCACGAACGCATCGGACAGGAACGGCGAAGCCGTGTCGACGGTGCGGTAACGCAGGTAGGACTGCCAGGTGGCGGGCTTCACGTCGTCGAGCATCTTGCTGACCTCGGCGTGGAAGGCCGGGATCGCCAGCGAGAACATCTTCGGCGCTGCAACGCCTTGCGATTCGAAGAACTTGCTCCACGAGAAGTTCGGCGAGACCTTGTCGGCGTCGGCGAGGCTGACCGGGTGATAGAACAGTTCGGCATCGCGCGAGAGCTCTGCGCGCGACTTCGAGGCCTTGGCCAGGCGCGTCTCGAAGGCGACGACGTCCTTGGCCTGCTGCGCGGCATCGGCCGCGGCGACGCCGGACAGTTCGAGCACCTTGGCGACGTGGGCCTGGTACAGATCGACTTTGTCCTTCTTCTGCGGATCGGTGTAGTAGGTCGAGTCCGGCAGACCCAGGCCGCCCTGGAAGGCGACGCCGATGTTCATCGTCGAGTCCTTGTAGTCCGGCGACGAGAAGAAGTTGAACAGGACGTTTTCACCCTCGGCCGCGCTGGTGCGCAGGTAATCGGCGATCTTGTCCTTGCTGTCGAGCGTGCCGATCGCGTCCAGGCGCGACTTCAGCGGCGCGATGCCCTGCGCGTTGATCTTTTCCGCGTCCATGCCGGTGGCGAAGAGGTCGCCGACGATCTTCTCGACGCCGGTGGCATTCGTCTTCGCCGCGGACTGCTCGGCCAGCTGGCGCTGCACGGCCTTGGAGCGCTCGCCGAGCATTTCGAATGAGCCCCACGAAGTGCGGTCGCCGGGGATGGCGTTGCTGGCCAGCCACTTGCCGTTGGCATAGCCGTTGAAGTCGACGCAAGCGTCCTTGGCCGCATCCAGATCGCCGATGGCGAAGCGATTCACCGGCGGCAACTTGCTCTCGTCCAGCTTGAACGCGCCGTCGGCGGTCGCGGGTGTCGCGGTCGCTGCGGGTTCTTCTTTCTTGGCGCAGCCGGCGAGCGCGGCTGCGACGGCCAGGGACAACATCAGGACTTGCGGCTTCTTTGCGGCATTCATGTTCAGACAGGCTCCGGGGCCAAAGGCATGGACATCACCCCGCAGGCGGGGCAAACCGCGACATTAGCCGGGCGGCGGGCCGGGGAGGTGTGTCGAAAGTCAGGGGAGCGGCGCGCGAATCTGCGGGACATCGCCAGGAATGAGCGAAAACACCACGGCGCTGGCGGGGCGGCCCTGGAACATGAGCCGGTTGCGGGCTTCCACCTCGCGGGTGGCGCCCGCTTTCACCGCGACGCGCTGGCTGGCGAGGTTCTGCGCCAGCGCGACGATTTCGAGCCGGACCAGGCCGAGTTCCTCGAAGCCGAAGGCTGCGGCCAGGGCGAGGGCGCGGGTCGCAATGCCCCGTCCACGGTGCGGTGCACTGACCCAGTAGCCGACATTGGCGGAGCGGTCGAGGCCGTTGATGCGATTGAGGCCGATGCCGCCGAGTACGGCGCCGCTGGCGCGGTCGAAGATGCCGAAGGGAAACTCGGAGCGGTCGGCCCAGGCGTTCGTGCAGTAGGCCACCCACGCCTGTGCATCGGTGAGCGAATAGTCCTCATGGCACCAAGGCAGCCAATACGAAAGCGATTCCACCGAATCGCGTACGGCCGCATGCAGGGCCTGCGCATCCGCCATGTCGTAGGCGCGCAGCAGGAAGTCGCCCTCTTCGCTAAGCAGCGTGGTGGCGATCGGCGCTTGGCTCACGGCTGACACGTGCATTGGCTGGCCATTCATTGCAATGAGTGCAGTCCGATCATGTTGCCCTCCGTGTCGTTCACTAGGGCAATGAAACCGTACTGGCCGATGGAAAACTTGGCCTAGCCTTCGCTCGTGCCATGTCCTGCACGTAAATTTCGAACCAGCCAACAGGATTGTTAGTCATGGTGGGCTCCTCGATTCTTGTCGGACTCGTGGTGAGAGTCAGCCGCGACGGTACAACAGCGTTCGGCTACGGGCAAAAGCCGGATACAGGACCGCTTGGCGCCACGTTGAAGTCGTGGGAAACACGGCGATCATCGCTGCCTCCAGGTCGAGGAAGCCCGGTTGCCCCTCGCCAACCTCGATGGTCAGACCGCCAGCGGCGAACTCGAGAAAGACCTCATCCGTGGTAAGGCGGTCCGCCTTATAGCCCCATACTTCGGACACGTTTTGCCAGGCGAGGAAGGCAGAGCCAACGGTGAAGCCGAATGCGCCCACCGTGACCGGCGGCAACTCCGGCTGGGATCTACGGGCCAGCCAATCTTTCAGATTCGAGATGGTTCCCACGGGCGGCGACGGGTTCAGACCCACCAATTGTTGGGGCGCTGCCCGAGTTTGCACGAGTCGGGGGGCGGCGCCTAGGGAGAGGTTTCGTTATCCGCAACAGATGGTTGCTCATCTCCGCGATCGCCTGGTCGGCAAGCGATGCAAGATTATTGACGGATCCAGATGTTCAAGCTGGAGCCAAGATTCCCAGGAGGCAGCGTTGTGCCGCGCACAACGCAGAGTCATTTCCGCATGGACGCCCTTCGGAAGGCGACGGGGTACGCGACGGAACCGATGTCGGTTCACCGCGAAGTAAGACTTTTCCCAATGTCTGGCTTGCGAAGGCGCACCTATATTCGCAGTCGTCGCAGAAATGCCGCGAGCTGCGAGGGCCCGAATGCGGAAGGAGAACACCGCTAGTTGACCCAGTGGAGAGTGGAGATCATGTCGCTTCAACCGAATTCCCCACGACCCGTTCTGGACGAAGGGGGGCTTCTTCCCGTATGTGAACTCGACACGAGAGGCGCGGCTTTAACGGACAGGCCTGGTGACACTCATCGGCTGGCTGCAGCTTGCGGATGGTGGCTATGAATCAGGACGTATTCACTGCCGGAACCTCGATTCGCGGTGATGCATTGGTCGACGTGTCCGGCATGGCGACTTTCGTGGCGGTCATCAGCGAAAGCAGCTTCACGATCGCGGCCCGTCGTATAGGGGTCTCCAAGTCGGTCATCAGTCGTCGCATCAGCGACATGGAGGCGCAGTTGGGTGTCTCGCTCATCGACCGAAATGCGCTACGGGTTCGGCCAACGGAGGTGGGCGCGGTCTACTACGCCAAATGTGTCCGCATCCTGGAGTCCATCGAATCCGCAAACGACTTCGTGACAGGCTTCCATGGCGGGATTCGTGGGAGTATCCGGACGCTGGTGCCAAAGTGCTTCAATCTGCTGGTCACCTCGCCGATGTTTTCCGAATTCGCCTCTCTCTACCCCGAGCTGAAGGTAGAAGTTCGTGCCGACGATACTGTGGGCAATCTGCACGATTCCGGATTCGACCTGGCACTGCGCATCGGCTCGTTGCTGGACGCGGGGATGGTGGCAAAGACCGTGGGGCACTGCCGGTACTGGTTGGTTGCAAGCGCGGGCTACTTGAAGGAACGCGGGACTCCGCAGTCGGTCGATGCGTTGGAATCCCATTCCTGTCTCTTACATGCAAACGTCGGAGGCGACGGATGGCAATTCTCCGCCGACGGTGAAGATTGCCTGGTGCGAGTCAACGAGAGGATGCGCAGCGACTGCAACTTCCAGCTGCTCGACGCCGCGCGTGCCGGCCTCGGCTTGGCCATGCTGCCGGATTACATGCTCGATGAGCCTGTGTCGTCTGGCTCGCTGATGATCGTCATGCCCCAGTTCGTCGCGAAGCCAAGCCCCATCTCGGTCGTGTACCCGCCCAGCAGAAGGGGCTCTCCGAAACTGCAAGCGATCGTCAACTTCTTCAGCGAAAAATTGGCCGGTCTCCCTTCATTGGAGCGCTTCGCCGTGAAGTATGTGCCCCAGCAAGGCTAATGTCGCCAGCGTCCGCCCGGACGAGAGGTGGAATCCAACGAGCTGCCCGGAAGCCTGTCTGCGAATGCATGGCACCGGTTAGTCCTGTCGCCGCCACACCTACCAACTAGCCATGATGTCCGTCTCAAGAAAAGTATGTCTCCTCGGTGACTTTGCAGTTGGCAAGACCAGCATTGTCGCCAGAGGTGTTCGGAACACCTTCTCCGAAAAATATCTGACCACCGTCGGGGTCAAGGTGGACAGTAAGTTGGTAAGCCTCAGCGCCGACAAGGAGCTGCGGATCGTGCTGTGGGATATCGCCGGAGCCAGCACACTCACTCAGTTGTCATCGAGCTACATCAAGGGCACCCAGGGGCTTTTGCTGGTGGCGGACGGCTCGCGCCAGGAGACGGTGGATACCGCGCTGTATCTGCGGGAACAAGCGGCTCAACTGCTCGGCCGCGACGTGCCCGCCATTCTTGTCCTCAACAAGTCCGACCTCGCCGACCGCTGGGCCGTCACGCCGGCCAGGATGCTGGCACTTCAGCAACAGTTGCCCGTAATTACGGTGAGCGCGAAAACCGCCGAAGGGGTCGAGCAAGCCTTCTCCCTGCTTGCGGGGGCGGTGGCGCCATGAAAACCACGAAACGGTTGCGACGGAGCGAGTCGCGAGGCAAGGACCAGTCGCCGGTCGTCATTACGTTCGACGAACGCGGCAGGGTCATGGACGTCGTCGGCGACGTGCGCCAGTTTGTCGGAGTGGACGACACGGCGGAGCAAATGCTTCTCCGGATGTACGACCTTCTGATCGGAGATGGTTCGATCACGGAGACCCTGAGTGCGGTGGAGGTATCGACCGATCGGTACGCGGACATCCATGTTCTCGCTGAAGGAAGTCTTCGCCATCTGGTGCTGTTAGATGCATCCGAAGTGATGCAGGTGTTGCGCGTAAGGCAGCAGAAGGAGAACGAAGCGCTGCTCGAGCACCGCGCCTTGCATCGCCAACTGAAGACTTCGCTGCGCTTGGCTGACAGCAGCGAAATATATGAAGAGAGTGGCGTATCGTTCCGGAGCAGCAGCCTGTTGGGTTCGGTCATCCGGGAAATGCGGTCCCCGGTGGCCCTCATGTCCGGCCATGTTCGTTTCCTGGCCGGTCACCTCGAGCACGATGCAGTGTCGATGAGGTCGGTCGCAGCCATTCGCGGTGCCCTCGTCCGTCTGGAGGCGCTGTCAACCGCCGGTCTCCAGGGCGCCATCGAATCCTCCAATGGCCAAGGCGAAGAGCAGGGAAGCCTGCACGAGCTGGCGATCTATCTACAGGATGCCTTCCAATTGCAAGCCGAGCTGCGAGGCATCGAGTTTGAGGTTCATGTCGCCGAGCGATCGGTTCCGGTGGCTGTCGACTTCAATGCCGTACGGCATGTCCTGATGGGGTTGGTGGTACACGCGCTCGATGGGTTGGACCAGAAGCGCCTGGTAGTTTCCCTGCTGCACCATGACAAGGGCATGGATGTGGAGCTGGAGACTTCCCCCGTCGGTTTCCCCGCCGTGTTGTTCGGTGCCTTGTTGACCACGAGGGATTTGCTCTACAGCAATCCTTCCGCCAGCTTGCCTTTGGCTATCAGCCAGCAGCTCATGAACAACCTTTCTGCGACTATCGAACTGGTTCCAGCACAGGCGGGTGGCTATGTATTGTGGTTCCGTATCCCGCTCCAACGACGCTGATGCGATGGCAGTTGAGGCGCAGGCCGCAGCGGGAAAGCTCGCGGCTTAGTGGCTCTCACCAGTTGATTCTGCGAATGCGTTGGCGGCCAGCGACGGCATCAGGCGCGAGGCCCAGCCGTCGTAAACACCGCCTTCCGACTCCGCAATCGCGCTCAGCTCCGAGCGCGCGAAAGCCAGGTTTTCAGCGGTGAGCAGGATGGACTTGCCTGCAAGAACCAGCCAACGCCCACTCAACGTGCACGTTTCCACGGACACCCGATAGCCGTTTGCCACGACGCGGGCCGACGCCTTTTCCGCTGGGGACAGTTCGGGAAAGTAGAGGTAGAACTCCGTGGGATGGGCTTGGTTCATGTGCGACCCCGATCTGCGTAGCAACGACAGAGTTTCGTGATCGCCCATAGCAGAGAGGTTATCGATAAGGTCGTGCATCGGATGGTGCTTCTTGTCGGTAGAAGTTCGGTATCAAGGGAACTGGGTGGGTAACGCGAGTTATATATCGCGTTGGACAAAAGTATTGGTTGCGCGTTGCCAAACACGGAGTTTCAGGTGCCGCGCGGCCGATATCCACTGCCAAGAATGAGTGCGCGTGGCGCGTGCGAATAGCAAGCCAATGGAAGGCGTCGCTCAGCACCAACCATCGCCGCCACGCCAACCATCCGGTCTCGTGTTGCATGAGAACGAACAGGATGTTCGTAATCCGGTCGCGCCGTTTTCAAGGGAATCAGGGCAGTATCGGCGTCGCCCCCTTCAGGGGCGGCGGATCAAACGTCAGTCTTAGCTGCCAAAGGTTGGAGTCCGAGCAATATGGATGTTGATCAGGCGGTCGAGTTCTACTTCAATGGGGAGCCGGTAGGGCTTTTCGTAGCAGCTTCGGCGCCTCTCGTTCCAGGCGCCTATCGCTACGAGCCGTACGGCACCACGGTGCACCACGACTTCTGTGTGGCATTGGCGGAAGACGGCATTGTCGAATGTGTGTGTCAGCTGGGAAGGAAGACCTACTTCCTCGTCACCGGTGTGGATTCACTACGAAGGCTCATAATCAGCAGGGTCTTCATTCGACGTAGAGCGAAGGTCGCTTCGGCGGATCACGCGAGAACGGTGTCGACTGTCCGACCGAGGTCGAGTCCGTGTCTTCTGCCCTTCAACTCTGGATCGGGCAGCAAGGGAAAGACCGTTGCGCGCCTGATCGAGGAGCTGCAGTCCATCGAGGATCAGGAGGCGGAGATCCGCGTCTCACTGGACGAAGGCCAAACTTCCTACCCGATCTCGCTGGTTGGAGACTTGGATGGCATGTGCGCCGTGCTGATCAACTGCAGGGCGCACCCACACCGACACATCGGCGTCTCCGCAATACCTGGGCCCTGCACACCTAGCCGGGCGGAGGAGGAATAGGGCGGATCGGTGAATCGATCCAGGGCATCTATCTCCCCCCCCAATGTGGGAGGTAAATGTCCCGGCCTGCCCGGCCATCGGAGGAGCACTAGCTCCTCCGTTTTCTTGCGCCGACTCAGCGCGCCGATTGTCGTTTCTGCAACCAGCAGTTGCGTGCTTCCTGATGGAGCCGGCACCGAAAGCTGTGCAGCATCGGATCACCTTGATGATCATGGTGAACGATATGGGTTCCGTTGGCACCTACCGACCAGCATCCGATCTCTCTGCCCAGCAGCAAAGATTTGATCCGCAAGGCGGAGAGTCACAAAGCTTCGAGCGGCAAAGCGATAGCCAATGGAGCATCGCTCCGCCGGACATGGATCGGCTAGGAGACTACGTCTACCTAATGAGCATCTGTCGAGGCGACAAAGCGGCGGTAGCCGACCTGCTTGGGGTTTTCGTGCAGTCCGTGCATGAAGATCTGGACGCCTGGACAGCCGCGTGCACCGAACGCAACTGGCGCATAGCTGGGAAGCTGTCGCACAAACTTCGCTCCGGATTTCATCAAGCGGGCGAAATCGCCATCAGCCGCCGGCTTGCCGAAATAGAGATGCAAGCCAAGCAGGAAGCGGACGGCCCTTCGCTTGACACGATGTGCAGGCAACTCTTGCCCCTGATCGGCGTAGCGATCGCCAAGGCGGAACTGTGTGTCCGCAATGTGCGCCAGCAATGAAGCGCAAGAGCGAGACCTCTCCAACGCGCGTGGTGATCGCCGACGATCACCCCATGATACTGGCCACTCTCGTGACGCTGCTCGCCAGCATCCCGGAAGTTCAAGTGGTCGCGAAGGCCCGCTCTGCGGAGGAACTCATCGAGTGCCTTGCGAAGACTAACTGCGACATCCTGGTGACGGACTATTCCATGCCGGGGGACTTCGCGGATGGACTTTCGCTCATCCGCGGGATCAGGCGCGACCACCCTCAGTTACCCATAGCGGTAGTCACCATGATGGCGAATTCGGCCGTACACATCGCGCTCATGAAGAGCGGCGTCCTGGCCATCGTCGACAAAGCTTCGGACGTGCAGGATGTGGTCGCAGCAGTACAGGCTGTACGTCGGGGACGGGAGTACGTGAGCCAGAGCTTCAGGACCTGTATGGCCAGATTCCCAAAAGCCAAAGCGGGGCGCAGGTTGACACCGAGAGAGGCAGAGGTATTTAGGCTTTTCGTTTCCGGGCTGTCAGTGTCCGCTATTGCGCAGCGCTGCGCCCGCAGCGTCAAGACGATCAGCAGGCAGAAGTTGGACGGTATGAAGAAGCTCGGCCTGAAATCGGATGTCGAGCTTTTTGAGTATGCGCGAGAGCATGGCCTGGGTTGATTGCGAAGCAACCGACCAAACGCGCCTGAATTCGGGTGTTCACGCGACGAGACGCCAGACGAGCCAGGTCAGGAGAACCAACACGACCGGGCATGCCCAACCGAAGTACACGGCGATTGAAAGAGCGTTTCGGCTGGCCGGCGATGGGTCGGTGGACACGGTGCCTTGAGCAGCGAAGGCCCAAGCTACGTTTAGGGCCCAGCCGGTGGCAACAGCAATAGCCGCCGCGACCAGGGGCTGCAGGTGGAACTGCTGCCAGAGCAGTAAGAGCAGCGCTACTGGCGCCGCTAGAGCCACTAGCAACAAGATGGTTGTGGAGATCTTTCCCATAAATCCTAGCGTCAGAATTGAATCGAGCTGCGGAGTTTGAATGAATTGTTAGGCCGCAGATAGCGCACTGACCATGACGTAGTAACCGTCAGGATCACGGAGTGCAAACTCTCTGGTGCCTGTGTGGGAATTGATATTTGGCTCTTCTTCAAGCGCCGCGACAAGGCTATGTGCCCGCTTGAGCGCTTGGTCAAAGTCATCCACGCGAAAGAACAGAAGTAGGCCGTTTCCAGTCCCCGCGCGATCTGGACTGACCAGGGTGGGGTGCTCGTGCGCGCCCCACTGGTGTAGGCACAGCAATACCGTCCCGTCCGTATCGAGGATTTGTCCAAAGTAATCATGGGCAGGTGTCGTGGCGGGTAGCCCCAAGAGCGACTGGTACCACGTGAAGGCGCGGGCTACGTCTGCTACGCCGATGATTGTCCACAAGCGCTTCATATCTTGCTCCTGCGGCCTAACGCCTGAATTAAGCCGAGCCGCGAAGCGGCTTCCGGTTGAATGAATTGTTAGGCCGCATATCTCGCGCTCTAGCCCCGGCGATGAAAGGCCTCTTGGACAAAGCGTAATCCCGAAAGAACTTGGCCGATACGTGCCTGCGACAACGACCCAATGTGCGAGCCTAGCCGCGCTTTATAGATGCAGGATATTTGCGAGGCGACCACAACGCTTTGCCGCTCCAAACCTCCCTCACCTGGCTCCAGCAGGACATTGCCGGGCTCGGAGGCTTTGCGAAGGTTTGAGCTCAAGGCGCATACGATGACAGTGCTGATACGAGAGTGATTAAAGACATCCTCTTGTACGACAACATGAGGGTGAGGCACCCCCGGAATCGAGCCTTTCGTCTCGTCGGCAGCGACCCAGAAGATGTCGCCGCGACTAACGACGTGAGGAGAGGGCTGGGGTTCTACTTCTCTGTCCATGCGGCCTAACGCCTGAATTAAGCCGAGCCGCGAAGCGGCTTCGGCTTGAATGAATTGTTAGGCCATCGCCTAGTAGGGGTGCAACTGCGAATCAGCAGATGCCTCCAGGTTGGGCGTGACCACGACGGCAACAGAGTACCGGCCGCCGGCCTCAAAGTAAGTGTCCGCCGGCGAGGAGATCCTTTTGCCCGAAGGCGGTAAAGGCGATGGCCAGACTGGACTCCGTGGTCAGTCCGCTGGATCGTTAGGTCGGCTCCAAAAAAAGGGCCGGTCATCGACCGGCCCTCCGCGCACAGACTGGGAAGCGTGCTTATCCCTTCTTCGTTGCGATCCAGCGGTCGATCTTGGCCTCCAGCACCGACAGCGGCACGGCGCCGTCCTTCAGCACTTCGGCGTGGAATTCGCGCGGGTCGAACTTGTCGCCCAGCGCCGTTTCGGCGCGGTGGCGCAGTTCCTGGATCTTGAGTTCGCCGATCTTGTACGCCAGCGCCTGGCCGGGGATGGCCATGTAACGCTCGGCTTCCGCAGTCGACTGCGTCTTGGACTCGGCGGAGTTGTCGAGCATGTACTTGATTACCTGCTCGCGCGACCAGCCCTTGCTATGCAGGCCGGTGTCGACGACCAGGCGGATCGCGCGCCACAGTTCGTTCTGCAGGTAGCCGAAGTAGTCGTACGGATCGGTGTACACGCCCAGATCCTTGCCCAGCGATTCCGCGTACAGGCCCCAGCCTTCCGCGAACGCCGTTTCGCCGCCGAAGCGGCGGAACGCCGGCAGGTTGGTCAGTTCCTGCTGCAGTGCGATCTGGAAGTGGTGGCCCGGGATGGCTTCATGCAGGTACAGGTCTTCTGCGTCCCAGGTCTTGCGGGTCGGCAGGTCGTAGGTGTTGACGTAGAAGATGCCGGGGCGCGAGCCGTCTTCGCTCGGCGGGTAGTACTGGCCGCCCGCGGCCGACTTGGCACGGAACGCTTCCACCGGGCGGATCTCGAACGGCGACTTCGGAATCAGCGAGAACTGTTCGGGGATCTTCTGGTTGATCTTTGCTTCCAACGCGCGGTAATGCGCGAGCAGCGCATCCTCGCTCTTGAAGTTGAAGCGCTTGTCGGTCTGCATGAACTTGAAGAAGTCCTGCAGCGAGCCCTTGAAGCCGACCTGCTGCATCACCTTGCGGATCTCGCCGTGGATGCGTGCCACTTCGCTGAGGCCGATCTGGTGGATCTCCTCGGGCGACTTGTCGGTGGTGGTCGAGTTGCGCGCGTTGAAGGCGTACCAGGCCTTGCCGTTGGGCAGCCCGTCCATGCCCGGCGTCGCGCGCGTCTTCGGCATGTACTCGTTGGCGATGAAGGTACGCACCTTGCGATAGGACGGCATCAACTGCTGGCCGATCAGCTCGCGGTAGGCGGCGGTGAGCCGTTCCTTGTCCGCCGCGGAGAAGTCCTTCGGCATATTGCTGATCGGACTCCAGAACAGCGTGTCTTCGGGCTTGTCTTTGATCAGCGCGTCGAACTGCGGCAGCACCTTCACCATCAGCGCCTTGGGCTGCACCACGCCGGTCTGCATGCCTTCGCGCATGTTGGCGATGGCGGTGTCGAAGATGCCCGGAATCCGCGCGCCGCGCGCCAGCCAGTTGTCGTAGTCCTTCACCGTCTTGAACGGCTGGGCGCTAGTGCCCGAACCCATCTGGGCGATGAAGCCGGCGATGTTGTTGAACTGGTCGATGGGCAGCATCCAGCCCGGGAACTGTTCGGATTCCAGCGACTGCTCGGAGTTGCGTACGAAGATTTCGTAGCTGATCAGCGCCTGGCCATCGAGGCCGTCGGAACCGATGTCCTTGACCGCCTTGAGCCAGCGCTCGTTGAAGTCGTGCGTCTGCTGGCGATAGTCGGCGGACAGGAAGTCGGGCAGCTGGTCGTTGTAGCGGGGATCGCCCTGGAACGTCGCCTGGATCGGGTTGAGCTTGAGCGTCTCTTCCCAGTACTGCGCGTACAGCGCTTCAAGGCGGGCAGCCTTGTCCTGCACCGGCGCCTGTGCGGCGGCCGCGGAAGGAGGCGCCTCGGCGGGAGCGGGATGGCTCGCACAGCCAGCGAGGGCCGTGAGCAAGGCAACGGAAAGGACGAGCGGACGCAGTGTCATGACGGTTCCTGGTCATGGGACGGAATCCCAAGCATGGCCGATGACGCCGGCCCGGACCCCGGTCGGAAGTAATGGCGCGCCGCGACACGACTCGCATATAGGGAAATAGAGCGCGCCGCAGCGCGTTTGAAAAACAGGCTGCGGGCTTTTCGCTTCTACGCGCCGACTACTGCGCCGCCTCGATCCGCAGCTGCTCGGCCCGACGCTCGCCCAAATAGCCGGTGATGACGCGCCGCATCACGTAGAGCAGCGGGATCATCGCGATGGCGGCCAGCATCTTGTAGGCATAGTTGACCGTGCTCACGGCCAGGAACAGCGAGGTCGGCCAATGCTGAGGGCCGATCACGAAGGCGATGTAAAGCACCACGAAGCTGTCGACCAATTGCGACACCGCGGTGGAGCCGGTCGCGCGCAGCCATACGTGCTTCTCGCCGGTGACGTCGCGGATGCGGTGGAACACGGCCACGTCGATCACCTGGCCCAACATGAAGGCCACCAGCGAGCCGCCGATCGTCCACAGCCCCTGACCGAACACCGCGGCGAAGGCGGCCTGGTAATCGGCCACGCCTTGCGACTGCGCAGCCTTCACCCACCAGCCCGCGGGCGCCAGCGAAATGGCGGCGAAGGCAAAGAGAAAGCCGTACGCGATAAGTCCCGCCGCCAGCCAGGAAATCAGGCGCACGCCGCGCCGGCCATAGAACTCGTTGACCACGTCGGTCATCAGGAACACCACCGGCCACAGCAGCGTGCCGGCGGTGAAGCTCAGCGAACCGCTCTGCCCGAACAGGTTCCATTGCAGCGGCGCGATGCCGAGCGTGTCTTCCAGCGCGAAGATCTTGACGCCGATGAATTCGGCCAGCACCGCGTTGGCGCAGAAGAACGTGGCCAGGATGACGAACAAGCGCAACGCGCGATCGTCGAGGAGGCGCGAGGCGGGGATCGAAAGTGCGGGGGTGCTGGTGTCGTTCACTTGTCGTCCTTAAAAGCGCCCCTCATCCGCCCTTCGGGCACCTTCTCCCCGCTTGCGCGGAGAGAAGGAAAAGCCACCCCTCGCCCCGCTTGCGGGGAGAGGGACCGCGTTGCGCAAGCAACGCAGGGTGAGGGGACGTGACGCAGCGTCACACGCTATCGCCGCGCGGCGTAAACGGAATCGTATCCGGCGACACAGCACCACCGGAAATAATGAAGCTCATCGCCTGATCCACGCTCCAATCGGTCGGCGTGATCTTCTCGACCGGCACGATTTCCAGATAGCCCGAAGTCGGATTAGGCGTCGTCGGCACATACACCGCAGCCAGCTCGCGGCCGGTGCCGTGTTCGCGCATCACCTTGGTGACGAATCCCAACGTCTTCATCTCGTTATGCGGGAAGTCGATGAGCACCACGCGCTGGGTGCCGTCCGGCTTGGTCTGCAGGATGTCGAGCAGCTGTCGCGCGCTGCCGTAGATCGTGCTGGCGAGGGGAATGCGGCGGATCAGCGCTTCGAACCAGCGCAGCATGCGCTGGCCGATGATCAGGCGTGCCATCACGCCCGACAGGAGGATCACAGCCAGTGTCGCCAGCAATCCCAATGCGGTCTGTACCCACGGCTGCACGACCCAGCCCAGGGCGTTCGGCGCCGTGGTGGCCAGTTCCTGCAGCAAGGGCTGCACGACCGGCCGGCTGATGTCGGAGAGCAGGACGAAGACGAACTTGATGACGACCCAGGTCAGCCAGATCGGCAGCAGCGTGAGCAGCCCGGTGAGGAAAAGACGCTGGAAGCTGGGGCGCGCGGCGCGGGGGGGCGTGGTCATGCGCGCATTGTAGGCGTTGCGCGCGCCGAACCGGTGGCTTCCTATTGCAGGTCGCGGACCAGACGGAAGCCGACGTCGTCATAGCCGCGATTGGCGAGCAAGGGGCGTTGCGCCGTCGCTGTCCGCCACGAACGGCCGCTGACCATGCGCAGTGCGCAACCGGTGGCGCAGTCCTGCGACCACAGCGCCAGCGCGCGCTTGCCCGCTTGCGCCGGCGTATCGCGCGCTTCGACCACGGTCGGCAGGCGCCAGTGCTGTCCGGTCTGGCGGCTGTACCAGGCGGCGTAGGCCTCCGCGTCCTGCAGCGACACGCAGACCACCGGTTCGGTTTCCACCTGGGTGAAGCCGGGCGTGCGCCAGTCGCGCGGCGCGAGCACCCGCAACAGCGAGGCGCGTTCGCGGCAGAGCGAAGGCATGCGCTTGGTCGCGCCGACGAAACGCGCGTAGTCCGAACGCGTGATCGGCAGCCGGTTCACCGCGACCGCGCCGGTAGTGCTGGCGCGCACCACGCCGCCATCGGGTAGCACAGTGCCGATTCGGGGTAGCTTGTCGACGCGGCTGGTCCATGCCGCTGCGAGCTGCGGCGGCAGTTCGAAATCGGTGGCGAGTTGGATGGCCATGCCTGCATCGTCGCGGTCGTAGCGCTTGGCCGCGGCTTCGAAGCGCGCCTTTACCGCGGCCTCCGTGCGGCTATGCAGCCGTTGGAAGGCCGCGGAGTTCACCGTGCCGGTCTGCTGCGCCAGGGCCGTGGCCATGGCGTGGATTTCGCGCGCACGCGCGTCGTTGCGGTCGCGGATCTGCGCGGAGATCGCGCCGGCGAAGGCGTCGGTGAGCTCTTCGACGACGGTGACCACTTCCTGATTGGTCGCATCCGCGTTCCAGGCTTCCAGCACGCTGGTGTACGCGTTCGCATCGAGCGGCGAGGTCAGCTGGCCTGCGGCGATGCGCTTGCGCGCGGTGTCGATCGCGCGGCGGGCCGGCGTGTCCTCCAGCGGCTTGAGCATCGCGGCGGTGACTTCGTTGTGCGCGGCGACGCTTGCAGCATCGGCGCCGCCACTGGGCAGGTCGCCATCGCCGTGACGACGCGAGAGGTATTCCACGCCGAGCACGCCCACACCCATGATCGCCAGCAGCGCGCAGGTGGCCCAGATCGGCTTGGCGTAGCGCTGCAGTGGCGCCAGGCGGTGCAGGCGGTCGCGCAGCGCGGGCATCAGGCTGCGCTGCGTCACCGATTCGATGCCGGCGCGCATCTGCGCCGCGTCCTCGAAACGCTGCGATGGCTGCTTGGCCAGCGCGCGGTTCATGAAGTGCTGCCAATGGGCCAGGTGCGCCGGCAACTTCGGAATCGGATCCTGCGCGTGCATCACCGCCATGGACAGCGCGTCCTGCGCTTCGAACGGCAGCTTGCCGGTGAGCATCTCCCAGATGAGCACGCCCAGCGCATACAAGTCGGCGCGGCCGTCGACGACTTCGCCGCGGGCCTGCTCGGGTGCCATGTAGGCGGTGCTGCCGACGGCGAGTCCGGTGCCGGTCATGCGCGCGCCGCCCCAGTCCTTGCGCAGGGCGATGCCGAAGTCGGCCAGCAGCGGGCGGTCGGCGTCGTCGAACAGGACGTTCTCGGCCTTCACGTCGCGATGCACGATGTTGCGCGCGTGCGCGTAGCCGAGCACCGACAACAGCATGTTGGCGATCTCGACTGCGCGGCGTTCGCTCTTGGTGTAGTTGCGCTGGCCCAGGTGGCCGCGCGCCATGTACGGCATGGCGTAGTAGGGCAGGCCTTCCAGCGTGCGCCCGACCTCGTGGATGCGCACCACGTTGGGGTGCTCGAGGCGCGCGATGGTGCGCACCTCGTTCTCGAAGCGGCGCCGGCTGGTTTCGTCGGACAGGGCTTGCGGCGACATCACCTTGATCGCGACGTCGCGGCCCAGCGAATGCTGGCGCGCCAGATACACGGTCGACATGCCGCCGTGGTTGATCACCCGTAGCATTCGATAGCCGGCGATTTCCGGCAACGGTGTTCCGTCGTCGTGTCGTGGCTCTTCAGCCATGGTTCCTGCGCCCCCTGTGGCGAGGCAAGCATACCCTGTGGGCAGGTCAGGTTCGCATGATGCGCGCGGCGGCGGGCGGGACGCAGAGTGTGACCGTCATCGCCATTCGCGGCATGCAACCGGGCCGGCGCGACTCCTCCTACGCCGCGAGCCGCGGTTTCTCGCCTTCGGCAGGACGGGCGCGCTTGCGCCGCACGTATAGCTGCTTGCGCACGCGCGCCACCACGTCGCCGCCGGCATCCACGATTTCGGTCTCGAACCACTGCAGATGCTTGGCGCCGTCGGCCGTTGCCGCGCGCAAGTGCGCCAGCATGGCCTCGTCGAGCTGGAAGCTCGCGCGCACGGTGCCACGGCCGGGCTTCACGAATTCGATCGCGCCCGCCTGGTCCCAGACGATGTAGTCGCCGCCCAGCGCGTGCATGGTCAGCAGCATCCAGAACGGATCGGCCATGGCGAACAGATTGCCGCCGAAATGCACGCCGACGTAGTTGCGGTTCCAGGGCCGCGCGCGCAGTTCCACGCTGGCGCTGCGCCAGTCGGCGGCGATGGCGCCGACGTGGATGCCGTTGAACAGGAACGGCGGCCAGAGGTTGAGGATCCGGCGCAAGGTGCCGGGGCCGAAGGTACGTTTCATGCCGCGCTAGCCGTGGGGAGGGCGGGCCGCAGCTTCGCCATACGCTTGCGTATAGTCAAGCCCTGGCGGGCCGGACGGCTAGAACAGCAGCGAGGACATCTTCCGGCGGTAGGTGCCGACCAGGTCTTCGTCCTCGATGATGCGGAAGGCGTCGATCAGCGACTTGCGCGGCAGGCCGTCCTCGTAATTGCGGTCGCGCCGCAGCATCTCCAGGAATTGATCCAGGCCGGCCTGGGTGTCGCCGGCGACGATGCGATGCACCCCCA
This sequence comes from Lysobacter terrae, assembly GCF_054782215.1. NCBI lineage: Bacteria > Pseudomonadati > Pseudomonadota > Gammaproteobacteria > Lysobacterales > Lysobacteraceae > Lysobacter > Lysobacter terrae. Next base: position 407,561 of record NZ_BAAGSX010000001.1, read on the forward strand.
GCAGGTGGCGCGCGCGCAGATCATCGGGATTGCTCGCGATCGCCGCCTCGAGCACGGCGGTCGGCGGCGCGTTGTCGAGCAGCGCTGCGAAGCCCAGGCGCGCACGCGCGCTCACCGCGCGATCGTCGTGCGCGAGATTGGCGGGCAGGGCGTCCAGCAACTGTTCGGCTTCCCGCGCCGCGCCGGTCTTCAGCAGCGCCAGGGCGAGATCCAGCTTGAGGCTGTCGTCCTCGGGATGTTCCGCCGCGGCGCCGCGCAAGCGGACGACTTCGGCGTGCGGATCTTCGGCAATGGCTTCGTCCATGGATTCGTTGGCCGCGGCGTCGCCGGACGCCGGCGCGATGCCGTGATGTTGGAGAAATTCGCGCAGCTGGCCTTCGGGAAGCGCGCCCGGGAAGCCATCGACGAGCTGGCCGCCCTTGACCAGGAAAACGGTCGGGATCGATCGCACCTGGAAGGCGCCCGCCAGTTGCGGCTCCTTGTCGACATCGACCTTGGCCAGGCGGAAGGCGCCGTTGTAGTCGCCGGCGAGCTTTTCCAGGATCGGTCCGAGCTGCTTGCACGGACCGCACCATTCGGCCCAGAAATCGACCAGTACCGGCACCTCGAGGGACTTCTGCAGGACCTCGGCTTCGAAGTTGGCGGTGGTGGCGTCGAAGACGTGGGACTGAGCGGCGGTATCGAGGGCCATGGGGCGTTCCGGCGGGGCAGGTTATGCGTGTCCAGATGGGGTCGGCCCGCAGCGAAGGCAAGCCTTGCACCGGCGGCACGCTAGCATGTGGCGATGAACCTATCGTCGAACCCGCCGCTGGCGTTTGTGCTGCGGCATTCCGGAGCCATCGCGGCCGCGGCCTGTGTGGTTGCGGTCGTGGTATTCGCCCCCGCGATCGAAGGCTACTCGCACCTGTGGCATCCGCTGGCATTGCTCGGGGCGAAGGGCGCGGCGCATGGGTTGCTGTTCAACCTGCTCGCGTTCGTCGTGCCGGGTGCGCTGGTTGCGGTCAGTGCGCTTCGCTTGCGCAACGCGCTGACCGCGCAGGCGCCTTGGCTGGCGCGCATCGGCACGCAGATGGTGTTGCTGTCGGCGCTGGCGTTCCTAGCGCAGGGCCTGCTGCCCTTGGATGGGGACATCGACAGCGTGGCCAGTGGCCGCCACGCGGCGGCCTGGTTGCTGTGGTGGCTCGCCTTCGCCACCGGGGGCGGGCTGCTGGCGTTGGCCATGCATCGGGTGCAGTCGTGGCAGATGTTCGCGGCCGGATCGATGTTGGCCGCGGCGATGGTGCCGATGTTCGCGTTGTTCGTGTCGCAGGTCCTGATGCCGGGTCTGGCGCAACGGATCGCGATCGCGATCTGGTTCGCCTGGGCGATCGTCGCCGACCGCCGTACGGATCGGCTCAGCCGTAACGCAGTTTGAGCACCAGGATCGTCGCCGACAGTGCCAGGGTGACGATGTTGGAAAGAATCATCGGCCACGACATCAGCACGAAGCCGTAGGCCAGCCAGCCCATGATGCCCACGGTGAACGTGGCGTACATCCACAGCGAGATGCCGCGGGTGTCCTTGGTGCGGATCGTCTTGATCGCCTGCGGTACGAACGAGAATGTCGTCAGCGTCGCCGCGATGTAGCCGATCCATTCGCCGTTCATTGGGTGTGTCGTCCGCGTATGTGTGCGGCGTCAGTGTGAGCCAGTGCCGCCTCGTGGAGAAGGGCTTGCGACTGTTAGCGCGCCGGCGAGGCAGGCGGCGCCGGTGGGCAGTCGTGACACGCCGTGAATCCATCCATGGAGGCTTGTCAGCGGCATCCATGCCGCTGACAGTCACGCCTGCCCACCAGCACCGCCTGCCTCTGACACATCTGGGTTGCGTCGGCAAAAAAAGCAAAGAGGAGGCGAGCGGTCTCTACTACGTCAACCTTGCGGTTGCTTGTAGATGGTGCCGTCCTTCATTACGAAGTCGACGTTGAGCACGGTCTTGATGTCTTCGAGCGGATTGCCGGGCACGGCGACGATGTCCGCGCGCTTGCCCGTTTCGATGACGCCCTGGTCGTCCACGCCCAGCACCTGCGCGGCGTTGATAGTGGCAGCCTGCAATGCGTACGCGGCGGGTATGCCGGCTTCGACCATGTAGACGAACTCGCGCGCGTTGTCGCCGTGCGGGCCGACGCCCATGTCGGTGCCGAAGCCGATCTTCACTCCGTTGCGGTAGGCCTTGCCGGCGGTCTCCTGGATCTGCGCGCCCACGCGCGCGGCCTTGGGTCGGATGATCTCGGGAAAGTAGCCCTCGACCTTGGCCTTGTCGGCGACGAAGCGGCCGGCGTAGATCGTCGGTACGTACCAGGTGCCCTTTTGCTTCATCAGCGTCATGACTTCGTCGGTCATGTAGGTGCCGTGTTCGATCGAGGTGACACCGCCGAGCACCGCGCGCTTCATGCCTTCGGTGCCGTGCGCGTGTGCCGCCACGCGGTAGCCGTAGTCCTTCGCGGTGTCGACGATCGCCTTGATCTCCTCGACGGTGAACTGCGGCGCGTCGGCCGACTTCGCGTACGACAGCACGCCGCCGGTCGCGGTGATCTTGATGACGTCGCTGCCGTCCTTGTAGCGCTGGCGCACGGCCTGGCGCGCGTCGTCGACGGAATTGACCACGCCCTCCGTCGGGCCGGGCGGGCCGATCAGGTGCGAGAGTTCGGCGTTGTAGCCGTTGGTGGGATCGGCATGGCCGCCGGTGGTGCCGATCGCGGTGCCCGCGGCCCAGATGCGCGGCCCTTCCACCAGGCCCTGATTGATGGCGTTGCGCAGGTGCAGCGTCACTTCGCCGCCGAGGTCGCGCACGCTGGTGAAGCCGGCCAGCAGTGTCTTCTTCGCATACACCACGGAGCGGTAGGCGAAATCGGTGTCGTCGAGGCGGAATTCTTCCTCGTAGGCCTTGGGGCTGCTTTCCGACGACAGATGCACGTGCAGGTCGGTCCAGCCCGGCGTGCAGGTGTGGCCGGACAGATCCACCGCCTTCGCCCCTTGCACATCGGCGTGGCCGGCGAGCACTTCGGCGACCTTGCCCTCGCGCACGACTACGGTGCGGTCCTCGAGCAGCTTGCCGCTGCGCGCGTCGAACAGCTTTCCGCAGTGGAGCGCCACCGGTTCCGCGGCGGCGGCATGGCCCGCTGCCAGGGCGGCGATAACGGCGAGTGCAAGACGGCTCATATGGATTTCCCCTGGGGCGAAACGCCCGTTGCTTGGCGGCCGACTGGAGGCCGAAGGGCCCGATTCTAAGCACGCGCGTTCCGACTTCGTCCTTGCCGAAGCTGGCGCCCGAAGGCAGGACCACCGCGTGAAGTGTGACCGTGTTCGCACAGGCCTTCACGGGTAGCTATTAGGTTTCGTGCACCGGCCGCCATGGATTGGTGTTGCAGCGGTTCGGACGCAGGGTCACTGGCTCAGGGGAGCCAGCCCGTCGCATTCCAACCGTTGTCGACGCTTGCAGGGGGCAGGCCATGTACGGAGTCATCTTCGATTTTTTGCGCAGCTACGTGATCGAGCGTCATGGTGGCCGCGCCACCTGGGAAGTCCTGCTCGAAGAGGCAGGCATCGGCTACAAGGTGTACTTCCCGGTCGTGCAGTATCCGGACGAGGAGATCGTCAAGCTCGCCTCGACCGCATCGCGCATGCTGCGGGTGCCGCTGCCGGCGGTGCTGGAGGACTTCGGCCATTTCGCCGGTCCGCAGCTGATCACCTATTACGAGATGTTCGTGCGGCCGGAGTGGCGCACGTTCGAAGTGCTCGAGAACGCCAGCGCCCGCATCCACGACGCGATCCATCGCTACAACCCCAAGCGGCTGCCGCCGCGGCTGGTCGCCCGGCGCCTGGATGCCAATCGGATGGAGCTCACCTACCAGTCGGAGCGCAAGCTGTGCATGGTCGCCAAGGGCATCATGCGCGGACTGAAGGATCATTTCGGCGAAGTGGTCGAAATCCACGAGACCCAGTGCATGCACAACGGTGCGGAGTGTTGCCGCTTCGATCTGGTGCGCCGTGTGCCCGGCGGGCTGCCTCGGCAGGAGAACCGGTCGGTCTTCGCGGATACGCCCGCGCAAGCGCCGTCCGAACCTGCGCTGCCCGAACCGGCGCTGCAGGAGTAGCGGCAGGCAGCGGCCGCGCGGGCCGGGCTCCCGGCCGCACCCTGCAGAACGGCTGTCGGCGGCCCGACGGCCGGCTGCAGCCGAATGGCGGCGAATGGTGCGCTGCGGTAGGCTTTCCGGTCTTTCCCGTACTTTTGCCGACCGTGTCCAGCGAAGCCGTCCAGACCGAATCCACCGCCGATCCCAAAGCCTACGACCCGCAAGCCGTCGAGGCCGCCGCGCAGGGGTTCTGGACCGGCAACAAGGCCTTCGAGGTCGACGAGGCCTCGGCCAAGCCCAAGTACTACTGCCTGTCGATGCTGCCGTACCCTTCGGGCGCGCTGCACATGGGCCACGTGCGCAACTACACCATCGGCGACGTCATCAGCCGCTACAAGCGCATGACCGGCCATAACGTGCTGCAGCCGATGGGCTGGGACGCGTTCGGCCTGCCGGCGGAAAACGCCGCGATCAAGAACAACACCGCGCCGGCGAAGTGGACCTACGCCAACATCGCGCATATGAAGGCGCAGCTGCAGCAGATGGGTTACGCCATCGACTGGTCGCGCGAATTCGCCACCTGCCAGCCGTCGTACTACGTGCATGAGCAGCGCATGTTCGTGCGCCTGATGAAGCAGGGCCTGGCCTACCGCAAGAACTCGGTGGTGAATTGGGACCCGGTCGACCAGACCGTGCTCGCCAACGAGCAGGTGATCGACGGCCGCGGCTGGCGCACCGGCGCGCTGGTGGAGAAGCGCGAGATCCCGCAGTGGTTCCTCAAGATCACCGACTACGCGCAGGAACTGCTCGACGGCCTGGATGCTCTGCCGGGCTGGCCGGATGCGGTCAAGACCATGCAGCGAAACTGGATCGGCCGCAGCGAAGGCTTGGAGATCCGCTTCGACGTGGTCGACGGCAACGGCCATGCGGTCAACATGCCGAATGGAGGCGGCTTGACCGTCTTCACCACGCGTCCGGACACGCTGATGGGCGTGACCTTCGTGTCGATCGCCGCCGAACATCCGCTGGCGCAGCACGCGGCGCAGAGCGACGCCGACCTGGCCGAATTCATCGCCGACCTGCGCCAGGGCGGCGTGTCGGAAGCGGAACTGGAAACCCAGGTGAAGCGTGGCCGCGACACCGGCCTGCGCGCGATCCATCCGCTCAGCGGCGAACAGGTGCCGGTCTACGTCGCCAACTTCGTGCTGATGAACTACGGCACCGGTGCGGTGATGGCCGTGCCGGGCCATGACGAGCGCGACTGGGAATTCGCCAGGTCCTACCAACTGCCGATCAAGATGGTGATCGTGCCGGCCGACGTGCGCGATGCGATCGAAGAGATCACCCGCGACGTCGCGCGTCACGGCGATGCCATGAGCACCGCGCTGGGCGAGGGCGGTGCGCTCGATGCGTACGCCACCGGCGCCGCCGTGCAGGTGGTGCGGGAATTCGAGCGCCAGATCGCCGAAGAGGGTGCGTATACCGACCGCGGCTTCCTGGTGAATTCCGGCGAACTCGACGGGATGGAATACCAGCAGGCCTTCGATGCCCTGGCCGCGCGCTTCGAGCAGGCCGCCCGCGGCCAGCGCCGCGTGAACTACCGCCTGCGCGACTGGGGCGTGAGCCGCCAGCGCTACTGGGGCTGCCCGATCCCGGTGATCCTGTGCGGCAAGTGCGGCGACGTGCCGGTGCCGGAAGAACAATTGCCGGTGGTGCTGCCGGAAGACGTGGCCTTCAGCGGCGTCGCCTCGCCGATCAAGGCCGATCCGCAATGGCGCAAGACCACCTGCCCGCAATGCGGCGGCGCGGCCGAGCGCGAGACCGACACCTTCGACACCTTCATGGAGTCGAGCTGGTACTACGCGCGCTACACCTCACCGGGCGCCGCGCAGCAGGTCGACGCGCGCGCCAAGTATTGGACGCCGGTCGATCAGTACATCGGCGGCATCGAGCACGCGATCCTGCACCTGCTGTACTTCCGCTTCTATCACAAGCTGCTGCGCGACCAGGGCCTGGTAGATTCGGACGAACCTGCGATCAACCTGCTGTGCCAGGGCATGGTGATCGCCGAGACCTACTACCGCGACAACGCCGACGGCTCGAAGGACTGGATCAACCCGGCCGACGTCGAAGTCGAACGCGACGCGCGCGGCCACATCGTCGGCGCGAAGTTGAAGGCCGACGGCAAGCCGGTGCACATCGGCGGCACCGAGAAGATGTCGAAGTCGAAGAACAACGGCGTCGACCCGCAGCTGATGGTGGGCAAGTTCGGCGCCGACACCGTGCGTCTGTTCTCGATGTTCGCCGCGCCGCCGGAGCAGTCGCTGGAATGGAACGAAGCCGGCGTGGAAGGCATGGCGCGCTTCCTGCGCCGCTTCTGGCGCGAAGTGCTCACGCATGTGGCGCAGCCGGATCATCCGGAAGTGGATGCTTCGCAGCTCGACGCCGCGCAGAAGACCCTGCGCCGTCAGCTGCACGAGACGATCCAGAAGGTCGGCGACGACTACGGCCGCCGCCACAGCTTCAACACCGCGATCGCCGCGCTGATGGAGCTGCTCAATCATGTGTCGAAGTTCGACGACATGAGCGACCAGGGCCGTGCCGTGCGCCACGAAGCGCTGCAGGCGATGGTGCTGCTGCTCAATCCGGTCACGCCGCACGTCTGCCACGCGTTGTGGCAGGCGCTGGGCCATCCGGAAGCGCTGCTGGAGGACGTGCCGTTCCCGGTCGCCGATCCGGCCGCGCTGGTGCGCGACAGCATCACCCTGGCGGTGCAGGTCAACGGCAAGCTGCGCGGCACCATTGAGGTGCCGGTGAGCGTGTCGAAGGAAGATGCCGAGCGCATGGCCCTGGCCGAACCGAGCGTCGCTGCATTCGTGGGCACGCAGACGGTGAAGAAGGTCATCGTCGTGCCGGGGAAGATCGTCAATATCGTGGTGGGCTGAACACGGCCCCTCACTGGGCTGATACGTCCCCTCACCCTGCGTCGCTACGCGACGCTGTCCCTCTCCCCGCAAGCGGGGCGAGGGGGTTATATCTCCTTCTCCCCGCGCAGCGGGAGAAGGTGCCCGCAGGGCGGATGAGGGGCGAACGAAGCGGCGCCCCTTGCGCGTCGTTACACCTGCAGCGCGCAATACCACCTGATCCAGGGGAGCGCAGCCGCACCCGCCCGGGTCTATGATCCGCCGGCGGCGTTCGCCGTCGCCGCGAGGGGCGGCGCTACCATCCAGCCAAGGGGAGTGGGCAAGTGAGAACGATCATTGCAGCCGTTGTAGGCGGCTTGTTGTTGTTCCTGTGGGGCGCTGTGGCGCACATGGCGCTGCCATTCTCCGAGAAGGCGCTGAAGCCGGTGCCGAACGAAGCCGCCGTGATCGAAGCGCTGCGCGGAAACATCACCGAGAACGGCGTGTATGTCGCCCCGCACCTCAATTACATGCAGGCCAGCGAAGCCGATCAGAAGGTCTATGCCGACAAGGTCGCCAACGGTCCCAGCGCACTGATGGTGGTGCGCACCGGCGGTGTCAGCATGGACATGAAGCGGGAATTGTCGATCGAGTTCCTCAGCAACTTCCTCGCCGCGCTGGTGGCGGCGCTGGCCGTGGGCGGCCTTGCGCTGCGCAGCTACAGCGCACGCGCGGGCACGCTGTTCGCCTTCGGTGTCGTGGCCTGGCTGTCGATCTCGGTGTCGCAATGGACCTGGTACGGCTTCAGCACCGATTTCCTGATCAGCGACCTGGTCGACCAGTGGGGCGGGTGGTTGCTCGCCGGCCTGGGCATGGCGGCGATTCTCAAGCCGCGCCGCTGACACCCTCGCCGTGACACGACCGTGAACGATGCGGCCGCCGGACCCTAGCGCAGGCCGGCCGCATCGCTCCGGCTTGCCGCCTGCGCCGGCCTCGTCCAGACTTCGCGCATGATTCGTCGCAGCCTGCCCATCGTCCTCGCACTGGCCCTCGCGGCCTGCGGCTTCCACCTCCGCAACCCGCTGGTCCTGCCGAGCGACCTGGGGCCGGTACGCGTCCATACGGTCGATCGCTACAGTCCGCTCGCCGATTCGCTGGCGCTGTCGATCCGGCGGGCCGGTGCGCAGATGGCGCAGGAAGGCGACGCGGAAGCCACCGTGCTCGACATCCTGTCCGAACGCTGGGGCGACACGCCGCTGAGCGTCGACCAATTGGGCCGCGCGCAGGAGTACAGCCTGCGCTATGCGGTGGTTTTCGAAGTCCGCAAGGCCGACGGCAGCAAGCCGGTGCCGCGCCAGGCGGTCGAACTCTCGCGCGACTACATCTCCAATCCGGTCAATGCGATCGGTACCGAGAGCGAGCGCGAGTTGCTGGTCATTGAAATGCGCCGGGAAATGTCCGCCTCGATCCTGCGCCGTCTCGATGCGGTCGCACGCGCGGGGACCGTGACCGGCGCGCCGAAGTCGCGCCTGGACGAACCGGTCGCCGAAGACGCCGCCCGCGCCGCGCTGGAAGCCGCCGACGCCAACCCGCCGCCGGAACCTGAGGCGCGCCCCGAGCCCCAGCCCGAGCCGCCGCCGGTCAATCCGCCGCAACCGCGCTGACCGCCGGCCCCATGGAACTCAAACCGGAACAGCTGGCCGCGCAGGTGCAAGCCGGCCCGCTGCGTCCCGCCTATCTCATCGCCGGTGCGGAACCGCTGCGCGTGCTGGAAGCCGCCGACGCCGTGCGCGTGGCCGCACGCGCGCAAGGCTTTAGCGAGCGGGAAATCTTCGAAGCCGAAGGCAACCAGCGCGAGCCCGATTGGGCGGCGATGGAATCCAGCATGCGTGCGCCCAGCCTGTTCTCGAGCCAGCGCCTGTTCGAAGTGCGCCTGCCCACCGGCAAGCCCGGCACGGAAGGCGCGCGCGTGATCAGCGAGTTCTGCGCCAATCCTCCCGGCGACATTGCCCTGCTCGTCACCGCTGGCGAGTGGAGCAAGCAGCACGGCGGCAAGTGGAGCGAGGCGATCGCGCGCGTCGGTCAGATTGCCGTCGCCTGGCCGGTGAAGCCGCACGAACTGCCGGGCTGGATCGAAAGTCGCCTGCGCTCGCGCGGCCTGAAAGCCGATCGCGACGCCGTGCAAGTGCTGGCCGATCGCGTCGAAGGCAATCTGCTGGCCGCGGCGCAGGAAATCGAAAAGCTCAAGCTGCTGTCGGACGGAGAGATCCTCGATTCCGCGCGCATGCACGACCTGGTGGCCGACGCGGCGCGCTTCGACGTGTTCCGCCTGGTCGACGCCGCGATGAACGGGCAGGGCGCGCAAGTCGTGCGCATGATCCGCGGCCTGCGTGGCGAGGGCGAAGCCGTGCCGGCGCTGCTGGGCATGGTCATCAAGGAACTGCAGACCACCGCCGCATTGGCGCGCGCGGGCAATCTGGCCAATGCGTTCAAGGCGCAGCGCATCTGGGAATCCAAGCAGCCGATGTATCGGCGCGCCCTGCAACGGCACGAAGCCGCGCGCTGGGACGGTTTCCTCGCCCAGGCCGGTCGTGTCGACAGCATCGCCAAGGGCCGTCCGCGCCGCGGGCAGGAACCGGACGATGCCTGGCTGGCGCTGGAGCGCTTGCTGCTCGCCGTCGCCGAACCGCGCGCCGCGCGGCTGCTGACGGTGCGCGGCTGAGTCGCCTCCACGCCGCCGCATGCGCGCGATGATCTGCTACGGCGGGACTTTCGATCCGGTGCACAACGGCCACCTGGCGGTGGCGCGCGCAGCGCGCGATGCGATGGACTCGACGGTGTTCCTGCTGCCGGCGGCCGATCCGCCGCACAAGGGGCCCACGCATGCGGACGCATTGCAGCGCGCACGCATGCTCGACCTGGCGACCGCGGGCGAAGCGGGACTGAAGGTCGACCGCCGTGAACTGCAGCGCGAAGGCCCGTCCTACACCGTCGATACGCTGATGGAATTGCGCGCGCAGTTCGGCGGCGCGTTGCCGATCGCCTGGCTGGTCGGCGGCGATTCGCTCAACCAGTTGCACACCTGGCATCGCTGGCGCGAGCTGTTCGCGCATGCGCACATCCTGGCGGTACAGCGGCCGGGCGCGCACATCGATCCGGAATCGCTGGCCCGCACCGCGCCGGAGGTGGCCGCCGAAGTATCGTCGCGCTGGCGCACGCTGGCCGAACTGGCGGAGGCGCCGGCCGGCGGCCTGGCGGTGCTGCCCTTGCAAGAATTACGCCCGGAGTCCTCCACCGAGCTGCGCCGCCGCATCGCGGCGGGCGATCCGGGCTGGCGGGACTGGCTGCCGCCGTCCGTCGCCGGTTTCATCGATCGTCACCGTTTGTACTCGACAGCCGAGCCAAACTCGGGTTCCCTATAATTCACCGGCAATCCCACAGAGCCACGCACCCTTGACCAGCCAAGCCCAAGTCATCAAGACCCGTCTTCCGAATCCCCCGCCGCCGACCGAAGTCCTGCTCAAGACGGTCCACGCCGCGGTAGAAGAACTCAAAGCACGGGATGTGGCCGAGATCGACGTCCGGGGCAAGAGCAGCGTCACCGACTACATGGTGATCGCCTCCGGCACGTCCACCCGCCACGTGAAGTCGATCGCCGACGAAGTCGTCAAGTTCGCCAAGAACCTCGACGTCCAGCCGCTGGGCGTAGAAGGCGAGCGTGAAGCCGAATGGGTGCTCGTCGACCTCGGCGACGTGGTCGTGCACATCATGCTGCCGCGCATCCGCGAGTTCTATGCGCTAGAGCGGCTGTGGACGGTAGGCGACCAGCCGCCCTCGCGCCTGGAACAGGACGACTACGAAGGCGAGACCGGTACCGACAGTCGTTACTGACCTTCGATCCGCACGGAATCGCTCGTGAGCGGCGCGTGAAAACGCGCCGCTTTTTGTTGGCGTCGCCGGATTCGTTCGTGCCGGGCGATGCGCGCGCGTCGCATCCGCGCAATCTCCTCGCAACATCGGCCCCCCAGGCTGTCGGCTTTCCACCGGATGGAGTTCCCCCGATGCGTCAGTCCACCCTGATGTTGTGCTGTGCGGCGTTGACCGCTATTGCGGCCGCACCGAGCTTTGCCGAAAGCCCGAAGCAGTGGTACGAAGACGGCGCACGCGCCGCGCATAACGGCGCCACGCTGCGTCCCAACAATCGCCCCGCCAAGAACGTGATTCTGTTCGTCGGCGACGGCATGGGCCTGTCCACCGTAGCGGCCGCCCGCATCCTCGAAGGCCAGCTCAACGGCCATCCCGGCGAAGAGAATTCGCTGAGCTTCGAGCGCTTCCCCTACGTCAGCCTGTCCAAGACCTATTCGGTCGACGGACAGACGCCGGATTCCGCGCCGACCATGACGGCGATGATGACCGGCATCAAGACCAAGCAGGGCGTGATCGGCGTCACCCAGGCCGTCCGCTACAACGACTGCGCGTCCGCGCGTGGGCAGGGCGTGGCGACGCTGCTGGAAATGTCCGAAGCGATGGGCCTGGCGACCGGTGTCGTCAGCACCGCGCGCCTGACCCATGCGACGCCTGCGGCGACCTATTCGCACACGCCCAACCGCGATTGGGAAAGCGATGCCGAACTCAGCGCCGAAGCCAAGGCCAACGGCTGCAAGGACATCGCGCGCCAGTTGGTCGAATTCCCCTTCGGCGACGGCATCGAAGTCGCGCTGGGCGGCGGCCGCAGCTACTTCCTGCCCAACACCTTCAACGATCCGGAAGACGCCGGCGCCAAGGGCCGCCGCAAGGACGGCCGCAATCTCGCCACCGAATGGGCTGGCAAGCCGCAGTCGGCCTACGTGTGGAACAAGGCGCAGTTCGACGCGATCGATCCGCGCAGCACGCGTCATCTGCTCGGCCTGTTCGAACGCTCGCACATGGAATACGAGTACGACCGCCCGGTCGATACTGGCAAAGAGCCCAGCCTGGCGGAGATGACCGCCAAGGCGATCGATCTGCTCAATGCCAGCGGTAAGAAGGGCTATTTCCTGATGGTCGAGGGCGGCCGCATCGATCACGCGCACCACGCCGGCAACGCCTTCCGCGCGCTCACCGACGCGGTGGAGCTGTCCGACGCCGTGCGCGTCGCGCAGAGCAAGGCCTCCGCCGACGACACGCTGATCGTCGTCACCGCCGACCATAGCCACACCTTCACCGTCGCCGGCTATCCCGATCGCGGCAACGACATCCTCGGCAAGGTACGCACCAACGGCCAGCTCGCGCTCGACGCCAACGGCAAGCCCTACACCACGCTGGGCTATGCCAACGGTCCCGGCTATCGCGTGCCCGGTCCGCGTCCCGACCTGACCTTGACCGACACCACCGCTCCGGCGTTCCTGCAGGAAGCGGCCGTGCCGCTGGAATCGGAAACGCACGCCGCCGAGGACGTCGCGGTTTACGCACGCGGTCCCGGTGCGCACGCGTTCCAGGGCGTGGTCGAGCAGAACACGATCTTCCACGTGATGGCGCAGTCCGAGCAGGGCGTGAACGTGTTCCTGTGTCACCTGTACGGCAATTGCGGCCGCACGGTGAAGGTCGTACCGCCGCTGATGGTGAGCGATCTGCTTGCCGGCATGGCGAAAGGCAAGTGATGCGTCGCACGCGCTTGCTGCGGGCGTTCCTGCTTTCGACATGTCTGCTGGGGGCCGGCCAGGTTTGGGCCGGCCCCGCGGCACAGGCATCCTCGGATAGCACCGGAGCGGACAGCGCGACCGCATGGGTCGCCGAATACCGCGTGCACGATGGTCAGGGCGACCGCACGCTGGTGCTGGCACGCAGCGACGATCGCGTGGAGTACCGGATCGCCGGTGAGCCGGTTCGCGTGTGGATGCGCGGCGCGGATGGGCTCACGCATCAGGAAGTCTTCGTCGCCGAAGGCCAGGTGGTGAGCTATACGCCCGGCGATCTGCGCGCGCTCGGGCGCGATCCCGGTTGGGTTGCGCTGAACCATGTCGTCGACCCGTCTGTGCGCGAGCATTTGCAGGCGCAGGGCAGCACACGGTCGCGCAGCGCGAACGGAGCGGAGGTGCAGCGCTATCGCGGCCAGGTTCGCGGCGTGCCGGTGGAACTGGGTTGGCTGGAGCAAGCCGCGCTGCCCGCGTCGTATCGCAGCGGCCAGGGCAGGGCCGCCTACACGCTCGAGCTGCGTGCACTGAAGACGGAGCCGGTAGCGCAAGCCTTTACCCGCACCGACGGCATGCGCGAAATCGACTACGCCGACATCGGTGACATGGAGCTGGATCCGTTCGCGCGCCGCTACATCCGCGAAGGCGCGGGCAGCGCGCAACCATAGCGGCGGGACATCATGGCAGCGGCGCGTCCGCTACCATGCCGCCATGAAAGCCAAGCTCATCGCCGTCGGCGAACGCGCGCCGCGCTGGGTCGCGGAAGGATTCGGCGAATACCAAAAGCGCTTGTCGCACTGGTTGCCGTTGGACCTGATCGAGATCGAACCGGGCCTGCGCGGCAAGGGCCGCGACGCCGCGCGCGCGACGCAGGACGAAGGCGCACGCGTGCTGGCGGCGCTGCCGAAGCAGGCGACGGTGGTCGCGCTCGACGGACGCGGAAAGCCGTGGTCGTCGGAACAACTGGCGCAACGCCTGGAGCACTGGCGTGCGCAGGGGCGCGATCTGGCTTTGCTGATCGGCGGCCCCGAAGGCCATTCGCCCGATGTCGTCGCGCGCGCGGACGAGCAGTGGTCGCTGGGCCCGCTCACGCTGCCGCACATGCTGGTGCGGCTGGTGGCCGCCGAACAGCTCTATCGCGCGGCGGCGCTGCTGGCGAATCATCCTTATCACCGGGCCTAGTTCGCCGCCGGTAGCGGGGCACGCAAATACGAAGAAGGCCCGGTTGCCCGGGCCTTCTTTCTTCGGGAGTCACTGGTTGAGGTTGAACACGACCGGGATCAGGCCGATCGCCTGCACCGCGCGACCGTTCTCCGTCGCCGGCTTGAAGCGCCACTTCGCCAGCACCTGCTTGCGCGCCGCGGCATCGAGCACGCGATGGCCGCTGCTGTGCTCGATCTGCACGTCGAGCGGCTTGCCGTCCACATCGACCAGTACCCGCAGCGTCACCGTCCCGGTCAGCGCCTCACGGATGGCTTCGACCGGATAGCGCGGCGCCGGCGCTTCCAGATATTCCAGATGCGCGCCTGCTAGGGGCTGTGTGATGGAATCGCCGAGACCGGGTTCGAGCTTTGCGATCGGTTCGGGATCGGCGGGGATGTCGCCGGCCTGCGAGTCTTCGAACACCGGATGCTGCGGTGTTTCGATCTGCTGCGGCAGTGTGGGAGTCACGGACGCATGGCGCGGTGGTGTGATTACAACGTGCTCAGTTGGAACGGGCGGAGGCGGCGGATCGACCTTCTTCGGGTAGGTCGGGAAAACAATGGTTTCCTTGTCCAACACCGGCGGGACATACATGTTCAAGGGCGCCAGCAACAAGAGCAGTGCCGCACCGTTGATGGCGATCGCACCGGCTTCGGCCGAGATGCGGGTGAAGTCCAGCTTGCCGAAGCGAAAGCGCGGCGTGTGCAGAGCGTGGGTTCGAACCATGGGCCACCTCCAGAGGTTGTCGGTATGGATGACAACGCGGCGATGTGGCGAATGGGGTTGGAGAAGATTCGGCGCGCTTCTTCTTCTCCCCGCTTGCGGGGAGAAGATGCCCGAAGGGCAGATGAGGGGTAGCGAGCGTAGCGAGCTGCTGTTGCGTCTGCTCTTGCAGCACAGAGTCGGAAGCAAAAGCAGCTCGCTGCGCTCGCTCCCCCTCATCCGGCGCTTCGCGCCACCTTCTCCCCGCAGGCGGGGAGAAGGGAGGGCTATTTGTTTTTCCGCGCGCGGGGAGAAGGAAAAGCAAAAGGCCCGCGTTTGCGGGCCTCTTGTTTCACTGCGACGGGAGGGCTCAGCGCCCGAGTTCGAACACCACGTCCAGATTCACGCTCAGCGTGTTCTCGCCCGGAGACACCGAGGTGTCAGCCGCTTCCGCCTTCATCGCCATCATGCCGCGTGCCATCGGGATCGGCGGGCTGAAGCTGCCGCCCTCGCTGATGCTGACGATGCGGCGCACCTTCATGCCCAGGGTCTTGGCATACATCGCGGCGCGCGTCTGCGCGCTGGCGACGGCCTTCTGGCGGGCTTCGTCCAGCGCCTCGTCCTTCTTGTCGACATCGAAGCTGGGGCCGTTGATCTGGTTGGCGCCCACCGCGGCGAGCGAATCCAGGATCTTGCCGAGCTTGGGAATGTCGCGAACGACGATGCTCACCGTGTTGTTGGCCTCGTAGCCGGTGATCGCGGGCGGCTGGTTGTCGCGGTACTGGTACGTCGGGTTGAGGTTGATGCCGCTGGTCTGCACGTCCTTGTCGGCGATGCCGGCGGCCTTGATCGCGGCGACGACCTTGGCCATCTGTTCGGCGTTGGCGCGCATCGCGGCATTGGCATCGGTGGCGCGGGTCACCACGCCGGTGGACATCCGCGCGATGTCGGGCACGCGCTTGGCTTCGCCTTGCGCGGAAACGTTCAGCAGCGTGCCGTCGGTGGCGACGAAGGGCGTGGTCTGGGCGTTCGAGGACATCGGCGTGAAGGCTCCGAAGGTGAGGAGGGCAGCCAGGGCAAGCGGTTGCAGGGCAAGGCGGGACAGCGACGGCATGGGGTCTGACTCCGTGTTGGACTAGGGGAAGCGCCGGCTTGCGGACATTGGGCGCGGCTACGGTAAACGATTCGTGAGTCCGGTCAGGGTTACGTGACCATGGGCGGGGTGGCGTCCAGTCAGCCCGGGTTATTCTTCGGCCTCGCGAATTCAGCCCCGCGCCCGCCCTCACCGAGCCTGTCGGGCGCTCATGGCCCCAAGGACCCGATGCTCTATCTCGCCTCCCAATCCCCGCGCCGGCGTGAACTGCTGGGCCGCCTCGGCCTGCCGTTCGGCATCATCGATCTCGACGTTCCGGAGCAGCGGGCGCCGGGCGAGCCGGCCGAAGCCTACGTGCGCCGCGTCGCCCGCGAAAAGGCCGGCGCCGGCCTGCTCAAGGTGATGGCGAATCCGGCCGCCGTGGTGCTGGGCAGCGACACCGAAGTGGTGCTGGACGACGAGGTCTTCGGCAAGCCCCGGGACGCCGAGGATGCCGCCGGCATGTTGCGCCGCCTGTCGGGCCGCACGCATCAGGTGATCTCGGCCGTGTCGCTGGTCTCTCCATCGCGCGAGCTGCAGACCGTGTCCATTTCCGAAGTCGCCTTCGCTGCGCTGAGCGAAGCGCAGATTGCCGCGTATATCGGCGGCGATCAGTGGCAGGGCAAGGCGGGTGCGTACGCGATCCAGGGCTTCGCCGAAACCTTCATCACCGGCCTGAGCGGCAGCTATTCCGGCGTGATGGGACTGCCGGTGCACGAGACCGCGCAGCTCCTGCGCCAGTTCGGCTATGAACCCGTGCCGGCGGAATCCAGGCCTGCTGAGTTCAACGCCGCACCGTCGCGATCGCCGGTGGCTGCACCATGACCGAAGAAATCCTGGTCAACGTCACCCCGCGCGAAACCCGCGTCGCCGTGGTCGAAAACGGCATGCTGCAGGAGTTGCACATCGAGCGCGGCTGGCGCCGCGGTGTCGTCGGCAACATCTACAAGGGCCGCGTGCAGCGGGTCATGCCGGGCATGCAGGCGGCGTTCGTCGAGATCGGCCTGGAGCGCGCAGCCTTCCTGCACGCCGCCGACATCGTCAAGCCGGCGCAGGTCGTGACCGAAGGCGAGGGCGAAGCCGATGCCGCACCCCTGCCGCCCGCGCCGACGCGCCCGATCGCCGAGCTGCTGCGCGAAGGCCAGGACATCATCGTGCAGGTGGTGAAGGACCCGATCGGCAGCAAGGGCGCGCGCCTGACCACGCAGCTGAGCATTCCTTCGCGCTATCTCGTGCTGCTGCCGCGCAACCGCGTCGTCGGCGTGTCCGCGCGCATCGAGGACGAGGCCGAGCGCGCCCGCCTGAAGACGCATGTCAGCACCTTGTCGCCGACCGGCGCACACCACGGCTACATCGTCCGCACCAATGCCGAGGGCCAGCCGGAAGAGGCGCTGGCCGAAGACATCGCCTACCTCAACCGTGCCTGGCAGCTGATCGAGGAGAAATCCGCCAACTCGAAGGTCGGCGAGCGTGTGTACGAGGACCTCAGCCTGCCGCTGCGCGCGGTGCGCGATCTGATGCGCAAGGACGTGGAGAAGGTGAAGGTGGATTCGCGCGAGACCAGCGAACGGCTGAAGGCCTTCGCCGCGCAATACATGCCGGGCCTGGCCGAGAAGATCGAGCATTACACCGGCGCGCGGCCGATCTTCGACCTGTACGGGGTCGAAGACGAGATCCAGCGCGCGCTGGACAAGGAAGTGCCGCTCAAGTCCGGCGGCTACCTGGTCATCGACCAGACCGAGGCGATGACGACGATCGACGTGAACACCGGTTCATTCCTGGGCCAGCGCAACCTCGAGGAAACCGTCTATCGGACGAACCTGGAGGCCGCGCAGTCGGTGGCCCGTCAGCTGCGCCTGCGTAACCTGGGCGGCATCATCATCATCGACTTCATCGACATGATCGACGCTGAGCACCGCCGCCAGGTGCTGCGGCAGCTGGAAAAGTCGCTGACGCGCGACCACGCCAAGACCACGGTGTACGAATTCTCGCCGTTGGGCCTGGTGGAGATGACGCGCAAGCGCACCACCGAGAGCCTGGAGCGCCAGCTGAGCGAACCCTGCCACGAGTGCGGCGGCCGCGGCACGCTGAAAACGCCGGAGACCGTGACCTACGAAATCTTCCGCGAGATCGTCCGCCAGGTGCGCCAGTTCGACGCCGCGCGCCTGCTGGTGATTGCCTCGCCCAAAGTGGTAACGCGCATCACCGACGAGGAATCCGCGTCCGTTGCGGAGCTGGAGGAATTCCTGGGCAAGTCGATCCGCTTCCAGGCGGATGAGCAGTACGCGCAGGAGCAGTTCGATGTCGTGTTGTTGTGAAGTAGCTTGTTGCGAAGTGGCGCGCGGAGCGCGACGCTGATGCCCACCCCGATGCGCCGCCGCTTGCGCATGGCGCGCCGTGGCTTCGGCTACACGGTGGCGATCGTGCTCGTGCTGGTGGCGTTGCTGCTGGGCGCAGCGAGCCAGGTGCTGCCGATGGCGGAAAGCCATCCCGAACGCATCGCCGCCTGGCTGAGCCAACGCGCCGGGCGTCCGGTAGCGTTCGACCGGGTCGAAACCGCATGGACGCGCCGCGGCCCGTTGTTGAAGCTGGACAATCTGCGCATCGGTGAAGGTGCGCGCGCGTTCACCGTCGGCGATACCGAGATGCTGGTGTCGGTGTACGCGGGCCTGCTGCCCGGGCATGCCTTCTCCGAGCTGCGCCTGCGTGGCCTCGATTTGACTCTGGAGCGCGCCGCCGACGGCCGCTGGCAGGTGCGCGGTTTGCCGGGACAGCAGCAGGCCGGCAGCGATCCGTTCTCCGCGCTGGAAGGGCTCGGCGAGTTGCAGGTGATCGGCGGCAAGCTGGCCGTGCACGCACCTTCGCTCGGCATCGATGCGCGCATTCCCAAGATCAATCTGCGCTTGCGCGTCGACGGCAATCGCGTGCGCGCCGGCGTGCGCGCGTGGCCGCACCTCGATGCGACGCCGCTGGACGCGGTGATCGACTTCGATCGCAAGAAGGGCGACGGCCGCGCCTATGCCGGCGCCAAGCGCGCCGATCTGGCGGCGTGGTCGCCGCTGCTGCAGGCGCAGGGCATCGCGGTCGAAAGCGGCGTCGGCCGTGCCGAAGCCTGGGGCGAACTGCGCGGCAATCGCGTGGCCGCGATCACCGTGGACGCGATGCTCGACAACGTCGCGCTGCGCGGCAAACCCATCGAGGCCGGCGCGCCGTCGCCGCGCAGCCGCTTCGATCACGTCGAAGCCCAAGCCGGCTACCGGCTCATCCGTGGCGGTTGGCGTGTCGACGCGCCGCGCTTGCGCATCGGCCGCGGCGACGACGCACAGAAGTTGGACGGCCTGCTCATAGCCGGCGGCGAGAGCTACGCCGTGCAGGCGCAACAGGTCGATGCCGGCCCGCTGTTCGCGGCGCTGGCGCTGAGCGACCGGCTGTCGCCGGGCCTGCGACGCTGGCTGCAGGCATCGCGCCCCAAGGCTGTGCTGCGCGACGTGGAAATCGCCGGCCGCCGCAGCGGTCCGTTGCGAGCGCATGCGGCGGTCAGTGAACTGGGTTTCGATGCCGTCGGCAAATCGCCCGGTGTGCATAACCTGGCGGGCACGATCGACGGCGACGGCAACGGCTTCACCCTGCAATTCGATCCGCAGGCCGAAGTGGCCTTCGACTGGCCCTGGGGCTTCGGTGTCGTGCATCGCATGAAGCTGCGTGGCGAAGCCGCAGGCTGGCGCGAAGGCGCCGGCTGGCGAGTGGGCACGACCGGCCTGCACATCGACGCACGCACGGAATTCGGCAATTACGGCGCGCATGCGCGCGGCGGCCTGTGGTGGCAGGGCGATGGCACACGCCCGTGGATCGACATCGCCGCCGACATCGACGACACCCCGGTGCCGGTCGCCAAGAGCTTCTGGCTGCGCAAGGACATGTCGCCGACGACGGTGCACTGGCTCGACACCGCGCTCGTCGGCGGCACCGTGACCGGCGGCCGTGCGGTGGTCTCGGGCGATCTCGACGACTGGCCGTTCCGCAACAACACCGGCCTGTTCGAAGCGACCGGCCACATCCGCGACGGCACGGTCCGTTTCAATGAAGGCTGGCCGGCTGCGCAGGGCGTGGAGGCGGAAACGCGCTTCACCGGTATCGGCTTCGACGTGGACGGCAGCGGCCGTCTCGGCGACGTCGCGATCCGCAAGCTCTATGCAGGCATCGATGACTACCGCGGCGGCGCGCTTACCGTGAAGGCGCAGGGCGATGGCGATGCCTCGCAATTGCTCGCGGTGCTCAAGCACAGTCCGCTGCAGAAGGAGCACGCCGACACCATCGACAACGTGCGCGCCAGCGGCCCGGCCGAAGTCGGATTCGGCCTGACGCTGCCGTTGCAGCACGGCAAGCCGATGCGCATCGACGGCACGGTCGCGTTGAAGAACGCCAAGCTCGCCGATCCGCGCTGGAAGCTCGCCTTCGACCAGGTCAGCGGCAACGCCGTGTATTCGAACAATGGTTTCGGTGCCGAGAATCTCGCCGTGCGCAACGAAGGCGAGCCTGGCCGCCTGTCGCTGCGTGCCGGTAGCGACTATGTGCGCGATCAGCGCCATGTCTTCGAAGCCGGACTCGATGCGAGTCTGGGCGCGGTTGAGCTGATCGACCGTGCGCAGGAGATGAGCTGGCTGAAGCCCTATCTGTCCGGGCGTTCGAACTGGACCGTGGGCATCGCGATTCCCAAGGCCGCACCGGGCAAGACCGCACCGACGCTGCTGCAGCTGCAGTCGAATCTGGTCGGCACCGCGCTGACCCTGCCGGCACCGATGCGCAAGCCGGCGACGACGCCGCTGGCGACGTCGATCGAAACGGCGCTGCCGCTGGGTAGCGGCGACATCCTGGTCGGGTTCGGCAACGTCATGGCGATCCGTGCCCGCAGCAACAAGGGCCAGACCGGCGTGCGCGTCGCGTTGGGCGCCAACCGCGTCGACGAGGTCCCGCCGGCGTCAGGTCTGATCGCAACCGGTAAAGCCGAGACGCTCGATGCCATCGACTGGATAGCATTCACGCGCGGCGGCGCGGGCGGCGCTTCGCTGCCGCTGCAACGCATCGACGTGACCGCGCATCGCCTGCAATTGCTGGGCGGCACCTTCCCGGACACGCATGTGATCGTCGCACCGGCGCCGCGCGGCGCGATCGCGGTGCAGGCCGACGGTGCCACCCTGGAAGGTGCATTGCTGATTCCGGCGAACGAAAGCGAAGCGATCGCGGGCCGCCTGCAGCGCGTCTACTGGCGCGGCGCCGCGGCGCCGCCGGCATCGACGAACGCGGGCAATTCCGCAACGACCGCCTCGCACAGCGCGGCGGCCACGACGGGTACCACGCCCGCGACCGGCGACGACATCAACCCCGCCAAGATCCCCGCGCTCACGATCGATATCGACGATCTGCATCTGAGCGACGCCAAGCTCGGCAACGCCCGCGTGCGCACCCATCCCACCGCGGCGGGCATGCGCATCGAGCAGGTGCAGACGCGCGCGCCCAAGCACCGCATCGACCTGAGCGGCGATTGGAACGGCCAAGGCACGACCGCGAGCACGCACCTGAAGCTCGACATCGGCAGCGACGACTTCGGTGCGCTGCTGGCCGGTTTCGGCCTGGGCAATCGCCTCGGCGGCGGCGAGGGCACGGTGAAGTTCGACGCCGGTTGGCCGGGCAGTCCGGTCGGGTTCCGCCTGGATCGCCTCGAAGGCAGCCTGCAGCTGGACGCGCGCGAAGGACGCTTGCTCGAAATCGAGCCGGGC
Source organism: Lysobacter terrae (assembly GCF_054782215.1). Classification (NCBI taxonomy): domain Bacteria; kingdom Pseudomonadati; phylum Pseudomonadota; class Gammaproteobacteria; order Lysobacterales; family Lysobacteraceae; genus Lysobacter; species Lysobacter terrae. The sequence goes on from NZ_BAAGSX010000001.1 coordinate 429,061, forward strand.
GCCGGCCGCGTGCTGGGCCTGCTAAGCCTGGCTCAGTTGCCCAAGCGCCTGACCCTGGACTTCCGCGACTTCTTCTCCAAGGGCTTCGCGTTCAACGAAATGAAGGGCACGGTGCACTTCGCCAATGCCCAGGCGCGCAGCGACAAGCTGGTGATCGACGGCCCCGCGGCCACGATCGACATCCGCGGCACTGCCAATCTGCAGGCGCAGAGCTACGACCAGACCATCGAGGTGCGGCCCAAGGCCGGCAACCTGCTCACCGCGATCGGCGCCGTGGCGGGCGGGCCGGTGGGCGCCGCCATCGGTGCGGCCGCCAATGTCGTGCTGAACAAGCCCCTGGGCTCGCTGGCGGCGAAGACCTATCGGGTCACCGGGCCGTGGAAGGAGCCCAAGGTCGAAGTGATTACGCGCGAACAAAGCCGCGCCGGGACGGCCCCCGTCGTCCCCCAGACCTGATCGGGTCAGGCGATCGCGGGTTGGGTTCCGGCCCGCGCACCTCCATGATGTCCGAGTGGCCTACGGCCGCCGCAGCTGCCCGCGCGCCTTCACGCGCGCTCTCCAGTCTCCCCAACATGGTTTCCTGATGACCCTGCCCATCCAGCTCGCCGAATCCCGTCTCCTGCTGCCTGCCGGCCTCGATACCGGCGGACTCGAACGCGCGTTCGGCACGCTGCTGGGGCCGGGGATCGATTTCGGCGATCTGTATTTCCAGCACGCGCGCCGCGAGAGCTGGACGGTCGAGGACGGGATCGTCAAGGAAGGCGCGCATTCGATCGAGCAGGGCGTGGGCGTGCGCGCGATCAGCGGCGAGAAGACCGGCTTCGCCTATTCCGACGAGATCAACACGGCGGCCTTGCTGGAGGCGTCGAAATCGGCGCGCGCCATCGCGCGCGATGGCTCGACCCACAATGCGCGCGCCTTGGCACGCGGCAATGGCCGCGCGCTGTACACCAGCGACGACCCGATCGATTCGCTCGGCAACGAAGAGAAGGTCGAAGCGCTGCGCCGCATCGACCGCTACGTGCGCGCCGCGGACCCGCGTGTGCAGCAGGTGGTGGTGAGCCTGTCGGGCGGCGTCGACACGGTCCTGGTCGCGCGCAGCGACGGTGTGCTCGCGGCCGACGTGCGTCCGCTGGTGCGCTTCAACGTGCAGGTGATCGTCGAACACAACGGCCGCCGCGAGAGCGGCTATGCCGGCGGCGGTGGCCGCTATTCGTACGCCGAACTGCTGGGCGGCGGCCGGCCCGAGGCGCTGGCGAAGGAAGCCCTGCGCCAGGCGCTGGTGAATCTCGACGCCATCGACGCGCCTGCCGGCGTGATGCCAGTGGTGTTGGGCTCCGGCTGGCCCGGTGTGCTGTTGCACGAAGCCGTAGGCCACGGCCTGGAAGGCGACTTCAACCGCAAGGGCACCTCGACCTACGCCGGCCGCATCGGCCAGCGCGTGGCTTCGCCCGGCGTCACCATCGTCGACGACGGCACGCTGCCGGGCCGTCGCGGTTCGCTCAACGTCGACGACGAAGGCACGCCGACCAATTGCACGACGCTGATCGAGGACGGCGTGCTCGTCGGCTACATGCAGGACACGCTCAACGCGCGCCTGATGGGCATGGCGCCGACCGGCAACGGCCGCCGCGAATCCTTCGCGCATCTGCCGATGCCGCGCATGACCAACACCTACATGCTCGCCGGCACGCACGATCCGGAAGAGATGATCCGCTCGGTCAAGAAGGGCCTGTACGCGGTGAACTTCGGCGGCGGCCAGGTCGACATCACCTCCGGCAAGTACGTGTTCTCCGCGACCGAGGCCTACCTGATCGAAGACGGCAAGATCACCGCGCCGGTAAAGGGCGCCACGCTGATCGGCAACGGCCCGGAAACCATGCAGCGGGTGAAGATGATCGGCCACGACCTCGCGTTGGACGAAGGCGTCGGCGTGTGCGGCAAGGATGGGCAGAGCGTCCCGGTGGGCGTGGGCCAGCCGTCGTTGCTGATCGAAGCGCTGACGGTGGGCGGCACGCAGGCTGCGTGACGCTCATGTTTGCGCAGTTATTCGGTTTCGTCGTCCAAGGGCTCGTCGCCCGCGTCGGCATCCGCAGCATCGCCCAGCAGCACAGTCCGCAGTTCGCGATACAACTCGCGGAACGCCCGCGGCGGTTTGTTGCGCTTGCGCTCTTCCAGCGCATTGCGCGTCAGTTGCCGCAGCAACTGGCGGTCGGCGGACGGGTACTCGTCCAGCAACTGCGCCAGCGCCGCATCGCCCTCGGCGAGCAGCTTGTCGCGCCAGGTTTCCACGCGGTGCATCGCCGCAACCTCGCGGCGGGCGGCTTCGCCCTTTTCATCCAGCGCGTCGCGGATCGCCTCCAGCACCTCGTCGTCCTCGCGGCGCATCTGCTTGGCCAGGTACTGAAGCTGGCGCTTGTGCGCGATCTGCTGGGTGATGCGCTTGCATTCGCGGATGTGCGGCAGCAGCGACTCGGGAACCGGCAGCTTCGCCAGCTGGGCCTCGGTCAGCGATACCAGTTTCTCGCCCAGCGCCAGTACTTCCAGCGCGTCGCGCCGATTCTGGCTGCGGCTGGGGCTCAAAAATTCGCCGGTTTCGTCGTCACGACCACGCATCGCGCATCACTCATGTTGTAGTGCCTGCGGTTGCAGCACTCATTCAATATTGCACGCCGGGCATCCGGCTCCTGCGAAAAGGATAAATCATTGAACGCCATCCTCCCGGCCGCCCCCGCCCAAGACGACAGCCAGACCCGCCTGGACCGGCTCGCCGACATCGCCCAGCGCCTGCTCGACCGCTGCCGTGAGCGCGGGGCAAGCCAGGCCGAGGTGTCGTGCTCGGAGGAGACCGGGCTCAGCGTCAATGTGCGCATGGGCGAGGTGGAGACGGTCGAAGCCACGCGCGATCGCGGTATCGCGGTCACCGTCTTCTTCGGCAAGCGCAAGGGCAGCGCGAGCACGGCGGACCTGCAGGACGCCAGCCTCGATGCCACCGTCGAGCAGGCCTGCGCGATCGCGCGCCACACCGAGGACGACGAAGCCGCGGGGCTCGCCGACCGCGAGCTGATGGCCACGCAGCTGCGCGAATTCGACGGCTGGCATCCCTGGGCGATCGAAGCGGATCAGGCCGTCGATCTGGCCCTGGCCTGCGAAGCGGCGGGGCGCGCGCTCGACAAGCGCATCGAGAACTCAGACGGCGCCTCGCTGGGCAGCGGCAGCAGCCTGAGCGTCTACGCCAACTCGCACGGCTTCCTGGGCCGCGAGCGCAGCACCAACCACAGCATCGGTTGCGCACTGATCGCAGGCCGTGGCGATGCCATGCAGCGCGACGGCTGGTACAGCTACGCGCTCGCCGCCGAAGACCTGGAATCGGCCGCGGCCATCGGTCGCCGGGCCGCGGAGCGCGCGGTGTCGCGTCTGTCGCCGCGGCAGGTCCCTACCGGCGAGTATCCGGTGCTGTTCGCCGCGGAAGTCGCGCGTTCGCTGATCGGCCACCTGATCGGCGCGGTCTCCGGCGGCGCGCTGTACCGCAAGGCCAGTTTCCTGGTCGGCAGCGTGGGCACCCGGCTGTTTCCGGAGTGGTTCGCCATCGACGAACGCCCGTTCCTGCCGCGCGGGCTGCGCTCCTCCGCCTTCGACGCCGAAGGCGTGGCGACGCGCGAAACCTCGCTGGTGCGCGCCGGCATCCTCGAACGCTACGTGCTGGGCAGCTACTCCGCGCGCAAGCTGGGCCTGGCGACCACCGCCAACGCCGGCGGCGTGCACAACCTGCAGGTCGCCGCGAATGCCGGGTCGCTGGACGCGATGGTGAAGGATATGGGACGCGGCCTGCTCGTCACCGAGCTGATGGGGCAGGGTGTCAATACCGTGACAGGCGATTATTCGCGCGGTGCCGCGGGCTTCTGGGTCGAGAACGGGGCGCTGGCCTATCCCGTCGACGGCATCACCATCGCCGGCAATCTGCGCGGGATGTTCAATGCCATCGAAGCGGTCGGCACCGACGTCGATCCGCGCTCGCATATCCGCACCGGTTCGATCCTGGTCGGGCGCATGACGGTGGCCGGCGAAAGCTGATCGCCGGCGCTCGCCGGTTCCCTCGGCCTTCCCTTGACAGGGCCCTGACGGGCGCGGGACAGTGCGGGACCATCCGTCCGCCGCACTGCTTAGGGGAAAAGCAAATGAACGAACCCGCGTCGTCCGATGACAAGACCTTGGCGATGATCACTCATCTGTCCGGGATCTTTCTCGGCTTCATCATGCCGCTGATCGTCTGGCTGATTCACAAGGACAAGGAAGACAAGGCCTATCTGGTCGAACAGTCGAAGGAAGCGCTGAACTTCCAGATCACCGTGGCCATCGCGATGATCGTTTCCTGGTTACTGATCTTCGTCCTGATCGGCTTCCTGCTTCTGCCGGCCGTCTGTCTGGCGAACCTGATCCTGTGCATCGTTGCCGCGGTCAAGACCAGCGAAAACGAAACGTATCGCTATCCCCTTACGTGGCGCCTGATCAGCTGATCCCGACGAAGTGTCGCGGCTGCGGCCGCGACTGCGGGATACGAAAACGCCGGCATCTTGCCGGCGTTTTTCGTTGCCGAGTTGGGCGAACTCAGCGATCGCGTTCGATCGCCACGCGTCCCAGCGCGGCCAATGCATCCGCGCGCGCGCCGAAGGGCGCCAGCGCATTGCGCATCGTGTCGGCCAGCTCGGCCAGACGCGCACGCGAGGCATCCAATCCGATCAGCGCGGGGAAGGTCGCCTTGTCCTGAGCCACGTCCTTGCCGGCGGTCTTGCCCAGCGTCGCGCTGTCGCTCTCCACGTCGAGGATGTCGTCGCGCACCTGGAAGGCCAGGCCGAGCGCAGTGGCGAAGCGGTCGAGCCGTTCCAAGTCCTCGCCGCCGAAGCCGCCGCACAGCGCGCCCATGCGCACCGCCGCGCGGATCAGCGCACCGGTCTTGAGCGCGTGCAGGCGTTCGAGCTGCTCGACCGTCAGCCGGGTGCCGGTAGCGTCGATGTCCAATGCCTGCCCGCCGCACATGCCCGCCACGCCCGCGGCCTGGGCGAGGGTGCGCAGCAGTTCGACGCGGATCGCATCGGCGACCGGCGTCTGCACCAGCACTTCGAACGCGAGCGACTGCAATGCGTCGCCGGCCAGGATGGCCGTGGCCTCGTCGAAGACGACATGCACGGTCGGCTGCCCGCGGCGCAACGAGTCGTCGTCCATGGCGGGCAGATCGTCGTGCACCAGCGAATAGGCGTGGATCAGTTCCACCGCCGCCGCGGGCGCATCGAGCGCGGTTTCGCTCGCGCCCGCCAGCGCGCCGCTGGCGTACACCAGCAGAGGACGCATGCGCTTGCCGCCCAGCAGCACGGCGCGCTGCATGGCGGCGTGCAGACGCTGCGGCGAGGCGTCGGTGGCGGGCAGGGCGCGGGTCAGCGCGGCATCGACGCGGACGCGCCAATGCGAGAAAAGCGAATCAGGCATCGGGCGAAGCGAAAGGTTCGCCGCCGGCGGGGTCCTGCGGATCGCTGAGCAGGCGCACGCGCAGCTCGGCCTGTTCCAGCGCGGTCTGGCACTTGCGATAGAGGCCGACGCCGCGCTCGTAGGCGGCCAGCGACTCCTCCAGGCTCATGTCGCCGCGTTCCATCTGTTCGACCAGGTGCTCGAGCGCGTCCAGCGACTGCTCGAAATCGGCGACCGGCGAAGCGGCGGGTGTGTCGTTGTCGGGGGTGCGGGCGGCCATGGCGAAAGTTTGAGGGCGGGGTGCAGGACGGTCAATCGTGCGGACCGGTGGCATCGATCGGAATCTGCCGCCAGTCGAGCCGGGCGCCGCGTTCGCGCAGCCAGGCATCGAAGCGGGCGGAATAGGCGATGTCGGCGGCCGCCAGCAGTTCGTCGGCAGTGCACAGCAGCGGCAGCCGTTCGCGCACCCAGGGCGGAACGCCCAGGTCCTGCAGGACGTGCTTGAGCGTGTGCGAATGCGCGCGGCCGGGCAGGGTCATGCGCTCGCCGCCCTGGCGTGCCTGGACCGTAAGCGGTGCATCGAACGCATCGGTGCCGCGCAGCGCCAGCGTCGAACCGTCGGGCAAGGCCAGCGGCACCGCGCCGTCCCATGCCTGCCGCCATGAGGATGGCAATACGGGCCGCACCCGCGCGGCATGCAGGAGATCGCGCCAGGCGCGGATCTGCGCGTCCTGCCATTGAAAGCAAGGTTCGGCATCGGCACGGGCCGGCAGCAGGTCGGCCTCGATGCGGGCCACGCCTTCGGCCGGCAGCGGCGGCAGGCCGAGCGCCTCGATCCAGCGGCGCAGCACGCGTGCGCGTCGCGCTGCGGGCAGGACGAGCAGCGCGTCGCGCGAGAGGACCTGCGGATCGGCGGTGCGAGACGATGCGAGGCCGCGCGCATCTTCGGCGTCGAGCAGCTCGTCCGCTTGCGCGCACAGTGCGGCCGAAGCGGCAAGCGCATCTGCGGCGTGCGGCCAGCGTTCGCGCAGCAGCGGCACTACGCGGTTGCGCAGGAAGTTGCGGTCGAAGCGGTCGTCGGCGTTGCTCGGGTCTTCGACCCAGGACAAGTGCTGCGTTTGTGCGTAGGCCTGCAGTTGCGCACGGGCGCAGTCGAGCAGAGGACGCCACACCCAGCCGATTCCGAAGCGCTGCACGGGCCGGATGCTGCCGAGCCCGTCGACGCCGGAACCGCGCAGCGCCCGCAACAGGAAGGTCTCGGCCTGATCGTCGCGATGATGCGCGAGCGCCAGCACTTCCCCGTCCTCGAGTTCGCCGGCGAACGCGGCGCGGCGCGCCTGCCGTGCCGCCGCTTCCAAGCCCTCGCCTGCGTGCGCGACGTCCACGCGCACGCTTCGCAACGGCACTTGCAACTGCGTGCAGGCGTCTTCGCAGTGCAACTGCCAGGCATCGGCGTCTGCATGTAGGCCGTGGTGCACGTGCAGTGCGCGCAGGCCGCGTTGCCGCACTTCCGGCAGCACCGACAGCGCATGCAGCAGGGCCATCGAATCCAGGCCGCCACTGAGTCCGACCACGAACGCGCCGCCGCTGGGCAAGGTCGAAGCCGAAATGAGCCGGGCCGTGGTCATCGCCGCATCGTAGCGCGGCCGCGCCACCCAGCGCGTGTTGCAGCAAGGCGGCGAAGGGTTGCAGTGACGCATGGCACGACCAGACGCGCCCGGCTTTCGCGACAATCCATCGCAACCCACAAGGAGGATGCAGATGAACTCGATTGGACGCTTCGCTTCGTCGCTGCTGTTGGCGACGCTGTCATTGGCGGTGGTTGCCTCGGCATCCGTGGCCCATGCCGGCGACGTGCCCGCGACCCGCAAGTCCTTCGGCCAGGACGACGCCCGCGCGATCCTCGCGCAGAGCCGCAAGATCCTGTCCCCGCACGGTGTGGAAGAACTGAAGCTGGTGGAGATCGGCGGCATCCGCCAGTGGATCTCCGTGCGCGGCAACGATCGCCGCAACCCGATCCTGCTCTACATCCATGGCGGCCCGGGTTCGGTGGAGATGGTCGAGTCCTACGGCTATCAGCGGCCATGGGAAGACTTCTTCACGGTTGTCCAATGGGACCAGCGCGGCGCGGGCAAGACCTTCGCCGCGAATACGCCGGAGGCGATGGCGCCGCGCATGAGCATCGACGGCATGGTCGCCGACGCCGAAGACATGATCCGCTATCTGATGGCGACCTACGGCAAGCAGAAGATCTTCGTGCTCGGCCACTCCTGGGGCAGCGTCGTCGGCGAAGAGATCGCGCGCCGGCATCCGCAGTGGCTGCACGCGTACCTGGGCGCCGGCCAGATCGCGAACATGCCCGCGAGCGAGGCGATCGGCTACCAGTGGGCGCTGCAGCAGGCGCGCGCGCAAGGCAACCAGGAAGCGATTCGCGAACTGGAAGCGCTGGCGCCGTACCCTGGCCCGGCCGACAAGCTCACCATCGAGCGCATCGGTGCGCAACGCAAATGGACCATGTACTACGGCGGCCTGGCCTGGGGCCGCACCGAGTTCAAGCCCTTCGACGATGCGCGCAAGCTGTCGCCGGACTACAGCAACGCCGAAGTGGCGGCGATCGATCAGGGCAGCCTGTTCTCGCTGCAGCACCTGCTCACGCCGCTGGCTTCGGTCGACTTCAGCCGCAACACGCGTTTCCAGACGCCGGTCTTCATCTTCAACGGCCGCCACGACTACACCACGTCGTCCGAGGTGGCCGCACGCTGGTTCGACACGCTGCAGGCGCCGGTCAAGCAGATGTTCTGGTTCGACGACTCGGCGCACATGATGATGCAGGAGCAGCCGGGGCTGTTCCTGATGCATCTGGTCAACGATGTGCGTCCGCTGGCGGTGCGGGCGGGGGATGCGCCGGAGGCGGAAGTGACGGCGGCGGCGAAGTAATTACGCCGCCTCGTACGCCCCGTAACCGCGCAGGCGCTTGTAGCGGCGGTCGAGCAGATCCGGCACCGGAATCTGCTCGAGCGCGTCGAGCTCGTTGAGCAGCACGGCCTTCAAACGCTTCGCCATCTGCGTGGGATTGCGGTGCGCGCCGCCGATGGGTTCGCGCACGATCTTGTCGATCAGGCCGAGTTCCTTCAGGCGCTTGGCGGTCATGCCCAGTTGTTCGGCGGCGTCCTTCGCCTTCTCCGCGGTCTTCCACAGGATCGAGGCGCAGCCTTCCGGCGTGATCACCGAATAGGTGCCGTATTCGAGCATCAGCGTGCGGTCGCCGACGCCGATCGCGAGCGCGCCGCCGGAACCGCCCTCACCGATCACGGTGCAGATGATCGGCACGCGTAGTTCGGACATCTCCAGCAGGTTGCGGGCGATGGCTTCGGACTGGCCGCGCTCTTCCGCATCGATGCCCGGCCAGGCGCCGGCGGTGTCGATGAAGGTGAGGACCGGGAGGCTGAAACGTTCCGCCAGCTTCATCAGCCGCAGCGCCTTGCGGTAGCCCTCGGGCTTGGGCATGCCGAAGTTGCGCCGGACCTTGGCCTTGGTGTCGCGGCCCTTCTCGTGGCCGATGATCACGACGCTGCGGCCGTCGATGCGGGCCAGGCCGCCGACGATGGCATTGTCGTTGGAGAAGGCGCGATCGCCGGCGAGTTCCTGGAACTCGTCGCAGATCACGCGCACGTAGTCGAGCGTGTAAGGCCGCGCCGGATGGCGCGCCAGCTGCGAGATCTGCCACGGCGTGAGGTCGCGGAAGATATGCGCGGTGCGCTGGCGCAGCTTTTCCTGCAGCGCGTGGATTTCGGCCTCGATGTTGACCGCCGGGCCATGGCTGGCATGGCGCAACTCCTGGATCTTGGCTTCCAGGTCGGCGATGGGTTGTTCGAAGTCGAGGTAGTTCGGGTTCATGCGCTGGCCGGGGCCGGTGAGGGGCGGAAGTGTAGCCGAGGTGAAGCAAAGGGGCCGTACGGGGGTGTTTGGGAAATCATCCCCAAGGCCGCGAAAACGCCAGCTTCACGGTCCTAACGCCCGGCTGCGAGCGCAGCGTCCCCGGCAAGTCCGCATCCACGCGGATCGAATGGCTGCCGTTTAGATCGAGCATCCCCGCCGCGCCGTCGCGCAGCAGGTCCAGCCGCAGCGGCGTCGAACCGGGGCGGTGCTTGGCCAGCAGCGAATCCACGCGCGACCAGGTGCCCGGGACGCGCAGGTCCAGGCGCAGCGACAGCCGTTGCACGTGCTTGGCGCACAGCTGCGAATAGTCCCAGCAGCGCTGCGCTTTCAGGGCGAAGCCGCCGCTGAAGGCGTCCTCGCGCAGGCCGCCCTGCACGATCAGCAAGCGGTCGCGCGCGATCAGCTGCGCGAACTCGTTGTAGGTCTCGGCGAAGAAGGCGCATTCGAGGCGACCGCGGCCGTCTTCGATCTGCACGAACATCTGGCTGTCGCCCTTCTTGCGCAGGCCGACCACTTGGCCGGCGACGACGGTCTCCAGTTCCGGGCGCCAGCCGCTGCGCGCGCTTTCCGGGCGCGAGTCCCAGATCCTTTCCAGGTCGCCCAGGTCGTGACCGACCAGCGCGCGCAACTCTTCGCGATAGGGATCGAAAGGATGGCCGCTGAGGTAGTGGCCGAGGGTTTCGCGTTCGCCGCTGAGCAGCTGCACCAGCGGCCACTCGTCCGTTTCTCTCAGCTCGATGTGCAGCGTCGGCGCGGCCGCCTCCACGCCGCCGAACAAAGACACCTGGCCGGCCTCGCGTTCGCGTGCGAGCTGTTCGGTGGCCTTCAGCACTTCCGGCAATTGCAGCGAGAGACTGGCGCGGTTCTTCCCGAGCGCATCGAGCGCGCCGGCCTGTACCAGGGCTTCGAGCGCGCGCTTGTTGAGCTTGCTGCTGTCGACGCGCTTGCAGAAATCGAGCAGATCGGTGAATTCGCCGGAACGACGTGCTTCCACGATCGCTTCGCAGGCACCGCGACCGACGCCCTTCACCGCGCCGATGCCGTAACGGATGGTGTCTGGAGTCACGGCTTCGAACATGTACGCCGACGCATTCACGTCCGGCGGCAGCACGGTCAGGCCCATGACGCGCGCTTCGTCGAGGAAGCCCACCACCTTGTCGGTGTTGTCCATGTCCGAGGACATCACCGCGGCCATGAACTCGGCCGGGTAGTGCACCTTCAGCCAACCGGTCTGGTAGGCGACCAGCGCGTACGCGGCCGAGTGCGACTTGTTGAAGCCGTACTCGGCGAACTTCTCCATCAGGTCGAAGATCGGGCTCGCCTGCCGGGCCGGAATACCGCGCTGCAGGCAGCCTTCCTCGAACTTGGCGCGCTCCTTCGCCATCTCCTCGGGCTTCTTCTTGCCCATCGCGCGGCGCAGCATGTCGGCGCCGCCGAGCGTATAGCCCGCCAGCACCTGCGCGATCTGCATCACCTGTTCCTGGTACACGATGACGCCGTAGGTAGGCGCCAGCACCGGCTCCAGCGATTCGTGCGGGTAGGTGACTTCGGCGTTGCCGTGCTTGCGATCGACCCAGTCGCGATCCATCCCCGAGCCCAAGGGGCCCGGACGGAACAGCGCGGCGAGCGCGATGATGTCCTCGAAGGTGTCGGGCCGCGCGCGCTTGAGCAGCTCGCGCATGCCGCGGGATTCGAACTGGAACACCGCGACCGTGTCGCCGCGCGCGAACAGCTCGTAGGTCGGCTTGTCGGTCAGCTCCAGCGTGGTGATGTCGAGCGGCTCCAGGCCCTCGCGCTGGCGCCGCACGTTGATCGCCTTCACCGCCCAATCGATGATCGTGAGCGTGCGCAAGCCGAGGAAGTCGAACTTCACCAGACCGACCGCTTCGACGTCGTCCTTGTCGAACTGCGTCACCGGGTTCTTGCCGCGGCCTTCGCCGTCGTGTTCGGCGAACAGCGGGCAGAAGTCGGACAGCGGCGAGGGCGCGATCACCACGCCGCCGGCGTGCTTGCCGGCGTTGCGGGTGAGGTCTTCGAGGCTGCGCGCGAGATCGAGCAGATCGCGCACTTCGTCTTCGGCGTGGTAGCGCTGGATCAGCTCGGCCGAGGCGAGGTTGCTGTCCTTCTTCGCGGCTTCGGATTCGCCCAGGGCATCGTCGAGCGAAATGCCCAGCGTGTTGGGGATCAGCTTGGCGATGCCGTCGACCATGCCATAGGGATGGCCCAGCACGCGGCCGGAGTCGCGCACCACCGCCTTCGCCGCCATGGTGCCGTAGGTGATGATCTGCGAGACGCGGTCGCGGCCGTACTTGCGCGCGACGTAGTCGATCACCTCGTCGCGGCGGTCCATGCAGAAGTCGATGTCGAAGTCGGGCATCGACACGCGTTCGGGATTGAGGAAGCGCTCGAACAGCAGGTCGTACGGCAGCGGATCCAGGTCGGTGATGCCCAGCGCCCACGCCACCAGCGAGCCCGCGCCCGAACCGCGCCCCGGACCCACCGGAATGCCCTGCGCCTTACCCCAGTTGATGAAGTCCGCCACGATCAGGAAGTAACCGGGGAACCCCATCTTGATGATGACGTCCAGTTCGACTTCCAGGCGCGCGTCGTAGTCCTCGCGGGTTTTGCCCGGGGCCACGGGGTTCTTTTCCATGCGCGCGACGAGGCCTTCGCGCGCGGTGTTGCGCAGCCACGATTCGATCGTGTGCTCGCTCGGCACCGGGAAGGCGGGCAGGGCGTATTCGCCCAGTTTCATCGTGACGTTGCAGCGCGTGGCGAGCGCCACCGCATTGTCGATCGCGTCGGGCACGTCGGCGAACAGCTTCGCCATCTCTTCCGACGATTTCAGGAACTGCTCGGCGCTGTACTCGCGCGGACGCTTGGGGTCGTCGAGCACGCGGCCGGAGGCGATGCACACGCGCGCCTCGTGCGCTTCGAAGCCTTCGCTGTCGATGAAGCGCACATCGTTGCTCGCCACCAGCGGAATGCCGCGGCGCGACGAGGCATGCAGGGCGAAGGCGTTGAACGCATCCTCGCCCTCGCGGCCGGAGCGCGTGAGTTCGAGATGGAGGCGGTCGCCGAAGACTTCGCGCCAGTCGGCGAGCGAAGCCTCGGCCAGTTCATGGCGATGGCTCGCGACCAGGTGGCCGGCCAGGCTCTTGCGGCCGGCGAGCGCGAACAGGCCGACGTTTTCCTCGCGCAGCCACTCCGGGCGGATCGCCACGCCGTCGATGCGGTGGCCTTCCATCCAGGCGCGCGTGAGCAGGCGCGACAGGGTGAGGTAACCGGCGCGGTCGCGGCACAGCAGGGTCATGCGCGCCGGCGTCTCGTTGCCGTCGGCCAGGCCGATGTCGGCGCCGATGATCGGCTTGATCCCCGCGCCTTCGGCGGCCTTGTAGAACTTCACCGCCGCGAACAGGTTGTCCAGGTCGGTGATCGCCACCGCTGGCTGCTCCAGCTTCGCGCAGCGCTTGACCAACTCGCCGATGCGGATCGTCGAGTCGGCGAGCGAGTACTCGCTGTGGAGGTGGAGGTGAACGAAGCGGGACATGCGGACCGGGACGGGCTGGTCCCGCAGGTTAGCAGCCGGGACGAAGCCGCACGAGATTGACTTTCGCCCCGCACCAATTCGGAGCAGGGGCGGACCCGGGCCAGGTCCGCCGAACCGTCAGAGGTTTACAGCGGCGAGCCGGTCACGCGCATCGGGCCTTCCGGCGTGCGCCCGTTGCTGAAATGCACGTCTTCCATCCGCGTGTTCTGCCGCATCAGTTCGAGCTCGGCGAGGCGGTCGCGCAGCCAGGCATTGCGCTGCTCTTCGGGTGTGCCGGCCGGGTGCTCGCTGCGCCGGTACTGGCAGAAGTCGCGGTACTCGTTGGCTTCCTCGGCGAAGGCCGGCCAGGCCAGTTCGATCAGCAGCACGTCGTCGAGGCGGCCGAGCAGGGGCAGGCTGTCCGGGATCAGGTCGTCCTCGCGGTCGATGTACGCCAGCAGCTTGTTGATGCGCATCCGCATCGCATCGGTGCAGTCCCAGGCGGGATCCTCGAGCACGCCGCGCAGCTCATCCATGCGGGCCAGGCGCGCATCGAGTTCCTCCTGCGCCTCTTCCTCCGGCAGCGACAGCAGCCAGGCCACCAGTTGCTGCAGGCGCGGCTGGTCGACGCGTGCGGCGTCGGCGTAGAGCTCATGGACGAGTTCGTCGAAACGGACCACGGCCGGTCCCGACAGGGCGATCTCGGGGAAGCCCGCCGGCGCGCCGAGGGCGTCGGTGAGTCCGCCGCGGAAATGTTCGAACGGCAGCGGGTGATCGGTGGGGGTGGGGTGAGGCATGCGCATGGGGCACCTCGCTTCCGGCCTAGTCCACAGGGAGGCTCATTCGCGGAAGCCGCGCCGGGCCGGTCCGTCGCGCGGCACCCAAGCGAGCCTTGACCAAGGGGCAAGCAAATGATGCGCCGATGGCAGTGCTCCGGAAGGTGATGCCGACGAACGGTTCAGTCAGGCGATCCGTTGCTGACTGCGCCGACCTGCCGGTTCAGCGGGCTGCCCCCGGATACAGCGAGGCCGCCCGTGGGCGGCCTCGTGGTCCGGTTCCATACGGCGTCCTCAATGGACGAGGAAGCGTGTTTCCCGTTGCGGCACGTAGCTGTTTTCGCGAATGCAGCGGCGCTGCTTTTCCAGGACGTACTCGGCCTGGCGTGCCGCCTGCCAGTCGCCGCGGCTGAAGTGGAAGGCGCCGATGTCGCGGCCGCGCAGCATGGCTTCCAGCGAGCGCACCCGGCAGTAGTCGACGAAGTCGAAGACCTCTTCCTGAATCGACGGCCAGGCCGCCTCCACGGCAATGGCGTCGTCCAGATGCCCCACCGTCGGCAGCGAGTTGGGCAGCAGCTGGTAGCGCCCGGTGGCGTAATGCAACATCAGTGCGGCGATGTTGCCGGCTTCGTCGACCGGTTCCCACTGTTGGTCGTCGAGCATGCGGGCGGCCGCCTCGAGCCGCTTCATGCGTTGCTGGATGCAGGCCGGCTCGCCCGCACCCGAGACGTCGCGCAACTCGCGCGCGGCGGTGGCCAGCCGGTCGCAGTCCAGCGGCGCGGCTTGGCGGCCCAGGCGGGTCAGCAGCGCGTTGAAGCGGTCGACAGAGGCCGCAGTCAAATGGACGTTGTCGATGCAGTGGCGGCGTCCGGGCCCGATCGGCGACGGCTGGTCGAGGATGGCAGGCAACGGAATCGCGACAGTGAGCATGGCGTTCATGGCAAAGGCTCCGTGGGGGATTGGGACACGCCTGTATTCGGCGTGGGGGCAGCTTCCGTCCGCGCGGCAACCGGGTCATGACGCTGGCACGACGCGTGCCGCAGCTTTGCGTGACGATGTCGTGGCATTCATGAGGTTTCCCTGATGGATGCCGGAGGCCACACCGCGAGCGCACGAAACGGGGGCGATGGCTACCGCTTCGGCCCGTTTCTGGTCGATGCGTCCGCCTACACGCTGACCCGCGACGGCGAGCTGCAGGCGCTGGAGCCGAAGGCCTTCGCGGTGCTGCTGCACCTGTTGCGTCACGCCGGTGAACTGGTGCGGCACGACGATCTGCTCGATGCCGTCTGGGGCCATCGGCATGTCACCCCGGGTGTGCTCACCCGCGCGGTCGCGCAGCTGCGCCATGTGCTCGACGACGATTCGCACCGGCCGCAGTACATCCAGACCCAGCACGGGCTGGGCTACCGCTTCATCGGCGAGCTCAAGTCGTGGCCGGAAGCGGAAGGACCGCCCGCGCGCGCGCTGGTTGCACCTGCAGCAGAACCGGCTCCGGCCGCGTCGCTGCCGGCACCTGCGGCGGGTGACACCCATCGCCTGGATCGCGCTGCGCACATCGTCGAAGCCGACAGGGAAAGCAGGCGGGCGGCGCTACGCAAGCGGCGGTGGCGGCCGCCGCTGGTGCTGGCGGCGCTCGCATTCCTGGCCGTCGTCGCGGTCGTCGCCTGGTTGGGATGGCGACAACAGGAGCAGACGCCGTCACTGCCTGCGGAGCCCTCGATCGCGGTCCTGCCGTTCACCAATCTGGGTGAGGACAAGCGCGACAGTTACTTCGCCGAAGGCCTGGCCTCGGAGCTGCACAGCGCATTGGCCGGCGTGCCCGGACTCAAGGTGGCCGCCTGCCGCGTGCGCAGCGCCTGCGGGACGCAGCGCGCGGACGCACGCCGGCTCGGCCGCCTGCTCGGCGTGGCGACGGTGCTCGATGCCGACGTGCGCCGCGAAGGACGCAAGGTACGCGTCAACGCCCGCCTGACCGACACACGGACCGGCTACACCCTGTGGTCGGGCAGCTACGAACGCGAACTTACCGGCGTGTTCGCGCTGCAGAGCGAGCTGGCGCGCGACGTGGTGCAGTCGCTGCTGGGCGCATTGCCGCGCGACACGCAGAGCCTGACGCGCCGGCTCGCCCCCACGGCCAGTGTGGCGGCGTACGACGCCTACCTGCATGGCGTGCAGCAACTGCAAAGCGGTGACGAGAAGGACTCGCAATCGAACAGCGCGCGCTCGATCGGCTTCTTCAACGAAGCCCTGGCCGCCGATCCGAGTTTCGCGCGCGCGCAGGCGGGCGTCTGCCGAGCGGAAATCATCGGCTTCGAAAGCGCGCACGACGCGGCCGCCTTCGATCGCGCACAAACCGCCTGCCAGCGCGCCGCCAGCATGGATCCGAACCTGCGCGAAGTGAGCCTGGCCCTGGGCGATCTGTATCGCGCACGCAACGACAACGCGCAGGCGATCGAACACTACCGCAAGGCGCTGGACGCGCTGGCGCTGCGCGCCGATGTCTACCTCGGCCTGGCGCGCGCCGAGTCCGCGCAGGGCCACAACGACCTCGCGCTCGACTACTTCGGACGCGCGCTGCAGGCGCGGCCCGGCGATCCGAGCATCTACCGCGGCCTGGGATTCGAGTACTACCTCCGCGGCGACATGCCCAAGGCGATCGAGGGATTCGCGACCGCCGCAACGCTGGCGCCGGACGACGAGGATGTCTGGAGCAGCCTGGGCGGCCTGTACATGGTCAATGGCGACAATGTGCGCGCGGCCGATGCGTATACGCGATCGCTGGCGATCAAACCGAACTATCCGGCGCTCACCAACCTTGGCACGCTGCGTTACGAGCAGCGCCTCTATGCCGATGCCGCCGACCTGTACCGCCGTGCCGCGCAGCTGGACGACAGCGACTACCGCACCTGGGGCAACCTGGGCGATGCGCTGGCCGCGCTACCCAACGGCGCCGCGCAGGCGCGCGCCAGCTACGACCGTGCCGCGCGTATGGCGCAGGAGTACGTCGACATCAAACCCAGCGATGCGCACGCGATCGCGGTGCTGGCCTGGTATCGCGCCAATCTCGGACAGGAGCGCGAGGCGCGTCAGCTGATCGCGCGCGCCGAGGCGCTGAAGGTCGAACAGGGCGAGGTCGCCTTCTGGGCCGCACAGTCGCTGGCGCAACTAGGCGACGAGGCGGGTGCGCGCGGTTGGCTGCAACGCGCCTGCGACGGCGGCGTCAATACGCCGCGGATCGTCGCTTCGCCGCTGCTGCGTCCGCTGTTCGAGGCAACGCAAGCGTCATCTCCGAAATCGCAGCCGGCGGCCAAGCCCGCCCGCTGATCCCCCGGCCCAACGGACGGGCGCCCCGCAAGGAGAAGCACGATGAATCTGTTGTCGTTCGCAACCATGGGAATGGTGCTCAACAAGGGTTCGAGTGGAGGTGGCAACGAACCGCCGGCAACCGCCCCGATAACCATCGAGTTCGATGCCGCTACAAACAAGCCGAAGGCGCAGCCGGACAGCGCATGGGTTCGTCAGGGTGGCAAGATCATCTGGAGCTGCGAGCAGCCCTTCGAGATCATCCTCAAGCTGATGTGGACCGAAGACCGCGTCGTGCAGAAAGCGAACCAGAAAAGCGGCAACCTGCACCTGCTGGAGATGACGGCGGGAGGAACCGACGGCCGTTATTCCTACGGCATCAGCGTGAATGGCGTGGAAGTTGATCCCGACGTGATCATCGGGCCCAAGAGCAACGCGTAGCGCTCAGGCCGGATCGGCTGCAAACAGATCCGCCTGCGCCAACCGCACCGGCATGAAACTGCGGCGGTGATGCGGACACGGGCCGTGCGTTTTCAGCGCGGCCAGGTGCGCCGGCGTGGAATAGCCTTTGTGCTCGGCGAAGCCGTAATGCGGCCACTGCTCGTGCAGCGTGCGCATGTAGCGGTCGCGCGCGACCTTGGCGAGGATCGAGGCGGCCATGATCGTGCGATCGCGCGCGTCGCCGCCGATCCACGCTTCGCCGGGCCGGCACAGGCCGGGCGGGACGATGTTGCCGTCGATGCGCGCGGCATCGGCCACATGCGCCACGCCTTCGAGGGCGCGGCGCATGCCGGTCAGCGTCGCCTGCAGGATGTTGATGCGGTCGATTTCCTCGACGTCGACGAACTCGATCTTCCACGCCAGCGCGCGCTGGACGATGCGGTCGTACAGCACTTCGCGACGTTCGGGATCCAGCTGCTTGGAGTCGTCCAGGCCGTTCACCGGTGTACGTCCGGGAGCGAACACGACCGCGGCGACCACTACCGGTCCTGCCAGCGGGCCGCGGCCGGCTTCATCGATGCCGGCGATGCGGATGGGTCCGGCCGCCACGGCGCACGCTTCGTCGGACGATGCCTTGGGCAGTAGTTCGGCGGGCGGGAAGGAGTCGGATGACATCGGCGGCGGTCCGGTCGGGCGCGAGCGCAGCGTGCGCGCGCGCCGCGTGTTCACGCAAGCGGAACCGTGCGCGCCGGCAGCAGCTCGGCGATGGCGGCGGCGGCGCTGGACGACGCGTCCTGGCGCAACTGCAGGTGCAGTTCGCGGAAGCGCGGTTCGATGCGGGCCATCGCCTCGCGATCGGACAGCATCGCCAGCGTGGCATCGGCCAGCTTCTTGGGCGTGCAGTTGCCCTGCATCAGTTCGGGCACGACGCGTTCGCCGGCGAGCACATTGGGCAGAGAGTAGTTCTTCGTCTTCAGCAGGCCCAAGCCTTTGACCAGCGCGTAGGTCAACGGGGCGACCTTGTAGGCGACGACCATCGGCCGCTTGGCGAGCATGGCTTCCAGGGTCGCCGTGCCTGAGGCGAGCAGGATCACGTCGCTGGCGATCATCAGCCGGCGTGCGTTGCCGACCAGGATGCGCAGTGCGTGCCGCAGCCGCTCGAGGTCCGGATGCGCGGCCAGCACGCGGCGGAAGGCCAGATGGGTCGGCGAATTCGCGATCGGCACCACGATCTGCAGGTTGGGCACGTCCTCGAGCACGCGCGTCGCGGCGGACAGGAAGGTCGCCGCAAGCCGTTCGACTTCGCCTACGCGCGAACCGGGCAGCAGCGCGAGCACCGGACGGTCCGGATCGATACCCAATTGCTCGCGCATCGCCAGCTTGTCGGGATCCAGTGGCATCTCGTCGGCCAAGGGGTGGCCGACGAAGCGCGCGTCGACGCGATGCTTCGCATAGATCGGCGGTTCCATCGGGAACAGGCACAGCACCCGCGCGGCGGAGCGGCCGATCTTCGCGGCACGGCTCTCGCGCCATGCCCACACCGACGGGCTCACGTAATGCACGGTGCGGATGCCGCGCTTCTTCAGCCACTTTTCCACGCCGAGGTTGAAGTCCGGCGCGTCGATGCCGACGAAGACATCGGGCTGCCACGCCAGCACGCGCTGGCGCAGCTCGCGACGCAGGCGCAGCAGGCGCGGCAAGTGCCTGAGCACTTCGGCCAGACCCATCACCGCAAGCTCGGACGCGTCGAACCAGGTGTCCATGCCCGCCGCGCGCATGCCGTCGCCGCCGATGCCGGCGAATTGCGCGTTGGGATAACGCTTGCGGAGTTCAGCGATCAGCCCGGCACCGAGCAGGTCGCCGGAGGCTTCGCCTGCGACGAGAGCAATGCGCATGACGCGATCCTCAGCGCAGCAGCGGCCGTTCGCCGCTTTCGATGAAGGCGAGGAAGGCGCGCACGTCGGCGCTGTCGCTGGCGATCTCGGCCAGGCGCGCGCGTGCTTCTTCCAGCGTGGCGCCGGACATGTACAGGGCGCGGTAGGCGCGCTTGATCGCGCCGATGCGCTCGCTGTCGAAGCCGCGGCGCTTGAGGCCTTCGCTGTTGATGCCGCGCGGCTTGCCGTAGCCTTCCTGCGCGACCATCAGGTACGGCGGCACATCGCCGTTGACGAAGGCGCCCATGCCGATGAACGCATGCGCGCCGATGCGGCAGAACTGGTGGATGCCGACAAAGCCGCTGAGGATCACGTGATCGCCCACGGTGACGTGGCCGGCCAGGGTGGCGTTGTTGGAGAACACGCAGCTGTCGCCGACATGGCAGTCGTGCGCGATGTGGGTGTAGGCGAGGAACCAGTTGTCGTTGCCCACGCTGGTGCTGCCGCCGCCGCCGCCGGTGCCGCGGTTCACGGTGCAGAACTCGCGGAACACGTTGCGGTCGCCGATCGCCAGCGCCACGCGTTCGCCCGCGTACTTCTTGTCCTGCGGTTCGCCACCGATGGCGCAATGGCCATGGAAGCGATTGTCGCGGCCGATGCGCGTGGGACCCTGCACGCTGCAATGCGGGCCGAAGCTGGTGTTGTCGCCGACCTCGACCTCGTGGCCGATGTAGCAGAACGGCCCGACCTGCACGCCGGCGCCGAGCTTCGCGCTGGCTTCGACGACGGCCGTAGGGTGGATGGCGGGCGCGGACATCGCGGTGGTCATGCCTCTTTCTTGACCTCGGCGCAGAGGATTTCGGCGCTGGCGACTTCCTGGCCGTCCACGCGCGCGGTGCCGACGTAGAGGGCCATGTTGCGGATGAGGCGCTTGAGCGTGACTTCCAGCTCCAGCTTGTCGCCGGGCACCACCATCTTGGCGAAGCGCGCGTTGTCGACCTTCACCAGGTAGAACAGGCTGCCTTCGTTGTTGGCACCGGACAGCTGCGTGAGCAGGCCGCCGGCCTGCGCCAGCGCTTCGATCACCAGTACGCCGGGCATCACCGGGTGGCCCGGGAAGTGGCCGTTGAAGAAGGGCTCGTTGCAGCTGACGTTCTTGTACGCAAGCACACGCTTGTGCGGCTCCAGCTCGACCACGCGGTCGACCAGGAGGAACGGATAGCGGTGCGGCAGCAGCTTCTGGATGCCGGCGATGTCGACCGGGAGTTGCACGGGCTGAGTCATAGTCTTTCCTGGCGCACGGAAGCGTGCAGCGAATCGGCAATTATCCCGGCTTCACTGCCACATGCGCGTCCGTATGGCGCCAAGCTTACCGTGATTGGCGCCGGCGAAGGCCCGGGCCTGGGTCGCAATCCGGAGAACCCGTCGCTGCAGCACCGCGGTGCGGCGCCTCAAGCGACAGCGAGGCTAGTCTTCACGTTCGCCCGCGGGCCGCCCGATCCGGCGGGCGAGGGCGTCGAGCTGCTTGAAGCGGGCCGCGTTCTTGCGCCAGCTGCGGTTGTCCATCAGCGGCGTGCCCGACGAATACTCGCCGGGCTCGCGAATGGAATGGGTCACCAGGCTCATCGCCGTGACCATGACCTTGTCGCAGATCTCGAGGTGGCCGAGCACGCCCGCCGCGCCCCCGATCAGGCAGTAGCGGCCGATGCGGGCGCTGCCCGCAACCGCCGCACATCCGGCCATCGCGGTGTGCGCGCCGATGAAGACGTTGTGGCCGATCTGGATCTGGTTGTCGAGGCGCACGTCTTCCTCGAGCACCGTGTCTTCGATCGCGCCGCGATCGATCGTCGTGTTGGCGCCGATCTCGCAGTCGTCGCCGACGACGACGCCGCCCAGCTGCGGAACGTTCAACCATTTGCCCGCTTCCATCGCCAGGCCGAAGCCGGCGGAGCCGAGCACGGCGCCCGGATGCACCGTCACGCGCTGCCCGATGCGCACCCGCGCGACCAGGGTCACGCGCGCGATCAGCTGGCTGCCGGCACCCACGATGCAGTCTTCGCCGATGACGCAACCGGGGCCGACCACGGCGCCGGCTTCGATGCGGCTGCGCGCGCCGACGGAAACGAAGGCGCCGACGTGCGCTGAGGCATCGACCTGGGCATCGCCGGCGATGTCCGCCGACGGGTGGATACCCGCGGGATAGGCCGGCTTGGGTTCGAACAGCGCCGACATCTTCGCGAACGCGGCATAAGGATCGCGCGCGATGAGCGCGGTGCCGGCGTGCCCCGCCGCATCCTCTTCGCGCAGCGTGACCACGCTGGCCTGCGATTCGCTCAGCTGGCCGCGGTACTTGCTGTTGGCGAGGAAGGCCAGTTGCCCGGCCTGCGCCCGCGCCAGCGTGCCGACGCCGTGCACGCGCACGGCGCCGTCTCCTTGCAGTTGCAGGCCGAAGCGCTCGGCGAGTTCGGCGGCGCTATAGGAGACGGTGGCCACGTCCGGCCTGCGTCGCTTAGAACGATCCGCCGAACGTGAACTGCAGACGCTCGAGTTCGTCTTCTTCTTCCTTGCGCAGCGGGAAGGAGTAGCTGATCGAGATCGGTCCCATCGGCGAACGCCACATCAGCGCAATGCCCGTGGACGCGCGCAGCTCGCCCGCATCCCACGTGTCGAGGTCCTTGTAGACGTTGCCGAAGTCGATGAAGGCCGAGGCGCGCGCCGCCGGCGTATCGAGCAGGGTCGGGAAGTACATTTCGAGCGAACCGGTGGTCTTCACCGCGCCACCGACCGGCTGCAGGTAGTTGCTGCCCTGGAACGGCGCCTGGCGCGGACCCAGCGTGTTGTCGCGGAAACCGCGCACCGAACGCACGCCACCGGCGTAGAAGTTCTCGAAGAAGGGCAGGCCGTCGGCGCTGACGGTCTTCACGAAGTCCGTCGACGAAGCCAGGCACGGCTCGCTCGGCGCGGGTCCGGGCGTGTAGGTGTCGAGCGTGCCGTCGTTGTTGGTGTCCGACCAGCTGCCGGCGGTGAAGCAGATGTTGCGATTCACCGCATCGCCGTAGCTGTCGCCATAGCCCAGTTCCGCGCGCGTGTTGAGCACGAAATGGCGCGACAGCGGCCAGAACTTGGAGATGCTGTAGTTGAGCTTGTAGTACTCGACGGTCGAGCCCGGCAGCGTGGTTTCCAGCCACACGCGCTGCTGCATGCCGCGCGACGGCGTCAGCAGATTGTCCAGCGAGTTACGGCTCCAGCCGATCTCCGCGCGCCAGGAGTGGAAGGTCCTGTGGTCCAGCGCATCGATGTAATCGATGATCGATTCCGGCGTGCTGCCGCGGAACGCGTTGATCTTGTTGGTGTCGACGCCGAACAGGCCGGTGACCGTGTCGGTCTCGGTGATCGGGAAGCCCAACACCACCTGCGCCGCGCCGCTGTCGCTGTTGTACTGCGCGGTGCCGAAGTCGGAGTAGTCCAACTGGCGCCACCACAGGTTGTAGCCGAGCGACAGTCCGTTATCGAGGAAGTACGGATTGAGGAAGGAGAAGTCGTAGCGCGACTGGTAGCTGCTGCGCTGCGCCTGCACCGAAACGCGGTTGCCGGTGCCGAGGAAGTTTTCCTGCGTCAACTGCACCTGCGTGGTCAGGCCGCTGAGCTGCGAATAGCCCAGGCCGAACACGAAGCTGCCCGACGAGGTTTCCTTGACGTTGACGACCACGTCGACCTGATCGTTGGTGCCGTCGACCGGCTTGCTTTCGATGTCGACGGTTTCGAAGTAGCCCAGGCCCTGCAGGCGGATCTTCGAGCGGTCGATGGCCGCCTGCGAATACCAGCTGCCCTCGAACTGGCGCATCTCGCGGCGCATGACCTCGTCGCTGGTGCGCGTATTGCCCTTGAAGACGACGTTGCGCACGTTGACGCGCGGACCCGGAACGACCTGGAGGCTGATGCCCACGGTCTTGGCGTCGCGATCCACGTCCGGAACCGGATTGACCTGCGCGAACGCGTAGCCGACGTTGCCCAGGGTGGCGGTGATCGCGTCGGAGGTGATTTCCAGCAGGCGGCGGGAGAAGATCTGGCCTTCCTTCACCAGCACCAGCTTCTGCAGCTCTTCCTTCGGCAGCACGGTGTCGCCGGTCAGCTGCACCGACGAGACTTTGTACTGGTCGCCTTCGGTGACGCCGGCGGTGATGAACATGTCGCTGCGGTCGGGGCTGATCGCCACCTGGGTCGAGTCGATGTTGAAGTCGACGTAACCGCGATCGAGGTAGTAGTTGTTGAGCTTCTCGAGGTCGCCGGAGAGCTTTTCGCGCGAGTACTGATCGTCGCGGCGGTACCAGCTCAGCCAGTTGTGCTCGGCCGACTCCCAGGTGTCGACGATGTCCTTGTCGGCGAACTTCTCGTTGCCGATCAGGTTGATGTGGCGGATGCGCGCGGCCTTGCCTTCCTTGACGGTGATGGTCACGTCGACGCGGTTGCGGTCCAGCCGCGACACGGTCGGGGTGATCTCGACGTTGTACTTGCCGCGGTTCTGGTACTGGCGGGTGAGCTCCTGGCCCATCTTGTCGAGGACGAGGCGATTGAACGTATCGCCTTCGGCCATGCCGTTTTCCTTCAGGCCCTTGAGCAGGTCTTCGGACTGGATGTCCTTGTTGCCGGTGACGGTCAGCTTGTTGATCGCCGGACGCTCCTGCACCGTGACCACCAGGATGTCGCCCTGGCGATCCAGGTGGATGTCCTCGAAGAAACCGGTCTTGTACAGCGCGCGGATCGCCGCGGCTGCCTTGGTCGAATCGACGGTGTCGCCGCGCTCGATCGGCAGATAGGTAAAGACCGTACCCGCGGAAATGCGCTGCAGGCCGTCCACGCGGATGTCGCTGACGGTAAACGCACCGGCCGACGCGAGCGGAACGGTGTCGGCGGGCGGAGTAGCGGTAGCGGGCGGCGCGAACGGATCCGTGGACTGTGCCAGCGCGGGCAACGCCGGCGCCATCGCTGCAGTGAGGGCAAGGGCAAGCAGGCGGCGATTGGGGAGTCGCGTCATCATTCAGTCCGGTTGGGGATGCGGGAGCCGTGCTCGGGCGCCGCGGGCGAAGCAGGGTGGTCGGCGAATCGTTGGTCGGACAAGTCCGCCCTGAACTGGTTCCCTGGCGTGGCGATATTCATCACCGCACCAGGTTGTTCACGATGTCGTTGTAGAACGCCAGGCCCATCAGCCCGACGATCAAGGCGAGACCGACCACGTTGCCGGCGGCCATCACCCGCTCACTGACCGGGCTGCCTTTGACCAGCTCGATAAGGTAATACAGCAGGTGACCGCCGTCCAAGATTGGGATCGGCAGCAGATTCAGAATGCCCAGGCTGAGCGACAGCAGGGCGAGCAGCATCAGGAAGTGCGCGGGCCCCTGTTGCGCGAAATAGTTGCTGGCGCGCGCGATGGTGATCGGCCCGGCGACGGTGTTGCGCGCCGACACCGTGCCCTTGAAGGCGCGGCTGAAGGTGGCGAACAACTCGCGGGTCTGGTGCGCAGTTTCCGAGAACGCGGCCGGGACCGCGGCCAGGGGGCCGTAGCGGAGCACGGCATCCCGTGGGGGTTCGCGAGAGACCAGCCTGAGCCCGAAGCCCCAGCCTTGCTTGTTGTCGCCCATGATCTGCAGCGCGGGTTTCAGCGGCAGCGCCAGCCGGTCCCCGTCGCGTTCCACTTCGACCATCGCTTCGCGGTTCTGCTGGCCCAGGCGCTGCGCCAGCTGGATGACATCCTGGCTGGAGAACACCGGCTCGCCGTCAATGGCGGTGATGCGATCGCCTTCGGCGAGCACGCCCCAGGCCGGCTTGCCCGGCGTCACCTTGTCGATGACGGGCATCGCGACTTCGTGCCGCCCGCGCACCCCGATTGCCTGCAGGGCGCGGGTTTCGTCGAAGTTCCGCGGAAGCTTCGAGAGGGGCAGGGTGTGCGTGCTGGCCTGGCCATCCGGTTCGCGCACCTGCACGGCCGCGTCCTTGCGGTCCAGGGCGGCGCCGAGCAGGCCCATGCTGACCTCGCTCCAGGTCGGCGTCGGGCGGCCGGCGACGGTCAGCACCTCGTCGCCCTTGTGCAGCCCGGCGCTGGCGGCCATGCCGGCGGTCTGGCCGATCACCGGCGCATAGTCGGGGCGTCCGATCACGAACATGCCCCAGAACAGCACCACGCACAGGATCAGGTTCGCCGCCGGGCCGGCGAAGGAAATCGCCATGCGCTTCCACACCGGCTGGCGGTCGTGCGATTGCGCCAGCTCTTCCGGCGTAGGCGGGCGCTCGACGTCCTGCGCTTCGAACGAGTGTTCGCCCAGCATCTTGACGTAGCCGCCCAGCGGAATGGCGCCGATCGCGTACTCGGTACCGTCCTTGCCGCGGCGCAGCCACAGCGGCTTGCCGAAGCCGACCGAAAAGCGCAGCACCTTGACCCCGCAGCGACGGGCGACCCAGTAGTGGCCGAATTCGTGGAAGGTGACGAGCACGCCGAGGCTCACCAGCAACCACCAGATCGAGCCTGCTATTTCATTCATGGCGCCCCCCGACGACCGCTGTCCATCCCATTAGCCCATCGCCGCCGCGGCGTGGCGCCGCGCGGCGCCGTCGGCTTCGCGCAGGACATCGAGCGAGTCGGCGGCAGTGGCGGGCAGGGCATTGAGGGTGTCTTCCACCAGCGCGGGAATCGACAGGAAAGCGATCCGCCGCTGAAGAAAGGCTGAAACGGCCACTTCGTTGGCCGCGTTGAGCATGGCCGGCGCCGTGCCGCCGGCCTGCAGCGCTTCGAAGGCGAGGCGCAGGCAGGGAAATGCGGCGAGGTCGGGAGCCTCGAAGTCGAGCCGGCCGTGCTGCAGCAAATCCAGTCCCGCTACGCCCGAAGCGATGCGCTGCGGCCAGCCGAAACCCACCGCGAGCGCCGTGCGCATGTCGGGCAGGCCGAGCTGGGCCAGGGTCGAACCGTCGATGAACTCGACCAGCGAGTGCACCAGGCTCTGCGGATGCACGAGCACGTCGATGCGTTCGCGCGGCACCGCGAAGAGGTGATGGGCCTCGATGACTTCCAGCCCTTTGTTCATGAGCGTGGCCGAATCGACTGAGATCTTCGGTCCCATCGACCACTTCGGATGGGCCACGGCCTGTTCGGGCGTGACCGCGGCGAGTTCTGCGCGGCCGCGGCCGCGGAAAGGCCCGCCGGACGCGGTCAGCACGATGCGCTTGAGGCCGGCACGTGCATGCGCGTCGGGCAGGCACTGGAAGATCGCGTTGTGCTCGCTGTCGATCGGCACGATCGTCGCGCCGCTGTCGTGCGCCGTGCGCATGAACAGTTCGCCGGCGAGCACGAGCGATTCCTTGTTCGCCAGCAGCAGGCGCTTGCCGGCCTTCGCCGCCGCCAGGGTCGAGGTCAGCCCGGCGGCGCCGACTATCGCTGCGACAACGGTGTCGCAATGCTCGCTGGCGGCCAGTGCCTCGATCGCCGCTTCGCCCGCGTGCGCCTGCGTGTCCAGACCGGCGTCGCGCAGGCCGTCGCGCAACGCGGCGAACTGCGCCGGGTCGGCGATGACGGCATGCAGCGGGCGATGCGTGCGGCACAGCGCCAGCAGCGCATCGACCTTGCTTCCCGCCGCCAGCACGGTCGCCCGCAGTTGTGCGGGATGGCGCGCGATCACATCCAGCGCCGAGGCGCCGATCGAACCGGTGGCGCCCAGGACGGCGACGTTGCGGGTGGGGAGCTGGGACATCGGGGTCACATCATTTCGTCGTGCCACGTGGCCCGAAGGCCGCGGGGCGGCAGGCTTCAGAAGCCGAACATCGCCTTGCCGATGGCGAATACGGGCAGGGCGGCGAGCACGCCGTCGATGCGGTCCAGGATGCCACCGTGGCCGGGGATCAGGTGGCCCGAATCCTTCACACCCGCGTGGCGCTTGAGCAGGCTTTCGTAGAGATCGCCGATCACCGAGGCGAGCGTGGCCACCAGCGCCACCAGCGCGACCAGCGGCACCTGCGCGGCGGAGGCGCCGGCGAGCAGCGAACCGCAGATGCCGATCAGCACACCGGCCAGGACGCCGCCCGCCAGACCCTCTAAGGTCTTGTTGGGACTAACGCGCGGGGCGAGCTTGCGGCCCTTGAATACCGTGCCGCCGAAATGGCGTCCGGCGAAGTAGGCCGCGCTGTCCGCCGCCCACACGATCGCCAGGGCCGTGAACAGCCAGATGTGGCCGTTGGGCTCGGTCGCATGGATCCAGGCCAGCGCGCACCAGGCCGGGATCACCGCCAGCGCACCCGCGGCCAGCTTGAAGAAGCGTGCCCAGGTTTGGTGATTGCTGGCGAAGTCGTACTGGCGCAACCACAGCAGCGCCAACAGCCACCAGATCACCCCGATGAAGCTGGCGAGCTGGAACAGCACATAGCTGAAGCCCGAAGCGGACCGCGACGCCCAGACGATGGCCACCATCAAGGCCATGTGCGCGACCAACAGCACGGTGCGGGCGAGGGTGTCTTCGATCTCGGCCAGCTCGAACCATTCCCACAGGCCGGCCAGGAAGATCACGGCCGCCAGCGCCACGATCCAGGGCGTGGACAGGAGCAGGATCGCGGCGATCGCGATCGGCGCCATGATCAGGGCGGCCAGCAGGCGGGTTTTGGTCATGCGTCGTTCTCTCGTGGCGGCGTGCGTGCGACCTGTTCGCCGGTCAGGCCGAAGCGGCGCTCACGGCTGGCATAGTCGTCGAGGGCGCGCCGCAGTGTGGCGGCATCGAGGTCCGGCCACAACGTCTCGGTGAACCAAAGCTCGGTATAGGCCAGCTGCCACAGCAGGAAATTGCTCACCCGCGTGTCGCCGCCGGTGCGGATGAAAAGATCGGGTGCGGGCACATCGGCCAACGCTACACGCGCTCCCAGCATGGCCTCGTCGATGGCGTCGGGATCGAGGCGACCGGCGGCGACTTCGCGCGCGAGGGAGCGGGCGGCCTGGGCGATGTCCCAGCGTCCGCCATAGCTCGCGGCGATGCTCAGTTGCAGCCGGGTGTTGCCGGCGGTCTGTGTTTCGGCCGCTTCCATGCGTGCGCGGATCGCTTCGGCGAAGCGATCGCGCTCGCCGATGAAGCGGATACGCACGCCGCGGCGGTCGAGCTCGTCGACTTCGCGCTCCAGCGCGCCCAGGAACAGCTTCATCAGCGCGCCGACTTCCTCTTCGGGCCGGCCCCAGTTCTCGCTGGAAAACGCGAACAGGGTCAGCGCCTGGATGCCGGTGTCGAGGCAGAAGTCGATGCAGACATCGACCGCGCGCGCACCGGCACGGTGACCGATCATGCGCGGACGGCGGCGACGCTGCGCCCAGCGGCCGTTGCCGTCCATGATGACGGCGAGATGGCGGGGAACGGGCGCTGAAGCGGTATCCGAGGGCAGCATTCGTTATTGCCGGGGCGGTACGCGATGGCGGCGGTCGGCGGGAGCCGACGGCGCGCTCAGACCGCCATCAGTTCCTGTTCCTTGGCCTTGACCACGTCCTCGACGTCCTTGATCGCGCTGTCGGTGATCTTCTGGATCTCGCCCTCGGTGCGCGTGACTTCGTCTTCGGTGATCTTCTTTTCCTTCAGCAGTTCCTTGACCTGGCTGTTGGCGTCGCGGCGGATATTGCGGATCGCGACCTTCGCGTCTTCGCCTTCGCTGTGCACCACCTTGGTCAGTTCCTTGCGGCGCTCCTCGGTGAGCGCGGGCAGGTTGAGGCGGATCACGGTGCCGGCGGTATTCGGCGTGAGGCCGAGGTCGGAGGCGAGGATGGCCTTCTCGACCGCACCCACCATGGCCTTTTCCCACGGCGTGATGGTCAGCGAACGCGCATCGGCGACGGCCACGCTGGCGACCTGGCCGAGCGGCATGTCGGAGCCGTAGTAGTTGACCTTGATGGTGTCGACCAGCGCGGTGGACGCGCGGCCGGTGCGGACCTTCACCAGGTCGTGACGCAGGGCTTCGACGCTCTTGGCCATGCGGTTCTGGGCGTCTTTCTTGATGTCGTTGAGCATCGCCGGCTCCGGGGGTATGTGACTGGGCGCGCCAGAGGGCGCTTCGATAGGCGCGGGATTATAGCGGTGGCGAGGCGGGCTGGCCGAAATGCGGTGGTCGGGCCGTAAGGCGCGCCAGCCAGGCCGCGGGTGTCAGTGCGAATGCGAGTGCGGCTGGTGGCGGTGCGATGTGCTGCCGTCGTGAGCCGCCTCGTCGTGAGCCGCGCCATCGTGGGACATGTCGCCGTGCGGCGCGCGGTCGTGGCGATCGTGCTCGCAGCCCATGCCGCGTTCGACCTGCAGCGTGGGGTGGTTGATGCCGAAGCGGTGATCGAGCTCGTGGTTGACGTGATCGATGAAGGCGTCGTGATCGCGGTCGTCCGGCCGCACCAGATGCGCCGTCATCGCGATCTCGCCGGCGCCGAGCGACCAGATGTGCAGATGGTGGACCGCGCCCACGCCGGGCTGCGCGGCGAGAAAGGCCAGTACTTCGTTCTGATCGATGCTGCGCGGCACCGCGTCCATCGCCGCGTCGAAGCTTTCGCGCAGCAAGCCGAAGGCGCCTACCGCGATCACTACGCCGATCAGCAGCGCGGTCACCGGGTCGAGCCATTCCCAGCCCAGCCACCACATGCCCGCACCGGCGAGCACGGCGGCCAGCGACACGGCCGCATCGGCCATCAGATGCAGGAAGGCACCGCGGCGGTTGAGATCGTGCTCGTGGCCTTCGCGCACGAACCACGCCGCGCTGAGGTTCACCAGGATGCCGAGCGCGGCGACGACGATGACGGGCAGCGCGGGGATTTCCGGCGGCGCGGAGAAGCGGCGGATCGCTTCCCAGCCGAGCGCGCCGGAGAAGGCAACCAACAGCAGCGCATTCGCCAGCGGCGACAGCAAGGTGGCGCGGCGCCAGCCATAGGTATGGCGCGCGGTCGGCGGACGCTTGGCGATCGCCGCGGCGCCCCAGGCGAGTGCGAGTCCCAGCACGTCGCCCAGGTTATGCAGCGCATCCGACAGCAGTGCCAGCGAATTGGTGGCGAAGCCGTAGCCGGCTTCCAGTGCGGTATACGCCAGATTGATCAGGGTGACGATGGCGAAAGCGCGCGTCGCGCTGACCCCATGGCCATGCCCGTGTCCGTCGTGGTCGTGATGATGTCCCAGGCCCATGGCGCGATCCTGTCACGCTGACCCGGCGCAACACTATTGCGCGGGGTCGGCGCTCACGTTTTCGGTCACAGGCCGGCGTTGCGGCCTTGCACCAGCGTGCCGATGGTTTCCCCGCGCAGGATGCGCAGCAGCACGCCCGCCTGGCTCATGTCGAAGATGCGCAGCGGCAGGTCGCTGTCGCGGCACAGGGCGAACGCGGCGGTATCCATCACCTGCAGGTTGCGGGCGATGACTTCGTCGTAGCTGAGCTTTTCGAAGCGGACCGCGTCGGTGTGCTTCTTCGGGTCCTTGTCGTAGACGCCGTCGACCTTGGTCGCCTTGAGCAGCAGGTCGGCGCCGATTTCGATCGCGCGCAGCGCGGCGCCCGAGTCGGTGGTGAAGAAGGGGTTGCCGGTGCCCGCGGCGAAGATGGCGATGCGGCCCTTCTCCAGATGACGCACGGCGCGGCGGCGGATGTAGTCCTCGCACACGTCGTTGATCTTGATCGCGCTCATGACGCGGCACTTCGCGCCGAGCTTCTCGAGCGCGTCCTGCATGGCGAGCGCGTTGATCACCGTGGCGAGCATGCCCATCTGGTCGCCGGTGACGCGGTCCATGCCGCCGGCCGCGAGGCCCGCGCCGCGGAAGATGTTGCCGCCGCCGATCACCAGCGCGATTTCCGCGCCGGCCTGCTGCGCCTCGATGACTTCGTGAGCCAGACGATTGAGGACGAGCGGGTCGATGCCGTAGTCCTCGTTACCCATCAGCGCCTCGCCGGACAGTTTCAACACGACACGGCGATAGGCGAGCTGGGACATGGGGCGACCTCGGGGGTTGGCGGCGCGGGAGCAAACGGCGGAATTGTAGCCGATGGCTGACGGCCCGAGCCGGAAGTGTCAAACGGTTTGAAGGACGCTTCCCATACGATCCGGGTGCCTGCAGCCGGCAGGCTTCCAAGAAGGTGTCGAAGTGGCGATAACGAATTTGAGCGAGTTTGTGGAGCAGTCGAAGCAGAAGGACCTCAGTCCCGAGACGTTCGAGCTGGAAAGCTCGCATCTGCTCGAGGTCAAGTTGAATGGCCGGATCTGGGCCAAGGCGGGCTCGATGGTGGCCTACCTCGGCGGGGTCAAGTTCACTCGCCAGGGCTTGCTGGAGCAGGGCCTGGGCAATCTGCTGAAGAAGGCCGTCAGCGGTGAAGGCACGCAGATGATGAAGGTGGAGGGCAACGGCCGCGTCTATATCGCCGATGCGGGCAAGAAGATCACGCTGCTGCGCCTGGGCGGCGAAGCGATCTGTGTCAACGGCAACGATGTACTGGCCTACGAGGACGGCATCCAGTCCGACATCAAGATGATGCGCAAGGTGTCCGGCATGATGTCGGGCGGACTGTTCAATATGCGTCTGGCGGGAAATGGCGTGGTCGCGATCACTTCGCACTACGAACCGCTGACGCTGGCGGTGACGCCGGACCAACCCGTGTTCACGGACCCCAACGCGACCGTGGCCTGGTCCGGCACGCTAACTCCGGACATCGTCACCGACATTTCGCTGGGCACGCTGTTCGGGCGCGGCTCGGGAGAGAGCATCCAGCTGAAGTTCTCGGGCCAGGGCTGGGTGGTCGTGCAGCCGTATGAAGAGGTTTACTTCCAGCAGAACGGTTGAGTGCGCGATCCGGGTACGAAAACCCATTGCCCGAAAAAAATGGCAACAAGAAAAAACCCGCGATTTCTCGCGGGTTTTTTGTCGAAGCGAAAACGCGGTCGCTTAGACCTGCATCGCCTTCTGCACTTCGGCCAGGTAATCCTCCTGGACCTTCTCGATGCCTTCGCCGACCACCAGGCGCTGGAAGCCGATCACGTCGGCGCCGGCGGCCTTCACCGCCTGCTCGACGCTCTGGTCGGAGTTCAGCACGTACGGCTGGCCGTACAGGGTGACTTCGTTGACGATCTTGGCGATCTTGCCGCTGATGATCTTCTCGAGGATCTCGGCCGGCTTCTGCTTGTCCTTCTCGGACATCTTAGCCAGTTCGATTTCCTTTTCCTTCGCCACGAACTCGGCCGGCACATCGGCGGCCTTGTTGTACGGCGGGTTCATCGCGGCGACGTGCATCGCGATGCCGCGAGCCAGTTCGGCGTCGCCGCCCTTGAGCTCGACCAGCACGCCGATCTTGCCGCCGTGCACGTAGGCAGCGACGTTGTTGGCGGTGTCGACGGTGACGACGCGGCGGACCTGGATGTTCTCGCCGAGCTTGGCGATGGCGGCGGCGCGGGCTTCCTCGACGGTTTCGCCCGACGGCAGCTTGGCGGCCTTCACCGCGTCGATGTCCTTGGCGCCGGCGGACAGGGCGGCCTGTGCGACGGCGTCGGTGAACGCGATGAAGTTGCCGTCCTTCGCGACGAAGTCGGTTTCGGAGTTGATCTCGACCAGCACGGCCTTGCCGCCGTTCTGGGCGACGGCCACGCGGCCTTCGGCGGCGACGCGGCTGGCCTTCTTGTCGGCCTTGGCGAGGCCCGACTTGCGCAGCCATTCGGCGGCGGCGTCGATATCGCCGTTGTTCTCGGTGAGCGCCTTCTTGCACTCCATCATGCCGGCGCCGGTGCGCTCGCGCAGTTCCTTGACCAGGGAAGCGGTGATTTCTGCCATGGGGTTACCTCAAAAGATTTGTAGGGCGGGCTCTGCTTTTGGCCAGCAGGCCCGCCGGAATGGCGCGTGCAGGAAGCGGCCTGCACAAACACACTGCGCAATGCAGCCGCGCAGCATGGCGCGGCCGCATTACGTGCGTCTTACTCGGCAGCTTCGGCCTTCTTGCCGGCTTTCTTGGCCGGGGCGCGGCGGGCGCCCTTGTCTTCGCCTTCGGCGGCTTCGACGAACTCTTCTTCGCGGACCGAAGCGGCCTGCGGAGCGGCGGCCTTGCCTTCCAGCACGGAGTCGGCGGCGGCGCGGGCGTACAGCTGCACGGCGCGGATGGCGTCGTCGTTGCCCGGGATGGCGTAGTCGACCAGTTCCGGATCGTAGTTGGTGTCGACGACCGCGATCACCGGGATGCCGAGCTTCTTGGCTTCCTTGATGGCGATGTCTTCATGGCCGACGTCGATCACGAACAGGGCGTCGGGCAGGCGGTTCATTTCCTTGATGCCGCCCAGCGAGGCTTCCAGCTTTTCGCGCTCGCGGCGCAGGGTCAGCACTTCGTGCTTGACCAGCTTCTGGAAGGTGCCGTCGGTTTCAGCGGCTTCCAGTTCCTTCAGGCGGGCGACCGACTTCTTCACGGTGGCGAAGTTGGTCAGGGTGCCGCCCAGCCAGCGCTGGGTCATGAACGGCTGGCCGCAACGCTCGGCTTCTTCCTTGATCGCGTCGCGCGCGGAGCGCTTGGTGCCGACGAACAGGATGACGCCGCGCTTCTGAGCGACGCCCGAGATGAAGTTCATCGCGTCGTTGAACAGCGGAACGGTCTTCTCGAGGTTGATGATGTGGATCTTGCCGCGGGCACCGAAGATGTACGGACCCATCTTGGGGTTCCAGTAGCGGGTCTGGTGGCCGAAATGGACGCCGGCTTCCAGCATCTGGCGCATGGTGATCTGGGGCATTGCAATACTCCGATAGAGAACCGGGCCGCGATTGGAATGGATGCGGCTTGCCATTGAAGGCAACGGTTCCGGGGTTGGGCCTCCCCGCTGCTCCGTGTCCAGATCCTTGCGGTCCGAAGACCCCAAGGACACCCCGGCACGGGCTGTGGCAGCGGGTGTGAATTCGCCTCTGTCGCGGGCGTAGCGGCCTGCGGACTGGCCGCAGAGCCGCGGGATTATGCCGGAGTGGGCGGGTTGGGGCAACCTCGTGGGCTGGGCCTTGGGTCTGGGGGAAGGCTCGAGCAAAGGCCCGTTCACCGGGCGGGCAGTCGGCGCCGGTGGGCAGGCGCGACACGCCGTGAATCCGTCCATGGAGGCTTGTCAGCGGCATCCATGCCGCTGACAGTCGCGCCTACCCACCAGCGCCGCCTGCCCCCACACATCGCGGGCGCTTCTACTAAGAAGCAAAGGCAACTCGCTGCGCTCGCCCCCTCATCTGCCCTTCGGGCATCTTCTCCCCGCACGCGGGGAGAAGAAGAGCGCCTGGCCGAAGCGGCGAACGTCACGCTCGCGGTTAGCGCTGCCCGCCGGGATGGGGGTGGCGGAGAGCGGACCATGGATGGTCCGCGGCCCGACTAAAGGCAGGACTGCCGTCCGGAGGGTCGGAGCCACCCCCATCCCGGCGGGTAGCGCGTCCCTCCGAAGCAGAGCTCCAAAGGCCTAACGCCGGTTCATGCCGCTTCGTTCTGCGGCCAGCAAACCAAGGACCGCCCTACATGGGCGATAATTCGCGCATGCCTATCACCATCAAGACCCCGGACGAGATCGAGAAGATGCGCGTCGCCGGCCGCCTGGCCGCCGAAGTGCTGCAGGTCGTCGCCCCCTACGTGAAGCCCGGCGTGACCACGGCCGAGCTGGACCGCGTCTGCCATGACCACATCGTCAAGGTCCAGAACGCCATCCCGGCCAACGTCGGCTACAAGGGGTTCCCGGCGACCATCTGCACCTCGGTCAACAACGTCATCTGCCACGGCATCCCGAGCGAAGCCAAAGTCCTCAAGGACGGCGACATCATCAATATCGATGTCACCGTCATCAAGGACGGCTGGCACGGCGACACCAGCCGCATGTACATCGCCGGCACCCCGTCGGTGATGGCCAAGCGCCTGATCGACGTGACCCGCGAGGCCATGTTCCGCGGCATCCGCACCGTCAAGCCGGGCACCACGCTCGGCGACATCGGCTACGCCATTCAGCACTATGCCGAAGGCGAGCGCTTCAGCGTAGTGCGCGAGTACTGCGGCCACGGCATCGGCAAGGTCTATCACGAAGACCCGCAGGTGCTGCACTACGGCCGCCCGGGCGAAGGCCTGGTGCTGAAGCCCGGCATGACCTTCACCATCGAACCGATGATCAACGAAGGCCAGCGCCACACCAAGCTGCTGCCGGATGGCTGGACCGTCGTGACCAAGGACCGCAAGTTGTCCGCGCAGTGGGAGCACACGGTTGCCGTGACCGACACCGGCGTCGAGATCCTTACGCGGCTGCCAGGCGACGACAACGACCTGTGAGCACGCCGGCGGCCGCCCAGATCGATCCGGTCGCCGACGCGCAATGGGCTGCGGCGACGCGTAGCGCGATCGCCGAAAGCGATGCCGCCCTGGCCGCGCGCTTCGACGATAACGGCGACATCGACCGTCTGCTCGCCGCGCGCGCGCAGAAGGTCGACGCGGTCGTGCGCGAAGCCTGGTCTCACTGCCTGCCGCAGGATGCGGCGCTGTCGTTGTTCGCCGTGGGCGGTTACGGACGCGGTGAGCTGTTCCCGCAGTCCGACATCGACCTGCTGGTGTTCGGCGATGCGCAGGCGCAGGCCGCGCACGCGGACGCGCTGGCGCGCTTCTTCACCTTGCTGTGGGACGCCGGCCTGCCGGTCGGCCATGCCGTGCGCTCGGCCGAGGAATGCACGCGCGCGGCGCTCGACGACATCACCGTGCTCACCGCGCTGCTCGAAGCGCGCATGCTCGCCGCGGATCTCGATGCCGCTTCGCAACTGGCCCACGCCGTCTCGCCCAACCTGATCTGGCCGGCGCGCGACTACTTCTCCGCCAAGCGCGAGGAACAGCGCGCACGCCATGCCCGCTTCGGCGACACCGCCGACAACCTGGAACCGAACATCAAGGAAGGCCCAGGCGGCCTGCGCGATCTGCACACCCTGCGCTGGGTCGCGCTGCGCATCATCGGCACCTGGGATCCGGATTCGCTGATGGCGATCGGCCAGCTCGGCACCGACGAGTTCGCCACGCTGGAGCGCGAGCGCCGCGTGCTTTCGCGACTTCGCTTCGGCCTGCATCTGGTCGCCGGCAAGCGCGAAGAACGCTTGCGCTTCGACTACCAGAAGCTGCTGGCCGCGCGCCTGGGCCACGTCGACAACGCGGACAATCTCGCGGTCGAGCAGATGATGCAGGAGTTCTACCGCGCCGCCGCGCGCATCCTGCGCATCGGCGACCGGTTGTTGCAACGCTTCGAGGAGCAGTTGGAGGGCGAGGGCGAACCGCAACCGCTCGATGACCTGTTCGAGTTGCGTCGCGGTTATCTCGCCGCGCGCGATGCGCAGTGGCCGCGCGACATGGACGAGCTGTTCCTGCTGTTCGCGGCCTGGGCGGGCAACGCGGACGTGCGCGGCCTGCATTCGCAGACGGCGCGTGCGCTGGCGGAAGCGCTGGGCCGCATCCCGCCGTTCTTCGATGCCGCACCGGAATTGCGTCAGCGGTTCATGCGCCTGCTGCGTGGGCCGAACGCGGTGGCCACGGTTTCGCGAATGGCGCGCCTGGGCGTGCTCGGACGTTGGATACCGGCGTTCTTCCAGGTCACCGGGCGCATGCAGTTCGATCTGTTCCATGTGTTCACGGTCGATCAGCACACGCTGGCGGTGCTGCAGAACATCGCCTCGTTCGCTTCAGCCGCACAGGACGAACGCTTCGGCCTCGCGCACCAGGTCTGGCCGCGTCTGCGCAAACCGGAACTGTTGCTGCTTGCGGGCCTCTTCCACGATATCGCCAAGGGCCGCGGCGGCGATCACTCCGAACTGGGCGCCGTCGATGCGCGCGAATTCTGCGCAGCGCATGAA
Organism: Lysobacter terrae; assembly: GCF_054782215.1. Taxonomy (NCBI): domain Bacteria; kingdom Pseudomonadati; phylum Pseudomonadota; class Gammaproteobacteria; order Lysobacterales; family Lysobacteraceae; genus Lysobacter; species Lysobacter terrae. Next base: position 466,223 of record NZ_BAAGSX010000001.1, read on the forward strand.
CTATCCGAAGGCGACACCGCCCTGGTCGAATGGCTGGTGCGCCAGCATCTGTTGATGTCGGTGACGGCGCAGAAGCAGGACATCGCCGATCCGGAGGTGATCCATCGTTTCGCCACGCGGGTGGCGGACCGTGAGCGGCTCGATCATCTGTATCTGCTCACCTGCGCCGACATCGCCGGTACCTCGCCGAAGCTGTGGAACGCGTGGAAGGACCGGCTGCTGGCCGATCTGTACACGGCGACGCGCCTGGCCTTGCGCCGCGGCCTGGAAAACCCGGTCGCCGCCGACGAACGCCGCGAAGAAACCCGGGCCGAGGCGCGGGCCACGCTGACCGCCTTCGGCAGCAGCGACGCGGACGTCGACGCGCTGTTCGCGCGCATGCCGCAGGTCGGGTTCGAACGTAGCCGTCCCGACCAGATCGCCTGGCAAGCCGCGTCGCTGCGCGAAGTCGCCGTCGGCGAAGGCTGCGTGCGCGCGCGCCCGGTAAGTGGCGACGAGGGCGCGCTGGAAGTGTTCGTGCATTCGCCCGATCGCGACGGTCTGTTCGCCGCGATCGTGGCGACGCTCGATCGCGCTGGCCTCGCCATTCAGCAGGCGCGTGTACTCGATGGCCCGCATGGCATGGTTTTCGACAGCTTCGAAGTCGTGCCGAGCGATCTGCGCCACACGGCGATGGCGGAAGACGTCGAGCGACGGCTCGCGCAGGCGCTCGCCGGGTCGCTCGATTGCATCCGTCCGACGCGACGCACGCAGCCGCGCCATCTGCGCCATTTCCGCATCGCGGCGCAGATCGGTTTCGGCGACGTCGCCGGCGGCAAGGCGGGCCGCACCATGCTCAGCCTGGTCTGCAACGACCGCCCCGGCCTGCTTGCCGATGTCGCCCAGGTGCTGCGCCAGCAGCAGCTGCGCGTGCACGATGCGCGCATCGCCACCTTCGGCGAGCGCGCCGAGGACGTGTTCCAGATCACCGACCAGCGCGACCAACCGCTGGACGAAACGCAACAGCAGGCACTGCGCACCGCGCTGCTCGCCTGCCTCGATGGAGAAAAGCAATGACGTCAACGAAGCCGGCCCGCAAGGTCGCGAAGAAGACCACGCCGAAGGGGCCGGGGGTGGACGAACTGAAGTTCATGGTCGAGAGCGCCTTCGAGCGCCGCACGATGCTGACGATCGACGAGATCGACGGCTCCACGCGCCCGACCGTGGAGCGCGTGATCGAAGGCCTGGAGAAGGGCGAGTTCCGCGTCGCCGAACCCGACGGCAAGGGCGGCTGGAAGGTCAACGAATGGCTGAAGAAGGCCGTGCTGCTGTATTTCCGCGTCAACGAGATGCAACTGGTCGACGCGCAGCCGGCGCCGTTCTGGGACAAGGTCCCCGCACGCTTCGCCGGCTATCACGAGAGCGACTTCCGCAAGCTCGGCGCACGCGTGGTGCCGGGGGCGATCGCCCGCCGCGGCGCGCATATCGGCAAGGACGTGGTGCTGATGCCGAGCTTCGTCAACATCGGCGCCCATGTCGGCGAGGGCACGATGGTCGACACCTGGGCGACGGTGGGTTCGTGCGCGCAGGTCGGCAAGCACTGCCATCTGTCCGGCGGCGCCGGCATCGGCGGCGTGCTGGAACCGCTGCAGGCGTCCCCGACGATCATCGAGGATCACTGCTTCATCGGCGCGCGTTCGGAAGTGGTGGAAGGTTTTGTCGTCGGCCACCACAGCGTGATCGGCATGGGCGTGTTCCTCGGCCAGAGCACGCGCGTTTACAACCGCATGACCGGCGAAATCACCTACGGCTCGGTGCCCCCGTACAGCGTCGTGGTGTCCGGCCAGCTTCCGGCGAAAGATGGCTCGCACTCGCTGTACTGCGCGGTGATCGTCAAGCAGGTGGATGCGAAGACGCGTTCGAAGACCTCGATCAACGATTTGCTGCGTGGTCTGGCCGAGTAACCGCATGACGACCCTCTACGGCCTCAACAACTGCGACACCTGCAAGAAGGCGCGCAAGTGGCTCGACCGCTTCGGCATCGCGCATAGCTTCGTCGATTACCGCGACGACCGGCAGTCACCGGAGACGCTGTTCGCGTGGAGGGACAAGCTCGGCGGCTGGGACGCGATGATCAACAAATCCTCCACCACCTGGCGCACGTTGCCGGAGAACCGCAGGACGCCTGGTTCGGACGCGGAGTGGAAACTGCTGCTCAAGGAATACCCGCAGCTGATCCGCCGCCCGGTCGTGGTCACCGACGACGGTGCGGTCACGCAGGGCTTCAGCGACAACGCCTTCAAGCTGCGTTTCGGCATCGGCAAGTGAGCGCGGCGGAATGAGCGAAGTCGTCAATCTCACCAAGGAACTCATCACCCGGCCGTCGATCACCACCGACGACGCCGGCTGCCAGCAACTCATCGCCGAGCGTCTGCAACGTGCGGGTTTCCGCTGCGAGCACCTGCGCTTCGGCGACGTCGACAATCTGTGGGCGACGCACGGCGAAGGCGCGCCGACGCTGGTGCTGCTCGGCCATACCGACGTCGTGCCGCCGGGCCCGCGCGAGGCCTGGGCGAGTGACCCCTTCGTGCCGGAAGTGCGCGATGGTCTGCTGTACGGCCGTGGTGCCGCGGACATGAAGGGCAGCGTCGCGGCTTTCGTGATCGCACTGGAGCGTTTCGTCGCCACGCACCCGGAGCATCGCGGCCGTGTCGGCCTGCTGCTGACTTCGGACGAGGAGGGCGATGCGATCGATGGCGTCCGCAAGGTCGCCGACCTCTTCCGCGAGCGCGGCGAACGCATCGACTGGTGCGTGACCGGCGAACCCTCGTCGACGCGCAAGCTCGGCGACCTGCTGCGCGTCGGCCGTCGCGGCACGCTGTCGGCAACGTTGACCGTGCGCGGCATCCAGGGCCACGTCGCCTATCCGGAAAAGGCGCGCAACCCGATCCATCAGGCGATGCCCGCGCTCACCGAACTCGCATCGCAGCGCTGGGACGACGGCTACGAGACGTTCCCGCCCACCAGCCTGCAGATCAGCAACATCAACGCCGGCACCGGCGCCAACAACGTCATTCCCGGCGAGCTGCGCGTGCTGTTCAACCTGCGCTTCAACCCGAACTGGCGTGCCGCGCAACTGGAGCAGGAATGCGAGGCGGTGCTGCGCGCGCATGGGCTGGAGTACGACGTGCACTGGCATCGCGGCGGCGAACCGTTCCATACGCCGGAAGGGCTGTTGCGAGCGAACGCACGCGACGTGCTGGCGAAGTTCAGCGGCGAGGCGCCGGAAGAAAGCACCGGCGGCGGCACGTCGGATGCGCGCTTCATCGCGCCATTGGGTGCGCAGTGCATCGAGATCGGGCCGGTCAACGCGAGCATCCACAAGGTGGATGAGCATGTGGCGGTGGCGGATCTGGAGGTGTTGCCGGATCTGTATCTGGAGTTGATTGCGCGGATGTTGGCGTAAACCCGTAGAGCAAAAGCGCCCCTCATCCGCCCCTGCGAGGCACCTTCTCCCCGCTACGCGAGGAGAAGGAGTAGCAACCCCTCGCCCCGCTTGCGGGGAGAGGGACAGCGTCGCGGAGCGACGCAGGGTGAGGGGACGTCACGCCGCGTCGAAATTTGTCAGCCGATGCCTCACTTCGCCGGCCGGATTTGCAGCGTATACCTCGCCGCCCCCGGCAAGAACGGCGTCGCCCGCCCGTGCACCCAATCCTCATGCCCCGCGCCCCAGAACGGCGACAGCGGATGTCCGCTCTGTCCGCCAGGCATATGGATGATGCCGTCGGCCTCGTGACCCGGCGCCACCACCATGCGTTCGGAGGCGCCGAAGTCGGGCGCCTGCACGCGCGGCATCGCAACGTCGCCCGGCAGCGGCTCGAACGGCATGCACAACGTGCCGCGCACAAAACCCGGCAGCGCGCGCGCGAGCGGATGGCAGATCTTCGCGGTGTTCTGTTCGCCCCAGGTGCGCGCGCTCAGCGGGCCTTGCTCGGCCAGTTGATCGCGCACTTGGCGTGCCGCGTCTTCGAATAGCGCGTCCCAATCCGGGTAGCGCGGCGACAGCAGATGCGCGGGGCGTTGCGTCACCAGCGGCCACACGAAACCTTCCTGCTCCTGCAGCCCCGGCATGACGAAATCCTTGCCGAGCGCGGCCTGGGCGGGGCCGGTCAGGCCGTCGAGCACGCGATCGGTCACCGCCTTGCGCCAGGTGCGGACGATGCGATAGCTCACCGAGTCGATGCTGGCCCGGCCCTGCCACGTCGCCGCGCCATCGGCGAGCTCGCGCAGTGCAGGTTGGTGGCTGCGTTCCGCTTCCTCGCGCAGCAGTTGCCACCATGGCCGCAGGAATAGCGCGCGATCGTCGAGCTGCACCGCCAGCAGATCGCGCTCGCTCCATTGCCGTTTCGCGAACAGGTCGTCGCGAATCTGCTTCGCGCGCGCACCCAGCGTGCTGCCGCCGTCGCCGGCCAGACGCAGGACCTCATCGCCGACGACGCGGTTGTTCGCGGTCCACAAGCGGCCCTGTGTAGGCACCAGCAGCGGTGCGCGCGACGTGCTGATCGGCCACGGCGGGCACGACTGCGTGTTTTCGATCGGCTGGGTGGCGTCGCAAGCGGCCGCGCGGATCGGGATCGGTCCCAGCCAGCGCCAGCCGATCGCGCCCTGGCTGTCGGCGATCAGCATGTTCTGCGCGGGAATCGCCGAGCGCCGCGCGATTTCCACGGCATTGGCCAGATCGCGCGCTCGTGCCATGTCGACCAGGTTGAGGTTCAGCGAGCCGGGTACGTGCGCGACCCAGCGCAGCGCCAGGGCGCGGCCGCGCGCGTCGTGCGCCATGACCGGGCCCCACGCGGTTTCCTCGATGTCGAAATCGACCGGCTCGGCACCGGCGACTGCGATCTTTTCGCGATGGTGCGTGGCCGGGACGCAGGCCGGCTTCGGCGTGTCGCCGCAGATGTCCTGCACCGCCCAGTCGAGCGTATCGACGTAGCTGTTGGTGAACGCCCAGGCCACGTGTCCGTTGCTGCCGACCACGGTGAAGGGGAAGCCGGGCAGGGTGAAGCCGCCGATGTCGACACGGCCGCCCGGCGCGTGCTCGTCGCGATAGCGCAGTTGCGCGCGGAACCAGATATTCGGCGCGCGCAGTCCCAGATGCATGTCGTCGGCGACGATCGCGCGGCCGTCGCGCGTGAGCTGTCCGGACACGGCGAAGTTGTTGCTGCCGATCACGCGCGGCGTGGGCTCGGCGTCGCCGGCCTGCGGCGGATGCGGCAGTTTGCGCAGGTCGACTTCGTCCGCGCCCGGCAACACGGCATCGCCGCGCGCGGGCCCGGTCAGCGGCGCATCCCAGCGGCTGCCGTCGCGCGTGAGCAGGGTGTAGAGCGCGGGCGGCATGTGCGGACGCATCTTCCACAACGCCAGCTCGCGCGCGTTCCCGCCGTCCTGCAGGTCGAAGTACATCGCGTAGGCGACCAGCGGCGAATCGCTCAGCTTCCACGGCTTGGGCTGCGTGCGCAGCAACAGGTAGGGCCACGGGCGGACCTTGAGATCGCGCACGCCGGCGTTGACGCCGTCGACGTAGGCCTGCATCTGGCTGCGATGCGTCCCGACGATCTGGTCCAGGTCGGCTTCGACGCGGGCACGGAAGCGGTGCACGCGATGTTCCTTGTCGACGTCCACGGCGATCGGCCCGAACAGCTCGGCCAGCTCGCCCGCGGCGGTGCGCCGCAGCAGATCCATTTCGAAGTAGCGCTCCTGCGCGTGCACGTAACCCAGCGCACGCATGGCGTCGGTCGCGTTCGCCGCTTCGATGGTGACGACCCCGAGCGAATCGCGCTGGACGGTGACGGGCGCCGACAGGCCCGTGAGGGACAGTTCACCTTCCAGCCGGGGCAGGCTGCCGCGCAGCAGCCACCACGCGGTCAGTGCCAGGACGATGAGCAAGATCAAAAGGGCGAGCAGGCTGCGCCCGATCCACTTCCGCGTGGTCCATTTCAGCATGTGCGCTCCCGCAGGTAGGCTGCTCCGCGCCGCAGCTTAGCCTAGAGGCGCGTGGTCGTTGCAGGCGAAACATTCGCTTGCAAGTCGCGACGCGGTGAAGCAGGATCGGGCCATGACCTCCGCTTCCGCCCGCATGCCCATCGCCGCCGATCGCGGCCGCGTGCGTTCGGCCTATCCGGCGCGCCAGGTCAACGCCCAGCAGATCAATAACAACCGCAATAACGCCAGCCTCCCGCGGGCCGGCGATTAGCGCGCGTTAGAAAATAACCGCCCCGATCGCTCACGAAGCCCGCGCCGCAAGCGCGGGCTTCGTCGTTTTCGGCACCAGAACCCCATCAGGAGTCTCCCCATGTGTTCCATCCTCGGCATCTTCGGCCTGCAGGCCGGCGACGACTTCCACCTCCTGCGCCGCAGCGCCCTCGAACGCTCGCAACGGCAGCGCCACCGCGGCCCCGACTGGAGCGGTGTGCATCAGGACGACGGCGCCATCCTGGTCCACGAACGCCTGGCCATCGTCGATCCCGCGGGCGGCTCGCAGCCTTTGCGTTCGGCGGATGGCGAGCTGGTCCTCGCCGTCAACGGCGAGATCTACAACCACCGCGAACTGGAACGTCAGCTGGTCACGCCCTACGCCTTCCAGACCGGCTCGGACTGCGAAGTAATCAGCGCCCTGTACCGCGACAGTGACGACATCGGCGCCTGGTTGAACGCGTTGAACGGAATCTTCGCCTTCGCCTTGTGGGACCGCGCACGGCAGCGCTACGTGATCGCCCGCGATCCGATCGGCGTGTGTCCGCTGTACTGGGGGCACGATGACGACGGCCGGCTGTGGGTGGCATCGGAAATGAAGGCATTGGCGGATATCTGCGCCGATGTGGCGCAATTCCCGCCGGGCCACTACTACGACAGCGCGCGCGGCGAACTGGTGCGCTACTACGCACGGCCCTGGCGCGACCATGCCGCAACGCAGGACATCGAAGTCGCGAGGCAGGAGCTGCGCGAAGCCTTCGAGCGCGCCGTGCACCGCCAGCTGATGTCGGACGTGCCCTACGGCGTGCTGCTGTCGGGCGGGCTCGATTCCTCGCTGGTCGCCGCCGTCGCCGCGCGCTACGCGCGCCGTCGTGTCGAAGAAGACGACCAGGCCGAAGCGTGGTGGCCGCGATTGCATTCGTTCGCCATCGGCCTGGAAGGTTCGCCGGACCTCGCCGCGGCGCAGGTCGCGGCCGCGGCGCTGGGAACCGTGCATCACGGCTTCACCTACACCTTCGAGGAAGGGCTCGACGCGTTGCCGGAGGTCATCCGCCATATCGAAACCTACGACGTCACCACCATCCGCGCCTCTACGCCGATGTTCTTGCTGGCGCGGCGGATCAAGGCGATGGGGGTGAAGATGGTGCTGTCGGGCGAAGGCAGCGACGAAGTGTTCGGCGGCTACCTGTACTTCCACAAGGCACCGAACGCCCGCGAGTTCCACGAAGAAACCGTGCGCAAGCTCGACGCTCTGCACAACTACGACTGCCTGCGCGCCAACAAGTCGATGATGGCTTGGGGCGTGGAGCCGCGCGTGCCTTTCCTCGACGTCGAATTCCTCGACGTGGCCATGCGCATGGACGCGCGCTTCAAGATGGCGCGTCCCGGTCCGGATAGCGCGCGTCCGATCGAGAAGGCGATCCTGCGCGAAGCGTTCGCGGGCTATCTGCCCGACGCGATCCTGTGGCGGCAGAAGGAGCAATTCAGCGACGGCGTCGGCTACGGCTGGATCGACGGGCTGAAGGCGCACGCGCAAGCGCAGGTCAGTGACCGCGTGTTCGCCGCCGCGGCCAGCCGCTTCCCGGTCAACCCGCCGCAGAGCAAGGAGGCGTATCTTTATCGCCACATCTTCGAGCAGTTCTTCCCGGGCGTGGCGTGCGCGCAGACGGTGCCGGGCGGCAAATCCATCGCCTGCTCATCGCCGGCGGCGATCGCCTGGGATGCGGCCTTCGCGAAGATGGCGGACCCGTCGGGGCGCGCGGTAGTGGACGTGCACCAGGCGGCCTTGGCCTGAGCCGGAGCGGCGCGCCCGGTGCGTGCGCGCCCTCCGCCGAACGGCCGCTCGATGCGCCTTGCAGCGTTGAATATTCCGTATGGCCCGGTCTGTGCACACGCCGAATGGTTTCGGACGTTCCGAAGCGCCGGCCGTGCGCGTGCTCGAGGGCGCCTCGATTCCGGAACCGCCCACCCGGCCGGGGGAGGTCGACGCCGTCGTGCTGCGCCTGGCCGAAACCTCGTTCGGCTGCCGCGACGCGCGCCTGGTCTGGGTATCGGGCACCACGACCGAAGGCAAGCTGCGCCGCCACCAGTGGCCGACGACGCCCTTGTCGCTGGAGGAATCCCGGCTCATCGACGAGGCCCTGGAGCGCCGGGCGAGCGTCGCCGGCCAGACCCGCATCGTCGGCAACGGTAATGCCGCCGGCTGGATGCGCATCGCCTATCCGTTGAACTACGCGCGGGCGGTGTTCCTGGGCGAATGGCCGGAGGCCTGCGCGCAGCCCGGCGGCGAGCCGGCAGGGCTGATCGATTTCCTGACCCTGCTTGCCGCGCGCATGCGCGCCGAAGTCGAACTGGTCGCCGCGCACCACGCGACCGGCCGCCTGGGCAAGGCGGCGCAACTGCAGACGGCGCTGTATTCGATCGCCGACCTGGCCAGCAGCGAGCTCGACATGAAGGAAATGCTGCGGCGCACGCACGCCGTCGTGGCCGGCCTGATGTATGCGGCGAACTTCCTGATCGCCGTGTACGAGCCGGAGCGCGATGCCGTGCGCTTCGTCTACGTCGCCGATGAAAAGGGCATGCATGGCGTGGCCGTCGGCGAGGAGGTTCCCGCCGCGCGTCTGCGCGACAGCCTCACTCTCGCGGTGATCCGCAGCGGCTTGCCGGCGATGGGGCCGTCGGTGCAACTGCGGCAGCAGTTCGGGCTGGGCCCGGCCGGCGAATTCGGCCCCGACAGCGCCGACTGGCTGGGCGTGCCCATGATGTCGGATGGCGTGGTGCGCGGCGCCATGGTCGTGCAGAGCTACGACCGCGCCGTGCGCTACAGCGACGCCGATCGCGCCCAGCTTGGCTTCGTCGCCCAGCACATTCTTACGGCGCTGCGGCGCAAGCAGGCGCAGGAAGAGCTCAACAACCGCGTCGAGGACCGCACCCGCGCGCTGATGGCGGAAGTCGAAGAGCGCCAGCGCGGCGAGAAGCTGCAGGCGGCGCTCTACAGCATCGCCGACCTGGCCAGCACCGATCTCGACATGAACGAGATGCTCCGGCGCATCCACCTGGTGGTCGCCGAGCTGATGTACGCGCGCAACCTCATCATCGCCTTGCACGATGCCGAGCGCGAAACGCTGCGCGTCATCTACCACGCGGACGAGAAGGATCCCGGCATTCTCGACACCGGCGCCGACATCGCCGAACCGGACATGCAGGGCACGATCACGCTCGGCGTCATCCGCAGCGGCCGCGCGGTGATGGGGCATCCGGTGCAGGTCACCCGGCAACTGGGCATTCCCGAAGGCGTGTTCTTCGGCGCGGTGGCGGAAGACGTGCTCGGCGTGCCGATGGTGTCCGAAGGCGTCGTCCGCGGCGCCGTCCTGGTGCAGAGCTACGACGCGTCGGAACGCTACGGCGAGGAAGATCGCGCGCTGCTCGCTTACGTCGCCCAGCACATCCTCACCGCGCTGGACCGCAAGCAGGCGCAGTCCGAACTCGAGCATCGGGTGATGGACCGCACCCGCGAACTGGCCAAGGTCGTGGGCGAACTGCGCGAGCAGATCCGCGAGCGCGAGCGTGCAGAGCAGCAACTGATGCACGAGACCATGCACGACTCGCTCACGGGGCTGCCCAACCGCAGCTTCCTGTACGAGGCGCTGGAGCGCGCGCTGGCGCGCATGGTGCGCAATCCGAACCATCGATTCGCGGTGTTGTTCCTGGACCTGGACCGCTTCAAGGTGATCAACGACAGCGTGGGGCATCTCGCCGGCGACGAGATGCTGAAGGAGGCCGGCGCACGGCTGGCCGCGTGCGTGCGTCCCTTCGACGTCGTCGCGCGGCTGGGCGGTGACGAGTTCGCCGTGCTGCTGGAGGACGTCAACCTGCCGGAAGAGGCCTGCCATGTCGCGCAACGCGCCATCGAGGCGCTGAGCGAGCCGATGCATATCAACGGCAAGGAGCTGTTCACCTCGGCGAGCGTCGGGATCGCCCTGGGTCACTCGCGCTACCGTCGTGCGGAAGAGTTGCTGCGCGACGCCGACGTCGCCATGTACCGGGCCAAGGCGCATGGCCGGCAACGCTTCGAGATATTCGACGAGCGTCTGCACCGCGAGGCATTGCAACTGCTGGAGCTGGAGAACGACTTACGCCGCGCCATCCAGCGCTACGAATTCGAGCCGCACTTCCAGCCGATCGTGCGGCTATCCGATCGTCATGTCGTGGGCTACGAAGCGCTGTTGCGCTGGCGGCATCCACGCCGCGGCCTGGTGGCGCCGGGCGAGTTCCTGGACGTGGCGGAGGAGAACGGCAGTGTCGAGCAGATCGACTGGCAATTGTTCGAGCAGGCCTGCCGCGAGATCGGCATGCTCGGCGACGACGACAGCTACGTCACCCTCAACGTTTCGCCGCGGCACTTCCGCTCGCCGACGCTGGCCGGGCAGATGCTGGAGCTGTTCGATACCTACCGGCTCTCCCACGATCGGATCCGTCTCGAAGTGACCGAAGGCGCCCTGCTGGACAATCCCGAGCAGGTGCGCGTCACGCTCGAAGAGCTGCGCGAATCGGGTGTCGTCGCGGCGCTGGACGACTTCGGTACCGGCTACTCGTCGCTGAGTTATCTGCACAGGTTCCCACTGCAGGCGCTCAAGATCGACCGCTCGTTCGTGAGCGCATTGCAACAAAACGAACGCGGCGGCAGCACGGCGGTGGTGCGCGCTGTGCTGGCGATGGCGCGCACGCTGGGCATGGACGTGATCGCCGAGGGCGTGGAGACCGACGAGCAGCGCGACTGCCTGCTGGAAATGGGTTGCGAGCTGGGGCAGGGCTTCCTGTTCTCGCGCGCGCGCCCGGCGGCGGAATGGGCGGCGCAGCGCGCGCACTGATGCGGACGGCCGGTCCGCGATCGCTGTCCGCAGCGTGCGGTCAGCGGCGGATCAGCCGATAGACCACGGTATCCAGAGCGGTGACGCCTTCCTCGATGAAGGCCGGTTGCTGCGCGAGGATGTCGCGGCGTTCCAGCACTTCGACGTGCCATTGCGGCTCGTACAGCTCACGCACTTCGGCTTCGGTCACGCTGAAGGGCGGCCCCTGCTTTTCGCCTTGCGGATACTCGAGCGTGATCAGCAGGCCGCGGCAGCCCTGCGGCAGGCGCGCGTACACCTCATCGACGTAGCGGCGGCGCAGCTCCGGCGGTAGCGCGATCAATGCGGCGCGATCGAAGACCACGCTGCAGTCCTGCAGGGCCTGCGCATCCAGGGCGAACGCGTCGCCCTGGACGATCTCCACACTGCCGGCGATGTAATGCGTGCCGTACTTCGACTCCCGTACTTCGGGGACGACGCCGTGTTCGGAAATGAACTGCTTGATCGCCAGCGGCGAAAGCTCGACACCGAAGACGCGGTAGCCCTCCGACGCGAACCACACCATGTCCAGCGACTTGCCCGCCAGGGGCACGAAGACCGTCGCCCCTACCGGCATGCCGATCGCCGGCCAGTGCTTGAGCAGCAGCGGCGTCGGCTTGTCCTGATGGAAGCCGATCTGGTTGTCGCGCCAGCGTTGGAGCCAGAAGTCGGGTTGCATTGGTTATTGGACTTCCAGTCCTTCGACCTTCTGCCAGCCCCTAGGCAACAACCCACCCCGCGTCGCCCGCGCCCCGATGTACTCCTCCAGATCCTTGAACGACAGCGACATCGTGCGCGTGCCGGACTTCACCACCAGCGTGCCGCCCTGCGGCACCACGGCGACGGCGACGACGCGCTCGGTGCCGAGCTTGGCCTTGGGAATGTCGATGATCTTGTTGCCCTTGCCCTTGTCGAGTTCCGGCAGTTCCGACACGGGGAAGGCGAGCAGGTGGCCGACGTTGGTCACCGCGACCACACGGTCCTTCTCGCCGGTAGCGACCTGCGCCGGCTGCAGCACCTTCGCGTTCGGCGTCAGCGACAGCATCGCCTTGCCGGCCTTGTTGCGGCCGGTGAGGTTTTCGAAGCGGGTGATGAAGCCATAGCCGTGCGAGGAGGCGAGCACGAACTTGGTCTCGTTGTCGCCCGTCGCCAGCGCCTGGAACGACGCGCCGGGCGCTGGCGCGAAGCGGCCGGTCAGCGGCTCGCCGTTGCCGCGTGCCGACGGCAGCGTATGCGCCACGGTCGAATACGAACGCCCAGTGGAATCGAGGAACGCCACCTGCTGCGTGCTGCGGCCCTTCGCCGCGGCGAGCAGGCCGTCGCCATCGCGATAGCTGAGCGAGGCCGCATCGACCTCGTGACCCTTGGCCGCGCGCACCCAGCCCTTCTCGCTGATAACGATCGTCATCGGTTCGCTGGCGACCAGTTCGGTCTCCGACAGCGCCTGCGCGGCTTCGCGCGCGACCAGCGGGGAACGGCGCGCGTCGCCGAACTTCTTCGCGTCGGCGAGCAGCTCGTCCTTCACCAGCTTCTTCAGCTTGGCCTTGCTGTCGAGCGTGGCGATGATGCGATCGCGCTCGGCGTCGAGTTCGGATTCCTCGCCGCGGATCTTCATTTCCTCCAGGCGCGCCAGCTGGCGCAGCTTGGTCTCGAGGATGTAGTCGGCTTGATCGTCGCTCAGCTTGAAGCGGGAGATGAGCACCGGCTTGGGCTCGTCCTCGCTGCGGATGATGCGGATGACTTCATCCAGATTGAGGAAGGCGATCAGCAAGCCTTCCAACAGGTGCAGACGGCGCTCGACCTTGTCGAGGCGGTGCTTGAGGCGGCGCGTCACCGTCTCGGTACGGAACTTCAGCCACTCGCCGAGGAACGTCTTGAGCCCCTTCACCTGCGGGCGGCCGTCTTCGCCGATCACGTTGAGGTTGACGCGGAAGCTCTTCTCCAGGTCGGTCGTGGCGAACAGATGGCCCATCAACTGCTCGACGTCGACGCGGTTGGAGCGCGGCACCAGCACGATGCGGGTCGGATTGGCGTGGTCGGACTCGTCGCGGATGTCTTCCAGCCAGGGCAGCTTCTTCGCCCGCATCTGCGTGGCGATCTGCTCGATCACCTTGCTCGGCGAGGCCTGGTAGGGCAGCGCGGTGATGACGATATTGGCGCCGTCGCGCTGGAACACGGCGCGGGCGCGCACGCTGCCCAGGCCGGTTTCGTACATCGCCATCAACTCGCTGCGCGGCGTGATGATCTCGGCGGTGGTCGGATAGTCCGGACCGAGGATGTGTTCGCACAGATCGCGCGTGGTCGCGTCCGGATCGTCGAGCAGGCGCACGCAGGCGCTGACGACTTCGTTCAAGTTGTGCGGCGGCACGTCGGTGGCCATGCCGACCGCGATGCCGGTGGTGCCGTTCAACAGCAGGTGCGGCAGGCGCGCGGGCAGCCAGGTGGGCTCTTCCAGAGTGCCGTCGAAGTTGGGATCCCAGTCGACCGTGCCCTGGCCGAGTTCGCCCAGTAGCACTTCGGCGATGGGCGTGAGCTTGGCCTCGGTGTAGCGCATCGCCGCGAACGACTTGGGATCGTCGCTGGAACCGAAGTTGCCCTGGCCCTCGATCAGCGGATAGCGATACGAGAACGGCTGCGCCATCAGCACCATCGCCTCGTAGCAGGCACTGTCGCCGTGCGGGTGGTACTTGCCGATGACGTCGCCGACGGTGCGCGCGGATTTCTTCGGCTTGGAGGCGGCGTTGAGGCCCAGCTCGCTCATCGAATAGATGATGCGGCGCTGCACCGGCTTGAGCCCGTCGCCGAGGAAGGGCAGGGCGCGGTCGAGGACCACGTACATCGAGTAGTCGAGGTAGGCGCGCTCGGCGTATTCGCGCAGCGGGATCTGTTCGAAGCCGTGGAAGACCGGACGGACGGTATCGCTCATGGAGTGGTGCGAGGCCTGGAATGAAAATCTGAAGGGGATTCTAACGGCGGGGCGGCGTCGCGCCCGCGCGAGCGCGCATTACCGGTACAAGGTCGCTGGCGGCTTAATGCCTTGAACCGGGCGCCAACCACCGCCCGCCTGGACAGGCCCGTCGTGGCGGCAATATCGGCAAAAGGCCAGGCGCACCGGAAAAGAAAAAGCCCCGCATTTCTGCGAGGCTTTTCTCAAAATCGTTGGTGCCCAGGAGAGGACTCGAACCTCCACGGTTTTACCCGCTAGTACCTGAAACTAGTGCGTCTACCAATTCCGCCACCTGGGCTTCGCTTGCGGCGTTGAGCCGTGCGAGGGCGCGTATGTTGCGTTGCGGCGGCGCGCTTGTCAACGACTTGTTACACGCTTCCCGCAGCGGGGCCGCGCTCCATTCATGGCGACCGTGTCTTCATGGTGATGTGCGACCATGAGGCGATGAAAAAGAAGACCACGGGCGGTCGCAAGACCGCGGCGGGCAGCGGCCGCAGCGCCGGCCCGAGCCGCGCGGGAGGCCCGGCCAAGGCGGCCGGCACGACAGGGAAGAAGGGCGCGCCACGCCCCCAAGGCGCGGCGCCGCGCCCGGCGTGGATGCCGGAGCCGCCGCCGCGCGGCTTCAAGGCCAGCACGTCCAGGACCGGCTCGTCCAAGAGCGAAACGTCCAAGGGCGAAGCGCGCAGGTCGGACACCTTCGAGCCCAACAAGAAGGCGGCCAGGCCACCAGCCCGTGGCGGGATTCAGCCAGGAGCCATCCGGCCCGGTCAATTCGAACGCGATCAACGCGAACGCGATCAACTCGAGACGGGCGCTTTCAACGACCCGCACGCCGACCGTGAAGCCAGCCGTTACGAGCAGCCCATCGCCAGCCGCGAGCTGATTCTGCGCCTGCTGGGCGAGGGTCCGATGGCGGCCGATGCGCTGGCGCAGCGGCTCGACCTGGCGGCGCCGGATCGCTTCGATGCACTGAACAAGCGCCTGGCCGCCATGCTTCGCGATGGGCAGCTGCTGCTGAACCGGCGCGGCGAGTTCGCGCCCGTCGAACGGCTGGACCTCATCGCCGGCACGGTCATCGCCAATCCGGACGGCTTCGGCTTCCTGCGCCCGGATAAGGGCGGCGGCGACGACCTGTTCCTGCCGCCGCTGGAGATGCGCAAGGCGATGCATGGCGACCGCGTGCTCGCCAGCGTCACCGGCATGGACCGGCGCGGCCGCCGCGAAGGCGCGATCGTGGAAGTGCTGGAGCGGCGCCTCAACCGGCTGATCGGCCGCTTCGAAATCGAATCGGGCATCAGCTACGTCGTGCCCGATGACCGCCGCATCCAGCGTAACCTGCAGATCCCGCCGGACGCGCGCGGCGAGGCCAAGCACGGCCAGCTCGTGGTGGCGGAGATCACCCAGGCCCCCGATTCGTGGCGGCCACCGATCGGCCGCGTGCTGACCGTGCTGGGCGAGCGCCTGACCGCCTCGCTGGCGGTGCAGGCCGCGATCCACGGGCATGAGCTGCCGCACGAATTTCCGCAGCCGGTGTTGAACGAAGCCGCCACGGTACCGCTCACCGTCGATGCGGCGACCGCGCAGGGACGCGTCGATCTGCGCGGCACGCCGCTAGTCACCATCGATGGCGAGGACGCCAAGGATTTCGACGATGCGGTGTATTGCGAGCCCAATCGCGACGGTTTCCGCCTGGTCGTCGCGATCGCCGATGTCTCGCACTATGTGCGGCCCGGTTCGCCGCTGGACGACGAAGCGCAGAAGCGCGCCACGTCGGTGTATTTCCCCGGCTTCGTCGTGCCGATGCTGCCGGAGACCCTGTCCAACGGTATCTGCTCGCTGAACCCGAAGGTCGACCGTCTGTGCTTCGTCTGCGACATGCAGGTCGATCGCAACGGCGAGGTGACCCGCTCGAAGTTCTACGAGGCGGTGATGCATTCCCACGCGCGCCTCACCTACACGCTGGTGTGGAATGCGGTCGGCGACGTGCCCGAGGAGACCCAGGCCGAAGCGCGCACGCAGATCGGCAGCGCCGTGCTGCCGCAAGTCGAACACCTGCACCAGCTCTACCGAATTCTGGCCAAGGCGCGCGAACGCCGCGGCGCGATCGAATTCGAATCCTCGGAAGTGCGTTTCGTGCTCGGCGCGCAGGGCGAAGTCGTGCAGGCCGGCATGCTGCAGCGGAACGACGCGCACAAGCTGATCGAGGAATGCATGATCGCGGCCAATGTCGAAGCGGCGAAGTTCCTGCTCTCGCATCAGGTGCCCGCGCCGTACCGCATCCACGAGCGTCCACCGGAAGAGAAGTACGCGGACCTGCAGGAATTCCTCAAGGAATTCACCCTGCGCATGCCGCCATGGGCGAAGGTGCAGCCGAAGGATTTCACCGTGCTGCTGAAGAAGATCCGCGAGCGGCCGGATGCGGCGCTGCTGGAGTCGGTGCTGCTGCGCAGCCAGTCGCTGGCGGTGTATTCGCCGGACAACGTCGGCCATTTCGGCCTGGCGCTGGAGGCATACGCGCACTTCACCTCGCCGATCCGGCGCTATCCGGACCTGCTGGTGCATCGCGCGATCAAGCACGCGCTGCACCACGGCAAGCCGGTCGACTTCTATTCGCCGCGCGAAATGACCGCGCTGGCCCTGCAGTGCTCGGAGCGCGAGCGCCGCGCCGACGAAGCCGAGCGCGAGGTCGACGAGCGTTACCGCGCCGCGTGGATGGAACAGCACGTGGGCGGTCAGTTCCCGGGCGTGATCAGCGGCGTCACCAGCTTCGGTCTGTTCATCGAGCTGGACGATTCCAAGGTCAATGGCCTGGTGCACGTGACCCAGCTGCCCAGCGACTTCTACCACTTCGACCCGATCCGCAAGACGCTGACCGGCGAACGCACGGGCCGCGAGTTCCGCCTGGGCGACCGCGTCGAGATCATCGTGCTCAAGGCCAGCGTGGAAGACCGGCGTATCGACTTCCGCCTGGTCGAAGAGCGTGGGGCGAAGCCGTTGCCGCCCCGCGGCAAGCCGGCGAAGCGGGTGAAGCAGAAGTACTGATCCATCGCGGGCGCCGGGCCTGGGCCCCTCTTGGCGCGCCGGATGGCTTTCCCGGCGCGCAAGAGCAGGGGACAATGCGCCCATGAGCACAAAACAATGGATCGCCGGCATCAACGCGGTGTCGGCCGCCGTCGAACACGACGCCGACAACGTACGCGAAGTCCTGATCGAAGCCGGGGCGAAGAATCCGCGCCTGACCGAGATCGAGGCGAACGCGCGCCGCAAAGACATCGACGTGCGCCGCGTCGCCACGCAGGCGCTGGACGGCGTCGTCGGCAGCCTGCGCCATCAGGGCGTGGTCGCGCGCTATGCCGCGGCCAAGACCTATAGCGAGAACGACCTGCAGGGCCTGATCGAGGCCGCCGAAGGCAAGGCCTTGGTGCTGGTGCTCGACGGCGTGCAGGATCCGCACAACCTCGGCGCCTGCCTGCGCAGTGCGGCGGCGGCGGGCGCCACGGCGGTGATCTTCCCCAAGGACAAGGCGGTGCAGGTCAATGCGACCGTGCGCAAGACCTCGGCCGGCGCGGCGGACAGCATTCCGGTGATTCCGGCGACCAATCTCTCGCGCACGCTGCGCGATCTGCAGCAGATGGGCGTGTGGATCTATGGGTTGGCCGGCGAAGCCGAGGCGTCGTTCTGGTCGCTCGATCTGCGCGGCAACGTCGCCCTGGTGCTGGGCGGCGAAGCCGACGGCCTGCGCCGGCTCACGCGCGAGAACTGCGATCAGCTGGTGAAGATTCCGATGCCGGGCGCCGGCGACGTGGAAAGCCTCAACGTGTCGGTTGCTTCGGGCGTTGTGTTGTTCGAGGCGGCGCGACAGCGCAGGGTCTGAGGGCTGGGCGTACCAAAGACGCGCTGGCGATTTATTGTTCGCAGCCGCCGGCGCGGCACTGACTTATCTGGCTCGTGTAGCCAGAGGAGGGCCGGGACGACCCCGCCGCTCCATCTCATTCCGGGGACGGCCCCGCCTACGATGGGAGCACTGCAATGTCCTGGATCATCCTCGTTCTCGCCGGCCTGTTCGAAATCGCCTGGGCGATCGGCTTGAAATACACCGAAGGCTTCACGCGCTTGTGGCCCTCCGTGGGCACTGTCGCCGCGATGGCGGTTAGCCTGGGATTGCTGGGTGTCGCGATGAAGTCGCTACCCGTCGGTACGGCCTATGCCGTGTGGGTGGGCGTGGGCGCCGTCGGTACGGTGATTTTGGGGATCGTGCTGTTCGATGAGCCGCTCAATGCGTTGCGGGTCGGCAGTGTGGTGTTGATCGTGCTTGGATTGATCGGGTTGAAGCTGGCGACGCCGTAGTTCGCACGTCCCCTCACCCTGCGTCGCTGCGCGACGCGGTCCCTCTCCCCGCAAGCGGGGCGAGGGGTAGCTACTCCTTCTCCCCGCGCGCGGGGAGAAGGTGCCCCGAAGGGGCGGATGGGGGGCGAGCGAAGCAGCGCTGCATAAGCGCTGCTTCAACTCATCGAGCCTATGCCACTCGTCCGCCCGCTTACGGCGATGCCTGCCCCGCCGCAGGCAGCTTCAGCATCGGCCAACTGTTGACGATCTTGCAGAACAGCTGCGCCGTCCGCTCCGTGTCGTAGAAGGCCGAGTGCGCATCTTCATTGCGCCATTCCAGTCCCGCCGCCTGCACCGCGCGGGACAGGACGGTCTGGCCGTAGGCCACGCCCGCCAGGGTCACCGTGTCGAACACGCTGAAGGGATGGAACGGGCTGCGCTTGTGGCCCACGCGCGCGATCGCCGCATTGAGGAAGTTGAGATCGAAATGGGCGTTGTGTCCGACCAGGATCGCGCGCTGGCAACCGTGCTTGCGCATGGCCTCGCGTACCGGAGCGAAGACCAGGTCGAGTGCGGCCCGTTCCGGCTTCGCATCGCGGAACGGATGGTCGAGGATGATCCCGGTGATTTCCAGCGACTTGGGATCGATATCCATGCCCGTCGCGGGAATGACGTGGCTGCTGGTGACGCCACCGACGAACAACTGTCCGTTCTCGTCGATATCGATGGGCGCCACCGCGATCTCGAGCAGGGCGTGCCGGTTCCAGTCGAAGCCGCCGGTCTCGACGTCGACTACGACCGGGAGAAAGCCGCGGAAACGGGTAGAGAGGGGTGAGGCGGAGGATTTCGCGGCTTCTTGCATCCACGCAGTTTAGCCGGGCCGGACGGCGTCTCGTCGCCCAATTGCGCAAGCCGTGCGGAACGATTACCGCCGCGTGCCCAGCAGCGTGCCGTTCGCGCACATCTGCTCCAGCAGGCTCGCCCCCTGCGCCATGAAGGCCTCGTCCGCCTCCACGCCGGCTTCCGCGGCCAGGGCGCGAAGCTGTTCGCGGCCGTTCAACGCCGGGCTTTCGTCGAATCGGGCCAGCAGGCGGAACGCCAGCGCGCTCAGTTCGGAGAAGCGCACGTTGCCATCGGCTTCGCGGCGCAACAGCAGCAGCGTCGGCCGCTCGGGCGGCGTCGCCGGCTGATAGTCCGGCGCCAGGCGGTGCACGGGCCAGCGATAGGCCAGCGGCCAGGCCAGAGGCGAGACCAGCGGCGAGTCGGCAAGGAGATCGCCTTCGGGATCGTGCGCGACCTCGGCGGTCGTCGCTTCGGAAATCTGCAGCGCCAGTTCCACCCACTCGTAATGCGCGAGTTCGCCGAGGAAGGGTGGGTCCAGCTGTGGCAACGATTCGAGATAGCGCAGGAACTCCCGCGCGATCTCCGGGAACAGCGGCGTCTGGCTGCGGTGATCGCGATAGAAATCGCGCACCAGCGCTTTCCAGCGTGTCGTGCCCAGCAGCGTGCGGATCACCGGGAAGTTGCCGGACAGCAGGCTTTCGATGTTGTTGAACAGCAGCTCGCGGTAAATCGCGAGGCGGCGATCCTCGATGCCGCTTGGCGCCGCGACGTGCTCGGGATCGCGCAGGTGGCG
Organism: Lysobacter terrae; assembly: GCF_054782215.1. NCBI lineage: Bacteria > Pseudomonadati > Pseudomonadota > Gammaproteobacteria > Lysobacterales > Lysobacteraceae > Lysobacter > Lysobacter terrae. Next base: position 486,252 of record NZ_BAAGSX010000001.1, read on the forward strand.
GGTGAGCTCGAGTTGCTGCTCGCGTAGGCGCGCGGGTGCGGAGCCGGACTCAGCGGGCATGGCGGCTTTGCGTTTCGATCGGTGCGCCCGTGTGCGCATCCATGACGGCGCGAACGGTGCCAAGCTCGCCCAGCAGCTCGGCATAGGGCGGAATGTTGAAATCCCGCTCGAGCAGCGTAGGCCGTGCGCCGATGCGCGCATAGGCGGAGCCGAGCAGTTTCCAGACCGCGTCTTTCACCGGCGCGCCGTGCGTGTCGACCTTCAGATCTTCGGCTTCGTCGTAGTGGCCGGCGACGTGGATGTAGGCGACCCGCTGCGTGGGAAGCCGGGCCAGGAAATCTTCGGCGTCGTAGCGATGGTTGATCGCGTTGACGTAGATGTTGTTGACGTCCAGCAACAGGTCGCAGTCGGCTTCGGTGAGCACGGCGTTGATGAAGTCGATCTCGCGCATCGCCTGATGGGGTGCGGCGTAGTACGACACGTTCTCCACGGCGATGCGGCGTCCGACGATGTCCTGGGTCTGGCGGATGCGCGCGGCGACGTGATGCACGGCTTCCTCGGTGAAAGGAATCGGCAGCAGGTCGTAGAGCTGGCCGTCGTCGGCGCAGTAGCTCAGGTGTTCGCTGTACAGCGCGACGTGGTGGCGGTCGAGGAAGCGCCGCACGCGCGAAAGAAAGGTTTCGTCCAGCGGTGCGAAGCCGCCTAGCGAGAGCGAGAGGCCATGGCAGACGAGCGGGTGCTTCGCCGTGAGTTCCTCGAGGGCGTCGCCATAGCGGCCGCCCACGCCGATCCAGTTCTCAGGCGCGCATTCGAGGAAGTCGAAGTCGCCCGCGGGCGCGGATCGCAATGCATCGAGCAGCGCACGCCGCAGGCCCAGGCCGGCACTTCGTGGCGAAAGGGAGCGCATCGGAAAGCGTCGCGTCGATCGAAGAAAGTTGCGACGGGAGAGTGCAGGACTCTCCCGTCGCGGGTCACATCAGGCCATGCCGCCGCACTTGCCTTCGCCGCACTTGCCTTCCATCTTGGCCTTCTCGTCGGCGGGCTTCTTGTCGGCGCCGCACTTGGCTTCGCCGCCCTTGCCATCCATGTGCGCCTTCATCTCGCTGGCGTCGATGAAGCCGTCGTTGTTGGTGTCGTGCGCGGCGAACTTGCTGTTGTCGCCGTCGTGCTTGGCGGCGAATTCGGCGGACGAAATCTTGCCGTCCTTGTCCGCGTCCATCACGTCCATGCCGCACTTGCCTTCGCCGCACTTGCCCTCGGCCGCTTTCTTGTCGGCGCCGCACTTGGCTTCCGCGGCCTTCTTGTCAGCGCCACAGTTGGCTTCCGCAGCCTTCTTGTCGGCGCCGCAGTTGGCTTCGGCCTTCTTGTCGGCGGCCTTGGCTTCGCTGGCGGCGTGGCTGGCGCTCACCATGTAGCCGCTGGCCAGATCGTTCATGGCGAAGGCAGCGCCCGAAAATGCGATGCCACCGGCAAGGGCGGCGCCGACGGCGAGGGCTAGCGGTTTGTTGGTCTGCTTGGTGGACATGGTCAACGCTCCTGGTGGGTGCGGGGTGGATGGCGGGCGGTGCCGCAGGTTCGAGCCGGCCGAGTATGTACGCAACGGCCTTGGAAATGGATGTCGCGAAAGAATGCGCGGTGGACCGGGTGCGCGCATATCCCAAGAGTGGGTGGCAGGCAGAAAAGATGAGGGCGTGAAGGAGCCCTTCACGCCCATATTCAGCTGGAATTTAGCCCCGGGGCCGCCTGGCGCCGGCCTGACGCCAACAAAGGTCAGTCGCGAGGGTTAGCGCGTGGCGATCGACTCGTCGCGCTTCTCGCGCGGCGGCAGGGGCTCGTCGCCCTTGACCAGGAACCACACGTTCTCGGCGATGTTAGTAGCGTGGTCGCCCACGCGCTCCATGTTCTTCGCCATGAACAGCAGGTGGGTGCAGCCGGTGATGCTGCGCGCGTCTTCCATCATGTAAGTGAGCAGTTCGCGGAACAGGCCGGTGTAGGCGATGTCGATCTCGGCGTCGCGGGCGCGCACGCGCTGGGCCTGTTCGATGTCGCTGTCCTTGTAGGCGGCCATCGCATCGCGGACCTGCTGCACGGCCAGCGTGCCCAGCGCATGCAGCCCGGCGATGTGCGGCAGCGGCGGAGCGAGGTTGAGCGCGCGCGAGCGCTTGGCGACGTTGGCCGCCAGGTCGCCGATGCGTTCGATGTCGGCGGCGATGCGGATCGCGGCGAGGATCTGGCGCAGGTCGCGCGCCATCGGGCCGCGCAGCGCGAGCTTCATTACGTCGTGGCTGACCTCGCTTTCCAGCGCGTCGATCGCTTCGTCGTTGGCGATGATGCGCTCGGCGGCCTTGTCGTCGCGGCGCTGGACCACGTCGAGTGCGGCTTCCAGCTGCGCGGCGGCCATCTCGCCCATGCGCAGGGTTTCGGCGAGCAGGCGCTGCTGTTCGTCGTCGTAGCTCTTAACGATGTGGTCGTGCATGTTGGTGCCCATGGCTGTTCTCTGTTTCCTTCTAGGTGCGGTTTCTTACCCGAACCTACCCGTAATGTAATCTTCAGTCTGCTGCTTGGTCGGCTGCGAAAAGATCGTCTCGGTCGGACCGTGCTCGACCAGATCGCCCAGGTACATGAAGGCGGTGAAATCGGACACGCGCGCGGCCTGCTGCATGTTGTGGGTCACGATGGCGATCGTGTAGTCCTTCTTCAGCTCTTCGACCAGCTGCTCGATGCGGCTGGTGGAGATCGGATCCAGCGCCGAGGTCGGCTCGTCGAGTAGCAGCACGTCGGGCTTCAGCGCGACCGCGCGCGCGATGCACAGGCGCTGCTGCTGGCCACCGGACAGGCCCAGGGCGCTCTGGCCCAGCTTGTCCTTCACTTCGTCCCACAGCGCGCCCTGGCGCAGCGCACTTTCGACGCGATCGGTCATTTCCGACTTCGACAGCTTCTCGTGGTGACGGATGCCGTAGGCGACGTTCTCGAAGATGGTCATCGGGAACGGCACCGGCTTCTGGAACACCATGCCGACCTTGCTGCGTAGGCGGTTCATCGGGTACTTCGGGTCGAGGATGTTCTCCCCGTCCAGCAGCACCTCGCCCTTGGCCTGCAGCTTCGGATACAGCGCGTAGATGCGGTTGAAGATGCGCAGCAGCGTCGACTTGCCGCAACCGGAGGGGCCGATCAGCGCGGTTACGCGCTTTTCCGGTATCTCCAGGTTGATGCTCTTCAAGGCATGGAACTTGTCGTAGTAGAAATCCAGCCCGCGCGCTGCGAGCTTCACCTGCGTGGCAGCCGGTGCCGTCCCGATGCGGTCGGGCATGGCTACATTGAGACGGGCATCGTTCATGGCGGCGGTATTTCGAAGGGTGACGGGAGAGGGGGCTGGGGAAAGCACGTCCATGGCGTCCTCAGTCATGAGTGATCTTGTTGCGCAGCAGGAAGGTGCGCGCGAACAGGCTGACGGCGAGCACGAACAGCGTGAGCACCAGCGCACCGGCCCAGGCGATCGCTTCCCAGTTGGCGAAGCCGCTGCCGGCGAACTTGTACATGACCAGCGGTACCGCGGCCATCGCGCCCGACAGGTCGGTGCTCCAGAACTCGTTGCCGAAGGCGGTGAACAGCAGCGGCGCGGTTTCGCCGGAAATACGCGCCAGCGCCAGCAGGATGCCGGTCACGATGCCGGCCGAAGCGCTGCGATACAGCACCTGCACGATCACCTTCCACTGCGGAACGCCCAAGGACAGCGCCGCCTCGCGCATTTGCGCGGGCACCAGCCGCAGCATCTCGTCGGTGGTGCGCACCACCACCGGCAGCACGATGAAAGCGAGCGCGAGCGCACCGGCAAGCGCGGAGAACCGGCCGCCGGTCTGCATCACGAACACCGCGTAGACGAACAGGCCCAGCACGATCGAGGGGGCCGACAGCAGGATGTCGTTGACGAAGCGCACGGCAGTGCCGAGCTTGCGGTTGTTGCCGTATTCGGCCAGCCAGGTGCCCGCGGCGATGCCGAGCGGCGTGCCGATCAGGATGCCCAGTGCGCACATCACGAAGCTGCCGAAGAAGGCGTTTTTCAGACCGCCTGCTTCCATCGGCGGCGGCTGGTTCTGGGTGAACAAGGCCCAGTTGACGCCGCCGATGCCCTTGGCGATCAGCGTCCACAGGATCCAGCCCAGGAAGAACAGGCCGAACAGTGCCGCGGCCGTGGCCAGCACGATCGCGACGACATTCGCGATGCGGCGGCGCAGGTACAGGCCGCTGGAAGCGGAGGAGATCAGAGCGCTCATCAGTTGCCCTCCTTGCGGGACAGCTGCGCCAGCATCAGGCGGGCGATGGCGAGCACGACGAAGGTCACGATGAAGAGGACGAAGCCGAGCAGCAGTAGCGCGGAGCGGTAGGTTTCCGTCGCCTCGCCGAAGTCGTTGGCGATCAGCGCGGCGATGGTGGTGCTCGGTTCGAGCAGCGATTTGGTGAAGTCGACGCTGTTGCCGATCACGAACGCGACGGCCATCGTCTCGCCGAGCGCGCGGCCCAGTCCGAGGAACACGCCGCCGATCACCGCCGAACGGGTGTAGGGCAGGACGATGTCCCAGCTCACTTCCCACTTGGTCGAGCCCAGCGCGTAAGCCGATTCCTTCAGGCGTGTCGGCACGGTGAGGAACACCTCGCGCATCACCGAGGAGATGAAGGGGATCACCATGATCGACAGCACGACGCCCGAGGTGAGCATGCCCGCGCCGATCGGCGGGCCCTGGAACAGCGGTCCGATCACCGGCCAGGTGCCGACGTGGTCGTTGAGCCAGGGCACGATGGTTTCGCGCATCACCGGCATCAGCACGAAGAAGCCCCACATGCCGTAGATGATCGAGGGCACGCCGGCCAGCAGTTCGATCGCCGAGCTGACCGGGCCGCGCAGCCAGCGCGGCGCGACTTCGGTGAGGAAGAAGGCGATGCCGAAGCTGACCGGCACCGCGATGAGCATGGCGATGATCGCCGTCACCACGGTGCCGTAGATCGGTACGAGCGCGCCGTACTTGTCCTCGACCGGATTCCAGTCGCTGGAGAAGAAGAAGCTCAGGCCCTGCACCTGCAGCGCGGCGCGGCCGCCCCACAGCATCGACAGGGCCGCGCCGGCGAGCGCGATCAGCACGAACAGCGCGGTGCCGGTGAGGATCCAGCGGAACAGCTTGTCGTTGCGCGCGTCGGCGACGTCGCGGCTGCTGCTCGGCACGGTGGGGAGGGCGGTAGCGCTCATGGGGTGGGACTGTTCGCTCTTGGCTTCTGCTCGTCATCCCGGCGCAAGCCGGGATCCATTTGTTGGGTCACTTGAACTCGACCGACCAGTACGTCTCGATCTGCGCGACCAGTTGCGGCGGCAGTGGGACGTAATCGAGCGATTGGGCCTGCGCCTGTCCGTTTTCGAACGCCCACTTGAAGAACGCCCGCGTGTCGGCGCTGCGCTTGCGATCGCGCGGCTGCTTGTACATCAGGATGAAGTTGGTCGCGGTGATCGGCCAGGCGTTGGCGCCGGTCGCATTGGTCATGACCAGGTGGAAGTCCTGGGCCGACTTCCAGTCGGCGCTCGCGGCGGCGGCCGAGAAGGTCGCGGCGGAAGGAAGCACGAATTGCCCCGCGGCGTTCTGCAGTGCGGTGTAGCTCATCTTGTTCTGCAGCGCGTAGGCCAACTCGACGTAGCCCAGCGAGCCGTCGATCTGCTGCACATAGGCGGCGACGCCTTCGTTGCCCTTGCCGCCGATGCCGACCGGCCAGTTGACCGTGGTGCCTTCGCCGGCCTTGCCCTGCCATTCCGGGCTGACCTTCGACAGATAGTTGGTGAGGTTGAAGGTGGTGCCGGAACCGTCGGAGCGATGCACCACGCTGATCTTGGTCGCCGGCAGCGTTACTCCCGGATTGGCCTGGGCGATGGCCGGGTCGTTCCAGGCGGTGATCTTGCCCAGGTACATGTCGGCGAGCAGCGGGCCGGTGAGGCGCAGCTTTCCTGCCTCGATGCCCTTGAGGTGCACGACCGGAACCACGCCGCCGATGGCGGAGGGGAATTGGCCCAGGCCGGCCGCGGCCAGTTCATCGGGAGGTAGCGGCTTGTCGGTCGAGCCGAAGTCCACCGTGCCGGCCTTGATCTGCGCGATACCGCCGCCGGAGCCGATGGACTGGTAGTTGATCTTGACGCCCGTGGCCTTGTGGTAGTCGGCCGACCACTTCGACATCAGCGGATAGACGAAGCTGGCGCCGGCTCCGAGGATCGTTGCGCCGGCCGGGTCCTCGGCGGCCGTGTCCTTGCCCGCGGGCGCGTTCGCCGGCTTGCATGCGGCCAGCGCCAGGGCGGCGGCCAGGGCGAGCAGGGCGAGGCGGGGGGCAGGGGACTTCATGGGCACGGTCCATGAGCAGGCGTGGGGCGCCCACCGATGCCGGTATGAAATGATGTTTTTGTTACAGGGGAATGACATGGGCCTGTAACGGCAACGTCATGCGGGCCGCTGCGGGGCGGTTTCGGCCGGTCGAGCGGCCGGAGCTCCCTTCGTCATCCCCGTGAAGGCGGGGATCCAGGGACTTTGCTTTTGGTACGTCGGCTGCGGGCGGTCGGCTTCGGAAGGACGCGCTACCCGCCGGGATGGGGGTGGCTGCGACCCTCCGGACGGCAGTCCTGCCTTTAGTCGGGCCGCGGACCATCCCTGGTCCGCTCTCCGCCACCCCCATCCCGGCGGGCAGCGCTAATCGCGAACGTGAAGTTCGTGGCTTCGGCCCACGCGCTCTTCTTCTCCCCGCGTGCGGGGAGAAGATGCCCGGAGGGCAGATGAGGGGAGGCGAGCGCAGCGAGCTGCCTTTGCTTCTTCGTAGATGCGCCAGCTATGTGTGGGAGGGCAGGCGGTGCCGGTGGGCTCTGCGTGACTGTCGGCGGCATGGATGCCGCCGACCAAGCCGCGCCCCCGTGAAACGCAGTTGCGATAGGGAGGAACGCGCCGCAGCGCGTGTCTGTGGTGAACGATGGGGCTATTCACGGCGTGTCACGCAGACCGCACCGGCGCCGCCTGCCCGGCCGGGGATCTGGTATGGATGCTCAAAAGAAAAAGCGGGCCAGAAGGCCCGCTTTTCTGTCTTCCGGAATCCCTCCCGGATCAGAACTTCATGTTCTGAGCCCAGTAGGCCTGGATCTGCTGTACCAGCGCGTCCGGCAGCGGCACGTAGTCCAGAGCCTTAGCCTGAGCGTCGCCGTTGGCGTAGGCCCAGGTGAAGAAGTCCTTGGCGTTCTTGGCGCCAGTGGCGTTCTTCGGCTGCTTGTACATCAGGATGAAGTTGGTCGCGGTGATCGGCCAGGACTTCTCGCCCGGAGCATTCGTCATCACCAGGTAGAAGTCCTTAGCGTTGGCCCAGTCGGCGTTCGCGGCGGCGGCGGCGAAGCTTTCGTCCGACGGCAGCACGAAGTTGCCGGCGGCGTTCTTCATGCGCGAGTAGGCCATCTTGTTCTGCAGCGCGTACGACAGCTCGACGTAGCCGATGCCGCCCTTGATCTGCTTCACATAAGCGGCGACGCCTTCATTGCCCTTGCCGCCGATGCCGGTCGGCCACTTGACCGCGGTGCCTTCACCGACCGAGGACTTCCACTCCGGGCTGACCTTCGACAGGAAGTTGACGAAGTTGAAGGTGGTGCCCGAACCGTCCGAACGGTGCACGACCGTGATCTTGGCGTCGGGCAGCTGCACGCCGCTGTTGAGGGCGACGATCGCCGGGTCGTTCCACTTGGTGATCTTGCCGAGGAAGATGTTGGCGAGGGTCTCGCCGTCCAGCTTCATCGCGCCGGAAGCCACGCCCGGAACGTTGATGACCGGCACCACGCCGCCGATCACCGACGGGAACTGGGCCAGGCCGAACTTGGCCAGCTCATCGGGCTTCATCGGGGCGTCGGACGAGCCGAAGTCCACCGTCGCCGCCTTGATCTGGGCGATGCCGCCGCCCGAGCCGATCGACTGGTAGTTGACCTTCTTGCCGGTGGTCTTGGCGTACTCGGCCGACCACTTCGACATGATGGGGTAGACGAACGAAGCACCGGCGCCGGTGACGTCGGCAGCGAATGCATTGGCCGCGAAGGTCGTGGCGAGGGCCAGAGCGGCGACGCGGAACTTGAGGGTCTTGAACACGGATGGGCTCCTGGAGAGATACGACGGGCGAGGCCCGTTCGCTGCGCATTCCATAACGATTCGATGACAGCCCGGCGTCTGAAATATTTCAGTTGAGTGACAGGGGCGGCGTGCAGGCCATTCGTTCAGGCGGCGGCCGCGCATCAGGCAAAAGAAAGGGGCGCGGTTTTCACCGCGCCCCAAGTGCATTCCAGGGAGAGAGTGACTCGCTTACCAGTAGAACTGGATGCGGCCTTCGACGATGTTCGGGTTGTCGTCGACTTCGCGGCGTGCGGCGGTCGACCACTTGGTGGTGTCGACCATCACGTAGTTCAGAGCGAACTTGAAGTTCGAGCGCCAGTACCAGTTCACGCCCGCGGTCCAGATGTTCTGCTTGCCGCCCAGCACGCCAGCCACAGCGCCCGTCGTCGGGTTGCCGGAACCGTCGTTCAGGTCGAGCGTGTCGTAGCGCAGGCCGAGCTGGAACATGCCCAGGCCCGGTTCTTCCGGCAGCAGGGTGACCGGCACGCCGGCCTTGTAGCCCCAGGTCTCGCCGGTGATGTTCCAGACGCCGCTGATGTAGGCACCGTCGCTCTTGTAGTCGCCATGGCCCGTGCCGTAACGATTCACGTTGGCGGTGTAGTACTCGCCCTGCACCTTGATCGGACCGTGCACCCACAGGCCTTCGACGCTGGCGATGCCGACGTTGTCGGTATCGGTCAGGTTGCCGCTGTCGACCAGGCGCTGGGTGGCGAGGTCGGCGTCCGGACGCGAACGCAGGCGGAACGTATCGGCGTCGGTGTCGTAATCGACGTAGGCCAGGCCGACATGCAGGATGTTGCCGGTCTCGTTGATCGGCGCCCAGGTGCCGCGCACGCCGTAGCCCGAGCCGTGGGCGAGGTTGCGGGTGAGTTCGCGACCGAAGTAGCTGCCGGTGATGCTCCAGTTGACGTCACCGTAGCTGTAGGCGACGCCGGTGCGGCGCGCCACGGCGTACGTATTGGTCACGGCAGCCTTGGAGATGAAGTCGTTGAAGCGGGTGCTGGACAGCTCTTCCATGCTGTTGGGCTGCTTGAACTGGCCCACCTGCAGGTAATGGTTCGCGTCGCCGCCGATCTTGTACTTGACGTTGACGTCAAGCCACTTGCCGCTGGACGCGACGGTCGAGGTGGGGTTGGTGGCGCCGTTGTTCGACGGATTGGCCACCGTGACCGACTTCTGGGAGCTGGCGTCGTAGCCGATCACCCATTCGTAATTGCCCGGGCCCTTGCCCTTGAGGATCAGCTCGGCGCGGCGAATGCCGAATTCCTTGTCGTCGCCGTTGGCGCCAGCGCTGGCAGCCGTGCCGCCGGTGCCGGCCGAGTTGAGGTCGACGATATCGTTGTCGTACCAGTTGCCTTCGGCCTGGAAGAGGCCTTCGAACGAGACTTCCGAACCGCCGATGACGTCGAGCGCGACTTCGGCGTGGGCTGCCGGCGCCGCCAGCGCGGCCAGCAGAGCAACGGACAGGGTGCTGCGGGAGAGTTTCATGGCAATAGCCCTTAGGGCGTGGAGAGGACCCGCGCAGGCTAAGTAGTGAAGATTGCGTAAATGTGACAGGGCTGACTTATTTCTTCGGGGTTACCGTTGGGTGACGGGTGGATGCCTTGCACGATCCTAGTGGCGGCTTCGCCGCCGCCCCTCATCCGCCCTGCGGGCACCTTCTCCCCGCAAGCGGGGAGAAGGAACTGCATGAGGAGAAGGGACATCCCTCGCCCCGCTTGCGGGGAGAGGGACAGCGTTGCGAAGCAACGCAGGGTGAGGGGAGGTGAGCGCGAAACCGCTCAGCGCGTAGCCGCCACCGGCTCCCCCGGCGTCTTGTCCGGATACCGGCACAGATCGCGGATCGCGCAATGCGGGCAGTCCGGCTTGCGCGCCTTGCAGACATAGCGGCCGTGCAGGATCAGCCAATGGTGGGCGTCATGCAGGTAGCGCTTGGGCACGACCTGCTCCAGGCCGGCTTCCACCGCCCGCACGTCCTTGCCCGGCGCCAGGCCGGTGCGGTTGGCGACACGAAAGATATGCGTGTCGACCGCGATCGTCGGCTCGCCAAAAGCGGTGTTCAACACCACGTTCGCGGTCTTGCGGCCGACGCCGGGCAGGGCCTCCAGCGCAGCGCGATCGCGCGGCACCTGTCCGCCGTGCTTCTCCAGCAGCTGATGGGCCATGGCCACGACGTTGGCGGCCTTGGTGTTGAACAGTCCGATCGTGGCGATGTAGGGCTTCAGACCTTCGACACCCAGTGCGGCGATCCGCTCGGGCGTATTGGCGACCGGAAACAATTTGCGCGTGGCCTTGTTGACGCCGACGTCGGTGGCTTGTGCCGACAACGTCACCGCGACCAGCAATTCATACGGTGTGGAATATTCGAGCTCGGTCGTCGGTTTCGGATTGAGCTCGGCCAGACGCGCGAACAGTTCCTCGATTTCGGCGGGCGAGAGCCGCTTGCCGCCGCGCGGCTTCGCTGCCTTGGCAGGCGTCTTCTTGCGCGCGCGTTTTGCGACGGCCTTCTTCGCCGCCGTCATGGTTTGCGTCGATCCGCAGCGCGTGCCTTGGCGCGCGCCAGCGCCGCAGCGGCGGCCGACGGCAATGCAGGCTTGGTATCGACCTCAGCGGCGCTTGCCGGCAACGCACTCGCCGCGGCACGCTCCTGTGCGCGGCGCAGCAGGCGCGCCTGTCGCGCGCGGTAGCGTTCGCGCGCAGCCAAGGCGCGCAGTCGCGCGTCGCGGGCGTTCGCGACCAGTGCCGTGCACGCGGCACTACAGCCGTCACAGGCGACGGCCGTCAATAGACCGGCTTCGATAGCGGCGTCCAGATCGTCGGCCGACAGTGCGGCGACGATCGCATGCTGCGGCGACTGCGCGTCGCACCGACACACGGGGCAGACAGTGCTGATCATCGTGCTGGAATGCCGATCACGCGCCCTTGAATTCCGGCTTGCGCCGTTCGAGGAAGGCGGCCGTACCTTCGCGCATGTCCTGCGTCGAGAACACCAGGCCGAACTGCGCCGATTCGTATTCCAGGCCTTCTTCGATCCCGCATTCGCCGCCGATGTTGATGCAGTCGATCATGCCGCGCAGCGCAAGCGGTGCGGAATTCGCGAGTTGCTCGGCCAGCTTCATGGTTTCCGCTTCCAGTTCCGCGGCGGCGACCACGCGGTTGACGATCCCCAGCTGCAATGCACGCGCGGCATCGATGGGGGCGCCGGTCAGGCACAGTTCCAACGTCGCGGCGCGTCCGGCCAGGCGCAGCAATCGCTGCGTGCCGCCGAAGCCGGGAATCAGGCCGAGGTTGATCTCCGGCTGCCCGACCTTCGCCGTGTCGGCAGCGATGCGCAGATGGCAGCACATCGCCAGCTCCAGTCCGCCGCCGAGCGCGAAGCCGTTGACCATCGCGATCACCGGCTTGGGCATGCGTTCGACACGCCGCATCATGCGCGTGCCGCGCAGCGAGAAGTCGCGACCCTGCACCGGCGTGAGCGAATTCATTTCCGCGATGTCCGCGCCGGCGACGAAGGCCTTCGGGCCAGCGCCGGTCAGCACGACCACGCGCACGGCCGGATCGCCGGCCGCCGCATCGAAGGCGGCGTGAAGGGCGTCGAGCGTGGCGGCATTGAGGGCATTCAGCTTGTCCGGCCGGTCGACCGTGATGATACGAATGGATCCGCGGTCGGCGATGCTGACGGGGGCTGCTTGAGAGGTGGTTGCGGACATGTATTTGCTGGAATTTGCAGCCCGCGCGGAACTCCGCGAGGGCATCGGGGTCTGAGGGGAGGCGTCAGTGGCGGTTAAGCCCTGGCGCCGTTATCCTAGCGCGCCCTCGGGGTCAACCGGCATGGTTGGCAAAAAGGGAATTTCACTGCCGGGCGGCGTAGCCGCTTTCTTTCATGATGAGGTTTCAACGAATGAAGTTGCGTTTGATCGCTGCCGCTGTCGCGGCTCTGTTCCTCGCCGGCAATGCTGTCGCCCAGGACACCTCGACCGAGAAGGGCAAGCTGAGCTATGCGCTGGGCTACGACCTGGGCCGCAACGCCATGGAAAGTGGCGAGCAGGTCGACGTCAACACCATCATCAAGGGCCTGCAGGACGGCTACGCGAAGAAGCCGCCGTCGGTGCCGGTCGACCAGCTGCGCACCGCCGTGCAGAACATGCAGAAGCGCCAGCAGGAGAAGGCCAAGGCCGAGTGGGAGAAGGCCGCCGCCGCCAACAAGACCAAGAGCGACAGCTTCATCGCGGCCAACAAGGCCAAGACGGGCGTGAAGGCGCTGCCGAGCGGCGTGCAGTACCGCGTGCTCGAAACCGGTACCGGCGCCAAGCCGACCATGGCGAACACCGTGCAGCTGGAAGTGGCCGGTCCGTTTGCATTCGGCGAGCGTCCGACGCAGGCACGTCCGGCCGGCCAGGTCCCGGGCATCAAGGTCAGCGAAATCGAAGTGGCGGCGATGCGCGAAGTGCTGCAGCAGATGCCGGCCGGCTCCAAGTGGGAAGTCACCCTGCCTGCCGACAAGTACATGGGCGCCGACCCGCGCACCGGCTTCCCCCCGAACGTGGCGGTGCAGTTCGAGATCAAGCTGGTCAGCGTGAAGTAATCAGTCCGATCGCTGTCTTTTCCAGCGTTCGACCCATTGCGCCGGCCTCGAGCCGGCGCAATGCGTTCCAGCGCCGCGAAAGCACCGGTAGACTCGCCACGATGACGACTTATTTCCGTGCCGTCCTGAGCCCCTGTGTCGGTGTCTGCTCGCTGGGCGAGGATGGCCTGTGCGATGGCTGCCATCGCACCACTGCCGAGATCGCGCGCTGGTCGCAGATGAACGACGACGAGCGCCTGCAGCTGATGGAATCGGTATTGCCAGAGCGCGAGTCGCGGCGAGCGTGACCGACATCGGCGTCCCGCTCGCACACATCATCGCGGCGCTGCATCCGCTGGCCGACATGCCGACCGGTGAAGGCTGGAACCACGAGGACATCGTGGATCTGTTGCCCGAGGGACGAGAGTTGGTCGAAGCGGCGGTACTCGTCGGCCTGGTCCAGCGCACGGGCGGCATGCAGGTCCTGCTCACGCGGCGTACGGATGCACTGCGCCATCACGCCGGGCAGGTGAGTTTTCCCGGTGGACGATTGGAGACGGAGGACGCCGATACCGTGGCCGCCGCCCTACGTGAGACCTTCGAGGAGGTCGGGGTCGAACCGGCGCAGGTGCAGCCGCTGGGCTATCTGGATCCGTTCACCACGATCACCGGCTTTCGCGTCGTGCCCGTGGTCGGAACGATCGCCGGCGACTACGTCGCGCACCCGGATCCCAACGAAGTGGCCGAGGTCTTCGAAGTGCCCCTGGCCTTCCTGCTCGATCCGGCCAACCTCGGCAGCCGTTCGCTGGAGCATCGCGGCCGCGTGCGCCAGGTGTGGGAGTTCAGCTATCCCGAGCAACGCATCTGGGGCGTCACCGCCTCCATACTGCTCAATCTGCGCGAACGGCTCGCTGCCGTCTCCTGAGCCCGCGCGCGCCAGGCCTACAATCGTTCGCTCCTGAGGAGGATTCGCGATGGGTTGGAACACGCTGGTTCCCGCTGAAACGCTCGCCACCGCCCTGGATCGCCCGGATCTGGTGATCGTGGATTGCCGCTATTCCTCGGCCAACCCCGGGGCGGGCGAATACGCCTACGAGCACTCGCATCTGCCCGGTGCGGTGTATGCGCACTTGGATCGCGACCTGTCCGACATGAGCCGGCGCGGTAGTGGCAATGGTCGCCACCCCTGGCCGGACGCGGAGACCTTCACCGCGAAGCTTGGGCACTGGGGCATCGCGCCGCATCATCAGATCGTCGCCTATGACGATGGCGACGGTTCCATGGCCGCGCGCTTCTGGTTCCTGATGCGCGCGCTGGGGCACGAGAAGGTGGCCGTGCTCGATGGTGGCTTCACGCAGTGGAACAAGCTGCGGCTGCCGGTGAATTTCGAACAGGTACGGCGCCGTGAGACGACCTACACGGCGCAGTTCGATGCGTCGCGCCTGCTTGATGCCGGGCAGGTGCAGGCCGCGCTGGATGCCGGCGAGTTGCTGTTGGATGCGCGTCCGGCGGATCGCTTCCGCGGCGAAAACGACCTCATGGACCGTGTCCACGGCCACGTGCCCGGCGCAGTGAGCCGTCCCCTTGCGCAGAATCTGCGCGACGGACGCTTCAAGCCGGCTGCGGAACTGGCCGACGAGTTTCGTGCCGTCCTGGAAGGGCGCCCGCCACAACAGGCGATCATGATGTGCGGCTCGGGCGTAACCGCGTGCCACAACCTGCTCGCCATGGAGCGTGCCGGCATGCACGGCGCGAAGCTGTACATGGGATCGTGGAGCGGTTGGATCGAAAATCCGGAACGCCCCATCGCGACCGGCTGATCGGCCTGTTACTTGCCCAGCCGCGCGACCAGGGCCTTCAGGCCGGCCTGTGTATCGGCTTCCGTCCACGCATCGATGAAGCGTTCCAGCTGGATGTTCTCCGGCTGCACCGCTTCGATCAGGTCGGCGCGCGAAATCGCACGCGTTGTGAGTACCGGCTGGCGCGGCAGATTCAATAGCGATTGCAGCCAGGCGACGGCGCGCGCCACCACCTGATCCGCCGCGGCAAGCTCATCCACGAGCCCGATCTGGTTGGCGCGTTCGGCATCGACCAGTTCGCCGGTAGCGAGCAGCACCCCCGCGCGATGCTTGCCCACCGCGCGCTCCATCAGCTTCTGGATGCCGATCGGCGCGACCAGTCCGACTTGCGTCTCGTTGAGGCCGATGCGGAAGGGGCGTGTGACGTCTTCGGCTTTCGCCATCACCCGATAATCGCAGCACAGCGCCAGGACGCAGCCGCCGGCCGGCGCATGCCCGGTAATGGCGGCGACTACCGGCACCGGCGAACTTGCCAGGGCACGGATGGCGTCGAAGAAAGCGCCCCAGGCCGCGAGCAGGACGGCCCGGTCCTCGCCGAGCGAAAGCAGGTACGGAACGTCGAGACCGGCAGAGAACACCTTCTCGTTCCCCGACAGCACCAACCCCTTGGCACCTTGCTTCACCGCTGCCGTGATGGCCTGTTGCAGCTCAGCGCACAGCGCGGGGTCCAGGGCATTGACCGGGGCGCGGGCGAGGCGGAGTTCGACGATGTCGGCGTCGTGGCGGAGAGTCTCGATGGCCATGGATTCAGCGCAGTGGGGAAGGGCGGCCGTTATCATAGGCGCATGAACCTGCTCCGAGCCTGCGCCTTTGTTTTCGCTCTGCTGATCGCGCTACCTGCCAGCGCCGGCAAATGCGCGCCACAGGTGCGCGAGGGCTGGATCCGGCTCACGCCGGTGAAGATGCCGATGATGGCGGGCTTCGGCCGGATCGAGAATCCATGCCCGATGCCGGTAACGATCGTCGGGGCCAGCAGCCCGGCCTTCGGCGACGTGTCCCTGCACGAGACGCGGATCGTCGAGGGCGTAAGCCGCATGCGCGAAGTACCGCAACTTCGCCTGGGCCCCGATGGCGCTGCGGTCCTCAAGCCGGGCGGCATGCACCTGATGCTGATGCAGCCGCGCGCGGAGTTGAAGGAAGGCAGTCGCGTCGTGGTGGAGTTCGCGCTCCAGGGCGGCGGCGTGCTGCGCGGCGAACTGCAGGTACGCAAGCCGCCGGCGCCGTAGGCGCCTCAGCTCATTGCGGCACGCACCGCATCCGGAAGCGGAATAGCGCGGCCGCTGGCGCGCTCGATCCACACCACGACGACGTGGCCGTCGCAATAAAGCATGGCGCCATCTTCCGACACGATGCGATGGCCGACCGTGGCGCTGCTCGTGCCCAGCCGCTCGGCGAACAGCTCGACGACGACTTCCGACGGATACGGAATCGGCATGCGGTAATTCAACTGCACCGCCGCGAGCAACGGCGCCATCGCGTCATTCACCCATTCGCCGCCCCAACTGGCGAACCAACGGATGCGCGCTTCCTCGAGGTAAGTGAGGAAGTTGGAATTGTTGACGTGGTTGAACGCATCCAGGTCGCGCCAGCGCAGCGCCACCGGCATGCGGAACAGCACGGGGTGTTCGGCGGTTGCGTGGCTCATGCGGCGGACTTCTTCTTCGCCGGCTTGCGCACTGGCTCGCCCGGCGTCACGCCCAGCAGCGGCGCGAGGAAGCGGCCGGTGTGGGAGTGCGGCAGTGTCGCGATGTCCTCCGGCGTGCCGGTGGCGAGGATGGTGCCGCCGCGATGGCCGCCTTCCGGGCCGAGATCGATGACCCAGTCGGCGGTCTTGATCACGTCCAGATTGTGCTCGATCACCACCACGGTGTTGCCGTCGTCGCGCAGGCGGTGCAGCACGCTGAGCAGGTGTTCGATGTCGTGGAAGTGCAGACCCGTGGTCGGCTCGTCGAGGATGTACAGCGTGCGGCCGGTATCGCGCCGCGAGAGTTCCTTGGACAGCTTCACGCGCTGGGCTTCGCCACCGGATAGCGTGGTCGCGCTCTGGCCGAGCTTGATGTAGCTCAGGCCCACGTCCATCAGCGTCTCAAGTTTTCGCGAAATCGACGGGATGGCCTCGAACAGGTTCAGCGCATCCTCGACGGTCATCTCGAGCACGTCGTTGATGTTGTAGCCCTTGTAGAGGATCTCCAGCGTCTCGCGGTTGTAGCGCTTGCCGTGGCAGACGTCGCAGGGCACGTACACGTCCGGCAGGAAGTGCATCTCGACCTTGATCAGGCCGTCACCCTGGCAGGCCTCGCAGCGGCCTCCGCGTACGTTGAAGCTGAAACGGCCGGGCGAATAACCGCGTGCGCGCGCTTCCGGGACCTGCGCGAACAGTTCGCGCAGCGGCGTGAACAGGCCGGTGTACGTGGCCGGATTGGAGCGCGGCGTGCGGCCGATGGGCGACTGGTCGATGTCGACCACCTTGTCCCACAGGTCCAGGTTTTCGTGCGCGCGGAACGGCGCCGGCGTGTGCGAAGCGCCGTTGAGTTCGTTGGCGGCGATCGCATACAGCGTGTCGTTGATCAGCGTCGACTTGCCCGAACCCGATACGCCGGTGATGCAGGTGAGGAGGCTGGCGGGAACCGCCAGGTCCACATCCTTGAGGTTGTTGCCGGTCGCGCCGCGCAGATGGAACATCGCCTTGGGATCGGGCTTGTGGCGCTTGGCCGGGACTTCGATCTTCTTCTTGCCGCTGAGGTATTGGCCGGTCAGCGAGCGCGGTCCCTTGAGCACATCGGACAGCGAGCCCTGCGCGACGATTTCGCCGCCGTGCACGCCGGCGCCGGGGCCGATGTCGACGATGTGATCGGCCAGACGGATCGCGTCTTCGTCGTGCTCCACCACGATCACGGTGTTGCCCAGATCGCGCAGGCGGGTGAGCGTACCGAGCAGGCGCTCGTTGTCGCGCTGATGCAAGCCGATCGACGGCTCGTCGAGCACGTACATCACGCCGACCAGGCCGGCGCCGATCTGCGAAGCCAGGCGGATGCGCTGCGCTTCGCCGCCGGACAGCGAATCGGCCTTGCGTTCCAAGGTCAGGTAATCGAGACCCACGTCGACGAGGAAGCGCAGGCGATCGGTGATTTCCTTGACGATTTTGATCGCGATTTCGCCGCGCCAGCCGGGCAGGTTCAGCGCCTTGAAGAACGACAGCGCTTCGTCGATCGGCAACACCACCAGCTGCGGCAGCGGCCGGTCGGCGACGAAGACGTTGCGCGCGGCGCGGTTGAGGCGGGCACCACCGCACTCGGTGCAGGCGCGCTCGCTGATGTACTTGGCGAGTTCCTCGCGCACCGCGGCGGATTCGGTTTCCTTGTAGCGGCGCTCCAGGTTGGGAACGATGCCTTCGAAGCGGTGCTTGCGCTGATGGCGCGTCCCGCTTTCGCTGGTGTAGGTGAAGTTGATCAGATCGTCGCCGCTGCCGAACAGCACGGCATCACGGACTTTCGTCGGCAACGTCTGCCACTGCGTGTCGACGCTGAACTTGTAGTGCTTGGCCAGCGACTGGATCAGCGCGAAGTAGTAGGCGTTGCGGCGATCCCAGCCGCGCACCGCACCGGCGGCCAGGGACAGCTCCGGATGCACGACCACGCGCGCGGGATCGAAGAACTGGGCGACGCCCAGGCCGTCGCAGGTCGGGCAGGCGCCCACCGGCGAGTTGAAGGAGAACAGCCGCGGTTCCAGCTCCGGCAGCGAGTAGTCGCAGACCGGGCAGCTGTACTTCGACGAGAACAGCAGCGGCTCAGCTTCAGGCTTGTCGAGCGAATGCACCGCCGCCATGCCGTCGCCGAGCTTCAGCGATGTCTCGAACGACTCGGCCAGGCGCTGCTTGATGTCATCGCGCGGCTTGAAGCGGTCGATCACCGCTTCGATCGTGTGCTTCTGGCGCAGGGCCAGCGGCGGCACCGCGTCGATCTCGTAAAGATTGCCGTCCACGCGCACGCGCACGTAACCCTGCGCGCGCAGTTGCTCGAAGATCTGCGCGTGCTCGCCCTTGCGCTCGCGCACGACCGGCGCCAGCAGCATGTAGCGCTGCTCCGGATCCAGGGTCAGGACCTGATCGACCATCTGGCTGACCGTCTGCGCTTCCAGCGGATAGTGGTGATCCGGGCAGCGCGGCGTGCCGACGCGGGCGTACAGCAGGCGCAGGTAGTCGTAGATCTCGGTGATGGTGCCGACGGTCGAGCGGGGGTTGTGCGACGTCGCCTTCTGCTCGATGGCGATCGCCGGCGACAGGCCCTCGATATGGTCGACGTCCGGCTTCTCCATCACGCTGAGGAACTGGCGGGCGTAGGCCGACAGGGATTCGACGTAACGGCGCTGGCCTTCGGCGTAAATGGTGTCGAAGGCCAGCGAGGACTTGCCGGAACCGGACAGGCCGGTGATGACGATCAGCTTCTCGCGGGGGAGGTCGAGATCGATGTTCTTGAGGTTGTGCGTCCGCGCGCCGCGGATGCGGATGAAATCCAGCGCCATTGAGAGTGGGGATCCGAGGGCGAACAGAGGAGCGTAGCGAGGGGATCAGATGGGGGCAAATGGCCCCATTCCCCAGTCTGGTTTCGGCCGGTCGCAGGGCCTGAGACGGGAGCGGACCCAACGGTTCAGCCACCGGGTCTGGGCGGGACAAGGGTTGGGGACCCGGCCGGCCAGCGCCCGGACCGGCGGGGGCCGGCCGCGGTCCGGGCGGGCAGGGGTGGGGGGCGTCGGGTCCAAATACGTCGCTGTAGCGGCGGGTTGACCCTAACTCGCTGAAACCTATAGAATTCCGCTTCTGTCCGCCCATAAGGGCGCGGCAGGCGACCAAAATAACTACAGAGGAATCTGGTCATGTCGTATGCAGTTGTACTCACCGGCGGTAAGCAATACCGCGTGATGAAGGGGGAAACCCTGCGCGTCGAACTGCTCGAAGCCGAAGCCGGCAGCGAGATCAAGCTCGACAACGTGCTGATGATCGGCGATGGCGAAACCATCAAGATCGGCGACGCGCTCAAGGGCGCTTCGGTCAGCGCGAAGGTGATCGGCCACGGCCGCGCCGACAAGGTGCGCATCGTGAAGTTCCGTCGCCGCAAGCACCACCGCAAGCAGATGGGTCACCGTCAGCACTACACCGAAATCGAAATCACCGGCATTGCCGGCTAAGCAGGAGAAGCAGCCATGGCACACAAAAAGGGCGTAGGTTCCTCGCGCAACGGCCGCGACTCCAACCCGAAGTACTTGGGCGTCAAGATCTACGGCGGCCAGTCCATCGAAGCCGGCAACATCATCGTGCGTCAGCGCGGTACCAACTTCCACCCGGGTTCGGGCGTCGGCCTCGGCCGCGACCACACCCTGTTCGCGCTGATCAACGGCAAGGTCGAGTTCTCGACCAAGGGCCCGAACAAGCGCCGTACCGTCAGCATCGTCGCCGCCGAGTAATCCGCGCGCGCGATGCAGCGAGAAGCCCCGCTTCGGCGGGGTTTTTCGTTTCTGTGGCGTAGCGATAAGCTCGCCAGCGATTCACTTCCAGGCCCAGCTACCCATCCCCATGAAACTCGTCGACGAAGCCGAAATCCAGGTCACCGCGGGCGATGGCGGCAACGGCTGCGTCGGCTTCCGCCGTGAGAAGTTCATCCCGCTGGGCGGGCCGGATGGCGGCGATGGCGGCGATGGCGGCAGCGTGTGGCTGGTCGCGGACGAGAACCTCAACACGCTGGTGGACTTCCGTCACCAGACCAAGTTCAAGGCGCAGCGCGGCGAGAACGGCATGGGCCGGCAGATGTACGGCAAGGCCGGCAACGATCTGGTCATCACCGTGCCCGTCGGAACCGTCGTCACCAATGTCGAGACCGACGAAGTCATCGGCGACCTCACCGCCCACGGCGATCGCCTGCTGGTCGCGAAGGGCGGCAAGGGCGGCCTGGGCAACATGCACTTCAAGAGCTCGATCAACCGCACGCCGCGCAGGGCGCTGCCGGGACTGCCGGGCGAGGAGCGCGCGCTCCAGCTCGAGCTGAAGCTGCTGGCCGATGTCGGCCTGCTCGGATTCCCGAACGCGGGCAAGAGCACCTTCATCCGCGCCGTGTCGGCGGCGACGCCCAAAGTGGCGGACTATCCATTCACCACGCTTTATCCGAATCTCGGCGTGGTTAGCATTGAGCACCACCGCAGCTTCGTCATCGCCGACATCCCGGGCCTGATCGAAGGCGCCGCGGACGGCGCGGGCCTGGGCACTCAATTCCTCAAGCACCTGCAGCGCACCCATCTGCTCTTGCATCTGGTCGACATCGCGCCGATGGAAGGCGGGGTGGAAGGCATCAGTCCGGCTGAGCAGGTGCGTGCGATCGAACGCGAGCTGGAGAAGCACGATCCGGAACTGCTCGCCAAGCCGCGCTGGCTGGTCCTCAACAAGGCGGATCTGTTGCTCGAAGAAGAGCAGCAGGAGGCCGTCCAGGCCATCATCGACGAGCTGGGCTGGAAGGATCGCTGGTACCTGGTGTCGGCCATCGGCCGCGAGAACACCTGGCCGATCATGCTCGACGTGATGCGCTTCTTCGACGAGCTCAAGCAAGCGGCGCATGAAGCCGCCGACGAGGCCGCCTTCCGTGCCGCGCAGACGGACGATTCCGTCGATGAAGTCTGATACATCGTCCATCGCAAACAACAAAAAAGCCCCGCCTGTAGCGGGGCTTTTTCAGCAGGCGCTTGCGGCGCCTGCGGTGATGCAGGGCGCTTTAGGCAGCGACCGACAGCGCCTTGATGCGCGCGGTCAGGCGGCTCTTGTGACGGGCAGCCTTGTTCTTGTGGATCAGGCCACGCGAGCTGAAACGGTCGAGAATCGGCTGAGCCACTTCGAAGGCGGCCTTGGCGCCGGCGGCGTCGTTGGCGTCGAGTGCCTTGAGCACCTTCTTGACGGCGGTACGCAGCATCGAACGCTGAGCGGCGTTGCGGGCATTGCGCACGACGGTCTGCTTGGCGCGCTTCTTGGCGGACTTGATATTGGCCACGACAGGAATCCTGGAAACTTGGTGTTGATGGGATTTGGGGAAATCAGACAGGAAAGTATGGGCGATTCAGTAGCTTGCGTCAACAACCCCCGTTGCCATCGCGGCTTCTCCCGGGGCGAAGCCGTCCGGAGGCCCGCATGAGCCGGCCGAAGATGATCCGTGGGGTGCTGTCGTTCGGCGGCATGACCATGATCTCGCGGGTACTGGGGCTGATCCGGGACATCGCGATCACCTCGACCTTCGGCGCCAATGCCGCCACCGACGCCTTCTGGGTCGCGTTCCGCATTCCCAACTTCATGCGCCGGCTGTTCGCGGAGGGCTCCTTCTCGACCGCGTTCGTTCCGGTCTTTACCGAGGTCAAGGAGACCCGGCCCCACGCGGACCTCAAGGAGCTGATGTCCCGCGTC
This sequence comes from Lysobacter terrae, assembly GCF_054782215.1. Lineage (NCBI taxonomy): Bacteria > Pseudomonadati > Pseudomonadota > Gammaproteobacteria > Lysobacterales > Lysobacteraceae > Lysobacter > Lysobacter terrae. The sequence goes on from NZ_BAAGSX010000001.1 coordinate 508,272, forward strand.
TCGGGCACCTTGGGCGGGATCCTGCTCGTGGTCACCGCGCTGGGCCTGCTGTTCACACCGCAGGTGGCCTGGTTGTTCAACCTGGGCGGCGGCGTGGCGACGCAGAAGTTCGACCTGACCGTCGAACTGCTGCGCCTGACCTTCCCCTTCATCCTGTTCGTGTCGCTGACCGCGCTGGCGGGCGGGGCGCTGAACAGCTTCCACAAGTTCGGCATGCCGGCGCTGACGCCGGTGATTTTGAACCTGTGCATGATCGCCGGCGCCCTGTGGCTGTCGCCGCACCTGCAGGTGCCGATTACCGCGCTGGGTTGGGCGATCCTCGCAGGCGGCGTTTTGCAGTTGCTGTTCCAACTGCCGGCCCTGCGCGGCCTGGATCTGCTCGCCATGCCGAAGTGGGGCTGGAACCACCCCGACGTGCGCAAGGTAGTGAAGCTGATGGTGCCGACGCTGTTCGGCTCCTCGATCGCCCAGATCAATTTGCTGTTCGACACCATCATCGCCGCGATGCTCTACACCGGCTCGCAGACCTGGCTGTCGCAGGCGGATCGCTTCCTGGAGCTACCGCTTGGCGTGTTCGGCATCGCCCTGGGCACGGTGATCCTGCCTACGCTGTCGCGGCATCACGTCAACACCGATCGCGAAGGCTTTTCGAAAGCGCTCGACTGGGGCCTGCGCACGACCCTGCTGATCGCGCTGCCGGCGATGCTCGGGCTGATGCTGTTGTCGCAGCCATTGGTGGCGACGCTGTTCCAGCACAAGGAATTCACCGCGTTCGACACGCGCATGGCGGCGATGTCGGTGTTCGGCCTCAGCTTCGGCTTGCCCGCCTTCGCGCTGGTGAAGATCGTGCTGCCGGCGTTCTACGCGCGGCAGGATACGAAGACGCCGGTGCGCGCGGGCGTGGCCTCGCTGGTGGCGAACATGGTGCTGAACGTCCTCTTCCTTGCGGTGCTGTTCGTGCTGAAGGTGCCGGCTTCGAAGCAGGGCGACATCATGGGCGGGCTGGCGAGCACGCCGGGCCTGCACCTCGCGATCGGTCTGGCCAGCGCGCTGGCCAGCTACATCAACCTGATGCTGCTCTGGCACTGGCTGCGCAAGGCCGGCGTGTATGAACGCCAGCCGGGGTGGGCGCGGCATCTGGCGCGTCTGGGGCTGGCCTGCGCCGCGATGGCCGTCGCCCTGTTGGTGGCGCTGCATTGGATCCCGGATTTCACCGTCATCGGCAAGTGGGAGCGGATCGGCTATCTCGCCGTCCTGGTCGGCGGCGGCGGCGCGGTCTATCTGGCCTCGCTGATGGCGCTGGGCTTCCGTCCGCGCGACCTGCGCGAGCATTGAGTCTGGGCCGGCGCGGCTATACTTCAAGATCACGGCTGATCGACAGATCGGCCGGCAAAGCCCGGCCCCTCGCCGGGCTTTGGTTGCATGACAGGCCGCTTCGGCCGGCCACATCAGAGAATCCATGAGCAGGCTGTTTCGCGACGTCGAAGGCGGGCCCCGGTGCCCGCACGGCAGTGTGGTCTGCATCGGCGCCTTCGACGGCCTGCATCTGGGGCATCAGGCGCTGGTGCGCCGCACCGTCGAGCGTGCCCGCGACTTGGCCGTGCCCGCGGTCGCCCTGAGCTTCGAACCCTTGCCGCGCGAATTCTTCGCGCCGGGCAATCCGCCGCCGCGCCTGCTGCTGCCGCGCGCCAAGGCCGAGCGCCTGCTCGCGATGGGGTTGGACCAGGTCGGTCTGCTGCGCTTCGACCGGCGCCTGAGCAGCCTCACGGCGGAGGAATTCGCGCAGGTCGTGCTGCAGCAACGGCTGTCGGCGCGCGAAGTTTGGGTCGGTCCGGAATTCCGTTTCGGCAAGGGCCGCGCAGGCGACATCGAGCTGCTGCGTCGCGTCGGCGGTTCGCTCGGATTCCAGGCGGAGGAAATCTCCCCGGTCGAACTCGATGGCGAACGCGTATCGAGTACCCGTATCCGCGCCGCGCTCCAGGCCGGCGATTTCGCCAGCGCCGCGCGATTGCTCGGACGCGCCTATTCCATCGGCGGCCATGTCGTCCGCGGTAAGCAGCTGGGCCGCGAGTTGGGCTTTCCCACCGCCAACCTCCGTTTCGGCGGCAAGACGCCCGCGTTGTCCGGCATCTATGCCACCTGGGTGCATGGGGTCGGCAGCACGCCGCGCGCATCGGTGTCGAGCCTGGGCACGCGCCCCACGGTGGCGGGCGTGGAGCCGCTGCTGGAAGCGCACCTGTTCGACTTTGCCGGCGACCTCTACGGGCGCCGCATCGAAATCGAATTCGTCGCCAAGCTGCGCGACGAGCTGAAGTTCCCCGATCTGACCTCCCTCACCGAGCAGATGCATCGCGACGCCGACCAGGCGCGTACGATCCTGTCCTCCGGTTTTCCCGACCAACCTCGACGAGCCTTCGCCTGAGCCCACCGCTGTGACCGACCAAGAAGCCAGCCGCTACAAGTCCACACTGAATCTGCCCGCGACGGAATTCCCGATGCGCGGCGACCTGCCCAAGCGCGAGCCGGAGACGCTCGCGCGTTGGGAGAGCGAGGGCCTGTACCAGCGAATTCGCGCGAAGACCGGCAAGCGCGCGAAGAGCTTCGTCCTGCACGACGGCCCGCCGTACGCCAACGGCGCGATCCACATCGGCCACGCCGTCAACAAAGTGCTGAAGGACGTGATCGTGAAGTCGAAGCTGCTCGCCGGCTTCGACGCACCGTATGTGCCTGGCTGGGACTGCCACGGCCTGCCGATCGAACACGCCGTCGAGAAGAAGTTCGGCAAGGTCGGCGACAAGCTGGACGCCGCGGCATTCCGTGCGAAGTGCCGCGAATACGCGACCGAACAGATCGACCTGCAGCGCCGCGACTTCAAGCGCCTGGGCGTGCTCGGCGATTGGGAGAATCCCTATCGCACGATGGACTTCGCCACCGAGGCGGGGATCATGCGATCGCTGGCCAAGATCATCGAACGCGGCCATCTGGTGCGCGGCGCCAAGCCGGTGTACTGGTGCTTCGATTGCGTATCGGCGCTGGCCGAAGCCGAGATCGAATACGCCGACAAGGTGTCGCCGGCGATCGACGTCGCCTACAGCGCGCGCAACCCGCAGAAGCTGGCCGGCCTGTTCGGCGTTTCGGTGGAAGAGAGCGCGGACGTAGCGTTGCCGATCTGGACGACCACGCCCTGGACGCTGCCGGCGAGCCTCGCGGTCACCGTCGGCCCCGAACTCGAATACGTGCTGGTGGAAGGACCGCGCCGCAGCGACGGCAGCCGCCGCCTGCTCGTGCTCGCCGAAGCGCTGGCGACCAAAGCGCTTGCGCGTTATGGCGTCACCGAGGTGGTGGTGCTCGGCAACGTCAGCGGCAGCGAGCTGGAAGGGCAGCACCTGCAGCATCCGTTCTACGCCGAGCGCGACATCCCCGTGCTGGTGGGTGAGCACGTCACCGCCGATGACGGTACGGGCGTGGTCCACACCGCGCCGGGCCACGGCCAGGAAGACTTCGTCGTCGGCCAGCGTTACGGCCTGATCGAGAAGTACACCGCCGCGCAGATGAATCCCATCGACGGCCGTGGCCTGTATCTGCCGTCGACGCCGCCCGCGGACGGCCTGACTTTGGCCGGACTGCACATCTGGAAGGCCAACGACGCGCTCACCGAAGTGCTGCGCAGCAACGGCCACCTGCTGGCGCACGCGAAGCTGGAGCACAGCTACCCGCACTGCTGGCGCCACAAGACGCCGGTGGTGTTCCGCGCCACGCCGCAGTGGTTCATCTCGATGGAGCAGGCGCACCTGCGCGAGGACGCACTGCGCGAAATCGGCCAGGTGCAATGGATTCCGGAATGGGGCGAGGCCCGCATCTACGGAATGATCGAAGGTCGCCCGGACTGGTGCATCAGCCGTCAGCGCACCTGGGGCGTGCCGATCGCACTGTTCGTCGATCGCGAGACCCACGAGCCGCACCCGCGTGCATCCGAGCTGATGCGCCGCGTCGCCGACGTGGTCGAGCGCGAAGGCGTCGACGCCTGGTATTCGCTCGATCCGGCTTCGCTGCTGGGCGAGGAAGCGGCGAAGTACGACAAGGTCACCGACATCCTCGACGTCTGGTTCGATTCGGGCGTGACCCACGAATGCGTGCTCGCGCAGCGTCCGCAGGACGGCCTGCACAAGCCTGCGGACTTGTACCTGGAAGGTTCCGACCAGCACCGCGGCTGGTTCCACAGCTCGCTGCTCACCGCCGTGGCGATGGACGGCAAGGCGCCGTACCGCCAGGTGCTCACGCACGGCTTCACCGTCGACGAACAGGGCAAGAAGATGTCCAAGTCGATCGGTAACACGGTCGAGCCGCAGAAGGTGATCAACGCGATGGGTGCGGACGTGCTGCGCCTGTGGATCGCATCGACCGACTACCGCAACGAGATGTCGGTGTCGGACAACATCCTCAAGCGCAGCGGCGATGCGTATCGTCGCATCCGCAATACCGCACGCTTCCTGCTGGCCAATCTCAACGGCTTCGACCACGCGCGCGATCTGCTTCCGCTCGAGGACATGGTCGCGCTGGACCGCTGGATCGTGCACCGCGCCTGGGAACTGCAGCAGCAGATCGCCCAGGCCTACGAGGCGTATGACTTCGCCGCGATCGTGCAGGCGCTGTCCAACTTCTGCAGCGTCGATCTGGGTTCGCTGTACCTGGACGTCACCAAGGACCGCCTCTACACGATGCGCGAGGACTCGCGCGGCCGCCGCTCGGCGCAAAGCGCGATGTTCCGCATCGCCGAAGCGTTCGTGCGCTGGATCGCGCCGATCCTGAGCTTCACCGCCGACGAGATGTGGCGCTATTTGCCGGGCGAGCGCGAAGACAACGTGCTGTTCACCACGTGGTACGACGGCCTGGCCCCGCTGACGAACGATGCGGCGCTGTCCGCCGCGGATTTCAGCCGGCTGTTAGCCCTGCGCGAGGAAGTCAGCAAGACGCTGGAACCGATGCGCGCCGCGGGCGAAATCGGTGCCGCGCTGGAAGCGGAGATCGGCCTGCGCTGCAGCGTCGCCGACCAGAACTGGCTGGCGCCCTTGGCCGATGAGCTGCGCTTCCTCTTCATCAGCGGCGACGTCGAAGTCGTGGCCGACGATGCGGCCAAGGACATCGCCGTGCTGGCCGCGCGGACCAAGAAGGCCAAGTGCGTGCGTTGCTGGCACTACCGTGCCGACGTCGGCACGATTGCCGAACATCCCGAGCTGTGCGGACGTTGCGTCAGCAATATCGATGGCGAAGGCGAAGACCGGAGGTGGTTCTGATGGCCACTCCCGCGATCGGGCGCAACGCGCTGCCGTGGTTGCTGGTGTCGGTGCTGATCATCGCGCTGGACCAGTGGAGCAAGAACTGGGTGCTGACCGCGCTGCCGGAATTCCAGGCCGTGCCGGTCATCGATGGGTTCTGGAACTGGTACCGCACCTACAACACAGGCGCGGCCTTCAGCTTCCTGAGCGATGCCGGCGGCTGGCAAAAGTACCTGTTCACGGCGCTGGCCTTCGGCATCAGCGGCCTGCTGGGCTACTGGCTGTCGCACACGCCGCGCCGCGACTGGCGCGTCGCTTTGCCGTATGCGCTGGTGATCGGCGGCGCGCTGGGCAACGTCATCGACCGGCTCATGCACGGCAAGGTGATCGACTTCATCCAGTGGTACTGGCGCGACCATTACTGGCCCGCATTCAACATTGCGGATTCGGCCATCGTCGGCGGTGCGATCGGCATCGCCCTGTTCGGGCTGCTCGGCAACCGGCCGCGTAAGTCCGACGCAGGTCAACGGGGGTAAAATTGCCGCATGGATGTCCTGCTAGCCAATCCCCGTGGTTTCTGCGCCGGCGTCGACCGCGCGATCGAGATCGTCAAGCGCGCCCTGGAAACGCTCGGCGCGCCGATCTACGTGCGGCACGAAGTCGTGCACAACCGTTTCGTCGTCGACGACCTCAAGCATCGCGGCGCGATCTTCGTCGAGGAACTCGATGAAGTGCCCGACAACGCCACGGTCATCTTCAGCGCGCACGGCGTTTCGCAGGCCGTGCGCAACGAGGCGGGGCAGCGCGGACTGAAAGTGTTCGACGCCACCTGCCCACTGGTGACCAAGGTGCACCTGGAAGTCGCGCGTCAATGCCGCGCCGGCCGCGACGTCGTGCTGATCGGCCACGACGGCCATCCCGAAGTTGAAGGCACGATGGGGCAGTGGAAGCGCGAAGCCGGAGCAGGGGAGATCTACCTGGTCGAAGACATCGAGGATGTCGCCACGCTCCAGGTCGGCCAGCCGGAGAATCTCGCCTACACCACGCAGACGACGCTGTCGGTCGACGACACCCGCGCCGTCATCGAAGCGTTGAGGGCGAAATACCCCGCGATCCAGGGCCCCAAGAACGACGACATCTGCTACGCCACGCAGAATCGCCAGGACGCCGTGCGCGAGCTGGCCGCGAAGTGCGACCTAGTGCTCGTGGTGGGTTCGCCTAACAGCTCCAATTCCAACCGCTTGCGCGAGCTGGCCGAGCGCGAAGGCGTCGAGGCCTATCTGATCGACGGCGCCATCGAAATCGACCCGCGCTGGGTTCACGGCCGCAAGCGCGTGGGCATCACCGCCGGCGCCTCCGCGCCGGAAGTCCTGGTGCGCGGCGTGATCGAGCGCCTGCGCGAACTCGGCGCCGAGCACGTCTCCGAACTCGCCGGCGAGCCCGAAAACATGGTCTTCGCCCTGCCCAAGGAGCTGCGCCTGCAGCTGGTCGATTGACCCTGCCGCGGCCCGGCGCCTACAATTGCGCCCCTTCGCCGGAATAGCTCAGTTGGTAGAGCGGCGCATTCGTAACACCAAAACGCCTGTTTTGAAGCGCTTTTTGACGAAGTAACGGTACTAGGCCCGCAGACGCGGGCCTTTGTTTTTTAAGGTGTTTCCATCCGATGCGGATGGTCCTTATCCGGACACCGTTTCGGGGCACTCGCTAGCGTCATGGCTTACCGCTTACTTACGGAGCCAAGCGCAATGCGTATCCAACTGACGAAGCGTGTCGTTATCGACGCACAGCCCCAGTCGAAGCCTTACGAAATGAGGGACATCCTCACTAAGGGGCTGATCTTGCGTGTCCAACCATCTGGGCACAAAGCATGGATCGTGTCTTGGGCGCATGGGAAGCGACGTACGCTTGGTGCCGTCGAACACATCACCCTGGAGCAGGCCCGAGCCCAAGCGGCCCAGGCGATGGCTGAGGCCGTCCAGCAGCGTCTGCCTGCTATCGCGAAAGCCAGGGTGACCACGTGCACCCTTGGCGATTTTTTAACGGATCACTACGAGCCGTGGGCTGTCGTTGAACTGCGTCGGGGCAAGCGATACGCACAGCGCATCCGCACGCACTTTGCGGGCATACTGAAAACGCCCTTGTCTGCAATCGACGTACCGACGATTGATCGCTGGTGGCGTGATCGCCTGACCAGTGATGCGTGCAAACAAGTTGCCAAAGCGACCGCGTACCGCGACATGGCCACGTTGCGGGCAGCCATGTCGATGGCAGTCGAATGGAAGCTGCTGGATCAAAACCCGTTGTTGGGCATGCGCCAGAAAGCTGTCGAATCACGCAAGATCGTTCGGTATTTGTCGCCAGCCGAAGAAGCCCGCCTGCGTCAGGCGCTAGCTGCACGCGACCGTAAGCTGATACAGGGCAGGGCAAACGGCAATGCTGTGCGCCGGGCGCGGCAAGTGTCGGTCCTGTCGGAGATCCCGCGGGATGGCTTCGGTAACCATTTGACGCCAGTCGTACTTTTAGCCATGAACACCGGTATGCGCCGGGGTGAGCTGTTGTCTTTGCAATGGTCGGACATCGACCTCGATGCAAAGATCATCACCATCCAGGCACGCCATGCAAAGAACGGTCGTCAGCGTCATATCCCGCTCAATACCGAAGCATTGTCGGTTCTGACGCGCTGGGCGCGTCAGTCCGAGGGGCAGGGTAGGGTGTTTGAGCCAAATGACCCTAAGAAGGGTTGGGGCGCGTTGTTGCAAGAAGCAAAGATCACCAGCTTTCGCTTCCACGATTTGCGTCACGACTTCGCAAGCAAGTTGGTGCGCAAGGGCGTCGATCTAAACACTGTGCGTGAACTGCTGGGGCACGCTGATATCGCCATGACACTGCGTTATGCGCATTTGGCGCCGGATGGGCTTGCTGCTGCAGTCGCTAAGTTGAGCTAAGCGCAGTTGCCCACCTGTGCCCGCATCGGGCAGCACTCGAAGTCCTAGGTGGGCCGCTGGAACCATGATCCTGTCACTCCGGAGTGGACGATTCAGAAAGGTCACTCCATACAGGGCGAGTTGGGGTATGCGCGATATGCATCGGTACCGTTATCCGGCTACTCAAAATTCCTCTCTGGCCAAGCAAGGATTGCGACCACGATTGCGCCGTATAACCAGCCGAAAGAAATTGCGGGATACACATAGAGGGAACTCGGAAAGAGGCGAGCGACGAGCTGGTCCGGCCCATACAAAGCCAATGTTGTGACGGCTGCGGAAAAGATAGACGCAAAATAGCCAATACAAGCACCTAGAAATAGCTGAGGCCAAAGCGAAAATTTACGCAAGCGAGGTCGCAACAGTAGGATGGCCGTGCCGACGAAGGCAATACACGAAAGGAACATAAGAAACGGTGAATACTGGCGGCCAATAAGATGGAACCACAGGCCGTACGCCGCTGTAATGAAAAGTGTGAAGATCAACTTTGTGCGATTGGTGGAGGAGAGCGAGGTCATTTGTAAGGATCCGGCAGATATGGATTCGGAATCGATGTGGGCGCCTGCGTGCTGCCTCCCGCGTCTCTGAATAGATCACTGGGCCAAAATGTGCCGGGCTTCACGTTGGGAAAATTGGGTGATCCATGTAGCGCGTTCGAGACATTTATGGCGCAAGTTGCAATGCCTGGGCTAGGCATATCCATTATTTTGCCAACTATCCGTTGTTCTTCTTCTGGCGTTGTTTCCTGACAAGTCGTGTCGACCTTGGATTCGCTGTGGAACTGTGAAAACTTTGTCAGGTCCGCGGCGTCACCTTCCACTAAGTCGCCTTCGCCGCTTCCATTGGAGCGGCCATATGAGCCTGCGGGATCAAATAGCACTGGTGTGCCGTTTTCTCCGCCCTGTGATAAGTAGAGCGCCGCATGGTCTTTAAAAAGGCCGTTTGAAGTGGTGGCCACGCACGTCTTTAGCCCTAGAGAGTCAACGCCAACGATCGGATTACCTTTGACATAACTGTACGTATTCAATCCGCCAGCTAGTCCGGTCGGATCCGACTGCAAGTAGCGGCCAGTGTCGTCGTCGTAGTCACGGAACCCGTTGCTCCAATTGCCGGTTTCTTGGTCGTAATACTGTCCAGGAAATCCGAGGTTGAGGCCGCCTACAGCATCTAGCGATACGGTTCGGTTGAACGCATAGTTGTTCGCCCGCCACGTCACTGTCTTTGCGCTGTTGGTAACAATTTCCGGGCGTCCAAGATGATCGTTGTGGATGTAATTGATTGCCCCGTTTCTAAGCATGGCAATCGGTTCGCCGTTGAAGTAGAAGTACTGGGTCCAGTTCTGTCCAGTCTTGAACTCGCCCAGGAGCATGTTGCCTGGACCATATACGAACCAGTACTGAGTACCGCCCGCTACCTGCTTGTACACGCGCTGGCCAAGCCCGTTCACCGAGTAGAGCGTAGTGGCAGCGCCAACGGTCGCAGTTGCCAGTCTATTGAAGCTGTCGTACGTATAGTTGACGCCGCCATCACTCGTAATATTGCCTTTGGCGTCATAGGCGAAGCTTTTCGTCATGCCGCCGCTGATACTTGCGACTCGATTGCTATTCGTTGAAACGGTGTAGGTGTCCGTAACACCATTGCGAATGTGACTTGTGCGGTTGCCGTTTGCATCGTAGGCGATTGTTTGGTTGGCATTGGCTGCCGTCACTGACACCAGTCGTGATAGGTCGTCATATCCGTAGTTCTGGTTGACATTAGCATTGGTGCCATTTGTGATAGCGGTGATCTGATTGTTCGCGTTGTAAGCGTACGTCAAGCTCTGCCAAACGTTGGTTGCATCGCCCGCGCTCACACCTGTGAGGCGCCCGTCCAAGTCGTAGTTGTACCCACGATTGAGGCCATTGCCATAGGTCCAGCTCGATGCGGGTCCATAGGGTTGGTACTTCGCAGAACTCACGATTGTTGTGGTCGTGCCACCTGCTGCAGCTGTCATCGACGTTAGACGCCCGCCTGTATAGGCATAAGTGGCTATGACGCTGCCGGGATAGGTAATGCTAGTAAGCCGACCTAGGCCGTCGTAGGAGTAAGCGAGGCTCGCTGCACCGCTTGCAGGCATTTGGCTGACCTGCGCCGCGAGTTGTCCTTCAGGTGTATACGAATACGCAACGCTTCCCGTGGGGTCTGTGACGCTGCACAAGCGTCCCTTACCGTTTGCACAGGTGTCGTAGGCAAAGGTCTGGGTTTCAGTGCCTGCTGTCACCGTCGTAACACGGCCGAGACTGTCACGTCCAAAACTCGTAATTTGGCCGCTCGCTCGGGTCACGGATGCGAGTTGGCCATTCGAGTTGTAACTAAAGTCTGTGATGCCGGTGTCTGGACTCGCCTGGCGCCAAACGTGCCCAAATCCGTCCACGTTGTAAGTGGTGATCAACCCTTTGGCGTCAGTAACCTCCTTGAGTCGATTCGCCGTATCGTAAGCGAAGCGCACGGTGCCATTTAGCGGATCGGCTGACAGGGACACACGGTCCAGGGCGTCGTAAGTAAGGGTGGTAACCCTTCCGAGCGAATCAGTGATGGTTTTGACATTGCCGTTGGCGTCGTAAGTGTACGTAACGTTCTGGCCATTATTGCCGCGCTCCGCAATAACGTGACCCAGTTCGTCATAGTCGTAATAGGCGCTGGTACTTGGCGTAACCAATGCAATGATCAGTAGTGATGCGGTACTCATGGGCCGTTCCCTCCATCGCCCTCGATGCTCAGTGTTTGCTCTGGAGCGGGCGCCATCAAGCAGCTCGGGCAAGCTTCCTTTTCGACCGTAACTGTGACTATCGTCGAATAGGCGCTGCAGCCGTACGTATTGCAGGCTCTGACCTGATAGTCATAAGTGCCATTGGGGTTGTTGCGTCCGGTTGTAGTTCCAGTGGAGTTGTAAATCTGCACCCAAGCTCCGGCATTCTTGCGTTCCGAAAGCTGATAGCTGGTAGCACCTGGGACACTGTTCCAAGTGAGGGTATACATGCCAGTGGTGCTGTAGTTCGTAGAGGCTCCTAGCGACGGTATAACTGGTGGTCCTGACAAGGTAACGACGACAGAAGCAGTAGATGAATATGCTGAGCAGCCGGTTACGTTGCAGGCGCGCACGCGATAGCCATAAGTGCCGTTGGTCTTGCCGGAAATGGCTATGCTAGTGGCCGCAGCGTTTTGGATCTCAGTCCATGCACCGCCGTTGCTGTTTTCTTCCAATCTGTAGCCCGTGGTGTCGGCTACCGACGTCCAGCTCACGGTGTAGCTGCCGTTCGCGCTAGAGCCAGGGGTAGAGAGCACAGGGGCGGACACTGGGACTGTCGCGCGTTCGGTATCGACTCGCGTTACCAACGAGAGGTTGTTGTAGGTATAGCGCTTCTGCGCAAAGATCCCCGGAGACTCTTCCTGGTACTCGCGAATCAAACGCCACGCGGCGTCATATTCGAAGTTTCGAACCTGTCCGTCAGGGAGTTGGATGCTGGCCAAGCGACCGCTGCCGTCGTATGTATATGCGGTCGTTTGCCAGGCACTGTTAATCCAGTGTTTCTCTTCGGTTTTGCGCCCACGAAGGTCGTAGACATAATCCGTCATGTCGCCGTTGGCGCCCGTGACTCGGCCTGGCAGTCCCAGCGCGTTGTAATTGCTGTAACTGGTCGTGTGTCCCAGGCTGTTCTGGACTGATGTCAGATTGCCGTAGGTGTCATAGTTGGAAACCACAGCGTCCCCAGCACCAGGCAAAGGGCCGTCCGCTGTTTTAGTGGCCAATAGTCCATTGGCATACTTGGTGTAAGTGAATGTAGTTACGAAGGCTTGGTTCGCGACTCCAACGGGCGACAGGTTCTGCGCTGTTACCGATGCGATACGACCATCTGCCGTGTACACATAACTCGCTTGCGAGTGGCCAACTACGGTTTCGGTGGAGATGAGATTCGAAGCCCAAGCATAGGTGGTCGTTCGTGCTTCGGGGCGCCCGAAGGCTTCGACCCTTTTTACCAACTGCCCTGCAGCATTGTAGTCGTAGTCGGTGATGTTCCCATTGTTATCCGTGCGCTTATCAAGATAGCCATTGGCGTCGTAACTGTAGTTACTGCCTGTTAGCGGACAATGGCTAGAAGGATGGCCCGTTATGGCAATGGGCTTTTCATTCAAGAAGTCATAGGTGGCTTGCTTGCCCAGCGGGTTTGTTACCAGGACGCTCATCGCGCCATTTGCGCCCGGGGTATAGGCAAAGGTGTAACGTTCAACGCCGGCAGCATGCTCGGTGCTTGAGGCGCGCCCCCCACTGTAGCTAAACCAAGAGTAGCGAACGCCGTTGAAAGATTTTCCGGTTAGTCCTCCACCCAGGGATTCACCCGCTTCACCGGAATAGTGATAGGTGATAACCGTCGCTGGCGTTCCGGGCAGCGTGGTCGACTTGAGCGTGTGCAGGCCTATAAGAGGGTTGTTGTAGGAGTCATACTTGTATCCGGTATACGTGAACGTATAAGGCGTGCCCGCAGGGTCACGCACCTCGCGCAATTCATCCCCCACCCAGACGAACTGCACATAGCGCCCATTCGTGTGAGTGACCCGTTGGACTTGCGTTCCGTTCATTCCGCCGTAGGTAAACGACCAGCGAACGCCATGTTCGTCCTGTATCCAAAGGGGATAGCCGCCCTTGCTGTAGCTCTCCACCATATTGTTTTCGAAGGAGAGCAATAAGGTCCCATCCGCTTGGCGAACGATCTTTGAAATTGGGCTTGGCTTACTTTCGTAATAGATCCCGTCGCTGGCATTCTTGATGAAGTGAATCATTCGACCATCCGGGCGATGTGCCCAGATATCGGTGTGCGACGTAGTATCCGCGCATTCGACAATGCTAGGCCGTGCATAGCATGTTCCTACGGGACCAAATCGGGACTTAGTGCCAAAACTGAGCCGATAGTCGAAGCTGCTGTTCCAATTCGAACCGAATAGGCCGTTGCCGTCCCAGAGCATGTTCCATGTGCGGCTGAGATGGAGCGCCATCTCACCCCCGGTTCCGAAATCCGATTCCTTTTCAATCTTATTGCCGTTGGCGATGACTACAGGGTTGCCAGCTACTTGATCTGGGACCGGCGCCTTCCCGCAATCTTTAACAGCGGCCTGATCGCCGTTGTCGTTGTCGTCGCCTTCGTTCCCTGATGTCTCAGTGCCATCCCCTCTGCCATTGCCGTCGCCATGGCCCCCAGTCCAGCCCCCTCTGGGTTCACTAGTAATCTCGCAAGACCAAACCCAGACGGGAGACTCGTGCGATGTTGTCCCATTAGGGTAATCTACCGTTGCACTGGGATGCATGACTTTCCAGCCGCACTGGACACCTGCTGCGGCTGGTGCAGAAAGCGTCATGACAACGCTAATCGCCATGACTTGCCACGAAAGCTTCGGAAGCCGCCAACGCACTAGGCGTGAGCAATATTCCACTGCATTGCCGATGGATATGGGATGAGAACCGTCAAATATAGCGACGGCGCGTCGTGCAAGAAGGCTCATGTTTTCCCCAACTGAGCCACGGACAGAGCAATGCCGTCCGTGGCTGATTCGTCAAATACCCCTGCGGCCTACGCTATGGAGGCCAGACCCAGCCTGTCAAGTTAGCGACTGACATGCATTTCAGCGGAGTGCGCGCTGAGACTTGGCCGCCTTAGTGCGCACCGCTTGTCAGAGAATTGGGGTTTTCCCGAGATGTGCGTGCGTATTGACCGACAGGTTTCGGCGATTTCAGTGGGGTGACTTCTTGTCACTAAGGGGACGTCTTGGAGAGCACCCAACGGCTGGTTTTTGAAATGTCGTGACCAGAAGTAGCTACAGCTAGTTACTTCTGGTGCCTAAGCGACTTTTGCTTACTAGGAGGCTAGATGATTTCGTGATTTTTTCTGAGCCGGTCTAGTAGTGGCCGAAATGTCATTCGGGCTACTGCTGGGCCCCAGATGAGGGAGGTACATGGACCACTTCGAAAGTGTGGTGATCGAGTACCTGCGGGCGGACCGATCGTTGTTCGTCAACAGCCAGTGCTGCATACAACTCAACGCGGGCAAGAACCCCGACACGAGCGGCCCGCATTGGTACTGCGACGCCCTTGCAGTGAGCATCAAGGACAGTGCGGCGTACTTGTGCGAGATCACTTACGCCACCCCGCCCAATAGTCTGTTAGTGCGCTTGGCAGCTTGGGCTAGAGATTGGCCCTTGCTGCGAAGTGCGCTGGCGCGCGATTCCGGCATTCCTGACCACTGGTCTGTGACCCCTTGGCTGTTCGTTCCCGACAGCAACCGTGGCCGCGTGGAATCATTCCTGGGGACACTGTCGTTAGCGAGCATGCCCGCGCCACGGATTACTGTCCTAGAAGACGTAATGCCTTGGAAGTATCGTTCTTGGGATCGTACGGCAGCGGACGAAGCGACAGGGAGCCCATGAAGCAGTCAGGCCGAAGTCACTTTGCAGCTCCAGTAGGAACCGGATAAAAATGAGACGCTCAGGAAGGAAATCTCAGACTCCCGACCTACGTAAGGTCGTTGCAGCAATTCCTGTCTTGCTAATCTTTGCCATCCTCGCCAGTCCCACAGGGCAAAGGCTACTCATCGCATTCTTGCTGCTGACGTTGGTCGCCGCAATAATTTTTGTCGGATACAGAATTTCCCTCGCCAACAAGAACAGGGAAACCGCGCGCGCCCTGCGGATTAGTGATGTGGACTCAATGGCCGGCCACAATTTCGAGCGTTACATCGCCACCCTGCTTGAATTCCAAGGATTTCATACAAAGGTTACGAAGGGCAGCGGTGACTCTGGCGTGGACATCGTTGCCAAGAAAGACGGAGTTGCGTATGCCATTCAATGCAAACGGTCCGCTAGTGGCATTTCCAGGCGTGCCGTGAGTGATGCAGTGGCAGGAATCGCGCACTATGGCTGCACGCACGCCATGGTGGTGACAAACCGCTATTTCACCCCTGGTGCCAGGGCGCTAGCTGCGTCCAATCGCTGCATTCTGGTGGACAGGGACATGCTTGCCACTTGGATCAGCCACTGGCAAAGAGGCGCGGATCAGCGACGGGTTCGAGCTGATGCCTAACCATTCATTCAAGCCTAAGCCGGTTCTCGGCTTGGTGTACGCCGCCGAATAGACATGGCAGCAGCCCCGTATTTCATTGCCTACTTCGCCGCGGGCTCGCTGCTGGCTTGCGGATCCTTGTTCAATCAGTCAGTCAAGCCAAGTAGGCCGTTCCTAGCGGCCTTAGCAATCACCATGGTGTAGCCATTGTTCGCATTCGTCGCGCCAGAAGCCTTCTTTAAGGCGGGACCAAAGTCGAGAGAAGACTTTGATGCGCTATCTGCAAAGCTGTCCCTGGTCCTCGAAGATCAAGAATTGCAGCTAAGTTCATCAATTCTCGAAAGACTCCGCGAAACAGCTAGTGATGGGGAACGTTCCGTTACATATTTCGGTGTCCCAGTAGATCTCTCTAACATCCTGAATGCATTTTGGGATGAGCATATTCCACCGTCACTGCACTACGATTTGCGCGTGGCACGAGCTGCGCTTGAAGAACAGGAGCCGCGCCAGAGGATACTTTTCAGTCGTGGCGAACCAGACTGGTATGTGGGCTTTTCAATTGAATTTCTAAAAAGTATTGCCAGGGCTGATGGAAAGCTTCGGGGGCGCATATTGGACGCCATTGGTAAAATTTCCAGTGCGCCGATGGATGTGGTTGGAGATACAGTGAAACCTCTCACTGCCAATCTGTCGGGTATGTGGCGCTATCGCCTCGGCGATGATCGACTTGTATATTTGCCTGACCATTCCACCAAAAGAATCACACTGCTGTATTTTGGGGCCCGGGGTGACATATATAGTCGCGTTTCGGGGCTAAGGCCCTAACAGTCAAATCAAGCTGATACCGCTGTCGGGGCCCGACAAGCGTGCCATTCGCGCGCCAATCGAGGGGTGGTGATATGCGCCGTTACTTCAAGCTTGTTGCCTTATCATCATTGCTTCTTGCGGGTTGCACTCAATCATCCCAGGGCGCCAGATATGTTTCTGCTGGCAAGCGCGAATACACAAACGGAACAGAGGTGTATCTAATAGATACACAGCGTGGTCGTGTATGTGAGGTATTCATTCCAAGCGATGGAAAGCCCTCTGGAGCAGACTGCACTAGCGTTCCTCGCTAAGGTGCTAATACTCCTTCTGCCTGACTCAGTTCGAAGCTCCTGACTTAGACGGGACGGGCAGGGGAGGGCAAGCACCGATGCGTTGACGCGTCGTCGGGTCGCCCTGATGCATGGAAGTCCTAGGTGATGGCTGGAACATCGTGTCCTACGCTGCCGAAGTGGAGGGTGGTGCCGACGCACTCCATACAGGCGCCTATCTTGTGGCCTTGCGCTTGGCATCTAGAACCCGACCACGGGTTTTGTGCACCTTTAGCGACTTCAAGTAGTGCGTTTCCCTGGCGTCTTGGTCCTGCTGGTCAATTGTCTGCCTTGCGGTGCCGATCGCTGCGAAGAACCCCCTTCGCAATCCGGTCGGTAGCGCTTCATACCACTGCTCCAGGACAGCATCCCATACAGCCAGGGCCTTGTAGTAGGTGTCCTGGTGCGTCCGCTTCATAGAAAGACCCAGCGGCTTCCGTTTTAGGTCGTATCCGTCCACGGCTTCGATAACAAGCCCGCGCTTAAGCAACCCCCCAATCATGATCGACGCGGTGCTGTTGGTAATGCCGACACGCGCCGCAATGGCAGCCCGGGTACATTGCTGCGGGTGCGCCTGTAGGACATCAATCGCCATCAGGATTTGAAGGCTCGTTAGCGTCAGCCCGAGCGGCTTGAGCTTGATGTCCAGATCCCGACGAATCCGGTTGTAGGCGACGAAAAGCTGGTCGAACTGGAAGTACTCGACGGGCGCTTGCATGGGCATATGTTGAATTCAACTAATGCACCATTTTACGCGAGTCCATCCTTTGCGTCGCCTGGGCAATTCCGCTCCGGCATTACAAAGGAAGAACGAAAATGTCGTACGCAATTCAGCGCGCTAAGCGCATTATCGAAGCTCGTAAGGCTGGGCCCGAGGCTGCTGCCACGGTCGAGCAGGCCATCGCCCTGGAGCTGTTGAGCCTGGAAACGGCCAACCGCGATCAGATCGTCCGCCCGCTGACGTACCCCCAGCACGGCTACTTGTCGCCCATGGCTGCGACGGAAGCTTTTGCCCAGGAACTCCAGCGTGCCCTCGTCACGTTGGCGTCCAACATCAAGGTCAAGGCGCCCAAGCCCGACAAGTACAACCCGCTGGTCGCCACGCCCACGCTGTTCCGTGAGGTCTGGCATACCCGCCAGGCCGTCGACGAACTCGGTATCCCGTACTGGTTCTACGTCGAGTACGCCGTCCTGCGCTGGTACGAACTCGGCAACAAGCGCATGCCGCGCCCGTCGCAGCTCACCAGCCCGGATATCGCGATGCACGTGATGGGGTTGTGGAGCGACCCTGCGTACCGTATCAAGTACCCGCTCTTCGTGGGCTGGGATGATCGCTTCAAGGCCGACAACTACCGCGAAGACCTGGCGCAGGACAATGCGTTGGATTTGATCGTGCAGCGTGTCGCTGACGCCAAGGCTACCGGGCGTGATCCCGCGTCTACTCTGTCCGAGTTCCTCGACACCTATATCTGGGAAGACATGGCGCGCGAATGCTTCGGTGACGACTTGGTCAACGAAGCCATGGAACTCCAAGTTGTTGCCATTGCCGAGTCGATGGGGACGACCTTCGCGGCCGGCGAAGCCAATCTGGCCAAGGTCATCGAAAGCCTGTAACGCGCCCCACGTAGCTCCGATGGGACGCCGTCGGTAGCCGATCCAATGCAGCGTTGCTAGCGCGCTGCCCCCTTGGCTCCAACAACCTCAATCCGGTGCCTTGCCGCTGGATCGGGCATCACTTTGTCCAAAAAACCGACAACACCATAAATACGAGGGTACTCATGAACACTAAGACCAAAAACCGCCTTGCTGAGTTTCGCTTTATACAAGGAGCACTGGTTCCCCGACCGCCATCTAAGGCCGAGCTTAAGGAGTCTGGAAAGCCGAAGCGTCAATCAAAGCCAGTTCGACGCCGTCGATACGTCAACGACGTTGCACGTGGAAACCTAATGGCATGTGTTCGCTGCGTTAAGAATGCCGCCACGCGTGATTGGCTGCAGGACATGTTTGTGCGCGAACACATCGATGAAGAATTGCTCGAAATTGATCGAACTGATTCTGATTTAGATAAAGCGCGCTTTCGCAATTACGGCAATATGCACGAATTGGAAGCATCGCAATACTTCGCATTTGAATACCACGGTGCCGCCTTTGACAAAAAAGGACGACAGGTAAAGCTGCTGCCTTCGCCCCCAATACGACTTGAGTCCCACAGTGTGCACGGGATGAATTGCATCTGGCGCGCGCGTCAGGCGGCCGATCGCTTGGGCATGAAGTACGACGAATACATTGCTGCCGTCGTGGCTGGGCACAAGAAGAACCTGCCGAATCGCGCATTCTTGCCGCGTGACCTTTGTTCAAAGGCGGCGGTTGCATATGCGAAGGCGAAGGCGGGTAAGAAGACCTGACTGCCTGCATTGGGATAAAGCCGATCCACGGTTCGGGCATCGCTGCGCCTATCAAAAGCCAGCGATGCCCGGGCTATGCATGACGCACGAAATCACAGGAGCAAACATATGGCTAGCACCCGTTACGAGCGCCTTGCCCGAACTGAAAAGATCAACAAGGCCAAGCTGTCCGACCTCGCATCAGGCCAAATCGAAGAAATGGTCCTGGCGCGTGAACTCCTGGAGTCTTTTGACTTCGTTACCGAAGCGCACTTGAACACCACGGCCTACCTGGACTATCGCTACAAAACGCCGTACGAGCGGACGGAGAACTTCATGCGCACGTACCAGAAATGGTACGCCAAGCAGCAGGAACAGCGTCGTGGCGAAGTCGGGCGCTGGATCAAAAGGACCAACTTGTCCATGTGTAGCGATAGGGCCTTCACGTGCTTCTGGCGTGCTCGGCAGCACGCCGACCTGCTCGGGGTCCCCTACGACCGATACATGATATCGGTCATGGGGCGAGCTAGTGAGATCGGAACCACGGAATTGCCATCTCCGAATCAGCTTTACGGTGATGACTTGGCCCCGTACGTCGAGGAGGACCTTGCGCCGCTGCGTAAGTCCGGAACCATCGAGCTGATACCCCGTGATTGCGACCCACGCTTCCTCGTGGAAAACCACATGGGCGATCCCGTCCAACGGGCAGCGTTGGATGCCATCGAAGCGGAGATCCGTCGCGCCGGTAAGGCCAAGCACGCTGACGGCCTGTATTACTACATGCGGCAGCGACGCGTTATCGACGAAGCGGAGGCCCGACGCAGGTTCGATGACGAGGTGGTAGACGAAGTGCTTTCTAGGCCAGCTTCAAGCTTTGAGCGTGCGTACGAGCCATTAGAACTGCCCTGCATGACGGCTCCCGGTTGCTTTGGCTGTCACCAGTCAACGGAACCTGCGTGCGCCGAATGCCCGTTCGCTGTGCAGTGCGTCGAGCGGGCAGGGAAGGTGCATGCATTGGTGCTAGAGCGGCATGGCACGCTGGATGTTCGGGGCTTGCGCATCCGCGAAGGGAATAACGAGCGCAAGCAGCGGGAGCGTGATCGAAAACGCGCCGGCATGACAATGACGCTCCAGGAAGAAAAACGGATACTCCGGGAACTAGGCGACCCGAAGCTCAAGGAAAAGCGGCTAAAAGCGAAAGAACGCCGGGACAAACGGAAGCAGCAGGAATTGGAAGCATCTAAGCCGGGGATAGGGACTTCAAAACTGGAGCCTGAGCAGCCGGAACCGCGACCTCAGGGATGAAAGCCGAGGCTGTGAGTCCGTGGATGGGATGTCACGTTTTCCTTGTTTTAAATTAATACTACTTAGAAGCTAGGTTATAGCTTTTAAAACAAGGAAAACGTGACACCCCGTTCCGGGCTTCCAATCTCGGATTTAAACGTGGCGGACCCGTGAAGCGTTCCGGTTCCAACACGTTGCGGTTTCGACCAAATTGCGCCTCCGGCGCATCCGGTCAAACCCGCGCTACAACGCGTCATTGGCCCCGCACCAAACGTCACCAATCGCGTCAGGTGCGGTTCCTGTATGTCGACTGCGACGCACGTAGCGGGTCATTACAGGAGCGCGCCAGGTAGCGATTGGCTGCGTCTGGTGCGATACGAAAAACGCTTCATACAGGGCAGTGCCCGACCGGGTGTCGGGGGAGGATTAGCGGAATGCTGCCGCCCCCATGCTGGTCGGACGTAGCTTCTGAATTGTCACCCCAGTAGGCTGGTCGAACCCGACACAAGCGAGGTTTTGATGAGCCCCTTTCCAATCGCGCGAACGGACGTCCGCTTCATCAAGCTGGGGCGAGGGGGAAAGTGGGAAGCCGACTGTCTGAACCGAGGCATTCTCCGATTCGGCTGGTGCACCTCCGAAGCTAGCGTGATCGACCGGTGCCGAAGTGGCCAATGGGACGAGCTGGCGCAGGACTGGAGTAGGAGCAAATCAAGAAGTAGTGCGACCTCTATCGCGAATGCTACGCGCACGTACTGGGAAGACCCAGGGAATACCCTGTGGATTACTTTCATAGGCGAGGATCTGTGTTGGGGGTTCTTGGAGCCAGGAGAACCCGTTCCCCAGCCGTTTGATTCGAATGATTCCGCCGATGACTCGAGCTATCGCACCGTAGTTGGGGGCTGGAACAGTTTCGATGCCAAGGGTGTTCGCCTGGGCAAATACAATCTTCCGGGCTACATAACCAAGGTCACTGGATACCGCGCGACAGTCTGCCGCGTCGAAGGAAGTGATCGCCTCATTGATCGCATCAACGGCGCCAATCCGTCGGACGTTGCTTTGGTGGTGGACGCTCAAGCGAAGCTCATCGAGGGACTGGTGCCCCTAATTCAAAGGCTCAATCCTGCCACCTTTGAGGTTCTGGTCGAAATGATGTTCTCTCGGGCCGGCTGGCGTCGAATCGGGTATATCGGCAAGGCACAGGCAGACAAAGACGTGGATTTGGAGATGCCACTTACACGTGAGCGAGCCGTCGTACAGGTGAAGGCAGAGACCAGACAAGCGGACCTCGACGATTACATCGAAAGGAAGAAGCGCATGCCAGGCTACGATCGTCTCTTCTTCGTCTATCACACGTCCAAGTCGCCTTTGACTGTTCCGGATCAAGACGAGACAGAGACCGACGACGTCACGGTCATGGGGGCGCCTGATGTGGCTCAACGCGTGGTCGAGGCTGGCCTTGTGGACTGGGTGCTGACGCAGGTTTAGTGCTCGCCGCAGTGGCATGATGGTTGCGGTACCCGGCCTGCCCGGGTTGGCTTTGCGATTGGGGGTGCTATGAAGTGGGGTCTAATGTGGCTGCTACTGGCCACCAGTGGCGTAGCCAACGCACAATCGCAGTCCGACGCTTTGTCCTCGCCGTCGTCCGACGTGCGCCGGCAGTTTTCCGAAGACGTATATGGCTCCGGGATCGCCAATAAAGCGGTCTATGGAGCAATCGCAACGCTCGTGCGCGCACAACTGCAGTCCCTGGAGAAGGGTGATCCGCGTGTCGATGAAGTGGACTGGCACCTATTGGCGCTGGGATCTTCTGGCGACAAGACCTATCTGCCGTTGCTGCAGGAGGCTACAACCAGCAAGGTGCGCTCAGTAGTGCGCCATGCACGGGAAGCGATAGAAGTGCTTTCCGAGGCAAATGAGGCGGGTCGTCCGCTGCTGCTGCCAGAAAAGGTGTTGGTTATATCGGAAGGGCAGTCCGCGCAATGTAGGCAGCTTCGGCAATATGTCTGCGAGGCTCATGGCAACATTGCGGAGTGCCTGGACGAAATCCGCGACGTTGCGGTCGAAGGCGGTGCCAATAGCTTCATGGTGCTCAACCAGTCCAACAGCGGGTTCGGACTGTTTCAGTCTAGCCAGGTGGTCGCAAACTTGTACGCATGTCCGCGGCAGTTGTGAAGCTAGTGGGGCAGCGTCAAACGGCACCAACGAACCCCTGGCAGCGTCCGCGCGATATCAACTATGTGCGTGAGGCTGAATAGCAGGAAGCGCTTAGAGCGCGTTTGGCTGCGGTTGGTTCGATGTGCGAAAACACTTTATACAGCGCGCTTTTCGGATAGCCGCGAAGCAACGTCGGCTTGAATTGTTAGGCGCCTAACGGAAAGCAACATCAGAGGCCTCCTAATCAACCTGGAATTGCGTTTGAAGCCATGGAGAAGCTGGCCTCAGATAAACAACCAAGTTATTCAGGGCTTCCGGCGTGTATTGGGCATGTTGAGCGAATGCAAAGCGGATCACTTTTTTGTCGAGACGACCCTTTATGACGCGGTTGACCTTTGCCTTGTAGATTGTCCAGTACGATGTATGGACATTGCCCGGCGTGCAGTTGGAACAGAAATCTGTTTCTTTAACTGTTGAGGGGTGAACTCGCACCTGTAAATCTTGCGCCATCGCTGGCGTGGCGATCAGCAGAAGTACCAACAGGGCAAAGATTCTCATGAGGGGCCCAACGCCTGAATTAAGCCGAGCCGCGAAGCTGCTTCGGCTTGAATGAATTGTTAGGCCCCGACGCGACTACTTGATGAGCCTAATCTCTTGGCCGTTTTTATCCCGAACGGCGATTGCTCCAATACTTTGCTGAGGCGGCTGCCCGACATGCAACACGACGGTATGGCCGGATGGTAAGGCGTAGATGAGCTGCCCAGAATAGCCACGCAGCAGCTTTCGCTTTGGAACTATGTAGCGTTGCGGTGCGCCGAACTGACCGACGAAACTAGGAATATCTAAGGGCGGGCGTGCAGGAGGCAAAACATCCTCCAACGCAAGCCTGGACGATGGCGTGGCCGGTGGAACCCAAGTGACAGGGATCGGTTTGACCAGATATCCATCGGGTATCTCAGGGCCATTCTGGGCGATGGCTTGCGACCAGAGCAGAAGCGCCAGAACGAAAAGTAGCGCAATGGGACGTGGCATGTGCTGATCCGGGGCCGAACGCCTGAATTATGCCGAGCCGCGAAGCGGCTTCGGCTTGAATGAATTGTTAGGGCTCACTGCGGGGATCTGACCACAGGGTTGTGGATACGGGCAGAAAATCCGGGTACTTGATGCCAACCAAGCGCCACTCTAAGCGGTTGCTGTTGCCTGTAACTCTCACTCTGGCCGTGGCGATATGAAACAGTCCACTGCGGCCACGATACTCTGAGATGGTTAGCGTAGTGGCCCGCCAACCAACATTGGTATGCACCTCTAGTTGCTGCTCTGATGCTTGGATGGTGCCAATGATGTCGCCGTCCATGTTGCTCAACCGAAGGTCGATAAACGCCCGATCTTTGGAAGAGACATCGCCCTCATTGGTCCAGGCGCGGACAAGCTCGGTTCTGGCTTGAGCTATGGCCGCCTTGCGATGCTTTACGAGGAAGAGAACGGCCCCTGCCAGTCCGCCAAGAATGGCGACTAGAAACGTCAGCGCCTCTAGCAGGTCCTTGCCGTTATCGATTCCAAGAGTCACAGAGTGCGTCCATGAGGCATAACGCCTGAATTAAGCCGAGCCGCGAAGCGGCTTCGGCTTGAATGAATTGTTGGGCCTACCCACGGGTAAGCCGAGCGCAATAGTCATATGAGTTGGTAATGACAATTGTGTCGCCTTTCTGGTATCCACCGTGCTCCGGATTGACGGCACAGAACTCGTTGAAGCCATCTTTGGTCTCGAAGCGTCCGATATAGACAACCTCGGGCTCCCACTCATCTCTCACCTGGAAGTAGGCCTGCTTTTTGTAACGGAAGCTGCCAGAGCCCCATTTGGTAAAGCTAACAAAACCTGTTGCCTGATCTCGTTCCGACTCGACTAGCCAACCTTGGGCGGGGAGTGCTGCCGAGAACGAGGCGACTTGAACTTTGATCCTACCGCCCGTGTGCCCGCGCCACTCCACGGCGCCATGCGGCAGTGAGGTGCATCCCCCGAGCAGCAGCGATGCGAGGATGGCTAAAGTCCGAATCACCGAAATCTCCAAGTAGGCCTAACGCTTAGTAGACCCCAAAAACGGGGTATGCGCCGGATGTTCAGCCAGCCTCAGGGCGCCGTCAAGGCGAGGGGCAGGAAAATCGACTTGCCTGTCTGCTAGGCATGTGGGATAGCCACGGGCTGTTCCAGTCACGAGTTGTCGCCAATCTCTATGAGCGCCCCGACAGGTATGAAGCTATTTGGTCAGCGCCAAACGGCACCAATCGACCCCTGACCACGTCCGAGCGCAATCAGCTATGTGCGCGAGACTGAACGACAGGACGCGCTTAGGGCGTGATTGGCTGCGTTGGTGCGATGTGCACGGTGCTTCATACCGGACGCCTTCGGAAAGGCAGGGAAGCGGCTTCGGCTCGAAGGTATCGTTAGCTTGCAACCTGTGACCGGAACGAATCACAAAGCTCCGATATTTGAGAATACTCCGGCGTATCACGGAACGTGATGTCTCGCAGTCCCTCAAGAACTGTAAGAACAATCTGCTCCAGAAGGGCGCGATAGGTCTTGAGATTGCTCAGCAACGTCCTAAGCGATTCCAAGACGTCTTGGTGCGCGCCGGCGTTGATTTTCGCGCCGTAAGTCTCATTGAAGTGATGGACCACCTGGTTGCGGGCGTCAACCAGATATGCCATGTGCTGCGCAAAATCGAGAGAGTCCGAGGTCGATGCGTCGACGAACTTGCCGGTGAGGTCACCGAGGGTTCGCTTTTTAAGCTTTTCGGCACGTTTAAGTGCGGCGCCAAGACGCGGGTCGTTGGATTTTAAGAATGGAAGTGCCAGTTTCAGGTAGCGCTCGGCATCTTGACTGACGAGAACAATAGCCCCGACCAGTATCACGATCTTTTCGTTGTCGGATTGCTGATCTGTCATTGGAACCTAGCGCCTATTGAGCCTGCCGAGGCTCACTTTGGTTTGGATGAATTGTCAAACCGAAACCGCCCGATCCAGTAGTGATGCGAGTGCGAGCAGAAACGGTAGGGCGGCCCATGCCCAAGCCACAAAGTGGAACGCTGGACGAAAGCGCCAAGCGCGGAACATCGCTATCGATGCGATGGCAAAAATTATCGCCGCTGGCGCGAAATACCACCTTGCGATGATGGAAAGCAAGACTCCTGAGTCGACGTTGCGGCCGTACTCCCGCACAGCCTCCTCAGCGGCTGCGGTTGCTGCATGACGCGCCCAGAAGACGCCTACGGCAAATAGCATTGCTGCTATTGCATAAAGGCGCCCGAAGCGAGTGCGGGGCGCTTTAGGGAGAGGCGCCTCCGGCGGGAGGGCTTTGGGGCTTGAGTACGGGTTATCTAACATTGCGGCCGATGCCTGAATTAAGCCGAGCCGCGAAGCGGCTTCGACTTGAATGACTTGTTAGCCCTCTGCCGAGACACCAACTAACCCCTTGCTTCTCTGCCGGGTTCGTCCTCGGCGACACGAAAGCGCCAGTACCTCTCGGGTTTTACCCAAACGACTGTTGTCTCGGTAATAGCCTTGAACGCCTCCAGTACCGCGCGGCCAACGACTAGGTTTCCGTCGCTGTTCTCTCGAAGCAAATCCTCGGCCTTACCTTTTACCAAGTAGTCGACGACATCGTCTTGGTAGATGCAGCTGTGGGCTTCCAGCTCCCTGAGCATCCAGCTAGCGACCTCTCCGGGCGCCATCACCCGCCCTTTACCAGTTCTAGTGAATCAGACGGAAAGCGCCCAGATTCCAGCTTTTTGCCAGCAAACCACTGACAGTTGTAATACTGGCTTGGAGGGTCGGGCTGAGTTTGGACAGTCATCTCCGGGCCACCAGACTTGAGCTTGACGATGTCGCCAATAGCGAACTTGACTTGTGTTGCCACGAACTCCTCCTTGGTTGGGTGAGGGCTGACGCCTGAATTAAGCCGAGCCGCGAAGCGGCTTCGGCTTGAATTAATTGTTAGAACTCTTGGCCGACGGAGTATCAGCGCTCGATATGGTTGCGCAAAATTGTCTTGAGCGTCTGATATTTGTCGCCGGATGAGCGAAACGCGAGCAAGTCAGGATTGTGTTGCTGTAACCGGCCAAAGAAGCCGAGGATCTCGTCCTCGGTGCGTCGACCAGCAGGTTGCTGTCTAAGCCACTCCTGGATAATCCGGGGTTCTAGATCGGATCGCCTTGCCATAGAGCGCCTCCAAGAGTTCTAACGCTTAGTAGACCCCCAAAGCGGGGTTATGCGCCGGATGTTCAGCCAGCCTCGGGGTGCCGTCAAGGCAGGCTGCGAGCCAAGAAATCGACAGCGGTCTGCGAAGCGCGCCCCATCTCGTTAACCCGGGTAAGGCGTTCACTTGGCTCTACGGGGCGAGGGCGTATTACCACCCTGCACTACGGCGATCATATAGCGCCGTTGACTTGGGCCTCCGTGCAGCTCCTTGCGGACGGCCACCATGAACTTTCCGGACAACACCTCGCCTAAGGTGGGTAGTTTCGTCACTGCACTCCGTGAACTTTTTGAAGGCGATGACTGGTCACAAGTAAAACCATTCGCGCAACGTGCTCGGGAAGACTGGGGGCGCACTGTTACAACGTGGGCAGACATCGAATCACGCGTGCGTGCCGAATGGAATGCTAGCCATGCAGAGCGCATGAGCCGCAAAGGTGACGATACCTAGACGCGGCTAGAGGTCTCCTGTCGCGAAAAGGCCGTCTGAACCCCATGCGAAGCACAGCCAAGGCGCTCCACATAGGGGTTTGGGACAACGAGATTGCCGCAGCAAGGCAGGCCTTCAACCTGAGGCGCATGGAAACCTAATGCGAACCGCATGTTTTTCGATGAAATACCGAAAGACCGAAGGGCGCTACTTCCCCATTGCAGACAACCCATCCAAACGATCGCGTGCAGCACGTTTGCCCAATGAGCGGATGCCCGCAATTGCCGCCTTTTGACTCGCACGCGGGATCGTCTTGCCCGACTCCCAGTGGTACACGGACTGTCCAGATGTGCCAATCAGACGTCCCAGGTCCGCAGCAGACAACTCCAGCCTTGCCCGCAATGACTTGAGTCCCTTTGCACTGAAGCGGGCGGTGGTAGTGGTTTCGGCGTCGTTGGACGCTGTCGGAGCCTTGCCACTGCTGCGTTTGAGCGTGGTAATCGCGCGTTGCTGCTCGGCGACCTGACGCCGTAAACCCGCAATTTCGTGCCGCTGCTTCGTGTTGGCTTTGCGCAGTGGTTCGACTAGGGCGCGAACTTCTTTCCGAGCAAGTCGGGTGATCTCGGCTTTAAGTACGCTGGCGATACTGGTCATTGTTTGTCCGGGCTGGGGGATGGCCCGGATAGTACATGGGATTGCCGACACTCCTGTATGAAGTACTACAGTTGCCTGGCTTTGTACTGGCTAGTGTGAAAGACGCGACGAGATGTTTGACGCCTAGTCCATCAGGTCATGCGGAAATGTAGCTTGCCTGCTCTTAGCAGCTAACAGCACCATGCCAAGCTGCCATGCGCCTTCGTCTGCGTCCCTAGAGTACTGAACCTTGCTCTTGTACACGCGCCGAAAAAGGCTGCTGCCCACATGATCCTTTGATATGACTGATACGCTGGACATCAGTTCGTTCAAGCGTTCCTTGGCGTCACGCCGCTTTTCCCGCATTTCGGAGCACTTCGACGAATAGTCCTTCGTGGCAAAGAACACAAGCGCGCCGAACTGATAAGAGGACTGAGCGGAGGCTGTCAGTGTCCTCGATATTCTTGCCAAATCGCCGTCGAACGATCCACGAACGGCATTCCGAATGGGGGACTTCACCTCAATTACGGCGCGCGGCTTGCCGTTCGCCCAATAGTGAACCAGATCATACCGACCATTCGTTCTTCCCTTCTTGGATGGTCTTCCACGAGGTACAGCACTGGCTTCTTTGTTAGCTGACCTCACCGGCACCTCAAGGAGAACGGCACCTTTGTGACGTTGGGCAAGCCGCTCGAAAATTCCTGCTGTCAGAAGGTACTCGCAGGCTTGGTCGAGGCGGCAGCCTCCAGTTGCCTTGTCGAATAGCCTTGCAGTGCGCAGGCCTCCGTCGAAAATCTCTCCGACGAGGTTGTAAGCAGGATCAATCCCCTTGCTCAATGTCTGGTCCTGGAGGCAGTAGGGCAGAACGGCGAGTTGTCAGCTCTTGGCTTTGCCGGGCTTGTTAGATTTCGTGCTCGCGCGCTGTCGGGCTTCGGTCAGCAGACTTGTTCGTTCGGACTTTGCCAGTTTCGAAAACGCCAAGATCATTTCCGCTAGGTCATCGGACTCGGCGAAAAGGTACGCAAGCGGTACGTCCAGGGCCTTAGCCATGGCTGCGGCCGTTTCCATATCAGCCTTCGACGCCTGCTGTTCGTAGCGATTGATCCGAACGCTGCCAGTTTTCTTCGTCATGCCGAGCAGGGCTCCGAGCGCGCGCTGGGAAACGTCCCGCATTGCACGGGCTTCCTTCAAGCGCTTCGCAAAGATTGCTACGGCGAGCTGGGCCAAGCGGAGTCAACGGGAACTGAACCTGTCCCATCTTCGCCCTTGTTCCTCAGTACGCGTAGACTCTACATTTACTGTAGATAGCGTTGCACACGGGGTCGCCCGCCACAAGGGGAACTTGGTGGCTTGGCTAACCCATTGATTTCAAAGGTCTGGGACTAAAGGGGAAAGCATGACTCGTCTTGTATGGCTGATCGTTGTCGCTGTGGTGTTGGCAGGGTGCTCGACGCATCCCGTGTCGTCCGATAACGCGGTTCCAGTACCACCGGATCGCGTGTTCGCGTTCCAGTCGCCCAGCTCAGCGCCCAGCGGAACACTGGTCGTGGTGCGGGATGAAGGTATGCAGGGACGAGGTTGTCCTGCCGCGTTCTATGTCGACGGGCAACTGGTTGCCCAAGTGCGAGCTGGCGAAACCACGACCTTGTTCGTGCCCGTGGGCAATCGCATCGTCGGTGTCGGCCCTGCAGGCAAGGGCCTTTGCACCCTAGCGGACCCGGCTACCCATCGTCGGGAAACATCGCTGCTGATCGACCCTAACAATCAGACCAAGGTGCGCTTGTCGATCGTCGGCGAAGGCATCTACCAAGTCACCCCGACCGCGTTCTGAGGGCTACGACCATGCGCGGAATGGGATGGTTGCTGCTGGGCATCGGGGCAGCATGGCTGCTGTATGCCCTGAACGTTGATACGAGTGTTCCGTTGCCACATGGAGCGGGATGGCCGGGCAGGGTGCAAAACCTGAGCCTGATGGAGCATCGCCGTACGCATTTGATGCTGTCGGGTGGGGTGCTTATCGCCGGTGTCCTACTAATGGGATTTGGCACCTTACAGCGCAGTGCCAATGACGACGACCTCAGTGATGATGAGGACTATCGGCAGTGTCCGTTTTGTGCGGAACCCGTTCGGGTGGAAGCTGTGATCTGTCGGCACTGTCGTAGTGCGTTGCCTGCGGTGGCTGTGGACGATGTTGAGCCTGATGAAGAAGCCGAGGTGTCGGCCGAAGATCCTGTCGACGCCGGACACACGTACTCCTACCGGGCGCTGCGTGAAGCTGCGGAAGCCGCAGAAAGAGGGCAGTAGGTCCTTCTTACATAGCGTTTGCCTGGGCGATCTACCGACTCCTGGCAGGCTAAGGCGACGAAACGTTCGGCAGAAGCGGCGTAAGCCTCAGGCTGTCAGGCGCTTTGGACCTGGGTACGATGAAGCCTCCTGCCGAGGCTCGACCCATGCCGCACGACGACAAAGTCCACCCGGTCTTTTCCTGGAAGATCGAAGTCCTCGACAGCCACGACGCTGCGATCTTCCATTTCAGGGCGGTCCCGCTTGGTACCGTGGACCCCGATACCATGCAGCCCGACAATTTGCCCGCCATGGCATTCGCCCTCGACGGCATGCGTAGGTTGCGAGACGAACTGGACGGTCTAATCCAGTACATAGAAGCCCGTGGTCGGGAAACTGGGCTTCAATAAACAAGTCGTGTTCAAAGCACGCGAGCGATTGCTGCGTGGACGCCTTCCAAGTCTGGCCCAATCTATGCGCAGCAGAGGCTAGCGATTCTTTCTCGCGCTCCTTAGTACTTGTTCCTTTTCTTTGAGGAATGCCGCGCGGACGTTGGGTATAAACCGTGGTTCGTCCGGCGTTCCGAAGTACTCCAGTTCTCTCTCTTCTTCCGTGCCAAGATAGTTAAGAAAGAGCTCTGCCTTCTCTAGCCTGCGCTGCACCCGCTCGTACTTCTTTCTTTCGCTCATTAATTGAACTTCTTGATTAGTAAGCAATACGAGCCCGTTACACGTTGCTTCGTCGCGTATTCCACAGTCTGTTGCAGCAAGCTCGATGTAAGTGAAGAACGCCAGTAACTCGTTAGATATGAATTGTCCGAATGCAGTGATTCGCAGCGAATCGATTTGGTCGGTGTAGAAGTCCTGTCGAGTCGATGCCTCTACGACGTTCGACGATAGCAGGACATCCATCCATGCTTTGAAGTCATCTTCATTGCCGTACCGGCTCATAAACTGATTTTTTAATTCACCGAAGGCAACGAAGCCAGGTATCGTTGGGTCCTGCCCGTCAGATAGAAGCCGGAGTATTCTCAATCCTGTGAAGTGCGAGCTAGTAGTGCCCGATCTCACCTGATATATGTTTAGGACCTTGCTTAGTTTTTCGTCATAGAAGAGTCGGGTTGGTGACATCAATGGTCGAACAACCTGATGAATCTGGATCGTCCAAACGACGCCGAGTTCCGTCATCTCCTTGGCGTTTGTGTAACCCGAGAGTAGTAGCTCGACAAATAAATCCAAGGCCAGTCTGATGTTTCCATGAGCGCAAGCTGAGATGAACTTGTTCAATGGTGAATCAGGGATTCTGCGGAAGTCATTAAGGAAAGCCTGGAGAAAGAGAAGCAGCTGTTCCTTTCGTGACTCCTCTATATCAATTTCCCCCGTCCGAAGTTCCCGAAGGAGGTATTCCAGTCGACGAATGAATACTTCCGTGGAAGATGGCGAGCTTATATGAAAGGCGCTGTTTTGATATGCATCCAAAAGGCCGCGTATCTTTGATGCATAGAAGCGTTCCTCTCGCATTGCGATGAGTACTAGGCAGCCAAGCTCCGCACTAACAGATTGTGCAACGGTGAAGGCGTAATCCTGTAGTTGGTTTTCGAGTTGGTCCGTGTTGTCGAGAACAACGACGATTCCGCGATGCATGCGCTGATGCCACAGGGCCAGCCTGCGCGCGACATAACGAAGATCTATCTTCCATGCCGCTAGTAGTGCGTTTGCGGCTTGGTTATACGCTGTGCTGTCGGAATCGAGGCCGAATAGCTCCTGCTTTGCGGCAACCTCCCAGCGGTCCTGGAAAAGCTGGGTAAGTTGATCCCTGTCGCCCGAGAGGATGTTCGCGGTGTCGAGGCGCTCGGCAATTCCTCGCCAGATGGCCTCCTTGATAGATGCTTCGTCTTTTTCGACTTGCAGCATGTTTACGGTTGCTACAGCGACATGCTTCTTGATGAACTGTGGTGGCTTGTGATGAAGCACTCTCCAGAGAAATGTGGATTTACCAGATCCCTTGCCTCCGAAAAGGACCACTACGTCGCTGCCAGCCTTGCTGACCGTGTTCTTCTGGATTTTGCGATGGATCGCGCTGCCGCGATCACTGTCCTCGATCTCACTGACGCCATAGGACTCAAAAAATGGAGTTACCGCGTCCTTAATCAAGGTGCGAACGCCCCGCAAGCTGAGATCGTAAGCGCGCTGGTTGACGTAGCAAGCCTCGATGAAATCTGGATCCTGTTCCACAATTGGACCGAAGTACTTCTTCGCTAGCGGGCGCAAAGTTGCGGCAAGGATGTTGTGATTCAGAATCTGGGAAAACGCGTTAATCTTTTCCTTGGGGTAGAAGACTTCCCGTCCGTCCGGACTGCTTCCTCTAAAAGCGGCTGTAAGGCTCGCTCGTTCGACAACGGAGGAATACCCGAACATTGTGACGGCGTCGGGGTAGTTGATTTCAAACCAGGAAATGTCTGAAATTACGATCGCTCCGAGGTCCTTCCAGGCTCGCCCGCGTTCGAAGACCTTGAAGTAAACAAACTGGACGCCGTTGCTTACGGCCGCGAACTCACACCCAAGTTCCGCAGCGTATCGCTGGGCTTGTAACAGCGCGTCTTTCAGGCTTCCCGAAAGCAGCGACTTTACTTTTACTTGCCGTAGCTTCTTTCCTGCATTGAAGTTCTCTGGGAGTTGAAAATAGTTTCCGGTGCGCTTTGCTTCAATTATCAGCGCTGCAACTCCATTGGGCTTTTTGAGCACGTAATCGGAAAAACCATCTGCCGAGGAGCGCTCGAGGTCAAATGCTGAGCGCGGCCACCCCAGAACTTCGATCAAAAGCTTGTCTAGAATTTGGAACCGTGTGTCGGCCTCATTCAAGTCTGCCGTGTTTGCAGTCTCCGCTAGCTCCTTTGCAGCATCTACTGACACAGGTCATCCCTCCGGAATGTTCTTGTTTGCAGCGCAAGCTTGTATTAACAGGCTATGACAAGAAGCTATCCGGGGGTATTGTTCCGGTCAATACAGTCGTGGCGCGCTTTCTTAACCGGTGGGTGGGTTAGCCATGACTTTGGTGGTCCATTGGGGACGCCAATGCATGATGCGCCGGCTGTAGGCCGGTGATCGTCGGGTGCGTAAGGCCGTGCAGGCATGTGCTAGCCAGCCAGGTTGGGGCAGGGTAGTCATCAGTCAGAAATTCGACAGATCGGCGCATCCGGCTTACGAGGTACTTACGGGCTGCACGGGGCATGGCTAAGTCCTTGTTCCACATGGTTCAGTCCTGCGTCCAACAGCGCATCGAACATGCGCCGCTCCCCGGTCCGGTTTCGACGCGTTAGATAAGGAACATCCGCATCCTCCCGCCCCGGTGAGACCCGACCCAGCCCATCCCGGCTTAGGCCGCACTTACCGGTACCCCGACCGCCTGCGCGAACTGGGCGCCGAGCACGTCTCCGAACTCGACGGCGAGCCCGAAAACATGGTCTTCGCCCTGCCCAAGGAACTGCGGCTGCAGCTGGTCGATTGACCCTGCCGCGGCCCGGCGCCTACAATTGCGCCCCTTCGCCGGAATAGCTCAGTTGGTAGAGCGGCGCATTCGTAATGCGTAGGTCGCAGGTTCGACTCCTGTTTCCGGCACCAAAGCCCGCCTCGCGCGGGCTTTTTGTTTTCCGATCGGGAACTCCCACGCGCCGCATGCCCCAGGGCGATCCTCAGATTTTTCCCAATTTTCTTCCCGTCTCGATTGGCGCCTCATGACACAAGTAGGAACGGACCCCGGGATGCCCATGATCGGCATTCCGGGGGTGGTTGGAAGCAGGCCGAGCGTGCCGTGAGGTGCAGGTGCTCCGATGAAATGGGTTGAACTAACTCTTGCGCTCACTGGCGTAATCGGCCTGATCGCCGGTTATCGAACCAACAACCGCACCATCCTCGTCACCGGCGCCGTCGTTCTTGTCCTCGCCACCGCGCGGCCCGATTGCGTCAGCGGGTTCATTGCGTGCCTCTAGCGGCTGTTCGCGGCGTGCAAAAGCACGGCTAGCGCAGTAAAGGGATTCGTCGTTCGTATGGGAAAGACAGAATTCGACAAGGCAAAGGCGGACTCGTTGGCGCATGCCATTCTGGAGCCGCATCTCCACGCGCCCGAGCAGACCGAGCTGGACCCGAGTCAAACAGCGGCGTTGCGGGCGCGGAAGCGACGTCTTGCCTGGTTCACGTTCGCTGGTTCAGGCATTGGTGCGGCGATTTCGTACTTCCATGGGGCGCCTTTTGTCGACGGCACCGTAGTGGGCGGTCTGACCGGCGTCGCGGTCGGCTGGCTCCTGGCGGCGGCCGAACCGCCGTTGGCGTGATCTGAAGCCTCATCGGTCCTGGTACGACCCAGGCCCGCGCCGACTCGGCTGCAACTTCCGTCTCGCCTTCGGAGACTGGCGCCCGGTACAGTGCCGAGCATCTCCGCAGCATTCGCGCACATGGCCAAGACCGCCACCCGCAAGACCGCCTATGTCTGCAACGACTGCGGCGCCGAATTCAGCAAGTGGCAGGGCCAGTGCGGCGAGTGCGGCGCTTGGAACACGCTGAGCGAAGTCGTGCTCGAATCCGCATCGGCCGCAAAGGGTGTGGCCGCGTCGCGCCGCAGCAGTTGGGCCGGTGCCGCCGATACGCCCAAGGTCACGGCCTTGAAGGACGTTCGCCATCACGAGGACAGCCGCGCTTCCACCGGCATCGGCGAGCTCGACCGCGTGCTCGGCGGTGGGCTGGTGCACGGTTCCGTGGTCCTGGTCGGTGGCGATCCGGGCATCGGCAAGTCCACATTGCTGCTGCAGGCGGTGACCAAACTGGCGCCGAGCATGCCCGGGCTGTACGTCACTGGCGAAGAGTCGCTCGCGCAGGTGGCTGGTCGCGGCGCGCGGCTGGGACTGCCGCTGGACGGCGTGCACGCGCTCGCCGAGACCTGCGTGGAGCGCATCCTCGAACACGCCGCCGCGATGCGTCCGCAGCTGATCGTCGCCGACTCGGTGCAGACGCTGTGGACCGAATCGCTGAGCGCCGCGCCGGGTTCGGTGAGCCAGGTGCGCGAATCGGCGGCGCGGCTGGTGCGCTTCGCCAAGGAAACCGGAACGGCGGTGTTCCTGGTCGGCCATGTGACCAAGGAAGGCGGCATCGCCGGTCCGCGCGTGCTCGAACACATGGTCGACGCTGTGCTGTATTTCGAAGGCGAGAGCGGCAGCCGCTTCCGCGTGCTGCGTGCATTCAAGAACCGCTTCGGCGCAGTCAACGAGCTCGGCGTCTTCGCGATGGGCGATAAGGGCCTGCGCGAAGTGCCCAATCCTTCCGCGATCTTCCTGTCCGGCAACAGCGCGCCGCAACCCGGCAGCTGCGTGATGGTCACGCGCGAGGGCACGCGGCCGCTGCTGGTGGAAGTGCAGGCGCTGGTGGATGCATCGCCGCTGTCGAATCCCCGCCGCGTCGCCGTCGGCATGGAAGGCAATCGCATGGCGATGCTGCTGGCCGTGCTGCATCGTCATGGCGGCATCGCCGTCGGCGATCAGGACGTGTTCGTCAATGTGGTCGGTGGCATCCGCGTGCAGGAAACCGCCGTCGACCTGCCGGTACTCATGGCCGTGCTGTCGTCGCTGCGCGATCGTCCGCTGCCGGAGCAGACCATTGCCTTCGGCGAGGTCGGTCTCTCCGGCGAAATCCGCCCGGTGCCCAACGGCGAGGAACGTTTGAAGGAAGCGGCCACGCACGGTTTCAAGCGCGCCATCGTGCCCAAGGCGAATGCGCCGCGCGGCGGCCGCGTCGGCGAGATGGAAGTGATCGCCGTGGAGCGCCTGGCCGATGCGCTAGACGCCGGCGTCTAAAGCGCGAACACCACGGTGCGGTGGCCGTTGAGCAGGATGCGGTCGTCCAGCCAGTAGCGCAGTGCCTGCGCGAGTACGCGGCGCTCGATGTCGCGGCCGATGCGGATCATGTCCTCGGGCGTGTCGTGGTGACCGACGCGCTGCGTGTCCTGTTCGATGATCGGGCCTTCGTCCAGATCCGCGGTGACGAAATGCGCGGTGGCGCCGATCAGTTTGACCCCGCGCTCGTGCGCCTGGTGATAGGGGCGCGCGCCCTTGAAGCCGGGCAGGAACGAGTGATGGATATTGATGCAGCGTCCCGCCAGCTTCGCCGCCATCGCATCGGACAGCACCTGCATGTAGCGCGCCAGCACCACCATTTCGGTTTGCGTGCTTTCGATCAATGACCACAGCGCCGCTTCCTGCTCGTGCTTGCGTTCCTTGACGACGGGCAGGTGATGGAAGTCGAGCCCATCGAAGCCGATGTGCCGGAAGCTCTCGCGTGGATGATTCGAGGCGACGGCGGTGATCTGCATCGGCAGCTCGCCGATGCGCCAGCGGTAGAGCAGGTCCGCCAGGCAATGGTCGAAGCGCGAGGCGAGCAGCATCACCCGGCGTGGTTGTGCGCGGTCGCGCAAGGACCAATCCATCGCGAATCCGTGCGTTAGCTCGCCGAAGCTGCCTTGCAGTTCGTCCAGCGATGCGTCGGCCGCGAACACCGTGCGCATGAAGAAGCGATCCGTCGCCAGATCGTTGTACTGCTGCGAGTCGAGGATGTTGCCGCCGTGGTGTAGCAGCCGGCCCGTCACGGCGTTGACGATCCCTGGGCGATCCGGGCACGACAAGGTGACGACGTAGTGGGGCATCGGGGCGGTCCCGGCAGGCCAGAGCCCCTTATAGCGCGATAGCGCGCGACGCGCCCCGAGGGCCGGCCCGAGGGTGCCCGGGCCGGCACATTCGCGGTTAGTGCCCGCCCGCGGCTTCGGGACCGGCCTTCGCGACGAACGGCGGCTTCGCCACCCAGACGAAGGCGATCACGATCAGGAACACGATGCCGAGCAGGTGGAAGATCTCATTGAAGCCGATCTGCGCGGCCTGGTTCGAAATCATCCGCTCGAGCACGAACGCTCCGCGCTGCAAATCGCCGCGGCCCAATTGCGTGACCGTGTCGATCACGCCGGGATCGGTCGCCGCGAGCTTCTCGGTCAGATGTGCGTGATGCACCGCGCCGCGCTCGGTCCAGGCGTAGGTGGTCAGCGATGCGGCGAAACTGCCGCCGAGCGTACGCATGAAGGTGGCCAGGCCCGAGCCCGCGGCGATCTCGTGCGGCTGCAGGTCCGACAGCAGGATCTGCAGCACCGGCATGAAGAACAGCGCGACGCCGAAGCCCTGGAACAACTGCACCAGCGCGATGTGGCGGAAATCCACGTCCAGGTTGAATCCGGAGCGCATGAAGCTAGTCGCCGACATCGCGATGAACGCGAGGGTCGCCAGCATGCGCAAGTCGAACTTGTGCGCGTAGCGGCCCACGAACGGCGTGAGTATCACCGGCAGGATGCCGATCGGTGCGGTCGCGAAACCCGCCCATATCGCGGTAAAGCCCAGATTGCGCTGCAGCCACAAGGGCACCAGGATGCCGACGCTGAAGAACGCCGCGTAGGCGACCACCATCGCCGCCGTGCCTGCGCTGAAGTTGCGATGGCGGAACAGGCGCAGATTGACGATCGGGTCCTTGTCGGTCATCTCCCAGATCACGAAGACCGCCAGCGAAATCACCGAAATGATCGCCAGCCACACGATCAGCTGCGAGCGGAACCAGTCCTCGTCGTTGCCCAGGTCGAGCAGCACCTGCAGCGCGCCCACACCGATCACCAGGGTGATCAGGCCGACATAATCCATCTTCGGCTTCTCCAGCCGCTCGGGGCGGCCGCGTAGCTGCGCGCCTACCACGGTGCTGGCGAACAGGCCGATGGGCACGTTGATGAAGAAGATCCACTCCCAACTGTAGTTGTCGGTGATCCAGCCGCCGAGGATCGGTCCCGCGATCGGCGCGACCACGGTCACCATCGCCAGCAACGCGATCGCCTGGCCGCGTTTGTGTGGTGGATAGATCGAGATCAGCAGCGCCTGCGTGATCGGATACATCGGGCCGGCGACGAAGCCCTGCAGCGCACGCGCCGCGACCAACAGGCCCATGCTGTTGGCCAAGCCGCACAGCAGGGATGCGATGACGAACAGGAAGGTCGCCCAGACGAACAAACGGCGTTCGCCGAAGTGACGGGTGAGCCAGCCGGTCAGCGGCAGCGCGATCGCGTTGCTGACGGCGAAGGACGTGATGACCCAGGTCGCCTGATTGGCGCTGCCGCCGAGATTGCCGGAGATGGTCGGCAGCGACACGTTCGCGATCGTCAGGTCCAGCACCTGCATGAACGACGCGAGCGCCAGGCCGAGCGTCGTCAGCGCGATGTTCGGCGGGCGGAAGCCGTTGCTGGGATTGGGGGATGACATGCAGGGTGCTCGCGATCAGCCGCGGCCGCGCGACAGGTTCTCGCGGACGATCTTCTGAATCAGTGCATCGGCATCCGCCAGCTGCTTCGCATAGGCATCGGTGGTCAACAACGCCTTGTTCTGCGGTGCCGCGGCGAGCACGACGCCGCTCTGGTCGCGCAGCGACACGTCGGCGTGCATGCTCAGGCCGATGCGCAGCGGGTGTTCCGCCAACTGCTTGCGATCCAGCTCAATCCGCACCGGCACGCGCTGCACGATCTTGATCCAGTTGCCACTGGCGTTCTGCGCCGGCAACAGCGCGAAGGCGCTGCCGGTGCCCAGACCCAGGCTGCTCAGCTTGCCGTCGAATTCGACGTCGTCGCCGTAGAGGTCCGCGTGCAGCTGCACCGGCTGGCCGATGCGCATCTTCGCCAGCTGGGTTTCCTTGAAGTTGGCTTCGACCCACGCCTGTTCGAGCGGAATCACCGTCATCAGCGTGGTGCCGGGCTGCACGCGCTGGCCCAGCTGCACGCTGCGCTTGGCGACGTAGCCGGACACCGGCGCGACGATCGCGGTGCGCTGGTTGTTGAGGTAGGCCTGGCGCAGCTGCGCGGCGGCGGCCTTCACCTGCGGCTGGTCGATGACGGTGGTGGCGTCGACGAGCGCGCGGTTGCGCGACAGGTTTTCGTTCGCGGACGACAGCGCTGCCTGCGCGGCGGCGAGTTCGTCGCGGGCGTGGGCGAGTTCTTCGGCGGAGACGGCGCCGCTGGCGACCAGGCCTTCGCGACGTTTCACATCGGCGCTGGCCTTTTCCACGGCGACGCGACGCGCGGAGATGTCGGCCTGGCCAGCTTCCACGGCGCTGTAGAGGCCGCGCACCTGGCGCACGGTGTTGGCGAGGTTGGCGACGGCTTGCTCATAGGCGACGCGGGCATCGTTAGGGTCGAGCTGCACCAGCACCTGGCCGGCATCGACCTTCATGCCGTCGTCCGCGCCGATGCTCACCACCGTGCCGGCGGTCTGCGGCGTGATCGCGACGACGTTGCCTTGCACGTACGCATCGTCAGTGCTCTCGTGCCAGCGCCCGACCAGCAGGTGCCACAGGATCCAGGCAATCGCGCCGATGACGACCAAGGTTGCCAGGATGATCAGTGCCCGCTTGCGCTTGCTCTTCGGCGGCTGCGCCGCGGTGGCGGCATTGGGATTGATTTCGGTGGTCATGGCGTGGAGGCCTTGGAGAGGTCGTTGGTGTCTTGGGTGTCGGAGGAAGGAGCGGCGAATGCGAGGCCGCCGCCGAGCGCGCGATCCAGGTCGATGGCGGCACTCACGCGTTGCGCGCGCAAGGCCGCGATCTGCTGGTCGATCTGCAGCAGTGGCCGCTGCGCACTGAGCACGTCGAGTTGCGTGCCGAGCCCGGCCTTGTAGCGCGCGGTGGCCAGCTCCCACGCCGACTGCGCGGCGTCGTGCGCACGTTGCGCGGAAACCAGTTGCGCATCGAGCGAACGCGAAGCCTGCAGCGCATCGGCGACTTCGCGCAGCGCGCCGATCAGGCTCTGGTTGTAATTGGCTACGGCCAGGTCGTATTCGGCGTCGCTCTTGGCGAGGTTGTTGCGCAGCCGGCCGCCGTCGAAGATCGGCATGCTGATCGCCGGTCCGCCCTGTGCCAACAATGCGTCGCTGGAGAACAGGTCCGAGAGGTTGCCGGCGGCGACGCCGACCAGCGCACTGAGGTTCACGGTCGGATAGAACTCGGCCTTGCTCGCCTTGATGCCATGACGCGCGGATTCCACGCGCCAACGCGCGGCGACGACGTCGGGACGATGCCCCAGCAGCTCGCTTGGGACCACGCCCGGGATCTGCGGTACCGGTACCCCCAGCAGTGAGGGACGGGCAATGTCGAGACCACGGTCCGGGCCTTTGCCCAGCAGCGCCGCGATCGCGTTGCGCGCGGCATCGATCTGCTGCTGCGCGGCCTGCTCCTGCTGCTGCGCGCTTGCTACCGTCGTTTCCGCATTGCGGATCTGCAATTGATTGTCGAGGCCGGCCTTGACGCGCTGGCGACCGAGTTCGAGCAGATGCGAAGCGCGCTGCCCGTCGGCCTTGGCGATATCGGCGGCTTCGTGCGCCTGTGCGAGCGCGACATAGGCGCGGGCGATATTCGACGACAGAGTGAGCCGCGCGGCTTGCGCTTCCACCTCGGCCGCGCGTGCCTGGCCCAGCGCGGCCTGCGTGCGCGCACGATGACCGCCCCAGATATCGGGGCTGTATTTGAACTGCAGACCCAGCAACGTAACGCCGATGTAATCGCCGCCGATCGGCGGCGGAGCGACCGTTTCCGGAATCTGCACACCGGAATATTGAGCGGTTGCGCCCAGGGTGGGCTTGCCGGCGGCTTCGGCCAGGCCTGCCTGCGCAACGGCCTGGCGGACGCGCGCGTCGGCAGCGTCGAGCGAAGGCGTACCGGCCAGCGCTTCCTGGATCAGCGCATCCAGTTGCGGGTCACCCAAGGCCGTCCACCAATCCTGCTGGGGGAAACCGGCGTCGGTGGAGCCGGCGAGACTGCGCGATGCCGTCAGCGTGTCGGCGTCCAGCAACTTGCCCTGCGGTTCCAGGCCATGCGTGCTCGCGCACGCGGCGACCAGCAGCGACAGTGCGACGGCCAATGGCTTATGCAGTGGGCGAAGAGAAGCGAAAGGCATATCAGCGTTCCGGAGTCGAAAGGTTGTCCCGCACCTGGGCGAGCAGGCGCGTGAGGGTGTTGCGGTCGGCTTCGCTCATCCCGTACATGGCGCGCTCGCGCACGCGCTGGCCGCAATGATTGACGTCGTTCCAGATCGCCGTGCCGGCTTCGGTCAGGTGGATGCGCAGTGCGCGGCGATCGGTGGGGTCGGCGACGCGGGCGACGATGCCGCGGTGCTCGAGCTTGTCGAGCAGGCGGGTCATGGCGCCCGGATTCAACTGGGCCACGTTGGCCAGGTCGGTGACGCTGGCGGTGCCTTCGGCCAGATGCTTCAGGGTGATGTATTGGCTGAAGTTGAGGTCATGCCCCGCGGCGAGCAGTTCGGCTTCGATCTGGGTCCAGAAGCCGGCGCGGATTTCCCGCAACAGCAGACCCAGGGTCGAGCCGCTGCAGGCAGCCGTGGAGGGGGTGGGGGTGTTCATGGCGTGCAAATATGCTCACCAGTGCAATATTTGTCAATGCAAATATTGCTCGTGCAATATGGCGGTCTAGGCCCTATTCAGGCGCGAAAGGCGGGCTTGGGCGGCTCAGGAGCGGCCGAGCATCAGCTCCAGCACGAACTTGCTGCCGAAGAAGGCCAGGACGAGCATGCCCATGGCGGTCAGCGTCCAGCGCACGGCGGTCGCCCCGCGCCAGCCGCGGCGCCAACGGCCCAGCAGCAGTGCCCCGAACAGTAGCCAGGAAAGGACACTGAGCACCGTCTTGTGGACCAGGTGCTGGGCGAACAGGTTCTCCACGAACAGCACGCCGGTCAGCAGGGTGGCGGTCAACAGGATGAAACCCACCGCAATCGTGCGGAACAGCAGGCTTTCCAATTCCACCAGCGGCGGCAGCGCACGCAGCCAGCCGTGGAATTCACGACGGCGCAGGGCACGTTCCTGCAGCCACAGGGTGATGGCCAGGAGAGCGGCGATCGCCAGCGTGGCGTAGGCGAGCAGCGCGCACCAGGCATGCAGTTGCAGGCGCCAGTCGAGCGCTTCGGCGGTCACATGCCCATAGCCGGCGTACGCGGCCAGGGTGATCGCGGCAATCGGGAAGACCACCACGCCCAGGGCCGCCATCCGGCCGCTGGCGCCGTACAGCGTCGTCATCGCCGCCATGCCCATGGCGACCAGCGACAGCGCCGAGAAGAAGTGCAGGTCGGCGCCACCGGCGCCGCGCCACGCCAATGCATGCGTGGTCAGGTGCAGCACGACGGCGACCACGGCCGGAAGCAGCCAGCGCAGGCCGCGCTTGTGTTCCCGTCGCAGCTGCGCGACCAGCAGCCCGGCGGCGAGCAGATAGAAAAGGACGGCGATGAGAACGATTGTCATCGACGCAGTGTCGCATACGGCCGCTGCCGGCGAGCGTGCCCTGAACCCGCGCTCCAGGCACGCACCCGCAGCCCGTATAATTCGCGCCCGCTTTCGATCGATCGCCCGCAGGCTTCCCGCATGTTCGAGTCCCTCACCCAGCGTCTGTCCGGCACCATCGACCGCCTGC
Organism: Lysobacter terrae; assembly: GCF_054782215.1. Classification (NCBI taxonomy): domain Bacteria; kingdom Pseudomonadati; phylum Pseudomonadota; class Gammaproteobacteria; order Lysobacterales; family Lysobacteraceae; genus Lysobacter; species Lysobacter terrae. The sequence continues at coordinate 550,701 of NZ_BAAGSX010000001.1, forward strand.
GCGGCCGCGGCCGCCTGACCGAAGAGAACATCCGCGAGGCGACCCGCGAAGTCCGCATCGCCCTGCTCGAAGCCGACGTCGCCCTGCCGGTGGTGCAGGCCCTGATCGAGCGCATCAAGGTGCGCGCGGTCGGCCAGGAAGTGCTGAAGTCGCTGACGCCGGGCCAGGCCCTGATCAAGGTCGTGCGCGACGAGCTCAGCGCGGTGATGGGCTCGACCGCGAGCGACCTCAACCTCAACGTGCCCGCTCCCGCCGTGATCCTGATGGCCGGCCTGCAGGGCGCGGGCAAGACCACGACGGTCGCCAAGCTTGCCAAGCACCTCAAGGAAAAGCGCAAGAAGAAGGTGATGGTGGTGTCGGCCGACGTCTATCGTCCGGCCGCGATCGAACAGCTGAAGACGCTGGCGCAGCAGGTCGACGTGCTGTTCTTCCCGTCGGAGGCGTCGCAGAAGCCCGAAGCGATCGTGAAGGCCGCGATCGACGAAGCGCGCAAGACCTACGCCGACGTGCTGATCGTCGATACCGCGGGCCGCACCAGCATCGACGAAGCGATGATGGCCGAGATCAAGGCGCTGCACAGCGCGGTCAATCCGGTCGAGACGCTGTTCGTGGTCGACTCGATGACCGGTCAGGACGCCGCAGTCACCGCCAAGCACTTCGCCGAAGCGCTGCCGCTCACCGGCGTGGTGCTGACCAAGACCGACGGCGACGCGCGCGGCGGTGCGGCGCTGTCGGTGCGTTACATCACCCATCGCCCGATCAAGTTCATCGGCGTGGGCGAGAAGCCCGACGGCCTCGACGTGTTCCATCCGGACCGTATCGCCAGCCGCATCCTCGACATGGGCGACGTGCTGTCGCTGGTCGAGCAGGTCGAGCAGCAGGTCGACAAGGACAAGGCGCAGAAGCTGGCGGAGAAGGTCGCCAAGGGCAAGCGCTTCAACCTCAACGATCTGCGCGATCAGCTCGAACAGATGCAGAACATGGGCGGCATCCATGGCCTGATGGACAAGCTGCCGGGCATGGGCCAGGTCCCCGACAACGTGAAGAGCCAGGTCACCGGCAAGGAAGTGCCGCGCATGGTCGCGATCATCAATTCGATGACGCCGAAGGAGCGCCGCAATCCGGATCTGCTCAATGGTTCGCGCCGCGCCCGCATCGCGCGCGGTTCCGGCACCACGCCGGCCGACGTGAACAAGCTGATGAAGCAGTATCAGCAGATGGAAAAGATGATGAGCAAGCTTTCCGGCGGTGGCATGAAGGGCCTCATGCGCGGCATGAAGGGCATGATGGGCGGCCGCGGCGGAATGCCGTTCCGCTGATCGGATGCGCGCCATTCCAAGGGTGGAATGACGCAGTGGAATGATGTGTGCCGTCGCCAACGGCGGCGCGCCGCGGGGTTTGCCCTAGAGTTCGGGCGTCTCCTCGCGGCGAGTACGTCATGTCCGCTTCCAATCACAACGTCTTGTTCCTGCTCGGCAGCGCTCGCGAAGGCGGCAATGCCCAGTTCCTCGCTCAGCGCATGGCCGCGGCGCTGCCGGCATCGGCGAGCCATCGCACCCTGCATCTCGACGAATATCCGCTGCCGGCGTTTCGCGACATCCGCCATTCCGTCGGCATCTACCCGCCGCCGCAAGGGAATGAAAGGGTGCTCGCCGAAGCGACCCTGGACGCCTCCGACATCGTCATTGCCGCGCCGCTGTATTGGTACAGCGTGCCCGCCAGCGTGAAGCTGTACTTCGACTACTGGAGCGCGTGGCTGCGCGTGCCCGGGCTGGATTTCAAGCAGCAGATGGCGGGCAAGCGCCTGCACGCCGTCTGCGTGGTCAGCGACGAGGACTTCAGCGCGGCCGAGCCCTTCGCGCGAATGCTGGAACTCACCGCCGGTTACATGGGCATGGAGTGGCGGGGCATGCTGACCGGGTACGGCAACCGGCCGGGCGACGTGGCCCAGGATGCCGAAGCCGTGGCTCGGGCGGATCGGTTCGCGCTGGCCGGTTGACCGGGGCGCTCCGCGGCTCCGATGCGGCCGAAAAGCGCCGGACGCCGGTTTTTTGGGCGCTCGGCGGCGCGGATGGCCCTCTGGACGCCAATTTTTGGGGCGGCGCAGTTTCCTCGGCCGAATCAATAGCTTACAATCCCGCGCTTACCCTGCCATTCCGGCAGCTGGGCAACACGAGAAAGCAATGGTCAAGATCCGCCTCACCCGTGGCGGCGCGAAGAAGCGCCCCTTCTACCACATCATCGTCACCGACAGCCGCAGCGCCCGCGACGGTCGCAACATCGAGCGCGTGGGTTTCTACAACCCGGTGGCGCAGGGCGCTGAAAAGCGCGTCGAACTCGACCTGGAGCGCATCAAGCACTGGGTGTCGAAGGGTGCGCAGCTGACCGACAAGGTCGCCGTCCTCTACAAGGAAGCGGCCAAGGCCGCTGCCTGATTGCTGGCCGCGCGCTTCGCCGCGCGGCTGATTCCGCAATCCGCATGAGCAACGATCAAGGGCGCCGCATCCTGCTGGGCAGGGTGACCGGCGCCTTTGGCGTTCGGGGCGAGGCGAAACTCGAGTCCTGGACCGAGCCGCGCAGCGCCATCTTCCGCTACCAGCCCTGGATCCTGCGCGACCCGCAGGGCAACGAGCGCGAGCTGCGCGGCGTGCGCGGCAAGGAAAGCGGCAAGCACATCGTCGCCCACTTTCCCGACGTCACCGACCGCGACGCCATCGAGGCGATGCGCGGCACCGAGATCTACGTCCCCCGATCCGCCTTGCCGCCGCCGAAGCCGGGCGAGTTCTACTGGGTGGACCTGGAGGGGCTGCGCGTCGTGAACGTCGATGGCACCGATTTCGGTACCGTCTCGCACTTGTTTTCCACGGGCGCCAACGATGTGCTGGTCGCGCACGGCGAGCGCGAGCGCATGATCCCGTTCGTCCAGCCGCAGTACGTCACCGGCGTGGATTTCGAAGCCGGCGTGGTCACGGTGGACTGGGATCCCGAGTTCTAGAATTCCCTGAAGGTCTGGGCAAGGGCCCGGCTTTTCGTAAGTGGCCGCCGCGCCAACCGTCGCAGCTCATCCAGGATCGCCATGCGCATCGACGTCATCAGCTTGTTTCCCGATTTCATCGCCCAGTGCACCGCGTTCGGCGTGACCGGGCGCGCCGGAGAGCGCGGGCTCGTCTCGCTTCATGCCTGGAATCCCCGCGATTACGCGGAAGGCAATTACCGTCGCGTAGACGACCGCCCGTTCGGCGGCGGGCCGGGGATGGTCATGTTGATCGATCCGCTGCGCGCCGCGATCGAAGCCGCGAGAGCTGCGGATCCCGCGCCCGCCCGCGTGATCTATCTCAGCCCGCAGGGCGCGCCGCTGACCCAGGCCAAGGCGCGTGAGCTGGCGGCGCGCGAGCGGGTGATCCTGCTGTGCGGCCGCTACGAAGGCATCGACGAGCGTCTGATCGAAGCAGAAGTGGACGAAGAGCTGTCGATCGGCGATTACGTGCTGTCCGGCGGCGAGCTGGCGGCGGCCGTGGTGATCGACACCGTGGCCCGGCTGCAGGAAGGCGCCCTGAGCGACGCCGAGTCGGCCGAGCAGGACAGCTTCGAAGGCGGCCTGCTGGATTGCCCGCATTACACCCGGCCGGTCGAGCACGCGCTGGGCCGGGTTCCGGACGTCCTGCTCTCGGGCAACCACGCGGACATCGCGCGCTGGCGACGGCGGGAAGCCCTGGGCCGGACCTGGCAGCGCCGGCCGGACCTACTGGACGAATCCACACTGTCCAAGGCCGATCATCGCCTTTTGGACGAATATAGGGCCCGCTTCGCCGAGGTTGGCGACGATTTCGACGGTTAGGGCGTATGTCCCTGGCTAGCTACCAGATCGGGCCGACAGGAAGGCCCGCCACGTTGGCGACACCCCCCGTTCCGGGCCATAACCATTTGCCGCGCAAGGAAAAACTCCGCTAGAATGCGCGGCTCGCTCCACCGATGCCAGACGCGGGTCCACGTGCACTCGCGCTACAACTACACCAACAGGCCATAGCCATGAACAAGCCGTCGATCCATACGCTCCTGCAGAATTTCGAAGCCGAACAGATCCAGCGCAAGCTGCCGGACTTCGGCCCCGGCGACACCATTGTCGTCAACGTGAAGGTGAAGGAAGGCAACCGCGAACGCGTCCAGGCCTACGAAGGCGTGGTGATCGGCACCAAGAACGCCGGCCTGAATTCCTCGTTCACCGTTCGCAAGATCTCGCACGGCTACGGCGTCGAGCGCGTCTTCCAGACCCACAGCGCGATCATCGACTCGGTCGAAGTGAAGCGCCGCGGTAAGGTCCGCGCCGGCAAGCTGTACTACCTGCGTGGCCTGGAAGGCAAGAAGGCCCGCATCAAGGAAGATCTCGCCGCCTACGCCAAGAAGGCCAAGGCCGAGTAATTCCAACGCACTACCTGGCGCGGCACCCACGGGTGCATGCGCCGCGACGGCCGCCCTCGAGGCGGCCGTTTTGTTTTTTCGGGCATGTTGTTTTTGCGCACTCGCATACGCGCGCGCATCGACCTTCGGAGTACGCTGCGCGCATCGCCGACAGACAGGCGAGGGCAGCCGTGCTGCGCCACTGCGAATTCCGCTTCTACGAGGAGCTCGGCGATTTTCTTGCGCCCGAGCGCCGCAAGCGCAGCTTCATGCATGCGTTCGACGGCACGCCGGCGGTGAAGGATCGGATCGAGGCGCTGGGCGTGCCGCATACCGAGGTCGATCTGATCCTGGTGGACGGCGAACCCGTGGGCTTTCATCACCGGCTGCGCGGCGGCGAGCGCGTCGCCGTATATCCCATGTTCGAATGCTTCGACCTGGGTGCGGCGACGCGTCTGCGGCCGGCGCCGCTGCGCGAACCGCGCTTCGTGCTCGACGTGCACCTGGGGCGCCTTGCGTCCTATCTGCGCTTGCTCGGATTCGACACGCTGTACCGCAACGACTACGGCGACGAGGAATTGCTCGCTATCTCGCAGACGCAGCGGCGCATCCTGCTCAGTCGCGATACGGGTCTGCTCAAGCGCGCGGCACTTACCCATGGCGCTTTTATCCACGCGACCGATCCACGCCGGCAGTTGCGCGAGGTGTGCGACCGCTTTCAGCTCGATGCGCTGATCGCGCCGTTTACCCGCTGCGCGCGCTGCAATGGGAAGGTCGAATCGCTGGCACCGGAAGCGATGATCGGCGCTGACGACTGCTATCGACTCAGCCGCTGCAAGGAATGCGGGCAGATCTACTGGCCGGGCAGCCACCTCACTCGCCTGCGGCAACGCCTGCGTGAAGTCGGCGTATCGATCTAGACCTCGTCATGGCGCGATAATCCTGCCCGCGATGAAGATTTCAGAAAACGTTTCAGACGAAGCCAGCGCCAGCGTGCGTCTCGACTTGTGGTTGTGGGCCGCGCGTTTCTTCAAGACCCGCGCGCTCGCGAAGCAGGCGATCGAAACCGGAAAGATCGAGATCGGCGGACAGCGCGCCAAGCCGTCGCGCGCCGTGCGCGTCGGCGATGCCGTGAAGATCGCACGCGGCGAGGAAACCTTCGAGGTCGAAGTCCGCGGGCTGAGCGCCATGCGCGGCCCCGCGAGCGTGGCGCAGGGACTGTATTCCGAGAGCGAAGCCTCGCGAGCGCGCCGCGAAAGCGAACGCGCGCAACGTTCCGCCGAGCGCGCTGGTTACCGCGCCCCGGAAACCAAACCCGACAAACGCGCCCGCAGGCTCATCCGCGCGCTGGGCGATATCGACGCGACCTAGTTCGCCAGTCGATGCTCAGCGTCGTCCGCCCAGCACTGATCCGGCCAGCCCGATCAGATCCGAGAAGTCCGCATCGCCGTCGCCGTCGCGATCCAACACGGCACCCAACAGACCGCCGCCCAGGCCGCCTTGCTGACGGATCTCCTGGTGTTCCTGGCCCAATACCTGGCCCAACGCCTGCGGCGTGGCGTTGCCCTGCGACAGCAGGCGGCGCGAGAGGTACGCAAGCACGATCGGCGCGAGCAGCTTCAGCAGCGAGCTCGCCTGCGAACCGCCCAGGCCCGTGGCGGCGCCCAGTCCCTGTGTGGCGTTGTTCTGTTGATTGCCGAAGACGTGTCCGAGTATCTGCGCGCCCTGGCCGCCACCACCGAGGACCGAACCCAGCACGCTGCCAAGATCGAGGCCGGCATGATCGCGTTGCAGCGCACCGAACAAGGCTTCGGCACCTTGCGCTTGGCCGGTGTTGCGGCCCAATGCACCGAGCAGCAGCGGTAGCGCGGCGCCGACGGCATCCTGCGTTTGCGTGGGGGACAGTCCGAGTTGCTCGCCGATCTGCTGCAAGGGAGCGCCTTGAAGCTGCGACATCAGGTCGTTGCTGAGCGATGCGCTCATGGGGTTGCCTCGCTTGGGTCGGTCGGGGGATGAAACGCCATCCTAGTCCTATTCGAAGCACGCGAATTTGACAAAAAAACGACGCCCGGCGGGGCCGGGCGTCGTCGCATCGTCGGTGCGGGTTGCGGCCGTTACGCCGCGTATTCCAGGTCGAAACGGTCCAGGTTCATCACCTTGGTCCACGCCTTCACGAAATCCCTCACGAAGTCCGCTTCGCCATCGCTGGCGGCATGCACTTCGGCCAGTGCGCGCAGCTGCGCGTTCGAGCCGAAGATCAGATCGGCCATCGTCGCGGTCCAGCGCACTGCTCCGGTCTTGCGGTCGCGGCCTTCGAAGACGCCAGGCTCGGATTCCGAGGGGCTCCATGCGGTCCGCATGTCGAGCAGGTTCACGAAGAAATCCGGCGTGAGTGCGCCCGGACGCTGGGTAAACACGCCGTGTCGCGTGTTGCCCGTGTTGGCACCGATGGCACGCAGGCCGCCGACGAGCACCGCCATCTCCGGCGCGGTGAGCGTCAGCAGGCTCGCGCGATCGATGAGCGCGGTCGCGGCGAGTTTTTCCGCACCCTTACGGATGTAGTTGCGGAATCCGTCGGCCGCCGGTTCGAGCACGAGGAACGAGTCGACGTCCGTCTGCGCTGGCGTGGCATCCATGCGCCCCGGGGTAAACGGCACGGTGACGTCATGACCAGCCTTCTTCGCCGCCGCTTCGACTGCCGCGCTGCCGGCCAGCACGATCAGGTCGGCGAGCGAGATCTTCTTGCCGCCGCTCTGCGCGGCGTTGAAGTCGCGCTGGATCGATTCGAGCGTGGACAGCACCTTGTCCAGTTCCGCCGGCTCGTTGGCTTCATAGTTCCGCTGCGGTTCCAGGCGGATGCGTGCGCCGTTGGCGCCGCCGCGCAGGTCGGTACCGCGGAACGTGGAGGCCGAGGCCCAGGCCGTCTTGACCAGTTGCGCGACCGGCAGGCCGGAATCGAGCACCTTCTTCTTCAGCGCTGCGATGTCGGCGGCGTTGACCAGCGGGTGATCGACGGCGGGAATGGGGTCCTGCCAGATCAGGTTTTCCTTCGGCACCAGCTTGCCGAGATAGCGGATCTTCGGGCCCATGTCGCGATGGGTGAGCTTGAACCACGCGCGCGCGAACGCGTCGGCGAATTCGGCCGGGTTCGCCATGAAATGCCGCGAGATTTTTTCGTACGCCGGATCCAGGCGCATCGCGAGGTCGGCGGTGGTCATCATCGGCTGGTGTTTCTTGCCGGGGATGTGCGCGTCGGGCACGTTGGTGTTGGCGTCGCCCTTGGGCTTCCACTGGTGCGCGCCCGCGGGGCTCTTCGTCAGCTCCCATTCGTTACCGAACAGCGTTTCGAAATACGACATGTCCCACTGGATCGGCGTCGCCGTCCATGCGCCTTCGATACCGCTGGTGATCGCGTGCGCACCGATACCGCTCTCGTAGGTGCTCTTCCAGCCCAGGCCGAGTTCTTCGATGTTCGCGCCTTCCGGTTCGCGGCCGAGGTGCGACTCCGGCCCCGCGCCATGCGCCTTGCCGAAGGTGTGGCCGCCGGCGACCAGGGCGACGGTCTCGTAGTCGTTCATCGCCATGCGGGCGAAGGTTTCGCGGACGTCACGGCCGGAGGCGACAGGATCCGGATTCCCATTCGGTCCTTGCGGGTTCACGTAGATCAGGCCCATCTGCACCGCGCCGAACGGATTGGCGAGTTCGCGCTCGCCGCTGTAACGCTCGTCGCCGAGCCAGGTGGATTCCGGGCCCCAGTCGATCGGTTGCGGTTCCCACACGTCCTCGCGGCCGCCGCCGAAGCCGAAGGTCTTGAAGCCCATCGAATCCAGCGCGACGTTGCCGGCGAGGATCAACAAATCGGCCCACGACAGCTTGCGTCCGTACTTCTGCTTGACCGGCCACAGCAGGCGGCGTGCCTTGTCGAGATTGCCGTTGTCCGGCCAGCTGTTGAGCGGTGCGAAGCGTTGCTCGCCGGAGCGCGCGCCGCCACGTCCGTCGAAAATGCGATACGTGCCTGCGGCATGCCAGGCCATGCGGATGAAGAAGGGGCCGTAATGGCCGTAGTCGGCGGGCCACCAGTCCTGCGAGTCGGTCATCAACGCATGCAGATCCTTGATGACGGCATCCAGATCGAGTGTCTTGAACTCCGTCTTGTAGTCGAAGCCTTCGACCATCGGGTCGGACAGTTCGGAGTGCTGATGCAGCACATCCAGGTTGAGTTGATCGGGCCACCAGTGGGAGTTGTTGCGCGTCTTCCGGTGACTCATCACCGGGCATTTCGATTCCAGGTTCATACGGGACTCTCCTCTGTCGTGGGCACGCCGCCGTGGGGGAGGGCGTGCGGGTGGCGAAGATGGCGTGCTCGTAGTCGGGATCCGGCTGGCTGCCGCCGAGTCCCGTGCGAAAGCGTGCCTTGCGTGTTTTGCAGCGCGTGGTCAGCCGTGGCTACCGACGCCGCAGCAACAACCCAAAGGTACGCGCCGTCCAGCGAGAGGAGAAATTGAATGTACGAACCAAATCGATAGCGCTGGGCTATCGATTTGGGCGGCGCGCCGATTGCCGGAACGTCGCCGCCGCTCAGAGCAGATGCCGCAACCGGTACAGCGCTTCGAGGGCCTGCTTCGGTGTCAGCTCGTCGGGATCGATCGCGGCGAGGGCATCCAGCGCGGCCGAGTTCGGTGCGAACAGGCCGAACTGCTGCGGCTGATCCAAGGCGACCGGCGTCAGCGCCGGCTTCGGCGCATCGCGGCTCTGTTGTTCCAGTTCGTTGAGCCGGCCGCGCGCCTGCTTGACCACCGACTTGGGCAGGCCGGCGAGTGCGGCGACCTGCAGGCCGAAGCTGCGGTCGGCGGGGCCGTCCTTCACCGCGTGCATGAAGACCAGCGCGTCGCCGTGCTCGACCGCATCCAGGTGCACATTGGCGATGCCGCTGCCCGGTTCGGCGAGCGTGGTCAGCTCGAAATAGTGCGTCGCGAACAGCGTGTACGCGCGGTTGTGGTGGGCCAGATGCCGCGCGCAGGCTTCGGCCAGCGCCAGGCCGTCGTAAGTCGAGGTCCCGCGGCCGATCTCGTCCATCAGCACCAGCGACTGCGCGGTTGCATGGTGGAGGATGTACGAGGTCTCGCTCATCTCGACCATGAAGGTCGACTGGCCCCGCGCCAAGTCGTCGCCGGCGCCGATGCGGGTGAGGATGCGGTCGATCGGGCCGAGCACGGCGCGCGCGGCCGGCACGAAGCTGCCGATGTGCGCGAGCAGCACGATCAGCGCGTTCTGCCGCATGTAGGTCGATTTGCCGCCCATGTTGGGGCCGGTGATGACCAGCATCCGTACTTCGACAGCCTCAGCATGAGCGGAGAGCCGCTGGCCGAGGATGAGATCGTTGGGTTCGAACGGTTCGCTGCGTACCGCTTCGACGACCGGGTGGCGGCCGCGCTCGATGCGGATGCCGGCTTCTTCGGCGAGTTCGGGCTGCGACCAGTCGAGCGTCTGCGCGCGCTCGGCGAAGCAGGCGAGCACGTCCAGTTCCGACAGCGCCGCGGCGCAGCGCTTGAGCGGCTCCAGGCGCTCGTTCAAGGCATCCAGCAGTTGTTCGTAGAGCAGGCGTTCGCGGGCCAGGGCGCGTTCGCGCGCCGACAGGACCTTGTCTTCGAACTGCTTCAGCTCTTCGGTGATGTAGCGCTCGGCGCCGGTCAGCGTCTGCCGCCGCGAATAGTGCGTCGGCGCCTTGTCGCTCTGGCCTTTGCTGATCTCGATGTAGTAACCGTGCACACGGTTGTAGCCGACCTTGAGCGTGGCGATGCCCGTCGCGGCGCGTTCGCGCGCCTCCAGGTCGATCAGGAACTGGTCGGCGTTCGTGGACAGCGTGCGCAGCTCGTCCAGTTCGGTGTCGTAGCCCTCGGCGAAGATGCCGCCGTCGCGCGCCAGTACCGGCGGCTGCGGGACGATCGCGGATGCGAGCAGGTGCGCGTGCGCATCGTGCTCGCCCAGTTCGTCGGACAACGCGCGCAGGTGCGGCGAATCCAGCGGCTGCAACTGCGCGCGCACGGCCGGCAGCAGCGCGAGGCCGTCGCGCAGCGTGGACAGATCGCGCGGGCGGGCGGAGCGCAGTGCGATGCGGGACAGGATGCGTTCCAGATCGCCGAGCGCGCGGAAGCTCTCGCGCGTGCGTTCGGCGACCCCGGATTCGCTAAGCGTCGCGACGGCCTGATGACGCAGGCGCAGCGTGCCGCGATCGCGCAGCGGACGATGCAGCCAGCGCCGCAGCAGGCGTCCGCCCATCGGCGTGATGGTGGTATCGAGCACGCCCAGCAGGGTCGTGCGGGTGTCGCCATCGATGCGGCTGTCGAGTTCGAGATGGCGACGCGTGGCGGCGTTCATCGCGATGGCGCCGTCGCCCGATTCGACCGCGATGGAAGTCAGGTGGGGCAGGCGCTGCTTCTGCGTCTCTTCGACATAACCCAACAGCGCGGCGGCGGCCGCAACCGCCTGTGGCTTGTCGTCGATGCCGAAGCCGGTGAGGTCGTGCAGGCCGAAGAAGCGCAGCAACTGGCGGCGGCCGCTGTCCGCGTCGAACAGCCAGGGCGCGCGGCGTCGCGCGCCGTTGCGGGTGGCGACGAAGGCGGGCCAGCCCTCCTCGTCGGCGATCAGGGTTTCGGCCGGTTCCAGGCGGGCGAGTTCGGCTTCCAGCGCGTCCTCGCTGGCGACTTCGTTGGCGAGCAGGCGGCCAGCGGCGAGGTCGGCCCAGGCGATGCCATAGCCGTGCTTGCCGCGCGCGATCGCGAGCAGCAGCGTGTCGCGCCGCTCGTTGAGCAGGGCCTCGTCGGTCACGGTGCCCGGTGTGACCACGCGGACGACCTTGCGTTCGACCAGCCCCTTCGCCAGCGCGGGGTCGCCGATCTGTTCGCAGATCGCCACCGATTCGCCCAGGGCCACCAGGCGGGCCAGGTAGCCCTCGTAGGCGTGATGCGGCACGCCGGCCATGGGAATCGGCTGGCCCGCGGAGTTGCCGCGCTGGGTCAGGGTGATGTCGAGCAGCCGCGCCGCCTTGCGGGCGTCGTCGTAGAACAGCTCGTAGAAGTCGCCCATGCGGAAAAATAGCAGCACGTCCGGGTACTCCGCCTTGGCGGCGAAGAACTGCTTCATCAACGGGGTGTGCTCGGGAGTGGGAGCCGGGGTGTTGCCGTGCATGGGAACGTGCGGGTCCATAAATCTGCAGGCGCCGGTGTGCGCCATGCGCGCAATGATGACAGCTGCGGCCGGCATCGGGCAGGGCACGAATAGACCGCCCGTTTCATGACCGGCGTCGCAAAGCGTGATAGGTTCGGCCGGCCCGGCGGATTGCGAGTCCGTCCGTCGGTGGGGGCAAGGGGAAGCCGCGCGGGGGGCGCGGTAGCGAGGGCTGGCTGCCTAGACGCGCAGCATCGGCCCATTCGACGGAGGGGTGCGCAATGCGTCCGAACGACACTCAGAAGAAGTTGCTGTCGCTGGCCGTAGCCGCGGCCATGGCATCGATGCTGGCCGCGCCGGCTTTGGCCCAGGAAGCGGCTCCAGCTTCCGGCGCCAATGACGAGGAAAAGGCGACGACGCTGTCCGAACTGGTAGTCACCGCGCAGAAGCGCGAAGAGACCATGCAGGACGTGCCGATTTCGCTCACGGCTTTACCCGAACAATTGATGCGCGACACCGGCGTGCGCGACATCAAGGACATGCAGATCCTGGTGCCGGGCCTGATCGTGACCAGCACGCAGAACGAGGCGATCACCACCGCGCGTATCCGCGGCATCGGCACGGTGGGCGACAACGCCGGCCTGGAGTCTTCGGTCGGCGTCGTGATCGACGGCGTGTACCGTCCGCGCAACAGCGTGGGCTTCGGCGACCTGGGCGAGCTGGAGCGCATCGAAGTCCTCAAGGGCCCGCAAGGCACGGTCTTCGGCAAGAACACCTCGGCCGGCGTGATCAATGTGATCACCCGCCGACCCAGCTACGAAACCGCCGTCGAAGGCGAGCTCACGTTCGGCGATTACAACGCGCTCGGTGCCGCCGGTGCGTTCAACACGGCGCTGGGCGACAACGCCGCGATGCGCATCTACGCGGTGAAGCGCAAGCGCGACGGCTTCATGGACGTGCACACCGGCGCAGGTCCGCGCCAGGAGAAGGAAGACGGCGATCAGAACTTCCATTCGCTGCGCGGCCAGCTCTTGCTGGAACCGACCGAAAACCTCGACATCGTCCTGATGGCGGACTTCACCAGCCGCGAGGAGAACTGCTGCGCGGCCGCGACCATCGTCCGCGGTGCGACCGCGGCCATCGTCGATGCGCTGGCGACCGATGAGGGCGTCGCGCCCGCCGGCACCGATCCCTTCGATCGCCAGACCTGGAGCAACCGCAGCACCGCACAGGACATCAAGGACAAGGGCGTGCAGGGCGAGGTCAACTGGATCACGCCGTGGTTCGGCGGCGCGACGCTGACGTCGATCACCGCTCACCGCGAGTGGGATGCGATCAACGGTCTGGATTTCGACTTCACCAGCGCCGACATCCTGTATCGCAATCCGGACGAGGACGAATCGCTGACCGCGTTCGACACCTTCAGCCAGGAATTCCGGCTGACCGGTTCCACCGAGCACCTGGACTGGATGGTGGGCGCGTTCTATTCGGACGAGGACCTCGACCGCAACGACTCCTATCGCATCGGCGCCGCCTACGAGCCCTACATTTCGACGCTGGTGGGCTCGCGAGTGTTCAGCTCGCTCGCCGCGATGGGCTTGACGGTCAACGCGGCCAATCCGGCGGCGTTCCTCTCGCAGGTGAGCGGCCAGCCGTTCGGCACCAACTTCACTGGCTTGGGCGCGCTCGACCGGCATCGCCAGAACTCGAAGAGCAAGGCGTTGTTCAGCAACAACACCTGGCATGCCACCGATGCGCTCGATCTGACCTTGGGTCTGCGCTACACGCAGGAAGACAAAGAGCTGGACTCGGTCTTCAGCAATCCCAACGGCAGCGTCGGTTGCGGAGCGGTGCTGAGCAATCCGGGACTGCGCGTTGGTACGGCGCTGGCGCAGCGCATTGCGAACTGGGCAGCGCTGCCGCCCGCGCAGCGCGCGGCGATCGTCAATGCCGTCGCGCCCACCATCGCGGGCTTCATGTGCCTGCCGTGGGCGAACGCGCTGCACAACGGCCGCGTGACGCATCAGGACCGCACCGAACGCGAGTGGTCGGGCACGTTCAAGGCGGCCTACCGCTGGAACGACAACCTGATGACGTATTTCTCCGCCGCTCGCGGCTACAAGGCCGGCGGTTTCAACCTGGATCGCGTGCAATCGGCGAACGGACAGTCGTCCGCAGGTGCCGGCGTGACGCCGGTGGACGACACCTCGTTCCCGGGCGAATTCGTCGACAGTTACGAGCTGGGTGCCAAGACCACTTGGGCGGACGGCAATCTGCTGTTCAACGCCACGCTGTTCCACCAGACCTACGACGACTTCCAGCTCAATAGTTTTCTTGGCACCAGCTTCGTGGTGCGCTCGATTCCGAAAGTGGTATCGCAAGGTATCGATACCGAACTGCTGTGGCAGACCGGCATCAAGGGGCTGAGCTTCCAGGGCGGCCTGACCTATGCCGACACCAAGTACGGCGATGAGCGTCCGACCGCGGAGTTCAGCGATCAGCCTGCCACTGCGCCGGGATCGCTGTACAAGCTGCCGGGCAGTCAGGCGAGCTTCGCGCCGAAGTGGTCGGGATCGGGCTCGGTGACGTACGAGTGGGGCTTCGGCAACGACCTGGTCGCGCGCTTCAATCTCGGCGCCAAGTACATGTCCGAGTACAACACCGGTTCCGACCTGGACGTCGAGAAGGAGCAGGACGCCTACACCGTCGTCAACGCGCGTATTGGTCTGGGGCGCAAGGACAAGCGCTGGGGCATCGAGCTGTGGGCGCAGAACCTCACCGACGAGGAGTACATGCAAGTGGCGTTCGACGCGCCGCTGCAGGCGCCGGGTACCTCGCTGCCGGGCGATCCGCTCAACTCGTACAACGCCTTCCTCGGTGCGCCGCGGACCTATGGCGTGACGTTCCGCTTCAGCTACTGATTCGAAGTTGCGAAGACGACGGCTCGCTATGGCGGGCCGTCGTCTTTTTTTGCCGCGTCGCTATAGTGCGCGCATGAACGAATCGCTCTCCGACGCATCGCTGCAAGCGCTTGCCCGCGAGTTGGGCGCCGCGGCGCAGGCGGCCCACCACATGTTGGTCACCGCCGAAAGCTGCACCGGCGGCTGGATCGCCAAGGTGCTCACCGACATCGCGGGTTCCTCGGCGTGGTTCGAATGCGGAATCGCCGCGTACAGCTACGAATCGAAGCAGGCCCTGCTGGGTGTGCGTCCGGAAACGCTGGAGCACCACGGCGCCGTCAGCCGCGAGACCGTGCTCGAAATGGTCTCAGGCGCTCTGGTCCACTCGGGCGCGACGCTGTCCGTGGCGGTCACCGGCATCGCCGGGCCCGGCGGCGGAACGACCGACAAGCCGGTCGGCACCGTCTGGATCGGTTGGAAGCGGCGCGGCGGTTACGCCACCGCTGAGCTTTTCCATTTCGACGGCGATCGCGAGGCGGTCCGCCGGCAGACCGTGCACGCCGCCTTGCAGGGGTTGCTCCGCCTGGCCGGGTAGCAGTCCCTAGCGGGTGCTTGCTTTTTGAAAAAGGTCATTAGTAGTATTGCTACTAATGAACCTGACCGACACCCAGCGCGCCATCCTGGCCCACATCGCCGAGCGGATCGAAAGCGAGGGCGTGCCGCCTTCGCAGACCGAAATCGCGACGGCCTTCGGTTTCAGCAGTGTCCGCGCCGCCCAGTACCACCTGGAGGCGTTGGAGCGGGCAGGGGCGATCCAGCGGGTGCCCGGCCAAGCCCGGGGCATTCGCCTGACCCAAGCGCAGACGAAGCCGGCTGCGAACGACGACGCACTGCGGCTGCCGGTGCTGGGCCGGGTCGCGGCGGGTGCGCCGATCGGCGCCGGTACGGATCTGGAAGCGGACGACTACGTCCTCCTCGACAAGAACTTCTTCGCCCCCGCACCCGATTACCTGCTGAAGGTCAAAGGCGACTCGATGCGCGACGAGGGCATCTTCGACGGCGATCTCATCGGCGTGCACCGCACCTCCCAGGCCCGTAGCGGCCAGATCGTGGTCGCTCGCGTCGACGACGAAATCACCGTCAAGCTGCTGAAGATCGGCAAGGACCGCATTCGCCTGCTGCCGCGCAATCCGGACTACGCGCCGATAGAAGTGCTGCCCGATCAGGACTTCGCGATCGAAGGCCTCTATTGCGGTTTGGTACGGCCCAATCGATGAGCGCACCGATGCACGCGGTGTTTTCCTACCCGCCGATCGGGAATGCACCGCTTCCTGCTGTCGCGCCGGCGCTGCAGACTTTTTTCAGGGCGGTGAGCTCGCGTCTCAGCCTCTGCGATACGCGCCCAGTAACCTGATCCCAACGCACACAAACACCGAACCTAAGGAACCGCCACGATGGATGAGAACAAGAAGCGCGCCCTCACGGCTGCCCTGAGCCAGATCGAAAAGCAGTACGGCAAGGGCGCGGTCATGCGCATGGGCGACCAGGTGGCCGAGCCGGCCGAGGTCATCGGCACCGGTTCGCTGATGCTGGACATCGCGCTGGGCATCGGCGGCCTGCCCAAGGGCCGCGTGGTGGAGATCTACGGTCCGGAATCCTCGGGCAAGACCACACTGACCCTGCAGACCATCGCCCAGTGCCAGAAGGCCGGCGGCACCTGCGCCTTCGTCGACGCCGAGCACGCGCTCGACCCGACTTACGCCGCCAAGCTCGGCGTCAACGTCGACGACCTGCTGGTCAGCCAGCCCGATACCGGCGAGCAGGCCCTGGAAATCGCCGACATGCTGGTGCGCTCGAACGCCGTGGACATGGTGGTGATCGACTCGGTCGCCGCGCTGACGCCCAAGGCGGAAATCGAAGGCGAGATGGGCGACCAGCTGCCGGGCCTGCAGGCCCGCCTCATGAGCCAGGCGCTGCGCAAGCTCACCGGCAACATCAAGCGCAGCAACTGCATGGTGATCTTCATCAACCAGCTGCGCATGAAGATCGGCATCATGATGCCTGGGCAGAGTCCGGAAACCACCACCGGCGGCAACGCGCTCAAGTTCTACGCCTCGGTGCGCCTGGATATCCGCCGCATCGGCTCGGTGAAGAAGGGCGACGAGATCGTCGGCAACCAGACCCGCATCAAGGTGGTGAAGAACAAGATGGCGCCGCCGTTCAAGCAGGTCATCACCGAGATCCTGTACGGCGAAGGCATCTCGCGCGAAGGCGAACTCATCGACATGGGCGTGGAGGCCAAGCTCGTCGAGAAGTCGGGCGCCTGGTACGGCTACAACGGCGAGCGCATCGGCCAGGGCAAGGAAAACGCCCGCCAGTTCCTCAAGGACAACCCGCATCTCGCCGTGCAGCTGGAAGCCGCGCTGCGTGAGAAGTTCAAGCCCGCCGAGGCCCGTCGCGATGAAGGGGCGGACGATTCCGCCGATTGATCGATCAGGCGCGCTCGTGGATGACGTTTCGCCAGTGGACGATGGTTCGAACTTGGAGCGTTCCGACTCGGAACGTTCCCACTCGGAACCTCAGCGCCCAGCCCGCAAACCGCGGGAACTGAGCGCGACCCAGCGGGCCTTGGGATTGCTCACCCGGCGCGAACATTCCAGGAAGGAGCTCACCCGCAAGTTGACCTCGCGTGGCATGGACGCCGCCGAGGTGGAATCGGCCGTCGCGAAGCTGGCCCATGACGGCTGGCAGAACGACATCCGCTTCGCCGAAAGCCTCGTCCGCGCCCGCGCTTCCGGCGGCTACGGCCCGGCGCGCATCCGTGCGGAACTCTCCACCCATGGCCTCGACCGCGAGGCCATCGCCGCCGCCCTGGACACTTTCCATGGCGACTGGGCCGAAATCGCCTCCGACCTCGTCCGTCGGCGCTACGGCCCGGTCGCCGCCCTTGACCTGAATCAGCGGCGCAAGGCCGCTGATTTTCTCTTGCGACGCGGCTTCGACGCGGCCAGCGCGCGGGCCGCCATCCGGGCGGATTTCGAGACCGACTGACCCCCGGCGGGCTGCACAGCCCGAGCCTGCGTTGCCGTGCGGTGCCTGCTACCCTAGAGGGCTTTCCCACCTGGGTTGCCCGCTCGGCCTTTCGCCGCCATCTTGGCCGGCAGGGGCCGGTCGCCGTGACCTGCCCAGCCCTCAACTGCGCCAGGCATGAAAACTACTACCGAAATCCGCAGCGATTTCCTCGAATTCTTCCGCTCCAAGGGCCACGCCGTGGTGCCCTCCAGCTCGCTGGTGCCGGGCAACGACCCGACCCTGCTGTTCACCAACGCCGGGATGGTCCAGTTCAAGGACGTCTTCCTCGGCGCTGAAAAGCGCAGCTACACGCGCGCGGTGAGCTCGCAGCGTTGCGTGCGCGCCGGCGGCAAGCACAACGACCTCGACCAGGTCGGCTACACCGCGCGCCACCACACCTTCTTCGAGATGCTGGGCAACTTCAGCTTCGGCGACTATTTCAAGAAGGACGCGATCGTCTGGGCCTGGGAACTGCTGACCGAAGTCTGGAAGCTGCCCAAGGACAAGCTGCTGGCCACCGTCTATCACACCGACGACGAGGCCTTCGACATCTGGAACAAGATCGTCGGCCTGCCGCCGGAGCGGATCATCCGCATCGGCGACAACAAGGGGGCGCCGTACGCGTCCGATAACTTCTGGCAGATGGCCGACACCGGTCCCTGCGGCCCGTGCACGGAAATCTTCTACGACCATGGCGAACACATCGCCGGTGGTCCGCCCGGTTCGCCGGACGAAGACGGCGACCGCTTCATCGAAATCTGGAACAACGTCTTCATGCAGTTCGATCGCCAGCCCGACGGCACGCTGGTGCCGCTGCCGGCGCCGTGCGTCGACACGGGCATGGGCCTGGAGCGAGTGTCCGCGGTGCTCCAGCACGTGCACAGCAACTATGAAATCGATCTGTTCCAGCATCTGATCAAGGCCGCCGCCGCGATCACCGGTACGAGCGATCTCGAACACAAGTCGCTGCGCGTCATCGCCGATCACATCCGCGCCTGCAGCTTCCTCATCGTCGATGGCGTGCTGCCGAGCAATGAAGGCCGCGGCTATGTCCTGCGCCGGATCATCCGTCGCGCCGTGCGCCACTTCTGGAAGCTGGGGGGGCTCAGCGCCGAAGGCAGTTTCTGGCGCATGCTCGCGCCGCTCATCGATGTGATGGGTCAGGCCTATCCGGAGCTGGTGCAGAAGCGCGAACTCGTCGAGCGCGCGCTCAGGGCCGAAGAGGCCGCTTTCGCGCAGACGCTGGACGCCGGGATGCAACGTCTCGAAGGCTATCTGGCGCAGTCGGGCGGCAAGATCGACGGCGAGCAGTTGTTCCTGCTGCACGATACGTACGGATGTCCGCCGGACCTCATCGCCGACATCCTGCGCGAACGAGATTCCGAGCTGCAGCCGGAAGCCATGGCCGAATACGAGCGCCTGATGGAGCAGCAGCGCGAGCGCGCACGCGCGGCCGGCAAGTTCGGCGGCGGCGTCGCGCTGCCGGCGGAGCTGATCTCGCAATTGAAGCCGACCGAATTCATCGGCTACGAGCACCTGGAGGCCGGTGGTCTCGAGGTCGTCGCGCTGCTCAAGGACGGCAAGCCCGTCGACACGATCCAGGCGGGCGACGAAGCCATCGTCTTCCTCGACCGCACGCCCTTCTATGCGGAAAGCGGCGGCCAGGTCGGTGATACGGGCCAACTGGCGGAACAAGGCGTGATGTTCTCGGTGCGCGACACCCAGAAGCTCGCCGGCCAGTTCCACGGCCACGTCGGCACGCTCACCGCCGGCACCCTCAAGCGTGGCGATCACATCGTGGGTGCGGTCGATCATGCGCGCCGCGCCGCTACCGTTCTGAATCACAGCGCGACCCACTTGCTGCATGCCGCGTTGCGCAACGTGCTGGGCACGCATGTCACGCAGAAGGGCTCGCTGGTCGCACCCGAACGCCTGCGTTTCGACTTCTCGCATTTCCAGCCGCTGACCGCATCCGAGCTGGCGCAGATCGAACGCCAGGTCAACGCCGAGGTCCGGGGCAACCATGCCGCCGAGATCCGGCACATGGACATGCAGGAAGCTCTGGACTTCGGCGCCATGGCCCTATTCGGCGAGAAGTACGGCGAGCGCGTGCGCGTCCTGCGCATGGGCGACACCTCCACCGAGCTGTGCGGCGGCACGCACGTTTCGCGTACGGGCGATATCGGTTTGTTCAAGATCGTGTCTGAAGGCGGTGTCTCCGCCGGCGTGCGTCGCATCGAGGCCCTGACCGGGCAGGGCGCGCTCGACTACGTGGCCGAAGAAGAGCGCCGTCTGGATGAAGCCGCCGACCTGCTCGGCGGCAACGCCGCGGACGTCGCCGACAAGCTGCGTGCACTGCTCGATCGGCAGAAGAAGCTTGAGCGCGAACTGGAGTCCCTCAAGGCCAAGGCCGCGTCCGGCGCGACTGCGGACTTGGCCGGTTCGGCGGTCGACGTGCGTGGTGTCAAAGTAGTGGCGGCGCGATTGGAGGGCTTCGATGCCAAGGCGTTGCGGGACGCGGTGGACCGCTTGAAACAGCAGCTCGGGGATGCAGTCGTCGTCCTGGCGGGCGCGAGCGAAGGCAAGGCGGCGCTGATCGCCGGCGTGAGCGGTTCACTCACTGGCAAGGTCAAGGCGGGAGAGCTACTGTCCCATGTGGCCACTCAGATCAATGGCAAGGGCGGTGGACGTCCGGACATGGCCCAGGGCGGCGGCGACGACGGCCCGGCCCTGCAGCAGGCACTGGCCGGCCTCGCGGACTGGGTGGCGAAAAAACTGGCATGATGCGCGGTGTGGTATGTGACAGGGGACGCTGAACTTCCTGGCCGCACTCGCGGTCCATGGAACGCCGGCGTTGTTTTCGAAGAAGTAAGGCGTCCTAGAGGACTGGACGCCCTGGCCGGCGATCTTGGCCGGTATCTGAGGAGATTTGCATGCTTATCCTGACGCGTCGCGTCGGCGAGACTTTGATGATCGGTGACTCGGTAACGGTCACCGTGCTCGGTGTGAAGGGCAACCAGGTGCGTATCGGCATCACGGCGCCCAAGGACGTCGCGGTCCATCGCGAGGAGATCTATCAGCGCATACAGCGCGGAGAAGGCGTCTCCGAGCATGACCGCAAGGCCGACGGCGGTTAAAAAAGTTTGCCGCGCATGCGCAGAGCCGTTATGCTCTGCGCCCCGCGGAGACTTGCCCGAGAGGCCGAAGGGGCTCCCCTGCTAAGGGAGTATGGGGTCAAAAGCTCCATCGAGGGTTCGAATCCCTCAGTCTCCGCCAGTTTTCTATCGCAAAAATCAGTGCCGATGTTTCGAAGCGTTGACGGAGCGATAACAACTGAGCATAATTCCGCTTCTAGCTTTTGCGCCCGTAGCTCAGCTGGATAGAGCACCAGGCTACGAACTTGGTGGTCGGGAGTTCGAATCTCTCCGGGCGCGCCATACAACAGAAGGCCGGCGGTTTATCCGCCGGCCTTTCTGTTTTTGCGGCCCGGTCTTTCGCATCGTTCCGACATCGGTGCCTCGCTGCAGTCGCCGCAACCTCTGCCTCGCCACTTGCTCATCGGCTATGTTTCGTGAACACAGCATCGTTCGCAGGCCGCCGGGGATCAGGCAATGACATCACGCAACACCGTGCTTGTAGCCGGATCGGCGAATCTCGATTTCGTCGTGCGCGCGCCGCATATCCCCGCGCCGGGCGAAACCGTGCTCGGAAGCAACTTCGAGACCTTTCCCGGCGGCAAGGGCGCGAACCAGGCCGTGGCGTGCGCGCGTGCCGGGGGCGCGCATACGCGCATGCTGCTGGCGCTCGGTGCGGACGCTTTCGCCCAGCCGCTGGAGGCTTCGCTGCGCGATGCAGGCGTCGATGCGCACATCGTCCGCATCCAGGAGGAGGCGACCGGCGTTGCCTTCATCTGCCTTTCCGACGACGCGGAGAACGCGATCACCGTGGCTCCGGGCGCGAACTCGCGCCTGCAGGCCACCGACCTGCCTGATTTGTCCGATGTGTCGCACCTGCTGCTGCAATTGGAATCGCCGCTGGATGCGGTGACCGCCTGGGCTCACGCCGCCCGGCAGGCGGGCGTAGCCGTGGTCTTGAACGCAGCGCCAGCGCGTGCGTTGCCTACGGAGCTGCTGGCCGCGGTCGACATCCTCATCGTCAACGAAGGCGAATTGCACGCCGTCACGGGCGTCCGTGGGATTCCCGAGGCGGTGGCCGTGCTCGGCGACAGGGACGTCATCGTGACCCTAGGCGCGCGCGGCAGTTGTGCGAGCGCCCGCGGAAACTGGTTGCTGCAACCGGCCTTCCAGGTCGAGGCCATCGATACTACGGGTGCGGGCGACACCTTCTGCGGCGTTTTCGTGGCCGCCCTGGCGCAAGGCCATGGCTTTGCGAATGCGCTGCAGCGCGCCTCGGCAGCATCGGCACTGGCCTGCACTCGCGTGGGGGCGCAGACAGGCGTGCCTCACTTCGACGAAGTGGATGCATTGCTTGTCGGCGGCCGCGCCACTTCCAGCGATGAGCTCGCGCGCTACTGCGGGTTGGATCCAAGCAAGGACTAGAGCTGCCGCATCAGGCAGTCGACGACCGCCTGCGGCTGCTTCATCCATTCGAAGTGGCCGGCGCGCGTCTGCAACGTGCTTGCGTCCAGGCGGTCGATGCGGTGCCTGGACTTGGGCAGTTTGGAGAGCAGGAAGCGCGCGGAACCCACGGGCGCCAGCCAATCCTGCGCGAGAACGACGGCGTGGGATTCGACCCGCACCGATGCCATCGCCGCTTCGAGATCGGCATCCAGTCCGCGCGCGGCATAGCGGCCGCTCAACGCGCTGCGCGCCCAGTCCTGGATCAAGCTGCGCGATTCGTTGCCGCCGAAGCCGATGCTGTGCCCCGGCAGGAATCCGCGGCGCTGCGCCAGCCACGGCAGAAACCGATACGTCATCGGCAGCCACCAGCGCGTGCGCGGCGGAAACGCGCGCCAGTACGGCGAGCCGCTGGCGACCAGCCACAACGTTGCCGCTGCGTCGGGTGTCATGCCCAGATGGCAACAGGCCAGTTGCCCGCCGAGGCTATGGCCGCCGAGCATGCGCGGCAGGCCATCGAGCTGCTGCGCTATCGCCGCTTCCGTCGCGGGCAGATCCAGTTGCAGCAGCTCGCGATAGCCCCAGTCGCTCTCGCGCGAGGGCCGCAGCGTGCTGCTGCCGTTGCCGCGCCAGTCGTGGATGAAGACCGCGATTCCCTGTGCGCACACAGCGTGTGCGAAAGGCAGATAGTGCTTCGCGGCCACACCCATGGCGGGCAACCACAACAAGCGCGCCCGTGGCTGCGCGGGAATGACGCCGAGCACCTGCCAGCGATGGCCATCGCTGGCTTCGACATCCAGCTTGTGCAACGTCGGTTCGCTCATCGCGGCGCCGCGCCGAAATGATCGAGCACGACAATTTCGCTGCGACCTGGGCGGTAACCCAGTCGCAGGGCCGCATGCACGTAGTCGCCTGCCGCGCCGCAGGCTTCGATCAAGGGTAGGCCGCGACAGAGGTTGGCGGCGACGGCCGAAGCCAGCGAACAGCCGGTGCCATGCGCTTCGAGTTGCAGGCGCCGATGGCGGTACGGCGTGATGCCCGTGGCATCGGCGAACAGATCGATCACATCGCCGTCGTCGGCGAGATGGCCGCCCTTGAGCAGCACGGCGCAGACGCCGGTGCTCAGCAATGCGCGGCAGGCCGCCTGCATCGCGTCGTGGCTTTCGATCGCGTGGCCCAGCAGCAGTTCCGCTTCGGGCAGGTTCGGAGTCACCAGCGTCGCCAGCGGCAGCAGTCGGGTGCGCAGGGCCGCCAGCGCCGCGGGTTCGAGCAGGCGCGCCCCGGACGTAGCAACCATCACCGGATCGAGCACGACGTGGCGCGGCGCATGATGCTCGAGCGCGTCGGCCACCGCGTGGATCACCTCGGCGGTCGCCAACATGCCCAGCTTCACCGCGCCGATGTCGAAATCGTCGAAGCAGGCATCGATCTGCGCGCGCAGGAACGTGGTCGCGGGAACCTCCACGGCGGTGACGGCCCGCGTGTTCTGCGCGGTCAGCGCCGCGATGGCGCTGAGGCCGTGAACGCGATGTGCCGCGAAGGTCTTGAGATCGGCCTGGATACCGGCACCGCCGCCGGAATCCGAGCCGGCGATGGTCAGTGCGGAGCGGGGGCGAGAATCGGTCATCGGGTCTCTTCGGTTGCGTCGGTGCCGGTGAGCTGGCCTGCCAACGCCAGCGCCGCTTCATAGTCGGGAACAAAATACAGCTCGCCATCGCGTGCATGCAGTTGCATCTGCGCGATCACCCGCTGCGGTTGCGGCCGCAAGCCCGAAACCACCAGCACGATGCCACGTCGGTGGCAGCGTTCCAGCAGGGCCTTGAGCGCATGCACGCCGCTGGCGTCGATCAGCGGCACCAGGCGCATGCGCAGGATGAAGACGCGCGGCGCCACGCGGAATTGGTCGAGCAGGTCATCCAGCCGGTTCGCGGCGCCGAAGAACAGCGCGCCGCTGATCTGGAACACTTCCACGCCTGGCGGCAAGTGTTCGCGCTGCGATGGCGTAGCTTCGCTCTCCAGGCCATTTTCTTCCACCAGCTTCACGCCCGAGCTCACTTCGAACGCATCGGCCATGCGGAACATGAAGATGAAGGCGGCCGTGACCAACCCCACCTCGATCGCAACGGTGAGGTCGAAGAAGACGGTGAGGAAGAACGTGAGCAGCAACACCAGCCGATCGCCCTTGGGCGCAGAGAGAGTGTGGCGAAAAGCTTCGGCTTCGCTGATGTTCCAGGCGACCACGAGTAGCACTGCCGCCAGCGCCGCCAGCGGGATGTAGCGCATGAACGGCGCCAGCGCGAGCATGAACACCAGCAGGAAGACCGCATGCAGCATGCCCGCGACCGGCGTGCGCCCGCCAGCGCGGACGTTGGTCGCCGTGCGTGCGATCGCGCCGGTGGCAGGCAGGCCGGCGAACAAGGCGGAGACACTGTTGGCCACGCCCTGCGCGACGAGTTCCGCGTTGGAGCGATGGCGTCCGCCGGTCATGCCGTCTGCAACCACGGCCGACAGCAGCGATTCCACGCCGGCAAGAAAGGCGATGGTGAGCGAACTGGGCAGCAATTCGCGCGTGCGTTCGAACGGAATATGCGGAAAGTCGAAGGTCGGCAGCGCGGAGGGCAGGGCGCCGAAGCGGGAACCAATGGTTTCCGCCGGCAATGCGAAGCCGCTGCTCACCAGCGTGCACAGCAGCAGCGCGATCAGAAACACCGGCCAGTTGGGTCGCCAGCGCCGCACAACGAGAATCACCGCCAGTCCGAGTACGGTAAGCGCCACCGCGGCGGGCTGGAGAGTGCCGATGTGCTGTGCATAGCTCGTCCAGCGCGGCAGGAACTCCGCCGGCGGCGTGCCCATCTGCAACCCCAGTGCGTCCTTGATCTGGCTGGAGAAGATGCTCACCGCGATGCCCGCCGTGAAGCCGGTGATCACCGGCTGCGGCATGTACTTCATCAGCGTGCCTAGCCGCAGCAGGCCGGCGGCGATCAGCATCAGGCCCGCGAGCAGCGTGCAGAGGATCAGCCCGCCGTAGCCGAATTTATCGATCACCACGAACACCACCGGCACGAACGCCGCGGTCGGGCCGCCGATCTGCACGCGCGAGCCGCCGAGCGCGGAGATCAGGAAGCCGGCGACGATCGCGGTGTGCAGGCCTTTTTCCGGCGTAGTGCCGGAAGCGATCGCCAAGGCCATCGCCAGTGGCAGTGCGACGATGGCGACGGTGAGTCCGGCGGTCGCGTCGGCGCGCAGGTCGCGGAGGCGATAGCCGCCACGCAGCACCGTGACCAGCTTGGGCACGAACAAGGGCAGGTACTGCCTGACAGTGAGCGTTTGCACCTTCCCTCCCGACGGCTGGAACGCGGCTTCGCCATGGCGATGCGTAGCGATCTCGCCGGCCGCGGCTGCAAAGCTAACCGACTTCCGCTTCCGAGTCCTGCCGGATCGTGCGCCAGTGGCGGAAGGCGGTGTAGCCGATGCCCACCAGCCCGGTCAGTGCCGCCGGCACCGCGAGCGCGTCATAACCGAAGTGCTGGAACAACCACGCGCCGATCATGCCGCCGGCGAAGAAGCTGCTGATGATCAGGGTACTCAGCGCCAGGCGCCGCTTCGGCAACGGCAAGCCGCGCAGAAAGTGGCCCAGACCGATGCCCAGGTCGGTGAACATTCCGCTCAGGTGCGTGGTGCGTATCACCGCACCGCTGAACGTCGTAGCCATCGCGTTCTGCAGCCCGCATGCCGTGGCGGCTAGCAGCACGCCGGCGATGTGCTGGCGCTTGAACAGCATCATCGCGACGAACAGGAGGATCGACTCGATCGCCAGCACCACCCCATAACGGCGTCCCAGTCGCAGCGTGCTGTCCTGGATGATCATGCCGCTGAGCGCCGCCCCACCGGTGAACGCGGCGCCGACCGCGAAGAGATTCGACGCCGCGCGCGTATTGCCTTCCACGATGGCCGCACCGAGCAGGGTGGTGGTGCCGGTGAGGTGCGTCACCGCCTGGTGTTCGAAGCCGAGATACCCGACTACGTTGACCATGCCCGCGACGCAGGCCAGGCAGCCCGAGCCCAGCCACACCCAGCGCGGCAGCTGCACGCCCATACCGCTTACAACACTTCGGACGCGTAATCGGCCAGGCGCGAGCGCTCGCCGCGACGCAAGGTGACGTGCGCACTGTGCGCCCAGCCCTTGAAGCGGTCGACCGCGTAGGTCAGGCCCGACGTGGTTTCGGTCAGATACGGGGTATCGATCTGCTCGACGTTGCCCAGGCACACGATCTTGGTGCCGGGACCCGCGCGCGTGATCAGCGTCTTCATCTGCTTGGGCGTGAGGTTCTGCGCCTCGTCCAGGATCAGCCAGCGGCTCAGGAACGTGCGGCCGCGCATGAAGTTGAGCGAGCGGATCTTGATGCGCGAAGCGAGCAGGTCGTTCGTGGCCGCACGGCCCCAGCTGCCGCCTTCCGGATTGTGCGTGAGCACTTCCAGGTTGTCGGTCAGCGCGCCCATCCACGGCGTCATCTTTTCTTCTTCGGTGCCGGGTAGGAAGCCGATGTCTTCGCCCACGCTGACCGTGGCGCGGGTCATGATGATTTCGCGGTAGCGTTGCTGGTCCATCGTCTGCGCCAAGCCCGCCGCCAGGGCGAGCAGCGTCTTGCCGGTGCCGGCGGTGCCGAGCAGGGTGACGAAGTCGATTTCCGGATCCATCAGCGCGTTGAGCGCGAAGTTCTGCTCGCGATTGCGCGCGGTGATGCCCCACACCGCGTGCTGGTTGTGGCGATAGTCGTCGACGATCTGCAGGATCACGCGCTCGCCTTCGACGTGCGCGACCTTCATTTCCGCCTCCTCGTCGCCGGGGAGATATAGGAACTGGTTCGGATACCAGTCGTCGTCCTGGCCGCGGCGGATTTCGTAGAAGGTCCGGCCCTTCTCGGTCCAGGAACGCAGGTCCTTGCCATAGCGCTGCCAGAAATCCTCGGGCAGGGCCGTCGAACCGGTGTAGAGCAGGCTGAAATCGTCCAGCGCGCGATCGTTCTCGTAATCCTCCGAGTCGATGCTGGCGATCGACGCCTTGATGCGCAGGTTGATGTCCTTGGAGACGAACACTACCGGCGTACCGGGCTCGCTCTCCTTCAGCGCGAGGATCGCGCCCAGGATGTGGTTGTCCGGGATGACCGCGCCGAAGCGCTTGCCCGAGTCGAAGTCGCGGGTCTGGAAGCGCAACCGACCGATGCTCTGCGCGCCGCGCAGCTGCAGGCCTTGCGGGCGGCTGAGGGTGATGCCTTCCGAGATCGGGCGGTTGCCGTGGCTCTCGACCAGTTCGTTGAGGAAACGGCTGACCTGGCGCGCGTTGCGGCTGGCTTCGGTGTTGCCTTTCTTGCCGTTGTCCAGCTCTTCGATCACCTGCATCGGCAGGTAGACATCGTGCTCCTCGAATTTGAACAGCGCGGTGGGATCGTGCATGAGCACGTTGGTGTCGAGGACGTAGATGCGCTTGCTTCGGGTCATCATGCTTTCCTGGAGGCGGAGCGTGCGAAAGCGGGGCAGGGGCAGACCGCCACAAACCCGCGAAGCGGGGTGGCAGGATCGTTGGAACGCGGAGTGATCACTTCGTTGCGGCAGCCTTGAGTGCGTCGTGCACGGCCTGGGCATGGCCGGGGACTTTTACCGGGCGCCATGACTGGACGATGACGCCCTTGGGATCGATCAGGAAAGTGCTGCGCTCCACGCCGACGTATTCGCGGCCGTAGAGCTTCTTCGGCTTGATCACGCCGAAGGCATTGCACAAGGCTTCGTCGGCGTCGCTCACCAGGTCGAACTTGAAGCCCTGCTTGGCGCAGAAATTCTGATGCGACTTGAGCGAGTCGCGCGATACGCCCAGCACGGTGGCGTCCAATTTCTTGAACTTGGGCAGCAGCGCGTTGAAGTCGAGGCCTTCGGTCGTGCAGCCCGGCGTGCTGTCTTTCGGATAGAAGTACAGGACCAGCCAATGGCCCTTGTAGTCGGAGAGGCGGCCTTTCGTGCCGCTGGAAAGCGCGATGGGTAGGTCGGGAATCTTGTTGCCAGTGTCCAGCATCGTTCTCTCTGCCTGGTGCGCCGGGCCTGCCGGCGCGGTATTGCACTCGCCCCCAGCGTGCCGCAGTCGGCCGGGCGGCGCAACACCTCAGAACTTCATCGGATCCATGATCGCATCGAGGTTAAGGTGGTCGCAGAATTCGAGGAAGTCATCGCGCAGCGCAGCAATGTGCATGCTCGCGGGAACGCCGATCGTCACCTGCGCCGAGAACATGTCCGCACCGGTCTGCATCGCGCGGTAGCGCGAACAGTGCAGGCTCTCGATGGTGATGCCCTGGCGATCGAAGAAATCCGCCAGTTGGAACAGGATGCCGGGCTTGTCGGCCGCCACGACCTCGACCACGTAGGGCAGCAGGTTGGACTGCACCTGCTTGGGGCCGGTGCGGTACCAGTTGAGCTTGAGGCCTTCCTCGCGCTCCAGCCGGGCCAGCATGGCCTCGAGCTTGGCGACGGCGTCCCACGGGCCCACCGCCAGGGCGGTGACGGAAACGTCACGTCCCACCGTGGACAGTCGCGCGTCGACGAGATTGCAGCCACTGTCCGTGATCCGCCGCGTCACCGACAGCAGCGGCGACTCCGGATGCGTCGTATACGCATTGATCAGGAGGTGGTTTTCGTTCGGCGACGGCCGGGGAGCGTTATCGGTCAAGGCGGCGCCTGGCGTTGGGGGCAAGATACAGCGGCGACCAGCATACTTGCCCGCGGTTTCGGGCCGCAAGTAACATTCAGGTGAATTTTGCGAGCCTGTTCGCCGATTTCGACGCCGTATTTCGAGGCCGCAACGGCTTCGCGAGACCCCACCTCCACCCACGCTCATCAGGGCTACCGACTTGCGACTTTCCGGCAGCATCACCGCGCTGGCCACACCCTTCAACGCCGCTGGCGAACTCGACCTGGACGCCTGGCAGCGTCTGCTGCAGCAGCAGCTCGATGGTGGCACCCAGGCCATCGTCGTCGCCGGTTCCACCGGCGAGGCGGCCGCGCTGTACGACGCCGAATACGATCTGCTGTTGCGCACAGCGGTCGAATTCGTGGCCGGCCGGATTCCGGTGCTCGCCGGTACCGGTCTGTCCAACACCGCCAAGACGATCGAACAGACGCGCCGTGCGGCCGTGCTGGGCGCCGATGCCGCGCTGATCGTCTCGCCGCCGTACGTGCGACCCACGCAGCCCGGTCTGATCGCCCACTACCGCGCGATCGCCGACGATGGCGCGCTGCCGATCGTGCTCTACAACGTGCCCGGCCGAACCGGCGGCGACCTGCTGCCGGAAACGGTGGCCGAGTTGTGCGGACATCCGCGCATCGTCGGCATCAAAGAAGCGCGCGCGGAAGCCGAACGGATGGAGGCGCTGTTGAAGTTCAAGAGCGCGAATTTCGCCGTGCTCAGCGGCGACGATCCCACCGCGTGCCGCGCGATGCTGGCAGGTGCCGATGGCGTGATTTCGGTTGCGTCGAACGTACTGCCGCGCGCGATGCGCCGTCTGTGCGATCTCGCCCGCGCCGGCAAGGCCGACGCCGCGCGGGAACTGGATGCCCAGTTGCAACCCGCGTTCGATTTCATGGGCGTGGAGCCCAATCCGATTCCGGTCAAGGCCGTGCTGGAACTGCAGGGCATCGGCCACGGTCTACGCCTGCCGTTGCTGCCGCTGTCGGCCGCTTATGCCGGTACCACCCCTTCCATCTCGGTGCTCGTGCGCGAGCTCGAAAATGCCTGCGCCACAGCAGCCTGACCCCTCCCCAGGAGAAAGCACCATGCGCCTGATCCGTATCGCTACCGTCGCCGTCGTTCTCACCGCCGTACTCGCGAGTTCCGGCTGCAGCTGGTTCCGCCGCGACACCAAGCTGTATGCCGGCGATCCCAGCACGCGGCCGCTGGAAGTCCCCCCTGATCTCGACCTGCCGCGCACCGAGGGTGCGGTGGTGGCGCCGGGCGCAACCGCCTCGGCGACGGCCAGTGCCGTGTCGGCGCCGGTCGCAGGCGTCTCCAACGGCTTCACCGTCGCCGGAACCCGCGAAGAAGCGTTCGCCAAAGTGGGTGAGGCACTCGCCAAGATCGACGGCCTGTCGGTCGCCAGCCAGGCGCAGCTGCTCGGCGTGTACGACGTCAGCTACGCAGGCAGCAACTTCCTCGTCCGCGTGAGTGCGGTGGACGCCGGCGCCTACGTCGCCGCCGTCGATCCGCGTGGCCAGCCGGCCACCGGCGAAGCCGCAACCAAGGCCATCGCCTCGCTCAAGACGGCGCTCGGCGGCCGCTGACACCCGTTGCGGGATGCGAACAAAAAACGGGCGCATCGCGCCCGTTTTTTATTGCCTGCGCCGAGATTCGGCGCGGCGCTCAGCGTTCCAGCAAATCGATCTTTCCCGGCTTGCCTTCCCACTCGTTGGCGTCGGCCAGGGCGTCCTTGCGGGTGGTGATCACCGGCCAGGCCTTCGCCAGTTCGGCGTTGAGCGCGACGAAGCCCTCCTGGCCCGCCGGCACATCGTCCTCCGGGTAGATCGCGTTCACCGGACACTCCGGTTCGCACAAGGTGCAGTCGATGCACTCGTCCGGATCGATGACGAGGAAGTTCGGCCCTTCGTGGAAGCAATCGACCGGGCACACCTCGACGCAGTCGGTGTACTTGCACTTGATGCAATTTTCGGTGACGACGAAGGGCATGGGCGGGTCCGTGATGGGTTCTGGCCGGGAGTAGTTTAGCGCTCCGGTCTCGGGTCGAAGGCAACAAAAAACCCGGCAATGCCGGGTTTCTGTTCGAGGCCCTATCTCAAGTCGGGCCTGATGTCTGGCGCTCCCTACGGGATTCGAACCCGTGTTTTAGCCTTGAGAGGGCCACGTCCTAGGCCTCTAGACGAAGGGAGCGAAGAGCTTCCGGAGCGGGGGAACCCGCTCCTGCGCCAGGACAAGAACAGCGACCTGAACGCAGACTGTTAGTATACGCAGCGCCATTGCCGCCCGGCAATTGGTGCGAGACACACGACAAATCCGCAGGACCGCGGCACGAACCTAGATGTCCGAATACCACTCCATCCAAACAACGCTACGGTTGATTCCGCGCGAAGAGCACAACGTCTCGCGTCGGGACGTCAGCCCGAATGCCCTGCGCGTGCTGTATCGGCTGCGCGAAGGGGGCTTCGGCGCCTATCTCGTCGGCGGCGCGGTGCGCGACCTGCTGGTGGGCGGGCACCCGAAGGATTTCGACGTGGCCACCGACGCCACGCCGGAACAGGTCAAGCAGCTGTTCCGCAACTGCCGCCTGATCGGACGCCGCTTCCGCCTCGCGCACGTGGTGTTCGGGCGCGAGATCATCGAGGTGGCCACCTTCCGCGCCAACGCCGACGACGGCAGCGGCGACCGCGAAACCCATGAAGGCGGCCGCGTCCTGCGCGACAACGTCTTCGGCTCGATCGAGGACGACGCGGTCCGCCGCGACTTCACCGCCAATGCGCTGTACTACGCGATCGAGGATTTCTCGGTGCGCGACTACGTCGGCGGTTTCGAGGACGTGCAGAACCGCCTGCTGCGCCTGATCGGCGATCCGGAGACGCGTTACCGTGAAGACCCGGTGCGCATGCTGCGCGCGGTGCGCCTGGCGGCGAAGCTGGATTTCCAGATCGAAGCGGCCACGGCCGAACCACTGCCGCGGCTGGCATCGCTGCTGGCCGAAGCCGCGCCGGCGCGCCTGTTCGAGGAGTGCCTGAAGCTGTTCCTCACCGGACACGCGGTCGCCAGTTTCGAAGGGCTCGAGCGCCACGGCTTGCTCGACGTGCTGTTCCCGGAAGCCGCCATGGCCCTGCGCGCGAATCGCAGCGGCGCCTTGCGGCGCATGCTCATCGCCGGCCTGAGCGGAACCGACGCGCGGGTGGCGAACGATGAACCGGTGTCGCCGGCCTTCCTGTTCGCGCTGCTGCTGTGGCCCGCCTACTGCCGCGCACTCGCGCAGCTGCAGCAGGGCGGCATGCACACGGCGGAAGCCGAGCGCCGCGCTGCCGACCGCGTCACCGTGCACCAGCTCAACATGGTCGCGCTGCCGCGGCGCTTCTCGCTGCCGATGCAGGAGATCTGGCTGCTGCAGTCGCGATTCTCGCTGCGCCAGCGCAAGCGCGTGTTCCGTTTGCTCGCGCATCCGCGGTTCCGCGCGGCGTTCGATTTCCTCAACCTGCGCCTTTCGGCATCCAACGAGCATGCCGACGACGTCGCGTTCTGGCGCGAAGCCCAGCAGCAGCCGGGCGATACGCTGGCGGCGCAGCTCGATGCGCAGCCGGGCGAAGCCACCACAGGTGCGCCGCGCCGTCGCCGCCGGCGGCGACGCAATGGATCCGCGGCGTCCGCCGAGTGAAGGCCAGGACCGTCGCCCTCGTCGGCTTGGGAGGCAACCTCGGGGATGCCGCGGCCACGCTGCGCCAGACGTTTCGCGAACTCGACGCCTTGCCCGAAACCCGGCTGCTGCGCGCGTCCCGGCTCTACCGCAGTCGCGCCTGGGGCCGCACCGACCAGCCCGACTTCATCAACGCCGTCGCGATGATCGAAACCGCGCTCGATGCACGCGAATTGCTCGATGCGATGCTCGGCATCGAACATGACGCGGGACGCGAACGCCACGCCGACCGGCGCTGGGGCCCGCGCACGCTGGATTTGGATCTGCTGCTGTTCGGCGACGCCGTGATCGACGAGCCGGGCCTGCATGTCCCGCATCCGCATCTGCATGAACGCAGTTTTGCGCTGGTGCCGCTGGTGGAGATCGCGCCGGATGCAATGATCCCGGGCATCGGCGCGGCGCGCGACGCGCTGGCGAAATTGGATCCCTCGGACATCGAAGCGCTAGGCTAATCGCATGTACACCTCGAAGCCGCAGGACAAACCGGCCTTGGATAAGCCCTGGACCGTGCCGATGCTCGGCGATGCCAAGCGCGCCGGCCGCAAGCTGGTGATGCTTACCGCCTACGATGCGAGTTTCGCGCGCACGTTCGAAGAGGCGGGTACCGACATCATCCTGGTCGGCGATTCGCTGGGCATGGTCGTGCAGGGCCACGCCAGTACGCTGCCGGTGACGGTCGCCGATACCGCCTATCACGTCGCCTGCGTGGCGCGCGGCCTGAGCAAGTCGCTGCTGGTCGCCGATCTGCCGTTCCAGTCGGATGCGACGCCGGAACGCGCGCTGGACGCCTCCACCACGCTGCTCCAGGCCGGCGCGACGATGGTCAAGCTCGAAGGCGCGGGGCATAAGCTCGACGTCATCCGCTTCCTGGTCGAACGGGAAATCCCGGTGTGCGCACACCTCGGCCTGACGCCGCAATCGGTGCTGCGCCTGGGCGGCTACAAGGTCCAGGGTCGCGAAGAGGCCGCAGCGGCGAAGTTGCGCGCGGATGCGCGCGCCGTCGCGGAGGCGGGCGCCGCCCTGCTGGTGCTGGAGTGCGTTCCCAGCGCATTGGCGCAGGCGATCACCGCAGACCTGCAGATCCCGACTATTGGCATCGGCGCGGGCCCGCATTGCGACGGCCAGGTGCTGGTGCTGCACGACCTGCTCGGCGTCAACAGCGGTCACCGCCGGCCGAAGTTCGTGAAGGATTTCCTGGCCGAGGCGGGAACGGTTGCCGGAGCCGCGGTTGCCTATGCAGCCGCGGTGCGCGAAGGGCGCTTCCCCGACGCCGCGCATTCCTACGACTGAAACCCAAGCAGATGATCGACGTCGTCACCGAGCTGTCCGCACTGCGCGGCCGTATCGCCGAGTGGAAGCGGTCCGGACAACGCATCGCCTTCGTTCCGACCATGGGCAATCTCCACGCCGGGCATTTCTCGCTGATCGAGATCGCGCGGCAACACGCCGATCGCGTCGTCGCCAGCGTCTTCGTCAATCCCACCCAGTTCGGTCCGAACGAGGACTTCAGCCGTTATCCGCGCACGCCCGACGCCGATGCCGCCGGGCTGGATGCCGCGGGCTGCGATCTGCTGTGGCTGCCGTCGGTGGCGGCGATGTATCCGTACGGCGCGGAGGCGACGGTGCGGGTCAGCGTTCCCGGCGTGACCCAGACGCTGGAAGGCGCGCACCGCCCGGGCCATTTCGACGGCGTCGCCACGGTCGTCGCCCGCCTGTTCAACCAGGTGCAGCCCGACGCGGCCGTTTTCGGGCGCAAGGACTACCAGCAGCTCGCGGTGATCCGCTATCTGGTCCGCGACCTGGCCTTTCCGATCGAGATCGTCGCCGCGGAGACCCGCCGCGAGGCCGACGGCCTGGCGATGAGTTCGCGCAACCAGTACCTGTCTGCGGAGGAGCGCCCCGTGGCGGCGGACATCAGCCGCTGCCTGCAGGCGATGCGTGAGGGCATCCGCGCCGGCGGGGAGCTGGCATCGGTCGAAGCCGAGGCGACCGCGCGGCTGCAGGCCGCTGGTTTCGCCGTCGATTACGCGGTCGTGCGGACGCCGGAACTGGGCGTCCCGGCGGATCCGCGGGGACCGCGCGTCGCCCTGATCGCCGCCCGACTAGGGCGGACGCGACTGATCGACAACCTGGAATTCGAGGCCTGAGCAGGGCTTTGCGCGGGGCCCGCGGCCGGACGGCGGCCGGCGGTTGAATCGCCGGTGACGGGACGCCGCGTTCCATGTTGCACCGCGCCATGCGCTGCTAAACTTCGGCTTTCTCGCCGCCAAGCCCGGCTGCCGGAGTCTGCAAAATGCAACTGAACGTCCTCAAGGCCAAGATCCACCGCGCCAGCGTGACCCACGCCGAGCTGCACTACGAAGGCTCGTGCGCCATCGACGGCCGCCTGCTCGATATCTCGGGTATTCGCGAGTACGAGCAGATCCACATCTACAACGTCAACAACGGCGCCCGCTTCGTGACCTACGCCATCCGCGGCGAAGAAGGCAGCGGCGTCATTTCGGTCAACGGCGCGGCCGCTCACTGCGCGCAGCCGGGCGATCTGGTCATCATCTGCGCCTACGGCGTCTGCGACGAGGCCGAAGCGGCCAAGTACAAGCCGACCTGCGTCTACGTCGACCGCCAGAACCAGCTGACCCACACCAACCATTCGATGCCGCAACAAGCCGCGGCCTGATCGGAGTCTCATGCCAGCAACGCATCGGTTAGAGCAACTCAGGGGCCAGGCCGAGCGTCTGGTGAAAGTAGATCTCCAATCGATGCTGCGGGCCGACCCGGCCCGCGCAGGCGACTTCGCGTTGCGGGTCGGCCCGCTGTACGCCAACTTCGCGCGCCAGCACTACGACCGCGAAGCGTTGGCGGCGCTGGACACACTGGCGGCGTCGGCCTCGCTGGACGCCGCTTTCCGCCGTCTCTTCGACGGCGACATCGTCAACGTCACCGAAGGCCGCGCCGCGCTGCACACGGCGCTGCGCAGCGATCTTTCCAAGGCCGCGGCCGCGCGCGAGGCGTTCGCCACCGCGAGCGACGTGCGCCAGCGCATGGGCCGGTTGGTCGCGCAGCTCGAAGCCAGCGGCGTGACCGACATCGTCAGCGTCGGGATCGGCGGGTCCGACCTGGGCCCGCGCCTGGTCGCGGATGCGCTGCGCGATCCGCTGCCGTCGAAGCTGCGGGTGCATTTTCTCTCCAACGTCGATGGCGCTGCGGCGCAGCGCACGTTGGCGCCGCTGGATCCGCAGCGGACGGCGGCGATCCTGATTTCGAAGACCTTCGGCACGCAGGAAACGCTGCTCAACGGCACGATCCTGCGCGACTGGCTCGGCGGCAGCGAGCGTCTGTACGCGGTCAGCGCCAATCCGCAGCGCGCGGCCGCGGCCTTCGACATCGCCGCCGAACGCGTGTTGCCGATGTGGGACTGGGTCGGCGGACGTTATTCGCTGTGGTCGGCGGTCGGTTTTCCGATCGCGCTGGCGATCGGTTTCGATCGCTTCGAGGCCTTGCTCGCCGGCGCGGCCGAACTCGATGCGCATGTGCTCGGGGCGCCGCTCACGCAGAACCTGGCAGTGCGCCATGCGCTGACGGCGGTATGGAATCGCAACGCGTTGGGCCACGCCGCGCAGGGCGTCATGACCTACGACCAGCGCCTGGCGCTACTGCCGGCGTATCTGCAGCAGCTGGTGATGGAGAGTCTGGGCAAGTCGGTGCAGTTGGACGGTAGTCCGGTCGGCGTCGATACGGTGCCGGTATGGTGGGGCGGTGCGGGCACCGACGTGCAGCACAGTTTTTTCCAGGCGCTGCACCAGGGCACGCAGAAGGTGCCGCTGGATTTCGTCGGCACGGTGCGCAACGACGATCCCTATACAGAAAACCATCTCGCGCTGCTGTCCAATCTGCTCGCGCAGAGCGAGGCGCTCGCCAACGGCCAGCACAGTGACGATCCGCATCGCAGTTATGCCGGTGGTCGCCCGAGCACGATGATTTTGCTTGATGCGTTGACGCCGCATTCGCTCGGCGCACTGATCGCGATGTATGAGCACAGCGTCTATGCGCAGTCGGTGCTGTGGGGTATCAACGCGTTCGATCAGTTCGGTGTCGAGCTGGGCAAGCAATTGGCGAGTGGGTTGCTGCCTGCGCTCAAGGGCGAAGGTGATGTGGCCGATCCGGTTACTAAGGTCTTGCTGGCGGAGTTGAAGTCGCGCCGTTGATGGCTGGGAGTTCGCGGGTGGGCAGGCGGCGCCGGTGGGTAGTCGCGCCGTTGATGCCTGGGAGTTCGCGGGCGGGGCAGGCGGCGCCGGTGGGTAGTCGCGACACGCCGTGAATCCGTCCATGGAGGCTTCTCGGCGGCATCCATGCCGCCGACAGTCGCGCCTACCCACCGACGCCGCCTGCCCCCCACACATCGTGTGGTGGTGTGAGTAAAAGCTAAGACGCTACTGAGCTTCGGGCTGCGCAACTTGCGCAGTTCGCTTTGCCTTTGGTCGCACAACTCAAGATGTTTGAGGGGCAGGTGGTGCTGGTGGGCAGGCGTGACTGTCAGCGGCATGGATGCCGCTGACAAGCCTCCATGGACGGATTCACGGCGTGTCACGACTGCCCACCAGCGCCGCCTGCCCGCCCGGATATCCGGTGCTACAGCGCAGTCCGCTCCGCATGTTGCCGTAAAGCCCAGCCCACATGCTCACGAACCAAGGCCGAAGGATCTTCGCGCCGCGAAGCGAGCGCTGCGAGCACCTCGGGTGTAGTCGGCGCATTACCCAAAGCCACCGCGATATTGCGCAGCCAACGTTCGTGGCCGCTGCGGCGGATCGCAGTGCCTTCGGTGCGACTGAGGAATTCCTCTTCGCTCCACGCGAACAACTCCGGCAGCGTCGCCGTATCCAGGTTGTTGCGCGCGCGGAAATCCGGCTCGTCGGTGCGCTTGGCGAACTTATTCCAGGGGCACACCAGCTGGCAGTCGTCGCAGCCGAAGATGCGGTTGCCGATCAGCGGGCGTAGTTCTTCGTCGATCGCGCCTTCGTGCTCGATGGTGAGGTAGGCGATGCAGCGTCGCGCATCCAGACGGTGCGGCGCGACGATCGCGTGGGTAGGGCAGATGTCGATGCAGCGCGTGCAGGTGCCGCAGTGCGCGCTCGCCGGCGCATCCACCGGCAGCGGCAGGTCGACATAGATTTCGCCGAGGAAGAACCAGGAACCGCCGTCCTTGTCGATCAGGCAGGTGTGCTTGCCGATCCAGCCCAGGCCGGCGTTGCGGGCCAGCGCGCGCTCGAGCACCGGCGCCGAATCCACGAACACGCGGTGGCCGAACGGGCCGACTTCGGTCGCGATGCGATCGGCCAGCTTCTGCAGCCGTTGCCGCATCAGCTTGTGGTAGTCGCGGCCCAGCGCGTAGCGCGCGACGTAGGCGCGCTGGCCATCGGCCAGGGTCTCCCAGGCTTCCTCGTCGTCGCGGCGGCCGTAGTCGAGCCCGACCGAAATCACCCGTAGCGTCCCCGGGACCAGATCCTCCGGGCGCGAGCGCATCTGGCCATGCCGGGCCATCCACTCCATCGAGCCGTACAGCCCCTGCGCGAGCCAATCGCGAAGGTAGCCTTCGTCCTCGCCCAGTTCGATGCCGGCGATGCCGCAGCGCTGGAAGCCGAACTCGCGCGCGAGCTCCCGTATGCGCAGGGCTAGCGCCGCGTAGTCCGGCCCGTCGTGGGTGAATGAGCTGCTCATCGCGCCAAGTATAAAATCGCGCGATGCGCGCTCCCTCCTATCTGCTGAATGCCGCCGCTCTGCGTGGCGTGGAGGCGCGCGCCACGGCCGCGCTGGGCGATGGTTTCGAGCTCATGCGCCGCGCCGGCCAGGCGGCCTGGCGCGAGCTGCTCGCGCGCTGGCCGCAGGCGCAGCGCATCGTCGTGGTGTGCGGTCCGGGCAACAACGGCGGGGACGGTTACGTGGTGGCGCGCCACGCGCTGATGGCGGGGCGCCAGGTGGACGTCGTGCGGCTGGACGCGCATGCGCCACGCACCGACCTGGCCATGCGTGCCTGCAAGGATTACGAAACCTCGTTCGGCCGGGTGCAGACGTTTGCCGCGCAGTTGCCCGAGGCCGATCTCGTCGTCGATGCCTTGTTTGGCCTGGGCTTGTCGCGTCCACCGGACGAGGCCAGCACGCGGCTGATCGAAGCGATCAACGCGCACGGAGCGCCCGTGCTGGCGCTCGATGCGCCCAGCGGCGTGGATTGCGACCGCGGCAACGTGCCGGGGGTGGTCGTGCGCGCCACGCGCACGCTCGAGTTCATCGCCGCGAAGCTGGGCCTGCACACGGGTGCGGCGCTCGATCATGCCGGCGGCCTGTCGCTCGCCACGCTCGAGCTTGCGCCGTCGCTCGTCGCCGACGCCGAAGCGAGCGCGGAGTTGCTGCTGGCCGCCGACATCGCGCGCTGGCTGCAGCCGCGCAGGCGCGATTCGCATAAGGGTTCGTACGGGCGGGTGCTGTGCGTGGGCGGCGATTTCGGTGGCGGCGGCGCGATCCTGCTGTGCGCCGAAGCCGCATTGCGTTGCGGCGCCGGCCTGGTCGACGTCGCCACGCGCGAGCGGCATCTGCCGCCGCTGCTGGCGCGCACGCCCGAAGCGCTCGGGCATGCCATCGAGGACGACGATTCTCTCGACGCTTTGCTGCAGCGCTGCAGTGTCGTCGCGGCCGGTCCGGGATTGGGGCAGGGCGATTGGAGCGCGCGCTTGCAACGCCAGTGCATCGCCAGCGGCAAGGCGCTGGTGTTGGACGCCGATGCGCTGAATCTGCTCACCTCGTCGAAACAGGCATTGCCGGCCGATTGCGTGATCACCCCGCACCCGGGCGAAGCGGCGCGATTGCTCGACGTTTCCACGGCACAGGTGCAGGCCGATCGCCACCACGCCGCATGCGAATTGGCGTCGCGCTATCGCTGCACCGTCGTGCTCAAGGGCGCCGGCAGCATCGTCGTCGCGCCCGATCGCCTGCCCTGCGTGATCGGCGCCGGCAATCCGGGCATGGCCACCGGCGGCATGGGAGACGTGTTGACCGGCACCATCGCCGCGCTGCGTGCGCAAGGCCTGGACGCGTTCGATGCCGCGCGTGCCGGCGCATTGCTGCATGCGGTCGCCGGCGACGCGGCTGCGGATAATGGCGAACGTGGACTGCTGCCTTCGGATCTGATGCCATGGCTGCGGCGATTCGCCAATCCGGAAAAGACGACGTGATTTCGATGTTGTTGGAAGATGCCGACGCGACGAATGCATTGGGTGCGGCCCTGGCGCGAACGCGGCCGGCGCGCGCCGTGCTTCATCTCCATGGCGATCTGGGCGCGGGCAAATCGACGCTGGCCCGCGCGCTGCTGCGCGAGCTGGGCGTTACGGGCGCGATCCGCAGCCCGACCTACACCCTGGTGGAGCGCTATCCGCTCCCGGCCGGCGGCGAAGCCTGGCACTTGGACCTCTACCGCATCGGCGACGGCGGCGAATTGGAGTTCCTGGGCCTCGACAGCGACGAGGCGACGCTTTGGCTGGTGGAGTGGCCCGAGCGTGGGGGTGGCTTCCTGCCACCACCGGACGTGCGCGTGGACCTGGACGTCGCCGGGCAGGGACGCCGCGCCAGCGCAACGGCAGCCACGGACGCCGGCCGCGCCTGGCTTGAGCGTTTGCAGGCGGTAAACGCCCATGAAGTTGCGGCCGACTCCTGAACGATCCCGAAGGAAAGGGCTCCAGGTATCGGATTCGTAAGGAAAAAATACTTGACGTTCTGCAAAGCCGGTGCTTGACTACCGGCCATGCGCGTATCGGGGACTACCGTCCAGAAGGTTCTGCTAGGCATGGCGTTGCTCTCAGCGCTGGCCTGGAATCTTGCGCACGCCAGTGAAATCAAGGGCTTGCAGATCAGCACGGGCGCAACCGGCACCCGCGCGGAAATCGCGCTGGACCAGGCCGCCGAGTTCAAGCTCATCCGCCTTTCCGCGCCCGAGCGCCTCGTGGTCGATCTGCCGGCGACCCATCTGCGCAAGGGCACGACCCTGCCGAACCCGATCGGCGTGGTCAAAGCGGTGCGTACCGGCCAGCCGGAGCCTGGCATCGCCCGCATCGTGTTCGACCTGGCGCAGCCGGTGGCCGTGCTCAAGCCGCGGATCGAGCAGGGCAGCAATGGTCCGCGCCTCGTTCTCGAATGGCCCGGCGACGGCGATGACGCGTCGACGGTGGCCAAGACGGTTGCGCCGCAAACGAATGCGACCGTGCCGCAGCCGACCGCTTCGAATTCCGCGACGACGGCTGCACCCGCCGACG
Source organism: Lysobacter terrae (assembly GCF_054782215.1). Lineage (NCBI taxonomy): Bacteria > Pseudomonadati > Pseudomonadota > Gammaproteobacteria > Lysobacterales > Lysobacteraceae > Lysobacter > Lysobacter terrae. The sequence continues at coordinate 591,554 of NZ_BAAGSX010000001.1, forward strand.
ACGTGGCCGCATCCAATGCCGCCACGACCAAGCTGATTTCCGACCTGGCCTCGCGCGGCGATCTCAAGCGCTTCGACAGCCCGACGGCCGCGAATACCGCAGGCAATACGCCGAAACCGGCCGGCACGAACACGACGACGGCGCTCGGCACCGGCGGTACTACGACCGTAGGCGCACAGGCGATCGCGACCGGCACGCCCACCACTGCGCCCAATCTGGCGATCGCCACGCCGCCGGAAGCCGTCAAGACTATGAAGGACGTGATGCGCAGCCGCGGCATGCGTCCGCTGGTGATCGCGATCGACGCCGGCCACGGCGGTCAGGATCCGGGTGCCTCGGGCCTCAACGGCAAGCGCGAGAAGGACGTGACCCTGGCGATCGCGCGCGAACTCGCGCGCCAGATCAACGCCACGCCGGGTCTGAAGGCTTATCTGACCCGCGATACCGATGTCTTCATTCCGCTCAACCAGCGCGCGCAGTTGGCGCGCCAGGCGCGCGCGGACATGTTCGTCTCGATCCACGCCGATGCGGCGGAAAATCGCGGCGCCAGCGGTTCGTCGGTGTACGTGCTGTCGCTCAAGGGCGCTTCTTCGCAGCGCGCGCGGTGGTTGGCGGACAAGGAAAACTCGTCCGACCTGATCGGCGGCGTGCGCCTGGAGAAAACCAGCGGCACGCTGGCCTCGGTGCTCATCGACCTGACCCAGAGCGGGCAGATGAAGGCTTCCGAGGACGCCGCAACGCACGTGCTCGACGGCCTCAGCCGCATCGGCCGCAACCACAAGCCGCACATCGAGCGCGCCAACTTCGCGGTACTGCGCACCTCGGATATGCCGGCGATGCTGGTGGAAACGGCGTTCATCTCGAATCCCGAGGAAGAGCGCCGCCTCAGCGATCCGACCTACCAGCGTCAGCTGGCGCGCGCGGTGCTGGACGGCGTCAACACCTACTTCCTGCGTCAGCCGCCCCCGGGCACGCTGTATGCGGCCCAGGCCGCGGCGGAGACCTCGTCGATCGCGGGCGCGGGCGGCGGCAGTCGCTAATCAGGCTCCGGCGGCAATCAGTGTCGAAATCCCCCGGTAGCCGGTGGGATAAACGCTCCGCGCCGGCCTATCATCACGGCATAGATTCCGCATGGCGCCTGCCGCCGTTTCTGCCGTGGCGATACGACAACTTCCCGATACCCTCATCAACCAGATTGCCGCCGGCGAAGTCGTAGAACGTCCGGCTTCCGTGGTCAAGGAACTGGTCGAGAACGCGCTCGACGCAGGCGCACGCCGCATCGACATCGATCTGGAGGAAGGCGGCGTCCGCCTGATCCGCATCCGCGACGATGGCGGCGGCATCCCCGCCGTGGACCTGCCGCTGGCGGTGTCGCGCCACGCCACCAGCAAGATCGCCTCGCTCGATGATCTGGAAGGCGTGGCGACGCTCGGCTTCCGCGGCGAAGCGTTGCCGTCGATCGCGTCGGTCAGCCGCTTCGCGCTGATTTCGCGCCACGACGGCTCGCAACATGGCGCCGCGCTGGAAATCGACGGCGGCCGCCTCGGCGAGGTGACGCCCAGGCCGCATCCGCAAGGCACGACGGTCGAAGTGCGCGATCTGTTTTTCAACGTGCCCGCGCGGCGTAAGTTCCTCAAGGCCGAGCGCACTGAGCTGGGCCACATCGAGGAATGGTTGCGGCAACTCGCGCTGGCACGTCCGGACGTCGAGCTGCGCGTATCGCACAACGGCAAGCCGTCGCGCCGCTGGAAGGGCGAAGGCGATCTGCTTTCCGAAGTGCGTCTGCACGAAGCGCTGGGCGAAGAATTCGCGAATCACGCGCTTCGCGTCGACCACGCGGCCGCCGGCCTGCGCTTGCACGGCTGGATCGCGGAACCGGTCTACAACCGCGCCAGCGCCGACCAGCAATATCTGTACGTCAACGGCCGCGCGGTGCGCGATCGCAGCGTGGCGCATGCGGTGAAGCAGGCCTACGCGGACGTGCTCTTCCATGGGCGGCAGCCGGCCTACGTGCTGTTTCTCGAACTCGATCCGCGCCGCGTCGACGTCAACGTGCATCCGGCCAAGCACGAAGTGCGTTTCCGCGACGCGCGCCTGATCCACGACTTCGTCTATCGCACGCTCAACGATGCGTTGGCGCATACGCGCGCGGGAAACACGCCGATGGCGGCTCCGCTTGCGGAGAACATCGCCCGGCCCGATACCGCCTACCGCTGGAATGCGGCTGCGCCGCAGGCGCCGCTGGGCCTGCAGGTCGCGGAAGTGCGTTCGGGGTACGCGGCGCTCTACGGCGAGCCTGCCGATGCCGGACAGAGCGCGGTGTCGCCGGCCTCGAACGCGCCGAATCGTTATTCCCTGGCCGATCTCCAGCAAACGGCCGGTGCGCCCGATCTCCCACCGCTCGGTTATGCCATCGCACAGCTGCACGGCATCTACATCCTCGCCGAGAACGCCGACGGCCTGATCGTCGTCGACATGCACGCCGCGCACGAACGCATCGGTTACGAGAAGCTCAAGTGCGCCCACGACGGCGAAGGGCTGCGCACTCAGCCCTTGCTGGTGCCCGTGAACGTATCCGTGGCCGAGCGCGAAGCCGACGTCGCCGAACGCGAAGCGGAGACCTTGGCGACGCTGGGTTTCGAGCTGACCCGCAGCGGCCCGCAATCGCTGCTGCTGCGTTCGGTGCCGGCGCTGCTCGCGCACGGCGACGTCGAGGCGCTGCTGCGCGACGTCCTCGCCGACCTGCGCGAACACGGCGAGAGCCGGCGGGTGGCGGCGGCCCGCGACGAATTGCTCGCGACCATGGCCTGTCACGGCGCGGTACGTGCGAACCGCCGTCTCACTTTGCACGAAATGAATGCGCTGCTGCGGGAAATGGAGGTGACCGAGCGCTCGGGTCAGTGCAATCATGGCCGCCCGACCTGGGCCCGTTTTTCCCTGGCCGAAATCGATCGCTGGTTCCTGCGAGGACGTTGATGGCACGACTGACCACCCGATGGCTTGCGTTGTTCGCACTGGCGCTGCTGGCGACCGCGTGCGAAGACAAAGAAGCCCTGCAGAAGGCGGCCGACGCCAAGGCGCAGGCGTTCAATGCCACGCAGCAGGCCTGGCGCGACCAGCGCCGCGCGGATCTCACCCAACCCGACGGCTGGACCAGCCTGGTGGGGCTGCATTGGCTGGAGCAGGGTGAGCACTACTTCGGTAGCGACGCCGACAACGGCATCCGCCTGGCCGTCGGCCCGGCGCACGTCGGCATGATTTCGCTCGACGGCGGTCGCATCCGACTCGTCCCGGAGAAGGGCGCGCCGATCACGCTCGACGAGCAGCCGCTCAAAGGCGCTGCCACCTTGCTGAGCGATGCCGACGAAAAGGGGCCGACCCGGATCGGCTTCGACGAAGGCAAGGGGCTGATCACCGTGATCAAGCGCGGCGACCGCTACGCGCTGCGGGTCCGTCACGCCGACGCGGCGACGCGCAGCGGGTTCAAGGGCATCGAGTACTGGCCGGGTGGCGATGACTGGATCATCCACGCCAAGTACGTGCCGAACGCGCCGGGCAAGACCCTACCGATCGCGAACATCGTCGGCACGACCGACAACGTCCCCAATCCCGGGGCGTTCGAATTCCAGCGCGGCGACAAGACCTACCGCATCGAGGCGCTCGACGAAGGCAACGGCCAGTTGTCGCTGATCTTCGCCGACCGCACGAGCGGCCACGGCAGCTATCCGGCCGGACGCTTCCTCGACGTGCCCAAGCCTGATGCGAGCGGCAGCGCCGTGATCGACTTCAACAAGAGTTACAACCCGCCGTGCGCGTTCACCGCGTTCGCGACCTGTCCGCTGCCGCCGGCGGAAAATCGCCTCGACCTGGAAATCGTCGCCGGCGAAAAGGCTTATTCCTTCGGCAGCAAGTCCAAACATTCCTGAAGCAGGCACAGATGAAGCCCATGAATTCCGCCACGCTCCTGCGCCGCCGCAAGACGCTGGCTACCGCCGTGCTGGCGTGCGCGCTGATCGCACCCGCCATCCATGCCTGGGCGACGAGTGCCGCGCCTGCAATGGCCCCCGCTTCCGTCGCGGCGAAGGCGCCGCCCACGCCGTTGCTGTGGAAAGTCTCCGACCAGGACAACGCGCTTTATCTGCTCGGTTCCTTCCATCTGTTGAAGGACGACGACTACCCCTTGTCGGCCGACATCGACAAGGCGTTCAACGACGCCGACAAACTCGTGTTCGAAATACCGCCGGCGGAGCTGACCGACCCCGCGCTCGCGCAGAAGATCACGCAGCTGGCCGGCTACGCCGATGGCCGCAACCTGAGCCAGGTCGTGCCGGCGGACGTGCGCGAAAAGATGAAACTGATGCTCGGTGAGCAGCGGCTCGCGCAGATGGAGGCGCTGGAGCCGTGGTTCATCAATCTCGGCCTGGTGATCGGCGTTTCGCAGCAGCTGGGTTTCCGCGCCGATCAGGGACTCGATCTGCATCTGGCGCGCCGCGCCGAAGCGGCCAGCAAGCCGGTAGCCGGACTGGAGACCGCCGACGAGCAGATCAGCTTGCTCGATGCCACGCCGATGGACGAACAGGTGGCAGGGCTGCGCGACTTCTTCAGCAAGCCGGGCGAAGTCCCCAAGCTGTTGAACGACAGCCACACCGCGTGGCGCAACGGCGACGTGCAGCGCTTGAACGCGCTGGTGATCGACCAGGTGCGCAAGGAAACGCCGACCACGTACCGGCTCATCAACGTGCAACGCAACGATGCCTGGGTGCCGAAGCTGCAGCAGATGCTCGACGGGCAGACGCAGGGCGACACGCTAGTCGTCGTCGGCGCCATGCACCTGCTGGGCCCGGACGGCGTGGTCGAGAAGTTGCGCGCCAAGGGTTACAAGGTCGAACGCATCTGTTCGGACTGCAAGGCAGCACGCCATTGAGAGCGGCTCCGCCGCCGGACCAGAGCGCGTCGGACAAGGAGCAGCGATACGCTAGCGCGATCGCCGCACTGAACGCCGGAGACTGGCCGAAGGCACAGCATCTGGCCATGCACCTGCTGCGCGAGGCGCCGCATCACGCCGGCGTCTCCTTCGTTGCCGGCGTCGCTGCCATGCACTTGCAACAGATGCCATTGGCGGTGGCCTGCCTGCAGCGTGCGGTGGAAAGAAATCCCAGTCGCGCGGATTATCTGGCGCAGTTCGCGCGTTCGTTGGCGCAGTCCTCGCGCTTGCGCGAAGCGGCGAGCATCGCCCAAAAGGCGCAGGCACTGTCCCCGGCTGATGCGCTGACCCTGGATACGCTCGGTGTCGTTTACACCCAGGCCAACGACTACGAGCGTGCGGCGCAGATGTTCCGGCGCGTGGTCGAGGTCGAACCCAGGATCGCCAGCTACCGGTTCAATTTCGCGACCTCGCTGATCTTCGCCGGCGACGTGGACGCGGCCGAGCAGGAACTGGAAACCTGCCTCGCGCTCGATCCGAACTACTGGAAGGCCTATCTCACGCTGGCGCAGCTGCGCAAACAGACGCCCGAGCGCAATCATCTCGCCCGCGTCGAATCGATGCTGGCAGGCAATGCAGGCAATGCGCAGGCACTGATGTTCCTCAATCTCACCCTGGCGAAAGAGCACGAGGACCTGGGCGACTACGATCAGGGCTTCACTGCGCTGGTCCGCGGCAAGCGTGCAGGCGCACCACGCAACTACACCTCCAGCCGCGATGCCGCTTTGTTCGACGCCATCGAACGAAGCTTCGAAGCGGTGCCCGCCGAAATGGGCTGCCCGTCGGAACGTCCGATCTTCGTGTTCGGGATGCCGCGCAGCGGTACCACCCTGGTCGAACGCATCCTCTCCAGCCATCCGCTGGTCGAATCGGCGGGCGAGTTGCAGGATTTCAGCGTGGCTTTCAAGCGTGCTTCCGGCAGCAGCACGCCGGAGTTGCTCGATATCGACACGATGATGCGCGCGCGCGAAGTGAAATGGCGCGACGCCGGTGCGGCTTACCTGAGCAGCACCAGTTCGCACGCCACTGCCAAGCATCTGATCGACAAGCTGCCGCACAATTTCCTGTACGCCGGCTTCATCGCCAATGCGCTGCCGGAAGCGAAGCTCATCTGCGTCCGGCGCGACCCCGTCGACACCTGCCTGAGCAACTTCAAGCAGCTGTTCTCGCCGAACTCGACCTACTACGACTACTCCTTCGATCTGTTGGACACCGGCCGTTACTTCGTGCGTTTCCACCGTCTGATGTCTTTCTGGCGTGAGCGCCTGGCGGATCGCATGCTCGAGATCGACTACGAGGACGTCGTGAACCAGCAGGAAGCGAGCACCCGCCGCCTGCTGGAGTTCTGCGGACTGCCGTGGGACGAGGCCTGTCTGAGCTTCCAGAACAATGCCGCGCCTGTCGCGACGGCGAGTGCGGTGCAGGTGCGATCGCCGCTGTATCGCTCGGCGCTACAGCGCTGGAAGCACTACGAGCCGCACCTGCAGGAACTGCTCGCACTGCTGGACGAGGCGGGCATTCCGCGCACCGCAGCGTAGGTACGCCCAAACGCGGCGCCGATCGTCAGGCCGGCACTAGGACGATGCAATCGACCGGACAGGCCGGCACGCACAGCTCGCAGCCGGTGCACAGCGGTTCGATCACGGTGTGCATGTGCTTGGAGCCGCCGATGATCGCGTCCACCGGGCAGGCCTGGATGCACTTGGTGCAACCGATGCAATCGGCTTCGACGATCAGCGCAACCGGAGCGGGCTTGTGCTCGCCGCGCGCACGGTCGTAAGGCTTGGCGGCAACGCCCAGGACGTGGGCCAGGGCGCGCGCGCCGGCGTCGCCACCGGGCGGACAACGATCGACATCCGCCTCGCCGTGCGCCATCGCTTCCGCGTACGGACGGCAACCGGCGAAGCCGCACTGACCGCATTGGGTCTGCGGCAGGATGCGGTCGAGGCGGTCGGTCAGATCCACGGAGCTAAGGGGTGAGGGCGCTTAACGCACCGGCATTCCCGGTGCGGCGCCGCTGTCGGCATCGAGCAGATGCAAACCACCGCCGTCGAAACCGGCCGACAAGATCATGCCCTCGCTGATACCGAAGCGCATCTTGCGCGGCGCGAGATTGGCGATGAACACCACACTGCGGCCCACCAGCTTTTCCGGTTCGCCGTAGGAGCCGCGGATGCCGGAGAAGATCTGGCGCTTGCCCAGCTCGCCCGCATCCAGTTCGAAGCGCAGCAGCTTGTCCGAGCCGTCGACGAATTCGCACGCGAGTACCTTGCCCACGCGCAGGTCGAGCTTGGCGAAATCGTCGATGCCGATGGTCGGCGTCTGCGTTTCCGCTACCGGTTGCGGAGCGGCGGGTTGCGTGGTGGCTGCGGCAGTCGGTGCGGCAGGCTGCAGGTTTTCCTTGGAAGCTTCGATCATGGTGTCGATCTGTTTCGGGTCGATGCGGGTGAACAGGGGGTTGTAGGCGGCGATGCGGTGCGCGAGCAGCGGCGCAGCGAGATCATTCCAGCTCGCGATCGGTGCCTGCAGGAAGGCCTCGCTCTGGTCGGCCACGCGCGGCAGCACCGGCTTGAGCGCGGCGGCGAGAACGCGGAACAGGTTCAGGCCCTGCGTGCACACCGCCTGCAGTTGCGCGTCGGCGCCTTCCTGCTTGGCCAGCACCCACGGCTTGTGTTCGTCGATGTACTTGTTGGCTTCGTCGGCGAGCGCCATCGCCAGGCGCAGCGCGGTGGCGGCTTCGTTGCGACCGTAGGCTTCCGCGATCGGTGCGAGCTGCGATACGAACTGCGCGTACATCGCCGGGTCGGGCAGCTGCGCCGCCAGCATCCCTTCGAAGCGCTTTTCGATGAAGCCGGCGCAACGGCTCGCCAGGTTGACGAACTTGCCGACCAGATCCGAATTCACGCGCGCGGTGAAGTCGGCGAAGTTGAGGTCGAGGTCGTCGACGCCGCCGGAAGTCTTGGTCGCGAAGTAGTAGCGCAGCGCTTCCGGCGCCAGGCCCTGGTCGAGGAAGGTGCGCGCCATGACGAAGGTGCCGCGCGACTTCGACATCTTCTCGCCGTTGACCATCAGGTAGCCGTTCACGTGCAGCCGCGTGGGCGCGCGATGGCCGGAGCCGTGCAGCACCGCCGGCCAGAACAGGCCGTGGAAATTGACGATGTCCTTGCCGATGAAGTGATGCATCTCGGTCGGCGTGCCCGGCGCGAGGTAGCGGTCGAAGTCGATGCCGTCGCGCTCGCTCAGCACCTTGAAGCTGGCGAGATAGCCGATCGGCGCATCCAGCCACACGTACAGGTACTTGCCCGGATGGCCGGGAATCTCGAAGCCGAAGTACGGCGCGTCGCGCGAGATGTCCCACGCACGCAGGCCGCCTTCCGCGTCCAGCCATTCCAGCAGCTTCGCCTTCACGCCTGGCGTAGCGACGTCGCCGGCGAGCCAGTTGCGCAGGAAGTCGCTGAAGTGGCCGACTTCGAAGAAGAAGTGTTCGGACTCGCGGATCTCCGGCGTCGCGCCGCTGATCACCGAGCGCGGCTCCTTCAGTTCCGTCGGCGAATAGGTGGCGCCGCAGTTCTCGCAATTGTCGCCGTACTGGTCCGGCGTACCGCAGTTGGGGCAGATGCCTTTCACGTAGCGGTCGGGCAGGAACATGCCCTTGACCGGGTCGTACAGCTGCGACACGGCGCGGCGCGCGATGTGGCCGTTGGCTTCCAGCTTCAGGTAGAAGCTTTCGGTCAGCGCCTTGTTGTGCGCGGAGTTGGTCGAGTCGTAATGGTCGACTTCGACGCCGAACGCGCGCAGGTCGCGATCATGCGACTCCTGCATGCCGGCGATGAAGTCTTCCGGGCTGACGCCCGCCTTCTCGGCGGCCAGCATGATCGGCGTGCCATGGGTGTCGTCCGCGCTGACGAAGCGGACCGTGTCGCCGGACATTCGCCGCGCCCGCACCCAGATGTCGGCCTGGATGTAGCCCACCAGATGGCCCAAGTGCAGGGCGCCGTTGGCGTAGGGCAGGGCGAAGGTGACGAGGAGGTCGCGGGACATGGGCACAGCGGAGGCGAGGGGGCGGCGATTATCGCATGTGCAGCAAAAGGCCCCCGTCCCGGCCGGATATTCGTCCAGGCGTGCCGCTAGCGGCGAATCCAGACCTGCTGGCGGCAGAGGAAGACGATGCAGCCGGACATTCCCAGTTTCTCGCCGCCTGCGAGCAATTCGATCTTCGACTTGTAGGTCTTGCCGTTCTCGGGGTCGAGCACGGTGCCGCCGTTCCACTTGCCGGGGCCGTCGGGTTTCAGGCCCCAGAGGATGACCATGCCCTTGATCGGCTTGTTGCGGTTGCCGCCGCGGCACTTGTCGCAGGCCGGATCGGCGCCGTTGTGCGTGTCGAGGATCTCCACGACCTTGCCGGCGTAGCTGCCATCCGTGGTGCGGTAGATCTCCACGACGGATTTCGCTTTGCCGGTGTCGTCATCGACGGTCTGCCAGCGCCCGGTCGGCACGCTCTGGGCAAAAGCCGACAGTGCAGGGAAGCAGAGCAATGCCGCCAGCATTGCCGTTGTAGCGATACGCATGTGGAATCCCCTTCGCCAAAAAACGTACGGCCCGTTGCCGGGCCGTACGGGAACACTCTTCACTGGAGCAGTCAGGGCTCGCGGGTCCAATGCGCGGAGCGGCAGAACACGAACTTGCAGCCCGTGATTTCCAGCTTGCTGCCGCCTTCGACCAGCTTGACGCTCTTGACCTTGAAGCTTTCACCGGCCGAAGGCTTGAAGCCCTGGCCATTGCCCCAGCCATCGGGCGTCTTTTCCAGATTCCACAGCACCGGCATGCCGATGATGGGCTTGTTCTTCTGCGCACCGTCGCACTTGGTGCACAGAGCGTTGGGCGTGTAGAGGGTCTCCACCACCTTGGCGGCGAGCTTGCCGTTCTTCGCTTCGTACACCTCGGTGATCGTCATCGGCTTGCCGGTCTGGTCGTCCCAGGTCTTCCAGCGGCCGATGGGCGAAGTCGCCGACTGCGCGAACGCCATCGACGAGGCCGCGAGCAGCGGCAGGGCAAGCAACACGGCAAAAAATTTCGTACGCATCGATTCAGTCCCCCTCCGGACTAGGTTTGAGCACGTACCGAGCCAGCAGCCCGGCTGCGGCCTTTATACCGCATCCGGGGCCGTACGGAGGCTGAAGCTGCGCCGGCATTGGGCAGCGCGTCACTGACGAAGCGCCGCCCAAAAGAAAGCCCCGCCGAAGCGGGGCTTTCGATTACCGCGGAGGCGATCCGTCAGTCCTTGTTGAAGACGTACTTGGCTTCGACGAAGAACGCACGGCCGTACACGTCGTAGTTGCCCGTGTTGTACGGAGAGCCGGTCAGGCCGTCGTAGGTCAGGTCCATGTCGGGCATGCGATTGCCCAGGTTGGTGACCAGGAACGAGAAGTTCAGGTCCGGCGTGGCCCGGTAATTCACGCTCGCGTTGAGCGTGGTGTACGAGCCGACGCCACGGTTGCGACCGTACGCCGTGGGGACCGAGGTGATGAACGCCACGTTGTTGCCCGTCGGACCCAGGTAGTTGGCGTACAGCGTGGTCGTGAAGCTGCCCTTGTCCCAGGATGCCGACGCATTGGCCTTGTAGCGCGGGTCGGTGGTGTAGAACTCGTCGTAAACCAGATCGATGACCGGGTCGTCCGCGTAGTTCTGCTGCTCGTGCTTCAGGTTGCGGGTCCACTGGCCATTCAGGTGCAGATCGCCAAAGGAACCCATGTTCTGCGACCAGTGCATATCCACCGTGACCGCGTTCAACTCGCGCTTGGCGATGTTGATCTTGGTCAGGCGGATGTTCTGCAGTGCATTGTTCAGCGCGTTGCGATCGATCGCGTTGAACGCCGCCTGGCAGGTGCCCGAGCTCGGATCGAGCAAGCCGGTACCGCCCTGGGCCACCGGGGTGCAGTTGTACTCGTCGCGCATCAGGCGGGACGCATCCTGCAGCAGCACTTCGTTGGTGATTTCCCAATGGCGATAGTCGGCGCCGATCGAGAAATTGGCGCTCGGAGACCAAACCACGCCCGCACTCCAGACGTCGGCGTCGATCGGGTCGAGGTCGGGGTTGCCGATCTGCGTGCCGAAATACTGCGCGGATTCCAGGTTCTGCGGGCAGCCGGTCTCGTCAGGATCGAAGCCGGCGCGGGCGCAGCCCAGGTCGTCGCGGACGCTGGAGTAGAAACCGCTCGCACCCTGGAACATGTCGGAGATGGTGGGTGCGCGGAACGCGGTGCCGACGGTGCCGCGGAACAACAGGCTGTCGATCGGGCGGAACTCCAGGCCCACGGTGTAGGTCGGGCTGTCGATCTTGCGGCCACCGGCCTTGAAGGCGTCGTAACGGCCAGAGAGCGAGATGGTCAGCGGTTCCCACACAGGCAGGCGGAGTTCGCCGGTCACCGCGTAGCGCGTGCGGTCGCCTTCGCCGCTCACCGAGGTCGTGCCCCAGATCTGCGACTGCAGCGTGACCGGATCGGGGATCAGCAGTGCGTCGGGGTTGTACTCCCAACCTTCCTTGGCCCATTCGCCAGCAATGGCGACACCAGCATCACCACCCGGCAGCGAGAACAGCGAGCCGTTGGTGACTACGGCGCGGAACAGATTGTCGTAGGTCTTGCTGTGCGAGCGGGTACGCGTGGTGAAGCTCTCGAAGGCACCCGCCGGCAGCAGCTGGTAGAACGCGGCGTAATTCGGCGTGTAGGTCTCGTAAGCGCCGAAGTACGGGTCCAGTCCCAACGACGGACCGAGGATGTTCGTCTCGAACCAGTCGTTGATGGGATCGGCCAGGCGCGCCCAGCTGTCTTCGGTCAGCTTGTACTCGGTGCGGGTCACGCCGACGTCGTAATCCCAGGTGGAGTCACCGAACGTGCCGTTGACGCCGAAGGTGGCGGCATACGACTTGCTGGTGTCGTGGTTCATCGACTCTTCCCAGCCGCCGGCCATGTCTTCCGGCGCGAAGGCGCGCTGCAGCTGGAAGAAGTCGTCGAGGTTGGGGTCATAGAAGTAGCCCCACTTCACGCTCGTGCCCCACCAAGTGAAGTTCGAACCGATGTGGTAATCCACCTTCTCTTTGCTGTAGAGCAGGTCGCCGTACAGTTGCGTGTTGTCGTTGAGGTCGAACGTGGCGTGCGTATAGACCTGGGTCGCTTCCTTGCCGTTGCGCAGGGTGCGGTAGCCCGGAGTGAACATCGAGCCGCAATAGGGCGCCGGACGGTTGGGACGCGTTTGCAGGCCGGTCGTGCCGCCGAATGCATCGGCCACGTTGGCGCAGTTGGCCGGATCGAGGAAGTTGTAGCTGGTGAACGGGCTGAAGACCAGCCAGTCGCGGCTGGCGACCGGTACGCCGTCGTTCGGATTCGCCGGATTGTCCAGCGGGTGTTGGTTGAACTGCTTGGTCAGGTCGCGCTGGTAGGCCCAGATCGGGTCGCGCTTGTCGTACTGGATGCCGGCGAGGATGTTGAAGCGATCATCGGCCAGGCTGAAACCGTCGGCGAGACTGACGCGCGTACTCTGACCGCCCCCATCCTTGTAGACGCCGGCGCGAGCCGAGATCGTCGTTCCCTCGATACGCTTCTTGAGGATGATGTTGACGACGCCGGCGATGGCGTCGGAGCCGTACAGCGACGATTGGCCGCCGGGCAGGATTTCGATGCGCTCGACCAGTTCCGCCGGAATGCCGCTGATGTTGTTGAACGTATCGGTGCCGTTGTACAGCGCCGGATAGTTCGCCATCGGGCGACCGTCGATCAGGTACTTGGTGTAACCGACCGGCAGGCCGAACAGGCTATTGGTTTCGGCACCCTGGGTGAACGACGCGGAAGACTGGTTGCCCTGCACGCCACCAGTGGCGAACGAGCTCTGCGATAGCGCTTCCTGGACGGTATTGAAGCCGCGGGCTTTCAGGTCGTCCGCGGAGATGATCGTCACCGGCTTGAAGGTCTCAAGCTCGGTTTGCGGGATCAGGGATCCCGTCACGATCACCTTGTCGAGTTCCGTCGCTTTCTTCTTCCCGGTATCCGGCTGCTGTGTGTCCTGCGCCATCGCTACATTGGCGGTGAGAACCAGTGCGCTCATCAGCGCTGCCGACAGCGCGCGGCGCTGCAGGCGGTTGCCTTTACTGACTGCCATCGTTTTCCCCTTGGATCGTGAAAAAGTTCTAGCTAGACGCCGGCCCCTGGCGGTTGGTTTTTGTGACCAACGTTAGGAACTTAACACGTGGTTAACGAGACTGCACACGTCCAGACGGTGGGGCTGCGGGGGATGGCTTTAGCCCGGAAATGGATGCTGCGGAGCAGCAAAAAAGAAGCCCGGCTTGCGCCGGGCTTCCTGGGTACAGCGAAACGCGCTTGGCTTAGAACTTGTAGCCAGCGCTGATGTACACGCGACGGCCCAGCGGGTCGGCACCGATGGTGTAGTCGAAGAACGGATAACCGGTGTTGCTCGCATCCTTGCGGTACTGGTTGTCAAACACGTTGACGATGGTTGCCGACACTTCCAGGTTCGGGCCGAACTTCTTGAGGAACTGCAGGTTGTACAGCATGTACGGAGGCAGACGACGGCCGGAATAGCCGCCGGCGGCGTTGGTGAAGTCCGCACCGGCCCAATTGCCGTTCGAACCGTAACGCGTACCGAACACGGTGGTCGTCCAGTCGCCCTTCTGCCAGCTCACCGTGCCGCGCATGCGGCTACGCTGGTCGCTGATGGCGGCATCGTCGCGGTAGTCGATCAGGTCGTCGCCCTTGAACTGCTTGTACTTGTTCGTGAGGCTGAGCGAGTAACCCAGTTCGAAGCGGAAGTCGCCGAAGCGGTCCGTATCCAGGCGATAACGGTACGTCGCGTCGATACCGCTCGTATCCACCAGCGCGCTGTTGATGTACGCCGAGTTGATGCTGTCGATGCGGTTGTCGAGCGTCGTGCCCGGGGCGGCCGGCAGACGGGTGACCAGGCTCAGGATGTTCTGGCAGAACGCCGAGTCCATGCTGTTCGCGAACGGCGTGCCATCCGGGTTGGTTCCCAGGCGGCAGTTGGCTTCGTTCTGCAGGATGTACGACGAGCTGAGCTGGGTCGCGGCGTCCTCCAGCTTGACGCGCCAGTAGTCGACCGAGACGTCCATGCCTTCCATGATGTCCCACACGAAACCGGCGGTGAACGACTTACCCTTTTCTTCTTCCAGCAGCGGGTTGCCGGCCACGCGGGTCTGCGCCGAGTAGATGGTGCGGTCGCCCGAAACGTTGCACTGCGGACGGGTGCGCGGAACGGCCGGAGTCGGCTGTCCGACGCCCGTACCCGAACGGCACGAGTACTCGTCGAGGATCGTCGAGAACGAGGCGGCACCTTCGGCGAACACCAGCTGCATGTCGGGCGCGCGGAAGCTGGTCGCGTACGACGAGCGCAGCAGCAGGCTGTCGAACGGACGCCATTCCAGGCCGAGGTTGTAGGTCACGGCATCGTCGACGGCGGTGATGTCGTCGTACTTGTCGTAACGGCCGGCGACGTTCGCGGTCAGGCTGTTGAGGATCGGCACGCGCACTTCGGCGCCCACAGCGTAACGATCGCGCTCGCCATGGGTCTGGCCCGAGCTGGTGAGGTTGTAGATCGTCTGCGAGTCGCGCGGACGCAGCGGGCTGGTGCGCGGGTCGCTCATCAGGTCGAACTTCTGGTTGGCGGCTTCCAGCGTGGCGGCGAAGCCAACGGCACCGGCCGGCAGCGTGAACAGGTCACCCGAGAGGTTGAAGTTCAGCGAGGACGAGCTGGTTTCGGCGCGGTTGATGACGCGCGTCGACATGGCCTGGTACTGCTCCGGCGTCAGCGGGGTGTTCCAGTGATTGAGATCCAGACGATAGATCGGGAACGCGCCGTTGAAACCCAGGCGCGGGCCGAGGAAGTAATCGTGCACGGCCTGCGACAGCAGGCGCGGACGGTCGGCTTCGTACTGGTACTTCGAGGTCTGCGCGGAAGCTTCCCAGTCGAAGCGGTCGAACAGCGTGCCCATGACGCCGGCCGTCACGTCCCAGGTCTCTTCGTCGTAAAGCGTCGAAGCCGCTTCCTTACCGCCGAGTTCCCACGGGTTGAAGATGCGCTGCAGCTGAATCAGCGAACCGAACTGCGGATCGAAGTAGGCGCTGGTCTGGCCGCCCGTGCTGGTACGCATGAACTGGTCGCCCGAGGTGCCCCAGAATTCGGTACCGGGAGCGGATTCGCCGTTGCTGCTGTAGTACGTCATGCTGCCGAACAGCTTCAGCGAGTCGGTCAGGTCGTACGTGCCGTAGCCGTAGGCGGAGTAGGACTCGCTCTTGTTCCAGATCGAGCGCGAGGCCGGCTGATCGAACGAACCGCAGTAGGTGCCGCGAGTAGCGGTGGTCTTCGTCGTGTAGCCGAAGCGATCGCAGACGCTGGCGTCGTACAGCGCGTTCTTGCCGAGCGTCGCCGCCGGGCCGGACTGGCGCAGGGCGACCAGCGCGAGCGCCGGGTTGGTGAACGACGGGCCGAGCGGGCCCTTGCGGGTGTCGGACAGGAAGTCGCGCTGCGCCGCGAAGACCGGCTCATTGGCCGAGTATTGCAGGGCGTACATCGCGGTCCAGCGGTCGCCGGTGCGGCCGCCGGTGTATTCCAAGTTAACGCTGTCGCCGCCGCCGTTGGTGGTGGTGCCGACGGTGCCGCGGATGAAGTTACCTTCGTAATTTTCGCGGGTAACGATGTTCACCACGCCAGCGATGGCGTCGGAGCCGTAGATCGCCGAGGCGCCGCCGGCGAGCACTTCGACGCGCTCGATGATCGACGACGGAATCGCGCGAACGTTGACCACGTTGTTGTCGCGGTTGTACGGCTGCGGGTACTGCGCGGGACGACGGCCGTTGACCAGCGTCAGCGTGTAGCCCGGGCCCAGGTTGCGCAGGTTGACCACCTGGGCGTTGGGCGTGAAGCCGCTGGTGGCCAGGTCGCCGGTGAACGACGCGGTGGTGTTCTGGGTCAGCGTCTGCAGCATGTCGCCGACGGTCTGGAAGCCCTCGCGGTCGATGTCTTCGCGAGTGATCACCGTGACCGGCGCCGGACCTTCGATTTCGGTGCGCTTGATGCGCGAGCCGACGACCATGACCTTGTCGAGTTCGGTAGTCTTGTCGGCTTGAGAAGACGGATCTGCCTTCTTCTGTTCCTGAGCTTCCTGAGCCATCGCCGCGTTGGCACTGAACAGCAGGGCGCTCGTAAGTGCGACCGACAGCGCGCTGCGCTGCAGGCTGTGCGTGTTGCTAACTGCCATTTTTTTCCCCTTTGAATCGTGTCGAGCTAGTCGTTTTGTCGCCTTCCCCAGGCGGTTGGATGTGACCAACTGCTCGAACTTAACATGCGATTAACGCAAAAGTCACGGAAGCGTCACAGAAATGACCGGTCTCCGCGCCGTTTTTCGTATCGGGTCAGGTCGGCGATTCCGAAATTTCGAATGCCTCCCAAGGTTTGGGTACTCCGGTCGCCACGAACTAGAATGTTGCAAAGCGGCATTGCATCCCGCACCGGCCTCGCCTTGAACACCGACCTCCAATCACTCCTGGCCCGGCTGATCCTGCCCGGGACCGAGCTTCCCCTCGAACAGACCACCACGCGCCTGCGTGTCG
Organism: Lysobacter terrae; assembly: GCF_054782215.1. NCBI lineage: Bacteria > Pseudomonadati > Pseudomonadota > Gammaproteobacteria > Lysobacterales > Lysobacteraceae > Lysobacter > Lysobacter terrae. The sequence continues at coordinate 608,174 of NZ_BAAGSX010000001.1, forward strand.
CCGAATCGGATGGCCGCGTCGCGGTCGAAGCCGTGTTCGGTTTCCCGTCGGCATGGGTGGAGCCGTGGCTGCGCGGTGAGGTCGAACGCCTGGCGGCGGAAGCCGGGAAATCGCTGGCAAGCCTCAGCGTGACTTCGCGCATCGCCAGCCATGCCGTGCAGGAAAAACTGTCGCCGCTGCCCAACGTCCGCAACATCATCGCGGTGGGCTCGGGCAAGGGCGGTGTCGGCAAGTCCACCGTCGCGGTGAACCTGGCCTTGGCGTTGGCCGCCGACGGTGCCCGCGTGGGCGTACTGGACGCGGACATCTACGGCCCGAGCGTGCCGCTGATGCTGGGTATCACCGGCCGCCCCGACAGTCCGGACGGCAAGACCATCGAACCGATGCGGGCGCATGGCGTGGAGGCGATGTCGATCGGGCTGCTGGTCGATCAGGACACGCCGATGATCTGGCGCGGCCCGATGGCGACCTCGGCGCTGACCCAGTTGCTGACCGAGACGCGCTGGGGCGGCGGCGCCGACGGCGAGGGCCTGGACTATCTGATCCTCGATCTGCCGCCGGGCACCGGCGACATCCAGCTCACCATGGCGCAGAAAATTCCCGTCGCCGGCGCGATCGTGGTCACCACGCCGCAGGACGTGGCCACGCTCGACGCGCGCAAGGCGCTGAAGATGTTCGAGAAGGTCGAAGTGCCGGTGCTCGGTCTGGTGGAGAACATGGCCGTGCACGTGTGTTCCAACTGCGGCCATGCCGAGCACATCTTCGGCGAAGGCGGCGGCGAACGGATGGCCGCGCAGTACGGCGTACCCCTGCTGGGCAGCCTCCCGCTGGAAGCACGCGTGCGGGAGCAGGGCGATACCGGTGTGCCGATCGTGGCGGCGGCCGCGGAATCCGCCAGCGCCCAACACTTCCGCCAGACCGCGCGCCGCGCGGCGATCGAGCTGGCCCGCCGTCCGCAGGTCGCCAGGCCGCTTGCTGTCTCGCTGCTGGGTTGATTTGCCGTTCCGGGGGCCTGCTGCCGCATGAAACCGGTCCCAGCGCCTGTGCGGGTGCGCCGAACGGATAGAATCGCCGTTCCTTTACCTGGAATGTCGTAACCGCATGAGCATCAAGTCCGACCGCTGGATCCGCCGCATGGCCGAGCAACACGGCATGATCGAGCCGTTCGAACCAGGTCAGGTCAAGACCGCTGCCGGGCAACGCATCGTCAGCTACGGCACCTCCAGCTACGGCTACGACGTGCGCTGCTCGCGCGAGTTCAAGATCTTCACCAACATCAATTCGACGATCGTCGATCCCAAGCATTTCGACAGCGGCAGCTTCGTCGACGTCGAGGGCGACTTCTGCGTGATCCCGCCCAATTCTTTCGCGCTCGCCCGCACGGTCGAGTACTTCCGCATCCCGCGCGACACGCTGGTGGTGTGCCTGGGCAAGAGCACGTATGCGCGCTGCGGCATCATCGTCAACGTCACGCCGCTGGAACCGGAATGGGAAGGCCACGTGACGTTGGAATTCAGCAACACCACGCCGCTGCCCGCGCGCATCTACGCCAACGAAGGCGTGGCGCAGATGTTGTTCTTCCAGTCCGACGAAGTGTGCGATACCTCGTACAAGGATCGCGGCGGTAAGTACCAGGGCCAGGTAGGCGTGACTCTGCCGCGCACCTGATCTCGACGCGGCGTTTGCTCGTCATCCCTTAGCTTTTGCTCGTCATCCCTTTAGCTTTTGCTCGTCATCCCCGCGAAGGCGGGGATCCAGGGACTTTGCTTTTGCTTCTGCTGGTTTTGAAGAGCCGCCGGCTTCGGCAGGACGCGCTACCCGACGGGACGGGGGTGCTCCGCCCCTCCGGACGGCATCCCTGCCTTTAGTCGGGGCCGCGGACCATCCTGGTCCGCTCTCCGCACCCCCATCCCATCGGGCAGCGCTTATCGCGAGCGTGCAGATCACCGCTTCGGCGCCGAAACCCTTCTTCTCCCCGCGTGCGGGGAGAAGATGCCCGAAGGGCAGATGAGGGGAGCGAGCGCAGCGAGTTGCTTTTGCTCTTTCGTAGACGCGCCCGAGATGTGTGGAGGGCAGGCGGTGCCGGTGGGTAGGCGTGACTGTCAGCGGCATGGATGCCGCTGACAAGCCTCCATGGACGGATTCACGGCGTGTCGCGACTGCCTACCGGCGCCGCCTGCCCGTCGCCTCAGCAATAGGCAACCGACTTACGGCTTCTGATACGTAACGAAGAACCCCTGCAAATCGCCGTTCTCGATATACGGCTCCACACTGACCACCTTGTAGCCCCGCGCAGCGAAAGCCGAATGCGCCTTGGTCAGATTGTTCGCGGCACCTTGATTGCGGAAGCCCCAGCTGGCGTCGACCCAGATGGTCACGGCCGGCAGATTGGCGGCAGCCGCTTCCTGCGCGGAGAGTTCGGGTTTCTTTTCGAACAGCGCCGCATGAGCAGGTGCGGCCAGGACGGCGAGGGCGAAAACGGCGGCAATGAATACGTTGCGCATAAGGAACTCCAGTTAGTGTTCGGCGCCCGCCGCGAGCTGCCGGTCGACGCGCGTTTCCAGCGCGACCTGCAGCGCGATGCGCAGGCCTTCGACGACCGTTTCGACTGCAAGCCCCGGTGCGTCCGGATGCCGTGCAGCCTGCTCGGGCGAATAGGGAATGTGCACGAAACCACCGCGGATACGGCGATGACGCAAGGCGTGCATCAATCCATAGAAAACATGATTGCAGACATAGGTGCCCGCGGACTGTGACACCTCCGCCGGAATGCCCGCTTCGCGCAGCGCCGCGAGCATGGCCTTGATCGGCAGGCCGGTGAAGTATGCCGCCGGCCCACCGGCGACGATTTCGCTGTCGATCGGTTGCGCACCGGCATTGTCGGGAATGCGCGCATCGTCGACATTGATCGCGATGCGCTCCAGCGACATCGACGCCCGCCCGCCCGCCTGGCCAACGCATAGCACCAGAGCCGGTTTCGTCTCGCGAATGGCAACGCGCAGCGCCTCGAGCGACGCGCCGAATTCCACCGGCAACTGCCGCGCGACGATACGATGGCCGCCGATCTGGCGATCGTGAAGCTGCTGCACCGCCTGCCAGCTCGGATTCACCGCCTCGCCGCCGAACGGCGCGAATCCGGTCAACAACACCACCGGCAGATTGTCCGCGCTCACCGGAACACCAGCACGTACATCAGCACGAGATTGACCAGCATCAGTGCCACCGCGGTCGGCAGCTGTACGCGGATCACCGCGTTGGGATCGTCGAGTTCGAGCAATGCGGCGGGCACGAGATTGAAGTTCGCCGCCATCGGCGTCATCAACGTCCCGCAGTAGCCGGTGACCATGCCGATCGCGCCCAGCGCGGCGGGATCCGCGCCGTGCCGCTGGATCAGCAACGGCAGACCGATGCCCGCCATCATCACCGGGAACGCGGCGAACGCGTTGCCCATGATCACCGTGAACAGCACCATCCCCAGCCCGAAAGCGAGCAGACACGCGACGCGACTGTCCGCCGGGATCACCGCCGTCACCAGCGACGACACCGCTTCACCCACACCGCTGGCAGCGAAGACGCCGCCGAGCGTCGCCAGTACCAGCGGCAGCAGCGCGGCCCAGCCCATGGTGTCGAGCAGGCGCCGGCCTTCGGTCGCGGCCTGGATCGGTTGCTCGCGGGTGATCGCGATTGCCGCAATCGCAGCGAGAATGCTGGCGAGCGCCAGCGCGGGCAGGGTGATGTTGCCCGCCGCGAACAACGGTGTCGCACCGATGCGCAGCTTCTCTCCCACCAGCACGATCGCGACTGTGAGTAGCGGGATCACCAGCGCCGGCACGAACAGGCGGTGGCCAAGACGCTCGGCCGAAGCGCGCCGCTGGGCCTCCGGCGCTTCGGCGATGTGCTCGCGGCGCATGCGCGTGGCGAGCAGAGCCAGCGCGATCACCCCGGCGCCGGCGATCTGGGCCGGCAGCGCGTCGCCGGCCTTGCGTGCGTCGAGGATGGTTTCGCCGCCGCCGAACAGTACTGCGATGAGCGTCCAGAACGCGGCATGCGCATAGCGCTTCTCGCGCAGGTTGCGCCAGCCGGCGTAGAGCAGGAACGCGGCGAGGACGAAGTAGAAATGCTCAATCCGCAGCATCGCCAGCCCCGGTAGGAGTGGAACGCGGCAGGCGTCGTTGGAACACGGCAATGCGGATGGCGTGGATGACGAACGCGGCAAGCGCGGTCGGCGCTGCCCATAGTGCGATCTGCCACGGCTGCAGCACGATGCCGTGCTGGTCGAAGAAGCTCTGGATCAGCAGCACCGCGCCGAAGGCGAGGAACACGTCTTCGCCGAAGAAACGTCCGACGTTGTCGGTTGCCGCGGCGAGCGCATGCACACGCTGGGTTTGCGCCCGGTCCAATCCGCCTTGGGTCTTATCCGCCGCCGACTCCGCCATCGGCGCCAATAGGGGACGCACCGTCTGCGCGTGGCCGGCAATGTCGATGAGGCCGAACATACTCAGCAGCTGACGGACGCCCAGGTAGACGATGAGCAGGCGCGCCATGGTCACGCCGCGTAGCCGCGCGATCCACGCCAGCGCGTGTTCGCGCAGGCCCGCGCGTTCGAGCAGTCCGATCGTCGGCAAGGTGAAGCAGAACAGCAGCAGCGCACGATTGGAAACGAAGCTTTCGCCCAGCAGCGCCAACAGGTCCGGCAAGGACTTGCCCGCCGCCAGCCCGCTGACCAGCCCGGCGCCGACCACCACCATCACCGGGTTGAGCTGCAGCACGAAGCCGATCACGACCACGGCGACGCCGAGCAGGGGCCAGTAGTTGATCAGCGCTTCGCTCATTCGTTAGCTCCGACCGGCAGGATGCGCACGCCGTCGGCTGCGAGCGCGGCGCGGATCGCCCGGGCGAACTGCGCGGCATCGGCGCGATCGCCGTGCAGGCACAGCGTATCGGCGTGCAGCGCCAGGCGTTCGCCGGTACGTGCGATCACGCTGCCGTCGCGGACGAAGCCGCGTACCTGCGCGATCGCCGCATCCAGCGCATGGATCACCGCATCGGGATGGCGGCGCGGCGTCAGCGTGCCGTCGGCTTCGTAGCGCCGCTCGGCGAAGACTTCGTGGGCGACGCGCAGGCCCGCGGCGGCTCCGGCATCGGCGAGCCGCGAGCCGGACAAAGCGAACAACAACAGATCCGGATCGAATCGGACGACAGCCGCGACGATGGCTGCCGCGACCGCGTCGTCTCGGGCGGCCACGTTGTAGAGCGCACCGTGCGGCTTCACGTGCGCGAGCCGCATCCCTTCCGACGCCGCGACAGCCGCCAGCACCGCGATTTGCTCGCCGACCTGTCGCTCGATGTCGGCAAGCGGCAGCGGCATCTCGACCCGGCCGAAGTTCTCACGATCCGGGTAGCTGGGGTGCGCGCCGGCTGCGACCCCGTGCTCGCGGCACAAGCGCAAAGTGGCGCGCATCGTGGCTTCGTCGCCGGCATGGCCGCCGCTGGCGATGCTGGCCGAGGTGATCAGCGGAATGATCGCGGCGTCGTCGCCGCAGCCTTCGCCCAGATCGCAGTTGAAGTCGATGCGCACCGCGGTCGCCGGCTACTTGCGGCTGAAAAGCAGTCCCAGGCCCACCACGACCAGGATCGCCGGCCACCACGTCGAGATCAGGCGGCCCAGGCTGAGGTTGGTGAAACCGAGGTTGTTGAGCAGAAACAGCGTGCCGACGGTGATCAGCACGAGCGCTGCGATGACATGGCCCTTCATTCGCGATGTTCCCTGAGTTTGTAGTCGATCATCAGCGCGATTCTGGCGAGCTGTGCCCGCGCCGCGCAAGCCAGGCGCGTCGCGGTTTGCGCATCGCAGGACTGAAAACGCACGTTATCGCCCGGGCGCAGCTGCGCCATGCGCGGCAGATCGGCGCCGATGACGTGGCCCAGGCAGGGGTACCCGCCTACCGTCTGCGCATCGGCGAGCAGCACGATGGGCTGGCCGTCGGGCGGAAGCTGTACCGTGCCGGGCGCGACGGGCGCGGAGATGGCTTCGCCACGAGATCCACCCGGTGCCGTCCGTTCCAGCGTCGCCCCTTCCAGGCGCACGCCCTGGCGATTGCTGCGATTGCTCGCTTGCCAGACGGGGCCGTCCAGGCGTACGTCGGCGTGCTGCGCGGGCACGTAATGGATGAGGGTGCCGCGCTCGTCCGCGTCCGCGTTGAAGTACGGGTCGATCCACCATTTCGGCGCAGTGGCGCGCGTTATCTTGTGGTCCAGGGCCTGCAGCGGGAACACGTCGCCGCTATGCAGCGCGCGTCCTTCGATGCCGCCGAAGCCGCCGCGCAGATCGGTGCTGCGGCTGCCCAGTACCGGCTTCACGTCGATGCCGCCGGCGAACGCCAGCCACGCGCGCGCACCGCCGTGCAACGCACCTATGCGCAGAGTGCCCGCGGGAAGATCGACGGGGCGGCCGCTTTCGATCGTGCAGCGCTCACCGTCGTCGGATTCGAAATGCGTGCTGGCACGGGCTCCGCAGATCGCCAGCCTCACGGCGCCATGGAATTGCAGCGTGGGGCCATGCAAGGTCAGCTCGAGCACGGCGCCCTGCGGCGCGTTGCCGACCAGGCGATTGGCCAGCATCGCCGCAGTGGGATCGAGCGCACCGCATGCGGCAATACCGAGATGGCGCCAGCCGACGCGGCCGCCGTCCTGCACGGTGGTCGACAGGCCGGCGGACAGCACGCGCACGGTCATGCGCGCATTCCGCGCAAGGGCACCATTGCGCGACGACGTCACGCGGCCGCTGCCACGGCGACGAAGCGCACGCGATCGCCGGGCGCGAGCAGCGTCGGCGGATCTTTGGAGGGATCGAACAGGCTCAGCGGTGTACGCCCGATGAGACGCCATCCGCCCGGGCTTTCGCGCGGATAGATGCCGGTCTGCAGACCGCCGATGGCGACGCTGCCTGCGGGCACCGAAGTGCGCGGCGTCGCCAGCCGCGGCAGCGCCAGTTGCGGATCCAGACCGAGCAGATAGGGGAAGCCGGGGGCGAATCCGATCATCGCCACGGTGTAGAGACCGGCGGCATGGCGCTGCGCCAATTCGGCGGGCGCGATGCCCAATTCCGCTGCAGCGCTGTCGAGGTCCGGTCCGGCTTCGCCGCCGTAGACGACCGGGATCTCCACGGTGCGCGCTTCCACGCCGTGTCGCGTGGCCTTGGATCCGCCGGCGGCCTTGCCTTGCGCACGCAGCCAGGCGGCGACGGCATCTGCGTCGATCGACAGCGGGTCGAAGAAGACACCGACGCTCGCGTACGCCGGCACCAGGTCGCGCAACCACCCGGGCGGCCGGGCGCGGATATGCGCGCACAGCGCATGCACGCGGGCGTTCACGGCGGGATCGATACGGTCGCCCAGCCGCAACAGCAGGGCGTCGTCGGCGAGCGGCTCGATGTCGGGGCGCGGCGGAAGACTCACGCGGTCACGCTAGCGCGTCGTTCACGCCAGCGCCGCGCGCAGGCGCTCGATGCGGCGCACGAGTTCTTCGGGCGAGTACGGCTGCGCGGTCGCCATACCCCACACCGGACGCGGCCAGGCGATGTCTTCGCGAAAGCGCGCGATCACATGGACGTGCAGTTGCGGAACCACGTTGCCCAGCGCCGCGACGTTGAGCTTGTGCGGCTGGAACACCGCCTGCAGCACGCGGCAGGCGCGGCCGATCTCGCGCGTGAGTTCGACCTGTTGCATCTCGCTGAGGTCGATCCATTCCACCGCGTTTTCCACGCGCGGCACCAGGATCAGCCACGGATGGTTGGCATCGTCCATCAATTGCAGGTCGCACAGGTCGAAGTGCGCCACCGGATGCGTGTCGTCGGACAGTTGCGGATGCAGGTGCCAGCCGGTGGAGGGAGGCGTGCGGTTCATCGCAGGTTCTCCGCGAGGAAGTCCAGGGTGCGTTGCCACGCCAGTGCGGCGCTTTGCGCATGGTAGTGCGTGTTGTCGACGTCGCGGTTGAAGGCGTGGTCGGCCTCCTCGTACACATGGATCCGCGCTGTCGGCTGCTTCTTGCGATGCAGCTCGATGTCGCCCGATGGAATGCTCTTGTCGCGCGCGCCGAAATGGAACATCAGCGGTGCACGCGCGGGCTCGTCGAGGAAGGGCACGCTGCGCGCGCCGTAGTAGCTCACGGCCGGCAAGCCCAGCCGCGTATTGGCGAGGAAGGCGACGCTGCCGCCCCAGCAGAAACCGATCACGCCCGTGCGCAGGCCCTCCGACTGCAGCAGGTCGGCGGCGGCTTCGACCACGTCGATCGCGCGGTCGAAGCCGAGGCTGTTGCGCAGCGCGACGCCGCGTTGCGCATCGGCTTCGGCATATTCGAGCTCGACGCCGGTTTCGACCGGGTCGAACAGGCTGGGGGCGAGCGCGACGAAGCCTTGGTTCGCCAGCCGTTCCGTCACCGCGCGGATATGCGGATTGACCCCGAAGATCTCCTGCAGCACCACGACGGCGCCCTGCGAAGGGCCGGTAGGGTCCGCGCGCCAGGCCCGTACCGGTCCGTGGGGCGTATTCAGGTCTATCCAGTGGCTCATGACGGCGGGGCGGGCGAGGTGGGGAGCCCTAATTAACCGCTTCGCGAGCGTCCGCTGCAAGCTGCCGGCTCAAGCCGCGCCGAGCAGGTACAATTGCCTGTTTTTTCTCGAAATTCTTCCGGAAATTTGCGCTCCATGTCGTCCGTCGCCAATCCTAAAGTCGGTTTCGTCAGCCTCGGTTGCCCCAAGGCCCTGGTCGATTCCGAACGCATCCTCACCCAGCTCAAGGTCGAAGGTTACGACCTGGTGCCGACGTACGACGACGCCGATGTGGTCGTGGTCAACACCTGCGGCTTCATCGATTCGGCCGTCGCCGAATCGCTGGATGCGATCGGCGAGGCGATGGCGGAGAACGGCAAGGTGATCGTCACCGGCTGCCTGGGCAAGCGCGAGGAAGTGATCCGCGAAGCGCATCCGGGTGTGCTCTCGATCAGCGGGCCGCAGGATTACAAAAGCGTGATGGAAGCGGTGCACAAGGTGCTGCCGCCCAAGCACGATCCCTTCATCGACCTGGTGCCGCGTCGCCCGCTCGACGACATCGGCGTCAAGCTCACGCCCAAGCACTACGCGTACTTGAAGATCTCCGAAGGCTGCAATCACCGCTGCAGCTTCTGCATCATCCCATCGATGCGCGGCGACCTGGTGTCGCGTCCGGTCGATCAGGTGCTGCGCGAAGCCGAGAAGCTGGCGATGGGCGGCGTGAAGGAACTGCTGGTGATCTCGCAGGACACCAGCGCCTACGGCGTCGACGTGAAGTACGCCGAGCGCGAGTGGCGCGGCAAGGCTTACCAGACGCGCATGAAGGCGCTGTGTGAAGGCCTGTCCGAACTCGGCATCTGGTCGCGCCTGCACTACGTGTATCCCTATCCGCACGTCGACGAGATCATTCCGTTGATGGCGGAGGGCAAGCTGTTGCCGTACCTGGATATCCCGTTCCAGCACGCCAGTCCGCGCGTACTCAAGCTGATGAAGCGTCCCGGCGCCGTGGACAAGGTGCGCGAGCGCATCCATCGCTGGCGCGAGATCTGCCCGGAGCTCACGATCCGCTCGACCTTCATCGTCGGTTTCCCCGGCGAGACCGAGGCGGAGTTCGAAGAGTTGCTGGACTTCCTCGACGAAGCGCAGCTGGATCGCGTGGGCGCGTTCGCCTATTCGCCGGTCGAAGGCGCGGCGGCGAACGATCTGCCCGATCCGGTACCGGAGGAAGTGAAGCAGGAGCGTCTGGCCCGTTTCATGGAGCGCCAGGCCGAGATTTCCGCCGCCAAGCTGGAAGCCAAGGTCGGCAGCGTGCAGCGCTGCCTGGTCGACGCGATCGATGGCGACTTGGCGATCGCGCGCTCGATGGCCGATGCCCCGGAGATCGACGGCGTGGTGCAGATCCAGAACGGCTTCGAGGCCGGCCTGAAGCCGGGCGAATTCGTCGATGTCGAGATCATGGGCAGCGACGAACACGATCTTTACGGTGAGGTCGCTTTCGCCGACTGAGCGCCGCTGGCGCCAGGCTGAACCTCCGACAGTCGGCGCCCGCCCCGGCCATTAGCTGTGCTGTAGTGCCCGCGTGCGGCGCCCGCAGCTTCAGATCGTGCCTGTGCGGTCCGCCAGCCGTACGAAAGGAGGACTCATGCCTGCCACCATTGCTCGTCACCACCCCCACCTCACCGTCCCGGGTGCGCATATCTCGGGCAAGGCGCTGGTGTTCTCGGCACTCGCTGCCGGCACCGTATTCCTGGTGCTCGAACTGCTGGTCACCCGCTACGTCCTGGGGGTCAACCCGGGGGTCATGATCCGCATGATCGCGGCCATCACCCAGGGCACCGCCATGCTGCCGCCGCCGGAAAGCGCCAACCTGTCGGTCACGCTCGCCGCCGTGATCCTGCATCTGGTGATGTCGCTGACCTACGCGCTCGTTTTCGCCTTCATCGCGAAGGGGCGCACGATCCGCCAGGCGACACTGCTCGGCGCCGGATATGGCCTGATTCTGTACGTGGTGAACTTCTACGGGTTCACCGAGCTGTTCCCGTGGTTCGCCGGTGCGCGCAGCTGGGGCGCCGTGCTCTCGCACGTGGCCTTCGGTGCGGTGCTCGGCGCGACCTACGCCTGGTGGGCGCCGCACGGAACGCCGCACGCCCATTGACTGTGGGGATAGCGGTCGCCGCGTCGTCCGACGCGGCGACTGCTGACGCGCCGCGATTACGCCGCGACCGGCAGCTGCTTGTGCAGGCCGACGCTGAGCATGTTCCAGGAACGGATCATCGCCGCGACGAAGCTGAGCTCGGAAATCTCGCGTTCGTCGAACTGCGAGCGCAGGGTTTCGAGCGCGTCGTCCGGCACGTGTGCGCTGCCGATCGCATTGAGCGCCTCCGCCCAACCCAGTGCGGCGCGTTCGCGCTCGTCGAAAAGCGGGCTTTCGCGCCACGCGGCGAGCGTGTCCAGCTTGCGTTGATCGACGCCGGCCTTGCGCAGCGCGGTGGAATGCATGTCCAGGCAGAACGCGCAGCCGTTGATCTGCGATACGCGCAGCGAAATCAGTTCGACCATCTTGTGGCCGAGCGGGCCCTTGTGCAGGCTGATGCTCAGGTTGTACAGGTGCTGGTAGGCCTCCGGAGCGAGGGCGGCGTAATCGATGGGGGAGGTGTTCATTGCGGTCTTCTCGTTTGTCGGCCACGGTGGCCGTGTCAATGAAGTAGACGGGCGAGCGCGGCGCGTTGTGACACGACGCGAAGGACTTTTCAGTCGAACGCGTGCAGCTTGTCCGGATTCAACACCGTCAGTACCTGGGTGATGCGGTCGCCGTCGATCGTGACCGTGGTGATCGAATGCAGATGGCCCTGGTACCAGCGCAGGATGGCCGGTTCGCCGTTGACATAGCCGATGCGGCACTGCGTCTGCGCGCCGATCCGACTCGCGACCGCGCCGTACAGGCGGGCGATGCGCTCGGCGCCCTCGAGCGGACGAATCGTCGCCGTGACCTTGCCGCCGCCGTCGGAGACCAGGCGCGCGTTGTTGTCCAGCAAGGCCACGATCGAGGCCTGGTCGCCGGATTCCGCCGCATGCATGAAGCGCTCGAGCAGACGCCGGTGCTTGTCCGGTGCGACTTCGAAGCGCGGCCGCTCCGCCTGCAGGCGCTGCCGCGCGCGGTGCACCATCTGCCGGCAATTGGCTTCGCTATGGCCGATGAGCTGCGCCACCTGGGCGTAGTCGTAGTCGAAGATTTCCTTGAGCAGGAACGCGGCGCGTTCTTCCGGCCCCAGCTTCTCCAGCAGCGACAGGAAGGCGAGCGAAACCTGACTGCCCAGGTCGGCCCGGCCTTCCGGGGTGGGCGATTCGTCGACGGTCAGCGGTTCGGGCAGCCACGGCCCTGGGTAGTGCTCGCGCTCGGTGCGCGCCAGGCGCAGGCGGTCGATGCCCAGCCGCGTCGTGGCCGTGACCAGCCAGGCCTCGGTATCGCGGATCGCGGTGCGATCGGCCTGATGCCAGCGCAGCCAGGCGTCCTGGACCACGTCCTCGGCGTCGCTGCGGCTGCCCAGGAGGCGGTAGGCCAGCCCGAACAGGCGGGAACGGTAGGTCTCGAAGAGGGGTTCGGTGCTCATGCAGCCAGGACGGGCGAGGGGGCGGCGGTGTGACAGTGCCATGCGGACCGAGTCCCGGCCCGCCATTCATCGGCGGTGGCAGCGGGGCGTCGGACCCAGGCCCGCCTACAATATCGGGCTCCGCCCGCTACCCACCGGCAGCCCGTGACCGCCAGCAAGCCCGTTGCAAGCAATGCTCCTGTTTCGATCAAGCAGGAAGACCTGATCCAATCCATCGCCGACGGCCTGCAGTACATCTCGTACTACCACCCCGTCGATTACATCCAGAACCTCGCCGCCGCCTACGAGCGCGAGGAATCGCCCGCGGCCAAGGACGCGATCGCACAGATCCTGATCAACTCGCGCATGTGCGCCGAGGGCCACCGCCCGATCTGCCAGGACACCGGCATCGTCACCGTGTTCCTAGAGATCGGCATGAACGTGCGCTGGGACGACGCCACCATGGGTGTCGAGGACATGGTCCACGAAGGCGTGCGCCGCGCCTACAACCACCCGGACAACAAGCTGCGCGCCTCGGTACTGGCCGATCCGGCCGGCAAGCGCATCAACACCAAGGACAACACGCCGGGCGTGGTCAACGTCAAGGTCGTGCCGGGCAACACCGTCGACGTGATCGTCGCGGCGAAGGGCGGTGGTTCCGAGGCGAAGTCGAAGTTCGCCATGCTCAATCCATCCGATTCGATCGTCGACTGGGTACTCAAGACCGTGCCGACCATGGGCGCCGGCTGGTGCCCGCCGGGCATGCTCGGCATCGGCATCGGCGGCACCGCCGAAAAGGCGATGCTGTTGGCGAAGGAAGCGCTGATGGAGCCGATCGACATCACCGAGCTGCAGCAGCGCGGCGCGTCCAACCGTGCCGAAGAGCTGCGCCTGGAGCTGTACGAGAAGGTCAACGCACTGGGCATCGGCGCGCAGGGCCTGGGCGGCCTGACCACCGTGCTCGACATCAAGGTCAAGGATTACCCGACGCATGCCGCCAATCTGCCGGTGGCGCTGATTCCGAACTGCGCCGCGACGCGCCACGCGCACTTCACCCTCGATGGCTCCGGTCCGGTGATGCTGGATCCGCCGTCGCTGGCCGACTGGCCGGAGCTCACCTACGACGCCTCGAAGGGCCGCCGCGTCAACCTCGACACGGTGACCAAAGAAGAAGTCGCCGCGTGGAAGCCCGGCGAAGTGCTGCTGCTCAACGGCAAGCTGCTCACCGGCCGCGACGCCGCGCACAAGCGCATGGTCGACATGCTCAACAAGGGCGAAGCGTTGCCGGTCGATCTGCGCGGTCGCTTCATCTATTACGTCGGCCCGGTCGATCCGGTGCGCGACGAAGTCGTCGGCCCGGCGGGCCCGACCACCGCGACGCGCATGGACAAGTTCACCGAGCAGGTACTCGCGCAGACCGGCCTGATGGGCATGGTCGGCAAGGCCGAGCGCGGCCCGGCCGCGATCGAGGCGATCAAGAAGCATCAGTCCGCCTACCTGATGGCGGTCGGCGGTGCGGCGTATCTCGTATCGAAGGCGATCAAGGCGGCCAAGGTCGTCGGCTTCGCCGACCTGGGCATGGAGGCGATCTACGAATTCGAAGTGCAGGACATGCCGGTGACGGTGGCGGTGGATTCGCAGGGCACGTCGGTGCACAACACCGGGCCGAAGGAGTGGCAGGCGCGGATCGGGAAGATTCCGGTGGTGGTGGCCTGAGGTTCGCTGTAAGTGACCCTCTCCCCGCGCAGCGGGGAGAGGGTGCCCGCAGGGCGGGTGAGGGGAGCGAGCGCAGCGAGCTGCTCTTGCTGTTGCCTCTCTCACCATTGTTATGCTCGGCGCTCTTCAGGCGAGCGGGGCAGGCATGCGGCGCAACATTCTTCTCGGGCTGATCGGCTGCCTGTTCTCGCTCGCATCCGCCTTCGCCAACGCGGCGGAAGACACCGCGATTCCTCCCGGCTCACCGCGCCAGAGCGGTGAAGGCCCCTATTCGCAACTGATCCTGCGCGGCGTCACCGTGGTCGACGGCACGGGTGCGCCGGCCTACGGTCCGGTCGACATCGTGATCGAGGGCAACCGCATCGCCGACGTGAAGATCGTCGGCAACGCCAATGCACCCATCCAGGCCGACAAGCGTCCCAAGCTCAAGGCCGGTGGACGCGAGATGGACCTGGCCGGCTACTACGTCCTGCCGGGTCTGATCGATATGCATGGCCATATCGGCGGCAAGGAACAGGGCGTCAACGCCGACTACGTCTACAAGCTCTGGCTGGGCCACGGCATCACTACCGTGCGCGATCCCGGCTGCGGCAACGGCATCGACTTCTGTGTGTCCGAGCAGCACCGCAGCGAAAGCAACAGCATCGCCGCGCCGCGCATCTTCCCGTACGCCTTCTTCGGCATGGGCCGCGACACCCCGATGACGCGGCCGGAAGAAGCACGGCAGTGGGTGCGCGACATCAAGCGCAAAGGCGCAGTCGGCATGAAGTGCTTCGGCGCGCGTCCGGATCTGCTCGCCGCCGCCTTCGACGAATTGAAGAAGCAGGGCATGCGCAGCGCCTGCCACCATGCGCCGCTCGCGGTCGCACGCGTCAACGTGCTCGACACCGCGCGTCAGGGCCTCACCACGATGGAGCATTGGTACGGCCTGCCGGAAGCGCTGTTCGACGGCCAGACCGTGCAGCAGTTTCCCGCCGACTACAACTTCCTCGACGAGCAGCACCGCTTCGGCCAGGCCGGTCGCTTGTGGGCGCAGGCAGCGCCGCCGGGCAGCCCGCATTACGAGGCGGTGATGAAGGAACTGCTCGGCCTTAACTTCACCATCGATCCCACCTTCACCATCTATCTCGCCGGCCGCGACCTGATGCGCGCGCGCAACGCCGATTGGCATGCGCAGTACACCTGGCCCGCGCTGTGGGACTTCTTCCGCCCCAATCGCGAGAACCACGGCAGTTTCTTCTACGACTGGGGCACCGAGGACGAGGTGGCCTGGCGCGATAACTACCGGCGCTGGATGGACTTCGTCAACGATTACAAGAACCGCGGCGGCCGTGTCACCGTCGGCAGCGACTCGGGCTACATCTATCAGGTCTACGGTTTCGGCACGATCCAGGAACTGGAGCTGCTACGCGAAGCCGGCTTTCACCCGCTCGAAGTGGTGCGCAGCGCGACGCTCAACGGCGCCGAAGCGCTCGGGGCCGACGATCGCATCGGCTCGGTGGAGCCGGGCAAGCTCGCCGACCTGCTGGTGATCAAGGAGAATCCGCTGGCCAACTTCAAGGTGCTCTACGGCACCGGCCATGTGCGCCTCGATGCCGACGGCAAGCTGCGCCGCGTTGGCGGCGTGGACTACACGATCAAGGACGGCATCGTCTTCGACGCGCGTCAGCTGCGCGAAGACGTGCGCAAGATGGTCGCGGCGGAGAAGCAGCGGCTGGGAATGTCCGCGCTGCCGCAACCGGGCGAGTAAAAGGACGCGGCCGCCGCCGCACTACAACTGCGACTTCAACGGCAGGATGAAAGTCTCGAAAAGCTTTTCCTTGAGCGGGCGCTTCTTCCAGGTCTGATACGTGTAGCGATGCGTGAACAGCAGGTCATGCTCGAAGACCTTGGTCATGCGCGCGGCGAACGCGGCATCGTAGACGTTGAGGCTGGCCTCGTCGTTGAGCCGGAACGAGCGCAGGTCGAAGTTGGTCGAGCCGACCGAGACGAGCAGTCCGTCCACGATCAGCATCTTGTTGTGGAACATGGTCGGTTCGTATTCGTGGATCTCCAGGCCGGCCAGTAGCAGCGGTCCCCAGCCGGACTTGGAGGCGAAACGTGCCGCGTCCGAGTCCGTGTTCTTGCCGGGAACGATCACGCGGATGCGCACGCCGCGATGGCGTGCGGCGATCAGCGCCTTGGTGACGAGCTCGTCGGGAATGAAGTACGCCGCCTGCAGGTCGATGGTCCGCTCCGAGGCGGCGATCGCCATCAGATACATCAGGTGCATGCTTTCGCTGCCACCGGAGGGCGAGCTGATGAACAGATGCGCATCCATTTCCCCGGCGCGTGCCAGCGGCGGAAAGTAGTCCGCACCGTTTAGCACCACGCCGGTGGTCTTGATCCAGTTGTCGTTGAAGGCGGACTGGAATTGCGCCACGGCCGGGCCTTCGATGCGGAAATGCATGTCGCGCCAATGCTCTGGATCTTGCGCGTGACCCAGCCAGGGGTCGCCGATGCCCACGCCGCCGGTGAAGGCGACTGCGCCGTCGACGACCAGCAGCTTGCGGTGCGTACGGTTGTTTAGGCGCGCCAGGTTGTACCAGTGCAGCGGGCGGTAACGCTCGACGTGCACGCCGGCGTCCTGCATCTGCTGCAGCTGGTGCTCGTCCATGGTGATGCTGCCGACCCAGTCGATGGTCACGTTGACGGTCACGCCGGCACGAGCGCGGTCCGATAGCGCATCGGCGAAGTCCTGGCCGACCCGGCCTTCCCAGTAGATGTAGGTTTCGAAGGTGATCGTCTTCTTCGCGCCGCGGATCGCGGCGAGCATCGCGGGAAAGATTTCGGCGCCGTTTTCCAGATCGACGACGTGGTTGCCCGGCACGATCGCGGGCCCGAGCATCACGCCCATTTCGCGCCGGAACTGCGGGTCTGCCACCGCATAGCGGTGCTCCAGCTTGCGGTCGAGCTGCTTCTCGGGCGAGATGAAATTGAGCGACAACACGACCAACAACAAGGTCGCGAGGGCGGTAAGGACGATTGTCCAGAGCATGCGCTTGCGTGACCAGGGCATGGCGCCACTGTGTCGTGCTTTTCAGCAAAGCGCCGTGAAAACCAGCGAACGCGGGCTGCCAGTGCAATGCACGGTCAGCCCGCGTTCGGTACTACGCGCTCAATACCACTCGAGCAGCGAGATCCCCAGGCCTAGGTACCAGGCGCGATGGTTGTAGTCGATCAGGCTTTCGCCGTAGCCGTCGAAGACCTGCACATGGCCGCGCAGGGTACGGTTGATCGGGAACCCCCAGTCGAACTGCACCGCGCCGCGCGAGTCGTCGCCGGTACGCAACGAATGCCGCGCCATCAGCGCCAGTTCGTGATCGTTCCAGCGATGCACGAGAGTGATGTCGCCACGGCCGATGTAATCCTGGATGCCTGGATTCTCGTCGGCATTGCGGCCGTCCGGAATGCGCCACCAGGGGCGGATCATCACCGCCCAGTTCTCGCGGTCCAGGCCGATGTTGGCGACCACGCGATTCCAGCTGCGCGAGATCGGGTCGGCGCGTCCGTTCGACTGGTGGTTGACGCCGATACCGAGCATACGTCCGCGCCAGCCGCCGAGCGAGTAGCTGTTGCGGAAGACCAGCAGGACTTCCGGCTCGTAGTCGGTCTCGCGGAACGGCCGCGACTCGTCGGCGTTGTAGACCTGCCAGCGCGAGCTCTGGGTATAGGCGGCCCACAGGTCGCCGTTGTCGCCGAACAGATTCTCCGCGACCTTGGTCTTGAAGCTCAGTTGGAATTTGGTCTCGATCGAGTTGAGCCGCTGGCGCTGCGCGAGCACTCGGGTGGGATTGGACGAGGTGGGAAGTTCGTTGGGATCGCTGGTCCAGAACGCGGGCAACAGATAGACCGGCTTGTAGGCGCGGAAATTGAAGGTGCCCAGTTTGGAGTCCCGGGCGAGTTCCCAACGGCTGTCGAGCATCGAGCCCTTGCCGGCGTTGGCGATGCGTTCGTCGAAGACCGAGTTCTCTTCCTTCTTGAACAGATCGCTGACCACGCGGCGGGTGCGTTCCTTCGGCGGCAACGTCTCCAGTTCGAGACGTTCGTACTGCCGGTAGGTCTGCTTGCTGGCCCTTGCGGCCTTCGCGGCTTCGTCGGCGGCGCTGGTGTCGGCGCCGCCGCGCTTCATCGCCGCGTCGTAGCAGGCCAGACGGTCGGCATCGACGTCGATGGCGACGCAGGCTTCGGGACCGGGCAGGTGTTGCGGGGGCGGCTCGGCGGCGGCGGCCGGGGCCAGGAGCGCGAGCGTGAGTGCAGTGGCTGCCTTCATTCGACGATCCACGCGGTGACGAACAGCCCGATCATCATGAAGGCGACGCCGAGCTTGAGGATCGTCCCCACCACGATGCCCAGCCAGGTGCCGAGGCCGACCTTGGTCGCTTGCCCGAGCTCACGCGTTCCGACCTTGCGCAGCCATACCAGCTCGCCCAGCAGGGCGCCGACGAAGGGACCGATGAACACCCCGACGATCCCGAACGCCAGGCCGGCGAACGTCCCCAGCACGGCCCCGAGCAATGCCGGCTTGCTGGCGCCGACCCGCTTCGCCCCCATGGCGGTCGCCATGAGATCGATGCCCAGGGAGAGCAGCATGAGCAGCGCCAGGACGGCGATCGTCCAGCCTCCGACCTGCTTGAAGTCCCCGGCCCAGGCCGCCAGGAGCATGCCGGCGAAGACCAGTGGTAGGCCGGGCAGGGCAGGGAGCACGGTGCCCGCGATCCCGACCAGCATCATGACCGCGGCGAGCACGTAATAAACAGTCTGCAGTTCCATTCTTTCCTTCGTTCCTATCCGTCGATTTGTCCGGCCGATACCGGTGTTTTGGGGCCGGGGAGGCCTCGTTGCATTTTCACGATTCCCGGGGTACCGTTCGGGCGCTGTGTTTGCCAGGGTCACCGTGAATCGTGGCCCGATGCGGTTGATCCGTCGATCCGCTACATCGTTACACCTCGCTTCCTCCTTGCGAACCAGCACACGATGAAGGTCGTGTCTCAACCAGCAAATGTTCCAAGGAGCAAGTCAGTATGTCGAACCGTGAAACCGGTACCGTCAAGTGGTTCAACGACGCCAAGGGCTTCGGCTTCATCAGCCGTGAAAACGGCGAAGACGTGTTCGTGCATTTCCGCGCGATCCAGACCCAGGGCTTCAAGAGCCTGAAGGAAGGCCAGAAGGTCTCGTTCACCGTCGTCCAGGGCCAGAAGGGCCTGCAGGCAGACGCTGTCGAACCGATTTAATCCGTCCCGGCGCGGTTCGTCCGCGTAACAGGATTTTGGAAACCCGGCTCTGCCGGGTTTCTTTTTTGTCCGATGACCTCGCTCTCTGCGGGGTTTGTTTTTTGTCGGCGTAGTCGACTCAGTCGGCATCGATCGTTTCCCCTTCCGCTCCCCTTGCGCGTTGCTGCGACGCAGCATGCGGCGTCCCCGGCGCCGTCTATCCGGCCCCAAAGCGGCCACTTCGAGTGTGAAAAGCCTCACGATTCGGCAAGGTTTCGACCGCTGGTCGGTTTTTCTTGCGGTTTCGTCTGTAAATTCCTACCGTAGGTCGGTCTGACGAACGGTAACCGGCTTGGCCGCAGGGGCGCGGCACTGGCACGGATGTGGCACTCGGGGGAAGGGATGCAGGGGAAAATTCGTGGGATCGCGCTGGTACAACCAGCCGTGGCGCCTGTCGCCACGACGATCCTGCGCGCCCGTCCACACAGCGCGCACGCTTCAATCCGTCTCTTGCCACGCGCCGCCCTGCGTACGCAGCGCGGCGTCACCCTGATCGAGTTATTGGTCACGCTTAGCGTGCTCGCCATCCTCCTGGTCGCCGCGACACCGGCCATGGAAGGGCTGATCAACAGCAACCGCCTGCGCGCTTCGGCCAACGAAACCATCGCCATCCTGCAGTCGGCGCGCTTCGAAGCGATCCGCGCCAACCGCCGCACCGTGGCCTGCCTGAGCGCCGACCCCAATGCCGACGTGCCGGTGTGCGGCGCGGCCAATGCGAGCGGTTGGATCGTGTTCCTGGACGCCGACCGCAACGGGCAGTACGGCGCGGCCGAACGCCTGGTGCGGCGATCGACCGTGTCCGGAAAGGTGCAGTTGCTGGGAAGTGCCGCGTTCGCCGGCAGGGTCACCTTCAACGCCGACGGCATCGCCCGGGATGCCGGGGGCAATCTGCTCAACGCGGCCGTCGGCGTTTGTCTGCCCACCACTCAGCCGCAACAGAACGAAAGCGACGTGAGCATCGCCGCAGGCAGCCGCATCAGCGTGAGCAGGAAGAGCGCCAACGGCAAATGCCTGACGCCAGGAGACAAACCATGAAGTCGATCTCCCGCGTGCAGGCCTCCCGCACGAAGCCCCGGCGCGCGTTCGCCGGACCCGGCCGTGCCGCCGGTGTAGGCATGATCGAGGTGCTGATCGCGATCGTCGTCCTAGCGTTCGGCCTGCTGGGCATCGCCGCGTTGCAGATGGCCACGCTGCGCAGCAGCCAGAGCTCGCTGGAACGCAGCCAGGCCATGGTGCAGACCTACGCCATCCTCGATGCCATGCGGGCGAATCGGGAGGAGGCGCGCATCGGCCGCTACAACCTCACCGCGATGACCTGCACCGCCCCGGATCGCGGATCGCTCGCCATGAACGATCTCGCCAACTGGATCGATTCCTTGAAACAGACCCTCGGCGAATCCGCCTGCGCCCAGGTTGTGTGCGGCAGCGTCGAATGCGAGATCTCCGTGCAGTGGGACGACTCGCGCGCCCAGGGCGAAACCGAAAACACCATCAAGACGGTGACACGCCTATGACACCGTACGTTCATACCCAGGCCCGCGCGGCGCGCGGCGTCACGTTGATCGAGCTGATGGTGTCCATGGTCGTGGGAATGATCGTGGTCGGCGCCGCGATCACCGCGTTCCTGGCCACCAGCCGGACCTACAACGCCACCGAGAGCCTCGGCCGCGTGCAGGAAAACATGCGCGTGGCGTTCGAGCTCATGGCCCGCGACATGCGCGAAGCCGCCGGCAACCCCTGCGAGAAGAACCTGCCGATCTACAACGTGCTCAACAATCCCTCGAGCCGTTGGTACAGCGACATCACCTCGGGCGTCCGCGGCTACGAAGGCAATGCGGCGTTCGCGGACGCCGCGTTCGGCGCGGCGGCGCAGCAGCGCATCGCGGGTACCGACGCCATCGAACTCAAGTCGGCCGCATCCGGCGTGGCGATCGTCAGTCACGTGCCGGCCTCGGCACAGTTCAAGGTGGCGACGGTCAATCATGGCCTGGCGGACGGCGACCTCGCGGTGGCCTGCGACTTCGCGGAAGTCGCGGTGTTCCAGGTCACCAACGCACAGCCGGGCATCAACGACACCATCGTCCACAACACGGGCCTGGGCACGCCCGGCAACTGCAGCAAGGGATTGGGCTTCAGCAGCCCGGTCAACTGCGCTTCGGTGACCGGCAACGCCTACGCGTTCGGCTGCTACCAGGGCAAGTTCTCCGGCGGCGGCTGCGATGGCGACGACGACGGGATCAAGAACGAAGCCGAGGATCGCTGGCCGGCGATCATCGCGAAGCTGCGCACCACGCGCTGGTACATCGGCGCCAATGACCGCGGTGGGCGTTCGCTGTTCCAGTCCACGCTGCGCAATAACGCGGGTGCGTTGGCCGTCGAGAACAATGAGGTCGTCGAAGGCGTACGCGACATGCAGCTGCGATATCTGCTGTCCGGCGCGACCAACTACGTCGATGCCTCGTCGCTGGCAGCCGCGGACTGGTCGTCCGACCGCGTGGTCGCGATCAGCGCGGACCTGACCCTCGAAGGCGTCGATCCCGCCGGCATCGACGGCAATGCATTGCGCCGCCATCTGCAGCTCGTCGTCACGATCCGGAATCACGCCCAATGACCGCACGTTCGATGGAAGCAAGCTCGACGGGGGCATGCATGCGCCCGCATTTCCGTGCCGCTCGCTATCAGCGCGGCGCCACCACGCTGGTGATGGTGCTCGTGCTGCTCGTGGTGGTCGCGCTGATCGGCCTGGCGAGCCTGCGCGGAACGCTTATGGAAGAACACATGAGCGCGAACGTTCGCGATCGCGGATTGGCGTTCCAGGCAGCCGAAGCCGCCCTGCGCGAAGGCGAGCTGCTGGCCGCGACCAAGCCGGCGCTGCCCGCGGCTGGCTGCGTCAAAGGCCTGTGCGCGAAACCCAACCCGGCGGCGGCTCCGGTGTGGGAAGACGACAACGTGTGGGACGACGCGCCGGAGACGGTGGTGACGCTGGGCGGCCAGACCGAGAAGCCCAAGTTCATCGTCGAACTGCTCGCCAACAACATTCCGCCGCGCGCGAGCTGCACCACCAAGAATGTCATCGGCGAAGGCGGATGCAGCGGTACCGAGAGCCGTTATCGCGTCACTGCGCTCAGTCGCGCGGATGGCCGCGCCGAAGTGATGTTGCAGTCGATCTACGCGGTTCCCTGAGCGGAACCGATACGGAGTTGATCATGCCCACGACGCCCTTCATTCCCGAAGTCCGCCGCGCACAAGCCGCTCGCGGCTTCAAAGGCCGCGCCTTCGCCGCAGCAGTGACTTTCTTCGCGACCCTGGCCGCGGCGCCCGGTTACGCCGTGGTCATCCCGAACGTGCCGCTGCAGTCGCAGGCGGAATACCCGCCCGCCAACGTGCGCCTGATCCTCGACGACTCCGGTTCGATGAACCTGATCGCGATGCCGGCGGCGCTGTCCGATCCCAACTACGACAGCGGTACAGGCGCCACCGGCGATCTCGACGACACGCGCATCACCCACGCGTCGTACGGGCACAACACCATCTACTACAACCCGGCGACGACCTACCTGCCGTGGATCAAGGCGGATGGCACCCGCTTCACCGGCGGCACGTCCTACACCGCCGCCTACCGGCATACGACGTTGCTGACCGACGTCGTCGATTTGTCCGACAGCACCAAGACCTTCTTCGTGCCCAAATCCGCCACGGTCCTGACCAGCACGGACTCGGCCGATTTCTACCGCTATCAGATCCGTTGGGTGAGCAGGCAACTGCGCGTGGTGCGCAGCGAATGGGGCCGGCTGTCGTCGCGCAACCGCGGCGAGTCCGGCGCCGGTTGCGACAGCGGCAGCAATCGCGACGACGGCTGGTTGAACTGCACCTTCGCCACGCCGGTGGCTACGCGCGACGAAGCGGCGGAGATGGTCAATTTCGCGACGTGGTATTCCTACCACCGCAGCCGCATGAAGGTCGCCAAGGCCGGCGCCAGCGAGGCGCTGAGCCGCGTCGGCGAAAAGCTGCGCATCGGCCTGGACACGATCAACCGCAACACCACGGGCATTCCCTACGACATCCCGGTGGACTCGGAAGGAGGTCTGTTCCGCGGTGCCAACAAGACCACCTGGTACGACCGGTTGCAGGCCGCGCGCGGCGGCAGCAGTACACCGCTGCATCGCGCCTTGCAGCGCGCGGGTGAGTACTTCTCCGACACGGGCATGAACGGCCCGTGGGGGCCGCAAGCCGCCGCGAACCAGATCAGCTGCCGGCAGAACTTCGCCATCCTGACCACCGACGGTTTCTGGAACGACACCGACGGCTACACCAGCGTCGGCGACGCCGACGGTACCGAGGGCCCGACGGTCACCCGCACGGACGCGGACGGCAACGTCAAGGAGACCTACACCTACCAGCCCGAGAACCCGTACTACGACAATTTCATCGAGACCACCCGCAGGACGCGCGGCGACACGCTGGCCGACGTGGCGATGTACTACTGGAAGCGCGATCTGCGCGCCGACCTGGAGAACAACGTTCCCAAGTCGTTCGCCGACAAGGCGTTCTGGCAGCACATGGTGACCTTCGGGGTCTCCATCGGCCTCAAGGGCCGGTTGAATCCCAACCAGGATTTCGACTCGATCAAGAACGGAACCAAGCACTGGCCCGACCCGATCAACGGCGGCGAGAACGCCGATCGCATCGACGATCTGTGGCACGCCGGCGTCAATGGCCATGGCGGCTTCCTGGTAGCGAGCAATACCAAGGAATTCACCGACGGCCTGCTGCAGGCGTTCGCCGCCGTCGCCGAGCGCCTGGGCTCGGCGTCGAACGTGACCGCGAACAGCACCTCGTTCATCACCAACACGCGCGTCTACCAGGCCAGCTACGTGTCCGGCAAATGGAGCGGCGAACTCGCCGCCTACGACGCGTCGGAGGCGGGCGTCGCCGATACGGCGACCTGGAAGGCCTCGACGCTGATCCCCACGACCGGCCGTACGTTCCTGACCTGGAACGGCTCGAGCGGCGCGGCCTTCTCGACCGCCGCGCAGACCAGCCTGCTCGACCAGTCGAGCCGCGCCATCGCCCCCGTGAGCGCTGCCGACAACGTGGCCTACCTCAAGGGCGACCGCACCCGCGAGCGCCAGAGCGGCGGACAGTTGCGCGATCGCGACACGGTGCTGGGCGATATCGTGAATTCCTCGCCGATGTACGTGAAGGATTCCGAGACCATTTTCGTCGGCTCGAACGACGGCATGCTGCACGCGTTCAACGCGCTCAATGGTGTGGAGCGCTTCGCCTACGTACCGGGCGGCATCGACTTCGCCAAGCTGGCCGCGCTCAGCAGCCCGCAGTACTCGCACGAGTACTTCGTCGATGGCCCGATCGTCGTCTCCACCCGCGGCATGACCGCGGGCAAGAACTACCTGGTCGGTACGCTCGGTCGTGGCGGCAAGGGCGTGTATGCCCTGGACGTGACCGACCCGACCCGCTTCGGCGTCGCCAACGTGCTGTGGGAACGCAACGGCGGCACCAACATGGGCTACGTGCTGGGCGAACCCATGATCGCCACTTTGAACGACGGCACCAGCGTCGCGATCTTCGGCAACGGCATCAACAGCAGCAGCGGCAATGCGGTGCTCTTCGTCATCAATCTGAAGACCGGTACGGTCATGCAGGAGATCGACACCGGCGTGGGCGGCGACAACGGCCTGTCTTCGCCGCGCGGTTGGGACGAGGACGGCAACGGCACGGTCGACTACGTCTTCGCCGGCGACCTGAAGGGCAACGTCTGGAAATTCGATTTCAGGACCGGCGCGACCGGATCGATCGCATTCGGCGGCAAGCCGTTCTTCAAGACGCAGTCCGGTCAGCCGATCACCGCCGATCTGGCCCTCGCGCTCAACCCGTCGACCGGGCAGCGCTGGGTCTTCGTCGGCACCGGCAGCCTGCTGTCCAGGGACGATCTGACCGACACCGCCATCCAGTCGATGTATGGCCTGATCGATGACGGCACCGGCGTCGTCGATCGCTCCGACCTGGAGGCGCGCAGCATCGACACCGTCGATGCTGCGACGGGCAATCGCTCATTCGAGAAGGCCAGCCTTCTACCGACAGGCAAGCGCGGCTGGTATCTGGATCTGTCGAAGCCTTCGGCGGGCGAACGCGTGGTCAACCGGCCGTTGATAGACGGCCCGGCCCTGTTCTTCGCCAGCGTCATTCCGCCCACGAGCAACGCCTGCGATGCGGGCGGCAAGGGTTACCTCAATGCGCTCGACGCGTTCACCGGGACCAGCCTGCAGAATCCGTTCTTCGACAGCAATGGCGATGGCGTGTTCGACAACAAGGACACGCTGACGAACGGCGATGGCGACAAGGTCGCGGTGGGCTCGATGGACCCGGGCATCGGCATGCTGACCAAGCCGATCATCATTCGCGGTCCGGGACACGCGATCGCGGTGGTCGGCGGCTCCCTGGGCGGAAAGGCGGATCCGCCGGTCAACCCGCCGGGCAGTGCGCCGCAGCGCGTTTCGTGGCGCGAGATATTGAGGGATTGATCGATGAAAGCCCGTTACTCCATGCAGTGCGGCTTCACGCTGATCGAGCTGCTGATCGCCATGGCGGTGGTGGCGATCCTCGCCGCCATCGCCATTCCCAGCTATGAATTCGCCATGGTCAAGGCGCGCCGTAGCGCCGCGCAGGGTTGCCTGCTGGAGCAGGCGCAGCGCATGGAGCGCTACTACACGACCAGCATGAGCTACGCGAATGCGCCGGCGCCGGCGTGCGAGCCCGATCTGGCCGCGCACTACGCCATCAGTTTCACCGTGGCGCCCAGCGCGGGCGGCTACACCCTGCAGGTCGTCCCGCAGGGATCGCAAGCCCAATCCGAAACCAAGTGCGGCACGATGACGATCGACCAGACCGGCAAGAAGAGCGGCGCAACGTCCGAATGCTGGAAATAGCCGTCGCCTTTTTTGCAGGCAAGAAAAAGGGCCCGTTTCCGGGCCCTTTTTTTTGGGATCGATCGACGGTTCAACGCAGGGTGACGCGCCCGTTGTTCACGCGAACGTACGAGCCTTCGCGAACGCCGTTGAGATCGTTCTGGTTGACAGTGATCGTGCGGCCGTCGTCCATGCGCACGTAGATGTTGTAATGCGGGCCGCGTACGTTGCGCTCGATCGCGCTGCCGGCCACCGCGCCGGCGACCGCACCGGCGGCGGTCGCGGTATTGCGACGGCCCTTGCTCTTGTCGTCGGCGATCTCGCGGCCAGCGGCCGCGCCGACCAGTCCGCCCAGCACCGCGCCGGTGACGCCGCTGGTCGGTTGGCCGACCTGTTCGATACGTTGCACCGTGCCGCAGTCGTAGCAGTTGGCCTGGTTGTAGCCACCGCCGTAGTAACCGCCGCCGCTGGAGCTGGGCGACGATGCGCAGCCAGCCAACGCGATCGAGACCGCCGTGACGCCGATCAGAAGGGGATTGCGGATATTCATGCGACGCTCCTTCATTTGAAGGTGGTGATGGGCAGATGGTCACTATGACCACGTGGCCCAACCTAGGCGTACGCGCGTGAACCGGTCATCAACTTAGGGGTGTTCCCGCTGCCGCGTTCAGCGCGCAGCGGGGCAGGGCACAGCACACCCTTGGTGTGCTCAGCGGAAATCCTGATGGCAGGCTTTGCAGCCCGCACCGATGTCCTTGTTGAGCGCGGCCACGCCGGCGCAATTCATCGGCGGGGAAGTCAGCGCAGTATCCAAGGTGCCGCGCAACTTGCTGGCCGCATCGACGAAACGCTGATCGTCGGCCAGGCCCGGGAAGGCGCGTTCGAGGTCGTCGGCGGTCGTGCGCAGTGCCTTCAGGTGCGGCAGGGTGTCGGTCGCGGCGCAGCGGTTCTGTTCGACCGCCTTGCTCAGTTGGCCCATATGCCAGCCCTGCACGTGCATGAGGGCTTCCGGGAAGTGATCCTTCCGCGCGTCCCACGCACGCAGGACCATGACCACGCCCACGACGCCCATCACCAGGCCGAGCAGGAACAGGAACAGATACTTGGTGCCATGGCCCTTGCGGACCGTGGAATTGGGGTCGCTGCTCATGCTGATTCCTTTGCGGTGGAGGCCGACCTGGGGCCATTGCCGCGCACCTTAGCAAGGCGGTGCCGGGCTCCGCCACCGCTGCCATTTACAATGCACAGATGAACTTACCCGCATTGGATCCGCGCTGGCAGGAGCGCTTCGGCGGCATCGACCGTCTCTATGGCAAGGGCGCCCTGCAGCGCTTCGCCCATGCGCGCATCGCCGTGATCGGCATGGGGGGCGTCGGCTCGTGGGCCGTCGAAGCCCTGGCGCGCAGCGGCATCGGGCACTTGTGCCTCATCGATGCCGACGATCTGTGCGTGTCCAACACCAACCGCCAGTTGCCGGCGCTGCAGGGGCAGTACGGGCGGAGCAAGGTGGAGGCGATGGCGGAACGCTGCCGCGCCATCAACCCCGGCATTGAAGTGGAAGCGATTCCGAATTTTCTGACGGCGGGCAACGTCGAGGCGCTGCTCGATCGCGGCTTCGATCTGGTGCTCGA
Organism: Lysobacter terrae; assembly: GCF_054782215.1. NCBI lineage: Bacteria > Pseudomonadati > Pseudomonadota > Gammaproteobacteria > Lysobacterales > Lysobacteraceae > Lysobacter > Lysobacter terrae. The sequence continues at coordinate 635,897 of NZ_BAAGSX010000001.1, forward strand.
CGCCTGTGACAGTTTCCGCAGCAAGGTCGAACTGATCGCCTGGTGCCGCCGCCGCAAGCTGCCCCTGATCGTCTGCGGTTCCGCCGGCGGGCGCACCGATCCGACCCTGATCCGCGTGCGCGACCTGTCCCGCACCGAGCACGACGCGATGCTCGCGCTGGTCCGCAAGAAGCTGCGTAGCGAGTTCAATTTTCCCAAGAACAAGGATCGCTACTTCGGCATCTCCGCGATCTACTCGCTGGAAAACGTGCAGTACCCGCAGCCGGACGGCAGCGTGTGCGGCGTGCGTCCGCAGGTCAGTGGCGATGCGGCATTGAAGCTGGATTGCGGTGCCGGCCTGGGGGCCGCGACGCACATTACCGGGACGTTCGCTTTTGCGGCCGTCGGTCGTGCGTTGGAGCTGCTGCTTAAAGCGAAGAAATAAGCGCTATCGCGAGCGTTGCAGGCCGAACAGGCGTTCGGCGTTCGCGCTTGTCGCATGGGCGACGTCGTCCTCGCTGCAGCCGCGCAGTTCCGCGATCACGCTCAGGACCCGTGTGAGGCGCGCGGGTTCGTTGCGCTCGCCGCGGATATCGGAGTCGGGCTGGTCGGGCGCATCCGTTTCCAGCAGCAGATGCTCGATCGGCATGTTTGCGGCCAGCCGGCGCAGGCGGTTGGCCCGCTCGTAGGTCACCGGCCCGCCCAGGCCGATCATGAATCCCAGCTCCCACAACTGGCGGGCCTGTTCCTCGCTTCCCGAGAAGCTGTGGATCACCCCGCGCAGCTTCCCGACCTTACGAATCATCACGGTCACGGCGTCGACTGCACGCCGCGCATGCACGATCACCGGTAGCTCGAATTCCCGCGCGAGCCGAAGCTGTCCTTCGAAGTAATGCGCCTGGGCATCGTGATCCAAGCCCTCGACGAAATAGTCCAGGCCGCATTCGCCGACGGCGGTCGGGTTTTCGCGTTCGATCCATTCGCGCAGTTGCACCAGATGCTCGTCGCGATGCGCATCCAGGTACATCGGGTGCAGTCCGTAGGCGGGATACAACCCCGTTACGCCGGAACAGACCTCGCGCAGTTTAGGCCAACCGGCGGCATCCACCGCGGGAATGATCTGGCGGGTCACGCCGCCCGCACGCGCGCGTGCGATCACCGCCTCGCGATCGGCATCGAATTCCGCGGCGTCGAGATGACAGTGGCTATCTACGAGCGCCACGTCTACTCAGCGGCGCGATTCGCCGTCGATCACCTTGCCGCCTTGTGCTGGCGTCTTGCGATTCTTGAAATTCGCCAGCAACAGGCTGCCCAGGCCGAGCAGGATTTCGTCGGCGAATGGAATGAAGTCCGGGATGATCAGGTCGATGACGAATAGCGTCGCTGTGACGACGAACAGCCGCGGATAAGTCAGGCGACCAAGAAAGCCGAGGATGGGAGCCAGCAAAGGATTAGCCATGGCGGTAACCGAACACGTTGGATATGTGCACGCTATCACGGTGTGAACAACCGGTTCATCTCCGTTAGCTTTTCGTTGTATTGGCTAGGCGCTTGTTCAGGTTGGCGGTGCTGCAATGCAGCCGTCCAACCAACACGCGGGAGATACCCGCAGCAGGAGGCCCCATGAACAAGAACATGCTCGCCGTCGCGCTGGCTTCGCTGCTAGTGGGCGGTGTCGCCGTAGCGGCTTACAACAGCTTCCGCAACAACGACACCGCGGCGACCAGCGATTTCGCTACGGCCAACCCGGCTGCAACCGCCGGCGCCGCGGGCGACGTCGCTGCCAACAGTGCTATCGAAGGTAGCAAGCTCGAATACGCCGACGTCGTGAACGTCAAGGAACTGACCGAGAAGAAGCCGCTGTACGCGACCGTGATCGGCACCGAACCGGTGAAGGAAACCAGCACGACTTCCACGCCGCGCGAAGTGTGTCAGGACGTGGTGGTGCAGGAACGCGCGCCGGAACGCGACGGCAACGTCGGCGGCACCGTGGCGGGCGCCATCATCGGCGGCCTGGTCGGTAACCAGGTCGGCAGCGGCAACGGCCGCAAGGCCGCGACGGTCGCCGGCGCAGCAGCCGGTGGCTACATCGGCAACCGCGTCGACAAGAACCACGTCGGCGGCAAGATCGTGAACCGCACCGAGCGTCAGTGCCACACCGTGTCGGATACCAGCAGCTCCAGCAAGACGGTCGCTTACAACGTGACCTACCGCAATCCGGACGGCACCACGGGCACGATGCGCACGGGCACCAAGCCGGGCAGCCAGATCCGCCTGGGTTCGGAGAACGCAGTGACCGGCTATGACGTGACCTACCGCTACAACGGTCAGGAGCAGACCATCCGCATGGACGAAAAGCCGGGTAACAAGCTGCCGGTGATCAATGGCGAAGTCGTCACCCAGACGGCCTCCGCTGGCAGCGACAAGACCGGCGGCTAAGCTTTCACGCAGCAAGCAATACCCCACGGGGCCGGAGCGATCCGGCCCCGTTTTCTTTGTCTTTGCCTTTGCTTTGCCGTCGCTGAGGCGGTCGGCTTCGGAAGGGACGCGCTACCCGCCGGGATGGGGGTGGCTCCGACCCTCCGGACGGCAGTCCTGCCTTTAGTCGGGCCGCGGACCATCCATGGTCCGCCCTCCGCCACCCCCATCCCGGCGGGCAGCGCTAACCGCGAACGTGACGTTCGCCGCTTCGGCCACACGCTCTTCTTCTCCCCGTGTGCGGGGAGAAGATGCCCGAAGGGCAGATGAGGGGGCGAGCGAAGCGAGTTGCTTTTGCTTTTTGCCAACGCACCCGCGATGTGTGGGAGGGCAGGCGGTGCCGGTGGGTAGGCGTGACTGTCAGCGGCATGGATGCCGCTGACAAGCCTCCATGGACGGATTCACGGCGTGTCACGACTGCCCACCGGCACCGCCTGCCCGCGCCGATATCGCATGGATGCCGCCGACAAGCCTCCATGGATTGGTGTTCCCGGGACATGCGCAATCCGCAGGTCCGATCGTCGGTTTGCCCCAGTAAGCGCCCCCGGGTCGGCCATTCCACGGCTGCCACCCCGTAAAACCGGCCGATACAATGGGCGTCTTTCTTCGCGCCCGAGCTCCCGAACATGGCTGCCCTGAACCCCTACGATCTGTACGACGTCCGTTCCCTCCTGAGCGAAGAAGAGCAGGCGGTCCAGGACACCGTCGCGCGTTTCACCAACGAACGCGTCCTGCCGATCATCGGCGATGCATTCGATCAGGGCCGCTTTCCGAAGGAACTGGTGCCCGAAATTGCCGAACTCGGCCTCCTCGGTTCCTCGCTTCCGGAAAAGTACGGCTGCGCCGGCCTCAATGCGGTGAGCTACGGCCTGATCTGCCAGGAACTGGAACGCGGCGACAGCGGCATCCGCAGCTTCGTCAGCGTCCAGTCCTCGCTGTGCATGTACCCCATCTACGCCTACGGCAGCGAAGAACAGCGCGAGCGCTGGCTGCCCTCGATGGCACGCGGCGAAACCATCGGCTGCTTCGGCCTGACCGAACCGCACGGCGGCTCCGACCCCGCCAACATGAAGACCAACGCCCGCAAGGATGGCGGCGACTGGATCCTCAACGGCTCCAAGATGTGGATCACCAACGGCAACCTCGCCGACATCGCCATCGTCTGGGCCCAGACCGACGAAGGCATCCAGGGCTTCGTCGTCGAGAAGGGCATGGCCGGCTTCGCGGCGCAGGAAATCAAGCACAAGATGAGCCTGCGCGCATCGGTGACCAGCGCGCTGTACTTCGACAACGTGCGCGTGCCCGAAGCCAACCGCCTGCCGAACGTGAAAGGCCTCAAGGGCCCGCTGGGCTGCCTGACCCAGGCCCGCTACGGCATCACCTGGGGCCCGATCGGCGCCGCCATCGCGTGCCTGGACGAGGCCTTGAACTACTCCAAGGAACGCATCCTGTTCGACCGCCCGGTGGCGGCGACGCAGAGCGCGCAGATCAAGCTGGCGGAAATGTCCCGCCGCATCACCCTGGCACAGCTGCTCGTGCTGCAGCTGGGCCGCCTGAAGGATGCCGGCAACATGCAGCCCTCGCAGGTCTCGCTGGCGAAGTGGAACAACTGCCGCATCGCGATCGACATCGCCCGCGAATGCCGCGATCTGCTCGGAGGCGCCGGCATCACCACCGAGCACGCCGCGATCCGTCATGCCCTGAACCTCGAATCGGTCATCACCTACGAAGGCACCGAAACCGTGCATCAGCTGGTGATCGGCCGCGAGCTGACCGGTATCAACGCGTTCTGATGTCTGTCCGCGCATCGCCCCGTGCAGGGGCGATGCCGAGTCTGCAACCTGCGGGAGGATGTGGCCTTGCCTGCTCCTGATGTCCAGCTCGAAACCTCGCGACTGATCCTGCGCGTGCCGCGGGTCGAGGATTTCGAGCGTTACGCGGAAATGCTGGCGGACGAGAGTTCGCATCACATCGGCGGCCCCTTGCTGCGTCACGAAGCATGGCGGCGCTTCCTGCAGATGCCGGGGGCCTGGCTGCTGCAGGGCTTCGCCATGTTTTCGGTGATCGAGAAGTCGAGCGGCCGCTGGATGGGCCAGGCCGGCCCGTGGCGGCCGGACGGTTGGCCCGGCACGGAAGTCGGCTATTCGTTCCATATGGACGCGCGCGGCAAGGGCTACGCGACCGAAGCCTGCACCGTCGCCATGGATTGGGCATTCGATGTGTTGGGCTGGAGCGAAGTGATCCATTCCATCGCCCCCACCAACACCGCCTCGCAAGCGGTCGCCCAGCGCCTGGGTTCGCGCAATCGCGGACCGGGCAAGCTGCCGGCGCCGCTGGATGCGCACCCCATCGATATCTGGGGACAGACGCGCGAAGAGTGGCTCGCGCGGCGCCAGGAGGTTTGCGCGTGATTACGGTCTACGGCTTTTCGCCCTCCGGTAACTGCCACAAGGTGCGTCTGCTGCTGGAGCAGTTGGGGCGCGACTACAAGTGGGTCGAGAAGCGCAGCGACGACGGCTCGACCCGCACGCCGGAGATGCTGGCGAAGAATCCCAACGGCAAAGTGCCTTTCCTCGAACTCGACGACGGCCGCGTACTGACGGAGTCCAACGCGATCCTGCATTGGCTCGCCGAAGGCTCGCCGTTCCTGCCCGTGGACCCGTGGCAGAAGGCGCAGGCGCTGAGCTGGATGTTCTTCGAGCAGTACAGCCACGAGCCGTACATCGCCGTGGCGCGCTTCATCTGCGGCTGGACGCCGATCGATTCACCGCGCCGCGCCGACCTGCCGCGCCTGCGCGAACGCGGCCATCAGGCCCTGGCCGTTATGGAGCGTCATCTGGCGACGCAGCGCTGGTTCACCGGCGACTTCTACGGCATCGCCGATATCGCGCTGCACGCCTACACCTGCGTTGCCGCGCATGGCGGTATCGGGCTGGATACGTATCCCGCGATCCGCGACTGGCTCGCGCGCGTCGAAGCGACGCCGGGCTTTGTGCCCATGCCCGAGCCGGATGCCGCTGCGCAGGCGTTGATCGACCAATCCATGTAACGGGCCGCGGCCTGCTTTCCTAGGTGGCTCCAGGCCACCTTCATCGAATTCCAAAAACGGCGGGCCAAAGCCCGCGCTACGAGAAAAGATTCCATGTTCGCGACCATTCCCAGCCCCATTCCCGCTCGCATGAAAGGCCTCAATCGGGCCGAGATCTGCGACGTCAACTTCACCGATTTCGTGAAGGCCTGGAATGGGCGCAGCGACGCGAAGCCCGCCGCGCACGAGGCCATCCTCGATGGCAGCGCGCTCGACGCGCAGGGTTTTCGTGAACTGTTCGAATCGCAGCTGATCAGCCGCCATCTCGACCTGATGGCGCGCGTGCTGCGCGTGCAGAACAAGGTTTTCTACACCATCGGTTCCAGCGGCCACGAAGGCAACGCGATGGTCGCGCGCCTGACCCGCCATACCGATCCGGCGTTCCTGCATTACCGCTCGGGCGGCTTCATGGCCGAGCGTTTCCGCAAGCTCCCCGGAATGGATCCGGTCATGGATTCGGCGCTGTCGTTCGCCGCCAGCAAGGACGATCCGGCTTCCGGTGGCCGCCACAAGGTGTGGGGCAGCAAGCCGTTGTGGGTGCTGCCGCAGACGTCCACGATCGCCTCGCACCTGCCCAAGGCACTGGGCACCGCGGTCGCCATCGAAGCGGGCAAGCGCCTCGGCCATGCATTGCCGATTCCCGACGACAGCATCGCGATCTGCTCCTTCGGCGACGCCTCGTCCAATCACGCCACCGCGCAGACGGCCTTCAATGCCGCGGCGTGGACGGCGTACCAGAAGCTGCCGGCGCCGGTGCTGTTCGTCTGCGAAGACAACGGCATCGGCATTTCGGTGAAGACGCCGTCGGGCTGGGTCGCCAACCGCTTCCAGAACATGGACGGCCTGGACTACTTCTTCGCCGACGGCCTGGACCTGGCGTCGGGCTACGGCGACGTGCAGAAGGCCGTCGAGCACTGCCGCCGTACGCGTCGCCCGACCTTCCTGCATCTGAAGACCAACCGGATCATGGGCCACGCCGGTACGGACTTCGAAATCGAGTGGCGTTCGGTCGAAGAACTGTGCGCGGTGGAAGCGGCCGATCCGCTATTGCGCTCCGCCGCCATCGCGCTCGAGTCGGGGCTGATGACGAAGGACGAAGTGCTCGACCTGTACGAAGCCACGCGCAAGAAGTGTTTCGCCGCGGCCGAGGAAGCCGACCGTCGCCCCAAGCTCGACAAGCTCGAAGACGTGATCGCACCGCTCGCGCCGTACACGCCGGCGAAGGTGCAGCAGGAAGCCGAACGCGCCGACTACGCGCAGCGCCGCCTCGACGTCTTCGGTGGCGAAGCCAAGCTGCCGGAGAACCAGGCGCCGCGCCATCTCGCCATCCAGATCAACAACGCGTTGCACGACATCTTCGCCAAGTACCCGGACACGCTGCTGTTCGGCGAGGACGTGGCGCAGAAGGGCGGCGTGTACACCGTCACCAAGGGCCTGCAGAAAGCCTTCGGCGCACGTCGCGTGTTCAACACGCTGCTGGACGAAACGATGATCCTGGGCATGGCCCAGGGCTTCGCCAACATGGGCATGCTGCCGATCCCCGAGATCCAGTACCTCGCGTACTTCCACAACGCCTGCGACCAGATCCGCGGCGAAGCGGCGTCGCTGCAGTTCTTCAGCAACAACCAGTACGCCAACCCGATGGTCGTGCGCATCGCCGGACTTGGCTACCAGCGCGGCTTCGGCGGCCACTTCCACAACGACAACTCGATCACCGCGCTGCGCGACATTCCGGGCCTGGTCGTGGGCTGTCCGTCGCGCGGCGACGACGCGGCGACGATGCTGCGCACGCTGACGGCGCTGGCGAAGGTCGACGGCCGCGTCAGCGTGTTCCTGGAGCCGATCGCGCTGTACATGACCAAGGATCTGTACGAAGCCGGCGACGGCCAGTGGTTGACGACCTATCCCAAGCCCGAGGAAGCGATGCCGCTGGGCGAGGGCCGCGTATACGGTGAAGGCAACGACGACCTGGTGATCTTCACCTACGGCAACGGCGTGCCGATGAGCCTGCGCGCGGCGCGTGCGATCGAAGCCAAGCACGGCTGGAAGGTGCGCGTCGTCGACCTGCGCTGGCTGGTCCCGCTCAACGAGGCTTACATCGTCGAACAGGCGAAGTCGGCCAAGCGCATAGTCGTCGTCGACGAAGGCCGCCACAGCGCCGGCGTGGGCGAGGGCGTGATCACCGCCATTGCCGAAGGCGGCTTCGGTGCGCGTCCGTTCCAGCGGGTGGTCGGCGTCGATACCTATACGCCGCTGGCCGGCGCCGCCTTCCTGGTGATTCCGGCGGAAGAGGACATCGTCGCCGCGGCCGATCGCCTGGCCTGAGGTCCGTTGCCTGGCGCGCCGCTCAGCGCGCCAGGCCTTCCAGCAGCGGCAGTTCGCGCGCCTCGACGCCGCCCGCCTGCAGCGTCGCGCTGTCGCGTTCGAGCGGCACGACGGCGAGCGCGAAGTGGCGCCCGTCGTGGTCGGCACTGGCGATCAGGTGGCCCAGCGGGTCGGTTGCGGTCTTGAGATCTTCGCCGGGGTGCAAAGCGGATGCGGCTTCGATCAGGGCGAGGCCGCGCTTCACCTTGCCGAGGAAGTGCGTGCGCGCCACGATTTCCTGCCCCGGATAGCAGCCTTTCTTCACGCTGAAGGCATTGAGCCGGTCGAGTGAAAGCTGCTGCGGCGTCCAGTGGTCGGACTGCGTGGCGGGCAGGCGGGTCATGCCGTGTTCGAGGTCGAACGCGGCCCAGCGCGCCATCCAGGTCGGATCGTGCGAGGCCGTGGAAGCCGGCAGGATCCGCAAAGTGCGCGGGCCGCCGTCGGCGCTGAAGTCCAGTTCGATGCCGCTGCCAGCCTCGCCGGCGATTTCGTTGCCGCGCGCCTGCGCCGGCATGGCGAAAGTGCCCTCCACCCGCAGGTCGTCGCGGACCGCAATGGTGACCTTGCTGCGGAAGACGAAGCGCTGCAGCGCGGCGGCGAAGGTCACCGGGTCCGAATCCGGCGCCAGCAGCCACAGATTTTCCTCGTCGAACTTGAGCAGCGCGAACAGCGCGACCACGCGTCCTTTCGGCGTCAGCCAGCCGCTCCATTGCCAGCGGCCCGGCGCCAAGACCTTGAGATCGTTCATGAATTGCGCCTGCGCGAACGTCGCCGCATCGCGGCCGGAAAGCGCGATCACACGGTGGTCGGGAAGGCTGAAATTCAAGCCGGCGCTGGCCTGCGGGTTGTCATGCATGGGGGCGGGAATTAAGATTTTGCGCTGTGATGATAGGCCAATCCCCCCAGGAAGCCCCGCACGAGGCTGTCACGGACGGGCCCGCCGGCGCAGGTTCGCAACCCGCCCCGGACGAGTCGACAACGAAGCAGCCCCCAAAGGAATGGGGCGGACGCGAAGGCCCGGAACCGACCCGCTACGGCGATTGGGAAAAGAACGGCCGCTGCATCGACTTCTAGCTACCCGCTTCACGCTCACGCTTTTCACTTCCGCCACGCGGCTCGATGCCGCCCAGCCGAGAAACAACGCACGCCCATGGCTGCTCCCGACCCGCGCGTCCGCGAACGCCCCTTGTCGCCCCACCTCCAGGTCTACCGCTGGCAGGTGCAGATGGTGACTTCGATCCTGCACCGCGCGACCGGTGTCGTCCTCGCCCTGGGCAGCCTGTTGATGGTCTGCGCGTTCCTGTCGCTGGCCGCGGGACCGGAGCAGTGGGCGCACTTCAGCGCGTTCGCGCGCTCGCCGCTGGGCTTTTTGATCCTGTTCGGCTGGAGCTGGTCGCTGGCCTTTCACCTGCTCAACGGCATCCGCCATCTGGTGCAGGACGCGGGCTACGGCTACGCGATCGAATCCTTCGTGCGCAGCAGCTGGATTTCCGTCTTCGGCAGCCTGCTGCTGACCGTGCTGATCTGGGTGCTGGCGATGATGCAGCGGGGTGGCGCATGAGTGCTTCCAACAATCGCCTGCGCACGCCGCTGAAGACGGCGCGTGGCCTGGGCTCGGCCAAGGACGGTACGCATCATTTCGTCCTGCAGCGCATCACCGCCGTCGCGCTGGTGTTCCTGTCGCTGTACGTGCTGTGGCTGATCATTTCGCTGGTCGGCGCGGACTACGGCAGCGTGCGCGCCGCCGTTGCCCGTCCGTGCAACGCCGTGCTGCTGATCGCTTTCGTTGTCGCGACCTTCTGGCACGCCAAACTCGGCCTGCAGGTCATCATCGAGGACTACGTGCACACGCCGTGGTCGGCTACGGTGCTCCACCTGGCCAACATCTTCATCTGCGTTCTCGCGGCACTCGCCAGCGTGCTCGCCATCATCCGCATCGCGCTGGGAGCCTGAGTCGTGGCGGCCTATAAGATTCAAGAACACAAGTTCGACATGGTCGTGGTCGGCGCCGGCGGCGCGGGCCTGCGCGCCACCTTCGGCCTGGCGCAGAAGGGCCTGAAGACCGCCTGCATCACCAAGGTCTTCCCGACCCGTTCGCACACCGTGGCGGCGCAGGGCGGCGTGGCCGCGGCGCTCGCCAACATGGGCGAGGACGACTGGCGCTACCACTTCTTCGACACCGTGAAGGGGTCGGACTGGCTGGGCGACCAGGACGCGATCGAATACATGTGCAAGGAAGCGATTCCGGCCATCATCGAACTCGAGCATTACGGCGTGCCGTTCTCGCGCACCGACGACGGCAAGATCTACCAGCGTCCGTTCGGCGGCATGACCACGCGTTTCGGCGAAGGCCCGCCGGCGCAGCGCACCTGCGCTGCGGCCGACCGCACCGGCCACGCGATCCTGCACACGCTGTACCAGCAGTCGCTGGCGCACGACGCGCAGTTCTTCATCGAATACTTCGCCCTCGACCTGATCATGGACCAGCACGGCGCCTGCCGCGGCGTGCTCGCCCTGGACATGTCCGAAGGCACGCTGCATCTGTTCCGCGCGCAGGGCACCGTGCTCGCCACCGGCGGTTACGGCCGTGCCTACTTCAGCGCGACCTCCGCGCACACCTGCACCGGCGATGGCGGCGGCATGGCGCTGCGCGCCGGCCTGGGCATGCAGGACATGGAGTTCGTGCAGTTCCACCCGACCGGCATCTACGGCGCGGGCTGCCTGATCACCGAAGGCGTGCGCGGCGAAGGCGGCATCCTGCGCAACAGCAATGGCGAGCGCTTCATGGAGCGCTACGCGCCGAGCGTGAAGGACCTCGCCCCGCGCGACATGGTCTCCCGCTCGATGACCATCGAAATCCGCGAAGGCCGCGGCGTCGGCGAGCACAAGGACCACATCCTGCTCGACCTGACCCACCTCGGCCCGGAAGTCATCCACGAGAAGCTGCCGGGCATCGCCGAATCGGCGCGCATCTTCGCCGGCGTCGACGTGGAGAAGGAACCCATTCCGGTCATTCCGACCGTGCACTACAACATGGGCGGGATTCCGACCAACTACCACGGCGAAGTGGTGCAGCTGCGCGACGGCAATCCCGACGCGGTCGTCCCGGGCCTGTACGCGATCGGCGAAGCCGCCTGCGTGTCGGTGCACGGTGCGAACCGTCTGGGTTCCAACTCGCTGCTCGACCTGGTCGTGTTCGGCCGCGCCGTCGCCAACCGCGCCGCCGAAACCATCACCCCGAACGGCGCGCACGCCAAGCTCGAAGCCGATGCCTGCGACGCGTCGCTGGCGCGCCTGGACAAGCTGCGCAACGCCAACGGCGGCACCCCGACCTCGGTCATCCGCGACAAGATGCAGCGCACGATGCAGGCCGACGCCGCCGTGTTCCGCACCGGCGATACGCTGGCCGAAGGCGTGGCGAAGATGCGTGAGATCCACGCGTCCTTCGCCGACGTCAAGGTCAGCGACCGTTCGCTGATCTGGAACTCGGACCTGATCGAGACCTTCGAACTTTCGAACCTGCTCGACCAGGCGCTGGTCACCATCGTCTCGGCGGAGAACCGCAAGGAATCGCGCGGCGCCCACGCTCGCGAGGACTTCCCTGATCGCGACGATGCCAACTGGCAGAAGCACACCCTGTGCTCGATCGACGAAGCCGGCAACACCAAGATCGACTACCGCCCGGTGCACATGTACACGCTGACCGATGACGTCGCCGTGGTGCCGCCGAAGAAGCGCGTCTACTGATCCGGAGCGAGCAACGTGGCTGAATTCACTCTTCCCAAGAACTCGCAGATCCAGAAGGGCCGTCATTGGGCTTCGCCCGGCGCCAAGCAGCCGCGCGTGTTCAAGGTCTATCGCTGGAATCCGGACGACGGCATGAATCCGCGCGTCGACACCTACGAAGTCGACTTGGCGACCTGCGGTCCGATGGTTCTGGATGCGCTGATCAAGATCAAGAACGAGATCGATCCGACGCTGACCTTCCGCCGTTCCTGCCGCGAAGGCATCTGCGGTTCGTGCGCGATGAACATCGACGGCACCAACACGCTGGCCTGCACCAAGGCGATCAGCGATTGCAGCGGCAAGGGCGAACTGCCGGTCTATCCGCTGCCGCACATGCCGGTGGTGAAGGATCTGGTGCCGGACCTGACCCACTTCTACGCGCAATACGCCTCGATCAAGCCGTGGCTGCGCACGCAGAGCCCGGCGCCGTCGGACCGCGAGCGCCTGCAGTCGCCGGCCGACCGCAAGAAGCTCGACGGCCTGTACGAATGCATCCTGTGCGCCTGCTGCTCGACCAGCTGCCCCAGCTACTGGTGGAACGGCGAGCGCTACCTCGGCCCGGCGGTCCTGCTGCAGGCCTACCGCTGGATCGTCGACTCGCGCGATGAAGACACCGGCAGCCGCCTGGACGATCTGGAAGATCCGTTCAAGCTGTACCGCTGCCACACCATCATGAACTGCGCGCGCACCTGCCCGAAGGGCCTGAACCCGGCGCTGGCGATCGCGGAGATCAAGAAGCTGATGCTCGCGCGACGCGTCTGATGAGCGTCGCGATACCGGGCAGGGATTCCGGTTTCGGCACGGCGCTGAAGAAGCGCTACGTCTTCGCCATCGGCGCTGTTTATGGCTTGCTGATGCGGTTGGCCTTCGGCCTTCCGCTGTTCGCCAGCGGCGGCCGTTCCAACGCCGCCAGCGAGGCCATGCTGTGGTCGTTCGTCTGCCTGGTGCCGTTCCTGATCGGCACGCTGACCGTGTACTTCTCCGGCGGCCGCCAGCGCACGCTGGGTTACGCCTTGATCGCACCCTGGCTGCCGATCCTCGCCTTCGTGGGCGGCACCGCGCTGCTGATGATCGAAGGCAGCATCTGCATCGCCATGGCCTTGCCGCTGTTCCTCTGCATCAGTTCGCTGGGCGGCGTGGTGATGTGGGCGGTGTTGAAACTGTATCGGCCCTCGGCTTCGGCGATGAGCCTGCTGCTGATGTTGCCCCTTTTGCTTGGGCTGTGGGAGCGCGGTCAACCGCTTCCGGACCGGCTGCAGACTGCGGACGCGTCGGTGCAGATCGATGCGGCCCCTGAAGTCATCTGGGGGCTGATCAACCGCGCCGAGGCGATCCAGCCGGCCGAGATGCGCGACGGCCTGGCCTACCGCATCGGCGTGCCGTACCCGCAATCGGCGCATACCGTCGAGACTCCGCAGGGGCGCGTGCGCAAGCTGCGCTGGGACAAGGGCGTGCGCTTCGACGAGCCGATCGATGCCTGGGAAGAGAAGCGCTATATCCGCTGGCGCTACTCGTTCCTCCCGGGAGCCATTCCGGCGGATGCGCTGGATGAACATGTGGTCATCGGCGGCAAGTACTTCGACCTGGTAGACACGTCTTATCGCCTGACGCCCGAAGGGCAGGGAACGCGCCTGGACATCCACGTGACCTATCGTGTGAGCACGAATTTCAACTGGTACGCGGATGTCTGGGGAAAGCTGCTGGTGGACGACGCGGCCGCTACCATCCTGCAGTTCTACAGGCACCGCGCGGAAGCGATCACTGCTGGCCGGAGCTAGATCACTCGGGGGGGCGATGGCATCAAGTTCGATTTTTCTACCTGCCGTGGCGATGGCGGCGCTCACCTTCGTGGTGTGGTGGCGCATGTACTTCACCCGCATCGGCCAGATGAAGCGCGAGCGGATCCACCCGCAGGCGGTGGCGTTGTCCGCGCAGGTATCGGCGCGTCTCACCGACAGCCGCGCGGCCGACAACTTCCGCAACCTGTTCGAGTTGCCGGTGCTGTTCTATCTCGCGCTGGCGGTGGCTGCGCTGGCGGACCTGGTGACCGTGCCGCTAGTGGTGCTGGCCTGGCTCTTCGTAGCGCTGCGGATCGTGCACAGCTGGATCCAGTGCACCTACAACAAAGTGATGCATCGCTTCTACGTCTACGTCACCGGCGGCATGGTGCTGTGGGCGATGTGGGGCATGCTGGGTTACGGACTGCTGAGCGAATGAACGAATCCGACGAAGCCGAGCTGCGGCGCCTGCGCTGGAAGTGCCGACGCGGGATGAGAGAACTCGACCAATTGTTCGGCCGCTACCTCGATCGCGAATGGCGGCAGAGTTCCCAGGCCGAGCGCGGCGTTTTCCTACGCCTGCTGGAAACCGAGGACGATAGGCTGTGGCACTGGTTCATGGGCCACGAGACTGCCGACGATGCCGACATCCAGACGCTGGTCGACCGCATCCGCGCCTTGCCGCCTTGAGTGGCGTCGCTCACGCGTTCTTGTCATTGCCTTGGGCGCGCTTGGCCTTCTGGCGGATATTGCGGCCGTCGCGTCCCAGCTGCCCTGGCAGGCTTCGGTTCCGCTCGCGCTGGCGGCGTTGACGCAGGCGACCCTGTTGGCGCGACGCGAACGGCGGCGTCCGGTTCGCCTGATCGTGATTCCGCCGGGAAACAGCGAAGCGACGATCGACGGCCAGCCCATGCAGGCGCTGGAAGTGCGCTGGCGCGGGCCGCTGGCCTTTCTGCGCTGGCGCAGCGCCGATGGCCGTCGCGCGTACCTGCTGGGGTGGCCGGATAACCTGAGCGCCGCCGCGCGGCGTGAACTCCGGCTGGCTATGGCCGCACGCGTCCCGCTGCGTACACCGCGTTCGATGGCACCATAGCCGCTTCGCGCCCCGCGCCCCGGCTGTAGATCCGACCCGGCATGTTCAAACCCGTTCCCGTCGCCATCGGCTTGCGCTATCTGCGCGCCAAACGCCGCAATGGCTTCATCTCCTTCATCTCGTTCGCGTCGATCGTCGGCATCGCGCTGGGCGTCGCGATCCTGATCACCACGATGTCGGTGATGGGCGGCTTCCAGCGCGAAATCCGCGATCGCATGCTGCAGATGACCGCGCATGCGACGGTCAGCGGCTACGGCGAACCGGTGCAGGACTGGCCGCACGCGGTCGAGGTCGCGCTGATCGACAAGCGCATCGCCGGTGCCGCGCCGTACGTGGAGAAGGAAGCGCTGATCTCCGGCGCCCGCAACCAGCCCGCGCTCGTGCGCGGCGTGCTGCCGGCGGAGGAGGGCAAGGTCTCGGTGCTGCCGCAGAAGATGGTCGAAGGCAAGCTCGACCAGCTCACCCCCGGCAGCTTCAACATCGTGCTTGGCCGCGAACTGGCGCTGTGGTTGGGTGTAGGCGTCGGCGACAGCGTGATCGTCACCACCTCGGACTTCCGCAGCACGCCGATGGGGGCGATCGCCACGCAGAAGCGGTTCCAGGTCAGCGGCATCTTCGAGGCGGGCTACAACGATTTCGACAAGGGCCTGGCCGTCGTCAACATGCAGGACCTGCAACGCGTGCTGCGGATGGGCGAGGGCGTCACCGGCGTGCGCCTGAAGCTGCACGACATGGACAAGGCCTTCGAGGTCGCGCGCGATCTCGCGCTCGAACTCAAGGGGCCGTACACCGTCAGCGATTGGAGCAGCGAGAACGCCAACCTGTTCCGTGCGCTGAAGATGGAGAAGACCATCATGGCGATCCTGCTGGCCTTCATCATCGGCATGGGCGCCTTCAACCTGGTCAACTCGCAGGTGATGCTGGTTACCGACAAGCAGGCCGACATCGCGATCCTGCGCACGCTGGGCCTGACGCCGCGCGGCGTGATGCAGGTATTCATGGTGCAGGGCACCCTGATCGGCGTGATCGGCACCACCATCGGCGTCATCGGCGGCATCCTGCTGACGCTCAACCTGGAGCACGTATTGCATGGCATCGAGTACGTCTTCGGCGTGCAGCTGTTGCCGGAGGACGTCTATTACATCACCGGCCTGCCCACCGATCTGCAGGCGCACGAGGTGGTGCTGACTGCGGTCACCGCATTGCTGATGGCATTCCTGGCGACGGTATATCCGGCCTGGCGCGCGGCACGTACGGCTCCGGCGGAGGCGCTGCGCTATGAGTGAGAATGCGATGAACAGCGCTACCCGCGACGCCGCCAACGAGGCGGTGATTCACGCCGAGCACCTGGGCAAGACCTACGCCGAAGGCAAGCTGCGCACGCCGGTCTTCGATGGCCTGTCGCTGTCGGTCGCCAAGGGCGAAACCGTGGCGATCCTGGGCGCTTCCGGCGCGGGCAAGAGCACGCTGCTGCATTTGCTTGGCGGCCTGGATACGCCGACCGCGGGCGAGGTCTACGTCTCGGGACAGAAGATGAGCGCGCTGTCGGACGCGGCGCGTGGCGCCTTGCGCAACAAGTCGCTCGGATTCGTCTACCAGTTCCATCATCTGCTGCCGGAGTTCACGGCGCTGGAAAACGTGATGCTGCCGGTGCTGCTCAACGGCACCGCCGTTGCGGACGCCTCGCAGCGGGCGAAGGCGTTGCTGGAATCGGTAGGCCTGGGACATCGCCTGGAACACAAGCCGGGCGAGCTTTCGGGCGGTGAACGCCAGCGCGCGGCCGTGGCGCGTGCGCTGGTCAATCGTCCGGCCTGCGTGCTGGGCGACGAGCCTACGGGCAATCTCGACGAGAAGACCGCCGCCACCGTGTTCGAACTGATGCTGGCGCTCAATCGCGAGCATCACACCAGCCTGGTGCTGGTCACGCATGCGCGCGCGCTCGCGCGGCGCATGGATCGGGTGCTCGAGTTGCATGAAGGCAAGCTTCGGCAGCTGCAGCGCGACGAGGTGTAGGTCTTAGCGAAGGAGCGCAACCCATAATGCAAGTGGCAAGGACGCCACCATTCAACCCTCCCGCACTGGGAATCTCCGCCGCGCTGGCGCTGCTGGCGGGCGTGGTCGCCTGCTTGTGGCTTCCCTGGCTGGCGCCCTGGGGTGTATCGCTGGCCTTGCTGCTCGCGGGATGGTGCGGCTGGTGTGGCTGGCCGCCGCTGCGCGGGCGCGATTCGGTGCCTTGGCTTCGATCGGTCGCGCGCGTCGCCGGTGCCTTCGTCTGCGGCTTCGCGCTCACCGGTGTGCACGGGGCGTACTCGCTCGCCGTGCAGCTGCCGGCGTCGCTGGAGAAAAGCGAGCTCATCGTCAGCGGGCGCATCGTCGACCTGCCGGAATACGAACCGCGCCGTATCCGTTTCCTCTTCGCGGTGGATGCCGACGGTTGTGAGCAGTCCGACCTTCGCGGCCGTGTACTGCGGCTGTCCTGGTACGACGAGCATCACGCCGACACCAAACCGCGACAACGATTGCGTGCAGGGGAGCACTGGTCGCTACCGGTGCGTCTGCGGGCGCCGCGCGGTCTGCGCAACCCGGGTGGAAGCGATGCCGAAAAATTCGCCCTCGCGCAGCGCCTCACGGCTACCGGCTATGTCTACGCCCCTGCAATGGCGCGGCGTGTCGCGCCCGCGAGCGGACTGCTGGCCTGGCGCGAGACGATGTCCGACCGCATCGCCGCGCAAGTGCCGGCGTCGTCGACGCGTTTCCTCCGCGCATTGGCTCTGGGCGATACGCGCGCGCTCGACGATGACGATTGGACGGTGTTGCGGGCGAACGGACTGACCCACCTCATCGCGATTTCCGGATTCCACGTAGGACTGGTTGCCGGTTTCGCCGCTCTGCTCGCACGCGGTTTGTGGTGGTTGCTGCCGGCATTGGCACGGCGCTGGCCGCTGCCCGCGGCGGCAGCGCTTGCCGCAGTCGCCGGCGCTACCGGCTATGCCGCGGCGGCGGGCTTCGCCCTGCCCACCGTGCGCACGGTGTTGATGATCGCGGTGGTCGCGGCCGCGCGCGCGTGGCGACGGCCGGCGCGTGCACCCCAGGCGCTGTCGCTGGCGGCGATCGCGGTGATCCTGTTCGATCCGCTGGCGGTGATCGGCGCGGGGTTCTGGCTCAGCTTCCTGGGCGTGGCCTGGCTGCTGTGGTGTCTGCCCGATGGGGGCCAGCACGTCGTGCGCGAGTTCCTGTCGGCGCAGGGTGCCGCTACGTTGGGCCTGTTGCCGCCCAGCGTCGCCCTGTTTGGGCAGGCGTCGCTGGCCGGACCGGTCGCCAATCTGCTCGCCGTGCCCTGGTGGAGCCTGGTCGTCGTTCCGCTCGCGCTCGCCGGCTTGCTGCTGGAGACCGTGCACGCAGGTGCAGGCGCGTGGGCGTGGCGCTGGGCCGCCTGGTGTTTCGATCTGACCTGGCCCTTGTTCGAGCGGTTGTCGCGCAGCGGATTGTCGCTGTGGTGGCTGCCGGAGCCGCGCTGGTTCGCTTTGCCGCTGGCGCTGTGCGGCGCCTTCTGGCTGCTGCTGCCGCGGGGCATGCCCGGAAAATCGCTGGCGTTGCTGCTGTGGCTGCCGTTGCTCTGGCCGGACCGCGATCTGCCCAACCCCGGCGAAGCGGAACTGCTGGTGATCGACGTGGGGCAGGGGCTCTCCGTCCTGGTACGCACCCGGACACATGCGGTGCTCTACGACATGGGCCCCGCGGTCGAGGACGGTTTCGATGCGGGCGAACGCGCAGTTACGCCGGCGTTGCGCGCACTGGGCGTACGTCGCATCGATCGGGCGGTCATCAGCCATGGCGACTTCGACCACGTCGGCGGCTTTGCGGCGGTGCGCAGGGAATTCCCGGTGCTGCGTACGCAGGCGCCGGAAGGTGTGCGCCTGCCGGGCATGCCGCCGTTCCCGACCACGCCCTGTCGGGCGGGGGACCATTGGAATTGGGACGGCGTGGAGTTCCGCTTCCTGCATCCGCCCGCGCATTTCCCCTACCTGGCGAACGAGTCCAGCTGCGTTCTTCACGTACGCGGCAGGAACGGCTCGGCGCTGCTGACCGGCGACATCGGCGAGGTCATCGAGCGCGACCTCGTGCGCCTGTATCGGCAGGAGCTCGCTTCCGACGTCGTGCTCGTCGCCCATCACGGCAGCGGCGGATCGTCCGACGCCGCCTTCGTCGACGCCACGCATCCGCGCTACGCGCTGGTGTCGTCCGGTCACGGCAACCGCTTCGGCCACCCGCGGCCCGAGGTGTTGCAGCGCTGGCAGCACGCGGGCGCGCACACGCTCGATACGGCGACCGGTGGCGCCCTGCGCGTGGGGCTGCGCGCCCGCGGCGTAATGGTCGAAACGCGACGCGGCGCACAGCCGCGCTGGTGGGACGCGGCCCGCAGGCCTTGACGTCGGCCGTGAACGGCTTGATTGCCGGGTTCCCGGCCCCGAAATATCGCCACCGTGAGGTCCGCTCCGTATGCTAGCGGCCTGATGTCCCGACCCACCTTGGGACATACCCCTTAGGTGTACCCCTTAAGAGCGGCCGCGGGCCGGAGGTTTGCGAGTGCTGGAACTGGTCAAGGCCGGCGGTTGGCCGATGATTCCGCTGATCCTGTTGTCCGTGCTGGCGCTGACCATCGTCGTCGAGCGCGCCTGGACGCTGCGCCGCCGCGCGGTGCTGCCGCCGGGACTGGGCAAGGAAGTGCGGACGTGGGCGGCGGGCGGCAAGCTCGATCCGGCCCATATCGAGTCACTGCGCGCGACTTCGCCGCTGGGCGCGCTCCTGGCCGCTGCGCTCGACGTACGCAACCGTCCGCGCGATCAGATCCGCGAACGCATCGAGGACGTCGGCCGCCATCTGGTACACCGCATGGAGCGTTATCTCAATACGCTCGGCACGATCTCGGCCGCCGGCCCGCTGCTGGGCCTGTTCGGCACCGTCGTCGGCATGATCCAGATGTTCCTGGGCATCCTCGACCACGGCATCGGCGACGTGAACCAGCTCGCCGGCGGCATCGGCAAGGCGCTGGTGTGCACGGCCACGGGCATGATCGTCGCGATCCCGGCGCTGATCGCGCACCGCTGGTTCCGCGGACGCATCGCCGAGTACATCGTCGACATGGAACACGAAGCGATCCAGTTGCTCGACACCATCGAGCCGCGTCCGGCATCGGCCCGCATGGCCCCCGGCACGCACGGCATCACCCCGCCGGTCGGCACGCCTTGAGTTCCGCCGATGCGCATTCGTGACCACCGCAAGGACGACGAACCCGAGATCAACCTGATCCCGCTGATCGACGTCATCCTCACGCTGATCATCTTCTTCGTCGTCACCACCACCTTCGACGCCCGCTCGGTGCTCAAGCTGCAGTTGCCCAAGGCGACCGGAGAAGCCGCGACCGACACCACGCGCGCACTGAGCGTGCTGGTGAACGCCGACGGCCGCTACTTCGTCGACGACCGCGAAGTGCTGCGCGACGACGTCGAGTCGCTCAAGGCCACGCTCGCCGAAGTCGCCGGCAGCGACCGCGAGCGCAAGGTCCTGCTGCGCGCCGACGCGCGTACGCCGTATCAGGCCGTGGTCACGGCCTACGATGCACTGGGCCAGCTCGGCTTCCGCCAGATCATGCTCGCGACGTCACCGGAGACGGCCAACCCGCGCGGCGCGAGTTCGCAAGGGAAGGCGCAGTGACCTCCACCGCCTCGCCGTGGTCCATCTACCGGCGATTATTGGGACTGGCCCGTCCGTACCGGATGATCCTGTTCATCGCCTTCATCGGCCTGATGCTGGAAGGCGCGGCGGCGGGTGCCTTCGGCCTGCTGACCAAGCCGATGGTCGACGAGACCTTCGTCGCCAAGAACCAGGAATTCAGCCTGCTGCTGCCGCTGGCGATCGTCGGGATCTTCGTCGTGCGCGGCATCGCCGGTTACATCACCGACCTGTACATGGCCAAGGCGGGGCGCGGCATCTCCCGCGACATGCGCACGACCGCGCTGGGCAAGTACCTGCGTCTGCCCGGCGCACGCTTCGACAGTGAACCGGTGCCGTCGATGCTGATGCGGCTGGGCTCCGACAGCGACCAGGTCGCGCAGGCCGCAATCGATTCGGCGAAAGTGATGCTGCAGCAGTCGCTGCAGGTCATCTACATGCTCGGCGTGATGCTCTACGCGAGCTGGCGCGTCACCCTCGCCGTGTTGCTGCTCGGTCCTGTAATCGCGTGGATGATGGACAAGGTCGGGCGCCGCTATCGCCGTTTCGGCCATCGCGTGCAGGAGAGCGGGGCGCAGCTGCTGCTGTCCGCCGACCAGGCCTTGTCGAACCAGCAGGAAGTGAAGATCTACGGCGCGCAGCCGGCTGAGCTGAAGCGTTATTCGGAGCAGGCCAACCACCATCTCAAGCTCAGCCTCAAGATCGAGGCCACTCGCAGCATCTCCTCCGCTGTGGTGCAGTTGACCGGCGCGGTGGGGTTGGCGCTGCTGCTGTTCTTCGCCGGCCGCGAAGCCGCCGCCGGACGCCTCAGCGCCGGTGGTTTCGTGCAGTTGATGATCTCGATGCTGGCGATCATTCCCGCGCTGAAGCAGCTGACCAACGTGCAGGGATTGCTCCAGCGCGGCATCGCTTCGGCGGAACGCCTGTTTTCCGTACTCGATGCGCCCGACGAACCGGATGCGGGCACGCGCCCGATCGAACGGGCCAAGGGGCTGCTCGAATTCCACGCCGTGCAGGCGCGTTATCCGGGCCAGACGCGTCCGGCGCTCGCCGATGTCAGTTTCACCGCGAGGCCGGGCACGGTCACGGCGATCGTGGGGCGTTCGGGCAGCGGCAAGTCATCGTTGATCAAGCTGATCCCGCGCTTCTATGAACCGGAATCGGGGAGCATCGAACTCGACGGCCATCCCCTGCACGAGTATCGCCTTGCCGATCTGCGCCGGCAGATCGCCATGGTCGGCCAGCAGGTCATGCTGTTCGGCGGCAGCGTCGCCGAGAACGTCGCCTACGGCGAATTGCAGGACGCCGGCGACGAGGCGCTGGATCGCGCCGTGCGCGGCGCGAATGCGATGGAATTCATCGAGCAGCTCCCCGAGGGCCTCGCGACCCACATCGGCGCGAAGGGCAACAAGCTCTCCGGCGGCCAGCGCCAGCGCGTCGCCATCGCGCGCGCGATGTTGAAGGACGCGCCGATCCTGATCCTGGACGAAGCCACGGCCGCGCTCGACACCGAGTCCGAACGCCTGGTGCAGGACGCACTCAATCATCTGATGCCCAACCGCACCACGCTGGTGATCGCGCATCGCCTCTCGACCATCGAGCACGCCGACCAGGTGCTGGTGATGGACCAGGGACGCATCGTCGAACGCGGCACGCACGCGCAATTGCTGGCGCAGGGCGGGCTGTACGCGCACCTGCACCGCATGCAATTCCGCGAGGGCGAGTGAGCCGATGGCGAGCGGACAACGTCCCGCGTACTGGTATGGCGAAGCGCGCGTGCCCTGGGGCGCGCGCATGTTGTCCGGGATCTATTCGGCGATCACCGGACTGCGCCGACGGCTGTACGCGAAGGGCATCCTGCGCAGCTGGCGCAGCGAGGTGCCGGTGCTGGTCGTCGGCAACATCAGCGTCGGCGGCACCGGCAAGACGCCGCTCACCATCGCGATGGTGCGGCGTCTGCAGGCCGAAGGCTTCAAACCCGGCGTCGCCAGCCGCGGTTACGGCCGCGAGGAACCTTCGCAGCCGCGCTGGGTAGACCGCGAAAGCAATCCGGCCAAGGTCGGCGACGAGCCCGCGCTGATCGCGCTGCACACCGGCGCCAAGCTGCGCGTCGACCGCGACCGCGTGGCCGCAAGCAAGGCCTTGGTGAAGGCAGGCTGCGACGTCATCGTTTGCGACGACGGCCTGCAGCATTACCGTTTGGCACGCGACATCGAGATCGAAGTGATCGACGGCCGCCTGCGCTATGGCAATGCGCAGCGGCTGCCGGCGGGGCCGCTGCGCGAGCCGGTCGAACGCGCGCAACGGTGCGACTTCCGCGTCGTCAATCTCGGCGGGGGTGCGCCCAATGGCGGCAATGCGTCGTCAGGCAATGCCGGCGCGGGTTTCGGCGAATGGCCGATGAAATTGTTGGCCGAGCATGCAACGCCGATCACGGGCGGGCGTGCGCGTCCTTTGGCCTCGTTCGCGGGTCAGCGCGTGCATGCGGTGGCCGGGATCGGCGATCCCGAGCGTTTCTTCGCGATGCTGCGCGGCTTCGGCATCGCGGTGGTGCCGCATGCGTTCCACGATCATCACCGCTATACGGCGGCCGACTTCGAGTTCGGCAGCCGCCTGCCGGTGCTGATGACGGAGAAGGACGCGGTGAAGTGCGCCGAGATCGCGCGCGACGACTGGTTCAGCGTGCCGGTGACTGCGGAGCTGCCTGAAGCGTTTTGGGTGGCATTGCTGGGCAAATTGCGCGCCGCCCACGGCTGAGCGCGGTTTCGTTGAGGCTTTGTTGGTAGAGGCTTGCATGAGTGCATCGGATTTCGTCGTCGCCATTCCCGCCCGGTATGCCGCCTCGCGCCTGCCGGGCAAGCCGTTGCGCCTGCTCGCCGGTGAGCCGTTGGTGCTGCATGTGGCCCGCCGCGCGCTGGCCGCCGGTGCGCGTGAGGTATGGGTCGCCGCCGACGATCAGCGCATCGCCGACGCGCTGCAGGGCAGCGGCGTGCATGTCGCCATGACTTCGACCGGGCACGTCTCCGGCACCGATCGTCTCGCCGAATGCGCGCGCATCGCGAGCTGGCACGACGACACGCTGGTGGTGAACCTGCAGGGCGACGAACCCTTCGCTCCGGCGGAAGGCATTCGTGCCGTCGCCGCGCTGCTACAGCAGAGCGGGGCGGAGATGGCGACGCTGGCGGCGCCCGTGACCGATGTGGAAACGCTGTTCGATCCCAACACGGTGAAGCTGGTGCAGGCCAGCAACGGCGACGCCCTGTACTTCAGCCGCGCGCCGCTGCCGTGGCCACGCGATGCGTTCGCGCGCGATCGCACGCAGCTGCCCGAAGGCGGTCACTGGCTGCGCCACATCGGCATCTATGCGTACACCGCAGGCTTCCTGCAACGGTTCGCGGCAATGCCGCCCGGCCGCCTGGAGCAGGTGGAATCGCTCGAACAACTGCGGGTGCTGGAAGCCGGCTTCCGCATCGCGGCCGCGGTGACGCCTGCACCGTTTCCGCCGGGCGTGGATACGCCTGAAGACCTCGCTCGCGCGGAAGCGCGGATGGCGGAACGTCGTTAGTACTGCGCCGACCGCGTTCACGGCTTCGGTAGGACGCGCTGCCCGACGGGATGGGGGTGCTCCGCCCCTCCGGACGGCATCCCTGCCTTTAGTCGGGGCCGCGGACCATCCTGGTCCGCTCTCCGCACCCCCATCCCGCCGGGCAGCGCTTATCGCGAGCGTGACGATCGCCGCTTCGGCCACACGCTCTTCTTCTCCCCGCGCGCGGGGAGAAGATGCCCAAAGGGCAGATGAGGGGGCGAGCGAAGCGAGTTGCTTTTGCCTTTGCCAACGCGCCCGAGATGTATGGGAGGGCAGGCGGTGCCGGTGGGTAGGCGCGACTGTCGGCGGCATGGATGCCGCCGATCAAGCCTCCATGGACGGATTCACGGCGTGTCGCGACTGCCCACCGGCACCGCCTGCCCGCGCTGGAACCCCACAGCCGCTGCACCTGAAAATTCAGTTACGCAATCGCGGCAAAGGTTGCGCTCGCGCATAATCGACCCCAGATACGCGAGCCGATGCCAGCCGATCCAATGACTTCCACAACCCTGGCTTTCGACGGCAAGGCCTTCGTGAAAGGCCTGAGCACCGCGCCGGGCGTCTACCGCATGATCGCCGCCGACGACGCCGTGCTGTACGTCGGCAAGGCCAGCGCACTCAAGAACCGCGTCGCCAGCTACTTCAACGCCTCCCCCAAGTCGCCGCGCATCGCCACGATGCTGGCGCAGGTGGCGCGCATGGAAGTCACCGTCACCCGCACCGAAGCCGAAGCGCTGCTGCTGGAAAACCAGCTGATCAAGTCGCTCAAGCCGCGCTACAACGTGCAACTGCGCGACGACAAGAGCTACCCCTACGTTCTGCTGACGACGGAGAGCTGGCCGCGCATCGCCCTGCATCGTGGACCGCGCGCCGTTCCGGGCCGCTATTTCGGCCCCTACGCCAGCGTGGTCGCCGTGCGCGAAACGCTCAACCTGATGCACAAGCTGTTCCGCCTGCGCAGCTGCGAAGACAGCGTGTTCCGCAACCGCTCCCGGCCGTGCCTGCAACACCAGATCGGCCGTTGCAGCGCGCCCTGCGTCGGCCTGGTGCCCGCGGAGGATTACGCCGAGAGCGTGCGCCGCGCCAGCCTGTTCCTCGACGGCCGCAGCGACGAACTGAGCAAGGAACTCGGACAGGCGATGGAAGCGGCCAGCGAACGCCTCGAATTCGAGCAAGCCGCGCGCCTGCGCGACCTGATGCAGTCGATCCGCAGCCTGCAGGCGCGCCAGTATGTCGACGGTCGCGCCGCAGAGTTGGATGTGCTGGCGGTCGCGATGCAGGACGCAGCGGCCTGCGTACTGCTGCTCGCGTTCCGCGATGGACGCAATCTCGGCACCCGCGCCTTTTTCCCGAAGACCGGCGGCAGCACCGATGCCGCGGAAGTGCTGGCGGCGTTCGTTTCCCAGTATTACGCCGAACAAACGCCGCCGCGCGAGATCGTCCTGGACCGCGATATTCCCGATCGCGGACTGATCGAAGAAGCGCTGTCGCTGACCGCCGACCGCAAAATCCAGATCAAGACCAGCGTCCGCGGCGAACGCGCCGGCTATGTGGATCTGGCGCGGCGCAACGCCGAACTCTCCCTGGCCACCGAGCGCACCAGCCACGCCGCGCAGCGCGCCCGCGCCGAAGGCCTGCGCGATCTGCTGGTCCTGCCGGCGCTGCCCGCGCGCATCGAATGCTTCGACATCAGCCACACCATGGGCGAAGCGACCGTGGCCTCGTGCGTCGTCTTCGACAGCGAAGGCCCGGTGCGCGGCCAATACCGGCGCTACAACATCGCCGGCATCGAGCCGGGCGACGATTACGCCGCCATGCACCAGGCGATCGAACGCCGCTTCCGCCGCGCCGTGGAAGAGCAGGGCGTCATGCCCGACGTGCTGCTGATCGACGGCGGCGCGGGGCAGGTGGCGCAGGCGCGCACCGCCCTGGACGATCTGGGCGTGGAGGGCGTCACCCTCGTGGGCGTCGCCAAGGGGCCCGCGCGGCGCCCGGGCGACGAAGAGCTGCTGCTTCCGGATGGGCGCATCGTCCATCCCGGCGCGGAATCGCCCGCGCTGCAGCTGATCCAGCAGGTGCGTGACGAAGCGCACAGGTTCGCCATCACCGGCCACCGCGGCCGCCGCCAGAAGGCGCGCAGCACCAGCCGCCTGGAGGACATCCCGGGCATCGGACCGCGCCGTCGCGCCGCCCTGCTCAAGCATTTCGGCGGGCTGGGCGGACTGAAAGCGGCCGGCGTCGAGGAAATCGCGCGGGTCGAAGGCGTGAACGCCGCGCTGGCCGAGCGCATCTACGCTGCCCTGCACGGCGTGGCGCAGTAGCCCGTCGTCATTCACCGGCGAATCCCCATACACTGACCCTAGGTCCGAACCCCTCCGTCCTGATGAAGTTGACCGTACCGACCATCCTGACCCTGCTGCGAATCCTGCTGATTCCGGTGCTGGTCCTGGTGTTCTATCTCCCCTACAAGTGGACCAATTTCGCGGCGGCGTTCGTATTCGTGCTGGCCTCGGTGACCGACTGGCTGGATGGCTGGATCGCGCGCGCCTACAACCAGTCCTCGGCCTTCGGCGCCTTTCTCGATCCGGTCGCGGACAAGCTGATGGTCGCGGTCGCGCTGCTGCTGATCGTGCAGAAGCATCCGACGCCGTGGATGGCGTTGTGGGCCGCGGTGATCGTGGGCCGCGAAATCGCGGTATCCGCCTTGCGCGAATGGATGGCAGAGCTGGGTCAGCGCGCCCGGGTGAAGGTCGCCGCGATCGGCAAGATCAAGACCATCGTGCAAATGGTCGCGCTGACCTTCCTGCTGTATTTCGAACCGCTGCAGATCACCTTGTCCGGCCGCACGCTGACGGTGCCGGTGTTCACCATCGGCGATTGGATGCTGGCGGTCGCGGCGCTGCTGACGCTGTGGTCGGGCCTGGCGTATCTGCGCGCGGCGTGGCCCGCCTTGCGCGAAGACGCCCGCAGGCCCTGAGGACCGCGGCGGCGCCGGCGCCATCGATGCAGGCGAAGTAAACGAACCTGCATTCAGGTGTTGACACTTTCGTTTCCATGCCTAAAATGGCGCTTCCTCTGCGGGAATAGCTCAGTTGGTAGAGCACGACCTTGCCAAGGTCGGGGTCGCGAGTTCGAGTCTCGTTTCCCGCTCCAGTTTTCACGAAGCCCCGTTCGCGGGGCTTCGTTTTTTCCGGTAGTCGCAGCGAGCTTTGCAATCGCAGGCTTGCGAAACCCCCGCGGTGTGACAGAATCCGAAAGCGTTACAAAGCGTCATCCGGCCGGGTGGCAGAGTGGTTATGCAGCGGACTGCAAATCCGCGTACGCCGGTTCAATTCCGACCTCGGCCTCCAGATTTCAAAGCCCGGCTTGCCGGGCTTTTTTGTCGAAATTCGTTGGCCCGGCAATGCCGGACTTTTGGCTCGGCATTGCCGGGCTTTCTCGTATGAGTAAGCTTGTGGCCGCGCCTGGGTGGCGAAACCGGTATACGCAGCGGACTTAAAATCCGCCGGGGGCGACCCCATGCGGGTTCGAGTCCCGCCCCAGGCACCAAACGGGTTGGCCACCACCGACCTGAGTCAAACGCGAACTAGGCAGGTCGAATGCTGGATCCCCGCAACGCACGCATCGCCGTGATCGGCCTGGGCTACGTCGGTCTCCCGCTGGCGATCGAATTCGGCCAGCAGTACGACACGCTGGGCTTCGACATCGCCGCGCAACGCATCGCGGAACTGCGCGACGGTCGCGACGGCAATCACGAGAGCAGCGGCGACGAGATCCGCTCCGCGGCGAAGCTGCGCTTCAGCGCCGACGTCGAAGACCTGCGCGGCTGCAACGTCTACGTCGTCACCGTGCCGACGCCTATCGACGTGCACAAGCGTCCGGACTTCACGCCGCTGATCGAAGCCAGCCGCACCATCGGCGGCGTGCTCCAGCGCGGCGACACCGTGATCTACGAATCCACCGTCTATCCCGGCGCGACCGAAGAGATCTGCGTTCCGCAGCTGGAGGAAGTCTCGGGCCTGCGGTTCAACGTCGACTTCTTCGTCGGCTACAGCCCCGAGCGGATCAACCCGGGCGACCGCGAGCGTCGCCTCGCCGATATTCCGAAGGTGACGTCCGGCTCTACGCCTGAAGCCGCCGACTTCGTCGATGCGCTCTATCGCAGCATCATCAAGGCCGGCACGCACAAGGCCTCCAGCCTGCGCGTGGCCGAGGCGGCGAAGGTCATCGAGAACACCCAGCGCGATGCCAACATCGCCTTCATCAACGAGTTCGCGCTGATCTGCCAGCGCCTGGGTCTGGACACCACCGAAGTGCTGGAAGCGGCCGGGACGAAATGGAACTTCCTGCCGTTCCGTCCCGGACTGGTCGGCGGCCACTGCATCGGCGTCGACCCTTACTACCTGATCCAGAAGGCGCAGGCGACCGGCTACTACCCGGACATCCTGCTGGCCTGTCGCCGCATCAACGATGCGATGGGCGAGCACGTCGCCAACGAGGTCATCAAGCTGATGATCCAGCGCGACATCGCCGTCGCCGGTTCGCGCATCCTCATCCTCGGCATGGCGTTCAAGGAAAACTGTCCGGACCTGCGCAATACCCGCGTCGTTGAGCTGGCCCAGCGCTTCCGCGAATACCGCGCGCAGGTCGACATCCACGATCCCTGGGTCGATCCGGCCACCGCCCGCCACGAATACAACGTGGAGCTGCTCGCGGATGAGCCGCAGCCCGGCCGCTACGACGCGGTGGTGCTGGCGGTTGCCCACGAGCAATATCGTGAGCTGGGTGCGGAGGGTGCGCGCCGTTTCGGCCGGCCCGGCGCATTGCTCTACGACATCAAGAGCCTGTATCCGCGCGACACGGTGGACGCGCGGCTCTAGTCCAATTGAACGGAGGACTGTCCGTGTCCATGCGCTACGCCGCTTACGTCGCCAGTCTCCTGCTTCTCGCCGTTTCGCTCGCCTTGGCGGCATGGAGCGGAGGCGCCTGGTGGTTCGGTGCAGCCGTGTTCGGCCTGCTGTCATTGCTGGGCACGGTGGATCTCCTGCAGAAGCGCAGCACGCTGCGGCGCAACTATCCGGTGCTCGCGCATTTCCGCTACGGCCTGGAGTCGATCGGGCCGGAGATGCGGCAATACTTCATCGAGTCCGACACGGCGGAGACGCCGTTCTCGCGCCAGCAGCGGGCGCTGGTCTATCAACGCTCGAAATCCGTCAACGACACGCGGCCCTTCGGCACGCTGCAGGACGTGTACGGCATCGACTACGAATGGATCAACCACTCGCTGACCCCCAGCCATCCGGCGTCCTTCGATTTCCGCCTCACCATCGGCGAAAACAGCGCGCAGCCTTACTCGGCCAGCGTGTTCAACATTTCCGCGATGAGTTTCGGCGCGCTATCGGCCAATGCGATCCGCGCGTTGAACCGGGGCGCGAAGCTGGGCGGCTTCTATCACGACACGGGCGAAGGTTCGATCTCGCCTTATCACCGTGAAAACGGCGGCGATCTGGTCTGGGAAATCGGTTCGGGCTACTTCGGTTGCCGCGACGAGCAGGGACACTTCGACCTCGACCGTTTCATCCATGGCGCGCGCGATCCGCAGGTCCGGATGATCGAGATCAAGTTGTCGCAGGGCGCCAAGCCCGGGCACGGCGGCGTGCTCCCCGCGGCCAAGGTCAGCGCGGAAATTTCGGCGACGCGCGGCGTGCCGATGGGGATCGATTGCGTGTCGCCGGCGCAGCACAGCGCTTTCCACACGCCAGTGGAGTTGCTCGAATTCGTGGCGCGCCTGCGCGAGGCCAGCGGCGGCAAGCCGACCGGATTCAAGCTGGCGATCGGGCATCCCTGGGAATGGTTCGGCATCGCCAAGGCGATGCGCGAAACCGGACTGTTGCCGGACTTCATCGTGGTCGACGGCGCGGAGGGCGGTACCGGTGCGGCGCCGGCGGAATTCATCGACCATGTCGGCGTGCCGATGCACGAGGCGCTGATGCTCGTGCACAACACCCTGGTGGGCCTGGATCTGCGCGGCAATATCCGCGTCGGCGCGGCGGGCCGTGTCACCAGCGCGTTCGACATCGCGCGCACGATGGCGCTCGGCGCCGACTGGTGTAATGCGGCCCGCGGTTTCATGTTCGCGCTCGGCTGCATCCAGTCGTTGAGCTGCCACACCGATCGTTGCCCGACGGGCGTGGCGACGCAGGACCCGTCGCGCTGGAGCCACCTGGACGTGCCGGACAAGGCCACGCGCGTATTCAACTTCCACCAGAACACGCTAAAGGCGCTGCGCGATCTGCTGGCGGCGGCGGGTTTGGAGCATCCGGGGCAACTCGGGCCGGAGCACATTCTGCGCCGCGTGTCGCCGATCGAAGTGCGTTCGCAGGCGGCGCTGTATCACTTCCTGGAACCTGGCGAGTTGTTGCTGCGCGTGCCCGACCACGCGGTATTCAAGGCGTTCTGGGCGGAAGCGCGCAGCGATTCGTTCTCCGCACCGGAACGAGTGCGACGGATGCGCGACAGCAAGTCGCGCTGACGCGGTTGCTCAGAGCAGGCTGAGGACGCGTTCAGGCGGACGCCCGATCACCGCACGACCGTTATGCACGAAGATCGGCCGCTCGATCAGGCGGGGATGCTCGACCATCGCCGCTATCAGCGCATCGTCCGTCAATGCGGGGTCGGCGAGGCCCAGCGCGACGTATTCTTCTTCGCCGCTGCGCAGCAGTGCACGCGCCGGCAGATCCAGCATCTGCAACAAGGCGTGCAACTCCTCATTGGTCGGCGGCGTATCGAGATAGGCGACGACGCGCGGCTGGACGCCTTGTTCCTGCAGCATTTCCAGAGCGCCGCGTGATTTCGAGCAGCGCGGGTTGTGATACAGGCGGGTGTCCATCGAGGCGGTCCTGAGGTGGAAGGTCGTGCCGTGGCACCGCGCATTATGACAAGCGCACGCGGTGCTCGCGTCACTCCCGAACGTGAGCCTGTGTCGCGGACTGGCGATATTGCGCGATCCACGCCGTGAAGGCATCCAATGTCATCGGCCGCGCGTAGTAATAGCCTTGTGCGAAGCGGCAGCCCAGCTGTCGCAGCAGCCGCGCTTCGCCCGCGGTTTCCACACCCTCGGCGATGACGTCCTGGCCCAGTTGCAGGCCCAGGTCGATCGCGGACTGCAACAGCGCACGACCGGATTCGCTTTTGGTGGCGGCGGTAACGAAGGTGCGGTCGATCTTGAGCTCCGTGCTCGGCAACTGCATCAGGAACTGCATGGTCGCCGCGCCCGTGCCGTAGTCGTCGATCGCGATCTTGAAGCCCTGTAGCCGCAGGCGCAGCAACGCCTCGAGTACCGAGCTCAGGTCTTCGATGAGATGGGTTTCGGTCACTTCGACGGTGAAGTGCTTGGGTTGGTCGCCGGCGGCGATCACCAGCTCGGACATGCGCTCGACGATGGTGAGGCTGTGCAGATTGTGCATCGACACGTTGAAGGCGATGTTCGTGTCGATGCCGTTGCCGGCGAGCGCCGCGCGATCGCGCACCGCGCAGGCGAGCACGCCGATGGTCAACTCGTCGATCAGGCTGCAGCCTTCCGCGGCGCGCACGATGTCCGGCGGCGGCACGGCGCCGAGCTCGCTGTCGTTCCAGCGCAGGAGCGCCTCTACGCCAATGAGCCGGCCGTCGACGAGATCGACTTTCGGTTGATAGGCCAGGCGCACGGCGTGGTCGGCCAGGCCCAACCGGATCTGCTGGCAGCCGACGATCGTACGCGGGCGCTGTACCGGCTGTTCTTCTGTGCGCCGGAACGCCTGCAACAGGGCGATCAGCGACTCCGACGTCACCGGCTTGGACGCCGCGCCGATGATCGTCAATTGCTTTGCTTCGGCGAACTGCCGCGCCGCTTCGAGGATGCGGGGGTCCTCGCCGCTGAGCAGGAGGATCGCCGGACGTGCAGGCAGCGAGGCGACATGGCTGAGCAGCCGGATGCCGTCCATGCCGGGCATGTTGAGATCGCAGACCAGCAGATCGATCGGCGACGAACTCAGTCGCTCCAGCGCGGCGGTGCCATCGAGAGCGACCGCGACGACGGTCAGGCCCAGGTCCTGCAGCACCATCGAGACGACCTCCACCATGAGGGGGTCGTCGTCGACGACCAGCGTCCTCAATCCGCTTAGGTGGGGCCAGAGCATGGCGGTGCGGCCTTCGTCACGGGCGGGGCATGGCCTGCCCAGGAGCGGACAATAGCAGTTCGGGTGGCGGGTCGGCGGAGTACACTGCCCCGACTGAACCGCGCTGAAGCCCAAGGGGCAACAATGACGGACGACGCGCCGGTATTCGAACCGTTGAGCAAGTTGTTCCACGGCGATCGCGAGAGGATCCGCCGGACGCTCGAGGTCTTCCTGCGCGTCGCACAGGCAGATAGCGAACGGCTGGAGGGCGCCTTTGCCGGCCAGGACTGGGCGGAAATCGGCCGGCTGATGCACAAGCTAAAGTCCTCGTGCCGGCAGATCGGCGAGCACGCGGCGGCGGAGGCCGCGGTGGCCATGGAAACGGCGCTGTCCTCGCAAGAAGATGACCGGGCGACGGCCTTCCGGGCAGTGCGCGAGGAGTTGGCGCGAGTAGAGCAACGGGTCGTCCGATACCTGGCGACGGAGAACTGAGTGGGACGGGACGAATGCGGATTCTGATATCGGACGATCACCCGATCATCTGCATCGCCTTGAGCGAGATGCTGAAGGCGGTGTTTCCCGGTGAGGACACCAGCATCGAGGTGGTCAGCGACAGCGATGCGCTGCTGGAACGCCTGGATGGTTCGTACCAGCTGCTGGTGCTCGACCTGCAGATGCCGGGCAAACTCCAAAGCGTCAGGCTGCTCGAGACGATCACCGCGCGTGAGCCGGGGTTGAACGTGGTCGTGTATACGGGGCAGATGCATCCGTCGCTGGCGTTGGCCGCGTTCGATCTGGGCGCGAAGGGTTACGTGCTGAAATCCAGCGGCCCCAACGTCGCCGTCGATGCGATCCGGATCGTGTCCACGGGCGGGACGTTCCAAGATCCCGCGCTCGACATCGATTCCGCGCGTACGCACCCCTGGCACCAGCTCACCAGCGGCGAACGGCAGGTCCTGCTGCAGATTGCCCGCGGCGAGAACCTGCAGGCGATAGCCATCGACAGCGGGCGCAGCTACAAGACCGTCACCACGCACAAGTACAACGCGCTGCACAAACTCGGCCTGCGCTCGAATGCCGAGATCGGGCCCTACCTGGCGGCACACGGACTGGATTACCTGCTCAGCTGACCGTCAGCGCAGCGCAGAACCCGCCCGGCAGACGGCCCGCGGGCTTGTAGAAGCCGCCCCTAGAACTGTTGCGCCGAGGCGATGCCGGGACGCTGCGGCCTAAGACTTTTCCCGATTCTGTGCGGGGCAGGAAAGGACTAGCTTGCTAGCGCCTTTGGCTGACCACGCATATGTCGCTGCGAATCGAGCCGGGCGCACCGGACGACATCGTCCGGCGACCATGTTGGGGAACATGCGGGGAAGGGTGTGAGAGTCGCTGAAAAGTTCACGCTGCTGCTGGCCTTGCCGTTCGTCATCGCCGCACTGTCCGGCGTCGTCGGCATCATCGGCCTGCACAACGCGAAAGCACGTCTCAATACGGTCTATGCCGACCGTGTCGTCGCATCCGGGTATCTGGCCGAGGTGCTGGATGGCGTTCAGATCATCACCGCCGACGTGCACGAAGCCAGCGTCGCGAGCGCCCAGGCACGACAGCGGCACGCCGACGCCGCGGCACGCAGGACGGTGGCGATCTGGGCGGCATACCTGGAGACGTACCTGACGCCGGAAGAGGCGCGTCTCGTGCAGCGCGCCGACGCTGAGCTAAAGACGTTCTTTGCTCAACGTCCCTCTGTGCAGCGTACGCAGGCAATTCCCGCCGTGCAGTCAGGTCGGTTCTTCGATGCGTCGAAGGCGCTGCGGACCGAGCTGCTGCGCCTGATCGAGTTGCAATCCCGCGTAGCTCGGGAGGAAAACGAAGCGGCAAAACAGGAGTACATCTGGATCGTCGCCATCGTCGCGATCTCGATCGTCGTGTGCCTGCTACTGGGCATCGTCTTGTCGTGGCTGCTCTTCCACACCACGCGGCGCGAGCGTCGTGCTCAGCAATTGATCCAGGGCGTCATCGACGAATATCCCGCGATCGTCTTCGTCAAGGATCTGCAGGGCCGGCTGGTGCTCACCAACCGCGCCTACGATCAATTCTTCAAACTGCCGCCCGGGGCCGCGATCGGCCGCAAGGATATCGAGGCCGTTCCGCAGGATGCGGCGGAGAGCATCCGAGATGTCGACACCGACGTGCTGTCCAGCGGAAACGCGGTGGAGGTCGAGGAGCAGGTGCCCGGCGCAGACGGCCCCCGTATCTTCATGAGCACCCGGTTCCCATTGCTGGATGGCGTCGGGAACCCGTATTCGCTGTGCGGCATCGCCATAGACATCACCCGCCGCCGCGAGGCCGAGCAGCAGGCGCGCGCGGCGATGGAGCAGATCCGCACGCTGTGGGAACGTTCGCCGGACTGCTACCTGTTCGTCACCGAAGACGGCATCGTCGACGCCAACCATGCGGCGGCAAGCCTGTACGGCGTGAACTCGAAGCAGGAGCTGATCGGCCGCCACCTGACCGATCCGGCGCTGACGCCACGATGGCAGCCCTGTGGCGAAAGCAGCGTGGCCCTGGGCAGGCGTCTGCGTGAGTTCCTTGTGGACCATCTCCTGCATGGAGCCTCGAAACCATTGCCGACCGACCTGCCGGTACAGATGGAAGGCGACGCCGTGCATGTGCAATGGCTGCATCTGCGCGGCGGAACGAAGCAGTTCTCCGCCGAACTGGTGATCAAGGCGATCCAATTGCAGAGCCGCGAGGGACTGCTGGTGATCGTGCGCGATGTGACCAAGCGCAAGTTCGCCGAAGAGGCGCTGAAGGAAAGCGAGGCGTTCAATCGCTTGCTGTTCCAGGGCTCGCAGCGGGCGATGGCTGTCTATGACCCCGAGCAGGACCGATTCATCGACTGCAACGACGCCGCCGTGCGCCTGCACGGCCTGATGAGCCGCGAAGAGCTGCTGGAAGCCGGCCCGTCCGAACTCTCGCCCGCCTGCCAGTACGACGGCACCGAATCCCGCACCGCCATGGCGCGCCACGTCGCCGCCGCCCTGGCCGAGAATATGGATATCTTCGAATGGCTGCACCAGCGGCCCAGCGACGAAACCTGGGATGCGCGCGTGCACCTGATGAGCTTCGAACATCAGGGCCGGCAGCTGCTGCAGTTCGCGTTCGACGACGTCACCCTGCGACGGCGCGCGGAGAAACGGATCCTCTTCAACCGGAAGGTCGTGGAGACGGCAGGCCCGGTGTTGTGGATCGATCCGCAGGACCGCTCCATCGTCTACGCCAATCCGGCCGCGCTGGAACACCTGGGGCGCCCCATGCGGGAGGTGATCGGCGCGGACATCCTGAGCTTCGATCCGGATTTTCCTCCCGAGCGCATGGCGCCAACGCTTGAGATCCTGCGCAGCAGCAATCGTCCCTATGCGTTCGAGAGCCGGCACCGGCGCGGCGACGGTTCGTTGCGCGATGTCGAGGTCGTCGCCTCGCTGGCCGAGGACGACGAGCGCACGCTCATCGTCACCTGGGTCCGCGACATCACCGAGCGCAAGCGGGCGGAAGCGGCGCTGCGCGAGAGCGAGGTCCGGCTGAGCCTGGCGATCGAAGGCGGGGACCTGGGGACCTGGCAATACATGGTCGAGACCCAGACGCTCAGTGCGTCGGAGCACACCCTGGCAATGTTCGAACTGCCCCCGGACATGTCGGTGAGCCTCGAGGCGCTCTTGGAGCGGGTCCATTCGGACGACCGCGAAGGCGTCGCGGGAGCCATCGCGGCCGCACTACAGGGCGAATCTTTTGCGGCCGACTATCGCGCGGTCTGGGACGATGGCAGCGTGCACTGCCTGTCATCGCGCGGCCGCATGTATTACGACGGCAGTGGCGCGCCGCTCCATGTCAGCGGCACCACGCAGGACGTGACCGAGCGGGTGCGGGTCCAGGACGAACTCAAGCGCGCCAAGCTTGCGGCCGATGCCGCCAGCGCCGCGAAGAGCCGCTTCCTGGCGAACATGAGCCACGAGATACGCACGCCGATGAACGCCATTCTCGGCATGTCGCATCTGGCGCTCAAAGGCCGCACCGACGCTGCCACGCGCGAGTACCTGGAAAAGATCCAGATCGCCGGGCAGCATTTGCTTAGCGTGCTCAACGACGTACTCGATATTTCCCGGATCGAGGCCGGCAAGCTAACCGTCGAAAATACCTGCTTCGCCATGCAGGATTTGCTCAGCAACGTCGCCGACGTGGTGGCCGACAAGGCGATCGCGAAAGGCCTACCCATCGCTTTCGACCTGGCGCCCGAAGTACCGGCGAACATCGTGGGCGATCGGCTGCGCCTCGGGCAGGTGTTGATCAACTACGTCAGCAACGCGATCAAGTTCACGGAGCAGGGCGCGATCCGGATTGCGGTCGAGGTGCTCGAACGCAGCGAGCGCGATCTGCTGCTGCGCTTCTGCGTGCAGGACACCGGCATCGGACTGAGCCAGGAGCAGATCGGACTGATCTTCGAGCCTTTCAGGCAGGGCGACAGTTCCACCACGCGTCGTTACGGCGGGGCCGGCCTCGGCCTGGCGATCTCCAAGAATCTCGTCGCACTGATGGGAGGCACGCTGGGCGTCGAGAGCGAGCTGGGCAAGGGCAGCACGTTCTGGTTCACAGCGCGCATCGGCATGGGCAGCGACGAAGGACGCACCGCGCGGCCGCGCAAGTTGCGGGAGGCGCACGAAGATTCGTCCCTGCATGGCGTGCGCGTGCTGCTGGTCGAGGACAACGAGTTCAACCAGGAAGTCGCCAAAGCCATCCTCGGCGACGCCGGCCTGGTGGTGGACGTCGCCGGCGATGGCGGCCAGGCGTTGCGGCTGGTGCACGAGCGCTATTACGACCTGGTGCTCATGGACCTGCAGATGCCGGTGATGGATGGATTGACGGCAACGCGGGAGATACGCCTGTTCAAGTCGAACGAGCGGCTGCCCATCGTCGCCATGACGGCGAACGTGATGCAGGAAGAGCGGCAAAGCTGCCTGGCGGCCGGAATGGACGATTTCGTCGCCAAGCCCATCGATCCCGATGAACTGCTGGCGGTCCTGCAACGGTGGATCGAGCCGGAGCTGCGATAACCGCGGTCGCGGGCGGGCGAGCGGCCGCCCGGATGGTGCGGGGCTAAGCATTTTCCCAATATCGCCGGCTCCCGTAGCACCCCTATCATCCCCGGATGGCCAGCCAGGGCGGCTGCGGCCGCCGTCCGCTGAATGGGCCGATGAGGCAGTAATGAGTACGTCGTCTCGGGGGAATCGATGATTGCCAGTGTGCTGACCGCGCTAGCGCTGTGGATCGCGCGACGCATGCGTGCGGCGCACGCCGCCCGGGACAAGCATTGCGATCCCAAGGACTGAGGCCGTCGAGGCCCCGGGAATCACGACCTCCTGCAACGACAAAGGCCACCTTCGCAGGTGGCCTTTGTGCTGATTCGATGGTGGGCGGTGCAGGGTTCGAACCTGCGACCCTTGCCGTGTGAAGGCAATGCTCTACCGCTGAGCTAACCGCCCGATGCGTCGCCGGAGCGATGCTGGGCCGCGCATTTTAGGGGCTGCGGCCGTGGGGATCAACCCGTCGCGACCCGAAATTTCCCGCACCGGGGTTCTGGCCTGACAAATTTCGACGAATTCCCAGGCGGCGAGACCCGAATTACTCGATCTGATCCCGCGCATACGCGGCGTCCAGCGCTTCCATCGCGTCGGCCGGTTTGGCCTTGGCGGCCTTCTCGTAGGCTGCTGCGGCGTCGTCTTCCTTCTTGTCGCCGTACAGAAGCATCAGTACGTTGCCGTGCTCGATATGCGCGATCGGCGAGGCGGGCGTCAGTTTCAGCGCGGTCTTGATGTGCTTTTCGGCTTCGGCCGGTTTGGCGCCGTAGGTCATGCCGCCGATCAGCGCGCCGATCTTGTTGACGATTTCCGCGTGGTACACGGCCATGGCGGTGTGCGCTTCGGCGTGTTTGGGCGCCAGTTCGAGCGTCGTATCCAGGGCGGTCCGCACTTTGGTCGCGATGCCTTCCTTCAACGCTTTCACGATCGAGAGCCCCTGGCTGTAACGGCCGAGAGCGAAGGCGAGGCGGTAGTGGCTGTTCGCTTCGTCGGGCAGGGCCTTCACCGCGGCTTCGGCCAGCTTAGCGGCCTGTTCGAAGCGCTTCAGCTTCTCGGCCTCGCTGTCGACCAGATAAGTCGCATGGATGCCGATGGCCTTGACCGCGACCGAAGCGCCGACCGGGCCCAGCTTTTCGCCGGTCTCGAAGGCCAGCTTGAAGTCGCCGCGATGGAACGCGCGCCAGGCGTCCTGGAGCGCCGAAGACAACGCGTCGGCATCCAGCTTGGGCGCGGCCTTGCCGGCGGCCTTGAGCAGCACGGCGGCGTGCTTGGCGTCGGG
Source organism: Lysobacter terrae (assembly GCF_054782215.1). NCBI lineage: Bacteria > Pseudomonadati > Pseudomonadota > Gammaproteobacteria > Lysobacterales > Lysobacteraceae > Lysobacter > Lysobacter terrae. The sequence continues at coordinate 674,346 of NZ_BAAGSX010000001.1, forward strand.
GAAGGGTTCGCAGTCGCCGGCGTGCAGCTGCGGCCAGGCTTTCTTCAGCGCGTCGCCTGCATAGGCGAAACCCTTGGCATCGAGGGGAAATGCAGCCCATTTGGCGGCAGCCATGGCGAACTCCTGTCAGTGACCGGCGCCCGCCGCCGCGCGGCGTGGCCGGGTGGGCGTGATCAATCTACGTAGGCGCGAGTCAGGTTGTTGAGGTGCAGCCGTTCGGCGTCGCGTAGGAAGGGGGCCAGCAGCATCATCACCTGGACGATGCCGGCGCGGATGGCTTCGTGCTCGTCCTTGTCGCCGCGCGCGGAGGCGTAATTGAGCCAGAACGTCGCGATCACCAGCACGTTGGTCGCGGTGGCGGCCAGTTCCGCGCTGGACGCGCGCATCACGCCCGCCTGCGACAGGCCGCGCATGACCGCATGCGCCTGCTCGTCGGCGCGCTTGAGGATGCGGGCGAAGCGCAGGCGCAGGCGGCGGTTGCGGCTGAGGATCTCGACCAGGTCGCGGTAGAGGAAGCGGTAGTCCCAGATCGCCTCGAACACCAGGTGCAACTGCAGCCAGATGTCCTCCAGCCCGGGCAGGCGGCCTTCGGGCGCGGCGAGCGCGGTGTCCATGCGCTCTTCGAAGCGCGCGAACAGCTGCTCGATGATGTCGTCCTTGTTGCGGAAGTGGTAGTACAGGTTGCCGGGGCTGATCTCCAGCTCATCGGCGATGTGGTTGGTGGTGACGTTGGGTTCGCCCTGGGCGTTGAACATGGCCAGGCTGGCATCGAGGATGCGCTGGCGGGTTTGCCGGGCCATCGATCGTCAGTCCCGCCTCAGCCGCGCAGCTTCTTGACCAGGTCGACGTACTTCTTCATCGCCTCGTCCTGGCCGGTGCCCTTGAGTTTCGCCCAGGCCTCGTACTTGGCGGTGCCGACGAAATCGAAGAAGCCCGGCTTCGCACCGGACACGTCGCCCTCGGAACCCTGCTTGTAGAGCGCATACAGGCGCAGCAGCGTGTCGTTGTCGGGGCGCTCGGCCAGCGCGTGGACGTCCTTCGCGGCCTGTTCGAATTGGGACTTCAGATCGGCCATGACGGCGGCTCCATGCAGAGGACGGGACGAGACGGACGCGGCATCACAGCATGGGCGTTTTGCACGGTCAATACGGGAGGGCATTGTGGGGCGCGGCGGCCTCTGGCAACGTTAGCCGCAGGCCGGCGCTCGCTTCGCACACACCATCGCGCCGGCTGTTCTCGGGAGAGCAGGGGCATGAGCTACTTCGTCACCGGTGCCACCGGTTTCATCGGTCGCTATCTGGTCAGCAAGCTGCTGGAACGCAAAGGCACGATCCACGTGCTGGTGCGCAAGGATTCGCAGAAGAAGTTCGATGCCATCGCCAAGAAGATGGGATGGGACCCCAAGCGCGTCGTGGTGGTCCCCGGCGACATGACCGCGGCCAAGTGCGGCGTCAGCGCCGCGCAGGTCAAGGCGCTGACCGGCAAGGTGAAGCATTTCTTCCACCTGGCCGCGATCTACGACCTCAGCGCCGACGCCGCCTCGCAGCGTGCGGCCAATATCGACGGGACCCAGCATGCGCTGGACCTGGCCGCGGCCATTGGTGCGGGGTGCTTCCACCACACCAGTTCGATCGCGGCCGCGGGCCTGTATCCGGGCGTGTTCCGCGAGGACATGTTCGATGAGGCCGAAGGCCTGGACGATCCGTACCTGTCCACCAAGCACGAATCCGAAGGCCTGGTGCGCAAGGAAAAGCGCATCAAATGGCGCATCTATCGCCCCGGCATGGTGGTCGGCCATTCGCAGACCGGCGAGATCGACAAGATCGACGGCCCGTACTACTTCTTCACCCTGATCAAGAAGATGCGCGAAATGCTGCCGCAATGGATGCCCACGCTGGGCATCGAAGGCGGCCGCATCAACATCGTCCCGGTCGACTACGTCGTCGACGCGATGGACCACATCGCGCACAAGCCCAAGCTGGACGGCCATTGCTTCCATCTGACCGATCCGGAACCGATGCGCGTGGGCGAGGTGCTCAATTGCTTCGCGCGCGCCGGCCACGCGCCGGAGATGACCATGCGCATCGACGCGCGCATGTTCGCCTTCGTGCCCGGCGGAATCCGCGCCGCGGTGGGCAACCTGCCGCCGGTGAAGCGCTTCATCGGCATGCTGCTGCGCGACTTCAAGATTCCCAAGGAAACGCTCAAGTTCATCACATATCCCACGCGCTTCGACAATCGCGAGGCCGAGCGCGCCCTGCGCGGCAGCGGCATCAAGGTGCCGCCGCTGGACGGCTATGCCTGGCGGCTGTGGGACTACTGGGAACGCCACCTGGATCCGGACCTGTTCGTCGATCGCTCGCTGAAGGGCAAGGTCAAGGGCAAGGTCGTGGTGATCACGGGCGGTTCGTCGGGCATCGGCCTGTCGACGGCGCAGCGTGTCGCCGAAGCGGGCGCGATCACCGTGATCGTGGCGCGCGGCGAAGAGGAACTGTTCAAGGCCCGCGACGCGATGAAGACGGCGGGCGGCAAGGTCTTCGCCTACACCGCCGACCTTGCCGACATGGCCGACTGCGACCGGTTGATCCAGACCGTGCTGAAGGAGCATGGCCACGTCGATGTGCTGATCAACAATGCCGGCCGCTCGATCCGCCGTTCGATCGAACTGAGCTACGACCGCTTCCACGATTTCGAGCGCACGATGCAGTTGAACTACTTCGGCAGCCTGCGCCTGATCATGGGCTTCCTGCCGAGCATGACCCATCGCCGTCGCGGCCACATCATCAACATTTCCTCGATCGGCGTGCTGGCCAATTCGCCGCGCTTCTCGGCATATGTCGCGTCGAAGGCGGCGCTGGACGCGTGGAGCCGCTGCGCGCAGGGCGAGTTGTCCGGCAAGGGCATCTCCTTCACCACGATCAACATGCCGTTGGTGAAGACGCCGATGATCGCGCCGACCAAGATGTACGAGAGCGTGCCGACGCTGACGCCGGACGAAGCCGCGGACCTGGTGGTGAAGGGCATCATCGAACGTCCCAGCCGCATCGCGACGCGCCTGGGCATCTTCGCCTCGGTGATCAATGCCGTGGCCCCGAAGGCGTACGAAGTCGTGATGAGCACCGCCTTCGAACTGTTCCCCGATTCGGCGGCGGCGAAGGGCGACAGGGCCGCGCTCAAGGGAGAGGCGCAGCCGAGCAACGAGCAGATCGCGTTCGCTGCGCTGATGCGAGGGGTTCATTGGTAGAAAACCCGCGCTTACAAGCCGCCTTATTGGCGGCTTGTGCGGATTTTCTGGCGCGGCATGGATGCCGCGCGGCAATGCGCCACGGATGGCACTCCGAGACTGTCTAACGTCGTCGACTTCGGTGGGACGCGCTGCCCGCCGGGATGGGGGTAGCTCCGCCCTCCTGACGGCATCCATGCCTTTAAGTCGGGTCGCGGACCATCCTGGTCCGCTTCTCCGCTACCCCCATCCCGGCGGGCAGCGCTAACCGCGAGCGTGCAGATCGCCGCTTCGAAGAAAAGCGGTAATTGCTGGCAATTCGCTCTTCGAGCTTCGCTTTTCGCCAACGCATCGGTGATGTGTCGGGGGCAGGCGGTGCCAGTGGGGCTGCGTGACTGTCGGCGGCATGGATGCCGCCGAGAAGCCTCCATGGATGGATTCACGGCGTGTCACGCAGCCCCACTGGCGCCGCCTGCCCCGCAGGTGCATGCATCAGCGATGTCGGCTTCGGCGCCCGCTTTGGCGGGATGCGCTACGAAAGTCAGCTAGCCACTAAAACGTAGCGCACTGCAAAAACCGCGCGGGCCGCGTAGCCCCAGTCGGCGGCTGCAGATGTACGCGCGAGGTGCGCAGCGCGTCGTACTTCACGACGATATCGCAAACACCGCGAACCGGGTCGGCACCCTCATCGGTGAGATAGACCAGCAGAGTGGAACGCGTGCTCCACATCGCCCGCTCCACCCCCGGAAGCGTGGTGACCATGCGAATCACCTCGTCGCGCTCCTCGTTCTCGCTCACCGGTGCCACGGCTTCCGCGGTGGTGCCCGAGGCCACTGGTGCAGGCCGAGCGGCGACCGGCGCAGACGGCGCTGCGCTAGTCGTGGCTACGACGGTCGTATCGGCGGGCGCACTGGCAGGCACGGGAACCGTCAGTGCGGTGACCAGTCCCAGCGTCGCGGCGCCCGCCCAGGCCAGCGCGATGTGCCGCGTCGCGGCCCCGGTTGCCTTGGCGGCCAGCTCGTCGCGCACGCCCGAGGACAACTGCGATTGCACCAGCGGCCATAGCGCGTTGCCGTCCAGGACTTGGACCGTGCCGGCCACGCCCCTGCGCGCATCGGCATCGGACTCGCCGAGCGTCGCGACCACGCCACCCGCGGAACCGTGGAAGCGGATCGCATCCGCCATATCCGCGACCATGGTCTGGGTGATGCGGTAGTTGAGGCCGTGCTTGCAGGCGAGCAGCCATTCCCGGCCCTCGCGCTTGAGATGGATCACCGAATCCTGGCCGCGCTCGGCCGCTTCTTCCACCGCTTCGGGCTCGAAGCCGCGACTGCGCAGGCCATCCACGACCAGGCGCGAGAATTCGCGCCAGCGCATGGCCGCGAGCAGCTTCAGACCCTCATCGCGTTCCACACGCGGACGCAGCACCAGCCATAGCCAGGCGGAAACCGCGCCGCCAAGCGCTACGGTCACGATGGTTGCGAGCAGAAGCGACGAAGCCGACATGGTGCCCCCGAGAGTTCGAGGCCGAGACTATACGGCACGGCACCAAGGGCGAGAACGTGAAGGACGTCAGCGGTTGCGCAAAAATCGATCGCGCATAAAAACGCCCGCCAGTCCGAATCGCAAGGGGAGGGGAGCTGCGTTTCGGTTGGACTGGCGGGCGGAAACTGCCCGTTACTGGCGCCGATTCAGGACGATGCTGGCGCCCGGCGCGAGGTTCAGGCGGAAGGCGTGGCGCGGCCCTTGCGAACGGCCGGCTTGCGGGCCGTCTTCGCCGCGGTCTTCGCGGCCGGCTTGCCGTTCTGCTTGCGCAGTTCGGCGGTCAGCGAGTCGACCTTGCGAGTCAGTTCGGCAAGATCGTCGCGGCCGGGGACGCCGAGCTGGGTCAGCGCGCGCTGCACGCGGTCTTCGAAAACCTTTTCCAGGCGATCCCAGGTGTCGGTCGCGCGCTCGCGCGCCTGGCCCACCTTGCTTTCGACTGCGCCGCGTACGGCGTCGGCTTGGCCGCCGGCGAACTTCAGTGCGTTGTGCTCGAGCTTCAGGCCTTCCTTGATCAGCGCTTCGAACAGCTTGGTGCCTTCGGTCTGTGCGCGGCTGAAGGCGCCTACGCCCGCGAGCCATACCTGCTGTGCGGATTCGCTCAAGGTCTTCGACAGCTGTTCGGCCTGCGCGGCGCTGGCCTTCTTGGACGCAGTCTTGGTCGTGCGCTTGGTGGGGGCGGCAGTCTTCTTCGCAGTCTTCTTGAACTTGGCCATGGCGGATCCCGGAAGGGAGGTGGGTGATGGCTGCAAGATCGCGGTGTTGTCTAGAGCTTTCACACCAAGCTAAGCGGACATTCGTGCTGCAGCGTGTTGCATGCATGCATGCAGGCGCGGGCAGGCGGCGCCGGTGGGCAGTCGCGACACGCCGTGAATCCGTCCATGGAGGCTTGGTCAGCGGCATCCATGCCGCTGACAGTCGCGCCTACCCACCAGCGCCGCCTGCCCTCCCATACATCTCGGGCGCGTTGGCAAAGGCAAAAGCAACTCGCTTCGCTCGCCCCCTCATCTGCCCTTCGGGCATCTTCTCCCCGCTCGCGGGGAGAAGAAGAGCGTGTGACCGAAGCGGCGAGCTGCACGCTCGCGGTAAGCGCTGCCCGATGGGATGGGGGTGCGGAGAGCGGACCAGGATGGTCCGCGGCCCCGACTAAAGGCAGGGATGCCGTCCGGAGGGGCGGAGCACCCCCGTCCCGTCGGGTAGCGCGTCCCACCGAAGCCCAGAGGACTCAGTGAACGTTGCGCGAAGCAATCAGCGCATCGATATCGTCAAGCGTACGATGCAGGCGCGCCGTGGTTTCCGTCTTGCGCGGCTGCGGCTTGAGGCCATCGAGGATCGAACGCTGCGAGTCGCCGACGACCTCCGCACGCACGCGCAGGCCATGCGCGGCCAACACCGGCGCCAGTATCTCCGCGCGATTGCGCAGATCGGCCATCACGTTGCGGTAGGCGATCTCGGCGATGCGCTGGCGATTGGCGAAGCTGAAAGCGTTGGTGAAGAACAGCTCGCCATCCTGCGCATTGGGCTCGAAGATCAGCTGGTCGATGTCGGGAAACTGCTGCTGGTGCTTGGCCAGACCGATCTGCATGCGCGACTGCAGCAGCGTGCGGAACGTCTGCGACAGCACCGCCGGAAGACCGCCGGCCGCGAGCCGGCCGGGACTGGCGGCACCCATGCCCGAGTCGACACCGGAGTTGAATGACACCAGCGGATTGACCCCGAGCATCAGATCGATGCCGCGTTCCAGCACCACCGAGGCGTGCATCGTCCGGCGCAGGGCACCATCGACGAACTGGCGACCGCGCAGCTCCACCGGCGGATACAGGCCGGGCAGTGCCGCACTGGCCTGGATCGCCTGCGAGATCGGTACGTCTTCCCACTGGCCGGCGCCGAAGCGCACCGCCTCGCCACTGTCGAGATCGACGGCGATCACGAACAAGCGCGCATCGAGCTGACGGAAGTCGTTGCTACGGCCGCGACGCGTGAACACATCGCGCAGAAAGCGTTCCACTTCGCTGTTGTCGAAGAACCCGGTCGGCACCAGGCCGCCGAAACGGGTCAGGAAATCCGGCCAGCGCAGCTCGCCCGCCGAGAACAGCCCCGGCGAGGTCAACAGCTCGCGCCACCAGTCCGTGGCCAGGCGCGGCAGCGCGGCGGCACGGCGCATGTATTCGAAGAAGGCCGGTCGCATGAACGTCTCCGGCCGGAAATGCACATCGTCGCTGTCGCCAGTGAGGAAGATCCGGCACAGCTCCTCGGTGCCGATGCGGTTCGCCAGCCCGGCGGCCAGGAACGCACCGCTGCTGACGCCCACGTAGCAATCCAGGCGCGACAGATCCAAGCCGTCGATGGCCTCGTCCAGCGCGCGCAGGGCGCCCAGCTCGTACATGCCGCCGATCGGGCCGCCGCCGGCGACGGCCAGGCCGATGCGGGGCGGATGCGTATCGGAAGCCTTGCGCGCCCTCTGACGGGCGGTGTGGAAGGACAGCATGCGTACGGGAGGGGATGGAGTCGGCCGAGTGTAGCCGACCCGGTGCGCCCGGAACGGGACGCAGGTAGTCGATGCCGACGTCGCCGATGCCGACGTTTCAGACGGGTGAATGCCCGTCGATGAGGTTGCCTCCTCCGCGCGCGGACGGGATCATCCGCTTGATGTCACGAACGCGCGACCTCCCCCAACGCCTCGGCTGCCTGCTCGCCCGGCATCAGGCCCTGCACGATCCCCAGCGCGAGCCGCGCAACCAGCTGCGCTGGCTGCCGGAGGTGCGCCGCTGGCAGGCCGAGCGCCTGGAGGCCAGCTTCGACCGCTTCCTGCGCGATCCGAAGCGACGCCCCGCCGCGCACTTCTTCCTCAACGACGTCTACAGCGACCGCGACTTCAGCCGGCGCGACGCCGACATCGCGCGCGTGCTGCCGATGATGCAGCGCCTGTTGCCGGGCGCGTTGCTGGGGACGCTCGCCGACGCGATCGAGTTGGGAGTGCTCACTCATGCCTTCGATCTGCGCATCGCGCAGGTATTGGGAGACGTGGCGCCGCGCGGGAGCAAGCTCGATGCTTCGCTCTATGTCCAGGCCTATCGCGCGTGCGGTTTGCCGCGTTTGCGCACGCACCAGATCGAGCTGATTTCCCGGGTCGGCAACGGCCTCGCCCATGCGTTGCGCATGCCGGGTGTGTTTGCGTTGCTCAAGCTCTCGCGCGGTCCCGCGCGCGCGGCGGGACTGGCAGAACTGCAGGGCTTCCTGGAACGTGGCTTCGCCGCCTTCGCCGAGTTGGGCGACGCCCGCGGCTTCATCGGCGAAATCGAGGCGGACGAGCGCGAAGTCGCCCACCGTCTGTTCGCCGGCGACGCGGATCCTTTCCGCGGACGCGTGGCCTAGCGCGACGCCGAGGCGTCGGCGCGCAGCTTCCTGCATTCGGCCGTGGGCTGTCCGGCCAGCGCAAGCACCACCGAGCCGGGGCGGCTGCGGAATTCATTGCCGGCGGCGTCGGCGAAGCGCGCGCCTCCTTCATCGGCCATGGACTTGAGCGTGAACCTGCGCTCCGGCGTTTCCAGCGTGATCGACTCCAGCGAGGCGTCGTCGAAGTACGTCGTGACCGCGAGCCGATCGCACTGCCAGTGCGTCGGGGCGCTGGCGGTCTTGTGCTCCGGCGGGGGCGCGACAGACGATCCGCTGGTCTGTTCGGAAGCCGAAGGCTTGCACGCGAGCAGCGGCAGCGCGAGGACGAGCACGGGCAGGAGGCGGCGGACGGTCATGGAGTCTCCACGGTTCGAAACCGACGCAGGCTACACCCGCGCCGGTTCCGTTCGTGGCCCGCATGCGTGAGCGACATCACATCGCAGCAAACAGGCGTCGCAATCAGGGAGCCTTGTCCACGCGCACCACGGGATAGACGTCGTAAGCCTTGTCCCAGGACGAGTGCAGACGGGCGAAGAATTCCAGCCGCGCGGCGGGGTCTTTCGCGAAAGCGGCATCGTCGCGCACGCGCTGTTCGAACCGCGCCTTCAGCGCCGGATCGCGGGCGAGCATGTCGCGGGCGACCTCCTCGGCGACGTAGTCCTCCATGTATTCCTTGCGTTCGAACGCGGTGTTGAATTCGCCCCAGGCGAGGAGGGAATCCTGCGATTGCGGTTCGAACAGCGCCATCACCAGCCTGGCCTTGGGCTGCGCGATCGGCACGAACAAGGCGCCGGCGCGCAGGTCGCGCTGTTCCGCCTGCCAGGCACCGGTGACTTCCAGGGTTTGATGGCCTTCGAAGGACTGCGTACCGAACTTCGTCGTGTCGGCATGGAACACCTGCACGTCCTGTCCGGCGACCGGCGTGTCCAGGCGGCGGAATTCGATCCCGTGCTGCTGCAGTTTGGCGGCGACCCAGGCGGCATGGGCCGCGGGCACTACGTAGCCGGCACGCGGCGCGGCGACGACGTGCCCGGGCACGATCTCGTCGCGCAGCGGAATGTTCCAGACCTGCGGCTTGCTTTCGTCGTAGCGGGTCATCAGTGCGCCGGAGATTTCCGACGGCGTGCGGGTGTAGGCGTAGCCCTGGAAGGCGATCGTCCGCACCTTGTCCGTCGCCTTGTAGTCGAGCGCGACCGGCTGTCCGCCCAGCTGCGAAGCCCGCGCGTCCGCGGCGCGTTCCTGCTCGCGCCATGGCTTGCCGTGCGCCGCGATCAGTTCGGCGGCGGCGAGCACGGTGTTGTGGGTCACGCGCACGCGGGTCGGGTAGTCCTTCCAGGAATGCGTTTCCACCAGCATGCCCAGGCGGTTGCGCTGGGCGAAGTAGCTCTGCGAGAAGCGCGGCGCCGCCACGCCGTGGGCGAAGCCGGAGGCGGGATTGTCGTTCTCCACGAACGAGGGATAGAACGGCAGCGGCATGGAGCCCTGCTTCTTCAATTGCGCGATCACACCATCGCGCCAGGCCTTGCCGACCGCACGCAAGGGCTCGTCGTTGCCGTCGGCCGGTTCGACCATGATCGATACGTCGTGCTGGAACTTGGCGCCGTCGGTGACGTGCAGATCCATCATCGCCAGCGGATCCCAGGCGTTCACCAGGCCCAGCATCGCCTGCATCTCCGGCGCGTCGGCCTTCACATAGTCGCGGTTGAGGTTGTAGTTCTGCGCGGTCGTGCGCCAGCCCATTTCCTCCGGACCGCGCTGGTTGGGACGGTTCCATGCGGCAAAACGCTCATGCCCGTCGACGTTGAAGACGGGGACGAACAGCAGCACGATCCGGTCGAGCGGGTTGTTCTTCTTCTTGCCTTCCAGCAATTCGCGCAGCAGCAGGAAGCCCGCGTCCTTGCCGTCGATCTCGCCGGCGTGGATGCCGCCCTGCACCAGCAGTACCGGTAGGCCGGCTTCGCGCGCGCTTTCTGGCTGCAGCTTGCCGGTCGTGCTGACCGCCAGCGCCTTCATCGGCCGGCCTTCCGGCGTGGTGCCGAAGTCGAAGCAGCGCACCACCTGCGGATAGCGTTGCTGGAAGGCATCGCACAGCGCGATCACTTCGTCGTAGCGGCCGGTCTTCAGGAAGCCGCTGCGCTCCGACACGGTGCTGAGGTCGGCGGCTTGCGTCGCGGTAGCGGCAAGGGCGAGGGCCAGGCTGGCGGAGAGCAGGAGAGTGCGGCGCATGGTCGGATGTGGAAGGCGGGTGGAAGGAAGGGGTGGATGGTAACGGCGCGAAGATGGCGCGGCGATGCGAATGGTGGCGAATGTGCGCAGCTTGCTGTCGGCGTGGTGTCAGCAGCCGGGAGCAAGCGCCCGCCATGTGCCGCCTGGTCCGCGCATGCGATGATCTGCGGCCCAATCCAAGGAGCCGCAGCATGTACTCGCTCTACTACTCCCCTGGTGCCGCCAGCATGGTCGTGCATTGGCTCCTGATCGAACTTGGCGTGCCGCACGAATTGCGCCTGGTCGACACCAAGGCCGGGGAACAGAAGTCGCCCGAGTACCTGGCGCTCAATCCCAACGGCGTGGTGCCCACGTTGATCGACAACGGCGTGCCGCGGTTCGAGTGCGGCGCGCTCACCGTGATGCTGGCGGACCGGCATCACCAGGCCAGTCTCGCGCCCGCACTCGACAGCCCGTTGCGGCCGCAGTACCTGCAGTGGATGTTTCACCTTGCCAATGCGGTGCAACCGCTGTTCCGCATCTGGTGGTATCCGCACGAACCCGCGGGTGCCGGCAACGAGGCCCTGGTGCGCGAGCACGTGCAGCCCCGCATCGAAGCCGCGTGGGACCGGCTCGATGCGCACCTGGGCGCGCACGGTCCGTACCTGCTCGGCGATCACGTCAGCGCGGCCGATTTTCAGCTCACCATGTTGATGCGCTGGTCCCGCAACATGCCGCAACCGGCCACGACCTGGCCGCATCTGGCTGCGCTGGCGCAGCGGATGAAGACGCGTCCGTCGTTCGCGACCTTGTACGAGCGGGAAGGGCTGACCGAATGGGCGTAACGCCGCATTCCTGAATGCCTCCGGGGCGGTGCCCGGGGGCATTCGCGGGGATTCGGGTAGGCTTGCCGCTTCCCGCAGAACCCGGTTGTCCCGCATGAGCGAAGTTGCCGTATCCGCCGCATCGGCCCGATTGCCGAGGCAGATCCCGTACATCATCGGCAACGAAGCGTGCGAGCGCTTCAGCTTCTACGGCATGCGCAACATCCTGGTGCAGTTCATGGTCAGCAGCATCCTGCTGGCCTATCTGCCCGAGGCCGAGCGCGAAGGTGCGGCCAAGGACGTCTTCCACAGCTTCGTCATCGGCGTCTATTTCTTCCCGCTGCTGGGCGGCTGGTTGTCCGACCGCTATTTCGGCAAATACAACACGGTGTTGTGGTTCTCGCTGATCTACTGCGCCGGCCATGCCTGCCTGGCGATGTTCGAGAGCGATCGTGCCGGCTTCTACACCGGCCTGTTCCTGATCGCATTCGGCTCCGGCGGCATCAAGCCGCTGGTGGTGTCGTTCGTGGGCGATCAGTTCACCCGCGACAACAAGCATCTGGCGAAGATCGTCTTCGACGCGTTCTACTGGACGATCAATTTCGGTTCGTTCTTCGCTTCGCTGTTGATGCCGCTGTTCCTGCGCAATTACGGTCCGGCGGTGGCGTTCGGCATTCCGGGCATCCTGATGTTCATCGCGACGGTGATCTTCTGGCTGGGCCGCGGGCAGTACGTGCGGGTGCCGCCGACCCATGGCCAGGATCCGCACTCGTTCTTCAACGTCGCCAAGACGGCGCTGACTACCGAAGTGGCCGGGCAGGGCAAGCCGGGCCTGGTGGTGGTCGCGGTGGGCTTCACCATCGCGGCGGTGCTGCTGCTGATTTCGGTGCCGCTGTTGTTCGGCGTGTCCGTGCCGTTCTGGCCCGAGGATTTCGGTTTCGTGATCACCGCCTGCCTGGCCCTGGCCGCGATCATCGCGTTCGGCGGCGTCGGCACGTCGATGCAACTCGAGCGCGCCCGCGGCGGCAAGCATCCCGACGAAGCCGTCGACAGTGTGCGCGCGGTGCTGCGCATCCTCATCGTGTTCGCGCTGACGACGCCGTTCTGGTCGTTGTTCGATCAGAAGGCCTCGACCTGGGTATTGCAGGGCAAGCAGATGGTGGTGCCGCACGACCTGGCGTGGTGGCCGAGCTTCCTGGTCAAGGAAGCCAGCCAGATGCAGGCGCTGAACCCGATGCTGGTCATGCTGATCATTCCCTTCAACAACGCCGTGCTGTATCCGTTGCTGCGCCGCCTGGGTTGGGAGCCGACGGCATTGCGCCGCATGGGCTGGGGCATCACGTTCGCGGGCTTCGCCTGGATCATCGCCGGCTTGATCCAGCTGGAGATCGACAGCGGCGCGCCCACCTCGCTGTCGTGGCAGATGCTGCCGTATCTGCTGCTCACCTTCGGCGAAGTGCTGGTGTCGGCGACGGCGTTGGAGTTCGCCTATAGCCAGGCCACGCAGGCGATGAAGGGCGTCATCATGGCGTTCTGGTATCTGACCAGCACCTTCGGCAGCCTGTGGGTGCTGCTGACCAATGCCGCGGTGCGCAACGACACGGTGACCGCGCATATCGCCTCGACGGGGCTGAGTGAGAACGCGTTCCTGATGTTCTTCTTCGCGGCCTTCGCATTCGCGGCGGCGCTCGCGTTCGCGGCGTACGCGCGCGGCTATCCTATGCAGGACAACTACCGGACGGCCTGACGACGATGCTGACCTTAATGCTGATTGCCGTGACCGTGGTGGTGTCATGGCTGGCGTTCGAGCGGCCGGCGCTGCTGCAGCGCCTGATCCTGTGGCCGCCGGCGATCGAGCGGAACAAGCAGTTCGACCGGCTGCTGACGCATGGCTTCATCCATGCCGACTGGTCGCACCTGATCTTCAACATGATCACGCTGTTCTTCTTCGGGCGTGTGGTCGAGCGGGTGATGAGCAGCTACATCGGGCCGATCGGCTTCGTGCTGTTCTATCTGTCGGCGATAGTCGTGGCGATCCTGCCCACCTACATGCAGCATCGCCACGATCCGCGCTACAGCAGCCTGGGTGCTTCCGGTGGCGTTTCGGCGGTGCTGTTCGCCTCGATCCTGTTGGATCCGTGGATGTGGATCATGGCGCCGCTGCCGGTGCCCGGCTTCGTGTACGGCATCGGCTATGTCGCGTATTCGTTCTGGAAAGACCGCCAGGGCGGCGGCAACGTCAACCACAGCGCCCATCTTTCCGGCGCCGCGTACGGCGTGATGTTCATGCTGCTGATGGAGCCGGAGGTGCTGCAGCACTTCATCCAGAGCTTGCAGAGTCCCCGGTTCCTGTAGGCATCGGTTCGGAATCCGGCCCTGCCTGTCATTCCCGCGTAGGCGGATTTAAAAGCCGCCGGCTTCGGTGGGGCGCGCTACCCGACGGGATGGGGGTGCTCCGCCCCTCCGGACGGCATCCCTGCCTTTAGTCGGGGCCGCGGACCATCCTGGTCCGCTCTCCGCACCCCCATCCCATCGGGCAGCGCTAACCGCGAGCGTGCAGATCGCCGCTTCGATCACACGCACTTCTTCTCCCCGCGTGCGGGGAGAAGATGCCCGAAGGGCAGATGAGGGGGAGCGAGCGCAGCGAGTTGCTTTCGCTTTTTGCCATCGCGCCCGAGATGTATGGGAGGGCAGGCGGTGCCGGTGGGCAGGCGCGACGGTCAGCGGCATGGATGCCGCTGACAAGCCTCCATGGACGGATTCACGGCGTGTCGCGACTGCCCACCGGCGCCGCCTGCCCGCGCCGGGATCGCTACCGCCGACACGTCCCCTCACCCTGCTTCGCTGCGCGAAGCTGTCCCTCGCCCCGCAAGCGGGGCGAGGGCTACTCAGCAGGATTGACGCAGATCTCTCAGAGCGGCGAGGCGGTGCGGTTACGCGGCGATGATCCCGGCTCGGCAGCGCCGTATTGGGCGAACAACCGCGACTGGATGGCCGAGTCGATCGCGGCCAATTCGTCCGCATGCTCCTCGGGATGATCTGACAGCTCGAAGTAGCGGCGCATCAGCGCTTCGTCGCTGAATTTTTCGTAGGAACTGAATTGCATCTGGGCCATGACGAGTCTCCCCCTGGTTGCTTTGCTTGGCGGGTGACCAGAGCGCCTTCCTTGCCGGCCGCCGGGCCGGGTGGGCGCCCTCCGTGGGGATCGCCCCTGTCACCTGCATGCAAACCAACGCAGTGGAGCGACCGGGGCGGTCACACCATCGCTCACCGGATGTGAATGCCGCGCGTGCTATCCGTCCCGCGTACGGCGCGGCCAGCGCCGGATCGCACACCAGCGACCAGGGAGACGAGCATGGCGACCCGCAAAAGCAGCAAGACCGCCCGCAAGGCAGTGAAGAAACCCGCAGCCCGCAAGTCCGCCGCCGGCAGGGCACCGGCGCGCAAGGCGGCCAAGAAAACCGCCAAGAAAGCAGTGAAGAAGACCGCGAAGAAGGCCGTGAAGAAAGCTCCGGCCAAGAAGATCGCACGCAAGACCGCCGCCGCCCGTAAGGCAGTGAAGAAGCCGGCAGCCAAGAAGATCGCCCCCAAGAAGGCCGCAAAGAAGGTCGCGAAAAAGGTCGCGAAGAAGACCGTGAAGCCGGCCGCGAAGAAGGCCGCAGCGAAGAAGACCGCGGCGAGCAAGCGCCCCGCGACCCGCCCCGCGAAGCAGGCGGCAACGAAGACGCCTTCCACGCCGACCGCACGCCCCGCCGGCGCCTCCGGCGTCACCACCGCCGAGAAAGCCCAGCGGCGCCGGGCCGCCCGCACCGACGCGGCCACCACGCTGCCACCCGCCGACGCGACGACCACCAGCTTCTCCGTCGCCCCGTCTGCCACCCCGCGCGCCACCAATCGCGGCACCTCGCGCACCCGCAAGCCCCACCACATCACCCCCGAAGAAGCGCTGGCGAACACCCGCCAGTTGCTGGAAGCCAAGCAGGCCCATGACCGCGAACCGCCGCCGTGGCGCCAGTTCGATACCGATCACAACCACCCGGTGGGTCAGCAGGCGACGCTCGAACCCGACGCCGAGCAGGCCGCCGAAGCCGACGCCCATGCCGAGGAGCTGCACCAGGCCGAAAGCCGCATGGACGCCATCCAGGGCAGCGTCAGCCAGCAGGACCGCCATCAGCAGGGCCGTAGCGACGCGGGCGAATAGACTGGCGATTCGCCCATGACCCTCCGTCCTCGATTCCTTCCGGAGACCACGCCTGAACGCCATGCCGCAATACGAAGTTCACCATGACCCCGTCGCCCATCGCTTCACCACCGTCGTCGAAGGCCTGGAGGCCGAGGTCACGTACCACTACGACGGCGAGATCCTGGTGATCAATCACACCGGCGTACCCCGTCCGCTCGAAGGGCGGGGCATCGCTTCCGAGCTGGTGCGCGCGGCCTTCGAATTCGCCCGCGGCGCCGGCACCCGGGTGCGGCCGGCGTGTTCGTATGCGGCGCTGTGGGTGCAGCGGCACAAGCAGTACGTCGACCTGCTGGCCTAGCGCCGCGCCCTCGTCCTGCGCCGCGGCCGGCGGGACGGGGAGGGACGGCGTATCATGCCCCGCCGTTCCGACCCCACCGTGGCATGCGTCTCAACAAGTACATCAGCGACTCCGGCCATTGCTCGCGGCGCGAAGCCGACCGCCTCATCGCCGAAGGGCGCGTCACCGTCAACGGCCTGCGCGCGCGGGTCGGCGCCGAACTGGCCGAGGGCGACGAGGTCCTGGTCGATGGCCAGAAGCTGCAGGTGCGCACCGTCGCCAAGGGCCAGCGCCGCCACGTCTACATCGCGTTGAACAAGCCGGTGGGGATCACCTCGACCACCGAGTCGTCGGTCAAGGACAACATCGTCGACTACGTCGGCCACGAGAAGCGCATCTTCCCGATCGGCCGGCTCGACAAGGATTCCGAAGGTCTGATCCTGCTCACCAGCAACGGCGACATCGTCAACGAGATCCTGCGCGCCGAGAACAAGCTGGAGAAGGAATACCTGGTGGCGGTGAACCACCCGGTCACCGACGAATTCCTGCGCGGCATGAGCCGCGGCGTGCCGGTGCACGGCGAGATGACGCTGCCGTGCAAGACCGGCAAGCTGGGCAAGTTCGGTTTCCGCATCGTGCTGGTGCAAGGCCTCAACCGGCAGATCCGCTTGATGGCGGCGCACTTCGGCTTGCGCGTGAAGCAGTTGCTGCGCGTGCGCATCGGCAACGTCAAGCTGGGCCACCTCAAGCCCGGCCAGTGGCGCAACCTCACCGACGCCGAACTGCGCGGACTGCTGCCCAACCGCACCGAATGGTGAACGCGCAGTGCCGGTTCGCCCGGCATTCTGCGTGGATTGTGAATACGGACATCACAGTTCGGGGCGATACTGTCCCGGCGGGTTAGAAAGGGATGCCTTGAAAGGATTGTTCATGCGCACGCGTGTTCCGCGCACCTCAACGTCTTATGGGTTCGGCACCAACCGGCTCGGGCCGTTGCCCGTTCTGATGCTGTTCGTCGCGGTCTCGCTTCCTGGGTGCAAGCGCGAACAGCCGGGGCAGGCGCCTGCAGCGGTTGCGCAGACACCGACCGCTCCGGCGACGCCGGTGGCCGCCAATGCACCGATGCAGGACGTCGCCGAGCACACCGCCGACTACGTCATCGGCATCAGCTACCCGGCGGTCGCCAACCAGTACCCGGCACTGGCCGCCGAACTCAGGCGCTACGCGGAAGCGGCGCGCGCCGACCTGCTCGAAACGGCGAAGGGCCGGGAGAAAGGCGAGGGCAGTGCGCCCTACGAACTGGTTCTGCCGTTCACCGAACTGCATGTCTCGCCCACGCTGGTGTCGGTCGGCGTGGACGGCAGCAGCTACACCGGCGGCGCCCACGGCGCGCCGCTGATCGCGCGCTGGGTCTGGCTGCCGCAGCAGAACAAGCTGCTGCGCGCCAGCGATCTCGTCGCCGATCCGAAAGGCTGGGAAGCGATCTCCACCCTCGTGCGCGAACAACTGCACACCGCGCTGTCGCAACGCGTGGACGCCGACGAGCTGCCGCCGTCCGAACGCGTGGAAGTGCTCAAGAGCGCCAACAAGATGATCGAGGACGGCACCGCACCGGACCCGGAGCATTTCAGCCAGTTCGAACCCATCGTCGGCGCCGACGGCCGCATCCGCGCCGTGCGCTTCGTGTTCCCGCCGTACCAGGTCGGTCCATACTCGGACGGGACGCAGACGGTGGAGGTGCCGGCCGCGGCGTTGCTGCCGTATATCGCTCCCGCTTACCGGAGCCTGTTCCAGCCAGGATGAACCCATGTTCGCGACGCAGTCCTCCACGGCCGCGATGCGCATCCATCCTCTCCGTCACCGCTTGGAGCGGCTGCTGGCGTTGGCCGACGTGCGCATCGACGGCGATCGCGACTGGGACCTGCAGATGCACGATCCGCGCGTGCCCGCGCGCTTGCTGGCGCAGGGATCGCTGGGCCTGGGCGAGTCGTACATGGACGGCGGGTGGGACACGCGTTCGCTCGACGGCCTGCTGTTCCGCCTGTTGGATGCGCACATCGACGAGCGCGTGCACGGCATCGCTGCGGTGCTCGACGGCTTGCGCGCCCAGCTGTTCAATCTGCAGACGCGTGGCCGCAGCTTCATCGTCGGCGAGCGCCATTACGACTTGGGCAACGATCTGTACGCGGCCATGCTCGGGAGCCGCCTCGTGTACAGCTGCGGCTATTGGCGCGAGGCCCGGACGCTCGACGAGGCACAGGAAGCCAAGCTCGACCTGATCTGCCGCAAGCTGGGCCTGCAGGCGGGTATGCGCGTGCTCGACATCGGCTGCGGCTGGGGCGAGGCGCTGAAGTTCGCGGCGGAGCGCTACGGCGTAAGCGGCGTCGGTGTGACGGTGTCGCGCGAGCAGGCGGACTTCGCGCGACAACTCTGCAATGGACAGCCGGTCGAGATCCGCGTGCAGGATTACCGCCTGCTACCGGAGCGCGGCGAGAAATTCGACCGCATCTTCTCCATCGGCATGTTCGAGCATGTCGGGGTGAAGAACTACCGACGCTACTTCGAAGTCGCGCGCGACTGCCTGGCGGAGGACGGTTTGTTCCTGCTGCACAGCATCGGCAACAACGTGTCGCAGCACTACACCGATCCGTGGATCGCGCGTTACATCTTCCCCAATTCGATGCTGCCATCGGCGGCGCAGATCGCGCGCGCCGTGGAAGGCTTGTTCGTGATCGAGGACTGGCACGGCTTCGGCCCCGACTACGACCGCACCCTGCAGGCCTGGCGCGCGAACATCGAAGCCGCCTGGCAGCGCCTGCCGGCCTACGACGAACGCTTCCGCCGCATGTGGCGTTTCTATCTCGCCGGCTCGATGGCGAGCTTCCGCGCGCGCCGCATCCAGCTGTGGCAACTGGTGCTATCCCCGCGCGGCCTGCGAGGCGGTTACGACGCGCCGCGCTGATTCGAAGCAGTCGGCTTCGGCAGGACGCGCTACCCGACGGGACGGGGGTGCTCCGCCCCTCCGGACGGCATCCCTGCCTTTAGTCGGGGCCGCGGACCATCCTGGTCCGCTCTCCGCACCCCCATCCCATCGGGCAGCGCTTATCGCGAGCGTGCAGATCGCCGCTTCGATCACAAGCACTTCTTCTCCCCGCATGCGGGGAGAAGATGCCCGAAGGGCAGATGAGGGGAGGCGAGCGCAGCGAGTTGCTTTTGCTCTTTCGTAGACGCGCCCGAGATGTGTGGAGGGCAGGCGGTGCCGGTGGGCAGGCGTGACTGTCAGCGGCATGGATGCCGCTGACAAGCCTCCATGGACGGATTCACGGCGTGTCGCGACTGCCCACCGGCACCGCCTGCCCGCCCGTAGCAATGCCGCTGCTACGAGCTCTTCGAAGCCAACTTGCTATGCCGAATGCCGTAGCCGAAATAAACCACCAGCCCGACGGCCATCCAGATCAGAAAGCGCTCCCAGGTAATCCACGGCAACTGCGACACCAACCAGATCGAGAAGGCGATACCGATCAGCGGCACCACCGGCACCCATGGCGTGCGGAACGCACGCGGAATGTCCGGACGCCGGCGGCGCAGCACGATGACCGAGCTGCAGATGACCACGAACGCCGACAACGTACCGATGTTGACCAACTCGGCGACTTCGCCGATCGGCAGCAGGCCGGCGACGACCGCGCTTACCAGGCCCAACAGCAGCGTCGGACGATGCGGCGTGCCATAGCGCGGATGCACCTTGGCGAACCACGCCGGCAGCAGCCCATCGCGTGCCAGCGAGAACCAGATGCGCGCCGCCGCCAGCAGGAAGGCGAACATCACACTGATGATGCCCGTCACCGCCGCCACCGAGATCGCGACGCTGATCCACGGCATGCCCAGATTCTTGAACGCATCGGCCACCGGCGCGGCGGTTCCCAGCGTCGAGTAATGCGCGATGCCAGTCAGCACCAGCGAGATGGCGATATACAGCACCATCGACACGCCGAGCGATAAGAGCACCGCGCGCGGCAGATCGCGTTGCGGGTTCTTTGATTCCTCCGCGGCGGTGGTCAGCGTGTCATAGCCGAATACCGCGAAAAACACGACCGCGGCCGCGGTCACCACACCCGGGAAACCGAAATGGCCCTTGCCGTCGGCGCCGATCACGCGCTCGGGAACGAACGGCGACCAGTTGGCCGGATCGATGTGGAACACACCGACGCCGATCACCAGGATCACCGCGATGACTTTGATCAGCACGATGACGGTGTTGAAGCGCGCACCCCATTCGGTGCGGACCGTGAGCAGGCCAGCGATCAATAGCGACACCGCTGCCGCGATGACGTTGAAAACATGGCCTTCGCCCGTGCCCATGGCGCCTAGCGCCCACACCGGCAGATGCACGCCCATGAAATCCAGGATCGCGATGACATAACCGGACCAGCCGCTGGCTACGGCGGCCACGATCAGCGCGTATTCGAGCAACAGGTCCCAGCCGATCAGCCAAGCCGCGAATTCGCCGAGCACCGCATAACCGTAGGTATACGCACTGCCCGTCACCGGAATCATCCCGGCGAACTCGGCATAGCACAGCGCCGCCGCCGCACTGGCGATGCCCGCGATGATGAAGGCCAGCGCGACCGCCGGCCCGGCATTGGCCGCGGCCTGCTGCCCGGCGAGCACGAAGATGCCCACGCCGATGATGCCGCCCAGACCGATGCCGGTCAGCTGCCACAAGCCCAGCACACGGCGGAAATCGCGGCGCGTGCCGACTTCGGCCTGCAGCTGCTCGATCGACTTGTGCCGCGTGAGCGCGGAAGCCAGCGAGCCGGATGAAGTCGAGCCCGACGTCGGGCCGGAAGATGTACTCATCGAAGTCTTTCCCCTGGACGGTCGCGCGATCATAGCGAAAGCGCCGCCGGCCGCTACGTGACTCACGGCGGTCAAGCTACCGCAACCTCGCCTGCGGACGATGTGGGGGCCGGCCGGACGCGCCGGCATTCCCCCGACTCTCCAAAGAGGTTCATCATGCGAAGCACGTTGCTCGCCGCCGCTTGCGCCCTGATGGCGCTGGCTCCGGTGGCGTATGCCAAGGATGCCAATGCCGTGACGCCCAACCACCGCACCGATCATCAAGGTCTGATCGTGATCGGCCATCGCGGTGCCAGCGGTTATCGCCCCGAACACACGTTGGAGTCGTATCGCCTGGCCATCCGCCAGGGCGCGGACTTCATCGAACCGGATCTGGTCGCGACCAAGGACGGCGTGCTTGTAGCACGCCACGAGAACGAGATCTCCGGCACCACCGACGTCGCGCAGCATCCGGAGTTCGCCAACCGCCGCACCACCAAGCTGGTGGATGGCAATGCACTGACCGGCTGGTTCACCGAAGACTTCACCCTGGCGGAACTGAAGACACTGCGGGCCAAAGAGCGGATTCCCGCCGTGCGCCCGGCCAACACGCGCTTCGATGGCCTGTACCAGATCCCGACCTTCGCCGAAGTCGTACGCCTGGCGAAGGCTGAGAGCCGCGACGGCCATGTGATCGGCGTCTATCCGGAGACCAAGCATCCGACTTACTTCGCCAGCGAAGGCCGCCGTCTCGACGGCACGCCGATCCATATGTCGCTCGGACGCAAGTTGGTCGAAACCCTGGTCGCCGAAGGCTTCACCGATCCGCGCCGCGTCTACATCCAGAGTTTCGAAGTCGCCAATCTGATCGAATTGAAGAAATCGATCATGCCCTCGGCCGGCGTGGACTTCCCGCTGGTGCAGTTGTTCGACGACATCTATTCGACCGGGCCCTACGACTTCCGCTGGAACGCGAGCCACGGTGCGGACCTCGCCGCGACCTACGGCGGCCTGGCGAACATCCTCGGCGGCATCGGCACGGACACGCACTACCAGTCGCTGGCGACGGAGCCGGCCCTGCAATGGATGAAGGCGAACTACGCCAGCGGCATCGGTCCGTGGAAGGTGAATCTGCTGCCGCGCGGCGCGCTGGCACCGAAGGTCGACGCCAATGACGACGGCAAGGCCGAATTGGCCACACGCAATTACGGCCTGGTGCATCCGTTCCTGTCGTACGCGCTGAAGGCCGGGCTGGTCGTACATCCGTACACGCTGCGCGCCGAAGAGCCGTATCTCAGCCAGACGCCAACAGGTGTCAACCAGTCGGTGATTGCGGAAGCCGTGCAGCTGTACGGGTTGGGCGTGCAGGGCTTTTTCATCGATCAGCCGGATCTGGGCGTGGCGGCACGGGATATTTTCCTTGACGTCAGCAAGCCCTGATCGCCTGCAGGGCGCCTGAGTGCCATCGTGAGCCGCCCGATTGCGGGCGGCTTTTCTTTTCCCGACTAGCCCGAACGTCACATGCATACCGCGCCTCGCGGCTGCTAGGTTCGTGGATGCACCGCACGGCCTGCGAACGGGCCTCCTTGCCGGCGGCCCCGCCCCCTAATCGGAGAATTCCCATGGCCGTTTCCACGATCAAACCGCTGGCCGCCGGCTGCCTGCTCGGCATGCTCGCCCTGGCCGGCTGTGACGCCGGCAAGCACGCGACCGCCGAAGCGCAGGCGTCGCCCACGCCGCCCGCGTTCAAGCTCGACGAAGGCAAGCTGCCGCAGGTCGCGGGCTTCCACGCCAGCGATCTCGATCCCGCCAAGAGCGCCTGCGCCGATCTCGACGCCTACGTCAACGGCAAGTGGAAAGCGGCCAATCCCATCCCCGCCGATCGCACCGATTGGGGCCTGTACGAAGCGATGAGCGAACGTTCGCTAGCGGTCCAGCACCAGCTCGCCGAGCACGCCGCGGCCGGGCAGGGCAGTGGCGTCGAGAAGATCGTCGGCGACCTGTGGGCGACGGGCATGGACAGCGCGAAGCGCAACGCGCAAGGCATCGAGCCGCTGCGGCCGCGCCTGGCCGCGATCGACTCGCTGAGCGATGGCGCCGCCGTTGCCGCTTTCCTGCGCGAGTCGTTCGCCAAGGGCGAAGGCTACGTCTTCAGTTTCGGCCCGAGCCCGGACTTCAAGAATTCCAACGTCAACATCGCCTACGTCACGCAGGATGGTCTTGGCCTGCCGGACCGCAGCTACTACTTCGATGCCGACAAGAAGCAGGCGCGCGACGACTACCAGGCGCACGTGGCCAAGCTGCTGGAAATGTCTGGCGTTTCCGCGGCCGACGCAGCCAAGCAGGCCAAGGACGTGCTGGCGTTCGAAACGCGCCTGGCGAAAGTCTCCAAGTCCAGCGAGGAACTCTCGCGCGACTCGGGGTTGTTCTACAACGCCGTCTCCGTCGCCGATGCCGACAAGCTGACACCGCACTTCCGCTGGAGCGAATTCTTCGCTGCGCAAGGCGTGCAGGCGCCGCCGATGTTCTCGCTGGCGATGCCGGCGTTCCAGCAGGAGTTCGACCGCATGCTCGCCGACGTCCCGGTCGCGACGTGGAAGAGCTATCTGCGCTTCCACATGGTCGACGACGCGGCGCGCTATCTCAGCGACGATTTCGCCCAGCAGTACTTCGAGTTCCACAACAAGGCGCTCAACGGGCAGAAGCAGATCCAGGAGCCGTGGAAGCGCGTGCTGGGCACCGTCAATCGTGAAGCGGGCGAGGCGATGGGCCAGTTGTACGTGCAAGCCACATTCCCACCCGAGTCCAAGGCCAAGGTCCTGGACATGGTGCAGAACATGCGCGACGTGCTGAAGGCGCGCCTGGAAAAGCTCGAGTGGATGAGCAATGAAACGCGGCAGAAGGCGCTGGCGAAGTGGGAGACGTTCACGCCCAAGATCGGCTACCCCGACAAGTGGCGCGACTGGTCCGGGCTGAAAACCAGCCGTGACAGCTACATCGGCAACGTGCAGGCGGCCAACGAGTTCAACTACCGCTGGTACCTGGCGAAGATCGGCAAGCCGGTCGATCGCAGCGAATGGGGCATGAGCCCGCAGACGGTCAACGCCTACTACAACCCGCAGCTCAACGAAGTCGTCTTCCCCGCAGCGATCCTGCAGCCGCCGCTGTTCGACCCCAAGTCGGACGACGCGCTCAACTACGGCAACACCGGCGCCACCATCGGCCACGAGTTGATGCACGGCTACGACGACCAGGGCAGCCGTTTCGGGCCGAGCGGCAACTTCGAGAACTGGTGGACCCCGGCCGATGCCAAGGGCTTCGCCGACCGCAGCGAGAAACTGGTGCAGCAGTTCAACGGCTACGAAGCGCTGCCGGGCATGAAGGTCAACGGCCGCCTGACCCTGGGCGAAAACATCGCCGATCTGGGTGGCATCGAGGTCGCGTACGACGCGATGAAGAAGGCCGCCGGCAACTCGCCCGACCCGATGCTCGAAGGCATGAGCCGCGACCAGCGCTTCTTCGCCAGCTACGCGCTGAGCTGGCGCAGCACGATGACACCCGAATCACTGAAGGTGCTGGTGGCCTCCAACCCGCACGCACCGGCGAACTTCCGCGCGATCGCACCACCGTCGAACATGCCGGAGTACGCGGCGGCGTTCCAGTGCAAGCAGGGCGATGCGATGGTGCGTACGGGCGATAAGCGCGTAGTGATCTGGTGACCCGCCTTTCCTTCTCCCCGCACCCGCGGGGAGAAGGTGCCCGAAGGGCGGATGAGGGGCAGCTTTTCGCCGCGCAACACGTCCCCTCACCCTGCGTTGCTACGCAACGCTGTCCCTCTCCCCGCAAGCGGGGAGAGGGATGTCACCCGAACAAATCCTCCTGCGCCGCCGCACTATCCGGATCGACGAACCCGGACAATCCCACGCCCACCAGGCGATAGCGCGTCCGGCTCGGCAGCTCCACGCGCGAACGCAACTCGCACGCGATGTCGGCGACCTGCCGTAACGACTCCGGACGCGACAACGGCGTAAGGCTGCGAGTCAGCGTGCGGAAATCGGCAGTCTTCAACTTCAAGACCACGGTGCGCGCCAGGCGCCCGTGCTCCGACTCGCGCTCTCGCTCGTAACCAGCCCACGCCTTTTCCGCCAGCCGCCGGATGTGCGGCTCCAGCTCTTCCAGCAGCAGATCGGTCTCGAAGGTGTCTTCGGCGGAGATCTGCATCGTCTGGCGTTCGCTCTGCACCGGATAGTCGTCGATGCCCAGCGACAGCTCGTGCAGACGCTGGCCCCAGCGGCCAAAGCGGCGTTCCAGTTCTTCGATGCGCAAGGCGCGCAGGTCGCCGACCGTGGTCACGCCCAATTGCGCGAGCTTGCCTTCCATCACCTTGCCCACACCGGGCAGGCGGCCGACGGGCAGGGGTTCGAGGAAGGCCAGCACCTGGTGCGGACGGATCACGAACAGCCCGTCGGGCTTGCGCCAGTCGCTGGCGATCTTGGCCAGGAACTTGTTAGGCGCCACGCCCGCGGAGGCCGTCAGCTGTGTCTCCTCGCGGATCGCGGCGCGGATCGCTTCGGCCGTCTCGGTCGCCGTCGGCAGGCCGGTTTTGGTGACGGTGACGTCGAGATAGGCCTCGTCCAGCGACAGCGGCTCGATCAGATCGGTGTGGCGCGCGAAGATTTCCCGCACCTGTTTCGACACGGCCTTGTAGCGGGTGAAGTCGGGCGGGACGAAGATCGCCTGCGGGCACAGCCGCTCCGCCCGCACTGCCGGCATTGCCGAGCGCACGCCGAACTTGCGTGCCTCGTAGCTGGCCGCGCACACCACCGAGCGCGCGCCGCGCCAGGCCACGACCACGGGCTGGCCGCGCAGGGCAGGGTCGTCGCGCTGTTCGACGGACGCGTAGAACGCATCCATGTCGACGTGGACGATCTTGCGCTGAGTGGGCGGCTGTTGAGCGGGATGTTGTGAAGGCACTGTGTAAGTTTAGCGGCGGCGCTTGCCGTAGACGCGCGCGCTTGGCAGCATCGCGGACATGAACGCACCGACTCCGCAGCGCCGCCACTTCTCCATGATCCGCGGCTTCCATCTGGCCGACTGGTTCACCCTCGCGAATGCGTTCTGCGGCACCGGCGCGATCTTCGCGGCGATGCGCTTCCTGCAGGACGGCGTCGTGCGCGACCTGCTGGTCGGCATGGCGCTGATCCCGGCCGCCTTCGTCTTCGACGCGCTCGATGGCCGCGTGGCGCGCTGGCGGCAGGCCTCGTCGACTCTGGGGCGCGAACTGGATTCGCTGGCCGACGTGATCTCCTTCGGCGTCGCGCCCGCGGCGCTGGCCTATGCCTGCGGGCTGCAGGGCGGCTGGGACTGGATCGTGCTGAGCTACTTCGTCGGTTGCGGCGTCAGCCGCCTGGCGCGCTACAACGTCACCGCCGAGCAATTGGCCGGCGGCGGCGACAAGGTCAAGTACTTCGAGGGCACGCCGATCCCGACCAGCCTGCTGCTGGTGGTGGTGCTGGCCGTCGCCGCGTGGCAGGGCGCGCTCGGCCCGAACCTGTGGCTGGGCATGACCCAGCTGGGCCCGTGGCAATTCCACCCGCTGGTGCTGCTGTTCGCGCTGTCGGGCTCGCTGATGATCAGCAAGACCCTGCGTATTCCCAAGCCCTAGGGATCCGTCAGCTCGCTGCGCTCGCCGCCCCTCATCCGGCGCTACGCGCCACCTTCTCCCCGCAGGCGGGGAGAAGGAACCGCCCGCGTTAATGAATCACTGCAACAACCAGGGCGTTATGATCCGTGGCCTTGACGGAGGAACGTGATGGCCAGCGGATTTGACGATTTCGAACAGCTCGCGCGCCAGTACTGGAGCGCATGGGGCGACGCGATGCGCACCGGTGCCACGCCCGCACAACCGGCCGTGCCCAACTGGAACGATGCCTTGGGCTGGTGGTCGCAGCTCGCCAAGGGCGCGGCCGCGGCGCGTCCCACCACCGGTGCCGAAGACGCGGTCAACCGCTTCAACTCGCAGGCGCAGCAGTGGATGGGCCAGATGCAGCAACTGGCCGCGCAGTTCGCCGGCACGCAGGCCCAGCCTGGCGACATCGCTACCGCCTGGCAGCGCATGCTGGGCGCGAATGCGCCCAATGCCTTCGCCGACATGTTCAAGGGCATGCCGGGTCCGGGCCAGCATGGCGTCGACCAGTGGATGGAGCAGATGGCGCCGATGCTGCAGTCCTTCCAGCGCGACGGACGCAGCTGGTTGGGCCTGCCCGCGTTCGGTTTCGCGCGCGAACACCAGGAGCGCTGGCAGTCGCTCGCGCAGGCGCAGTTGGACTACCAGGAAAAGAGCAACGCCTACAACGCGCTGATGGCCGAAGCCACGCAATCCGCCTTCCGCCGCTTTGAAGACAAGCTGGCCGAGCGCAGCGAGCCCGGCCGCCAGCTCACCTCCGCACGCGCGCTGTTCGACCTGTGGATCGACGCTGCCGAGGACGCCTATGCCGAGATCGCGCTGTCGCCGCGTTTCCGCGAGACCTACGGCGACCTGCTCAATGCGCAGATGAAGGTGCGCGCCGGACTGCAGCGCGAAGTCGAACAGTACTGCGGTCAGCTCGGCATACCCACGCGCACCGAGATCGACGCCGCGCATCGCAAGATCGTCCAGCTCGAGCGTGAATTGCGCCGCGTGCGCGACGCGCTGCAGGAACGCACCGCCGCGCCATCCGCGACGGACGATGCGCCCGCGGCTGCCGCGGCACCGAAGAAGGCCGCGACCAAGAAGGCGCCGGCCAAGAAGGGAGCACGCGCATGAACCGCCCCGACTTGCACGGTCCGTTCAACTTCACGCCCGAATCCCTGGCGCAGGAAGCGATGCAGATGCAGGCCAAGCTGCGCGCCGGCCTGGACACGCTGCACGAAGTCGACGACGTCCACTACGGCGCCACCGCGCGCGAGGAAGTCTGGCGCGACGGCAAGGTGGCGCTGTACCGCTTCAAGGGCGAGAAGGCACCGACCGCCAAGGTTCCGCTGCTGATCAGCTACGCGCTGGTGAACCGGCCGTACATGGTCGACCTGCAGAGCGACAAGTCGATCGTGCGCGGCCTGCTCGAACGCGGCGAGGACGTGTACGTGCTCGACTGGGGCTATCCCGACCGTTCGGATCGCTATCTCGATCTCGAGGACTACATCCAGCGTTTCCTCGGCGGCGCCGTCGATCACCTGCGCCGTACCTACCGGATGGACGCGATCAACCTGCTCGGCATCTGCCAGGGCGGCGCGTTCTCGCTGTGCTACGCCGCGTTGAACCCGAAGAAGATCCGCAACCTCGTCACCATGGTCACGCCGGTGGATTTCCACAGCGATGACAACATGCTGTCGAACTGGGTGCGTTGCCTGGACGTGGACACGTTCGTCGACACGCTCGGCAACGTGCCGGCCGACCTGATGAACTGGACCTACCTCACGCTCAAGCCCTGGCGCCTGTTCGTGCAGAAGTACGTCGGCATGGTCGACATCCTCGACAACAAGCAGGCGCTGGAAGACTTCCTGCGCATGGAGAAGTGGATCTTCGATTCGCCCGACCAGGCCGGCGAGGCCTTCCGCCAGTTCGTGTCGCAGTTCTACCAGCGCAACGGCTTCGTCAACGGCGGCATCCAGATCGGCGATCGCGCGGTGGACCTGCATTACGTCGACATGCCGGTACTGAACATCTTCGCCGAACAGGACCATCTGGTGCCGCCGGCGGCGTCGAAGGCGCTGAAGGATCTCGTCGGCACCGAGGACTACAGCGAGCTGTCGTTCAAGGGCGGCCACATCGGCATCTACGTGTCGAGCCGTGCCCAGCGCGAAGTACCGTCGGCGATCCACGACTGGCTGGCGCAGCGGTCGCGGTAGGCGTTTGATATTGGGTTCAGCTCGCCGCCCTCAGGCTTCGCGCATGAATCGTCCCCGCACAACCCTCTCGTTCGCCTTGCTGGCCGGCTTGCTGCTGTCGCTGCCGGCTGTTTCCGCACCGCCGCCCGCCGCGGCGCGCGAGATCGATCAGCTGATCGCGGCGCTGGGCGGCTCCGGTTGCGAGTTCCAGCGCAACGGCACCTGGTATCCGTCGGCGAAGGCGCAGGAGCACCTGCGCCGAAAGTACGATTGGCTGCGCGAGCGCGACAAGGTCGCCAATGCCGAGCAGTTCATCGCGCTCGCGGGTTCGCAGAGCAGCATGACCGGCCGCGCCTACCAGGTCCGCTGCCCGGGGCATCCCGTCGTGCCCTCGGCGCAGTGGTTGCGTGCGCGCTTGCTCGAAATGCGAAAGACAGCGGCCCAGGCCGCGTTGAGGCCACGCTAGACTCGCAGGCAATCGGAGGAGGGATCCATGAACGCTCCACGCACGCTGTCCCGCTCGCGGCACGACCGCATGCTCGCCGGAGTGATGGGCGGCATCGCCCAGCGCTTCGGCTGGAACTCGACGCTGGTGCGCGTGCTGTACGTGCTGTTGTCGGTGGTGTCCGCCGCGTTCCCCGGCATCATCGTTTACCTGATCCTCTGGCTGCTGATCCCGGAAGAGGGCACTTGAGCCCAGCGTTACCGGCGAACGTTCTGCGCGGCGCCGTGCTCGTGCTCGGTGCGGTGTGGGCGCTGCCCAATACGGTCCTGGGGCTGGTCGCCGGCACGGCAGGCCTCGCCTTCGGCGCACACGCGCATTGGCGCCCGCGCGATCTGGCGATCGTGTTCCACCACTGGCCCTGGGGGCCGGGCGGCGCGCTCACCTTGGGCAACGTGATCCTGCATACGGGCTACACATTGGATTCGACCTGCGTGACCTATGCGCATCGCGCGGGGCATCGCGAGGAAGCCCCGATCGTCCTCGCCGATCACGAACGCGCGCATGTCTACCAGTACATGGCGCTGGGCCTGTTGTTTCTCCCGCTGTACCTGGCCTGCGGCGGCATCAGCGCGCGCAACCGCTTCGAACGCGCCGCCGATCGCTACGCGCAGACCGGCCGCGGCTGGTGGCCCTGGGCGTGAATCTCTTCCAGCAGCCCGCGTGGGTGCACTGGGTGTTCGAGGTGCTGGCCTATACGGTCGGCTTCCGTTTCTATCTGGCCTTGCGGCGACGCGCGCCGGGTTATGCGCTCGCCGATCGCGACCGCAATCTGATCGTGATCGTGTTCGCGGCCATGGGCGCCGCGCTGGGTTCGAAAATCGCGTATTGGCTCTACGATCCCGGCACGGCATTCGCGCAGTTTCCCGACTGGCGCGCACTGCTCGGCGGCAAGTCCATCGTCGGCGCGCTTCTGGGTGGGCTGGTGGGCGTGGAAACCGGCAAGCGCGTGGCTGGCGTGCAGCGCTCGACCGGCGATCTGATGTGGCCCGCGCTGCTGTTGGCGATGCTGATCGGACGCATCGGCTGCCTGCTGACGGCATTGTCTGACGGCACCGCGGGCGCACCGACCGCGCTGCCCTGGGGTGTCGATTTCGGCGACGGCGTGCCGCGGCATCCGGCGCCGCTGTACGAAATCCTCTTCCTGGCCGTGCTGGGCGCCGTGCTGTGGCGCGGTCGCGATCGCTTCGTGCGGGAAGGCGATGCCTTCCGCCTGTTCCTCGCGTCGTACCTGACATTCCGACTGCTGCTGGATTTCCTCAAGCCGATGCCGACCGCCTACCTGGGCCTGGTATCGGGCCTGCAGCTGCTGTGCCTGGCCGGCCTGCTGTATTACGCTCGCGACATTCCGCGCCTGGGGAGGGCGATGCTGCGATGACAGGGAAGGTGCGGCCGTATCTGTTCTACGACAGCGCGGTGTCGATCTGCGCGACCTGCCTGCGCCGCGTGGAAGCGAAGATCCTGATCAAGGGCGACGACGTCTTCCTGGAGAAGTGGTGCCCCGAGCACGGCCGCGAGCGCGTGCTGATCGCCGACGATGCCGCGTACTACCGCAAGGCGCGCGAAGTGTTCATCAAGGCGCCGGAGATGCCGTTGCGCTTCAACACGCCGCAGCACTGGGGCTGCCCCTATGACTGCGGGCTGTGCCCGGAGCACATGCAGCACAGCTGCCTCACCCTGGTCGAGCTCACCGACCACTGCAATCTCAAGTGCCCCGTGTGCTATGCCGGTTCCGGCCCGCACCGCAGCGGCTTCCGCGACCTCGCCACGATCGAACGCATGCTCGATGCCGTGGTCGCCAACGAAGGCGAACCCGACGTGGTGCAACTCTCGGGCGGCGAGCCGACGCTGCATCCGCAGTTCTTCGAAGTACTCGACGCCGCGCGGCGCCGGCCGATCCGCCACCTGATGGTCAACACCAACGGCCTGCGCATCGCCAAGGAGCCCGAGTTCGCCGCGAGGCTGGCGCAATACCAGCCCGGGTTCGAGCTGTACCTGCAGTTCGACTCGCTGCGCGACGAGGTGCACCAGGAACTGCGCGGGGCGCGCCTGCGCGACATCCGTTTGCGCGCATTGGAACACCTCAACCGCCACGACATTTCGACCACCCTGGTGGTCACCGTCAAGAAGGGACTCAACGACGGCGAACTCGGCGAGATCATCGACTTCGCCCTGCAGCAGCCTTGCGTGCGCGGGGTGACCTTCCAGCCGATCCAGGACGCCGGGCGCAATGAGAATTTCGATCCGGCGAAACACCGCCTGACCTTGAGCGAAGTACGTCGCCGCATCCTCGAACAGACGCCGCGCTTCACGCCCGACGACCTGATCCCGGTGCCGTGCAATCCAGACTGCCTGGCGATGGCTTATGCGCTCAAACTCGGCAACGACGTGGTGCCGCTCACGCGCTTCGTCAGTCCGAAGACGCTGGTCGAGGCCGGACGCAACACCATAGTCGTGGAACGCGACGAAGGCCTGCGGGCCAAGGTGTTCGAGTTGTTCGCCACCAACCACTCGCCCGAATCGCAGGCCTGTTCGCTGTCCGATCTGTTGTGCTGCCTTCCGCAGGTGCAGGCGCCGCAGGACTGGACCTACCGCAACGTGTTCCGCGTGCTGATCATGCAGTTCATCGACGCGCACAGTTTCGACCTGCGTGCGGTGAAGAAGAGCTGCGTGCATATCGCCCAGCCCGACGGTCGCATCATCCCATTCGACACCTACAACCTGTTCTATCGCGACGAACAGGCGCAGCGCCTGCAGCGCTTGCGCGACGAAATCCGCCCCGCGCCTGCGCAGGCGCAACCGGACACCGCCGAGGTCGACGCATGAATTCGCCCTACGAACCGCCGGCCTCCCGCCCAAGCAATGGCGGCATCGCGCGGCCGGCGCGCAGTCCGCTATGGCGCGGCTTCGGCTGGGGCTGGGCTGCGATCGCATTCACCTTCCTGTGGACGGGCGTAGCGTTCCCGCTGTTTTCCCGCTTCATTTCGATGGGCGGCTCGATGGGGGGCGGCTTCCTCGAAGGCGTGCTTTGGCTGGTACTGCTGTTTGCGCCGACCCTGGCGCTGATGGCGTATTTCGCCCGCCGTCGAGAGTGGAGGGCGGTGCTGGGCGTCGTGCTCGCCTGGGCCAGCGGTATCGCGCTGGTGCTGCTCCTCGTCGCCGCCTGCCTGGGCATCATGGGCGCCGGCCGGTTTGCTGGCTGAATGGCCGTATCGGGTGCTACCGCACGCGACACGGCTGTCTTGATCCTGCAATAACAACCGTCGCGCTAACCTCGCAGGCGTCGGAGAACAAGCGACGAGCCTGAAAACTCGCTGTAATAACTCCGGCACGGAAGGCTCAGCCGAGTAGAGGATCAAACCTCGAAGACTGGGCCTTCTCTATGTCTGGCGGGCCTGATGGCTAAACAGATGCCGGTACCTCTGCGGCTGGCACCGAAGGTACTGATCCGGCGCTTTGACCGTCGCTCCCAGATGCGCCGCGGCGTGCCAGGGCCAGCGAGGGTCGTACAGAATGGTGCGGGCGAGCGCGACCATGTCAGCGTCGCCGTTGCCGATGATGGCTTCGGCTTGCTCATAACTCGTGATCAATCCCACCGCGACGACTGGGATCTTGACGGCGCTCTTCACCGCACGCGCCAACGGAACCTGGTAACTCGGCCCGACGGGAATCGCCTGCGCAGGATGCAGGCCACCGCTGGACACGTGGATGACGCTGCACCCGTGCTGCTCCAGCTGTTGGGCGAAGGCGAGCGTTTGCGGCAGGTCCCAGCCGCCGTCGACCCAGTCGGTTCCCGAAACGCGCACGGACACGGCTCGTTCCGCGGGGAACGCATCCCTCACCGCAGCGAAAACCTCGAGCGGGAAGCGCATCCGGTTTTCCAGCGAACCTCCGTACTCGTCTTCGCGTGCGTTGGACAGCGGCGAAAGGAATTGATGCAGCAGATAGCCGTGCGCGGCATGCAGCTGGATCGCATCGACGCCCACGTTCGCGGCACGCACGGCGGCGCGCGCAAAGGCGTCCCTGATGTCGCGCAGGTCCTGGCGGCTCAAGGCATTCGGCGCCGCTTGCCCGTCCTTGTAGGGAATAGGGGAGGGCGCGACCGTCTGCCATCCCAGCGCGCTGTGCGGAGCGAATTGTTCGCCGCCCTTCCACGGAACCTCGACCGAAGCCTTCCGGCCCGCGTGGCTCAACTGGATGGCGATGGGCATGTCCGACCATCGGCGAATGCCATCGAGGGTGCGACCCAACGCGGCCTGCGTCTGGTCGTTCCATAGCCCGACGTCGGCATAGCTGATCCGGCCTTCCGGGACGACCGCTGTCGCCTCGATCGTCAGCAGCGCCGCTCCCGACAGTGCGAGTTGTCCCAGATGGATCAGATGCCAGTCGTTCATGCACCCGTCCTCCGCGGAGTACTGGCACATCGGTGCAATGACGATGCGATTGGCTAACTGGAGCTGGCCGATGTTGATCGGCGCAAAGAGGGCTGGCTGGGCCACGACGGACTCTCCTCAAGAGCAGCGATTGAACCGCTTCGACCGTCTCCTTGGCAATGTTGCATCACGAAATTCTTCACGCCTGCTCATGCTCCGCGGGCATGTCGAACTGCCAAGCCGACATTGCCGGATAACTCTCTGTTTACCCCATTTCGAATCCGCGCCGATCTAATGGCCCCGCATCGCAACGGAGGCCTTACATGCGCATCACCATCATCGGTGCTGGATTCTGCGGCAGCGCCCTCGCCATCGAACTGGCACGCAATGCCAAGCCGCAAGTGGATATCTGTCTGGTCGGTATCAACGGCAATTTCGCCCGCGGCGTCGCCTACGGCGATGCCCGGCCCGAACATCTGCTCAATGTGCGTGCGCGCCAACTCGGACTGAAGGCCGAGATCCCCGGCGACTTCGCCGACTGGCTTTGTCTCACGTCCGCGGCGCGGGATCGCTTCCTGCCGCGGCTGGCTTACGGCGAGTACCTGCGTGCGCGCCTGGCCGCCGCCTCCGAATTGACCGAAGCCACGCTGGCCTGCGTCGAACAGGAGGTCATCGCGGTCGAGCGTCTCGATCGCGGCTTCCGTCTGCATTTCGCCGATGGCGGCGCGCAGTTGAGCGATCAGGTCGTACTGGCGATCGGCGCCTTACCGCCGCAGGCGCTGGCGGGCGTGGGTCCTGCGCTGACGGTGCATCCCAGCTACGTGGCGTGGCCCTGGCGCGAGGGCGCGATCGATCGAATCGACACCGAGGCCAGCGTCCTCATCGTCGGCACGGGGCTGACCATGGCGGATGTCGTGGTCACCTTGCGCAGACGCGGCCATACCGGGCCGATTCACGCGCTTTCGCGCCATGGCCTGCTCCCGTGCGCACATAGCGAAGAGCCGTCCCCGCCGATCTCGCTGCCGCCCGCCATCCTGCATGCGCTCAATCAACGCGACCTGCGTCTTTTGCTCAGCAAGCTGAGAAGTCTCGCCCAGGTCGTGCCCGACTGGCGCAGCCTGGTGGACGCGGTGCGGCCGTATCTGCAGGACTTCTGGCGCGGCCTGCCCATGCCCGACCGCGCCCGCTTTCTCCGCCATGTGCGGCCTTACTGGGAACGCGTCCGCCATCGCATCGCGCCCGCGGTAGCGGAGGAAATCGAGACCCTGCTCCACAGCGGGCAACTGCGCGTCAGCGCAGGGCGCCTGCTCCGCGCACGCCGGCGCGATGGCGCCATCGCCGTCTCCATTCGCGAACGCGGTCGCAGCGAAGTCAGTGTCGAGCGCTACGACGTACTGATCCGCGCAACCGGCCTGGATACCGACGTCGAACGCACGCCCGACCCACTGATCTCCAACCTGCGCGAAGCGGGTCTGCTCGCCGCCGATCCGCTGGGCCTGGGACTGCAGACCACCGAGCACTTCAATGTCGTCGATCGCGCCGGACAGCCCGTCGAAGGACTCTATGCGGTCGGCCCGCTGCTGCGTTCAGGGCTGTGGGAGATCACCGCGGTAGCGGAACTGCGGGTGGCGGTGAACCAGATCGCGCGCAGCCTGCTCCACGAAGGAGGATTCTCGGCCCATGGCGAGCAGGGCAACCTGATGAGGTACCCGCAGCGGGCGTGGCGAATGAATGGGTAGGCCTTCGCGTCAATGAACTAGCCTGCCGGAAAGCTTTGCGATCGTTTCTGCGCATTCGTGCGCACCCTTGAGAACGGCGAACTCGTACGAATCAACGTTGTCGCCGCTCTCCAGGGTGTAGCGCTGCGCAAGGTCAGCGCCGGCGCGGAAAAGAATCTCGACGATATCCGGGCGCTTGCCAATTACCGCGCCAAATACCGGATCGTTGTACGAGGCCTTCTGCTCTATGGACGCCCCGAGGCGAAGTAGTGCTACGACATTTTCCAAGCGGCCGTTGCAACACGCCGAATGAAGTGCGGAGTCTTGAAAGGTTTTGCCTGGCAAATTGACATGGAAGCCGAGATCGACCAGCAGCTCGATCATTTCTGCGCTTGATTTGGCGGCAGCGTAGTGGAGCAGGGTCCCGCCCGCAAAGAAGGTGTGAGCGTTGACGAGCTCCGGATGGGCGACAAGGATCTGCTTTGTCTTCTCGATCGAGCCATCGGCGATGCAGTCGAACGCGGCTGCCAAGGGTCTTTGCGTTTGCAGTGACATGAGTGCTGATCCCTATCCGCAACAAGGTTTCTGTTGTTGGATGGGAGGACAAGCAACCGTGCCGTAAGAGCAGAAGACGCAGCAGTCTCCCTGCTTCGGATGCAGCACCGCACCGCAGCCAGTGCACTCGTAGAAGAACTGACAAGCCGTTGTCGGCATGGTCTCCGTACTCTGATGCCCGCATTGCGGGCAGGTCAGGATGCTCTGCAGTTGCAACTCAGCCACCGTTCGCCCTCGCTCTTGCTGGGAACCCCGCGTCGCACGCCAGCGTGGCCAGGCTGAACCAGAGGCGCCAGGCATCCAATGCGGTCAGGTTGGCGAGGCTGGCCCCCACGATGGCGGTCAATGGTGATTTGGCTGAGGCGCTGAGCATGGGGGCATAGTACGGCCCGTACCCAACGTTCGGAACTTCCTCGTCCGGCGCCTGCTCCAAGGCGATATGCGGCGGCCGGGAATTTCATACGCCGCCAATTCCAGGAGTACCATCCCGTCCCATGACCCGGCGCACCCGCCACCGCCTGCAGATCGCCACCCTGGTGATCATCTGCCTGCTGTTCCAGCAGGCGGCGTTGGCCGCGTACCTGTGTCCGATGGAGCAGATGCCCGCCGAAACCAAGGCGATGTCCGAGCACTGCGCCGAGATGGGTATGGCGCAGAAGCAGGACAATCCGGCCCTGTGCCAGAAGCATTGCAGCCCGGACCATTCGGTCGCAGTCGACGTGGTCAAGCTGACGGTTCCGCCCTTGGCCCTGCCGGCGCTCATCCTCGCGCCGGTGTACGTGCAGCCGATCTCCCACGTCGCCGTTCAGTCCGACGTGCCGATCGCGCAATCCGATCCGCCTCCACGGCTGCGTTTTTGCAGTCTTCTGATCTAGCCCCCGAAACGACGTAGCGAATTCGCGCCGGCGCCGATGTGCCGTGCGCGTTGCCATGTCCGTTTCGGAGGTGTCATGAACTCCCGTTCTGATCGTTGCCGGTCCCGGCGCGCTTACATGCGCATGCTGGCCCGGACTTTGTGCGTCGCCGTCTTAGTGGCGCCGCTTGCGGCCTGGGCCGCGTCCCCCATTTTCACGTTGCCCGAGGCCGTGCGCCTCGCCGGTGAACGTGCCCCGATGCTGGAAGCACGTCGTGCCGGCATCTCGGCGGCGCAGGAAGAAGCGGCGCGCGCCGGCGCCTTGCCCGACCCGATGCTCACCGTCGGCATCGACAACCTGCCGGTCACCGGCAGCGACGCTTTCGATACACGCGTCGACGACATGACCATGAAGAAGATCGGCTTGCGGCAGGAAATTCCGTCGCGGGCGAAGCGCTCGGCACGTCGATCCTTCGCGGCCCGCCAGATCGATGAGGCGAAGGCGCAGGCCGAGGCCGAAGGGCTTAGCGTGCGCCGCGCCGTCGCCGAAGCATGGATCGCCGTGTGGGCGGCGCAGCGCGAATTGACGGCGCTGCAAAAGCTGCGGGAACAGGCGGCATTGGCCGCCAATGTGTCCAAGGTCCGCATGGGCAGCGGCGGCGAAGCGATAAGCGATGCACTGGCCACCCAGGCCGCGCTGTTGGAGTTGGATAACCGCATCGAAGCGGCGCGTGCAGAGAAGAAGGCCGCGCAAGCCGGCCTGGCGCGTTGGCTTGGCGATGCCGCGGTCGAGGTCAGCGATACCGCGCCCAACTTCAACGCGTTGCCGGTGTCGGAAGCCGAACTGCTCGCCGCGGTCGATCGGTTGGCACCTTTGCTGCCGGCTACCGCGCAGGTCGAAACGGCTGCGGCCGCTATAGACATAGCCCGCGCCGACAAGCGCCCGGATTGGACCGTGGGCGCCTCGTACGGCCAGCGTTCGGGCGAGCGCAGCGACATGCTCCTGTTCGAGGTCGGCATCGGTCTGCCGTTGTTCACGCGCAACCGGCAGGACCGCGGCGTTGCCGCGCGTGAGGCCGACTATCAAGCCGCGCTCGCCAGCCGCGAAGACCTGCGCCGTCAGGAAGCTGCGCGCATCCGCGCCGATCTTGCCCGATGGGAAGGGTTGAAGCGGCAAGTCGCGTTGCATGAAGACTCGCTGCTGCCGCTCGCGCAGGATCGCAGCATGACGACGCTTGCCGCCTACCGCGCCGGCGGCGACTTGCAGCCGTGGCTCAACGCCCGTCGCGACGAACTCGATGTCCATCTCGCCCACGCCGAGCACCTCGGCGAACTGGGGCGCGCCTGGGCCGCATTGGCCTTCCTGCTGCCGACGGAGGCACAGCCATGACCCGCTCCCATCGTTTCATCGTGATTGCCGCGGTGCTGGTTGCACTGCTGGGCGCCGCTGGCCTCGGCTACTTATTGGGACGCTCGCGCGATAGCGCGTCCACCACTGCAGGCGCGGCTTCCGGCGACCGCAAGGTTCTGTACTGGTACGACCCGATGGTGCCAGGCCAGCACTTCGACAAACCGGGCAAATCGCCCTTCATGGACATGCAGATGGTGCCGAAGTACGCCGATGAGGCGAGCGCTGGCGGCGTTGCGATTGCACCCGGCGTGCGGCAGAACTTGGGCATTCGTACGGTCGAAGTAAAGCGCGGCCAGCTGCAAAGCGCGATCCGCGTGCCCGGCACGATCGCTTGGGATTTGCGTCAGGAACGCATCGTGAGTGCTCGCGTCGATGCCATCGTCGAACATCTGCACGTGCGCGCCCCGTTCGAGCCGGTGCGCGCCGGACAACCATTGGCCAGCCTCATCGCGCCAAGTTGGAACACCGCCATCGCGGAAGCACGCGCCTTGGGTGGCGCGCACTCCGCGGCGGCGCGTGACTTGCAATCGGCCGCTCACGAACGCCTGCGGGCGTTGGGACTGCCCGCGGGGAGCGGTACGCGTGGCGACCGCGTCACGTTGACGTCGCCGGTGACCGGCGTGGTCAGCGAGATCGGTGCGCGCGAAGGACAGTCCGCAGCGATGGGCACGCTGCTGTTCCGCATCAACGGCACTCGCACGGTCTGGCTCGAAGCGGCCATTCCGCAAGCGGGTGTCGCAGGCATCAAGGCGGGAACGCCGGTGGTCGCGACCGTCGACGCAGTGCCGGGCGAAACATTTCACGGTCGCGTCGAAACATTGCTTCCGCAGGTCGACATGACCAGTCGTACACAGCGGGCACGCATTGTGCTGGAGAACCCGGCCGGTGCGCTCGCGCCAGGCATGTTCGCGCAGGTCATTTTGAAACCCGCGGCCGGGATCGAACGTCCCCTGGTCCCAACGGATGCATTGATCGGCGCCGGAACACAGGCGCGAGTGATCGTGCTCAGCGCCGACAACACCTTCCGGCCCGTGCGCGTGGAGACCGGGCGCAGCAGCGAGGGCATGACGGAAATTCTCGCCGGGCTGAGAGGCGGCGAGCGCATCGTGGCCTCGGGACAGTTCCTGATCGACTCGGAAGCCAACCTTTCAGGAGCGCTCGAACGTCTCAATGCAGGTGCCCAGACGACGGCTCCCGATGAAGCGGCACAGATGCCCAGCGAGGTCATGCCTGGCATGCCCGAAATGGCACCGCCGGCTGCGCCCCGCGCCGCAGCGCGGACATGCCCGGTCCTCTATTGGTACGACCCGATGATGCCGGACCAGCACTTCGACAAGCCAGGCAAGTCGCCCTACATGGACATGGCGCTGGTACCGAAGTTCGCGCCGGAGGCGGGTACGGATTGCACTATCCGCGACGTGCCCACCGCGGAGGCGAAGCCATGATCGCCGGCATCATCCGCGCCTCGATCGCCAATCGGCTGTTCGTGCTGGTCGCCGCGATCGCGCTCGCCGTGCTGGGCCTCTGGTCGGTGGCGCACACACCGCTCGACGCCTTGCCCGACCTCTCCGACACCCAGGTCATCATCCGCACCGAATGGCCCGGACAGACACCACGCATCGTCGAGGACCAAGTCACCTATCCGCTGACCACGACGATGCTGTCGGTGCCGGGCGTCAAGGCGGTGCGCGGCTTCTCGTTCTTCGGCGACTCGTTCGTCTACGTGCTGTTCGACGACAAGACCGACTTGTACTGGGCGCGCTCGCGCGTGCTCGAGTACCTGAGTCAGGTGCGCGATCGCTTGCCGGCGCAAGTCAGTCCGGCGATCGGGCCGGATGCTACGGGCCTGGGCTGGATCTACGAGTACGCGTTGGTCGATCGCACCGGTCGGCATGACCTGGGGCAATTGCGCGCCCTGCAGGACTGGTTCTTGCGCTACGACCTCAAGACCGTGCCCGACGTGGCCGAAGTCGCGAGCGTTGGCGGCATGGTGCAAGCCTGGCAGATCACACCGGATCCGCAGGCGTTAGCCGCCCGCGGCATCACCATCAACCAGCTGACCGCGGCCATTCAAGCGGCCAACGGCGCCACCGGCGGTTCGGTAATCGAACAGGGCGAAGCCGAGTTCATCGTACGTAGCGAGGGCTACCTGCGTTCGCGCGGCGACTTTGAGCGTGTACCGGTCGCTACCGGCGCCGACGGCGTGCCGGTCCTGCTGCAGGACGTTGCGTCCGTGCAGCGCGGCCCCACTTTGCGGCGCGGGATCACAGAGCTGGACGGAGAGGGAGAAGTTGCCGGCGGCGTGATAATCCTGCGCTCGGGCAAGAGCGCCCTGGCCGCGATCGAGGCGGTAAAAGCCAAGCTGGCGGATCTGAAGGCGAGCCTGCCGCCTGGCGTGGAGATCGTGCCGACCTACGACCGCTCCGAACTCATCCTCGAAGCCGTGCACAACCTCACCCGCAAGTTGGGCGAAGAGTTCCTCGTCGTTGCACTGGTGTGCGCACTGTTCCTGTGGCACGTGCGTTCCTCGCTGGTCGCGGTGATCACCTTGCCCCTGGGCGTGCTCGCCGCGTTCACCGTGATGCACTACCAGGGCATGACCGCGAACCTGCTGTCGCTGGGCGGGATCGCAATCGCCATCGGCGCCATGGTCGATGCGGCCGTGGTGATGATCGAGAACGCGCACAAGCACCTGGAGCAGTTCCGCGAGGAACGCAGCCGGGAACCGGACGCCGGCGAGCGCTGGCAACTGATGGCGGATTCCGCGAGTGAAGTCGGCCCGGCGTTGTTCGTCAGCCTGTTGGTCATAACGCTGTCGTTCGTACCGGTGTTCGCGTTGCAGGCGCAGGAAGGCAGGTTGTTCTCGCCTCTGGCCTACACCAAAACCTACGCGATGGCGGCCGCGGCCGGTTTGGCGATCACGCTGATCCCGGTGCTGATGGGCTACCTGATCCGCGGCCACATTCGCGCCGAAAAAGACAATCCGCTCAACCGCGCCCTGATCGCGCTCTATCGCCCCGTACTGGATGCAGTGCTGCGCTTCCCGGGGGCAACGCTGGCGCTGGCCGGCGTGTTGCTGCTGTTGAGCGTGATGCCGCTGCTGCGCCTGGGCAGCGAGTTCATGCCACCCCTGGAGGAGGGGACTCTGCTGTACATGCCCTCGGCGCTGCCCGGCCTGTCGGCCGGCAAGGCGAGCCAGTTGCTGCAGCTGACTGACCGCATGCTCAAGACGGTGCCCGAAGTGGATCACGTCTTCGGCAAGGCGGGCCGCGCTGAGACCGCGACCGATCCCGCGCCGTTGGAGATGTTCGAGACCACGATAACGTTCAAGCCGCGCAGCCAATGGCGACCGGGCATGACGCCCGAGAAGCTGCGCGAGGAGCTCGATCGCGCGGTCAAGGTGCCGGGCCTGACGAACCTGTTCGTGCCGCCGATTCGAAACCGCATCGACATGCTGGCGACGGGCATCAAGAGTCCGATCGGCATCAAGGTGAGCGGGTCGGACATCGCGGTGCTGGCGCAACTTAGCGACCGCATCGAACAGGTCGCGCGCACCGTGCCCGGCGTGAGCTCGGCACTGGCCGAACGCATCACCGGAGGGCGCTACCTCGACGTGAAGGTGAAGCCCGACGTCGCGGCGCGCTACGGGTTGAGCCAGGCCGAAGTACAACGCCTGATCGCCACGGTAATCGGCGGCGAGCCGGTCGCGGAAACCATCCAGGGCCGCGAGCGTTATCCGGTGGTGGTGCGCTATCCGCGCACGGTGCGCGATTCGTCGGCGGCGCTCACGCAGGTCCCGCTGCTCGCGCCCAATGGCATGCAACTGACGCTGGGGCAGGTGGCGGAGATTGGGGTTACCGAAGGCCCGCCGATGCTGCGTAGCGACAACGCCCGTTTGACCAACTACGTGTACGTCGACGTGGCCGGCCGCGATCTGGGATCGGTGGTGGCCGACCTGCAACGTGCGGTCGCCAGGCAAGTACCGATGCCAGCCGGCTACGCCGTGAGCTGGTCGGGACAGTACGAGTACCTCAAGCGCGCCAGCGAGCGTCTACGTATCGTGGTGCCGGCAACCCTAATGATCATTTTCGGCCTGATCTACCTGGTGTTCCGACGCGCCTCTGAGGCCGCCATCATCATGCTCAGCCTGCCACTCGCGTTGGTGGGCGGCCTCTGGCTGATCTGGGCGATGGGGCACGCCGTGTCGGTCGCGACCCTGATCGGGTTCATCGCTTTGGCCGGCGTCGCCGCCGAGTTTGGCATCATCATGCTCCTGTACCTGCGCCACGCCTGGGAGCGACAGCTCGCCATCAATCCCGATGCCGGCGAAGACGAACTGGACTTCGCCATCCGCGAAGGCGCCGTGCAACGCGTGCGACCGAAGGCCATGACCGTGGCCGTGATCCTGGCGGGTCTGCTCCCGATCCTGATCGGTACCGGCGCCGGCTCGGAAGTCATGCAACGCATTGCCGCGCCGATGGTAGGCGGCATGCTTAGCGCGCCGTTGCTATCAATGGTGGTGATTCCGGCGGCCTACCGGTTGCTGCAGCGACGCCGACTTACGCGATCGCGGCAGGCGCGCAC
Organism: Lysobacter terrae; assembly: GCF_054782215.1. Classification (NCBI taxonomy): domain Bacteria; kingdom Pseudomonadati; phylum Pseudomonadota; class Gammaproteobacteria; order Lysobacterales; family Lysobacteraceae; genus Lysobacter; species Lysobacter terrae. Next base: position 716,757 of record NZ_BAAGSX010000001.1, read on the forward strand.
CCATCCGTCCCGTCGATAGGCCGACACGACCGGGCGCGGCATGGCGCCGCGCCCTAGCTGAGTTAGCGGGATGGTCTCAGCCCAAGACCCACTTAGTCATGTGTGACCGAAACCACGATCGAAGGTCGTTTGCAGCCATAGGCCCCATCGGCAATCCCTTCATTCGCACCACAACGGGAGATCGCCCGTGAAAGCATTCCTGACTGCAATGTCGGTCGCGCTGCTTGTGATCGCATCCCAGGTGAGTCAAGCCGCCGATAAATCAGCACAGCCGATTCATGACGCCGACCTGGAAGCCATGCTCGCCAAGTATGCGGGGGCAGCGACACAGTTCTACAACGGCCAACCCGATGCGGTCAGAGCCCTGTGGTCGCACGCGGACGATGTGACGCTATCCGGCGCAGCAGGCGGTCCGACCGCGAAAGGGTGGAAAGAGGTCAGTGCCAGACTTGGCTGGGCAAGCTCGCAATTCCTGGATACCAAGGGAACCAAAGCGATCGAGCAGGTCCAGGCCACGGCGAGCGGCGACTTCGCCTACATAGTGCAGTACGAACATATCCGTTACCGGCGTTCCGGGCAGGCCGAGGACGCCAAGCGGGACTACCGAGTCACCACGATTTTCAGGCGTGAGCCGGAAGGCTGGCGGGTGGTTCATCGCCATGCGGATACCTTGATGGAGAGGCAGCCCATCCAGTGAAAAGGTCCACTGAGTAAGCGTCCGCCGAAGGCTTCCAGCGAGTAGTCGGCTAAAAGCAATGAGCGCATCGGCTAGCCCTCAGGTCTTAGGTCATTCGGTGAACCGAAATGTGCACCGGTGTCCGCCTTTGTCAGCCATTACATCGTCAGACACGATAACTTGGAACTCGCCAGGGGCGTTGAAGATCTTCTGCCGAATGCCGTCAGTAGCCTCGACCTCCGCATCGACGTAGTACTGAAATAGGACGGTCTTTTTGAAGTCTGGAGACGGCATGTCGAGAATCTTGTCCTTTGCGACGAGGACGAAACGAGCACCATCGCTCTTTCTGACAATGGCCAGCTCGCTACCGTGCCGAGGGCCAAGACCAATCAGGAGTGTCCCGGTAGAACGGACTTCTTTGGGGCATGTTAGCGGTCGGTCCCGGCGCAGTCCCACCTGCGCGGCTTGGGCCGTACTGCAGATAAGCGCCAGCATGAAAATCACGATGTTCTTCATAAGGGTTGACGCCTGGTTTAGGCGGAGCCGCGAGCGACTACCGGTTGGATGAATTGTCAGCCTAAAAGCCCGGATGCTTGAGCAACGCTGAAAGCCTTCATCGCTGTGCTTAGCGCAGAAAACCCTACTGAAACCCGGGCCAGCCCACCCCATGCGGGGTTCTCTACGTTGTGCGCGCATCTCCAGATGCAGATCCACGCGAAGACCAGGTAGCCCAAATAGAGGGGCAGCAGTACCAGCAGCGCAATCGAACCGAGCGAAGAGGAGGAAAGCACGCTGGACCAAGCGACCGCCAGAGCGGCCGCTGCTGCAAGGAACGCGATTTGACCGGCGATCCCTATCAGCCAATAGGCCTGCCATAGGCGGGCCGTGCCGCGCCAGCAACGACTGAATATGTTTGGCTTGGCCGCTCGCTGGGGAGTAGGGGGCAGTGGCGGTGCTTCCGCTATTGGCGAGGCTGGCGGGCTATAGGGGTTTGCATCGGTCATTGTTTATTGCCCGTGAGACATATTGCGACGAGCGGCGCCAAATTGAAAAGCAGGATGCCGATCTTGTAAACCGCCATGCCGCCGTAATGAATGGAGTCGAATGCGCTATCCGACAGGTTGAACCATTTCCCGTGCAGCTTTCGAAGCCAGCCACGAGCAAAGCGAAAGACGAGGAACCAAGTGAGCAGAATTGCGTAGTTGGTGACTAGCGACCACAGAAGAAATTGGCGAACGAACTCGGAAGTCATGTCGCGTCTCCTTGATAGAAGCTCACACCTGAATTAAGTGAAGCCGTGAAGTGGCTTCGGCTCTAATGACTCGCTAGCTGCCACCTGCGTACAGCATGGGCACGTAAGGTGGACAGCAATGGAGTTGCGGCTCACCGTTGGGAACAAAGCCGAAGCTGCGGTAGACCGGAACGGCAAGCAAGGACGAATTTACCGTAAGCGCCCGTGGGGCGGCGACTTGAAGAAGGTGTTGCCAGAGCAGGCGGCTGATACCTTGCCCATGAAACTCGGGCCGCACGAACAAGTGGTAGAGGTGCTGGCCATCCCGGAGCGCAATATAGCCACGCAGATCGCGGCCGCTCTCCGCAATCAAATGGATGTAATTCGGGGCAGCGAGGCGTTCCGCGACGGCTGGCGCCTCAAAGCTCGCTAGAAAGGATGCGGCCTCAGGTGCCGTCGGGTCGGGAAGGATTAGAGGCACCACAGTGCGCAGCAGGGCGCAGATGGCAGAAGCATCTGTTTCTCGTGCTTGGCGGACTAGGACTGTCATCGGTGGCAGCTTCGGCCTGAATTGAGCCGAGCCGCGAAGCGACTCGGCTTGAATGAATCGTCAGCTGTTTCGCGACTGCTTGCGACGATTGGCGAACACGACATATGGCCAGAATCCAGCTATAGCCAAGCCTATTAGGGTCGAGAAGTAGGCGCTAACAGCACTTGTCGTGGGGCTGGACCATGCCATGAATATGAGTCCAAGCCCGAAGATCGTCATGGGGCCGCCGAGAAAGATCAACGCAAATGCCTTTACACCTTTCCCGGTTCGAGAATCCTGCAGTTTGCCTGCGATGTCGGCAGTAGCGAAGTTGATCTGAAGAGGGTCTGTGGTAGATCGCGCCACATCGGCTTTAGGTGGCGCGACGGTGTCTACGGGCTGGTTCAGATCGACCTCGGGCGCGCTATGGTGAATCAGTTCCCCGAGATTGGTACGGCCAACGAGCTCTTTGAGCTTTGGATCCATGTGCTCCCCCCGAGCAGCTAACGCCTGAATTTAGCCGAGCCGCGAAGCGGCTTGGGCATGAATGAATTTTAGGCCGAAACCAGCGACTGCAACGCCGGCGCTGCCATGGATGGAAGAAACTCGATGACTTGGTAGCTAGCCACGCCGTGGACGTGGAACGGATCTTGGGCGAGAACTGACTTCAACTCCTGAGCTGACGCCGCATTGGCCAGAATGACCCCGCCATCGCGCGGCTCTTTACGGCCGGAAAGCAGAAACGTACCCGCCTGATACATACGTTGCAAAAACTCGCGATGCTCAGGAACCAGTGCGTCCACTGCCGCCAAAGGCTGGGTGTAGGTCAACAGAACAACGAACATGAGGAATTCTCTTTTGTGGCCTAAAGCCTGAGTTGAACCGAGCCGCGAGGCGGCTTCGGCTCGAATGAACTATTGGCGCTCAGTCCGCAAACCGTATCTGAGTGGGGCTCTCAACCAGGACGTGGGTTTGAAAGTAGTACTTTCCCGTCGGGCGACCGTCACTGATGAAATCGATGCGGGTGCGCTTGGCAACGCCGAGGACAACCAGCCTGCGGTTCTTGAGCTCTTGAAACTTGACGCCCAAGCGATGTTCCAGGTCCGGAACCATTGCGGTCGGCATCTTGATGGTGAGATTTCTTTGGTCTCGGTAGTCTTGCTCCGGGTTCAAGAACGACCGGTCCTTGTAGGAATCCAGCGCTTTGACGGTGATGATGAACTCGCCACGGACACCATGATCCGGGTCGTCATTGGCCGCGCGGATCGCGTCAAGCGGTTCAATCCAGCCTTGGGAATTGGTTGGCGTGGTCGAGCAGGAAGAGAGCAAGATCGCCAAGGCGATTGCTGCAAAAAGGCGCATGAAGTCCCCCATGAGTGCTGATGCCTGAATTATGCCGGGACTCGCCCGCGGTACGGCCTCGCCCTCTGCCGGCTAAAGCAGCTTGCGGTAAACGATGAAGCCGGAGCGCTCGGCCACCTTGTCGTACAACTGCATGGCAACACTGTTGGTCTCGTGCGTTTGCCAGTAAACCCTAGGCGAGCCCGCAGCCAAGGCGCGATCGTACACCGCCAAAATCAACTTGCGGCCGACGCCGGTACCTCGCGACTCTTCCGAGGTATACAGATCCTGCAGATAGCACGAGGGCTGGATTTGAATCGTGCTGCGATGGAACAGATAGTGCGCGAGGCCTACGAGCTTGCCATCAGCTTCTGCCACGAGCGCATGCACGGGCTCCGACGGATCGAAGAAGCGCTGCCAGGTGGTCTCCACGACGGCAGCTGGCAGAGCAGTGGGGCCGGACCGGCCATAGAAGGCGTTATATCCCGCCCAAAGCCGCTGCCACTCAGCGTGGTCGTTCTCTTGAATCTCACGGATCGTGATGTCGTTCATGCGAGGCCCAACGCTTGAATTATGCCGAGCCGCGAAGCGGCTTCGGCTTGAATGAATGGTCAGGCGGTATCCCAGCCCCCTACAAGACCGAGGCGAAGAAGAACGCCATCACTGCCATTGCAACAAATAGCAGGATGAATGCTAATCCGGTGCAGGGCGGAACCCCGATCACGATGCAGACAATGTAGGTTAGATCCAGCGCCTCAGCGCGGTCTCGAAGCCTAAGGTATGGGATGAGTATCCAGTACGCGGCCAGCGCCCACGCCAAGACGGCGAGAGAAGTGCCGAGCCAAGCCGATGGGCTAAGACTGTAGAACAGTGCAGGCAGCACAATCGCGGCGCCGAAGCAGGTTAACCAGAAGCGCCACCTCAGTGATGGCGTAGGCAAAGCCTTGGCAGATTGCGACCGCGGCGGGGCGTAGAGATTGCCAGGATTAATAGAGGGAGTCCCCATGGTGCCCAACGCCTGTATCTGCGACCAAGGTTGGAGAGTGAATTGTCAGCGCTCACCCGGAAACCGGGCCGGACCAACGATATGTAGTAGAGCCGAACATGAGCCTTGACAGCCAGCCCCGCGGCTTGCCGACAGGGCGGGAGCCGCCACCCGTGCTTGCGCCAAAGAACTCGATCCTGTCTGACAAGATTGCGCTAATGAACTCAAGGACGGGCTTGGCCACCTGCTCGGGCCGTTGCTCGGCTGGCAGCGTGCTGTCGAAGCAGCCCCAATGGCTATGAGTAAACGTGCCGATGCACACGGTCAGCTCGTCGCCGTCGTCAGTTATGACGAGCTCTCCTACTTGGTCAGATGGTGAGCGAATGACAAGCTCAGGCCCATCAGGTCCTACACGACGCTGAAAGGCGGCGTGCGGCATCTCCGCCTCGAGAAGCTGTGCCAGACACTCTAGATTTGCGGTAGTGCTCATGGCCTAGCGCCTGAATTAAGCCGAGCCGCGAAGCGGCTTCGGCTTGATGAATTGTTAGCTCTGCAGCCGGTACACGGCGGCGCTACCCAGGGCAGTTAGGAAGCCCGACGACACGATTGTGAGTAAGAACAAGCCAGTCGCAACAAGCCCGCGCTTTAGGCCGCGGGAGCGGAAGAAATAGTAGGGAAGGCCAACAATAGCGATCGCAATCACCGCTGCGTTCAACCAAGGGCTGCGGCGATATCCAATCTGAGTGGTATCTAGCCGATACCAGGCGAAAATGAGGGCTACACCCAGAATAGTGAAGCAGACATCGACTGGGCTGCTCTGCGCATATGGATAGAAGTACTGGGCAATCGCACCAGCGGCGAGCGATAGAACGGCTGCGGCCGCCAAGACAAAGGATTTTGGACTCACGGTGCTCTTCCCCTTCAGAGCTAATACCTGAATTGTTCCGAGCCGCGAGGCGGCTTCGGCTTGGATGAATTGTTGGCCCTAGTGGGTACGCCTAAAGTACTCGCGCAAGTGCAAGTCCGGCACTGCCGGCTTATTGCTGCCCAAGTACGTCCACATTTCATCGGGACCAACGAAATAGTAAATCCCAACGTCGTCCTCGCCGTTGTCTAGGGTTGAGCGAATGACGGCCATGCGGTCATTGCAGAAAAGAACGTCGTAAGAGCCTTTCTCCTCGAAGCCAGCAAATGGCTTGAGCTCGCCCTTAACCGGAACCTGCAAGTCAGGAAAGCGGAGCTCTACTTTCCCGTCACCAAACTCCATGGTCATGTGCCCCATGAGCGCGGTCAAGAAAGACTCTTGCTGTGGCTGAAGCTTTGCGTTGTCGCGGGCAAAGGCCATGGTTCTGTCGCCGTCGGAACGCCAGCCTCCTTCAAGGGCTGGTTCGCAAGCCGAAGCGGTCGAGCAGAACAGAATGGCACTTACCAGAAGTACTGGAAATTTCATGCGGACTAACGCCTGACTAGGCCGATCCGCAAAGCGGTTTCGGCTTGAATGAATTGTTAGGGAGCGTGTCCGAAAACTGTGCGTACGGCATCGGAGGCCTTGGAGTCCCAGCGGCGCGATGGTGTGCACAGGCCCAAACGTGTCGGTGCCTGGGCTTCCCCTACGACGAGTATGGAATCTCCGGGAGATACTTGCACAGCCTCCGCAAGCTCCCAAGAGTGATTAGATGCGGGGTCCGAATACACGGTGCCTGAGACGACGACAGGCACAGCGTCTGGGTCGCCCTTGAGCACTCGTTGCGGCTGGACGGTGTGCCTGATATCCAAGCGACTGCCATCTTTCAGCCCGGTCGCGGGAATTGCCAGCGCCGACTCTACGACAGTGCCAACGTACACAACTTGTGCAGCTCGCAGCTGTGGCTCTAAGGGCTCGACAACGCACGACGCTGCAGTGCTGCCTGAAGCGACTAGGGCTATTGCTGCGATCAGCCAGTGGTGTGTCATCAAGCCCCCTAACGCCTGAACTTAGCCGAGCCGCGAAGCGGCTTCGGCTTGAATGAATTGTTAGGGCGCAGTCCCTGGTACCCCAGGACGCACCCGAAAAAGAACAAGCAGAAACGGAAGGCCGAATACTAATGCCATGACGGCAGCCAGAGCTAAGCCGGCCAGCCAGTCTTCAGCCGCTACGAACACGGGAACCGTAATCAGCAGGATGCCCAGCGCGTGCCGCCGTGTAATGAGGTAGGCCCCGAGTGCAACGGAAAACCACAGAAGGCAGGTGGCGACGATTGAGGTGACGGCGATTTGCTGGTGATCCATCCGCGCCCAAACCGGACCAGCGACTGGGTACGTGACGGTGACGACAGCAGAAATGGCAAGTAGCAGCCAAGCAAGGACGTCTGAGATCCAAAACAGTGCTTTGATCAACCGATGCACGATCTATGCGTTCTAACGCGTGAACCAAGCCGAGCCGCGACGCGGCTTCGGCTTGAATGAGTTGTTAGGTCCCATCCGGCAGGCGGACCCGTTTGGAGCACTCTGCCGCAACAGGCGCGAGTGCTGGAGCCTTGACCGTTGAAAGTGCGGCGAGTGCTTCCCGCTCATAGGCTTCGGCAATGCCCGGCTCTGGCTCAATGAACGGCGAGGTGCAAATGTCATCCACAGCAAATCCGTGCCCCACCAGCGCCAATACCCTGCTCGGGGCTTTGGGCAGCGCCAGGGCAACGGCGTAGTCGAGTGACAGTGCCGCCCCAGCGTCTGCGAACGGGTGTAGTGCAGTTGCTACCTGAAGCCATGCAGCGTCGCCTGACTCAATGCCGGCCAGCATGCGGCCAAAGTCCTTCTCGTGCTCCCACAGATCCCAGAGAACCTTGCGGCCGCCATCTTTGGCAATGCGGGAAAGAAGGCTCTTTGCCGTTGGGGCAGGACCGTCGCCGGCGAGCGCGACGGGGCTTGCGAGTAAGAGGGCCAGGAGGAGGGTGCCAATTGGTCTCATGGTCTAACGCCTGAACTACGCCGAGCTGCAAAGCGGCTTCGGCCTGAGTGAATTGTCAGGTCGTTGCTGCTACTTGATGCGACGAACTGCATAGGGGCTGCCACGACGAGGGAAGAACTGCGGCGGATAGTACGACACCTCGTATTTGGCTAGACCATTACAGGTCATTACCACCCACAGTTCTATCCGAAGCCCATTGTTGCCGGCGAGCGACAGGGTGGATTTGATCGGTTCTACCGCGCAGCCTGGACCAACATCCGCTTGGATCTGGCTCAATGGGGCGGCATCGAATTCAGCAGCCAACAAGCTCGAGCAGTGCAGGAGTAGCGACAGGACTAGCAGTTTGCGCAGTGATCTCATTAGCGGCCTAACGCCGGAACTAAGCCGGGTCGTAAGCCGCTTCGACTTGAATGAATTATTAGGCGGCAAGCTAGTCGCCATGACGCACCACCGACAAAGTGAGTACGGAGATGTCCCGTGCTTCAAAGCGCACGGTCAGCTCCACGCCCTTATCCCCAGAAATCGGGAGCGTTGAGCTCATCTCAGCCGTCCCCTCGCTTTTATCCAGCTGGCGGATGAAATCTTGGCGACCGGTGGAGTCCAGGCACGACGCGACACGCCTTGCGTTGTAGTGACCAAACTCCCACGAAGTATTGGGAACTAGAAAGGCACAGAACTGTTCGCCTGGGGCGTAGCCAAAGAAGCGGCAGTCATGTGTCATTAGGGTGTTTGGCCTGTCGCCTCCCCAGCCGCCACGTAGTACGACCGAATGACTCGCTCCAGCTTGGACGGACTGAGCAAATCGCGTTAGCTCTGTGCACATCTGGTCCGGTGCCTTCGAGACACCAATGGAACAAGACGCTGCCAGAGGCAGGATGGCGAGCAGAAAGAATCTGGTTCGAACTAGCGTGTCCATGTCGCCTAACCCCTGAAGTAGGCCGATCGGCGAAGCGGCTTCGGCTGGAATGAATTGTCAGGCCATGGTTAGGGGGAATATGGACGCATCGCCTCTAACGGCATATGCCTCATCAACCACAAGTTTGCCTAGCAATGTGAACTTGTAGGGATAGACGATATGGCCAGAATATCCTTCAACGTGATCCAGTGACACGCAAATTGCGTCCTGTTTCTTTGAGTAGCCTGGAGGAATGGTGCGAATATCGTAAACGACTGCACAAGCTCGCACGTCGCGCTCTGAGGCTAGTCGTCTATGGGTGTCGTTGAGGATGTCAATGAGGTCTTGGGATAAGGGTTGATCCTCCCCGTCATAAGCCCCCTCCCAGACGATTTTTCCATCCGTTGTGATTTGCCCGCCAAAGGGCAGGAACTCGCGATGCTCTCGGAGCATCTTTTCGGCGAAAGGAACAAGGTCGTTGAGCAGGGCCTCAATGTCTTCCGTTTGCTGGATTGTTTCGGCCATGGCCTCACGCCTGGTAGCCCCCAAAGATGGGGATGTGCATTCGATGTTCAGATGGCCGCCGCCGCCAGGTCAAGGCAGCTGGGGAATATTGGCCAGTGCGTGGACCCTGCACAACCGGCCGGCTTGCGCCGAAACGGGAAACAAAAAGCCCCGGACACGCCGGGGCTCTTCTACTGGACGCTCGGCTGCCAATTGCCGCCCCCTTTGTGACGGTTGCGGGCTGCTGCCTGCGACAGCTCCGCCTCCCAGTCCTGCACCGAGCAATCCGCCAAAGGTTGCGCCGATAGCCGTGCCAACTTCTAGCTTCTAGTCCTTCGTTGCAGGGAGACGTAGAGAAGGAGCGAGCTAATCACTCCACACGGAATGGCCTTTACAACGGCCCTCCCGAATTGAGAGAAGGCGAACGAATAGTCCTCGATCGTTCCTGCAAGCACTACCACCATCACTCCCGCCACGGCCAGCGCCGGGAGCGCAATGGTCGCATCAGGGATCGCGGTTCATCTTTCCGCGTCTAGCCGCTAGAGCAACAAGTCTCATGAAGGCGTAGCCCAGGATGCAAACGACAAGCCCCCACCCAAATCCGTAGCCCAACGTGCGTAGCGGATGATCGAGAGCGCCTGGAGACGCAACAAAAAGCATCAACGTGAACGCGGCCACCGCTATCGCAATACGCATAGAGCTGCTTTTCATGGTCTCCAGGCTCCCTCTACTTTGCTACTTGGAAAGATAGGTTACGGCGCCAATGACGGAGCCGAGGGTGGCTCCAACCGCCGCGCCTACAGCTCCTCCAACCAGGGTGCCGCCACCTGGGAAAAGCGCCGTGCCGAGGATTCCACCAATCTCGGCTCCGGCAATCCCGATAGCAAAGCCGCCTGCAGCCATGTTCGCTGCAAGACCGCCGGCTGAGCGTCCACCATCGACCATTTCAATCTGTTCTGGGGTTAGCACTTGCATTGGGGCTCTCCTCACCTGTCCAGGTAGTGGGCAAACACGATGCCGCAAAGTGCACCGACACCGATTCCAACGGCGACACCGATTGGTCCAGCTGCAAGGCCAAGCGAGCCACCAGCCTCAGCCCCCGCGATTGCGCCACCTAACGCACCTCCTGTGGCTGCGCCACCAATTGCGCCTCCCAGGTAGCCCGCGAAGCTGCCACTGCCACCAACAGCTTCAATCTCGACACTCGAAAGTTCCCTCATCGTAGTCTCCGGAAAACGCGGCGTTCTTGCCGCGCTCCACTACTAATCGGGAACTGCACATCATGGGATGGGGTTCCAAACAACATGAGGTTGTTGCTTCTACAACCTCTCAAGGTGCCCCCGATAGGGAACGGCAAAAATCAGAGTTTTCCTATTGACGCGCTATATCCCCGCTAGCAGACTCGGCCCCGGAGCCTAAGAACTCGTCGCGCAGCGGTACCCACCTCCGTCATCGGTGGCCGCGCCACGCCCGTGGCGTAAGCCTGTAAGGCAGACGGAGTGACTTGATGGGCACGCTTCCCGCCGCGCAGCTTATTTGCGAGCCAGGAAAAATATGCCTGGTTGACTGGCATGAGGTGCCTAGCGGGCCAGTAAGGCTTTCCTTCGCTCAAATGGCAAGGTAAAGCGATGTTGCGCTACCCAGGGTCAAGTCGACGAACTGACAGTCGGCCATTTTTAAGGTCAATTTCAAGATGATTAATTCAAACGCCAAGAAGGTTGCAGCGGTCCTTGCAATTGCTGTCGGCTTCGCAGGCTATTTTTACTACGATCTTAATGAGCCCGTGCGCAACGCTGTTGTCCTGATCGACAATCCCGAAAATGTGCAATTGAAGGTAAAAGTTGACGGGACGGAATATTCGATCCCAGGTAACACGTTTGTGCGAACTGATATCGGCGTGGGTATGCACACGGTAGAAGCCCATCGTGGACAACAAGTCGTCCTTCCAGCACAAAAGATGGACATTGAGGGGTTCGAGTGGGGCGACAAGCGCTTGGCGGCGGGGGTGATTAACCCGACTCGATCCAAGTATGTGATTTACAACGTGGTCAGGACTGCAGATGACTCAGTCTTTGACAGTCTGCGGGACGAGTTCGAGCGATATGAAGTTGAAGGACGCGAGATTTACTCGTATGGGGGTGCACCGAAGGTCGTAGATGCCCTGTTCATCGCGGATTTTGGGGGTAATGGAAACTTGAATGTTGATCCTGATGAAGGGTGGTTCTCAAGATTCGACAACGTGAAGTACACAGTGCGTCCGAAGATCTTTCGCCTCTCGGACTTCTTCGCATTCTATGATGCGCACAACGACTAGCCCGAGCACCTAGTAACGCGGTGCACAAGCAAAAATCCGCGCCTGTGGGCAAGAGAACATGGCGATTGTTAGGCCCCAACCCGATCAGCCGGCATCCGCGAGTAGAGCATAAGAAGAACTAGAAGGCTGATGCCGAGAGATGCCTGTGGGATCACGCCTCCAAGGAGGGGAATGCACAGGAGAATGGGCAGAGCCGCGATAAGAATTGCACGCCCCTTAGCACGCCATGCAAAGGCAGCTGCGCAAACAAGAAGTCCGATTCCTATGGCGGCCGCGAACAATCCAGCGCCGTAGAGGATTGGAGACGCGATCAGAACGATGGCCGGATAGCCGAGCAGAAGCGTGAACCAGATCCTCAGAGCCTTGAGGCCGACGCTGATGGCTTGCGGCTGAGGGCGCGCGTGGGAAATCTCCGACTTCGGGGGTGCGTAAATTTGGTTGTCCATTAACTTTCCATGTGCCTAGTCGAGGCAGGTGCGCGAACAGGAGATGCCTAGTTGGCCATCAATGCTTGCTTTACGTGCGGCGGCATCTGAATCAGCTTTGCGAATTGCTCGGCGTTTTCGTTGAATAGATCGCAGGCCTGATCGAGAGGAACCTTCGCGCCCGCGGTGACATCTTTCATGTCCTGCTCGACGACCTTAGTCAGTTCCGGCATCACCTTTGGCAAGAGGGTTTCAGGTGCAACGCCGGCAGCAGAGAAGACGGCATTTGCCCGCTCTAGTTCAGCGCTATGCTCCTTCGCAAAGGCGGTCGTGAAGGGAGTTAGGTCAATGCCGCGCTGCGCGCAATAGGCAACGCGCCCTTTTGTGTTGGTCCAATAGAAGCCCATGAACATGCCCGCCGCTGTATCCGTCTGCTGATCTCGGGTTTGCGTGGCTAGCTTCTTGGCTGCGTCCTGTGCAGCGACCTCTTTCATTGCATCGGTCGTTGCCATGCCGGGGTGTTCACGCGTTGCGCGTGCCCTTAAGTCGTCCATTCGCTTGCTGAGTTCTTCAGCCGTTGGCTCGCGGTTGGCTGCGAGTTGCCCGAGCGACCTAACCCCGTAGAACGCGGCCAGCCCCACCGCGACCGACAAGGCACCTTGCACGAACTTGTTCATGGCGGCTCCCCAGCCTTTCACCCCTGTAGGAGTCTACCTGCGCAAAACAAAAGGGCTAGGCCGTGAAGCCTAACCCTTCGTTTTTTTCTGGTGCCGGAAGTGGGACTCGAACCCACACGCTTTTAAGGGCGGCGGATTTTGAGTCCGCTGCGTCTACCGATTCCGCCATTCCGGCGCGGTCGCGCAGTATAGCCGAGCAGGGCGCCTGGGCGGGAGCGGTGGCTTCGGAAGCCGCTTCAAAAGCCCGCTTCAGAACCCGCCGTAGCGCGCCATCATCGCGGCGAACACCAAGATCGCGGCGACCAGCAGCAGTTCGAAGCGGACGATGCGCGCCATGCCGGCGACTTCGCGCGCGTCGGGGACGTAGGCCGGGTTCGCGGCCAGGGCCTTGCGCCAGCGCAGGAAGCGGATCGTCGGCAGGATCGACAGCAATCCGGCCAGCACGAAGCAGCTGAGCTTGGCGTGGAACCAGGGGTTGTGCAGGTAGAAGTCGTAGCCCTTCACGCCGTAGAAGACGCGCAGCAGGCCGACGCCCAGCAGCAGGCCGGCGCTCATGCCGTAGCCGGAATCCAGCCGGGCGAGGCGTTGCACGACGCGGCCATCGATCGGGCCGCGCAGCAGCATCGATTCGGCCACCAGCATGGTGATCAGGGCGAAGAACAGCAGGTGGTGCAGCGAGGCGAGCAGCAGGTCGGTCAGCATCTGGGTCCCTCCATGCCGGCGTGCGGGTGCCGAAAAGAAAATGCCGGGCGGACCCGGCATCGTAAGTTCATTGGGTGGCGTCTGTGCACATGGTCTTGGACTGGCGCTCGAACCATTCGCCGTCGCGCTGCATGAAGGTGGAGCAGCACTCCATCGGCGCCTTGTAGATGTGCAGGGAGATGGCGACGTTGTTTTCGCTGGTGTTGCGGATGGTGTGGTACTCGTGCGGCGGGATCAGGCTGCCGGCGCTGCCGGGGCCGGCGTGCATGCCGCCGGCGGCGCGGAAGTGGAAGCGGTCGCCGTCGCGTTCGAGCAGTTCGTACTGGACGATCTCCAGTTCGCCGTCCCACACGCCTTCCACGCACCACAGGCCGGAGTGGTCGTGCACCGGCGTGCCCTGGCCCGGGCCCCAGGTCATCGCGACGACGCTGTAGCCGTGCGTGGGGCTGCGATAGAGCTCGCGGCGGGCGTAGTGGTCCTGGATGGGCTCGTGCACGCAGTCCGGCAGGGCGATGTCGCGGTCGCGGATCATGCGGCACAGCGCGTTGCGCAGTGCGGCGGTGACGGCGTGTTCGTCGCCCGCGCTCACCGCGGTGTCGATGGCGGCGACCAGCTTGTCGTGGCCGGGGAAGTCGCAATCCGGCAGCTCGGCGGCCGGCTCATGAGCTTGGGTTATATCCATATAACCCATTCTAGCGGTCCGGCTGGCCGAGGACAGCGGCGCGGGTTCAGATTTCTCGGAAAATTGCGCGCGCCGATTCGACGCGCGGCTACAGGCGGTCGAGGAAGCCGCGCACGGCCGGGCCGAAGCGGTCGATGTCGACCAGGAAGGCGTCGTGGCCCTGCGGCGATTCCAAGGGCAGGAATTCGGCCTCCGCGCCGCCCGCGCGCAGGCCGTCGGCGATTTCCTGCTGCTGCTGCAGCGGGAACAGGATGTCGGTGTGCACGCCGATCGCCAGCGCCTTGTCGACGCGGATGGCGGCCAGGCCGGCCTTGACGTCGCCGCCGGCGTATTCGCCCAGGTCGAACCAGTCCATCGAGCGGCTCAGGTACAGGTAGCAATTGGGGTCGTAGCGGCGCACGAAGCGGCGGGCGTGGCCTTCGAGGTAGCTTTCGACCTGGAATTCGAGGCCGAACGGTTCCTCGTCGGGGCGATCGGACTCCAGGCGCACGCGGCCGAAGCGGCCGTCCCACTCCAGCGCCGAGCGGTAGGTGATGACGCCCAGCTTGCGCGCCATGCGCATGCCCGATTCGGGGTAGTGCTCATCGGTGTAGTCGCCGTGGTTCCACTCCGGATCCAGGCGGATCGCTTCGCGTTGCAGCGAGCGGATCGCGATGGAGAACGGCAGTGCGCGCGCGGCGCCGGAGATGTTGATGTGCGCGCGGGCGATGCCAGGGTGCAGATGCAGCAGCGCCAAGGCGGTCATGCCGCCCATGGAGTTGCCGATCACGCAGGCGAGCCGTTCGATGCCGAGCGTGCGCACGACGTGCGCGGCGGAGTGGGCGCCGTCTTCCACGGACAGGTCGGGGAAGGCGAGGCGGTAGATGTTGCCGTTCGGATCGAGCGAAGCCGGGCCGGTCGAGCCCTTGCAGCTGCCCAGGGAGTTCACGCAGATCACGTACCAGCGATCGCTGTCGATGGGCTTACCGGGGCCGATCATCGGTTCCCACCAGCCCGCTTCCGGGTTGGCGGCGTTGGCAGCGGCGTGCGCGTCCGGCGAGAGGCCGGTGACGATCAGGATGGCGTTGTCGCGCTGCGCGTTGAGTTCGCCCCAGGTTTCATAGGCGATGCGTGCGCCGTGCAAGGCGCCGCCGCGCTTCATCGGGAAAGGCGAGGGCAGGTCGACGTAGCGGGTGCCGACGGGAATGAATTCGGTCATAGGGGCCGAAGTTTAACAACGGCCGCCGCGATTCCCGCGCGGCGGCCGCAATGCAGCAATCACACGATGGTCAGGGTGACGTCGATGTTGCCGCGGGTCGCGTTGGAGTACGGGCACACCTGATGGGCCTTGGCGACCAGGTCTTCCACGGTTTCGCGCGGCACGCCCGGGACCGAGATCTGCAGTTCGGCCTGGATGCCGAAGGCCTGGCCGACCGGACCGATGCTGACATTGCCGGTGATCGCGGCGTCGGCGGGCAGGGCGACCTTCTCGCGCGCGGCCACGACCTTCAGCGCGCCGATGAAGCAGGCCGAATAGCCGGCCGCGAACAGCTGCTCGGGATTGGTGCCGGGGCCGCCGGCGCCGCCGAGTTCGCGCGGGGTGGAGAGCTGGATGTCCAGCGCCTTGTCGGAGGAGACGGCGCGGCCTTCGCGGCCACCGGTGGCGGTGGAGGTGGCGGTGTAGAGGACTTTGTCGAGAGCCATGGTTGCGGTTCCTTGTTGAGTGGGGTGGGGTGAGGGATTTGATGTTCTTGCTATTAAATCGCGTGCTACTTAATTGTCGTGCGTTGAAACTCGGCGAGTGCGGCGGGGACAGCCGCTACGGTTCTGCGTCGGTGTGGAGGTTGGCGCGCAAGACTTCGAGCTCGGCCTTGAGCGTTACCAGTTGCTCCTTCGAGAGCCCGGCGGAGCAGTAGATGCCTTCGGGCACCTGCGCGGCCTTGGCCTGCAGGGTCTTGCCGGCACGGGTGAGGCGGATGACGACCTGGCGCTCGTCCTGCGCGGAACGTTCGCGCGTCACGAGGCCATTGGCTTCCAGGCGCTTGAGCAGGGGCGTCAGGGTCGCCGAGTCCAGGAACAGGCGCTCGCCGATGGCGGACACGGTGATCTCGTCGTTCTCCCACAGCACCAGCATCACCAGGTACTGCGGGTAGGTCAGGTCCAGCTTGGCCAGCAGCTTGCGATAGATTTTGGTCATCGCCAGCGAGGTCGAATACAGCGCGAAGCACAGCTGGTTGTCCAGCTTCAGGGCGCGGGCGGCTTTGCTGTCGAGGGAGGATGGGGTGGCCATGGGTGTGCAATTTAGATAGCGCGCTATGTAATTGCAAGCGACTTATAGCGACATCGGTGGAACGCTGCGGGCCGTTTTCTTCTCCCCGCCTGCGGGGAGAAGATGCCCGAAAGGGCAGATGAGGGGGAGCGAGCGCAGCGAGTTGCTCTTGCCCTTCGATAAGCAACGGCAAACGCAGCTCGCTGCGCTCGCCGCCCCTCATCCGGCGCTTCGCGCCACCTTCTCCCCGCAAGCGGGGAGAAGGGAGAGCCGTGGGCTACTGGACGACGCGGTCGATACGCAGCGTGTAGGCGGCGCCGGCCTGGGCCTTCGCCGGCTGCGCTGCGGATTCGAGATCGCCAGCCGCGCGATTGGCGGTGCCCTGGCGCGAGATGCGGGCGAGGATCTCGACCGACCCGACCTGCGAAAGCTTCATCGTCGGCATCGGGCTGTCGCCGTCGCCGAGTTCCACCGTGAGCGGGAAGCCGCTGGCCGGCACGCGCTTGACCGCGACCGGCATCGGCGGGCCGCCGGCCTGGCGCGCGATGACGAACAAGGCGTCGTTCGCGCCCAACTGTTTCTGGAACTCGGGAGCGAGTTCGACAGTGACGCGCAACAACGTTGGTGCCTTCTCGACAGCAGGCGCGGACAACGGTGCCATGCCCGCTTCCGCACGCGCGGCGTTGATCTGCTCGAGCAGGCTGCCGGCAGTGTCGGCTCCGACCACGGCGAGCAGGGGCTCCCAGGTCTTCGCCGCTTCCGCCGGCTGTTGCGCCTGGCGCAGGGCGATGCCGAGGAACCAGCGCGCACGCTGGTGCATGGGCTGCTTCTCCAGCGCATGACGCAGCATCGCGACGGCTTGGTCGTCGAAGCGGCGCTGCGGATCGGCCAGTGCCCGCGCTTCGGCGGCTTCGGCGAGTAGGTCGGGCTCGTCGGGTGCGAGCTTCACCGCCTGCGCATAGGTGTCGCGCGCTTGCGCGGCGTGGCCCATTTCGGCCTGCGCACGTGCGAGCAGGCGCCAGCCTTCGGGTTGGTTGGGATTGCGTTCGAGTTCGCTCTTGAGCTGGGCGATGGCGTCGTCCAGCGTGGCCGGGGCCTGCTGCTGCGATGCATCCAGTGCGCGTGGCGTTCCCACCAGCGCGTAGAGCAGACCGGCGACGATGGCGATCGACGCCACCGCGGCGGCCGCGACCGCGCGATTGCCGCGCCACAGCGGCCACAGCACGAAACCGAGTACGAGCGCGGCCATTACCGCCGCGGCGATCACGAAGGCCGTCAACTCACCACTCCTGTTCTTCTTCGCTTGCCGCCGCCGCACCACCGCCCGCGCGTCGGCGCACGACGGTCACGACCAGGAACGCACCCGCCAGCAACACCACCGCCGGACCGAACCACAGCAGCCAGGTCTTGGATTCCACTTGCGGGCGGTACAGCACGAACTCGCCGTAGCGCGCGACCAGGAAGTCCTTGATCTCGCGATCCGACTTGCCCTGCCGCATCAGCTCCAGCACTTCGCGCCGCAAATCGCGCGCGATCTGCGCATTGGAATCGGCCAGCGACTGGTTCTGGCACATCACGCAGCGCAGCTCGGAGGTCAGCGCGTGGAAGCGCTTCTCTTCGGCGGTGCTGGTGAATTGCGGCGGCGTTTCGGGCGCCGCCGGCTGGGCGACGGCCAGTGAGGAGGCCAGCGCGAGGCACGCCGCCATCGCGAGCATCGCCAAACGCATGCGCTGGAAGACAGAAGGGATCATGAGCCGCGCTCGATCTCGTCCAGCTTCGGCAACAATTGCTGCGCGATCACGTCATCGGTCAGCGGACCGACGAACTTCCACCGCACCACGCCCTTGCCATCCACCAGGAAAGTTTCGGGCGCGCCGTAGATGCCCCAATCGATCGCCACCTTGCCTTCGCGATCGGTGACGACGATCCAGTACGGATTGCCGAAGCGTTCCAGCCACGCCAGCGCATCGGCGTGCTCGTCGTTCCAGTTGAAGCCGACCACGCGTACGCGCTTGGTTTCGGCGAAGCGCGTCAGCACCGGGTGCTCGTCGCGGCAGGCCGGGCACCAGCTGCCCCACACGTTGAGCAGATACGGCGCGCCCTGCAGGTCTTTGCTGCCGAACAGGCGGCCGGCTTCGTGCAGCACCGGCAGTTCGAAGGTGGGCGCGGCCTTGCCGATCAGCGGCGAGGGCAGCGCCTCGCGGTTCGGATTGCGGCTCATCCACACACCGGCGGCGAGCAACGCGCCGAGCACCGCGACGACCAGCAACGGCATCCAGCGCATCATCGGCTTGCGTTCGCTCACGCGGCGTTCTCCAGAGGTTTACGGGCTTCCACGCGCGCGAAGCGGCGATCGGTCGCCGTCACCAACCCGCCCAGCATCATCAAAATCGCACCGGCCCAGATCCAGCGCACGAACGGCTTCACGTGCACGCGCAAGGCCCAGGTGCCGCCGCCGAGCGGTTCGCCCATCGCGACGTACAGGTCGCGGCTGAAACCGGGATCGATCGCAGCTTCGGTCATCACTTGCCCGCCGCTGGCGTAGGCGCGCTTTTCCGGATGCAGCACGGTGACCGGAGCATCGTTATGGAACACGGTGACCGTGCCGCGATCGCCGATGTAGTTCGGCCCCTGGTAACGCTCGTTGCCATCGAAGCGGAAGGCGTAGCGGCCCAGCTCGACGCTCTGGCCCTGCGCGACGGCGACTTCGCGTTGCTGGCTCAGGCCTTCGGTCAGCAGCGCGCCGATCAGGAAGATGGCGATGCCGAAATGCGCCAGCGTCATGCCCAGCATTTCCGCAGTGAACTGGCGGCCGGACTGCTCGAAGCGCGACCACACGAAGCGCAGCGTGCCGACCAGCACCCACACCGCGGCGAGCACACCCGCCGGCACCTTCCACGAGGCCTGCGCCGTGAGGAAGTACGCAGCTACGCCGGCCAGCAGCGCCAGCACGCCCCAAGGCAGCAGCATCGCCAGCGGCTTGGATGCCTGTTCGCGCTGCCAGCGCGTCACCGGGCCGAACGGCAGCAGCAGCACCAGCGGCGCCATCAACACCATGAACATCAATGCGAAGTAGGGCGGGCCGACCGAGATCTTGCCCAGGTTCAACGCATCGGCGAGCAAGGGATACAGCGTGCCCAGCAGCACCATCGCGCAGGCGGTGGACAACAGCAGGTTGTTCGCCAGCAGCAGCGTCTCGCGCGACGCGGTGCCGAACGGCGTGCCGCTGTCGTCGGAAGGCGCGCGCAATGCATACAGCACCAGCGAGCCGCCGATCACGATGCCGAGGAAGATGAGGATGAAGACGCCGCGCGCGGGGTCTGCGGCGAACGCATGCACCGACGTCAGCACACCCGAGCGCACCAGGAACGTACCCAGCAACGACAGCGAGAACGTCGCGATCGCCAGCAACAGCGTCCAGCCGCGGAAGCTGCCGCGCTTCTCGGTCACCGCCTGCGAATGCAGCAGCGCCGCACCGGCGAGCCACGGCATGAACGAGGCGTTCTCGACCGGATCCCAGAACCACCAGCCGCCCCAGCCCAGTTCGTAATACGCCCACCACGAACCCAGCGCGATGCCCAAGGTCAGGAACGCCCAGGCGACGTTGGTCCACGGCCGCGTCCAGCGCAGCCAGCGCGCATCGATACGCCCGTCGAGCAGCGCGGCGATCGCGAACGCGAACGGCACCGAGAAGCCGACGTAACCCAGGTACAGCATCGGCGGATGGATGATCATCCCCGGGTCCTGCAGCAGCGGGTTCAAGTCGCGGCCTTCGACCACGGCCGGCAGCAGGCGCTCGAACGGATTGCTGGTGAAGATCAGGAAGGCAAGGAAGCCGAGCGCCACCGCGCCCATCACGCCGAGCACGCGCGCGATCACCTCCGCCGGCAGGCGCTGCGAGAAGCGCGCCACCGCCGCGGTCCAGATCGACAGGATCAGCGCCCACAGCAGCAGCGAGCCCTCGTGCGAGCCCCATACCGCGGTGTAGCGGTACACCACCGGCAGCAATGAGTTGCTGTTGGTGGCGACGTATTCGAGCGAGAAGTCCTGACTGACGAAACCGTAGGTCAGCACGCCGAAGGCGAACGCCACCATCGCGAACTGCGCGTACGCGGCAGGCCGTGCGACCGCCATCCACGCCGGGATGCCGCGTTGCGCGCCGGCCAGCGGCAGGATCGCCTGCAACGCCGCCACCAGCAGCGCCAGGATCAGGGCGAATTGGCCAAGTTCGGGCAGCACGGGGTTACTTCGCTTCCGCGCTGGGCGCAGGTGTGTGCACGTCGTGCTTCTTGTGCGCCGCGCCCATCTTGTCGGCGACTTCCTTCGGCATGTAGGTCTCGTCGTGCTTGGCGAGTACCTGTTCGGCGACGAAGTGGTCGCCCTGCATGCGACCGGTGGCGATCACCGCCTGCTTCTCGCGGAATAGGTCGGGGAGGATGCCGGTGTAGACCACGGGCATTTGCGCGTCGCCGTCGGTGACGCGGAAGTGCGCTTCGAGCGAGCCTTGCGCGCGCTGGAACGAATCGGCCGCGACCATGCCGCCAAGGCGGAAGCGCGCGTTGTTGCCGGCCTCGCCGCGCAGCACTTCGCTGGGCGTGTAGAGGTAGGTGATGTTGCGCTGGATCGCGTACGTGATCATCGCGGCGGCGAGGCCGGCGGCGGCGACGAGCGCGCCGATCCAGATCAGGCGGTTGCGGCGGATAGGGTTCATCGGCTCAATTCATTCTTGGTGGTGCGTGCCGCCTCGCGTGCGGCGCGCTGGCGCGCATTGCGCAATTGGCGGCGGATCTGCAGGCGCGTGGCGACGTAGTCCCAGCCCAGCACGATCACGAATACCGCATAGGCGGCGATCAGGTAATTGACGTATGTCATGCCAGTGGTAGTCATGCGCGCGGCTCCGCGATCTGCGCGACCCAGGCCTTGCCCGCTTCGCGACGCAGGTTGTCGGCGCGCGCGCGGGCGAGCAGGGCGCCGACGAACCACAGCTTGGTGCCGAGGATCATCAGGATCAGCGGCGGGATCATGCTGCCGTCCATCGTCGACTCGCCCATCAGGCGGATCGTCTGGCCCTGGTGCAGCGAGTTCCACCACACCACCGAGTAACGGATCACCGGCAGCAGCGCCACGCCGACGATGGCGAGGAAGCCCGCCGCACGCGCCGCGGCGCGACGATCATCGATGGCGTTGTACAGGCCGATCACGCCCAGGTACATGAAGAGCAGGATCAGTTCGGTGGTCAGGCGCGGGTCCCAATCCCACCACGTGCCCCACATCGGCTTGCCCCAGATCGAACCGGTCAGCAGCGTGATCAGGGTGAAGGCGGCGCCGATCGGCGCGCAGGCCATCGCCAGGATTTCGCACAGCTTGATCCGCCACACCTGCGCGATCACCGCGTACACCGCCATCAGCGCGTACACGGCCATGCTCATCCAGGCGCTGGGCACGTGGATGTAGAGGATGCGGAAGCTATCGCCCTGCTGGTAATCGGCCGGCGTGTGGAACAGGCCCCAGTACATGCCCACCGCCATGATCAGCAGCCCCAGGCCGTAGGCCCACGGGGCCCAGCGCGCGGCGAAGCGGTCGAAGTAGGGCGGCGAACCGAGTTGGTGGAACCAGCGGACGATCGGATTCATGCGTTCACGTCCTTCCCGCCCGGGCAGGAAGGTGAAGGAGGGGGCGGTTGTTGGATCGCGGCGGAGGTCATCAGTTCAAGGCGATCCGGATCGCGGCGGCCGCCGCCAGCGGTGCCAGCACCAGAGACAGGACCAGTCCGGCGCCCAGCATCAGCATCGCCCCGGTGACATCCAGTCCCTGCGCCGCCTGGACGACGCTGCCCGCTCCGAACACCAGCACCGGCACGTAAAGCGGCAGCGCCAGCAGGGCCACGAGTATACCGGAGCGCCGCATCCCGACCGTCAGCGCCGCCACTACCGCACCGAGCAGACTCAGCAAAGGCGTGCCCAGCGCCAGCGAGGCCAGCAATACGCCCAGTTGCGCGTGCGGCAGGTGCAGGAGTTCGGCCAGCAGCGGCGCCGCGACCAGCAGCGGCAGCGCGGTCGTCGCCCAATGCATGAACGTGCGCACCAGCACCAGCCACGCCAACGGCACCGGCGCCAGCATCCATTGTTCGAGCGAGCCATCCTCGGCATCGCCGCGGAACAGGGAATCCAGCGCCAACAGCCCGGCCAGCAGCGCGGCCAGCCACAGCACCGCACCGGCCGACTTCGCCAGCGTCGCGCGATCGTTGCCCAGGGCCAGCGCGAACAGCGTCACCACCAGCAGCGCGAACAACGCCGGCTGCAGCGCATCGCCGCGGCGGCGCCAGAGCAGGCGCAGGTCGCGCAGGAACAGCGCCTTGGCCGAAGCCGCCAGGCCCGGCGAGAGGGCAGGGAAGGACAGCGCGGTCGTCATGCCGGCTTCCTCATCACCAGCATCCGCGTCCGCACCGGCGGCGCGGCATAGGCGCCGTGGGTCGTCACCAGCGTCGCACCGCCATCGCCCAGATGCGCCTGCACCATACGGTTGACCAGCTCGATGCCGTCGAGGTCGAGATTCGCGTAGGGCTCGTCCAGCAGCCACAGCGGCGCCGGCGACAGCCACAGGCGCGCCAGCGACAGGCGCTTCTTCTGCCCGGCCGACAATTGCCGCGCCAGGGCGTCCTCGTAACCGGCCAGGCCGACCATCGCCATCGCTTGCTCCGGCATCAGGTTGGCGCGGCGACCGTGCAGGCCGCAGAGGAAGTCGAGGTTCTCCAGCGCGCTCAGGTCCGCCTTCAGCGCGGGCAGGTGGCCGAGGTAGGCGATCGCATGCGAGCGCTGGTACGGATCGGCCGCGCGGCCGTCGATCAGTACCTCGCCCTCGTCCAGCTTGAGCAGTCCGGCCAGCACGCGCAGCAGCGTGGTCTTGCCCGCGCCGTTGTCGCCCTGCACCAGCAGCGCCTCGTTGGCGTCGACGGCGAAATCCAGCGGCCCGAACACCGGCTCGTCGTTGCGCGAGAAACGTAGACCGCGCGCCTCCAGTAACGGAGGCTGGGACGTCTTGGGAGGCGTGCTTTCCAGGAGGGCGGCCGGCGGCAAGCGGCCAGCGGCCGCGAAGGCGCAGATTTTATGCGATCGCCGCGGTCGCGACGCCGCTCAACCCGGAAGCGGCTTCAGCTTCCCACCCAATGGATCCACTCGGTATCCGGCGCATTCGCCGGCCGCCGCAGCAGCATCCGCAGTTGCACCTTCTCGCCGAAGTCCCAGGCCAGCACGCCCGCCTGGCCGAATTCGCGGCCCAGCAGGTCGATCAGCGGCAGCTCGATGTCGCCCACCAGCCAGCCCGGCTCGCACCACTGGCCGTGGGCGTCGTAGGCGTGCGCCGGTTGCCGGCACAGGCCCAGCGCGTCCAGGCGCGCGGCCAGCATCGCGTTGGCGGTCTCGTTGGCCGTGTCCGAATGCGGCACGGAGGCCGGATTCCAGGCGGTGATGAAGGCGTAGCGCGTCAGCGGCCAATAGGCCTCCACGTCCACCGCGCGGTGGCCTACGTGCAGGGCCAGGGCGTCGCCGTCCAGCGCCACGGCGTAGCGCGCCTGGATGTAGGCATGGGCCAGCTCCCCCGCGTCGACGACGTGCAGCTGCTTGCGCATGCCGACAGTTTTGCTGCTTTCCCTTTCGGGCGCATCCGTTTCACTCGCTTCCATGAGGCGTCCTCCCCAAGAGCCTACGTGCAGGACCATCAGCGGCTTGGTCATTAGGAGGCATGAAGCGCATTCCTTACACTCCGGAGTTTCACTCAGACACTCGCCCCACGATGACCCCGGAAACCAAGCTGCCCAAGGTCGGCACCACCATTTTCACCGTGATGTCGCAGCTCGCCGTCGAGCACGGCGCCGTCAACCTGGGCCAGGGCTTTCCCGACTTCAACGTCCCCGAACGCCTGATCGAGGCCCTGGATCGCGCCATGCGCGAGGGCAAGAACCAGTACGCCCCCATGACCGGCATCCCGGCCCTGCGCCAGGCCATCGCCGCCAAGACCGAGCGCTGCTACGGCTACCGCCCCGACGCCGATACCGAAGTCACCGTGGCCTCGGGCGCGTCCGAAGCCATTTTCGATGCCGTCCTCGCCGTGGTCCGCCCGGGCGATGAAGTCATCGTCCTCGACCCCTGCTACGACTGCTACGAACCCGCCATCGACCTGGCCGGCGGCCGCGCCGTGCACGTGCCGCTGGACCCGCAGACTTTCGCTCCCGACTGGGCGCTGATCCGCGCCGCCGTCAGCGACAAGACGCGGATGCTGATGATCAACACACCGCACAACCCGTCCGGCGCGATGTTCACCGCCGAAGACATCGCGCAGCTGACCGCATTGCTGCGCGGCACCGGCATCTACCTGCTGTCGGACGAGGTCTACGAACACATCATCTTCGACGGCCGCAGCCACGAGTCGGTGCTGCGCTATCCGGAATTGCGCGAACGCGCCTTCGTGATTTCCAGCTTCGGCAAGACCTATCACTGCACCGGTTGGAAGATCGGCTACTGCGTCGCGCCGCCCGCGCTGTCGGCGGAGTTCCGCAAGGTGCATCAGTACAACACCTTCTGCAGTTTCGCTCCGGCGCAGTGGGCGTTCGCGGAGATGATCCAGGCCGAGCCGGAGCATTACGACGAACTGGGCGCGTTCTATCAGGCCAAGCGCGATCACTTCCGTGAGCAGTTGCTGACGACCAAGTTGAAGCCGTTGACGGTGCCGGGCGGTTACTTCCAGCTCGTCGACTACTCGGACGTGAGCGATCTCGACGATGTTGCGTTCTGTCGCTGGCTCACGATCGAGAAGGGCGTTGCCGCGATTCCGCTGTCGCCGTTCTACGAGGCCGCGCCGAAGGGGCAGCGTTTGGCGCGTCTGTGCTTTGCGAAGAACGAAGCGACGTTGAATGCGGCGATCGAGCGGTTGCAGAGGCTCTGATTGCCCCGATGTCGTCCCCGCGAAGGCGGGGATCCAGGGACTTTGCTTTTGTTGGTGCTGGTGCGTAAAGCGTCGGCTTCGGCGGGACGCGCTACCCGACGGGACGGGGGTGCTCCGCCCCTCCGGACGGCATCCCTGCCTTTAGTCGGGGCCGCGGACCATCCTGGTCCGCTCTCCGCACCCCCATCCCGCCGGGCAGCGCTTACCGCGAGCGTGCAGATCGCCGCTTCGGCGCCGGAGCTCTTCTTCTCCCCGCTTGCGGGGAGAAGATGCCCGAAGGGCAGATGAGGGGGAGCGAGCGAAGCGAGTTGCTTTGCTTTTTTCAACGCGCCCGAGATGTGTGGGAGGGCAGGCGGTGCCGGTAGGCAGGCGCGACTGTCAGCGGCATGGATGCCGCTGACAAGCCTCCATGGACGGATTCACGGCGTGTCGCGACTGCCTACCGGCGCCGACTGCCCGTGCCGGGATAGCTACCGCCGACACGTCCCCTCACCCTGCTTCGCTGCGCGAAGCTGTCCCTCTCCCCGCAAGCGGGGCGAGGGATAAATGCCTTAGCTGCGGCCGTCGAACAGCTCGCGGCCGATCAGCATGCGGCGGATTTCGTTGGTGCCGGCACCGATCGCATAGAGCTTGGCATCGCGCAGGATGCGGCCAGTGGCGAACTCGTTGATGTAGCCGTTGCCGCCCAGGGCCTGGATGCCTTCCAGCGCGACCTGCACCGCGGCTTCCGACGCATGCAGCAGACACGAAGCCGCATCGATGCGGCTCTTGTGCCCGCCGTCGTAGTCGCGCGCGACCTGGTAAGCGAAGGCGCGCGAAGACTGCAGCGAGGTATACATGTCGGCGATCTTGCCCTGCATAAGACCGAAGGTGCCGATCGCATGGTCGAACTGCTTGCGCTCGCGCACATAGGGCAGGGCGATGTCGAGCGCCGCCTGCATCAGGCCGAGCGGGCCACCGGTGAGCACGAGGCGTTCGGTATTGAGGCCCGACATCAGCACCTTGACGCCGTTGTGGACCTCGCCCAGGACGTTCTCCTGCGGGATCTCGCAGTTCTCGAACACCAATTCGCAGGTGTTGGAGCCGCGCATGCCGAACTTGTCCAGCTTCTGCGCCGTGGAGAACCCCTTCATGCCCTTTTCGACGATGAAGGCAGTCATGCACTTGCTGCCCGCATCCTTGCCGGCGGTGCGCATGTAGACGATCAGCACGTCGGCCTCGGGGCCGTTGGTGATCCACATCTTGTTGCCGTTGGCGACCCACACGCCGTCGCGTAGCTCCGCGCGGCAGGACATCGAACCCACCACGTCCGAACCCGCGCCCGGTTCGCTCATCGCCAGCGCACCCTTCCACTCGCCGCTGCACAGCTTGGGCAGGTACTTCGAACGCTGCGCTTCGTTACCGTTGGCGTAGAGATTGCTGACGCACAGGTTGGAATGCGCGCCATACGACAGCCCGACCGAACCCGATGCGCGCGAAATTTCCTCCATCGCGACCAGATGGGCGAGGTAGCCCATGTCGCTGCCGCCGTATTCGCCCGGCACGGTCATTCCGAGCAGACCCATCTCGCCCAGCTTCGGCCACAGGTCCTGCGGGAACACGTTGTCGTGATCGATCTGCGCCGCACGTGGCGCGATTTCGACATCGGCGAAACGGCGCACGGCCTCGCGCAGCGCGTCGATGTCTTCACCGAGGGGGAAAGGGCGCATCGGGAATCCTTGTACTGAAAGACGAAAGAAGGTGCTGCCGGCCCAGTTGCGAATTCTATCGCTTCGCCCGCGAGCGCCGAAACAAAAACGCCCGGACAAGCCGGGCGTTGATGTATTTGCTCGTCATTCCCGCGTAGGCGGGAATCCAGTGTCTTTCAGGTTTCGGACCGAAGAGCGAAAAGTCGCTGGATCCCCGCCTTCGCGGGGATGACGGCACAGCAGGTCAATGCCCGCCGCGGATGCGGCCCTGGAAGCGCGGCTGCGCGCGGCCCAGCGGCAGCTTCAGCTTGCCGATCGCGCTGATGCGCTCCTCGGCCAGGCGGTCGGCGGCCTTGTAGGTCGGGATCGCGTCGCGCTCGGCGATCTCGTAGATGCGCGCGAGGTTGTGGTAGATCGTGCGCATCATGCGCATGGCGCGCTCGCGGTTGTAGCCGTCCAGCTCCAGCGCCACGTTCATCACGCCGCCCGCGTTCACCGCATAGTCCGGCGCGTACAGGATGCCGCGCTTGACCACTTCGTCGCCGATGGCGTTGTTGGCCAGCTGGTTGTTGGCCGCGCCGCAGATGATCTTGGCCTTCAGGCGGGGCAGGGTGTTCTCGTTGACGGTGCCGCCCAGCGCGCACGGCGAGTACACGTCGGCCGGCACGTCATAGATCTCGTCCAGGCCCACCGCTTCGGCGCCGTATTCGGACACGGCCTTGTCGACCAGGCCCTTGTTGATATCGGTGACGAAGATCTTCGCGCCGCGCTCCTTCAGCAGCTTCACGTATTCCATGCCGACGTGGCCCAGGCCCTGCACGGAGTAGGAGTACTTGCCGACTTCCTCGTCGCCAAAGCGCTTGTTGAGCGTCGCCATCAGGCCCTGCAGGGTGCCGTAGGCGGTGAACGGCGACGGATCGCCGGAACCGCCGTGGACTTGGTGCACGCCGGTGACGTACTCGGTCTCGCGGTACACGTATTCCATGTCGTTGACGTCGATGCCCACGTCTTCGGCGGTGATGTAGCGGCCGCCCAGCGATTCGACGAACTGGCCGAACGCGCGGAACAGCGCCTCGGACTTGTCGGTGGCCGGATCGCCGATGATCACCGCCTTGCCGCCACCGATGTTCAGACCCGCGACCGCGTTCTTGTAGGTCATGCCGCGCGACAGGCGCAGCACGTCATTGAGCGCGTCGGCTTCGGTCTTGTACGGCCACATGCGCGTACCGCCCAGCGCCGGGCCCAGCACCGTGTTGTGGATGGCGATGATGGCCTTCAGGCCCGCATCCTTGTTGTGGCAGAACACGACCTGTTCGTGGCCGAAGGTGTCGAGGGTTTCAAAAATCATCGGATGCTCCGGTTGGCCGCCGCGATGCGCATGGCACGCGACGCCAACTAGGTGATGTAAGTCGTTGAATGGCTGGGAAACTGCGGTTGTAGTGCCGGGCCGGGCCGGCTCCGCAGGCGGCGTAGTCTAATGCAATCGATTCCATCCGGCCCGTGCCAGGAATGGCGGGCGAAGGGCCACGATAGATACGCCCGGGTATGCTGCCGGCGCGTGAAGGCGCCTTCACGCCGGAGGGAGCCAGCGCCTCAGAAGGCTCGGTACTGCCCCTGCCGCAGCCACAGGGTCGCCAGCCATTTCTCGCCGCGCTCGACCGGCTGGCCCGCATGCAGCGAATCGGCGTCGGGGCTGCCGTCGTCCAGCAGGTTGTCGAAGATCACTGCACGCCCGGCCTGCGGCTCGATGCTGAGGCCGGGCACGGGGAACGTGGTCTCGCCGCCCGCTTCGGGTTCGTTGAGATAGACGCAGATCGTGCGCGCGCGATTGCCGGCCTCGGGCACGTCGTTGCGCAGCGACTCCGGCGCGCGGTAATCGCGGTGCGGGCGGTACTCCTGGCCCGGGGCGTAATTGAGCACGATCAGCTGCTCGGCCTGCACCAGTTCCATGCGCGCGGCGCTGGCCATGCGCTGTTGCACCAGCCGTAGCGACAGATCTTCGACCAGCGGATCGAAGCTGGCATCGTGGCTGGTGCGGATCTGCATCTGCTTCGCTTCGCCCGTCGTATCGATGGCGCGCGAAGGCCGCAGCATCGGCCGCGCCGCGGCGATCAGCAGCCGGCATTCGTCGGCGGAGAGCAGGCCATCGATCACGGCGACGTGGGGCCGTTCGCTCACCACGCGCGCCTGCACTGTGGGCCGGCTGTCTTCCAGCGTCAGCGTGTGCGGCGTCGAAGGTGTTGCGACTTCCGCCACGCTCAAGGCCGGTAGCGGCGCGATACCGGCGGCGTCGAGCTGCGCGCGCAGGCGCTGCGCCGTGTCGCGGTCGACAGGGCCGCCTTCGCCGCGCGCCAAGCGCTCCGACAACAACAACGCCGCCACCCAGTCGCCGCGCGAAGCGGCGTGATCGAGCAACTGCAGGCAGCGCTGCTGATCCTCGGGATTGCGCTTGCGGCCGAAATGGATCGCCGCCGCGCGCAGCGCCGGCGCCATGCCCGCGTTGAGCGCCTGCATCACGCGCTGGTTGATGCGGCTGTCGTGCGGCGCCGCGACGCCGCCCACCGACACCAGCGCCAGCATGTACGCGGCGATCGGGTGGCCGCCGGCTTCCGCGCGCAGCAGCCAGGCCACGGCCTGTTCCGGATCGCGGGGCGCGCCCACGCCATGCAGCTGCATGCGCGCCAGCTCGATCTGCGCCGGGGCGAAACCGGCCTCCGCCGCACGCAGGTGCCAGCCGTGCGCCTCCTCCATGGCCTGGCGCGCGACCAGGCCTTGCGCCAGCTGGAACCAGGCCTGCGGCGAAGGCTGTGCGGCGGCGCTGCGGAGTTGTTCGAGGGCGGGATCGGGCTGGCTCATGGCGCGGGAGCGTAGCGGAAGCACGGCAAAAGCGCCCCTCATCCGGCGCTGCGCGCCACCTTCTCCCCGCGGGCGGGGAGAAGGGCTGGGTGGCCATCGCGGTACAATGCGGATTCGATCGTTTCCGTACTGAGCGCTGCACATGAGCACCCCCGCCAGCCGTCTTCCCGAAGCCCAGACCGACGAAGCCCGCAGCCCGCTGCGCTTCGTCACCGCCGCCAGCCTGTTCGACGGCCACGACGCCGCGATCAACATCATGCGCAGGCTGATCCAGGGGCAGGGTGCCGAAGTGATCCACCTGGGCCACAACCGTTCGGTCGAAGACGTCGTCCGCGCCGCGCTGCAGGAAGATGCCGACGCCATCGCGCTGTCGTCCTACCAGGGCGGCCACGTCGAGTACTTCAAGTACATGGTCGACATGCTGAAAGAACGCAACGCCTCGCACATCCGCGTGTTCGGCGGCGGTGGCGGCACCATCACGCCGGAAGAAATCCGCGAACTGCAGGCCTACGGCGTCGAGCGCATCTACCACCCCAACGACGGCATGCACATGGGCCTGGTCGCGATGATCGAGGACGTGGTGCGCCGCGCCGAAGCCGCGCGCCTGCCCGTCGACAAGCCGCACAAGGTCGCCTTCGACAACGAGATCGAGATCGGTCGCATGCTCTCCGCGATCGAAGAGAGCGCGCTGGACGAAACCGAACTCGCCCATCTGCGCAAGGAATGGCAGCTGGCCGGTGGCAAGACCCCGGTCGTCGGCATCACCGGCACCGGCGGCGCCGGCAAGTCCTCGGTGACGGACGAACTGCTCAACCGTTTCCTCAGCAACTTCCCCGACATGCACGTCGCGGTGATCTCGGTCGACCCGACCCGCCGCCGCACCGGTGGTGCATTGCTGGGCGACCGCATCCGCATGAACTCGCTGCGCTCCAAGCGCGTGTTCATGCGCTCGATGGCGACCCGCCGCCAGCACATGGCGACCAACATCGTGCTGAAGGACTGCATCAGCTTCCTCAAGTCGCTGGGCTATGACCTGGTCATCGTCGAAACCGCGGGTATCGGTCAGTCCGACTCGGAGATCGTCGACCTCGTCGACTTCCCGATGTACGTCATGACCTCCGACTTCGGCGCGCCCAGCCAGCTGGAAAAGATCGACATGCTCGACTACGCCGAGCTGGTCGTGCTCAACAAGTTCGACAAGCGCGGCGCCGAAGACGCGCTGCGCGACGTGCGCAAGCAGTGGAAGCGCAACCGCGTCGCCTTCCAGACCAAGGACGAGGACGTCCCGGTCTATCCGACCATCGCCTCGCAGTTCAACGACCCCGGCATCAGCTGGATGTTCGCCAACCTGTGCCGTCTGCTGCGCGAGAAGCTGTCGCTGCCGGCCGAGAAGTGGTCGCCCAGCCTCGACACGAGCTTGAAGGAACCGCGCGCCACCGTTTTGATCCCCGGCGCCCGCGTGCGTTATCTCGCAGAGATCGCCGAGCAGGGCCGCGGCATCAACGCGAAGATCGAAACCCAGTCCGAGATTGCCGACCGCGCGCAGTCGTACTGGCAGTCGCTGCACGACCTGGGCGACGACAAGCTGCCCAAGGCGTTGGATCTTTACTCTGCGGAAGATCTGCTGGCCGCCTCCCCCTCACACCCCGAGGGTGCTTCCTTCGGGGCGTCCGGTCCTGCGGACCACCTTCTCCCCGCAAGCGGGGAGAAGGGAGCGTCTTCTTCTCCCCGCGTCAGCGGGGAGAAGATGCCCGAAGGGCAGATGAGGGGCGCTCTTGCCGTTGACCGCACCCTCCTCACCCTGCGCCAGCGCTACAACGACGCCATCCACTCGCTCACGTCGGAAGCCCTCAAGCTCCTGCGCGACTGGCCGGCCCGCCTCAAGTCCATCACCGACGACGTCAACGAATACAAAGTCCGCGACAAGACCATCCGCGTCGAGAACTACCGCGAGTCGCTGAGCCACCAGAAGATCCCGAAGATCGCCGCCCCCACCTACAAGTCGTGGGGCGAGCTGCTGACCTTCCTGCAAAAGGAAAACCTGCCGGGCTACTACCCGTACACCGGCGGCGTGTATCCCTACCGCCGCACCGGCGAAGACCCGATCCGCATGTTCGCGGGCGAGGGCACGCCCGAACGCACCAACCGCCGCTTCCACTATCTCAGCGTCGGCCAACCGGCCGCGCGCCTGTCCACCGCGTTCGACTCGGTCACGCTGTACGGCGAAGACCCGGCCGTGCGCCCGGACATCTACGGCAAGATCGGCAACTCCGGCGTCAACATCGCCACCCTGGACGACATGAAGAAGCTGTATTCCGGCTTCGACCTGTGCGCGCCCAGCACCTCGGTGTCGATGACCATCAACGGCCCGGCGCCGATCATCCTCGCGATGTTCATGAACACCGCGATCGACCAGCAGGTCGAGAAGTACCTGCGCGCCGACCAGGCGCGCTGGGACGCGGCGCACGCCAAGATCGAAACGATGTTCGAAGGCCGCAAGCGCCCGGAATACTCCGGCATGCTGCCCGAGACCAACGACGGCCTCGGCCTGGGCCTGCTCGGTGTCACCGGCGACCAGATCATCGAACCGGAGGTGTACGAGAAGATCAAGGCGGAGACCCTCGCCACCGTGCGCGGCACCGTCCAGGCCGACATCCTCAAGGAAGACCAGGCCCAGAACACCTGCATCTTCAGCACCGAGTTCGCCCTGCGCATGATGGGCGACATCCAGCAGTACTTCGTCGACCGCAACGTTCGCAACTTCTACTCGGTGTCGATCTCCGGCTATCACATCGCCGAAGCCGGCGCGAACCCAATCAGCCAGCTCGCCTTCACCCTGTCGAACGGCTTCACCATCGTCGAGTACTACCTCGCGCGCGGGATGAAGATCGACGACTTCGCGCCGAACCTGTCGTTCTTCTTCAGCAACGGCATGGACCCCGAGTACACCGTCATCGGCCGTGTCGCCCGCCGCATCTGGGCCCGTGCGATGCGCGAGCGCTACGGCGCCAGCGCCCGCAGCCAGATGATGAAGTACCACATCCAGACCAGCGGCCGCTCCCTGCACGCGCAGGAGATCCAGTTCAACGACATCCGCACCACGCTGCAGGCCCTGTACGCGCTGTTCGACAACTGCAACAGCCTGCACACCAACGCCTACGACGAAGCGATCACCACGCCGACCGAAGAAAGCGTGCGCCGCGCCGTGGCGATCCAGATGATCATCAACAAGGAACTGGGCCTCAACTTCAACGAGAACCCCTGGCAGGGCAGCTTCATCGTCGACAAGCTCACCGACATCGTCGAAGAAGCCGTCTACAAGGAGTTCGAAGCTATCTCTGAACGCGGTGGCGTACTGGGCGCCATGGACACCATGTACCAGCGCGGCAAGATCCAGGAAGAGAGCCTGTACTACGAGCACAAGAAGCACGACGGCTCGCTGCCCCTGATCGGCGTCAACACCTTCCTGCCCAAGGACCACGGCGGCGACATCGTCACCGAGATCGAACTGATCCGTTCGACCGAAGGCGAGAAGGGCCAGCAGATCACTAACGTCCAGAACTACCAGCAACTCCGAAACTCACTCTCCCCGCTTGCGGGGAGAGTCGGCGGCAACGCCGCCGGTGAGGGGCAGGGCCTTACCTACCTACAAGCCACCGCCCGCGAACGCCGCAACGTCTTCGCCAGCCTGATGGAAGCGGTGAAGACCCACAGCCTCGGCCAGATCAGCCACGCGCTGTACGACGTGGGTGGTGAGTACCGTCGCAACATGTAAGAGTTGGTGCGCGCAGGTGGGGACCTGCGCAGCACTTTTGAGTAACAACAAAGGGGAAGCAATGCGTTTGATTTGTCTCGGGGTGGCCCTGGCCGCCCTTTCCGGCTGCAAGATCGTGGGGCCGGTGTACTACACGCCGACGTTGCAGCGCGGGAGCGGCAATGAAGCGGTGGTCGATCTGGGCGAGAAGATCGGCGACGTGCTCGTCCGCAGTCTGGATGGGCAGGTGCTCGCCAGCGAATACACCACCTGGAACGGCGGCTGGTCGGCCGTGCGCGAACTGCATGTGACGCCCGGCACGCACACGCTTCAGGGTTACGTGGCCAAGGGCGGCCTGGAGCGCGCTTTCGAGCTCACCGAGACCTTCGAAGCGGGCGCGCATTACAAGCTGAGCCCCACGCTGGTCGGCTACGGCCTGGGCTACGAGTTGGTCCGTGTCGACACCAAGGGAGGCCAGCCATGAAGCGGCACGCAAGGTGTCTGCTGCTCGCGCTGCTGCTGCCCGCGGCGGCGCTGGCCAAGGACAAGACGTACAAGGGCTACGAGGGCGCCGATCCGGCGACCGACCAGCTGGTGCACCTCAAGGTCACCCAGGAGAGCGATCGTCGTTTTCTGTTCAGCCGACGCGGGCTGAGCATCACCAGCATCGACGACAAGCCCATCGGCAATTGGTGGAAGAACGCCATCGTCGTCGACGAACTCCTGCTCAAGCCCGGCAAGCATCGGATCGGTTACCTCGCGACCACGCTCAATAACGCCTTCGCGAGATTGGATCTGTGGTTCGTGGCCGAGCCCGGAAAGACCTACGCGTCCCGTGCGGACTTCGAGTGGCTCAGCGTCCGCATCTGGATCGAGGACGCGCAGACGGGCGAACGCGTCGGCGGCGTCGTCGGCAGCGTGGACGAACCGACCGATGCTGCACCCGCGGCGGAGACCGGTACGACAACGGGCACGGCCCCCGCACCGTCGAACTGAAATCTGCGCAGCGGCGTATGCAAAAGGCCCGGACTGGTCCGGGCCTTTTCGTTGGATCCGCGCGATACGGCGGAAATTAGACCGGCGCGAATCCCTTGGTGGTCTTCTTGTCGCGCTTCTCGGCCTTCTTTTCCTTCATCGTCTTGGCCGGTTTCTTCTTCGATTCTTTCTTCTGGTTCATGCCTTTCATGAGGCTTCTCCTGGGCGCGGGTATCGGTGGACGGCGGTCGCGATCGGTAGTATGCGCCCGCCGCGCCCCGTCAGCACGAGGCGCGCGCCTCGGCGCCGCGGTGGCCTAAGCTATGTCGCCGTAGGCCACCCCGCAGTCCGAAATCCCATGATCAACAACGACGTCCTGCGCAGCATCCGCTACATGCTCGACCTCAGCGACGGTAAGGTCGTCGAGATCGCCAAGCTGGCCGATCCCGCGCTGGTGCTGGACAAGGCGGACGTGCAGGCATTCCTGCGCCGCGAGGACGACCCCGAGTACGCCGAATGCAGCGACGCCTTGCTCGCGCATTTCCTCGACGGCCTGGTGATCCATCGGCGCGGCCGCAACGACGCGCTGCCGCCACGGCCGGTGGAGAAACGGGTCACCAACAACGTGGTGCTGAAGAAGCTGCGGGTGGCGTTCGAGCTGAAGGACGTCGACATGCACGAGGTGTTCGCCGCGGCCGGGTTCCCGATCGGCAAACCGGAGCTCACCGCGTTCTTCCGCCAGCCCGGCCACGCCAACTACCGCCCCTGCGGCGACCAGGTGCTGCGCAATTTCCTCAAAGGCCTGACCCTGCGCGTACGCGGCGGCTGAAGCGGCATAGCCCGCGCTCCGCGCCTGTCCCTTCTCCCCGCATAGCGGGGAGAAGGTGCCCGAAGGGCGGATGAGGGGCAGCTCTTCAACGCCTAGCCACCTCCAACCCCAACCCCTCAACCTTGAACAGCTCCGCCCGCGCAGCCCCATCCACCGGCTTGCCGTTGCTGTCGACAAGCCCTCTGCGCACGAACACGACAGCAAGGTCCTCCTGCGCGCCTGCGATCAGGCGCATAGCCTGCTCGCCGACGGGCAAAGCGATCGACGGCGTGCCTTGGCGTCCCTCGTGCCCGGCGTGCAGCGTCAGGTCGAAGCCGCTGAAGCTGCCGATCTGCTGGGCCTCCTGCAGATTGCCCGCGCGCAATGCCTTGGCCGGTGCGATCCAGGCCTCGATGAAGAAGCCGCCTGCCTGCGCAGCCCTGGACATCGTCACGCCACGCAGCGTTACCGCGGCAGAGGGGCCCTCGCCGATGCGCTGGGCGGCCATGTTGGCCTTTTGCAATTCGGCCTGCGGCAGCACGACCGCAAGCGGTTGCCCGGTAATCACGAACGGTTCGGTGGTCAGCACCGCGGCCCACGGCCACGGATCCGGCTCGGGGATCGGGCGTGGGCGCACGCGCAGCGTGATGAAGCGCAGGTTGCGCAGCAAGTCGCTCAGGTCCGGACGGAACCGCTCCCTGCACGGCAGGTTGTCGTAGGTGTAGCCCACGTCGCTGGTCCGGCCGACATCGCCGGCGCGCGCGTCGCGATGCCCGGACAGCGTGCGGAAGGGGAACGTATCCGTCGTCCATGGCGCGCCGGGATTGGCCTTGCCCGATTTCGACCAGCACTCCCAATAGCGATCGATGTTGCAGTGATGCAGGTAGAACACGGGGTCGCGCGCCGCCGTGGGCACCGATCCCATGTTGCCGCCGATCAGGCCGTGCACGGCCGAGTGCGGATTTCCATACAGAATCCCCGAGAAATTCGCGAAGGCCGTTTCGCTCATCGCTGCCAGGTTCAGGCCGGAGAGTCCACCGCTACCGTTGTTCAAGGCGGCGGCGCGGGTGCTGTTGTAGAGCGGATTGGTGGCGTCCGCCGGCACGCGCAGCGGGTCGGGCAAGAAGCCGTTGGCGATGTAGTCCCAGTACGGCAGCGTGAACTCGCAGTGCCCGGACATCAGCCGCATGACTTCTTCGATGAACAACAGCTCCCAGCGGTGCCAGCTCAGGAAATGCAGGCCGCCATGCACGCACTGGTTCCAGTAGGTGCCCGCATCGGGTACGCCCACGCTGTCCGCCGCCGGTGCGCCATGAACCCCGGCCTGGTAGAGCCAGCTGCGGAAGTTCTCCTTGGGCAAGGCGCGCATCGCTTGCACGCCCGCGCGCAGCGCGTCCAGATCGGTCGGCGAAAGCGTGCGGATTTCGCGTCGCACGCGTAACGCCTGCGCCGACACCCGAGGGGCGGCGAGGGCAATGGCGGCCGACGACATGAGTACGGTGAATTCACGTCTGCTGATCTGCATGGTGGTTCTCCTTTGGGCGAGCGCAGGCGCAGGGCCACATGCGTGCCCTGACGCGCGCTCTGGTAGAGGCGTCACTTCCGTGATGGGGGAGCAGCAAATCCATTGACGTACCGACATCCGGCTTCCTTGCCTGCGCGCGCTGCGGCGCGAACGAAGGGGGCCCGCCAATGGCGATGCACGGCCCTTCTACTGGAGGAAAACGCTGTCTTCGTGGTGGGAACGGACAGGCTTCACCCGATCGGGTAGATGCCATCCACGGGCCACGCGCCCGCCTTAGCTCATGTGCAGCGGAATCAGCGCGGCCCGCAGGTGGTGCTGATCCAGCGCCGTCCGCAGTCGCTGCTCCACCAGCGGCAAATTCGCCAGCTGCTGCGACGCATATAAGGAATACGTGGGCCGTCCACTAGCCCGATCGTCGTGACGGCCCACGCTGACGTGCGGCGTCTGGCACGCACCCGCCCACAACGCATGCAGCTGCGCCGGCCCGATGCTCTGATGCGGCCCCAGCGTAAAGCGGAAGATCGCGATTTGATGCTTCATTACATTCCCCTGACAAAAAATCGCTGAGCGTTACCGTCGCTTGCCGCTACGAGGTTGCGCGGGCATGACTTCGCGCGCCTCGGTCTTGTCCAGCTTGGTCAGCACCCGCGTCACGCCGAGTACTTCGATATGACCGCCGGACGACTCGAACGCCTCGATATCGCCGGCGATCCGCTCGCTGGTCAGGAGGCGGCGGTCGGGCTCCTTGGCCCGGAAGGGCATCTTTCCCGTAGCAGGCGTGCGCGCCATGGTCGTGCTCTCAATACAAAAGAAGGGGAATGCCACGCGCACGCCGTTCCGCGTAATCCGCGCGCACGTCGAGGCAATAGGGGCCGGCCATCGCGAACTTCCGGCAGATCGTCGGGCGGCTGTCGTAGATGGAACAGCACATGCGCGCACCATCCAGCGCCACGCACCAGCCTTCCTCATCGCGCGCCATCACGTGTATGCCCGCGGACGTATGCGTGGTGAGATGCTCGGCGATGTTGTCTTCCGGCATCAGCACGACCGTCAGCCGGCAGCAGACCGCATCGCAGGCACTGCAATGGGCGGTCGCCTCGCGGGCGTCATCGCCCTCATGGCCACTCAGGGCCACAGAGGCATGGGAAGAGGAACAACTGGGCACGGCGCTCCCACAAACACACCCGCAACGGGTGGTGACGCGTGAAGGGAAGCGAAGCCGGCGACGGAGGTCGGGGGTAACGCGCGAATAGAACGATGCCGCCGGGCCAGACTACACGAACAAGACGAGGGGATGTGAACAGCTTCCCTTCTCCCCGCTTTAGCGGGGAGAAGGTGCCCAAAGGGCGGATGAGGGGCAGCTTTTAGCCCACCCCCCCACCAAACCGCCGCTCCACATACCCCCGCAAATCCCCCGCCAACCCCGCCGGCTCATCAAAGAACCGGCACACCAGCGCAAACAACCCAAACCCCTCCCACGCGAACGGCCGATGCTCACGCACCATCGCCAGCGTATGCACGCCTTCGCTGCGGATGTTGACGCCCGACGCGGCCAGCGCGTCCGTGCAGCCCACCGTCAGATCAGCGCCGATGCGGCGATGGTGCGACGACGCCGCCGTGGCGGAAGTCACCAGATCGCCCAGCCCGGCGAAGCTGAAAGCCGTTTCCGCGCGCCCACCGACGGCCTGGAGAATGGCGCCCAACTCGCGCGTCGCCTCGGCGATCAAAAAGCCGCGCATGTTGTCGCCCAGCGCCAGCGCATCCGCCGCCCCGATCAGCGGGACATAGACATTCTTGAGCACGGCCGCCCAGGCCGCGCCCTGCACATCGTCGCTGCGATCCAGATGCAGCGCCGTATCCGCGAACAACGCATCGACCTGCGCACCGACGCCCGGCCGCGCACTGGCCGCGACCGCGAACCCAGCCCGGCCCGCCTGCAGCTCCCGCGCCAGCATCGGGCCGTACAGCAACGCCCAGCCCAGGCGCGTGCCGAAGTGCCGCTCGAAGACCTGCGCCGCGGTGCGGCCCTGCGCATCCAAGCCCTTGGCGATGGACAGGCAAATCGTGTCGGCGCTTGCTACCGCTGCCACGCGCCCGGCCAACTCATCGTGGGGCTGGGTGGGTAGGGCGAAGAGCACTACCTCGCGGCCTATCGCCGCCGTTTCCAGCGGCTCGGTTTCCACGCCCGTGTGCAGGTCGCGGTCCCAGATTGCGACGTTGTTGTGGGGACGTAGCAGCGCTTCGAAGGCGTGGCCCATTGCGCCGTGGCCTAGGATTAGGACGTGCTTGGATTGGCCTGGCATTGGCAGGCTCCGCGGGTTTCCCAGCCCCAAGCATAGCGGTCCCAGCAGACCGCTGCGGTAGGCGGAGATGGTTTGCCTGGAGGGTGCTGGCGAGGTTAGACCCACCAATGCCCATTCGTTTCGCTGTGCTTGCCAGCCGCCGGGCAAGGAGTGTCGACGGAATATGCAGATTTCCTACACACTCTAGCTCCCGAATATAGGCAGTTACTCTAGATGGCGGATCACTCATGGGTTGAAGAGGCCTCTCCTAGCGAACTGTGGAGGCTCTTCGCGCCGATTTCCGTCCAGAATCTTGCTCAAGATTCTGAAGGAGGTCAGACACGTCGTCTGATAGGGGAGCTGCTTCTGAGACATGGCGGCCCAAGGAATGCGTGCGTCTCTGATGTGTATGAGGCTGTATTTGAACATCTCTCTCGTAATCAGCCTGCGGAATATTTTTATAAAAATGCACTACTTCAACGCACTCTGTTGAGTAGGCATGGGAGTAGACGCTCTCGCGTGTTTTTTGAATTTCGAGCTGGCCAATCGAAGCTGGATGCGCTCGTTGCCCAAGAATCGATGCACGCTTACGAGATCAAGACGGACCTCGATCACTTTCGCCGCCTTTCTACCCAGATCGCGGACTACCAGAGGAGGTTTTCCCATGTATGGCTCCTATCTAGCGAGAGGCAGGCAGCAAGGTTGGAAGCGCAAATTGGGCCAGATGTCGGAATCGCATACATGTCAAGGCGGCGAACCTTTGAAGTTGTGCGCGCCGCCTCGCGGTATACATTGCAGTTGCGAGCCGAGCTAATTCTCGAATGTCTTCGTCGCAGCGAGTATTTGAAGGTGCTGCGGGAGTTCGGTTTTTCCGATTCTGGCATTCCGAACACGCTCGTATTTAGAGAGGCGATGAACTTCTCCAAGGCGCTCGATCCTGTGTTAGTCCATGAGGCAACACTTGCAACGCTCAAGGAACGGCCTAATGCATTGTCAGTTGGGGCGCTATCCGAGTTGCCGCTATACATGCGGGCTGCCGCAGTAGCCTCGCGTTGTAGCGACGACGATGTCGAAGTCCTGTTGGGGAACCTTGCGCGTAGAGTCAATCGAAAGGAGAGGGCGTGAACTACTTTCCCTATTTTCGCGGCAAGCAGTATGAGCTGATTTGCCTACGAGAGAATGGTGCTCTTATTGCAAAAAGCGGGTTCACTCCAATCATTGAGCCTGTAAAGGAGGGGGTCGGGGGGCTCTTGCGGACAATCGACTCGCTCAAGAAGGACCAAGCACGATTTCTAGTTATAGCGAACCCTTCTGTGGGGCATCACGCGCCGGCGCTGCCAGACGAGTTCGTGAAAGAAGTAAATGCGGCCATGGATGGGTATGCCCTTGGTGGCTGGGTCTTTCAGATTCAAGAGTTCGACGATCTGCCTACTCTGGGGAAATGGCTTCAGCTATCTCCTGGAATGGCCGTGCTGCACCAGGGCACGATGCCGGCAAAGGATGTAGTAGAGATCGTCAGGAACGAAAGTGCTCCAAACCGCATACATCTTTTTGGGGATAACTGCAGTCCTCGTTATCGCGGCGTCTTTTCGTCTAACGAGAAGGTTCTCCTGGTTGACGGCTTCAAGAGAAAAAAGAATGCGGAATACCCTGACGTAGAGATGTTCTCCGAATTGCCGGTTACATATCGAGAGCAGGGGGCAAATGGTTTTGGTGACTACCTAATAGTTGGTAGCGAATACTCGGAGGGGGGAGGTGCCGCGTATGCCGTCGCTATCCATATCACCTACGCAGATCCTGAAGACGATGGAGTGGTCTATGTCAGACACTTCAAGTCCGATACCAACGACACGCCGACAGATCCTGCTGGCAAGTTCCGAGAGGCGCTCGGGAAATTGGTGGCTCACTGTGAGCAACCTGGTTCAAAGATTCCGCTAACGGCCGCGATTAAGGAGTTTCAACGGCTGCATCAGTACGGCCATTTTCCTGGCCTTGGATATGTCAAGAAGCTAAGCATGCAGCACCACCTCGAAATGATGGGTGGATGATATGTGCTGCCCTAACTGCTTCGATGATGATTTCCTTAGTGGCTTCATTAGCGTAAATGCAGAGCGCGATGGCCAGTGCGTGTTTTGCGGAACCGATGATGTGCCTCTGATCGATCCGACTCGATTAGCGCCCTACTTTGAACCGGTTCTTGATGGCTATGCCGTGAAGGTCGATGGTCGCTCGTTGTGGGATTTGTGGGCGGAGGACTGGGGCATGTTTTCCGCGCGTGCTGATGCCCGTCGAATCGTGCAGGCAATCTTAGGCGGGCTGGCGGCTGCTACGTATGTTGCGCGTGACAGTGTGTCCGCGCCGTCAGGCGAGATTTGGGCTCGCCTACGCAAGGAGCTTCAAGAAGAGAATAGGTTCTTCCCGGGGAATGCTCCTGATAAGGAGTTATTTCGCGTGCTCATGGAAAACTTGGTCTGTGCTCAAGTTCCAAGTCAGTTCTATAGGTCGAGATTGATGAAGGATCTGACTCCTTATCCGCTCGATGAAATGGGTGCTCCACCTGCCGATCTTGCCTCTGATGGGAGAGCAAACCCCATCGGGATTCGTTATCTATATCTCGCTAGCGATCCTGAAACAGCCATTTCCGAAGTCAAGCCTTCTAAGGGCGCATTAGTGTCGGTGGCCACGTTCAGGGTGGCGCCAGGAAAGGAATTGAGGTTGATCGACCTTACGAACCCAAGGCTGACAATATCGCCGTTTAGAGTGACCTCTGCGATTGCAGATGTGCGTGCATCAATGTCCTTTCTGGAGGCGCTAGGGGAAGAGCTTAGTGTGCCAACCCAGCCGCATCGCGCCACGCGAGACTATTTGGCTAGTCAGTATCTCTGTGAGCTCATTAAGGTCTCTGGATATGACGGTGTTGTTTACAGAAGTTCTTTGGCCGACGGGCGAAATTTCGCTTTTTTTGACGTGGAGGCATGCGAACCCCATGACCGTGTGACGGTCTATAAGGTCACGGATGTGGCTGTCACTGCAGAGACTATATAAAGCGCGTGAGGTCAAAAGAGACTATTCGGTTCAGGTTGGTGGGCGCCGGACACGACGTTTTGGTAAACGCAAACGTACCGCTGGCTATCTCTGGCAGCACTTCTTCGCCTTAAGGCCCGACCCGCAAGCACATCGTTCGTTCCGTCCTTGCTTTTTGCGCGTGAACTGTATGGGTCGGACGCGCGATCCGGTTGCCCGGACATCGGTGACGTCGCTGAGAATCTTGTCGACTTCTTGTAATTCAATTGCCGTTGCACGCATTTCGTCGTCCAGTTTATCGATCTCCATGGACAGGCAGTCTTCAGAGCGGCCTTGGCTATCTTTTGGCTCGGTTGCAATGATTATGAAGTTTGAGAACTGAGGGTATCTCAGCTTTGCAACCAGTCCATAAGCGTGCGCGATCCCGATGCGCTCCTCTCGGTAGCTTTCATAATCCTCATCTGCGTCGCGAGGATAGAAGACAAACAGAAAAATGGTGTCCCGATATGTTGGGGATGGGCTCGCTCGTGAGCTCCTGCGGTCGTGAGGCACTGTGCGAATCTTGTCTAGGAACATTCGTGCAAGATGTCGGCGGGCAAACCTGCCTTCGCGAGCGAGAAATCTGACTGAGCGTTCGTGAGTGGAGACGTCCGGCGCGGCAAATGAAATGGCCGTGCCATCAAGGATGTGTCCGGAGAAGTGCTCGATCAGGGCGTCCCAGAAGTAGCTCTCCGCGTTTTCAAAGTGAATGGCGTCTCGAAGCCCGCTGTTTACATAAGCGGGCCACATCGACTCTGGCACGATCATGGAATGGTTCGCTTTCAGCGAAGGGTCTGCAAAGTCGATTGAGTGGGTGTCGAGCCCATCTTCCATAATGTAGTAAGCGAGCAGATCCTCCTCTCCAGAAACACAGGCGAGCAAGCCACTTAGAATTGCCGTTTCCTTTGCTCTGAGGTAACCGACAAAATCGTGAATCGTGTCGAGTTCCTTTAGGACAACATCAAGGCTACTTTGATCCAGAACGTGGACGAACGTTTTGTTCGGAAGCGGGTTGTTCAGGTGGAACGGCTTGTCAGCAATCTCGGGCTCGGAAAGGAGCGGGACCAGCATGAAAGAGCCGGTACTTCCCTGGCCAAAGAACTTCCGGGCTGATTGGATGGAGTTGTTTGTGACAGCTATGAGATGGATGCGGAGGTTAGCGGCAGTCAGATCTAGCGGGAACGGAACCGTGCAGCCCGCATCGAGGTAAACGTCGCCGGGCCTTTCGCGAATCCACTTTTCCGCGCCATGCAGCTGTCCAATAGATTTGGTGATGGCCTTCTTTTTCCAGCGCTTCCAGGCCGTTACCGGGTCGATGCCTTCCGGGTAATGGATGTCCTTGTCGGAGAACAGCAGAACATCTTCGCCGCATACAACTAGCAGGTCGCACAGCTCTTTACCCTGTCCCTTGCCGTTCTTTCGCCCTTCTGGCGTGTATACGTTTGGGTAACTCCACAGGCTCAGAAATGTTCTTTGCCCCAGCTTGGCAAGGTATCGCTCGGTGGGAGTCGTCCCATCAGATTTCTTTGTGGGTGCCAGATTTCCCGTTGTCACGTCGCCAAGCATTGTGTCCTCAGTTAGGCTGTTCCATTGATCCGGTAGCGCAGTCGTTTGACGCCTGCGAAGGGAGATCAGTACAGGTCCGCCTTCTGCTGGCGGTCCGCTTCAATATCGAGCTGATTCCAAAGTGCATCGAGTTTTCTGACGCGCGCCCGTGCAGCGGTCGAAGCCTGTTGTGGAAATAGATCAAATAGAGAGTAGGCCATCTGGATGGCCTGGCGATTCTGTTGGTGTTGCGACTGGCTCCTTTGATTGTCGATGTCCATCACGCAGTTTCCATTGGTATCGAAGAATCCAGCAATTGATTTTTCGACAAGGCCTAGTATCTGCATGATTAGATCGGAGCCTTCGACCGCAATGCAGCGT
Organism: Lysobacter terrae; assembly: GCF_054782215.1. Classification (NCBI taxonomy): domain Bacteria; kingdom Pseudomonadati; phylum Pseudomonadota; class Gammaproteobacteria; order Lysobacterales; family Lysobacteraceae; genus Lysobacter; species Lysobacter terrae. The sequence goes on from NZ_BAAGSX010000001.1 coordinate 760,727, forward strand.
ATCCTTTTCTTGCAGTGGGCAGTTAGGGCATCGCCAGCGCGATCTAGCTCGACTTTGGCGCCCTTGTCGGTCAAGTAGTTCTTATTGGGGTCGATTACTGTCCAAAGAACCTCGTCAGTGGCGAGACTTACGTAGCAATACAGAACGGGGACGGAGAAGTTTTTCCAGTATTCGATGTGCTCTCTGTCCGGATAGGACGTGTTCGTGCCATCTGTAAATGGCTTCATTGTTGCCTTGACTTGGACCTTCACGATCTTTCCAGTGGACGCGCCGTTGTCATCTAGCGCTTCGACTTCAGCATCGATTCCGAGGTCTGTTGTTTGCTGTCGGCATGGCCAGCGAAAATATTTGATGAATGCCTTGGCTACGGTCAATTCGCCGATATCACCGATGATCTTTTTTTCGTCGTACTGCATAGTCCTCTGGACTCGATTTTTTATTCGGTAGTGATGGTGGGCAACGGGGTCAGGGTGTGCCTTCCATGGCGTTTGTGCCTCGGCAACGCGGATATCTGCGGCATCCCCAAAAAGGCTCGCTTGTCCTTCTGTTTCTTCGTAGCGCCATTTCGGCAGAGCAGACCGGGCAGAGTTTTAGTCCTTTGCGAACTAGAGGTTGGTCCGGCAAGGCCGAGGCTGTTTGAACTTCCCGTACCAGTCCGATCAGCCGCCTGCCATTGATGAGCTCAATTGGTTTTCCCCGAGCAAATTCCGCAGCATCCGGCGTGAACTCGCCAACGCTCACAATCTTCACCCCATCGACGCCGTGATGATTGGCAAGCCCCCACATCTCGCGAATCACGGACACGCCGACTAGCGTGTTGCGCCATTGCTTGCACTGCACGAGTTCGCGGCGTTCATCCTTGCGGAGGATTAGATCGATGCCGCCATCCGCGCCGCCCAAGCCGGTTTCCTCGATGGCATAGCCACGTCGGCGAAAGGCTTCGCCCACGAGCATTTCGAACTCGCGCCAGTTCATGGTTCGCAGGCTGTCGAGCCCGGTCTGTGCGGCGAGCAGTTGTTTGCGTTTGCGGCTTCCCAGCCAGGAGAAGAGGGCGCCCAGCCAGCACAGCGCGAGGAACATCCAGGCGAGTGGGGCATAGGTGCCGTTGGCTAGCAGTTGCCGGCCCATCTCTTGCGTGATGGGTGAGTGGGTCGATGAGAAATACCAGCCCACTCCGTAGCGGATGGCTACGAAGGCCAGAATTCCAAGGACGATTCCCACCGGCCACGGCAGCGCCGCGACCACTTCCAATCCATTCTGTCTGCGACGGCCCATGTCGCTTCCCCCCTTCCCTGGGCCGACGATACTCCCTTACCGCGCCTCAGAAAAATCCCCGCCCGTGACCCACCACGAATATCTGGATTACGGATAACTGATTCAGGCAGATAGATTGGATGGACCACTATGACCGTGGTGCCGAGGCAACCCAAGGCACGGCCGTTTGGAGTACATCCAATGGAAAAGGAACCTCGCCCCACCGCCATCGTGCGCAAGGCGTATCAGCTGCCCGAAGAGGAATACCGGGCCCTGACGCGAGCCCGCGACCACCTGCGTCTGCTCGCCCGCCTGACCGAACCGCGCAACCTCGCCGACGTCGAGGAGCTGCCGCTGTCGCCCCTCGCGTTGACGCATTGTTTCCAGCGGCTGGCCGATGATCTGGACGACATCGTCCGCGTGGCTTGGTGGCCGGGCGATGCGGATGGCTGATCCGGTCGGCCGTATGCGGCAGGGGTAGGCGCGAAGCTCTCACATGCGCAGCGTTTCTGGCGTGGCTGCTTGCGCCAGTGACAGGGGGGAAGTGGCCGCTCCAAGCGGCCACTTCTTTTAGTGAGCTAAGCCGGGTCGCGAAGCGGACGCCCGTTCGCCTTGGCGCAACTTGGTGTTCGCGGAGCTGGCCTAGACGAAGCGCATTCGCTCTGAAAGGTTCGGATCGCTTCAATACTCCCAGTGAGAGGGCGAGCCAGATGAAGTCGTCAGCACCGTTCTGTTGGACTTGGTTGCCGCTCGGCATCGTGGCCGCGATCTATCTGGCGTCTGGGGTGAAGACCGGATATGTATTCCTCGCCGGTGCTGTGGCGGCAGGCGCTGTGTGTCTCTTCATTCGATTTCGGAAGAGGTAGGCGCGAAGCCCTCATACACGCGTTGTCTTCTGGCGTGGCTGCATGCGCCAGTGACAGGGGGAAGTGGCCGCTCCAAGCGGGCTGCTGGCCGAAGCGGTGTGCGAGGACCAGGCGGCCTGCCAGTAACCGGTATTTGTCATCAGACAGTAGGTTAGTTGACTGGCCGATCTCGACCCAAAGCGGATGCTGGTAGTTGAACGAGCCTGCTTGGCCTGGCGTTCAAGCCTAGCTCTGCTGGGATATCTCGAGCACGTTGTCGACCTCAATCCCACATCAGGGCGTTACGAGCGTTCGCGCAATGAGCACTTGCTTCGTTTCAGCAGACGAGGTGGTTCGCGTGAAGCCGCACCACAAAATTTGAGGTCTCTAGGGTTGCAGACGCATTCCGTCTTGGGCAAACACGATCTTGCCACTGTAGCTCTTGCCGATGGACGTCTCCACCCCGCTCTTGTCTTCATCGATCGACGGTGACAAATGGCTTAGCAAAAGCTGGTGGGTTCCGCTGTCGGCGGCCACTTCGCCAATTGTCGCGGGTGGCGTGTGCAAGGTGTACAGGAAGGGGCGCGAACCGGGCGGATCAAGCACCACACTATTGAATACGAGCAGGCTGGTGTGTGCGGCTATTCGGCGCAAACCTTCGATTCCCTTTGCATCGATATCACCGCTAAAGGTAATGCTCTGGTCGCGATAGTCGATGCGATAGATCACCGCAGGCGAATCGCCGTGGTGACCGGCTACCGCACTGATACTCAGCTCATGGTCCGAATAGATCACTTTGGGGGCCTTGGCGGCACTCTCGGAGGCATCAATGTCCGTCGTACGGATTGTCACTGGAGCCGCAAAGTTGCACAGGTAGCCATAGGCGCCGTCGGGACCGAACAGGAGATCGATATAGCGGCTGGTGGCTGGAAAGGCAGCCTCATCGCCTTCGCCGTGGTGCCCAGTGGGGCCAAAGACCTTGAAACTCGCGGGGCCATAGCCCGAGACCGCACGGGCCTTGAACAAGGCCGGCAACTCGCTGGTGTGATCGATGTGCAAATGCGTCAGCAGGATGATATCCGCCCTAGCCAATGACAGGTTCGCTTCGCCTAGTCGGACAAATGTCCCAGGTCCTGCATCGACCAGAATGCGGGGGGTGCCATCGACCAGCACCATGTATCCCGAGCCGGCTCGCCCTGTCGCCCCAGGGCCGCCGGAACCGAGCACCACCAGTTCAAGCGGCGGTGCAATCGGCGTAGCGATACCGGGGACGGCGAACATGCAGAGCACGCCAACGAACAAAAACTTGAGCATGCCTTGTCCGACCTACTTGATGACTCTCAAGGACCAGGGAACGATGGAATCGGCCCCGCGCTAAAGTCTGCTGCGTCGCTCACATCTTGCCACCGTGCTGCCTCGCTGGCGCGATGCCCTTCCACCATGGTGTAGTAGTTGCGAGCGCTACTGCCGAGGAGAAGATGCGCCGGCACGTCATTGGCGTTTGCAAGGCGAAGCACTATCTGCGCAATGCGCTCGGGATCGATGGGCTCGTTGCCCCACAGTCCCTCCATTGATTTGATGGCGGCCCCAACAGATGGCTCATAGTCCGGCATCATCGCAGGCCGCTGCTGGGTCGCACGCGTTCCCCAGTTCGTGCGAATGGCTGCGGGTTCAAGCGAGACCACCTTGACCCCGAAAGGAGCGGTCTCTTGCGCCAGGCTCTCCGTAAATCCACTCACTGCCCATTTGGCTGCGTGATATGACGCCGAGCCAGCAGTACCGATGCGTCCACCCAGGGAGGATATTTGCATGATCGTTCCATCGCGCTGGCTGCGCATGATCGGCAACGCAGCACGCGTCAGGTGCACCACACCATAGAAGACAGTGTCCACCAGCGCCTTGAAGTCAGTCGAACTCGTTTCCTCAAAAGGCCGGACGTCACCGTACCCGGCATTGTTCACGACAACGTCAAGGCGTCCAAAATGCTCGACCGCTAGGGCGACGGCCGCTTGCGCTTCAGCTTCTTGGGTTACATCGAGACGCGGTGTGAGGATGTTCTCGCGGTATCGATCGCACAGGTCGGTCAGCGGCCCCGTATTTCGTGCGGTAGCGAGAACCTTGTGGCCTGCTGCACAAGCCGCCTCGACGATGTCGCGCCCCAAACCACTCGCGCTTCCTGTTACTAGCCAGACTTTAGACACGGCAACTCCAATTTGATGAGTGACTAAACACTCGTGATAGATGTAAAGACAAGGGCCATTGCGTAACGCGGACATGCCCTGTGTAGAAGGGTCTACAGCAACACTAGGTTTCGAGTTCGAGTTGTCTGCGAACTTCATTCGCGATCGGGTGCAGGAGGTTGGCCGCCATCGACCCGACTAGGCTGTAACCAATGCCCCGGTTCGCCCATGTGAAACCTGCAACGGATCCGCGCAAATGCAATTTCATCGGGATATTTTGGTCAACGACCATGCGACGACTGAGCATGACGAGCCGGGTTCCCCGATCGTCGTCGTACATGAAAAGCACTGCGGGGCCGTGCTCGGTCGCCACTAGTCTTCCTCCCATGAAGCGATATCCCGAACCCGACAAGTCGGGAATCGTTACGGGCCGACCGAGTCGCTCCGAAGCCCAGCGGACCAGTTCGTCTCGATCATTTGCACGCAGTTCCACCGGGCGGACGCGGTCCGAGGCGTGAACTTCATAGCTATCCGTGGCTTCCTGAGCCAGCGCTTCGATGCCCGCCGGCGCAGGGCGAAGCCGAGAGTGCGACAGCCATCCGCCTATGCCACCCAAGCCGATGAGCAGCATCGCGGCGGCAGCCGTGGGCAACGCCACCCACCGCGGGCGCCGCCGCCGCACGACCATGTGCTCGAGGTTGAGATTGGCGGGTACGGGTTCTTGCGCGACGTCCAAAAAGGCCGAGCGTAGATGCTCGCGCTGCCAGCGGTAGTCAGACACGCGCTGCGCCACATCGGGATGCTGGTCCAGGTAGGCAGAGACCTCGACGTGGCGTTCACTATCGAGTGAACCATCCACATAGGCATGCAGGTCGTCTTCGGTGATAGGGCGCCCGGTCATTTCACGCTCCTCAGCGTAGCGTTTCCGGACAGAGCCTGAGGGCCTTCATCGAGGCGGCGCCGCAGGCGCTCCCTCGCGCGAGCCAGGCGCGACATCACCGTTCCGATGGGCACATCCAGCACTTTGGCGGCCTCCAGGTAGCTCATGTCTTCAACCGAAACAAGCAGCAGCACGCTGCGTTGATCATCAGGAAGTTCCTGCAAAGCACGGATCAAGTCGCGATGACGCAAGGCGTCCTCCTGGGATGACGGACGCGAGAGTGCGGGATCTTCGGCGTCGTCGAGTGCGACATGCGTGCCACGGCGCTTCGCGCCGCGCAGATAGTTGATGGCGAGGTTGTGCAGGATCGTGTAGGTCCAGGTGGCGACGTCGCCTTCGACGCGGCGTTGGTGCCAACGGCTCACCACGCGTTCAAGGCAGTCTTGCACCAGGTCGTCGGCAGTAGTGGCATCGCGCAGCATCGCGCGGGCATACCGTCGAAGGCCCGGAATGAGCGGCTGGACCATCTGCACTAGGTCGCTCATCGATCACTCCGCCTCGAGTGCCCGCGTAGGTTCGATGCTACTCCTCACCGAGGTCATGGCGACTGCACCTGGATTGGAGATCCGGGCTGTTCGGTGGTGCCTGGAGCGATGACCAGATAGCGTCTTGAAGACCCATCGCTGTCACGCACCAGTTGCCGGATCGGGCCCACCGCGTTGACGATCGCGGAACCACGCGGGTTCGTCTTAAACGCAGCCAGCGGCTGCAGCGCGCCACTGCCATCGGGGTTTGCGGAAAGCGCGAGCACATAGGGTTGCTTCGGTTCGAGCCCACTGACGGCCGCCTGCAGTACCTGAGTCAAGCCTTGCTCGAAGAGCGAGACGCTGGTGGGGGCCGGGTTCCCGGAGGAGGCGATGGCGAGCAGTTTCAGCTCGGTTTTCATGGCGGCCGGTCCCAGTGTCTGCAGCCCAGCCGAGGCGGTGCTGTCTTGGGAAGCCGCGTTGGGCACGTAAACGACAGCCTGAGGTGCTTGCCCCACCGGGATAGTCGCTACTACGCGACGGGTCGAAGTATCGATGGCTGCGAGTGCGTCGGCGTTCTCGAGGCCAACGTACATGCGACTGCCGTCAGCGGAGGGCCATAGGCCGTGCGGCAGGTTGCCAACGGGGATCGCGGCCACCTGCTGGAAGTTGTCGGTCCGGAAAACCTTGACCTGATTCAGTCCCCCGACGGTGACATATGCGAAGTTGCCCTTACGCGTGAAAGCGAAGTTCACATGGTTGGTGAGGGGGCCAGTGTCGATCGTTTGCAGTACCGAAAATGGGGGGCGGGCATCGAACACCATGACTTTGCCGATGTCCTTTAGAGTCAGCCACACCTGCCGGCCATCTGGGGTTGCGGCGATGTTGGGGCAGAACGGGCTCTCCTGTTTGACCCGTCCCACGATGCTGTGGGTGGCGACCGAGATGACGACGGTTTCGGGATTGAACGACGAGCAGACATAGCCGTATTGGCCATCAGGGGAGAAGATCTGCATCCCGGGTCCCGCGGGCACCTGTATGCGCGTCTTCTCCTGGAACGTCTGGGCGTCCAGCACGGCAATGTAATCTTCGCCTCGCACCGTGACCCACACTTCGCGGCCGTCTGGCGTGAAGAACGTTTCGTGCGGTGAGCGACCCAGGTAGGTCACATGCTTGACCGCGTTGGTGGCGGTGTCGATGAAACTGACGGAGTTGCTGCCGATCGATACGACGGCGAGCGTCTTGCCATCAGGGGAGAAACCGAGCCCGTGCACGAGCACCTGCCCCTTGTACAAGGGACTGAGGTTGCCCGGCTGTGGATCTCCAAGGCGGATCACACCGAGCAACTTGTTGTCCACCGGATCGGTCACAGAGACCGTGTTGGAAAACTGTTCGGCCGCGTAGACGCGGTCGCTGTGACTGACCGGAATGTCCTTCGCTTGGGCCGCGAAAGGTGGTTGCCCGGCATAGGCCGAACTGAAGGCGCTGAGCGATGCAGCGAGGAGGGTTAGTGGCAGATGCAGGGTTTTCATGGTTCGGCCGATGCTAGTGATCATGAGGAATGGAGTTGGCGGGCTGCGTGGGAGCAGGGGATGACGCAGGCAGCGGCGCGCCGATCGCCATCTGCATGGCGGCAATCTCTTGTTGCTGGGTCACGATGATTTCCTGCGCCAGGCGGCGGATCTGCTCGTTCTTGCCATAGCGCAAGACTGCCTGGGCCATGTCGATGGCGCCCTGGTGGTGCGGCGCCATCATCGCGACGAAGTCACGATCTACGTCGCCCGTGGGCTTCACATCCATGGCGGCCATCATGTGGTCCATGGCTGCCGCGTTCTCGACAAGAAATTCTGCTTCCTCGGAATGAGGTGATGCGCCCTCCGGCACCGGTGGTGCGGCGAAGTTCGACGAGCTGAACAGGTACAGGCATGCGGCGAGCAGGGCCGCTTTTGGTAAGGGGCGAGATTGCATCGGAGCTCCAAATTGCGTCGTTCACAAGGAAAGACACCGGAGGCCGTGCTTTATTCCCCTGAGTTTCTTGAAGGCATCGAAATCCCGTGCACCGTAGGTCGTCCAAGCTGAAGCCGCTTCGCGGCTCGGCTCATTAAGGCAATGAAGGGGTGTCCGCTTCTGGCCGGAAGCAGACATGCGCTAGCCGGACTTGCCACGGCTAGCACCGCTTCCGACCCAAAGCGGACATGGGGAAATGGCCGCCTCTGTCGCGAGAGTTCGAGCCTCTTGTCAAACGCAAAAAGCTGAAGGTTCACCGGATGCCTCCTTCCGCAGCCATCTGCAGAAGGCTGCGGTGGCTGGGTTGGTATCGGCGCGATGTCTGCGGACGATCCAGAATGCGTAAGCGTTATCCAGGGTGTGATCGAATGGCCTGACCAGGCGACCGCGCTGCAGATCTTCCTCGACCAGCGGGGCGACGCCCAGCGCGACGCCATGCCCGGCCACGGCCGCCTCCTGGGCGAGGTAGATGCTCGCGAAGACCGGCCCCCGGTCCGCATCCACCTGCGCTGCACCAGAGGCTTCCAGCCACGCTTGCCAACCCGGCACGCCGTGGCGGCCTCCTGCGCTTTCGTCGTGGAGCAGCGTGTGGTGCGACAGGTCATCGGGTACCGCCAGTGGGCGGAGTCCGTCGCCCGGTAGCGAAGGCGCGCAGACGGGAAACACCGGCGCATCCATGAGCCGCTCGGCGAAGACGCCCGTGTAGCCGCCGGGCCCGTAGCGAATGGCGACATCGATGCCGTCGCGGACGAAATCGGTGTGCTGGTTGCCGGTCTCGATGCGCACCTTGAGGTCGGGGTGGTCGCGGTGGAACCGGTGCAGCCTGGGTGCGAGCCATTTCGCGGCGAAGGACTCCATGGTGCTCACGCGCAGGTCCGCGGCTGCGGGCGCGATGGTGCGGTCCAGGGCCAGGTCGAGCAATCCGAACAGTTCGCCCAGCGACGTGGCCAGCGCCTCGCCCTCGGTGGTCAGCTCGACCGACCGATGGCCGCGATGGAACAGCTTCACTCCCAGATAGGCCTCCAGGTGCTTGACCTGATGGCTGATCGCGGCCGGAGTCACGAACAACTGCGCGGCGGCCGCCTGGAAACTGAGGCATCGCGCGGCCGTTTCGAAGGCCCGCAGTGCATTGAGCGGAGCAGGGTGGCGGGGCTTCATGATCGCTCGGCGCGCAGGTAGGGCCGCATCCTATCAAGTTATTTTTTCTAACGCGGCCGCAAAAATATCTCGTTTGTCGCGACCGCCAGTGCTGGCAATGATGGGGCCATCCAAACGACGGACGGCTCCATCATGCGATTCGAAACGCTGGGTTCCAACGTGGTGATGTTCGTCGGCGACGACGATGAGTCGGTCGCCACCGCATTCCTCGATGGCGACGACGTGCTGCTGGTCGACTCGCTCGGCAGCGAGGAAGACGCGCATTGGCTGCGCCGCGTCTTGTGCGAAGACATGGGCAAGACGGTGCGTGTCGTCGCGGCGACCCATTTCATGAGCGACCACATCGCCGGAATGTCGCTGTTCCCAGACGCATTGACGATCGCGCACCGGCACCATCGTCACACCTTCCTCTCGCAGAATCGGCGGGTCGATGCGCTCTATCGCGAACCGAAGGTGCTGTTCGACAGTGCGATGACAATCCATTGGGGGCAACACGAGCTGCGCTTGCTGCACAACCCGGGCAAGACCATGGACCACGTCAGCGTCGACGTGCCCACCGCCGATCTGGTCTGCGCCGGCGACAACATCGTCGGCAACATCGTCTACCTCTCGAAGGCCGACCCCGCACTGATTCGCACCGCGATCGGCCGGATGCGGCAATTCGGCAGGAACACCGTCATCGGCGGACACATGGGCCGGTTTCCCGCCATTGTGTTCGACAACGCGCTCCATTACCTGGGCCGGTTGCAGGAAGCCGTTATCCGGATCCGCGAGGATGCGGCACCGCAAGTGGCCGACGACCGCATCGCCGTGATTCCCATCGAAGCCTGCCTGGCGCCGCAGGTCGAACCGGCAGCTTTTGAGCGCGAATGGCACCAGCGCAACCTGGAGATCATCGTTGCGCAGTCAACGTTCGCGCTCGATGCCGCGATCGCGTCGCGGGCGGCTCACGCATGAAGAACGACGACCGTGGGCACCGCATAGAGCGCCGGCAATTCCTGTCAGGCTGCGCCGGCCTGGCGGCCGCAGCACTGCTTCCGGGCACGCGTGTTTTCGCAGCTGCCAGCGCGGATGGTTTGCGCATCCAGCGGCTGGCGTGGGCGGGCGTCCGTTTGCAGCTTCCGCAGGCGACCTTGTTCATCGACCCAATGATCAACCCGGAGGTGTGGGGGGCTGCACTCAAGGATTCGCTGATTCCAGTCGGTGATCCCGTGGGCGATACCTTTGTCCTCATCACCCATTCGCACCCCGACCATTTCGACGCGATGGCCGTGGCGGAAGCGCTGGCCAAGGGGGGCGTTCTGGCGCACCCGGCGGGAACGAACCCGCTGCCGATTCCACAAGGCGCGCGGGCACGGCCCAGTGCGCTGTGGGAGCCACAACTGCTCGGCGACTTCACCGCCACCCCAGTGCCCGCCTCGGATGGTTATGGCGACCCGCAGGTCTCCTGGGTGGTGTCAGCTGGAGGTCGTCGCATTTTCCATGGTGGGGACACGCTCTGGCACGGGCACTGGTGGCGGATCGGCCGCCAGTTCGGTCCGTTCGATGCTGCATTCCTGCCGGTCAACGGTGCGCGCTTCGGTTGGCGTAAGCCGGTCAGCGGCCAGCCGGGAGTGTTGACGCCGGAACAGGCGGTGGCAGCGGCAATCATCCTCGACGCGCGTCGTCTGGTGCCCATCCACTACGGTGTATCCGGCTTGGAGGACTACGTGGAGGTCGAAGGCCCGATCGAACGGTTGCGCAAGGCCGCCCGCGAGAAGCCCGTCGAGATTCAGCCAGTCGCGCCTGGAGCATGGGTGGAGTGGAGGCAATGAAGGCTGCCGCCCTTTGTTCGCGCTGACTACGGCCACAGCGCCGGAGAAACGGCTCGACCGTCCGTTGCCGAGAGCATCGCCGCTTCCATGACTGCCATTACCCGGATTGCCTCAACCGGGGGAACAGGATTGGGCCCTTGGCCGGCGATGGCCTCCGCGAGTTCCACGTAGAACCGGGATTGATCACCTGGTATGGCGGCCCGTGTCTCGGTCGGGCCGTCATCGCGCCGCCACTGCAAGGGATCCGGATCTGTCCCCCATTGCTGGTCGCCTGGTCGCAGTCCCGCAACCAGCTGCTGCTCCTGACGATCGGGTTGCGTTTTCACCATGGATCCTCGTGTTCCATGCACGATGAAGCGCGGTCCGGGGATCGCCGCGAGCATCCCCGCGTGCAAGACAGCCCTGATCGCGCCGAAACCAAGCACGACGTGGGCCCAATCCTCCGTGGTGGCACCACTACGTTGTCGCGCAAGATTCGCCTGGACGGTGTCAGGCCATCCGAACAAGGCCAGTGCTTGGTCCACCAGATGGGGTCCAAGATCCCACCACAGCCCAGTCGCGGGCCCGGGTCGTTCGCGCCATCGATCACGCACTTGGGGACGGAACCGTTCGATGCGCGATTCGAAATGACGCACCTCGCCGATGAGCCCTTCGTGCATGGCCTGCCGCACCGAAAGGAAATCGCTGTCCCAGCGACGGTTGTGGAACACCGACAGGAGTCGACCGTGCGCCTCGGCCGTTGCTGACAGTTCGCACGCTTCCGACAGGCTGGGCGTCAGCGGCTTGTCGACGACGACGTGCTTGCCCGCACGCAGCGCAGCTTGGGCGAGCGAAAAATGGGTGTCGTTAGGGGTCGCGATCACCACCAAATCAATGTCGCGATCGACGACCGCCCGCATGGGATCACCTTCGATCCCGACATCGGGCAACTCGGCGCGTACGTCCCCAGGCCTGCTTGAAGCAACCAGCTCCAATGACAGGCGGGGTACGGCCTTGATCAGCGGCGCGTGGAATGTCCGCGCGGCGTAGCCATACCCGATTAGCGCGACACGGATTGGCCTGGAGGGGGTGTTCATGCTGGATAGTGTAGTTGCTGCTTCATCAAGCCACGGAGCGCGGATGGACGACATCGTCCGCTTGGCCGAAAAGCGGGGTCGAAAAGCGGGGTCAGAGTGCTGTTTTCGAAAAGCGGGGTCAGAGTGCTGTTTTAGAAAGGCACTCTGATGCGAGCCCGCGACCACCTGCGTCTGCTCGCGCGCTGCCGGTGCAGGATAGGGGTGCTGGTTGAGGAGGGTTCCTGCGGAGCACGGGCCTGGCCGGCAAGGTGGCCCTAGAAACCGTACAGGAGAGGCACATCGGCGACTGCAGACCGAATGCAAGCCTCGACGAAACTGCGCATTGCGTGCGTTGCCGCATCGGGATCGGAGGTGGCGGCATATGCGGCATCGGCGCGGCGCAAGGCCGCGTAATACGCGGGGCGGTCGGCGACTAGCACGCGATCGAACGCATTTGCGAATGCGTCGGCATTGGCCCGCGGCTGGCGTGCGAGCACGACACGTCGGCATGCGGCGCGAGCGGTGCGGCCATTGCCTTCGCGATAGGGATGAATCCAGTTGATGCGCCACAGCGTGAGGCCACCGAGCCATGCAGCGTCCTGCCGCGCCCATACGGTGTCCAGGTGTGAGAACAATGCGTGCATCTGCGCTTGCACCGCCTGCGGCGGCGGCGGAACGTGATCGGAGCCTCGGATCGCGATCGTGGTGCGACGATAGGCGCCCGGAGTATCGATGGCACAAGCGCTGGCCATGCGCCCTGCGCGCCTGATTGCAAGTAGCGAAGACAGCGCAGTCGCGTTGAGGCGATGAATGCTGTCAATGGTCAATGGACACCGTGTCTGTGGATTGCCTGCGATCGGTAAGGACATTCGGAATCCAGATGATTGACCGCTCGGAGAGGCATTCGCCGTTTGAGATTGGAAACGCGCTGCGTGGGACAGACCGGTCACCATGGATTGGGATGCGCGCACCGTCACGCCATCTCATCGAGGTCAACATGCCCAGCGCTAGCGAACAGTCGTCGAATCTTTTCGGTTTCATGGTGGTGCGCTCGCCAAAGACCGTTGCAGAACAGACACTGCGACGTAATTACATCTTCGACGAGCGCATCGCCGATTCCACGCTGGGGCCTGCGGATCTGTTCTCGCCGCAGTCGGGATCGGCGATCGGCAGACTGGTCTATGAGAAAGTGTTCTGTCCCGAGCCGGAACCGACACCGGGAACGACCATCCCGGAGTCGGAGGTGGTGCATCCGACGCCGCGCAGCAAGAACCTCGCGATCGTGGAGGCGGCGATCGCTCTGTTGCCGGCGTATTACGCCCCCTGTCCCGAGATCGATCCGTTGGGCCAGACGGTGCCGCCGATCGCAGTGGAAACCCTGAGCGGCCGCAACTACTTCGAACGGGACGGACATATCCTTGTGATCCCGGAACGACTGTCCGACGCGGGCGCGTCGTGGCATACGCAGCTGCGCAAGGCGCTGGACCTGATCCGCAACGCGGGAAATGCCGCGGAAATCCGCGCCCTGCCTGCGCAGCTCGCGAAGCTGCTCGACGCCGACCCGCTGTACAAGGCCGTGTTCGATGAATCCGGACATCGCGGCGGCTTCCTGGCCAACAAGCGGGCGCTGTTCGACAACCTCTACCTGCTGTACGCATTGCGTCGCGCGTTCGCCCTGAGCCTGGAGGACACCATCGACGGCCTGCGAACGCTGCACATCATGGAGGCGCTCGCCATCGATGCCCTCCTGGAGGAATTGCGCGCAGCGGGCCGCACCGACAGCGACAACGAGGGCGTGTACGCAATGTTGCAGAACCGCTATCCGGCACTTTCGGGCTGGGATTTCAGGGCGGCGGTGCCCGGGTTCCCGCTGATGGCCAGCCGCACGCGGTTGCGCCAGATGCTAGAAGCCACGCCGGTCGTGCATCCGCTGTTCGCGCGGCTGCATCATTTCCGTGATCCGTTCAACACGATCAAGCCGATCGGCATCGGTGACCTCAAAGTGGTCAAGCAGACCTCGCTTGGCTATACCGCCGGCGACATCGCCCATATCGACAATGTGCTGAAGAACGAACACAAGACGCGCACCCATCGTCGGTTGGAGAAATCCGAGGATACGTTCTCGTTCAGCAGTGAAGAGCGTAGCGAGAACCAACGCGACACGCAGTCGACCGAGCGTTTTGAGCTGAAGCGAGAAACCGAGTCGGTGCTGAACACGGTGCTGAACGTCAATGCCAACGCCAGTGTCACCTACAACGGCATGCCGGTGGTGGCCACGGTCTCCGGTGGCGTGGCCTACACCCGCACCGGCAACGATGTCGCGAAGACCGCAGCCAATTTCGCCCGCGAAACGGTCGACAAGGCGGTGCGGCGGATGGAGAGTCGGGTGTCGCAGCAGCGCAGCTCGATGCGGTTGCTGGAAACCGAAGAAACCAACATCCACGTTATCGACAACAAGGGCGGCGCCGGCCACGTTTCCGGAATCTACCACTGGGTCGATCGATGCTACCGCTCGCAGGTCTACAACTTCGGTAAGCGGTTGATGTTCGAGTTCGTGATTCCGGAGCCGGCGTCCTTCCTGGTGGAATCGCGATTGTTCGCGTTCGAATCGATGCTCGACGTACCCCAGCCGCCGCCGCTCCCGACGATGGCGACGCTGCCGGACGACATCCTCTCGCTGCTGCCGGAGCACATCGACGAACCCGCGTTCAAGCGACTGCAGATGAAGTACGACCTGTCGGACTATTCGTATCCGCAGGTTACGAAACGGGTGGAATTCATCGACCAGAACACCGGACGCAATTACTTCAGCGAGCCGGCGGCGATGGACTCCACCAAGCACCAGACCAGAAACTACACCTCACGGATCGATGCCAAGAGCTACCGCATAAGCAAGGTCATCATGTCGGGGCACTTGTTCTTCTGGGGTGCCGACGGCGTCGGCGGGGACGCCGGCGATGGTTGGGACCACAATTCGTTCGAACTCCGGATCGACGGGCACACTATCTTCTATAACGCCGTCGATAATTCTCAGGAGAACTGGTACTTCAGGACCTCGGAATATCCGGTGCAGGACATGCCGCCGCTGGCCAGCGACACGGTGACGATCCACATCGGCCTGTGGGACATCTCCACTTTCGAAATCAGTCTGCACGCCGAGCTCAAGATCGACGACGCGGCGTTGTACGAGTGGCGGACCGAGGTTTACCGCAAAGTGCTGGCGGAGGAGCAGGCGAAGATCGACGATATCAACGCGCAGCGCCAGCAGATCCACGCCGCCGAGTCGTCGCGCTACAAGGCCAGGCTATCGGAAGTGAAGGCCGCCGCGGTATCGGATCTGCTGCACGGCCAGTCGGCGGCGGCCAACCGGCAAGTGATCGTCGACGAGTTGAAGAAGCACTGCATCACCATGATCACCAAGGAATTCGACGCGAACGAGGCCGACGATACCCTGTCCAGGCTTTACGCGATGGGCTTGCGCAATATTCCGATGGCGATGCGGCCATTCCGGATCAGGGAGGGAGCGTCCACCACCGCGGGCTACGAGTCCGTCAGCGACAATCGCCCCTTTCCTGCGATCGACATGAGCGTGGCAGGCACCAAGGGCCGCTACGTGCAGTTCCTGGAGCAGGCGTTCGAATGGCAGCAGATCGCTTACCTGCTGTACCCGTATTTCTGGGCCAGCCCCGAACGTTGGGTCGACGCGATGTCGCGGCAGGACCCGGCCGATCCGCAGTTCACCGCCTTCCTGCAGGCCGGCTCGGCGCGGGTGCTGGTGGCGGTCACGCCGGCCTACGAGGATGCGGTGACCCATTTCATCGCCACCGGCGAACCCTGGGATGGCGGTCCCGCACCGGCGATCGGCGATCCCCTGTTCCTGTCGATCCACGACGAACTGCACCGGCAGCAGGACGATCTGTATGGCGGCACGCCGGACGGAGAGCCGTGGGAATTCACGTTGCCAACCGCATTGGTCTACCTGGCAAACAGTTCGACCCCGCTGCCTACTCCGCCCGCGCCGCCGACACCCTGACGCATGGCGACTAAGCTTGCGTTCGAGCTGGCCGAGGAGCGGGAACCGGCGCTCAAGGAAGCGCTCGCCGCCGAACTGCGCACCAACACCGCCGATCCCGACGCCGAGCGGATCGAGCGCGCCTACCTGGAGCGCATGCGGCGCTACGTGAAAGAGATCGCGGACGCACCGAACGCCGGCTATCGAAAGCCGGGCGAATTCCCGTCGCTCATGTTGTACCTGCCTCTGGGCAACGAAACCATCGTCTTCGACGCCGAGCTCGATCTCCGGTTGCTGGAGTTGTACGCCATCCACGGCTGGTCCGGTGTCATCGCGCTGGAAACCGCGGTGAACGAGCGGCGGAGTTATCCCCCGCTGGGCGTGCCTGTGCCGTGGGCGGAGGTGCTGTCGTTCCTGCGCGCGACGCGGCATCTGTTGATGCTGCGGATCCGTTCGGCCCTGATCGGGATCGAAGTCATCGTTGGCGGCAGCGTGTCCGCGCGCCTGTCGGATTCCAGGAAGACGCTCGACGACGCGATCGCCACACTGAAAATCAAGCAGGTCGAAGTTGACCGCGGCGAGTCCGCCGCGCACGGGGGACCGGCAACGTCCGATACGCCGGGGATGGCGAAGGAAGCGAAGATCGGCGACCGCGAGCTGCTGGCGAAGATCCATCTGGGATTCGACGAGATCCTGCGCGGGAAGCGGGTGCTCGAGCGCCTTCGCCTCGACCTGAAGGTGTTGGACGCGAAGATCGGCGTCACACGGCAGGCGATGAAACAAAAGACGGAAGGCCGCAGCGGCGGCGTCGCGCTGCCTTCCGAAGAGGCCGAGTCCCAGGAACGCAAGGAGATCGAACGCGCGGAAGACGAACGCCGCGCGCTGGCACGGTCCGGGGTGGATGCAGACCAAGCCCTGAAACTATTGACCCAAAAGCTGGGGGCGCTGGCGACCCCGCTGCTGCTCGCGATCCCGCAGCTGAAGGATGGATTCTCGATCGAGGATACCGAGCGCGCCGTCGCCGACACGTTCCAGAACATGTACGAGCGGGTCGATGCGATGTACGCGGCGATTCAGAGCGCACCGAGTGCGATCCGGACGTACTTGCCGGATAGCCCCACCGACCTGGATCGCCCGGGACATCTCGACAAGATCGCGCTGCGACCCATCGACGCCTGTGCCATTGCTGTCGCCGGCGCAATCGAAACGGCATCGAAGAATCCCGCACGGCTCGCGATGCTCAGCCAGGAGGCGCTGTTGGCCGCGCTGGAAAACGACGAGATCCCGCAGGGCAGTCTTTCTCATATCGTGGTCGTCCACTATCTCGTCGACCTGCTCGACGGACTGGAAGCACAAGCCGAGGACGAAGCCGTACGGGCGGCGATCTCGCAGGGACTGGCGACGATCGGCGCCGCGCTAAGCCTGTCCGCCTTGGTGGCCTCGCGCGTCCCGACGCCGCAGGCACAGATCGCGGCCGGTACCATGCGGCTGGTGGGAAACGCATTGCAACTGCCCACGGTGCTGCTGTTCGCCTATTCGACGCTGCACCAGTTGCGTCAGCTCGACGAAGCGGTGAGCCTGCGATTGTTATCCGCGGAATTCGACGACATCGACATCGTGGCGCAGCTCGCAGAGCTCGACGCCTTCCGCAGGGGATTCAGCGAACAGATCGGCAGCGAGCTGGGCAAGATGCTGATCGAGAACATCGCCGCGGGGCAGTTGACGGCGGTAAAGAAAGTGATTCTGGTGCGCGGCTATCTGGATGACCTGATAACTCTCCTGCCGGAAGATGACGACAGCGGAACCACGGATGGCTAACGCTTCCCAGCGCCGAAACCTGCGCCGGTCGGCCATTACGGCGAGCGGCAACGTCGCATCCGTCCACGGCAAGTCACTCAAGGGCGGTGCCGCATTGGCCCAGGCCGCCGCGGCGACGGTGCGCCGCCAGAAACCGGCGCTCACCACCAGGAGCAGCAGGCGCCTGTTCGATATCCTCAAAGCTTCCGCCGCCCAGAAGGCGAAGCTGCTCGGCGACCTCTTCAAGGATGCGGCGACGCGCTTCAAGCAGGTCATGCAGAAGCACGCGTTGAAGGGCATCGCGATGTACTTCGGCTTCAACAAAGACGAGGTCTTCATCGAGCACCTGCGCGCGCGGGTGGCAGCAATGGAACTTCGCGACGCCTCGTTCTCGGAATTCCATTCCGGCGCGTTGGGGCGACAGAACGCCTTCATCGGCATCCTGTTCGAGTTCACCGTGAAATACGGTCCGATTCGCAGGCGGATCGAGTCGCTAGCCTCTGGCGCGATGCAGACGATCAACAAGGACATCAAGCTCGCCTCGAAAGCCGGGGCCGCGCATGTGATGCACGACGCCAACGGCAAGCGCGTCAAAATATCCAAGCCGTTCTCGAACCTGCTCACCGCCAACGCCTTCGACATCGACACCAGCGATGGCGTGAAGGAGTCGCTGGATTTCGGCCCCGTTGGTTTCAACCCCGACGGCCAGTGGTGCATCCCGCTGCCGGTCGAGATCAAACTACCGCGCGCCGCCGGCGGGGTGGCCGGACAGTTCGTGGAATTTCCCGAACGCATCGCGGCCGCGATCAAGGATGGGAAAACGGTGTTCGCCTACTTTGACGCCAGCGACACCGACGCGCTCGGTAAACGGGTCGGCAACACCGCGATCGTCGGCCAGGAGGTCATCGACGGCAGGTCGATGGTCAAGGTCGCGCTCGATCCGGCCAAGCTGGTGTTCAATTCCGACGAGATCTACGGCCCGATGAGCCGGAACCAGATGGTCGCCCAGCCCGACACCGACATCTGGAATCCCGCAAATCCCACCGCATTGCCGAACCTGAAGCCGAGCGGCAAGGTGGTGATCGGGAGGGCCCGCGGCCAGCCCATATCACTGGACGTCGCCGCCAGCGCAAAGGGCGACGGCTTCAACTACTGGCGCATGCTGGTGCCGGCGAAGCGCGCGCTGTTCATCGACCTCTACGTAGCGATTTTCAATGTTGAAACGTAAGGTGCCACCCTGGCTAGGTTGCATCGTGAAAGATCACCCCGAGGGTATGGCGTCGCCCGCTGCGCAGCCGGCTGACCCCATGGCGAAGCTGGACCCGGTAGGTTCCGCGCGCACCGTGCACCGGTCGTTGATGCACCGCGAAGACCACCGCATCGCCCTGGCGCAACGGCACCACTTCCGGTCGCGACTGCATCCGCGGCCGCTGCTCGGTCAGAACGAATTCGCCACCGCTGAAGTCTCGTCCCGGCTCCGAAAGCAATAGCGCCACCTGCAGCGGAAACACGTGTTCGCCATACAGATCCTGGTGCAGGCAGTTGTAGTCGTCGGCCTCGTAGCGCAGCAGCAGTGGGGTCGGCCGGTGCTGGCCGGCGGCATGGCAACGGGAGAGAAACGCCTCATGCAATTCCGGATAGCGGATGCCCAGGCCAAGCGCCTGCGCCCAGTGATTCGCTATTGGAACGAGCCGTGGATATAGCGCGCTGCGCAGTTGCTGCACCAGTGGCGGCAATGGGTACGCGTAGTACTTGTACTCCCCTCGGCCGAACCCATGGCGCGCCATGACGACCCGACTGCGATAGCACTTGTCGTCGTCGTAGCCGTCGGCCAGCAACCGACACTCGTCCGGCGACAGCAACGCGGGCAATGTGGCATTGCCTCGCGCATCGAGCTCCGATGCGGCGTGCAGCCAGTCGATGGCGGCCAGGCGCTCGCCGATGTCGAGGTGGAAGTTCATTGCCGGATAGCTTGGCCGGGGCAGGGCGGCATCGCTATCCGATTCTTGTCCTGGCGCATGTCTGCCTCCCACCCAAAGCGGACATCCACAGGATCCCTATCCGCATGAGGCAGCGAATTCCTCTTCGAAGGCGCTGAGTTGCGGCCGGTCGGTCGATTCGAGTTGGCTCTCCAACTCGCGTATGTCCGCCTTGATCTCCTCGATTTGGGATAGATCGGGATCGGGCTGGCTCTGCAGTTTTTCGAGGCGCTGCGTCAGCATTCGAATCCGAGCTTCTTTGGACTGGATCTCTTGTCGGATGAACTTGATGGCGTCGGCCATCACCTGACAGCCGCTGCGTGCCGATGGGGTTGCCATGGGAGTACTCCTTCCGTGGTGCATGACATATCTCCCTCCTTGTGATCCGTACCACGCAGTCCCTGTCTTCCTGCGCACACTGTTGCGTGCAATCGGATCAACGCGGAGCACCTAGGCAGTCGGTCAATGCTTGTCATCCCCTGTATGGGTGAGGGAGGCCAACGGGATGCGCCTGCCGACGAGCGGTAGGCCGCCATGTTCGTAAAACCCGTTGGGTCCAGATAGGCAAGGGTTTCCCTTGCAGATGGAGTGTTAGCCATGGCAAGGACTGGCCCTCTCCACGTTGTGCTTCGTCCTCCCACTCGACGTGGGCGCCTGCTACTTGGGCGACTGGCTGCAACAATGCTGAGTTGGATGTTGGCTGCATCGCCCGTGTTGGGCGATGAAATCGAGCGAAATTGGGCGCTCAACCGTCCTGCAAACCAGTCGAGCACCGCGTTGGGTGGCGCGGCCGCGCGCGCGGTCGATGGCAACACCAACGGCGACTGGAGCGCCGGGAGCGTCACGCATACCAACGAGGAAACCGATCCCTACTGGGAAGTTGACCTGGGACTGGCGCACTACATCGATGAGATCCGAATTTATAACCGCACCGATTGTTGTGCCGAGCGGCTCAGCAACTTCGTTGTGTTCTTTTCGAACAGCAAGATGGTCTTTCAACATCGCGACCTTGCCTCGACATTGGTCGAGAACACCACAAGCGATCCGAAGACCATGGTCTTTTCCAAGCCATTCTTTCAGGCTGGCGACATCGACCCCATCACGAACACGAAGCTTGCACGTCACACAGTGCGCATTTCGGGCGACGACTGTGGCGCCGATGGCAAGCGCGGTTGTCTGATGCGCCACATACGCATACAGCTAGCAGGAAAAGGTATCTTGTCCCTTGCCGAGGTGCAGATCGTTGAGAAGTCGACGATTCAAGGCCCCTCTATCGTGGGCGACAGCATGACGTGGCGGGACACAGGCATCCGGGGCAGTGGCATTGCGCTCGCAGCCAATGACACCAGCGTGCTGGGCTTCTATAGGGGTGACGATGGCCGCCTCTATGGTTCCGTCAACTTCACCCCGGGTCTGCCAGTCCGCAATTCACCCGTCATAGGCGGGAACGTACCTGCTGCCGTCCGGGAACCTGGTTCTGGAACGGTCTACGTTGCTGCCAGCACGAGAACGAACGATCTCGTTGTCGTGGCAGGTGTCGATCGAAGTAACGTCCCGCCACCTCCGCCGATTGCAGTGGTCCCGGGAAGCGAAACAACTTCCTCGACCCTCTCCGATCCAACCTGGACGACGCTCGGGAGAACAACGGCCGCACCGGCGATGGTTCTTGCCTGCGATCGCATCCATGTCGCGTGGCTCGACAGGGATAACGTGTTCGTGTCGTCGCGCTCCACCGCGCCGGGAAGTTCGTGGATAGGGCCGGCATTCATCGGCGCCGGCGCCAAGGGCGCGCCGAGCATCGCGGCCAATTCGGATCAGACGGTCGGTGTGAGCTTCGTGCGTCGTAATGGCAAGATCGTATTCCGGGAAGCCAAGTGCGACATGGCAAGCGGACCCGCATGGTCCGAGGAAGCCAATCCCGACATGACGAGTAGCGGCAGACGGGTCAGTCTGGCCGCCTACGGGCCATATTTCATGGCGGCGACAATAGGCGGTCGACGTACCGCGCTGTTCGCGCTGCAGGGACCTGCACCGGGAACTGGAAACGGCAGACGCTGGCAAATTCGGGAGCTGCTCGATGTCGCAGGGCCTGCGACCCGTAGTCTGGCTGACGATCCGCAGCTGCTGGTCATGTCCGGTATCCCCATCGCTTTGGCACGAAGTACCCGAGGCGACATCTTGTACTGGGTGCGTTGGCCAAATCGACTCGATGGTGCAGAGCGTTGGCTCGACGCCAGAGTTGCGGGTGCTCCCGGCGACGGTTCGGCACTCGCGGCTACGGGTGGCGGCGTGCTCGTGCCGCCCCCTGGGGGAATGCCTGCTGCAACGATCGCGTTCGGGAGATCGCGGATAGAAGGAATCTGGGATGCGCCGGCGGAACTGTTCGTTGCTGGCTCCGGGCCTGGTCGGCAGATTTTTGGTATGAACCTGGGGCGATTCGTCGCTGTAGATGTATTGACCAACAGCCTGGGTATCAACATCACCGGACAACTCAATATCCGCGGGGAGCAGCCCGATCGCGGCGTCGATGCGGCCATCGCCCCCAATATCTTCGAGCAGATGGTGGCTGTTCTTGCGTTACCAAAGGCGGGGATGGATAGCGCGAGACAATCGGGTTGTGGGATGAACTTACAGCTCGACCGCAGCGCTGGCGGCAACCATGGTGGTGGATGTCCGTGGAAGGTTCTGCTCGGCTCTGAGACATACTCCGCGAGGACTCTCATGCATGAATGGCTGCATGGCGACGTCGCCGGGCGCGAGCTTGTAAGTTGGGAACAGTTTGGCGATGTATTTCCGTTCGACCCTGACAAAACCCGTGCTGAGCCAGGAAGAAACGGGCTACGAGCCTGTACCTCCGGCGCTGACTGCGGGCCTGGTCAGTGTGAGCGGGCAGGTGAACCCCACCCGGGTGTTTTCGATGACACCCACGATTTCGATCCCCCCGAGATTGAACTTCGCAGATGGGACGATGTGCAGGTCTGCGTCGCTGCCGGTGGGCCGGACGGGCGTCGCTATCAAGGTGGAGTGAGGTGGTATGACGTCGGCACTGCTGATCACGCCTTCATCGAGACGGTGACGGCTTATCGGTGGTTCGGCGCCGAGCTTCGGGATCTGATCGCCGATGATGTGGCGCACGGAAACGACCAACTGCAGCGGCGCTACAACTGGATCAGGGACAACTACTACGGCGGCGTGGAGTACAACGGTCGCGATGCGGACGGCGGAGCGCTGCCGGGAAGTGACCGCACGCTTGGTGTGTTTGGGCTTCCTTCCAGATAGCGCGGCATACAAATGGACGAGGCGGACAAGAACGTCGTGGACGTTAGAACGCGTGTTTGAGCTGCCCCCTGTCCCGCCCCACAACTAATCCCGCGGCGTTGTGATGGATAGCGGGGCGTTGGAACGCCGGCAGCAACCGGTTGTGTCGACAAGGAGGAGATCTCGCCGTGCGCTGGCAGTCGCTCGTGACCTTCCTGTTCCTGCTGGCCCTGACTGCGGACGTCGGCGCGCAACGTGCCCGACCTGAGCCCGGAAGAGAGCCGGAAAAGTCTTACCGGGACGTCGTCGAACGATACGAGCAGCAGAGGCTGGAGTTTCAACGCGCCGAAACGGTGCGGCGGCTGACGGCGGATGCTAAGGCAAACGATAGTGGACTGGAACGCACTACGCTGCGTGACGCCAAAGCCTGGATCGACGGGCTTACACCCGAGGAGTTTCGTGCTCATCTACAGGGGCTGAGACGTGCGGGTTCCTCGTCGGAGGCGCTGAAGATCGCGTTGCCTGATGGCATTGAGAAAGCGCGAGCGATCTATATCAGCGAAATGGAGAAGCGAATAGATGCCTACACCGCACAGTGGGTAAAGGAGTTGCGTGCTGCCGATGCCAAGCAGCTGCTGGCGTTTGTGCGCAGACAGGGTTCGGACGCCACTTTGGAGAGCGTGCCACCTCGCATGGCGGATGCCTGGTTCGAATCGCTTGGGGCCGATCGGGCGCGCCTTACGCACGTGTTTCCCCTTCTCGACGGTAGCTCCAGAGAGATGCCGCGCATCGCCGATCTAGCGGACGTCCAATACGCGGGTTACGGTGAAATAAGCGATCACGAATTGGGCTACCGGCATCGTGCGCTCGACGCCTATGTGCGTAGCAGTCCGGCGTTGTCGAATATTGCGCTTAAGCGCTGGCGATTCCATCCTCCTCAGATCGAGTCGGTCTGGCGTGTGCTCCGTGCGGCGGAGAAGCCGTTGCCCGGCGGCAGGCCGGAGGTTGTCTACTTTCTTGACCGGGTAATGGCACACGACGCCATCGCCGAATTGGACGCCGGCTGGGGGACGCAAAAGCGCAGTTCCCGCCTGTTGGATCACTCGGATGTCGACAGATTCCTGGCCGAGTTCGTCGACAAGACGGTGATTCTCATCGGCCATATCGAGGGCCGGCATTTCGTGATGGAAAGAGGGCCGGGACGTGAGGCATTAGCCCTGGATCTGCCGAATCTCCTGATACGCGCCCAGCAGCAGCGGGTCACGCTGGTACCTATCGGCTGCAATTCGGCCGACGCAGGTGCGTACTTGGGATTCACGCGCCCCATTAGCGCGAGTCAGGTGGCCGACTTGCTGCGTGCGATCCCCGACCGGCCGATGGCCATCTGGGAATTGCTTGCGGCGTTCGACCGTATCGGCCAGGTGACACTGGATGCCGGGCGCCTTGCCGAGTTCCTCGAGGTGACGGTGGGAGAAGGCCGTGAGGATCAGGAGCAGGGGGTGGCGATCACTATCGTGCGTTTTCCCGCTTCGCTCCTGCAAGGCGAGAACTTTGCCACGTACTTCCAGCGGTGGGAGCACGAGAATCGACCGTTGACGGATAGAGGGCTGGCGCGTTGGTGGCGCACGACCGTTCGTGAGGCGCCATGGAAATTTTTCCTGTATGCGATAGTGCTGTTTCTAGCGCTTTCAGCGTGGGATTGGGTGCGCCAAAACATCGTGCTGCGCAGGGGGGTGATATCTCGCGGCGAGTACGTTGCTCAGAAGGTAGTGGCCTGGGCCGCGGCGATGCTTTTTCTTGTGGGTGCTGTTTCCTGCGCGCTGAAGCTTTGGCCGCTTTTGCTGATGATTGCCGTGTTCATGGCACTGGTTTTTTTAGGGAGTTTGATTCTTCACTACCTGGGGTACGGGTATGAAAAGTGATTACGTTGTCTCCTATCTGAAACGCGTCAGCCCGGACCGGCTCGAAAAGTTGAAGAAGGCGTTTCCGAGCTCTGAAGAGATGTTCACAAGCAAGCAGATTTTTGGGGCCGATGAGGCCGTCGCGGGTGAGCGGTCGGCACGCCTTGCGTTGATACGGGAGGCCGCAGGGAGTCTCCAGCCTGACATCGACGGCCTGATTCAAACGATGCGTCATCGCAGCCGCCGCGTTTCCCGATTACGGCTCGCGGGCGGTTTGGTTGCGGCGCTTGCCGGTGCCCTCGGTGCCGTCGCAGCTCTCGTAGTCGGTCAGATGGGGCTCCCCAAAGAGAGCATCGCGATCACCGGATCTCTGACCGCCATGGTGGGTGGGCTGCTGACCGTCTTCGCCAACCATTTCGAACGCAGCGAAAGTGGCGAGAAATACACGGCGCTGGAAACCTTGCCAAAACTCGTCGAGGCACGCTCGACCGTTGCCCGATCCATGTTGAGTGTCGAGCGGGATTCGGCCTTCCCTCTAAGCGACGCGGACATCACGCAAACGCTCAAGTTGTTGGACGACTCCGCCATCGAGGTTATGCGACTCAAGTACTTGGCGGCCTAACTCGTGCCTCTCAGCCTTAAGTCTGGCCTGTAGCCCGCAGCAAACGCGTTGACTAAAGGAGCCGATCCCACACCGGCCGTCCAAAGGAGCGGACATGAAGACGTGGGCTTCTCCGATCCCAGTTGAGCATTCGCCGGGCTTCCACGACGGCCGATGGCATGGTTCCTGCCCGCGTGCGGGCATGCGCGTCGGCGCTGCTCTGCTGTTGTTGCTCTGGTCGATGGATGGGTGGGCGCAAAGCACGTCCAAGAAGCTCACTCCGCAGCAGATGGCTGGACAGCAGGTTGTGGCGCAGCCTGCACAGCAGGTAGTTCCTGCTCAGATCGCGGAGCAGGTAGTTTCGCCGCCGCCTGCCGAGGAGCGCCCCCAAGGAGATCAGGCCACTGCGGCTCAGGCCGCCGCAGAGGAGGCCGCGGCGAGAGGGACCGATGCCCCTTCAGAATCGGGCCCTGCGACAAGCGGTGATGGCTTGAGCAATGCCGAAGGCCCAAGTACCGAAGGCCCAAGTACCGAAGGACCAAGTACCGAAGGACCAAGTACCGAAGGACCAAGTACCGAAGGGCCGAGCACTGCTGGACCCAGTGCCGAAGGGCCGAACACTGAAGCGCCGAATCCCGGGGGGCCGAGTACTCAAGGGCCGAACACTGAAGCGCCGAATCCCGGGGGGCCGAGTACTCAAGGGCCGAGCACTGAAGGGCCGATTCCCGGGGGGCCGAGTACTGGAAGCCCGGGTGACGAAACTGTTCGTCCTTGGGTTCTGATCCTGGTACTCGTCCTAACAGCCACTGGCGCGAGCTACGGCGCCCGAAAGCTCTACACACGCCGGCAACTAGCCAAGTGGCTCCCACGTGTCCACCTCAACCCCACGCTTGCACCACTCAGCGATGCGGTTTTGATCAATGCCCCATCGTTGCGTGCGCCCGCGCTGAAACTGGAATCATCGATCACCCTTGGCGATGCCATTGCGCTTGGCAAAGTATCGGCATGGAAGAAGGAGGCATGAGATGGCAAATCAAACCGACACCCTACGCAGCCTGATGCCCGCCGCTTACCAACACGTCGACGACGCGATGCGGCACGAACTGGAGGGACCGGGTCCGTTCGATGGAAAGATCCCCGGCTTCCTGTGGGAAACCATCGGCAATAAGGCCGTGAGCGCGGTTGAAGCGAAGCTGGATCTCAACGTCTTCGGCCTGTTCGCCACCGCCTGGAGCAAGGCGGCCGAGATCCGGCGCCTGGCCGAAGAGAGTGTGCAGAAGCCCAACGTTCCCATCACCGTCTGCCTGGGCAAACATGAAGCGACCACCACTTTGCACCCGGCGGTCGACGTGACTCTGACGCCCTTGGGAACCAAGCGAGTCCCCTTCGAGCTCGATCTGACCGCAGAGTTCGAAACCGCCGAACTGGACCTGTTGAACGGCGCCATCGTTTCGATCGGCGCGGCAAGGTGCCGCGTCACCGCTCAGCTGAAATGCGGCGGAAAAGGCCTGCACCCCGCCAAGAAATCGGACTACGTGAAGCTGGGCGCACCCTACCTGCTGAAATCGGCAGTCCGAGTCGTTGAAGCGAAAGCGTAGATCGGTCGGACGTGGTGGGTTCAGCGCGCGAGGTCCAATTCACATCGTTCCGACGAACGGCGATCCAACTCGTCCGGTTCGCAACCCATCGTCCGTTGCCTCGGACAGGTATCAGGCAAAGGAAGGGAGCTCCCGTGCCCCGTGGTTCCCTGTGAGCCGCTTCGCACACCGGGCCCAAGGAAAGGGAAGTCATGGCGAATCTCGCGGTTTTCCTGGACGGAACTTGGAACGATCCCAAGGATCAGACCAATGTCTACCGGCTGAAGGAATGCCTGGACGTCGAACCGAGCGCGCCAGAGCCACAACGCTGCTATTACGCGGTCGGTGTGGGAGTCAAATCCTTCGAGAAGTTCCGTGGCGGCGCGTTCGGAATGGGGTTGTCCGAAAACGTCCTGCGTGCGTACCGATGGCTCGTTGACCAATACGCCGAGGGCGACCGGGTCTTCATCTTCGGATTCAGTCGCGGTGCCTATACCGCCCGCAGCCTGGCGGGGTTGATCGCGCGGTGCGGCCTGCTCTACAGGCCGTTCGCGAACCGCGCTGATGCGATCTACGAGCGCTACAAGCGGGACAAGGACGCCGAGCGCCTCGATGAGCTGGAGCACATCCGCCGCCACGCCACGCGGGCGCTGACGCCGGACGAAGAACGGCTGCTGAAGGAAAGCCGGCGCATCGAGATCGAGATGATCGGCGTCTGGGATACGGTCGGGGCGCTCGGTATTCCCTGGAGTGCGGCCCCGTTCTTCGGGCCCAAGGACTACTACTTCCACAATACGCGGCCGAGCGTGCTGTACCGCCATTGCTTCCATGCGCTGGCCATCGATGAGCAGCGTGGGCCGTACAGGCCGACGCTGTGGACGCGCTTCGTGCCGGAGGGTACGCGGCCGGAGTCGACCACGAGCCCGACGCCGGAGCGCTTCGAACAGAGATGGTTCATTGGCGCGCATTCCAATGTCGGTGGTGGGTATGGCGACGACGACGCGCTGTGCTATCCACCACTGATCTGGATGCAGGAAAAGGCGGAGAAGCTGGGCTTGCGGTTCACCCGCAAGTTCACGCTTACCGGTCGTGAAGCGACGGCGGAACCGGCGAAGTCGTATGAGCAATTCATGCACGGCCTGTACCGCGTGGTGACGCTGGGCCGGCGCACTTACCGCACGATCGGCGCCGCTCCGGCCAAGGTGAAGGGCGGTTGGTCGATTCCCATCAACGAGACGATCGACAGTTCCGTCTTCGAGTCGTGCCGGCAACGCGCCAAGGTGCCGAAGAACCTGGCCGACTGGGCACAGCGCAAATCCAAAGATGCAGGAACGCTCGCCGGCCTTCAGAACGCGTAAGCGACCCGGCCCGCCATAAGGAGAGTCAACATGGCCACCGAAAGAATCAACAAAGCAGCGGAGCGCCGGCTCAACGACCCGGGCATCCTCGAGCAGATGAAGCGTTCCATCAGGTCGGTGCGAAGTGGCGTCCCTCTGGCCGCCGAATGGGATCAGCAGCGTCTGGAGGAGCGGCTCGCGGCCAAGGCGCAGCTCACCAAGGTCGAATCGCGCACGATCGCGCGCACCGTGGCGCAGGGGCGCGAGGCCATCGCACGGGTGGAAGCGCGTCGGGTCGCTGCGAAGAAGGCATCCGAAAGAACGAAAGCCGTTAACGGTGGCGGGAAAGCGAACGGTAAAGGGAAGACCACCGGTGCAGAAGTCAGGATGCCGTCCGAACTGCCCGAGAAGATATGGGGTACCACCTACGACTTCATCCAGGTCGGGTTTCTCGATCTGGGCGTTCTCACCGCGCGTGCGGTCGCGCGGGTGGCGTACCTGGATGGTCGGCCGCAAGGCTCGGGCTTCATGGTCTCGGATCGTCTGTTCCTGACCAACAACCATGTCATTCCGACGCCCGAGGCAGCCGATGCCTTCTGCGTGGAGTTCGACTACCAGACCGATGCCAGAGGGGCACGCATGCCGGTGACGCGGTTCCGGCTGGATCCCAACGCCTTCTTCCTCACCGACGAGCGCGACGATCTGGACTACACGCTGATTGCCGTCGGCGAACGGCTGGAGGGTCCGCTCAACCTGGGAACCTTCGGCTACTGCGCTCTGTCGTCCGCGAAAGACAAGCACGCGCTGGGCGAGTTCGTGAACATCGTGCAGCACCCCGATGGACGCCTGAAGGAGCTGGTGCTGCGCGAGAACCGTCTCGTGGCGCGCGAGTCGCATGTGCTGCACTACATAGCCGACACCGAGCCGGGTTCGTCCGGTTCTCCGGTGTTCAACGATCAGTGGCAGGTGGTGGCTTTGCACCACTGGGGTGGTCCGTGGCGGCAGACCATGGACGATTCCGGCAACCCGCTGCAGGCCGAGGTCAACGAGGGCATACGCGTCAGCGTGATCGTGGAGGATCTGCGGCAGAAGGGCGCCGCGCTTCCCCATGCCGAGCGCGACCTGCTCGAGATCGTGCTGTCGCTGGCGGAAAGCAAGCCGATCCCCACACCTTCGGTCACCGTGCCGCTCGATAACGGGGCAAATCACCGTGAGCCGGTGATGACTCCCGACGGGCGGGCGACGTGGCGAATTCCGCTGGAGCTGTCCGTGCAATTGCCGGACATGGGACCCGCACCGACACCGCCGGCGCCACCGCCGAAGCCGGAGTTGCCGCCGTCCAATCTCACTGCCGAAGGGGCGCGGCCAGACAACGACTACAGCCGACGATCCGGCTACAAGCCCAAGTTCATCCGCGATCATGAGGTGCCGCTGCCGGCCTTGACGCCGCAGATGCAGCGTTCGGCGGCGAAACTTCTGGCGGTGGAGCCCGGCGACGACGAGTTCGAGTTGCGCTACCACCATTTCAGCGTCGTCGTGAATGCCAAGCGGCGCCTCGCGTTCTATACCGCCTGCAATATCGACGGGAAGAACGCGAAGAAGATCAACCGCAAGACCGGCGATGTGCGACCGATGACGCCGGCCGACGTGGGACACGAGTCGTTGGACGAGGGCGCCGAGGCATCGGAGACCTGGTACAAGGACGAGCGCATCGCCGCGGAGCACCAGACCAACCAGGCGCTGTACGACTCGCAGCAGGTGGCGGGATTCGGTACACGCGATGCGGGTCGTTTGGGCCGGATGCTGCAGCGCGGGCACATGGTGCGGCGCATGGATCCGGCGTGGGGCGCCGATGCATTGGCGCTGCAGGCGGACGCCGATACCTTCCATTTCACCAATTGCGTGCCGCAGCTGGGTTTCTTCAACCAAGGCAACGCGGACGAGCTGGAACTGCCGAACTCCGGTAACGGGCGCCTGTGGCGCGCGCTGGAAGATCACGTGCTCGGCAATGCGGTCGCCGAAGATCAGCGCGTGACCTGCTTCACCGGTCCGGTGCTGAAGGACGACGACCCGCAGTACCGCAACGTGCAAGTGCCCATGCTGTTCTGGAAAGTCGTCGTGTGGTCGGAGCAGGGGGCATTGCGGTCGCTGGCGATGCTGGCCGACCAGACACGGGTTCTGGAGAAGATCGGAACGCTTCCGGAGGGTGCGCTGAATCGCGAGGCGCTGGACGATCTGGACGCCGTCGAAGATTTCCTGAGCACCGTGGCGAAAATCGAAGCGCTGACCGGCTTGGACTTCGGCGACGACGTACGCGACGCCGATATTCGCGCCAACGCGGGCAACGAGAAGATCGTGTCGCGAAACGACATTCCCTTGGACCCTGCTGCTGCCAAGAAGCAGGCCGCCGCGGCGAAGAAGGCGCGCCAGAAATCCGGGCGCAAAGCCCCAGTGAAGGTAGCCAGGAAGGCCAGCAAAAAGGCGGCCAAGAAGGTCGCCAAAGTGACCGCGAAGAAGGCTTCAAAGCGGGTCGCCAGAAAGGCAACCCTTGCGAAGTCGCCGGCCAGGAGAGGGTCTGGAGCGCACGCTCTGCATTAGTGCAGCACTGAGCCGCGACAAGGAGGGTTCTGGTGGCAGAAGAAAAGCTAGGATCGGGACGCTTTGCCAACCTGAAAGACATGTCGTCATTGCTGCGCGACGCCTTGCTGACCGTCGTGATTGCGATATGCCTGATTCATCCGGCAAGCATCAAGACTTTTCTCAAAGAGAGCGGTCTGAGCAAACTAGGCATGTTCGGCGTGACCGTCGAACTGCAAGAAGAGAAAGAGAAGGTGGCAGAAGCTCAGCGGGAGGTTACGAGCAAAGTCGTTCCAGCGACGGCGCCTGGAGAACCGCCCCCCGAGGCCTTGAATAAACCCGTGGACCAGGACTTCAAGCAAGCCATCCTGACGGCCGAGCGTGTCGCCCCGCAAATCCTTCCAACGGCGGGCTGGGTGTTTCTGGGCCGTGTGGACAGTGCAAAGTCGCAATGGCTCGATGGAGGATCGCCAACCACCACGGCGACGTGGCCCGTAAAGCCCGACGACATCGTTACGGTCAAAGACGACGTGTATATCCGCAAGATTACCGACGACAAGTGGCACTCCAGCGCGCCGGTAGCCAGTGTCGCGAAGGTGGGGGACCAGCTGAAGGTCGTCGAGCTTCAGTATTCCTCCGCCAGGGCGGGAGGATTCTTCGTTTGGGCCAAGGTTGCCTTGAGATCAAATTGATAGTCCGCCAAGCCCGCCTTCAGGCGGGCTCCGCATTTGTGGGTGGTTCGCTCACGCAAGCGACAACCGTGCCACCGGACGAGCGGTGAATCGCGGTATGGGTTTGAGCGTAGAACACCTCTGGCAGGTGGCGACATGCCGCCTCGCGAATGTGGTGGCAGAGCGCGTGCCCGCATCGGTTCAAGCTCTTCCGTTTCCACGCCGTGCTATCGCGTCCCTAATGCGAGGTTTTTTCTGTTTGCCGGCGCTGCCGCATTCGTGCGTCGGGTGTTCGTGCATTTTTCTTCATGCGCTTTATCCGTAGAGGAAATTCCCATGTCGAAGACCGAAACAATCCTATTCACCGGCAGGACCCACACCGCAGCCAGTCCGCGCAAAGGCACGGCGCCGCGCGCGGTTCATGACCGGCTGGATATCCAGACCTCGGCGTCCGGTTCCGGCACGAGCCAGGAGCAGGTATTCGCGGCCGTGCTGCCGCATCCCACAGCGGAGCAATTGTTCGCAGGCGCATGGTCCGCCTGCTACAGCGGCGCGCTCGTGTTGGCCGCTCAGGAGATGAAGCTCAAGGTACCGCCCGATCTGGCGGTGGAGGTCGAGGTGGACTTGGTCCAAAGCGGCGACGACTACTTCCTCCGGGCGCGATTCAACGTCATCGTGCCGGGCGTGGACCGCGGAATCGCAGAGGCGCTTGCGCATAAGGCCCACGAAACCTGCCCGTACTCGAAAGCCACCAAGGGCAACATCGACGTGGCCGTCAATGTGAGCGTCGAGGCGCAACACGCCACGGCCGCATGAAAGTCGCTACCTGACGACTGAACTATGTGATGTCCGCCCGTCAGGAACGGCGTCCCGTCAGGTCAGCGACATTGATGATGGTGGCCTGCATAACGGCGACGGCTTCCCGCTTGGCGCCTTGATCGCTCACTACCTCGCCCTGACACACCGTCAGTGTCTTGCCGGCCTTGATCACCTTGCCGACAGCAAGAAAGCGATTGCCGGCCGCCGGACGCATGAAATTGACCTTGAACTCGACCGTAAGGACATCGTGTCCGGGCGGTGCGACGGTCAGGGCGGCATAGCCACAAGCGCTGTCCACTACGCTTGTGATTGCGCCCGCATGGATGTACCCGTGCTGCTGGGTGAGTTCGGGGCGAGGGAGCAGCGCGATATGCACCTCGCCGTGAGCGATATGTACGAGCTCGGCGCCGAGGGTGGTCATCAATCCTTGGGCGGCGAAGCTCGCGGAGATTCGCTCTTTTAGGTCGGTCATCGGGATCTACCGGTCGCGCCTGATGCCTGAATTAGGCCGAATCACGAAGCGGCTCCGGCTCGAATGAATGGTTAGGGGGCGAAACTGCCAAGTGCGCCAGTCGATTCATATAGAGCGCGGCAGCAAGCGCAAAGAGGTTTACACCGAACACAAGCGGCTTATCTGCCTGAAGCAGCGAGTAGAGCATGGTGCTGCCGAGCAGGAAGTTCGCGTTGAAGTTGGCGGGCGCGAACTGGAGAGACACCGTCAGGTGAAATCCGCTGGTGAAGAAGTAGCCGAATACGGGCGAAAGAAAATAGGGAACCTGCAAGAGCCAGTAAATGGTGTTCGAGCGCTCTGCACCGGGCTGACCTTCGATCAGTCGGAGCCCGCACCAGATGCCCCAGCTGTACATGGCAATAAACGCCAGACAAAACAGCCATTCGATCGGGTTCGATTTGGTCAGCACGATTTGCAAGGTGACAGCAAATCCAACCGCTCCGCCGCCAAGGGCCAGAATGCCGAACAACCGACGCTGCCAAAGTTTCATAGGCCCCCTAACGCCTGACCCCAAAAGCGGGGATGTGCACTCGATGTTCAGATAGCCAGTGTCGCTGGGTCAAGGCGGCCTTTCCTCCCCCCACGCACGTGCGCTCAGGAAATGCGATCCGCCACCCAAATCCGAGTTCTGGGCTTCAGTTCACGCGCCTTGAACAATTCATTCAGATAGGCTCCGACGCGAACACGGGCCTGTACGAAATGAAATGGCAAGACTGACTTTCGAAGAAAAGGGACTGCTGCGCATCCTCGAGGCGATCCACGAAGGCCGCAGCCAGATCGGGCCCTCAGTGCGCTATGCGTTACTGGAGCGTGGTTTGATGGAGCCCGGCGAGCCGCCGCGTCTTACCGATAAGGGGGAGCGGGTGCTGGAAGAATTTCGGCTCCGGCCGCTTCGTGCCACAGGTGAATTCCCCGCCTTCGATCTCCGTCTGTCCGGCGCAAAAGCCGAGACTTGACCACGCCTCCGATCGGTTCGGCGGGTCTTTGCACTGCGTTCACGCCGTATGGGGACCAATACGCGCTCACAGCTTCATGTTTTGCGTGGGACAGGATGCCCGCGGCCTCCGGGGATGGCTGGCGGATGCAATGCTGCATGCGACGAAGCAGTTTGTGATTTACCTGGATAAAGACGATGCATGGCGCTGGGTCTTGTACTCGGACCAGAGCAAGCGCCTGGACGAATGTCACGCGAGTTTCCGTGACAAGCGCGACTGTCTCAAAGAGGTCGGCGTACGCAGTCCGGGAATGCCCGTCTACAACTGCTCCGAAGGCCGATGGGAAGGCGAGCTGCCTGGGGACGGCAAGTACCACTGAGGATGGCTCGCCCGCGTTCTGCTTCAGGACGCCGCCGTTCCAGCCTGCGTGTGTTCGCTCTTGCGTGTCGGGTGCAGTGTGTGCAGCTCCACATCGCCGTGTCGCTGCCAGTCTTCGAGCTGGGCAACGTCGAGTGGCCGGTGTCCGATCAGGTCGCGGGCGCCCTGGTCGGTCACATGCACTTGCGTCACCTGATCGCGGCCGGCGCGTTTTGCGCTGTACAAGGCAGCGTCGGCCCAACGGATCGCATCGGCGAGGGGGGCGGTCCATCCCGGCGCCAGCGGATGGCGAACGAGTCCGCCCGACAGCGTTACCGGAATCGATTGTCCATGCCAGAGCACCGGAGCACGCGCTGAATCCAGCAGGGCGCGCACATCACGCGTCAGCGTGGCCGGGTCGCGCTCGGTCAACACCACCAGGAACTCCTCGCCGCCCCAGCGGTAGATCTCGTCGCCCTTGGCGAGGGCAAGACGTAGATGGGCGACCAGTGCCTTGAGGACGGCATCACCGCCGTCGTGGCCGTGGCGGTCGTTGATCGCCTTGAAGTTGTCCACATCCAGAAGCAGAACGGCGCCGCCCCCGTTATCGGTGGCGGCGGCATCTGCGGCTGCGTTGCGATGCTGGAACTCGTAGCGACTGTAGGCGCCGGTCAGTGGATCATGGCGGACCACATGCGACAGTCGGTCGCGTTCGCGACGCGCGCGATGGCGGCTCAGGTAGAGCAGGGCGGCGATGCTGATCGCCAGTAGCGCCAGGGTGACCGCCAGCAGCATCAGCAGGCGTTCGGAACGGATTCGCGCGCGTTCCAGGCGCACTTCGTTGTCGAGGGCGCTAATGCGCTGCTCGCGTGCCTCGGCGCGGTGCCTGGCTTCCAGCTCGGCGATGGCCCGCGCTTGTCCGCTGCGGAACAAGCGCGACCACAGCGCCTCGCGACGTTGCATCGCCTCGACCGCCTCGGGCCAGGCGCGTTGTGCGCGCAGGGTCTGGATCTCGCGTTGCTGGCCATCCAGCACGTCGATCACCTGGCCCAGGCGTTCGAATTCCGCCGTGGCACCGCGCATCGCCTGCAGCCCGCCCGCCATATCGCCGCGTGCGATCTGCACCTGCCCAAGCAGCAATCCTGCGCGTGTCCGGTAGTAGTGGCTGTCGAACTGGTCGGCCAACGCCCGCAGGCGCTCGATGGCCTGCAGTGCCTGCGTCGGCTGTCGCGCCGCCAGTTGCAGGGTGGCTCGGGCTTGCGCCACGCGCATGGTGTTGGCGCCCGGATTGGCCTGTGCATCGATCCGTTCGGCTTCGTCGATCGCGCGCGCCGCATCGGCGAGCTGCCCCAGTTGGATCAGCGCGAGCGCACGTGCGCACAGTGGCGAAACGCGGCTGTCGGGAGGCATGGCCACGCCACTGTTGGGGGCCAGGGCCTGATCGGCATAGCGCAGTGCCTGCTTCGGCAGCTCCATCGCGTTGTACAGCTCGGCGATGACGGCAAGCCGGTGCAGGCGTGCCTCCTGCGCACCGCTGGGCAGACGCTCCGCCAAACGCAATGCGTCCAGTTGGTGTTGCAGGGCAAGGCCGAAGTTGCCGGCATCGAAGTACAGATTGCCGTAAACGCGCGCCAAGGCTTCCTGCAACTCCACCGAGGCCTGGGGCCGGACGCGGGCGCGCACGGCATTGAGCGCGGTCAGGCTCTGGTCGATGGCGGCATCTTCGTGGGTGGCGAAGATCCGCTCCACCTCCATGAGATGCGCAAGATCCGGATCATCGTTGGCGACGGCAAGGCGACGCAGCGATTCCATCGCCACCAGGCTTTGCGCCTGCTCTCCGTTGCGCTTGAACGCAGCGATCTGCGCACGCAGGCGCTCGCGTTCGGCCGGATAGGCGACTGCGGCTGCGGACGCGACCGCTTCCTGGACCGCCGCGAGCGGAGCGGCGTGGAGGGTTCCGGGCGACATCGTCAGCGAGAGGGCGAACGCCGCCGCCATCCAGTACGCGGCCCTGGACTTGCTCCAGCCGATGGACGGAGAGGGAACGGATCGTCCGTAGCCTGTTACAGACACGCCGAGTTCGTGCATCACTTGCATCCACTACGCCTGCACACACCCAGGCCCGTCGCCGGTAGGGCGTTGGGCCAAGGACACATCGGGGGACATCGGGAGTATAGAGCGTAAGGGAGCGGGCAATTGGTTTCCGCGGCCGAAAAAAAGCCCCGCGAGCGGGGCTTTTTCTGCGATGCGACGCAACGCGTCAGGGAATCCCACAGGTCGGGCAGGTAGTGACCTTGCAGGTGCACGTTGTCGCGTTCCACGTGCCGCCCTTGATCTCGCACTGCGTCGGACCGTTCACCGGGCAGGTCGGCGGCGGGGGCGCGACTACGGGCGGCGCCTCGTAGTCGCGGCGGTCGTCGAATAGTTGCGACCAGCGCCCGTCGAAGCCGCCATTCTGCGGCAGGTACCACGCGCCCACCAGCCAGATGCCGGCTTCGTAATGATCGCGCGAGTCGAGCACGCCGGAGTGGACGAAGAAATCGTGCTGGCGCCAGTAATTGCCAATCGATCCAGCATCGCCGCTCGCGGTCGCGCGAGTACGGCCGTAGCTGTCGCGGCCGGTGCCGTCGTAGCCGCCGAAGTCGTCCGATCCGGAGATGAAGTCATCGGCGTTCTCCTCCGCCGAATACGCACCCCAGAACCAGGACTTCGCGATCACGCCTTCGCGGCCGTCGGTGCCGTTGGAGTTGTACGCATCGCGCGAACCCAGGTAGAAGCGCTGCAGGCCGGCGGGCACTTCGGCCACGCCGGTTTCGTTCGCGATTGCGCTATCGAGCAGCACGTCCTCGGTGGCGTCGTCGGTCCAGCTGGTCCACCACGTGGCACCGCTCCACTGCGTGGCGAACACGTCCGCCAGGTCCTGCAGCTCATAGGTGATGCGCTTCACCTGCGACCACGTGGTCTGCGTGTCGCGGCGGGAGGCCAGCGACGATGCGCTGGAATAGCTGATCGGCTTCGCGTTCCAGGCCGTGACCGCCGCCGAGGAGGCCTCCGGCACCCAGACGTAATGCACGTTCTTGTCGTCGTCGTTGGTGACGTCGACGTCGGCCGTGCCATTCGCCGCGACGCGGGCGCTGATCGTGCTGTAGGAGTCCTGCACGAAATGCAGCTCGTGCGCGTGTGTACTGCCGACGCCCTTGTCCTCGTCGGCCTGCCAGATCAGCACGTGCTTGCCCGTGGCGACCTGCATGAATTTCAGGTCCGAACTGCCATTGCTGCGCATCACGTGATCGCCATGGCTGGTCACGGTGACGTGACCGACGACTTCGCCCGCGCCGCCCGGCGTGCCGGTCACGCCGCGGACTGATATCTCGATGCGTTCCCAATCGTGGATTTGTTCGCCTTCCTTATCCACGGGATGGAAGACATGGAAGAGCATCAGCGCCCCCTTGCTGCCGCCA
Organism: Lysobacter terrae; assembly: GCF_054782215.1. NCBI lineage: Bacteria > Pseudomonadati > Pseudomonadota > Gammaproteobacteria > Lysobacterales > Lysobacteraceae > Lysobacter > Lysobacter terrae. The sequence goes on from NZ_BAAGSX010000001.1 coordinate 798,237, forward strand.
TCCATGTACTCGACCAGCGAGGCGTACAGCGTCGGCCGGATGCGCCAGTTCTGGTAAGCGCCCGTGCCCGCCGCGCCTGCCGCGACGTAACTCGGCAATACGCTGGTCCAGGTGTAGCGGTTGTTGGAAAAGTTGCCGTCGCGATCGAAGTCGTAATTGGCAATCCAGTCCCGCCCCGGCTTGCTGCTGTCTTCCTCGGCGCGCTGCAGGATCACGGGCGCGTAGTAGTTCAAATACGCCTGGCGTTGCGCCTGCGTGAGGGACCAAGCCTGGGCGTGCGCTGCCGTGGGGATGAAACCCGCACCCAACAGCAGCACCAGCGCGCACAGGAAACTCCTGGCCTGCGCGAACCATGGCCTGGGCGAAACCGCGTGGATCGATTGCATATCTAGCTCCTTTAGTCATGCCATTCGAGAGTCTTCGACTTCGCGATTGCCTCACATCCCTAGGCAATCCACTGCCTCGCGTACTTGCGACGACAGACACACCCCAAGAGCGCCGAGACTCCGACAGCGCTCCACCAGCGTTCCAGTGACCAGCAGCGGCAGAACATAAACCTGCCCGGATTGTAGGCAGCAAATAGGTCCGGATCGTGATCACGCTGGACTTGAACTCGCCATACCCACCCTGCAGACTCGCCGCGGGCAAAAATCAGAGGGCAGGGATGAAGCGGATTGCGTGGATTGCAGTGTTGGCGGCGGGCGTGGCAGGTCCGGTCTGGAGTGGATCGTTCGACAAGAACGACACACTCAAACCAGACGAGGGCATCCTGCTCACGAACATCGAGTGCAGTAGCGGCCCAGTGGCCGGGGTGCAGGTGTTCGCGGAAGGCACGTCGAGCGGAGGCTTCTTCGGGCCGTTGAAAGCGTCGGGCGACATCGGCTGCCGCGAAGGCGTCGCGACGATCCGCCTAAAGGCTGGGCGCTATTACGTGGGACAGCTGTACGCGGCTGCGAGCAACCTCGCGGTGCCGCCGGAGAAGGCGCCGCATTTCAATGTCGAGGCCGGCAAGCTCAACTACGTTGGCGACCTGTATGTCGACGGCCCAGGCGGCACGTCATCCGACCACGAAACCCAGATGCGCGTGCTCGGTCGCCTGCTGACCGTGCTGAACCACGAGCCGCAGATGCGCGAGCGACTGCAGCAGCCCAAGCATGCGTGGATGGCGCGCTACGCATTCGTCGTCGACAAGGATCTGCCGCCGCCCGTGCCGGTCGGGCCTATGGCGTCGCATCAGGCCGGGCAGGCACAGGTGACGGTGCGGCTCCGTAAAGAGAGATGGAAGCGGGGCGATGATGGCCAGCCGTTGGTCTGCCGCCGCTTGGTGCCGTTGCCGGAAGGCTTCAAGCCAGTGCCCGGTGAGCCGCTCCGCTGCGATGGCGACTTCATCCCGGTCGCGCGGTACGTCGCGGAGGAATTCGGCCCCGAGGCAACGTTGCATCGCACCGAAGCCTTCGATGGCGACGACGGAGTGCTTACCCTGGCGGTGTCGGCCAAACCTGAGGCGGTGTCGCGCGTGTTGCCCGGGCTGGGGGACATGGGACCAAAGGAAACGGTGCGGCGCCAGCTGGAAGTCCCCGCCGGGCGCTGGTCGAATGGCCGTCACGGCGTAGGTATCTGCTACAGCACCGCTGCCGCCGATGCCATGGAGATCGCCAGTGCTCCGGACAAGGAATGCAGCAAGAACCTCGTGTCTACGCGCGAATATCTGCGCGTCAAGATAGGCCCCGGTGCACGTTTCGTGTCCAGCGCCACTAGCGGCCTGGGCGGCGGAGCATTGCTCATCGCGTACGACATCGATGTGCCGAAGCAGTGACCACGAGGCGCACCTGGCCGGTTGCCGGCGGTGCAGCCGTTCCTCCAATGGGGGCATAAGGTGAATTGTTCACTCGGGCCACCCCCGCGACATGGGGTTGTCGCCGCTCTTCCCAGGACGCTTCACGCCGATTGAATACCCGTGCCGACAGCATCCGCCGGCCGGGCCTGATTCGCGAGGCGTCCCCACCGCACGGACGAGGGGTCCTGCAATCCGAACTCAACCGACTGGAGATTTGCAGATGCGCAAGTTCGTTACCTGGGCCAAGCGCGGCCTGATCGTGCTCTCGCCACTCCCGCTCGCTATGGCCATGTCCGCTTCGGCGGCGCAGCCCGACACCGTGCCCGCTGTGCTGCGCGCGGCGATGGAGCGTGACCTCGGCCTGTCCTCGGCTCAATTGAACCAGTACCTCAAGATCGAACGCCTCGCGGCGCAGCAGGAAAAGCCATTGGCGAATGCGCAGGGACGCAGCTTCGCCGGCAGTTGGATCGAACGCAGCGGCAACGGCAACTTCCAACTGGTCGTCGCGACCACGAAGGTCGGCCCGCAGCAGGCGGGCGCGGGCGTCGAGATCCGCAATGCACGCCACAGCCTCGCGACGCTCGACGCGTCCAAGGCACAGCTCGACGCCGTGCTGGCGCGCGGCGGCAGGGCACCGAACGGCGTGTACGGCTGGTACGTCGATCTGCCCAGCAACAGCGTCGTAGTGAGCGTCGGCAAGGGCCGGCAGCAGGCGGGTATCGACTTCGTCGCCGCGAGCGGTGCCGATGCGCAGACCGTGCGTCTGGAAACGGCAGAAGAACAGCCGAGCCTGCGCGCCGACCTGAAAGGCGGCCTGGGCTATCTGCGCAACCCTGGCGACGGCTACCTGTACGCCTGCTCCATCGGCTTCAATGTCACCCAGGGCAGTACGCCGGGCTACGTCAGCGCCGGCCACTGCGGCGATGCCGGCGAGCCTGTGTATCTGGAACTCTCGCCGCAGTGGACGATCGGACCGAAGATCGGCACGTTCGCCGCGTCGAGCTTCCCCAATCCCGGGCAGACCGGCAATGACTGGTCCTGGATCAGGGAGGACGCAGGCAATAACTTCCTGCCCACCGTCTACGGCTGGGGCAAGGGCGACGTGACCGTGCATGGCGGCACCGAAGCCGCCGTCGGCGCGGCGGTGTGCCGTTCGGGCCGTACCTCGGGCTGGCGCTGCGGCACCATCGAGGCCAAGAACCAGACGGTGAACTACAGCACCGGCGAAACGATCCTCAACCTGACGCGCACCACGGCATGTTCCGAGGGTGGCGACTCGGGCGGCTCGTTCATCACCACTCCGGGCCAGGCCCAGGGTGTGTTGTCCGGCGGCAGCGGTAGCTGCAAGGGCAAGCAGCCGAACAGCCGCACGCGCAGCTTCTATCAACCGCTTCTGCCGATCCTGTCGGCCTACAACCTGACGCTGCGCACCAGCCCCTGATACGCGCTTGGTATTGCAGGACACGAACGCCCCGGCTTGCCGGGGCGTTTGCTTATCCCGAAATCGAATCCACGATGCGTCCGGCTTCGTCGACCACGAGTCGCGCCCGCAGCTGTCCGTAATAGAAGGTAGCGCGGTACAAGCCGGCGTCCTCGCCGGTGCCGCGTTCGCACAGCACGCTGATCTTGCGATCTTCCATCAGTTGCCGGAACGCCGCGACTTCCAGCCCGAGGGCAAGCGCGACGACTTCGCCGTCGATGGCGATTTCGTCTGGGTGCACGAGTTCGATTGGAATGGGGCTGCCCATACAGGACGGGGTAGGGATGAGGATGCCAAGCATCGTCGATGCCGGCCGCCCGCGCCATGACCTGGATCAGGGTGCGGAGGCATGCACGAAGGCGCCGGGCCGCATACCATTCCGGCACTGACAGCGCATCCATGGAGTCTCGATGAAACGCGTAACCGGCATCGGTGGAATCTTCCTCAAAGCGAAAGACCCGGCGGCGCTACGCGCTTGGTACATGACCCATCTCGGTATCGACGTGCAGGTTTGGGGCGGCACTGCCTTTCGCTGGGCGGACGACGACGGCAATCCCGTCGGCGGCACGACGGTTTGGTCTGTGGGAGACGGTTCGAACTTCGCGCCCAGCCAATCGCCTTTCATGGTCAATTACCGGGTGGCAGATTTGAACTGGCTCATGGGCCAGCTTCGTGAGGAGGGCTGCCAGGTCCTGGAGCAGATGGATGACCCGGACCACGGAAAGTTCGGCTGGGTCATCGACCCCGAGGGCAACAAGATCGAGTTGTGGCAGCCGCCAGCGGGGATGTAGGGCACTGTCACACCGCGCGAAGCGTTCGTCTTATGAGGCGAGGAACGAAGCCATGAAGATGTCCCCGCTATTCCCGGCCGTCATCGCCGGACTCTTGGTGACCGGCATTGCATCGGCGAAGCAACCGACTGTGGAGTTCTTGAACTCCGGCAAAGTGCTTCCCACCAACGCGCCGTTCTCCGAGGCAGTGCGGGTGGATCGGACGCTCTATCTCTCCGGCCAGATCGGCATCGAGCCCGGCACCTTCAAGCTAGTGCCAGGCGGACTGAAGGAAGAGACACGGCAGACCATGAGCAACATCAAGGCCACGTTGGAAGCGCACGGCTACAGCCTGCGTGACGTGGTCAAGTGCACGGTGATGCTCGCCGACATTTCCAAGTGGGGCGAGTTCAACGAGGTCTACAAGACCTTCTTCGAAGGTCGCTATCCCGCGCGCAGTGCCCTGGGCGCCAACGGCCTGGCCTTGGGCGCGCAGGTGGAGATCGAGTGCATTGCGGTAGCCGGCGCAGACGGGAGTGCGGGCGCTGCAGGACGAACATAGCCGGCGCATTCTGAGATCGGCCTAGTGCGCTAATGAGCTTGTAACGCTTTCGCCCTTGGCGCGTATTGTTCGGCATGGACGCTCCGCTCAGCTTTTCCGAGGTCTACCGCCAGCATGCCGATGCGGTATTCCGGCTTGCCTGGATGCTGACCGGCAATCGCACTGACGCCGAGGACCTGTGCTCGGAGGCCTTCGCCCGCGCCCTGGCGGGCGAGGACCGCATCGTCCAGACGACGGTGCGCAGCTACCTCTACGCCATCGTGCGCAACCTGGCCGTTTCGCGGCAGCGGCGGCCGGTTGTCGAGATTCCGGCCCAGGACGATTCCTCGGGCGATACGCAGGACCAGAGTCCCGGACCCGATCAACGAGCCGAGCTGTGCCAGCGGCTTATCCAGGCCGGTGCCGGACTTGCCACGCTGCGCGAAGGCGAGCGCCAGTTGTTGTTGTTGTGCGGACTGGACGGTCTGTCCACCGGGGAAATAGCCGACGCCCTGGGCCTGGAGCCAGGGCATGTGCGTGTTCGGTTGCACCGGGCGCGACGCCAACTCCAACTCGTTCTCGAACAACAGGAGCATCCACATGCAGCTTCATGAAAACGTCATTCTCGATTTGCTCCCCTTGGTGCGCAGTGGCCGAGCAAGCCATGAGAGCCGCCTGCTGGTAGAGGAGTATCTGGCCGCGCACCCGGAGCTGGCCCAGGTGGCCGCGCTCCTTCCGTCGCCGGACCCTGGTCTGGAGATGAGAGCGCTGCAACGTACGCGCCGTGCGCTGTACCGCTCGGCATGGGAAAAGGCACTGGCGATCTTTTTCACCTTGTTGCCGCTGAGCTTCGTCGTCGATGACGGCCATGCGCGTTTTCTGTTCGCCGACTACCCGGGGCTGATCGTGGGTATGGCCGTCACGGCGGCGGCGTTTTGGACGCGTGCGTTGTGGGCTCGTCGGCGCGCGCGCATGCTGCGGTGAATCGCGAAGCTGGCGAGAAATTCGGGCCGCCGCTTCCACGCGGGGACGAACCTCGCAGTCTGCGGAATCGGCCCGAATGGCCGCATTTACCCGATCGGGGGACGGTCTTCATAAGGTCGTCGCGCCGATTTTTCGAGGCGCGGTGCCGAGGCACGCCAAGGTTTGATCGCGTGCCTCGAGCCGCGACGCATCCATGCGGCGCCGATCGCTCAGGAACCACGCTGACTCTTCGCGCGGTTTTCGTTGGTGCCGCCCTTGCAGGCGCCGCTCAGGCCGGGGAAGCCATGCGGCAGGCCGTAGTACTTCCATGCATCGGCCGCGGTCTGCACGATAGAACGGACCTGACCCGGGTCGGTCGAGTCGTAGTCATTCAGTCCGCTGTAGGCGCAGTTCGAATTGGCGTTCGTCCTGGCGCCCGTGTAATTCGTGTTGTCCACAGTACGCGGTGGTCCCTTCACCTCGCCGGCGAACGCCGCAGCGGCGCACACGGCGGAAAGCGCGATCGTGCCCATCCAGATCGCGAATCGTTGTGGGTTGCCCATGTCCGTACTCCAGTCGACAGCGTCATGTGACGCCGACAGCAAGCTACTGCTGCGCCGGATCGACCGTTGCTGCGACGCAGCAGCTACCTGCGCGAGAGGATTGCGTACGTCGTTCGCGAAAATATCGCTCGATACTGCAGGGTGGGCGCGAGCGCCCACCCTGCGAAAGTAGAGTCAGAAATTGTTGTCGCCGTCCAGCAATCGGCCCAGTCCGCCCAGCACCGAACCTTCATCGCGACCGCCGCCCTGTTGCGGCGCCGCCGCGAGCATGCGTCCGGCCATGCGCGAGAACGGCAGTGACTGCAGCCACACCTTGCCCGGGCCGGTCAGGGTCGCGAGGAACACGCCTTCACCGCCGAACAGCATGCTCTTGATGCCGCCGACCGGACGCACGTCCATGTTGACGGTGTCGTGGAAGGCCATGACGCAGCCGGTGTCGACGTCGAGGCGTTCGCCTGCGCGCAGTTCGCGTTCGACCACGGTGCCGCCGGCGTGCACGAATACCCAACCGTCGCCCTCTAGCTTCTGCATGATGAAGCCTTCGCCGCCGAACAGGCCGGTGAGGATCTTGCGCTGGAAGTGGATGCCGACCTGCACGCCGCGCGCGCCGGCCAGGAAGCTGTCCTTCTGGCAGATCAGGCGGCCGTTGTGTTCGTCCAGCTTCATCGCCAGCACGGTGCCGGGATAGGGCGCCGCGAACGCGACGTGCGCCTTACCGCTGCCGGTATGCGTGTAGACGGTGGTGAACAGGCTCTCGCCGGTGACGACGCGCTTGCCCGCGGTCAGCAGCTTGTCGAGAAAGCCGCCGCCTTGTCCGGAGTGCGCACCGCTGCCGAAGACGGTGTTCATTTCCACCGACGCGTCCTTGTACATCAACGCGCCGGCTTCGGCGACGGCGCTTTCGCCGGGGTCGAGTTCGACTTCGACGAATTGCATATCGTTGCCGACGATTCGGTAGTCGATGTCATCGTTGCGTGTCGTGGTGCGATTGCCCGACGGACCGGGCATCGGCGGAGGCAGGTGCTCGGGCGCGCCGGCAGCACGCAGTTCGCCGACTTCGGCGATGGGCCGCCAGCTGGTGAAACCTTCGCGCCAGCAGAAATGGGTCGGATGCTGCTGCGCGTACTGTTGCGCGGCGCCGTCTTCGAACGGGCCGACGCGATCGCCGCTGCCGGAATGGAAGTACCAACTGGTCATGTGGGGTCCTTGGCCGAATGTGGGGTGCAACGTAACAGGAGGCCGCTGTCGTGACCCCTGCCGCCGGTCATGACGAGCGCGCATCGGTAACGGGCTGCCGCGTGCCGGATAATGCCTGATCGCTCCTGCCGCCTGCGCCGCATGTCCATCGTCCTCACCGACTTCGCCCGTCCCCGTCTTTTTCCGCGCGAGCCGCGCCGCAACACCATCCAGGACTGCACGCCCGAGCAGTTCGAGCGGCATCTCAATGACGTGGCGCCGCTGACGGTGCTAGACGGCTACGCGCCGTTCTGCAAGCTGCATGTGCATCGCAACTGGACCTCGACGCGCTGCCTGGCGGCGCCGATCACCGACGCCAACCGGCATCTGTTGTGCTCCGAATATGAGGCGCGCACGAAAGACGAACTGCCGGTGCTGGTGCGCTGGTTCGAGGGACTGGAGCCACCGGTGGCGGACTATCTCATCGTCATCCTCTACAGCCGCGAACAGCTGGCGAAGGAAGGAACGACGATCACCGCCGACTGGGGCGTGGTGGGATGCATGTACACGGCCGAGCCGATCGAGACGCCGATGGCACCGGTCACGATGATGCGCAACGCGCTGGGAGTGGAAGAGGGCGGCTCGGGCGTCGCACTGGATCGCGCGGCGTATCAGCGCAGCGTCGAGTTCTGGCGAACGCACGCGAACTGGCGAGGGTGAAGGCGTGCTGCTTACGCGCCACTGGCGCGTGCGCGCAAGGCGGGACGTGCCCGCCCTGCGCGAGTCGGGCCGATGCCTATGTGCCGCAGATCACCGGCGTTCCGGCATAGCCGCAGCAAAGCTTGCCGTTGTTGTTGACCATGTTCCGCCCACCGAAGAAATCGGAGTAGCACTGCGGAAAGACGTTCATGTCGAAAGTCGCATTGCGCCAGGTGCCATCCATGGTGCGACAGCTGGCCTGGAGCGTGCAGCCGTTCATCTGTACGTTCTGGCAGGTTTGCCAGAACGAGAACTGCGTGGTTTTGGGCGGCAGTTGACAGGCGCTGGCCGCGGCTTTGGGTAGAAGCGAAGGTTTCTGCGCGGCGGCCTTTTGCCCGGCTTGCGCCGCGAAGGCGGTGGTTGCGAAAGCGACCAGGGAGGAGGCAACGATCAGTGTCAGCCGTTTCATGCAATGTCCTTTTGTCATCGAGGCAGGGCGCGGTGGGGTGCACACGTCCTGCGTTACGGCGACGGCCCTCATGGCCGGTCGGTCGTGCGGCCAGCGCCGGCCGCCCCGGAATGGGGCCGCTATGGGTGCAACGCGAGGCAGCCGGGCCTACGGCCACGTCCTCTAGCTGGGTGCGTCCTGCCGCTGCCGTGCGCCGCGCGTCCGGGTGGCGCATCCATAACGGTGCCGCGCCTATCCTCTGCGCATGCACGAGCGTCGCCGCTTTCTCCGAACGCTGGGCGGCATCGCGGCCGGGGTCGCGACGTTCGCGTCGCGCGCGGCCGCACCGCAGCGGCGTGCTCGCGCGGGCGATGCCGCGTCCGTTTCCCTGTTCCTCTGCGGCGATGTCATGACCGGGCGCGCGATCGATCAGATCCTGCCGCACCCATCCAAGCCGCAACTGCACGAATCCTATGTTCATGACGCGCGCGACTATCTCGCGCTGGCGGAACGCGAGAGCGGCGATATACCGCATCCGGCGCCGTCGGCTTACATCTGGGGCGACGCGCTCGCCGAGCTGAAACGGCGCCGGCCCGCGGCCAGGATCATCAACCTCGAAACCAGCATCACCCGCAGCGCCACGCCCTGGCCCAAGGGCATCAACTACCGCATGCATCCCGACAATGTCGGCTGCCTCACGGCTGCTGAAATCGACTGCTGCTCGCTCGCCAACAATCACGTACTCGACTGGCAGCGCGAAGGCCTCGCCGAGACACTCGCCACTTTGCATCGGGCGAAGATCGCGACCGCGGGAGCCGGCGCCGACCTCGATGCCGCGCAGGCGCCGGCGATCCTGCCGCTGGGCGAGGGCACGCACCTGCTCGTGTTTGGCGCCGCAACGGTAGACAGCGGCGTGCCCGAAGATTGGGCGGCGACCGCGAAGCGTTCAGGTGTGCATCTCCTGCCGGATTTGTCGACGGCCACCGCGACGCGTATCGCTGCGCTCATTCGCCGCTATCGACGCCCAGGCGATCGCGTCCTCTGCTCGCTGCACTGGGGCGGCAACTGGGGCTATGCGATTTCCAGCGCACAACGCGCGTTCGCACATGCGCTGATCGACGAGGCCGGCGCCGACATCGTGCATGGCCATTCCTCGCACCATCCCAGGGCCATCGAGATCTATCGCGAACGCCCGATCCTCTATGGCTGCGGCGACTTCCTCAACGACTACGAGGGCATCGAGGGGCATGAGGCCTATCGCGGCGAGCTGGGCTTGATGTACTTCCCTACGATGGATCTCGTCACGGGGCGATTGCGGGAATTCGAATTAGTGCCGACGCGGATCCGGAAGTTTCGAGTGAATCGCGCAGGACCCGAGGATCGGGACTGGCTGCTCGCCATGCTGCGGCGCGAGTGCCGCGCCTTCGGCGGTGACGTGGACGTGGATTCGAACGGCGGATTCCGCGTGCGTTGGCGCCGTTAGTGCAGCAACGCAGGGGCGCCGCGTGTAATTTCGCCCGCACGTTGTGCGAATCGCTGGCTGTCAGCTTCGGTAGGACGCGCTACCCGACGGGACGGGGGTGCTCCGCCCCTCCGGACGGCATCCCTGCCTTTAGTCGGGGCCGCGGACCATCCTGGTCCGCTCTCCGCACCCCCATCCCATCGGGCAGCGCTTACCGCGAGCATGCAGATCGCCACTTCGGCGCCGGAGCCCTTCTTCTCCCCGCCTGCGGGGAGAAGATGCCCGAAGGGCAGAAGAGGGGGAGCGAGCGCAGCGAGTTGCTTTTGCTCTTTCGTAGACGCGCCCGAGATGTGTCGAGGGCAGGCGGTGCCGGTGGGTAGGCGCGACTGTCAGCGGCATGGATACCGCTGATCAAGCCTCCATGGACGGATTCACGGCGTGTCGCGACTGCCCACCGGCGCCGACTGCCCGCGCTGGGATCGCGCAACCGCCGACAGCCACGTCCCCTCACCCTGCGTCGCTGACGCGACGCTGTCCCTCTCCCCGCAAGCGGGGCGAGGGAGTTTGTGGATCACCAGAGATAGAGCTGCAACGTCTCCTCGCGCGTGCGCGGCGGAATCGCCTGCAGGAATTCGCGATGGTCCGGATAGTTCTTCGCACTGCGGTCGAGCATGTTGTCCAGCGCCGGCAGGTTGTGCTGCGCCTGCTTTGGCGTGGGAGCCTGCAAGTCCTGCGCATCGGGGAAGACGCCCATGCCGGCGAGCAGGGCGTACCACGACATCGTGGGATAGGCATGGCCGAACAGCCCCTTCTTGAGGCCCGGCACCAGCGGCTTGCGCGCCATCCACGTGCGCAACACCTGAACCAGCGAATCCGACAGGCGAGTGTTGGCGGCGTTGTCGCGCCAGTATTGCGTGTCGGTGCGGCTGTTGGTCTTGTAATGGCAGACGATGTAGTCGCGCGTGGCTTCGAACTGCGCGTTGACGGTTTCGTTGAAACGCTGGCGCGCGGCTTCGCTCAGATCGCCTTTCTCCAGCGCGTCGACCAGCATGGTCGCCGTGCGTTGCACGAACATCAGCGCGGTCGCTTCCAGCGGCTCGATGAATCCCTGCGCCAGACCGTTGGCGACGCAATTGCGGTTCCAGGAATGGGTGACGCGACCGACGCGCATCTTCAGATGGCGCGCGGGAACGTCGGCATCGAGCAGGCCCAGGTGGGCGCGCAGCTCGGTCTCCGCTTGGTCGGGCGTGCAGTACGCGGTGCTGTAGACATAGCCGTTGCCGTAGCGCTCGGTCAGCGGAATCTTCCACGCCCAGCCGTGGTCGAGCGCGGTGGACACGGTCTGCGTCATGATCGCTCCGTCCAGCGGCGTGGGCATTGCGACGGCGGCATCGTTGAACAGATTCTCGGCGAAAGGCACGAACGGCGTAGCCAGCGTCTTGCCGATCAGCAACGAGGCGAAGCCGCTGCAGTCGACGAAGAAGTCCGCCGCAAGCGTCTCGTCACCTTCCAGTTGCAACTGCGCGATGTCGCCGTTTTCGTCCTGCGTCACCGCCTGGATGTGGCGCGGCACATGGCGCACGCCGCGTTCCAGCGCCTTGCGGTGGAGGAAGGCGCCCAGCAGCACCGCGTCGAAGTGATAGCCGTACCAGATGTCGAAGGGGAAGCACGGATCAGGGCGCGGTGCGCGGCATTCGCTCGCCAGCCGATGCGAAATGAAGAAGCGATTGGGGTGCGCGTAGACGTCGGCGCCCTCCAGCCGCGCGTGCACGTTCTGCACGAACTGCGTCATCGTCAGGTTGTCGAGCATCGAAGCGAATGGGTGGAAATAGCTCTCGAAGCCCGGCCGCGTCGACCAGCGATCGAAGGTGATGCCGGCCTTGTAGGTGGCATTGCACGCCGGCATCCATTCGGATTCCTCGATGTCGAGGCTCTGGAAGAATCCGCGCAGCCAAGGCGTCGAGCCTTCGCCCACGCCGATGATCCCCACTTGCGGCGATTCGATCACCGTTACCTGCAAGCGCTGTCCGTAAGACGTGTTGGCCAGCAACAGCGCGGTCATCCAGCCCGCGGTACCGCCGCCCACTACGCATACGTGACGAACGGGCGGCTCCGCATCGGGGCGCAGTACGGTCCGTGGAGCGGGCGCCGCCGCGTTCAAGATGGGCTGGATAATGGTCATGCCCCAGCTTACTCACGGCGGGTGCGACCGGGGAGTCTTACGCCTGGGCGGAGCGGTGCACTTCTCTGCGTGACCAACCGAAGTACGTCCGCCACGCATAGCCCCACGGAACTACCGCCGCCAACACGGGCAGGGCCAGGAAGGAGCCGGCCACGTCACCCGCCGGCGTGCCCCACAGCGCGCCCGCCTGCCATAGCGGATAGGCGACGAAAGCGAGCCAGATCGCTTTGTAGCCGATGGTGAAGAACATCAACGGCAGCCAGCGCAGCGGACGGAACAGTCCGAATAACGCCAGCGCGGGGTAGGTGGCCCACACCGACCAGGCGACTGCGCGCAGCGGTTCCCATTCGCCGGTGTGTGTCAGCAGCACGCGCCACGCGGCCGGCGCGACGAACACCAGCATCAGCAGATAGAACAGGCGCAGGCCGCCGATCTGGATCGGGCGTACGCCGTCGTGGCGCGGATCGGGAGCGAAGAAGCGGGCAACGAACGCGGACATGGCGTCATTCCTCCGAGGAAAGGGACGGATCGAAGGCGAGCAGGTCGCCGGGCTGGCACTCCAACGCCGCGCAGATCGCCTCCAGCGTGGCGAAGCGGATCGCCTTGGCCTTGCCGGTCTTCAGGATCGACAGGTTGGCGAGGGTGATGTCCACGCGCGACGCGAGCTCCGTGAGCGTCATGCGGCGGGCGTGCAGCAGTTCGTCGAGGCGGACGGCGATGGCCATGTCACACCGTGCCTTCGAGGTCGGCACGCATGCGCGCACCCTGCGCGAACACGCCGGAAAGCACGAACAGCAGCAGCACCGCGAGCCAGGGAGCGAAGGTGAAGCCGCCCAGCCTTCCGGGCTCCCACACCACCGCCGCGATCCAGGTGACGAACAGACGCAGCACTTCCAGCGCGACCACGCTCCAGGCGATGGCATCCAGGCGCCGCGCGTTGTCGAGGGTGAAGGGATCGCCGGCGCGCACGGTGTCGACGATCGCAAGCAGGCGCCGCAGCACGGTGTGCACGATCGCCGCGCCGATCATGCCGATGACGACGATCGCGCGCAGTCCGCTGGGCAGCAGCGGATGATGCGACGCGAAGTCGCCCAGCGGCGTTTGCGGCCAGCCGGTGATGAAGAAGCTCCAGACCAGCAGTAGGCCGATGCCCACCCCGTAGAGCAGGTTGAGCACGGTCAGGCCCTGGATGACCGGCCGGGCAACGGCCAGGGCGCGGGTGGACATACGATTCATGGCGGCCTCCTTATTTATCGTGAAACGATAATAAATATATCGATCAACGATAAAAATAGGCCGAAAGGCACCCCTCCGGCCTTTCGAGTGTTAAGGGCAGCCAGGCGGCACCGAAGTGAGCGGTCACCCGAATGGGTGGGACTTGCCGCTGTCCTCAGCGCCAGTCGTCGATCACGTAGCAGTCCGCGCGGTTGTGGCCGACGGCGTTGTGCTGCTGCATCGCCACGCCCTGCACCACGGTGCGGTAGCCGCGCGCCAGCATGCGGCGGTAGGCGTCGTGGCGGCTGGTGTTCACTCCCGCCATCACCTGGCCCAGCCCGCGTTCTTGCGCCAGGGCTTCGCACGCGGCCAGCAAACGCTCGAAGTCGCGTGGTGCGTTAGGGCCGGATCGTGTCGCGCCGAACTTGATGTAGGCGGTACCGCTGCCGGCTTCGCTGCCGCCACCGAGGTGGCACACCGCGAAGGCGGCCAGGCCTGCGTCGTCCTCGATCAATACGGTTTCGCCAAGGCTCTGTGCCAGCGTCGACTCGATTTCGACGCTGACGTCGAGACCGTCGTGCAATGCATCCGTCAGGGCACGGCAGTCGGCCAACACGGCCTCGCGTGCCTGTGGGGCCAGCGAGGAAAGGACGCGCCAATTCGTTGTCCCTGACACTTCGGACGGCACTGCCTTCGACATCAACGCCGTCAGATGCTGTGGCCAGAAGCCGAAGCGCTGGTACAGACCGACGTGCTTGGTGCTCTGCGGAAAGGTGAACAAACCCGCATGCCGTGTGTTCCAACGTTCGAACAGCGTCATCGTCGCCGCGAGCAACTCGCGCGCGACGCCGCGGTCCCAGAAGTCGGGCCGGACGGTCAGCGGACCAAAGAAGCCGAAGCGGCCCCAGCGCGCAGCGAAATTGGAACCGATCAGAACGCCGTCGACATACGCGCCCAAGGCCGCATCGGGAGCGGCGCGCCAGCGCGTGTGCACATAGTCGGCGTCGCCGGCGAAGGCAAGGGGATCGGGCAATCCCAGAAAGGTGCCGAAGGCGAGGCGGAAGATTCGATCCGCCTCGGGCAGGTCATCGGCCTGCAGGGGTTGAATGAGGATCTGCATGTGGGGTCTCTTGTCCGTGTCAGTCGCCGGCGGGCTTGCGCGCCGCGTCTATCAGCGCTCGTATCGCCCAGCGCTTCACTTTGCGCGCCTGTGCATCGTCGAGCTGCAGCACGTCCTTGCATACCACCATCGCCTCGGTGCCCAGGACCAGGGCCAGAGCTTGCGACAGTGTCTTGAACGCAGCGGGACGGAACTGCTTGCGTACTGGGGCGAGCGCGGCGTCGATCAGGTGCGAACGGCGGTTCTGCCGCGCGGGTAAGGTGTCTTCCTCCCCCGCGGGTGCGCGTTGCAGCGAATGCGCGAGCATCGTGCGCAGTTGCGCCTCGTTGGCGAGGATCATGGTGTGCAGGCCGTCGTCGACGCGTTCGATGCGAGCCGCGGCGTCGTCGATCGGCGCACCGGCGAGGAGAGCCTCGGGTTCGGGCACGGCGACATCGAGCGCCGCTTCAAGCAGCAGCGCATCGAGCTTCGGGAAATAGCGATAGGCGGTGGCGCGCGAGACCATCGCGTCCTCGGCGATTTCCTCCAGGCTCGGGCGGCGTCCCTGTTTCACCAGGCGCGTCGCGGCCTCGAGCAGCGCCTTGCGCGTGCGGCGACGTTGGTTGGGTCGGCCGGAGTCGGGCGTGTCCATGCTCAGTCCTGGGGCAGCTGGCGAAGGATGGCGGCGAGATCCAGCCACACGTTCTCGCGCTTGATGTCGCCGTCGGGATTGAATTCGACGACGTGCAGCAGGCGGAATTCCAGCGGCCGGTTGCGCCCGTCCAGTCCGAACGGGCGTCCCGGCGCGCGGCCGTGCCACATCGATTCGTCGACGACGAAATCCGGTCCGTACAGCCGGCGCAGCATTTCTACGCGGCTCTCGGACAGGTCGGCGAACAGGCCCTCATAGAACCCGCGCGCCGATTCGCGCCCATGGGTGGGGCCGGTGGGGACGCCGACGATGTCGTGCTCGACGTCGAGGGCAAGGGTGGCAAGCACCCCCTCGACATCGTCGCTGGCCTCGAAGCCAAAGTGCTCGTCGATCTTCCGATCCATCTGTGCGCGGGTCAGGCTCATGGCGGTGGGTGTCTTGCTGGGATGGACAAAGCGTAAAGAGACAAATATCTCAATACAATACTCACGTCACATTTTCCGACGGGCGGTCGGGCCACCCAGTGCCGCGACAAAGTGGGCCAGCCTTGAATGCCTCGCCCGCAGGTCGCGTGCCTTCCGCTATGCTCGTCCCAGCGCTCGGGCCGAGGGCGCAACCAATGGGGATTGGAAGAGCAATGAGCATCAGGATCGGTGCGCGGGGGAGTCTGCGCTGGCGTTTCGTCTTCGCTTTGCTGTTTGCGCTGACCTCGCTGCAGGCAGGCGCAGTCAGCAAAGTGGATCCGGGTGAAGAGCCGCGGCTTGCGCCCGACGAGGGACTGCTGGTGGTCAGCGTCGATAGCGACGTCGGTCTTGCCAGCATGCGCTTCCGCAACGAGGGCGGTAGCTGGGGCAACGGGTACTTGCGAGGAATCAAGGAAGGTCGCACCACCCAGCTGTACCGCCTTCCCGCTGGACGCTATCACTGGACGAAGATATTGATCTTCGATACGTGGTCCTGGAGTGGATCCTTCGACCTGTCCAAGAACGACGAATTCGCGTTCGAGGTGAAGCCCGGCCAGATCAATTACGCCGGCGACGTCGTCTATCGCGCGGCCGGGTTTCTCAGTGCCGATATGCGCCTCTCCAACAGGGCGCTGCCGGTACTCGACTGGCTGCAGGCCAAGCATCCGGCACTGACCGCGAAATTGCCGTTCGCCTATAGCGGCTATTACCCGGACCCGTTCCCGGCCTTCTATCTCGAAGCCAAGCGCAGCGCCGCCAATGTTCCTGGCGATCTGGACGCCGGACGCACGGCGCCCAAGCCGGAAGCCTTGCCGCTTCCACCCAAACTGCTCTGGAAAGAGGGGCGCGTAGACGATGTTGCGTTGAGCGCCGATGGCCAGTGGGTGGTCGAGGCTGTGCATGAGCAGCCAGAGCGCTGGGCGCTGGGCATCTTCGATGCGAACAAGGGCACCGGGCAGCGACTCGTCGCCTCGGACGCGCCGTTCGAGGACATCCGCTGGGAAAGCGACCGGATCCTGCTGGCCACGACGCGTTCGGTCGTGGGTACATGGCTGCACGCCTTTCACATCAGCCAATCGACGGATGGAAAGTTCACGATCAAGCGCGTAGACGGCCCCGTCGGCGGCGATCTGGTCGATGTTCTACCCGCCGAGCCAGGCGTGGTGCTGTATCAACGGCGCGACCAAAAGGGCCAGTTGGTCGTGCATCGCCTCGACCTCAACAGCGAGGAGGGGACCAAGGTCTTCAAGCGTGCCAGGTCGCGCGAACGCTTGAACCTGGGCGTGGCGAACGATCTGCACTGGTTCGCGGACGGCTCCGGTCGCCTGCGCATGGCGTTTGCGCGCAAAGGCGAAGACGACGTCGCACTGATGCATGGCCAGGACGGCGTTTACCGCGAAGTCCTGTCCTATCGCGCCAACAGCGGCTTTCAGCCGTTGCAGCTTTCCTACGACGGAAACCTGATCTATGGATTCACGGACGAAGAGCGTGGCCAACGCGATCTGGTCGCGTTCGATCCGGCCCAGGGAAAGATAGTGCAGACCGTCTACAGCAAGCCGGGCGTCGATCTGGTCTCGGCGGTGTTCGATGATCGCCGCAAGCCTATCGGCGCTACCTACTACGCCCAGGGCTTGCTGGTCACCGATTACTTCGACGAAGCGGGCCGGCACCTGGAAAAAATGCTGCATGCCGCATTTCCGGGGCAAACGGTGACCGCGATACGTCGCAGTCGCGACGCCAGCCAGATGTTGCTATGGGTGGACGGTAGCGATCGTCCCCCGCAGGTCTATCTGCTGGATACCGTGAAGCGGCAGGCCCAGCTCTTCGACGATCTGCTTCCCGATCTGGCTGGCCGCAAGTTCGCGCGGGCGGACGTGCTCAAGGTTCATGGCAGCGACGGCTTGCCGGTCGAGGCCTTCCTCACCTTGCCCGACGGCGAAGGCAAGCGACCGTTGGTCGTTATGCCGCATGGTGGCCCGATCGGCATCAGTGACGACTTGCACTTCAACCGCGAGGTGCAGTTTCTCGCTTCGCTGGGTTACGCGGTATTGCAGGTCAACTTCCGTGGCTCGGAAGGTTACGGAAAGGCGTTTCGCGAAGCGGGCTATCGCAATTACGGCAAGCTCATCGAAGACGATATCGACGCCGCGATCAAGGCGGCCCTGGCCTCGTATCCGCTCGACGAATCGAAAATGTGCGCGGTCGGCACCAGCTACGGTGGCTATTCCGCCATGGTGGCAGCGATCCGCTGGCCGCAGCGGTTCCGCTGCGTCGTCTCGATTTCGGGCGTGAGCGATCGCGCGCTTTTCTTCACCTCCAGTGACAGCGGTCGCGATGCGGAGACACGCAAGCTGATGGAACGCACCATCGGCAACCCGAGCGTACCTGCGGAGTTGTCCGACATGCAGGCGACCTCGCCGCTGTACCGCTACCAGGACCTCAAGGTCCCGGTGATGCTGGTGCATGGCGGAGAGGACGCGCGCGTGGACATGGAACATACGCGACGGCTGGTTCGCCTCCTCAATCTGGCAGGACGTCCGCCGGTGCTATTGACCTTCAAGAACGAAGGGCACGGCGTGGAACAGCTCGACAACCGGGATCAGGCATGGAGTTCGATTGCCGGTTTCCTGGGCGAATATCTGGGCAGGGCCAAGGTTGCGGCGTCGCCCGCTACCACGCCCGCTGCAGCAGCGGCGCCTCAAGGGAAGTGACTCGCCCTCGGGGCAGAGGGCTCGTCGCCATACGACAGATAGGACATTCGATACAGGCGCCGCCGGAACCGGCGCGCCTATAGTCGCCGCACTTCACCCAAGAAAGGGGATTCGCCGTGCGCAGGACCAGTCTTTCGATCGCCATGTTGCTCGCCGCCACCACCGCCTCCGCCGGGGTGGTACACGGAATCCATCCCGAAGACATCAACCGCAACAGCCAGGCGTGCACCGATTTCTTCGATTACGCCAATGGCGCTTGGCGGCAACAGAACCCGATCCCCGATTACATGGATCGCTGGAGCCGCCGCTGGCAGTCGGGCGAGGTCAACAAGGAGCACGTGCGCGACATCCTCACCGAGCTGTCCGCGCGCAACGACTGGCCCAAGGGCAGTGCGGGCCAGCTGGCCGGCGACTTCTACGCCGCCTGCATGGACGAGTCGCGCGTGGATGCGCTCGGCAGCAAGCCGGTGCAGCCGTGGCTCGACGAGATCGGCGCGATCAAGGGCAAGGCCGGTCTGCAGCGCATGATCGGCAAGCTGCACGACGCCGGCGTCAGCGTTCCCTTCATCGTCTACGGCGGCGAGGATCTGCACGAGCCGTCGAAGACCATCGCGCACATCTACGCCGGCGGCCTGGGCATGCCGGACCGCGACTACTACCTCAAGCCCGAGCCGCGCTTCGTCGAGGCGCGTGCGAAGTACCTCGAGCACGTGGCTAAAACTTTCCAACTCGCCGGCACGCCGGCGGCGCAAGCGAAGCAGAACGCCGACACCGTCTTCGCCTTCGAGAAGCGCCTGGCCGAAGCTTCGTTCGACAACGTGCAGCTGCGCGATCCCAAGCTGCAGGACAACCTCACCGCCTTCGCCGATCTGTCCAAGCTCGCGCCGGACTTCGATTGGGCGAAGTACTTCGACGCCGCGCACATGCCGCGCGATGCGGTAAACGTGACCCAGCCGAAGTTCCTGCAGCAGGTGGAAAAGGAACTGGCGACCACGCCGATCGCGCAGTGGCGGACCTACCTGCAATGGCAGGCGCTCAACGCCGCGGCCGATTCCCTCTCCCAGCCGTTCGTCGAGGAAAACTTCGCCTTCAACGGCAAGTTCCTGACCGGCGCCACCCAGATCAAGCCGCGCTGGAAGCGCTGCGCGGAGCTCACCGACCAGCAGCTGGGCGAGGCGCTGGGGCAGAAGTACGTCGAGAAGTACTTCCCGCCGGAAGCCAAGGCGCGCATGCAAGAGATGGTGAAGAACATCCTGCTGGCGATGGACGATGTGATCCGCGGGCTGGGCTGGATGGACGAGGCGACCAAGCAGAAGGCGCTGGAGAAGCGTTCGACCTTCTTCCCCAAGCTCGGGTATCCCGACAAGTTCAAGGACTACCAGGGCGTGGCCGTGTCGCGCGGATCGGCCTTCGACAACCTCATGGCCGCCTCGCGCTGGAACGTCGCCGACAACCGCAGCCAGGTCGGCAAGCCGACCGATCGCAGCCGCTGGGGCATGACGCCGCCAACGTCGAACGCCTACTACAACCCGCAGCAGAACGAGATCGTGTTCCCGGCGGGCATCCTGCAGCCGCCTGCGTTCGATGTGACCGCCACTGACGCCGCGAACTACGGCGCGATCGGCGTGGTGATCGGCCATGAAATCAGCCACGGCTTCGACGACCAGGGTGCGCAGTTCGACGCGCAGGGCCGCTTGTCCAACTGGTGGACGCCGAAGGACAACGCGCAATTCCAGGCCAAGGGCCAGTGCGTGGTGAACCAGTTCGAGAGCTACTTCATCGAGCCGGGACTGCACCACAACGGCAAGCTGGTGCTGGGCGAATCCATCGGCGACCTGGCCGGCGCCAAGATTGCTTATCGCGCGTACCTCAAGTCGCGCGAAGGCAAGGGCCCGGAACCGACCATCGACGGCTTCACCCCCGAGCAGCAGTTCTTCCTCGCCTGGGGCCAGTGGCGCGGCGACGAAACCCGCATGGAAACGCAGCGCACCATGATCCAGGGCGACCCACATCCGGTCGCGAAGTATCGCGTCAACGGCCCGCTGTCGAACCTGCCGGAGTTCCGCCAGGCCTTCCAGTGCAAAGCCGGCGACGCGATGGTGCGACCGGAAGCCGATCGCTGCGAAGTCTGGTAGGCCACATCCGCTTCACACTCGCGAAACCCCTTCTCCCCGCGCGCGGGGAGAAGGTCGAAGCGGGCGATAGCCCGCTGAGGGCGCAGCGCCGGATGAGGGGCGCGCCTACGGATCGGCTACGGATTCGCAAAAACGGAAAAGGCCGCCTCGCGGCGGCCTTCCCGGTGAGCAGCGAAGCAGGCGGAAACGCGCGCCTGCTCGCTTCAGGATCGATTACTTGGCCTGCGCCGCCTGCTCGACGATCTTCGCCACCGCCTGCGGCTTCGACACGTAGATCGCGTGGCTGCCAGAGGCTTCGACTACGGTCGCGCCTGCGCGCTTGGCCATCATCTGCTGCGCCGGCGGCGGGATCATGTGGTCCTCGGTCGCCACCAGATACCAGCTGGGCTTGGACTTCCACGCCGGCACGGTCACCGCACCGGCCAGTGCCGGCAGGCCCCAAGGTACCTGCGAGGCGGCCATGAATTCGGCGGCCTCCGCCGGCACATCGGCGGCGAAGGAAGCCGCGAACTTGCTGCGATCGAGGTACAGGAAGCCATCTTGCGGCGGCAGGATCGGCGGCACGGGCGCACCCGGCGGCGGATTGGCGATCAGCGTCTGCACCGACTCGCCCTTGTCCGGAGCGAAGGCGGCGATGTAGACCAGACGCTCCACCTTCGGATCGGTACCGGCTTCGGAAATCACCACGCCACCGTAGGAGTGGCCGACCAGCACGACCGGGCCGTCCTGTTGCGCGATGGCGCGCTTGGTGAAGGCGACGTCGTCGGCGAGCGAGGTGGTCGGGTTCTGCACGATGGTGACGTTGTAGCCATCCTTCTTGAGGATGTCGTAGACCTGCTGCCAGCCGGAACCGTCGACGAAACCGCCGTGCACGAGCACGACATTGCGGATGGGCTGCGGGGCCTGCTTGTTGGCGGCTTCGGCGGTAGTGGCGAGGGACATGGCGGCGGCCGTGGCGAGGAGGAGCGTCTTGAGCTTCATAAGGTTTCTCCAGAGGGTAGGGAACGCAACGAAGAGGAAACATCCATCACTTGGGGGGTAGGGCCGGTGTCGCATCGGACCGTGGAGGCAGATTGCCCGCGGCTCCCTGCGCGCACCATCGGTTGAATGACCGAGGCCGGCGCGGGAATCGCGAGGCTAGACTGCCGGCTCCGAAACGGGGCTCGATCGAGCCTCAGCTGTGAGGGCCGTTGCGTGGATATTTCCGCTGTTGCACTGCTGGACGTGATCCGCTCACTCGCGTTCGTGGGCGATCTGTCCATGGGGCAGCCCACCGATCACTCGCCGCGCGCCGCATGGATGGCGGGGCAACTGGCGCGAGCCAGCGGGGCCGACGATGCGCTGTGCCGGCAGGCCATGACCGTCGCGCTGTTGCGCTGGTCCGGCTGCACGGCCAATGCGCCGGAGTTCGCGCAGTTGTTCGGCGACGACGTGGGTGGGCGCAAGGCCTTGCTCTCCATGCAATCCTCGCAAGGCGGATTCCGTGCGGCGACGGGGCGCGCCGGATCGGCGTTCCATTCCTTATCGCGCATCCATTGCGAAGTTTCCGGCGACATCGCCGCGCAATTGGGACTGGACGAGGCCACGCAATTCGCACTACGGCATTTGTTCGAAAGCTACGACGGCAATGGCGCGCCCGATGGTTTGCGCGGCGAGCAGGTGCCCGCGTCGGTGTATCTGGCTTCGGTCGCCGGCGATCTCGACATCTTTCATCGCCTCTATGGACTGGAGCAGGCGTGCAAGCTGATCGCCCAGCGTGCGGACGCGTTGTATCCGCGCGAGTTGGCGGAGTTGGCCGTTGCCAACGCGGCGCAATGGCTGGCCTCGCTGGAGGGCGATCCGACCCTGTCGGGTCCTTGTTCGCTCGATGCGAGCTTCGCCGCACGCACGACGTCGCTGGAGATCCTCGCTCACGTCATCGACCTCAAGCTGCCGTGGATGACCGGCTATTCGCGGCAGGTCGCGCAATTGGCGCGGAATGCGGCAACAGGACTGGGCCTGGACGCGGCCGCGCAGCAGAAGGTGTATCGCGCCGCGCTCATCCATGGCATGGGCCGCGCCGCTGTACCCAACATGATCTGGGACTCGCCCGGGCGACTCGCCGATTCGGCGTGGGAGCGCGTGCGTCTGGTGCCGTACTGGACCGGGCGCGCGGCGCGGCAGATCGGTTCGCTCGCGGGTGAGGTGGAAATCGCGTCGTACGCCTACGAGCGCGCCGATGGTTCCGGCTACTACCGCGAGGTGAAGGCCGCCGCGATCCCGATCGAAGGACGCATCCTTGCGGCGGCGTCGGCATTGGCCGCTCTGCGCGGCGCACGCCCATGGCGCGATGCGATGTCCGAGGACGCCGCGCGCTCGCTGCTGCTGGAGGAAGCCGCCGCGGGTCGCCACGACACCGGTGTCGTCCGCGCGCTGTTGGACAAGCCGCGGCCGATGGCAGGCAAGCCGCAGATCGCGCCGCCGCCGACGCTGCTGAGCGAGCGCGAACGCGACGTGCTGCGCTGGATCAGCCTGGGTGCGAGCAACAAGACCGTCGCGCAGAAGCTTTCCATCAGCCCGAGCACCGTGCGCACGCACGTGGAGAGCGTGTTCCGCAAGCTCGAATGTTCGACGCGCGCGGCGGCGACGTTGAAGGCGACGCAGTTGGGGTTGCTGTAGCGCTAATCGCGAGCGTGAAGATCGCCGCTTCGAGGGAAGCGGTGCAGCTGCGGATTTTTTTGCTTTTTACCAACGCGCCCGAGATGTGTGGGGGCAGGCGGTGCTGGTGGGCCTGCGTGACTGTCAGCGGCATGGATGCCGCTGACCAAGCCGCGCCCCGTGAAAAGCGGTTGAGGCTGCGCCGAACGCGCCGCGGCGCGTGTCTGCGGTAAACGATGGGAGCGGATTCACGGCGTGTCACGCAGGCCCACCAGCACCGCCTGCCCGCAGGTGATCATGGATGCCGCCGATAAGCCTCCATCGATCACCACAGATAGAGCTGCGCAGCGTCGCTCAGGTCGCGGTCGATTCTGGCTTCGCTTTCTTGCGCTTGGTCCACCACGCCCAAAGCGGCACCAGTAGCGTGCTCCACGCCCACTTGCCGTGCTCCGTGGCCCAGCCGCCGATGCGTTGGGTGGCGGTCACCTGCACGTCGATGGGATGGTCGAAGGTGCGCAGTGTCTTCGCCACGCTCTGGCCGTCCATGCGCACGAACGCGTCGAGGCTGAGCGTCAAACGATGATGGCCTTCCTGCTCGGGCGTGACTTCCCATTCCCAAGTGGTGATGCCGCTGCCTACGGCCTGTCGCGCGCTGCTGATGGGCACGATGTGGAAGCCTTCGCCCGACAGGCGCGCTTCCATCAGCTTGCTGATCTTCAGGGGCGCGACCACCTTTTCGCCCGGCGCGCCGATCTGCGCTTGCAACGTGGCGGTGCTTTCGTCGGGACTGACCAGCGCGCGCACGCGGACGGTATCGCTGATGTTGATCGTCTGCGGCGCGTTGAAGGCGATGTTGCCGACACGCAGGCGCGCGAGCAGGGCATCGACCTCGTTGGTCTCGTCGGGAAAGGATTCCTCTGCCTGCGCGGACGCGGATGATGCGTTGCCGTCGGATGCGGTGACGCTCGCACCGGAGTCGGCTTGCGCTGACTCGCCGCGCGTGTCGATGGGTTTCGACTGCGCGGAGGCTGCGGCCGCGCGGTGGGCTTCACGTGCGGCCATCTCGGCGGCGGCGCGCGCTTCCGCTGCCATCGATTCACGCGCCTGGCGTTGCGCTTGTTCTCGTGCTGCGGCGCGGGCCTGCGCCGCAGCCATTTCCTGCGCATCTTCTGGCGGCGGAGGAGGCGGTGGCGGGGGAGGTGGCGGCGGTGGCTCCGCTGCAACAGCAGTCGAATGCAACCCGCTGCCCCAATGGGCGCAGCCGGCTAGTGCCATCACCAGGATTACGAATGCGAGACGGCACAGCGCGTCGAAACCGCCCCACCGGCTGCGTGGTATCGCCATGACTTGGTTCCCCCAACCAAGGAGCTGGGAGGATACCTGCAACGGCGCCGATACGAAGAAGCCGAGCCGGCTTGGCTAAGCGGTTCACCGATCCCGCTGTAGCAGCCGGGATCGGACCTTCTCCAACAGCGGTGTGCGATCAGCGACCCTTGCCGAAACGTGCCTTCAGCGCTTCGGCGACTGCTTTCTGCTTGGCCTTGCGGGTCAGATCGGACAGGTTTTCGCCTTCCTTCAACGGATGCTGGGCGAGATAGCCGTTCAAGGCGGCAGCCACGGCAGCCTTGTTCTCGTCGGTGGCCAGCGCTTTGAGACTCTGGCCGTCGCCGGATTGCTCGCCGAGCTGTTGTTGCAGGGCTTCTGCAATGGCTTGTCCCTTGCCGTCAGCGGCGAGGGCGGCGATTTCCGGACGGTTGGCCAGGGCGCGCAGAGCCTGCTTGGCTTCGTCGGCCTGTTCTGCACGGGCGGGGGAGATGGCGGCTAGCGCCAGTAGGGCGAGGGCGGCGAAATTGCGCAGCGTGTTCATGTCGGTCTCGATTTCGGTAGCGGTGGGGGCGAACCAGCGAGGACCTGGTATCTTTTCGCGACGATCTTTATCGCGATAAGAAGTAGATTACTCACGCGATATTGCTTGTCAAGCACTTTTTTATCGTGATAATATGCTGAAAGATAAATATCTGATCCGCATGGATTTTTCAGGAACGACCATGGACATGAACAGGCCGATCTCTCTGGACCGCCAGCTCTGCTTCTCGCTGTACGGGACCAACATCGCCATCAACCGCGCCTACAAGCCGCTGTTGGACGCGATGGGGCTGACCTATCCGCAGTACCTGGTACTGAGCGTGCTGTGGGAAGAGGACGGGCAGACCATCAGCGCCATCGCCTCGCGGCTCGATCTGGAGTCCAGCACCATCACTCCGTTGGTGAAGCGACTCGAACAAGCGGGCTTCGTCGAGCGACAGCGCAGTGCGGCGGACGAGCGGCAGGTGCATGTGCGGCTGACCAAAGCCGGCCTGGACGTGCGTTGCCGTACCGGCTGCCTGGTCGAACGTCTGCTGCAGCGATCGGGCATGACGCCTGAAGAGATCGCGGCGCTCAATCAGCAGGTGCAGAAGCTACGCGATGCATTGGCACGCGCTACGGATGAAACGGCGGGTTGAGGAAGCGGCGCGGCCCCGTTACTCCCAGGCGCGGCGCCGCGACACGCGTTCGCGATCCAGCTGCATCACATAGCGGAACAACTTGTCTTGCGCGATACGCGGCAGGTCGACGAATTCGCAGCCGGCCTGCATCACGGACGGACCATTACCCGTCCGGGCGAAGAGATGGCGTATTAGCAGATTGACCGTGACCCGCTCACCCTGCGGCAGATCGATCACACATCCTTCCAGCGTACCGCCCACGGTGAGCGAGACGGCACGGCTGGAAACCAGCATGGCCACGCCACCGCCGCCGATGTCGCGGATCGTGGCGTCGATCCACACGAGTTCGTCCTCGGCACCGCGCGTGGGCAGGTGGCAGCGCAGCGCACCCATCGGCGGTGCGACGCGCAGGTACTCGCGGCGCTGCTCGTAGCGCAGCTTGGCCGGCAGCGGCAGACCGAGCGCGGCCCGTCCGTCGTGCTGGTCGAGCCAGGCCGTTCCCGTCGTGAAACTGATGCTGATCCGCTCCACGCTGCTTTCGAAATGCAGCCGCGGGTTGTCCAGCCACTCGCGCAACGTGGCCTGGGTACGTGGCACGTCGATCAGTAGGGATTTTTCGCCCACGTGCAGCAGCGCGGTGACCTGTGTGGCGGCGCTGCCATGGGCTTGGCCGACCAGAACGGAACGCGCATCGAGCAGCCGCTGCAGGTGTGCGCGGATCTCTTGGGCGGCGTCCACCAGGCATTTGTCGTGGCAGCGCTCGCCAACCGGTGGGCTGACATCGGTGGCCGTCATTGGCGTCATAACGGCCGGGGCGCTGAGGACTTTAGCGCTCCAGAGCTCGCGGCCCGCAACAGCCGCTGGAACGTCGGGCATTCCATGTGGCTCGGCGCCTTGCATTGGGCGGCGTGACGCAGGCCATCGCGCATCGCGCTCAGTTTGCGGATCGTTTCGTCCAGTTCACGGGCTTTCGCCCGGAGCTTTTCCCGGTCGATCCGGGGCTGGCTGGAAGCCGCAAACACGCCGGCGATTTCTTCCAGCGAAAAGCCGGCGGCGCGGCCCAGCGCAATCAGGGCAAGGCGCTGCAGCACCGCCGGCTCGAATACACGGCGCAAGCCGTGCCGGCCGACGGACGCGATCAGGCCCTTTTCCTCGTAATAGCGCAACGTCGAAGCGGGTACGCCGGACTGCCGGGCGACCGCGGCGATGTCGAGGTATTGCATCCGCTTGACCTCAAGTCGACTTTAAGTGGCATGGTGCAGCGCGAACCCTCACGAGGCAAGCCGCCATGACCGTCGCACTCTCCATCGCTCCCGAACAGCACCGCCTCTGGAACGGCCCCGCCGGACAAGCCTGGGTCGATGCCCAGGATCTGCTCGACCGGCTCTTTCGTCCCTTCGAAGCCCTGCTCGCCGAAGCGGTGCCGGCCTCGGCGACACGCGTGCTGGACGTAGGCTGCGGCACCGGCGCAAGCATGCTCGCTCTGGCGCGTCGTTCCGGCGTACCCATCGAATGCGTCGGCATCGATATCTCCGAGCCGATGATCGCGCACGCACAAGCCCGTGCGGAACGCGAAGGCCTGCAAGCGCATTTCGTATGCGCAGATGCACAGGACCATCGGTTCGAGGAGGCGAGCTTCGATACCATCGTGTCGCGCTTCGGCGTGATGTTCTTCGATGATCCGGTGTTGGCATTCGCGAACCTGCGCCGGGCGCTGAAGCCAACTGGACACATGCGCGCCATCGCCTGGCGCAGTCCCGGCGAAAACCCCTTCATGACCACGGCCGAACGCGCCGCTGCGCCATGGCTGCCGGGCCTGCCCGCACGGCGCCCGGACGCGCCCGGCCAATTCGCCTTCGCCGATCGCGAGCGCGTGCAGCGCATTCTCGATGCGAGCGGTTGGCGCGACATCGACATCCGCAGCGTGGACGTCGAATGCGTGATGCGCGAACGCGACCTGATGCATTACTTGACCCGGCTCGGGCCGGTCGGGCTGGCGCTGCGGGAGACCGATGCCTGCACACGCGGGCGTGTCGTTGATGCGGTGCGTTCCGGGTTCGAAAAGTATGTATTCGGCGACGAGGTGCGTTTCGTCGCTGCGTGCTGGTGCATCGATGCTCGGGCGGCTGCGCCTTCGGCTGAGGATTCCGGCCGTGCCTGAACTCGCTGCGCAACTGCTGCCGGCGGTGCCGGCGCCGAACTACCTTTACTGAGAATGTCGATCTGCGACCGCCTCGCTCGTCGCAAAGACAAGAGGCCACGAAACTATCGCGTGGCCCTGTTCACCTCAGCCGGAGATCGTCCTCATGTCTTTTATCCGTCAGTCCAAGTCCTTGTTCGTCCTGCTCCTGGCCCTGGTTGCGCTGCCTGCAGCGGCGGCACCGGTCACGTACGAAATCGATCCCGCCCACACCTTCCCCAGTATCGAAGCTGATCACATGGGCATGTCGGTGTGGCGCGGCAAGTTCAACCGCAACAGCGGCCAAGTGACGCTGGACAAAGCCGCCGGCAGTGGCTCGGTGACGGTGACCATCGACCTGGCGAGCATCGACTTCGGCAACGACGATCTGAGTGCGCTCATGGCCAAGCCCGAATACTTCGATACCGCCCGTCATCCGCAAGCGACCTACAAGGGCAAGCTCGCCAAGTTCGTCGACGGCAAGCCCACGCAGGTAATCGGCGAGCTGACGCTGCGCGGCGTGACCCGGCCGGTCACGCTGGACATCAAGTCGTTCAAATGCATGCCGCATCCCATCTTCAAGCGCGACTGGTGCGGCGCAGATGCTTACGCCACGCTCGACCGCGAGGCCTTCGGCATTATCGCGGGCAAAGATTGGGGCTTCGACATGAAGGTAGGGCTGCGCATCCAGGTGGAGGCGGTCGCCAAACCCTGAGGGCACGGCATCAGGCCGGGGCGCGGTAGCGCCCTCGGCCTGAGCCAATGTGGGATCGATCTAGCGATTCACCGCGGGCCCGTTTACGCCGACGTAGCCGTTTGCACAGCCGGTCGTGCAGGTCGTCGCGAGCATGTTGTAGACGATGCGCCCGGTGTTGCTCTTGGAGCGGAAATGGCCGACGCCGCTGCTGGTGTCGCCGCCGCCCTGGTTGTAGGGACTGCCGTCGGCCCAATCCCAATCGTAGGCGTATGCGCTGCTGCCGAAGCCGACATCGATCTGTGCCTTGACGTTGCTGCCGGTGTTGAACAACGCGCCGCTGCTGCAACCGGCGACGTAGCTCGTCGTGAAGCAATGAACCTGGTCGTAGAGACCGGCGGTGATCGTGTAGAAACTGATGGTCGAGAACAACGCCGGCATTGCGCGCAGGCTGTTGCTGCCGCTGCCGGTCCAGCGGTTGTAGCCGTAGTAGGTCACGCCGGTGCTCGGATAGAAGCCGAAGGTGTAGTAGTCGTACGGCCACACATAGGCTTCGGCATTGCAGGTCGGCGCATACGCCGACTGGTAGCCGGTGGCGTAACAGGTGTTGAGCCCGCGCAGGCCGCCGCCGATATTGACGAAGCGGCGCACGCTGCCCTGGTAACCGTAGTAGCGCAGCATCGCCAGCGTCATGCTCGATCCCATCGAATGCGCGACGATGTCGACCTGGCTGCGGCCGGTGTACGCCTTCACCTTGTCGATGAAGGTCTTGAGGATCTGGTACTTGGCCGGCTCGTGGTAGTTGAACTGCGGCGTGGCGCGCTCATCGGCGTCGAGGTAGGTGATGCCGAACAGTTCGCAGTCGTTGTAGCCCTGCGCCTTGAGTTCGTCGTACATCGACCTCGCCGGCGTCGTGTAGCCGCTGACGCTACCCGGCGGCATGTCGAAGCTGATCGCGCTGTCGCCGTTGCCGGGGATGAACACCACCGGCGTCTTGGTGGCGGTGCAACTGCCGCCGCCGAAACCGCCGCTGCCCACGCCCGGGCTGAAGCCGCCGGCGTACTGCGTCGCCGCGCCGGTGCAGGTGAAGCCGTTATTGGTACCGCAATCGAGCGCATGCGCCGTGCCGGGCAGCAGCAGCGCGGTGGCACCCGCCACCGGTAGCAGCAGTGCCAGCAGGGCGGCGGAAGTGGCGGAAAGAAAAGCCGGAATCAATCTCTGCGTGCTGCGGAACATGCGAGCCCTCCCCAGGGTGTCGGTTCGATCACAACAACGAGCTATCCGAACAACGCGCGGTCCTGGACACGATCGCGCCGGCCGATGCTGATCCCGTTGGGGAGCCGCGGCCATTGCACGAAAGGGCATGACGCAGCGCGTCATTGCGTCCGCCCAGGCACAATGTGCGCATGCAGCCACTGCGCACATTGCTGGCGGAACTGGAACAGGATCCGTCGCTGGCGAACGAACATCGCCTAGTGTTCCGGATCGAAGCTTTGGACCGGATCGACGCCTATCTGCCCGTTATAGACGCCGCCGACGCGGCCTTGCTGGCGCGTGCGGAGGCGGCCTGCGCGCGGCTCGACGCGCTCAATGCGGCACTGTATGCAGCCACGCGCGAAGCGATCCGGACGGGCAGCGGCGTGGGACGACTGCCGGGTTGGGCTCAGCCTTCAACGTTTGAAGAGCCTGCGGAGCGAGGGAATCACTACGACTTTCGCGACGAATGGCTCAGTGGCGTCCTGCAGTTCGGTGAACCGCGAGCGCCCACGGTCGAGCTGTCGACGGAGATGGTGTTCTATCAGCCCACGCCGGCGCGCCATATTTTCCAGATGATCGCCGCCAGCGGCTTGGGCGAAGGCGATGTGCTGATCGATCTTGGGTCGGGCATCGGCCACGTCCCGCTGCTCGCGGCGATCACTACGCGCGCTCGCACCATCGGCGTCGAGATCGAGCCCGCTTACGTGGCTTGCGCGCAGCAGGTAGCGTCCTCTCTCAATCTCGCCAACGCGACTTTCGTGCAGGGCGACGTCCGCGATACGGATTTCTCAGTTGGGTCCGTGTTCTATCTCTACACGCCGTTCAAGGGCGCGATCCTTCGCGATGTGCTCGATCGGCTGTGGGCCGAGGCGAAGCGACGCGCGATACGCGTCTGCACGTTCGGCCCCTGCACGCCGATCGTGGCCGGCGAGCCGTGGCTCGTCGCCGATGCGGGTCCGCAAACGGACCGGATCGCGGTGTTCCGCAGCGTCGCGGCGCGTTAGGCGTTCTAAACAGCGACTTGACAGGGGAACTACCTGTCCACAAGCTGCCCTGAGCCGACAGCCAAGCCCCTTCCAGGTGGGCTCTCATGTGGCGATTCGCGCCTTGCCGCTCATGGTTTCTAGCGCTGCTGTCCGGCGGAATCCTCGCGGCGTCGCACGGGCTGGCCAACGCGGCGCCTCCCTCGGCAACCACGCCTACACCTGCACCCGCGCCCGCAGCGATTCGGCTGGTCGAAAACGAATCGCCGCTGTTCGAAACGCTTGATCGTGCCCGTGGCCTGATGAACCCGACGACCAACGATATTCGGGTGGACCGGCACGGCTTCGTCTGGATCGCCAACACCGACGGACTTCACCGCTTCGATGGCCGCAACTTGTACAGCATCGAGCGCGACGCGCATCGGCCTGATTCCCTGGCGAGTACAAGTGTGAGTCGACTTGCGGAGACTCCCGACGCGTTGTGGCTCGCTTTCGACGACGCAACGATACAGCGCCTGAGCATGGTGACAGGCCGTCTCACTGTGGTACCGATTGCGGTGGCGGGTGTCGGCGCCCCCAAAGCGGTGACCTGGTTCCGCGGCGATGCCTACGGCCGTGTCTGGGTGGGTACCGATCTTGGCCTGCTCAGGTACGACCCTGCCACTGGTCAGACGTTGCTCACGACGACGCGCAAGCTCCTTCGGATCAACATGAGTCCCGGTGGACGGCGCGTGTTCGTGATTACCGACGATTTTCAGATCGGGATGATGGAAGCCAGTACCCCGGGGTCACTCCGCTTCGTCGCCCGTCTACCGGTCCCGGACACGGCCGGCAGCACTCCCATCCTGATACCGGATGACAAGGGAGTGTGGTTTGCGCTGTGGGACAAAGCGCTGCTATGGCGGCTCGACTTCGCCAGTTCCACGCTGCGTCGCATCGATAGTCCCGTGGCCCCCGTCTCAAGCATGGCCGCCGAGCGCAACGGCACGCTGTGGATAGGGACCCTGGAAGGGTTGTACCGCCTCGACCCGACCCGTGGGGAGCTGCATCGGTATCGCTACCGCTCCGGCGATCCGCTAGGGCTGAACGTCAAGGTCATCAGAGTCATGAGGATCAGCCCCGATGGCGACCTCTGGATCGGAGGCTCTTTCGGCGGTGTGAGCCGGGTACGGCTGCGCAGCGGGGTGGCCCGCATGGAGTTGGGCAAGCTTCCCGACGCCATCTGCGGCTTGTATGAAAACGCAAGACGCCAGTTGTTCGTCACGTCTTGCGAGGGCGGGATGGGCCGACTCGACCTGGCCACCGGGCAGCTATCGGACCTTAGCCGTCAATTCGATCGTCTCAACCTTACGTCCAGGCGTTTCTTTCGCCGCCCCATCGGTGATGGTGCGGACGGGTTTTGGCTGGGAGTAACCGAAGGTCTGGTGCACTGGAGGCCCGGTGCCAACCCGACCCTGATTCCCTTTGATCACTGGGCGAACCGAACCACCCGCGACAGTCGGGGCCGTGTCTGGGTATGCCATCAGGATGGACTGGCCGTGCTGCTTCCCGGATCCCACGCGTTGCGTGAAGCGACTGCGTATAAGGAAGGCAAGCCGTTTTCGTTCGGTTACACCTTCGATGTGGAGCCGGGACCCGATGGCACGCTTTGGGTAGCAGGGACGAACGGGTTGTTCCAATACTGGCCCGACTCGGGACAGGTGCGACAGTTCGTGTCGGAGCGAGGCAATCCGCAGAGCCTGTCCGACACCACCACCACAAACGTGTATACCGATCCCGCCGGCCGCGTATGGGTGATGACCAACTCCGGCCTCGACAGGATGATCGTCGGGCGCGATGGTGCCGTCCATTTCCGCCGCTACGATCGCGCGGACGGTTTGCCGGACGCCGGCGTCGCTTCGATGGTGAGCGACCGGACGGGCGCGTTGTGGGTGACCACCGTACGAGGGATCGCACGCTGGGATCCGCGTCGTGATCGATTTCAGCCCTATCTGCCCGTGGATGGCGTTCCGGATATTTCCTACTCCTCCGCCGAAGCGGCACTCCTGGGTAGCGATGGCAAGCTGTACTTCGGTACCGACGACGGCTTATGGCGTGTCGATCCAGACCTGCTGCAAGTGGCCAGGCCTCATTCGACGGTGCTCAGCGCTTATCAGGTGGGCGAGTCCACGATCATCAACCTGCGTGGACGCGACCTGCCGGGGATCCAGGCCCAGTACCTCGATCGACGCCTGACGTTCACGTTTGCGACGCTGGGCGACCCGCGCAACCTGTTCTATCGCCTGGCAGGTTTGGACGATCACTGGCAAAGCATGCCCGCGAATCTGACCATCGGTTATCACCAGTTGCCTCCGGGTGATTACCGGCTGGAAGTCAGCCGACTGGATGAAGCGGAGCATCGAACCACGGAACTATCGCTCCCTGTAGGCATTGCGCCACCGATCTGGCGCACCCCCTGGGCCTACTTCGGGTATCTGCTGGCGATCGCCGCAGCGCTGGGATGGGTCGTGCGCTCCTATATCGTCCGGCGGCGTCGCCGTCGCGAATACGTCCGTCTGTTGCGCGCGAAGGACGAGCGCCTGAGCCTGGCCATGGCCGCGTCCGGCGACGTCATGTTCGAAATCGATTTCCAGAAGAACCAGGTCACCGAGACGGGCGGCGAGGAGGCCTCCCGTCATTCCAGCGAGTCGCACAGCATTCCCGCCTATCTCGATCTGATTCATCCCGACGACATCGAGCCGGTGCGGCACTACTTCGAGGCGTTGCAACAAGAGCACACGCCGGATCTGCAGGTCGAATGCCGGCGCCGTAGCGCCGCCAACGGGTGGAGGTGGGTGCGGCTTCGCGGTCAATTCATCGCACAGGACACCGCCGAGGCACCCGACAGGTTCACGGGGATGCTGCACGACATCACCCAGGAACGTGCCGACCAGGAGATGCGGCACAAGACCGAGCAACTGCGCATGCAGGCGGAAGTGCGGGGGCAATTCCTGGCCGTCATCAGCCATGAAATCCGCACGCCTTTGAACGGCGTCGTGGGCATGATCGAGCTGCTGGACGCCACTTCGCTGAACGATGAGCAGCGCAAGATGCTGGCGGCGTGCCGGGACTCGGCCTTCATCCTGCTGTCGATCGTCAACGACTTCCTCGACCTGTCCAAGATCGAAGCTGGCAAGCTGGAGCTGGAGCGCACGGAGGTACCGGTCCGCGACCTGCTTGAGGCCGCCGCAAGCAGCCTCAGGCTGCAAGCCGTCGATCGCGGCCTTCGCCTGGATCTGTACGTGACTGCGGATGTGCCTGTCTGCATCGTGGGCGACTGGGTGCGCCTGCGCCAGATACTCACCAATCTGTTGAGCAACGCCATCAAGTTCACCGAGCGTGGTGGGGTGGAGTTGGCCGCGCACATGGAGGGGGCGGGTGAATTGCGATTCACCGTGACCGATACCGGCATGGGCATGGACGAAGAGACGGTGCGAAACCTGTTCCAGCCGTTCCAACAAGCCTCCGCCGCCACGGCACGCCGCTTCGGCGGCAGCGGCCTGGGCCTGAGCATCGTCAAGCATCTGGCCGAAGTCATGGGCGGGCGCGTCGAATGCCGGAGCCGGGCAGGCGAGGGCACGTGTATCACTGTTGCGCTTCCGGTCCAGGCCGGCGTCGCTCCGCGCGCCGAGGGGCTCTATCTGCAAGGACTGCGCGCCTTGGCGATCGTCGCGCCGGAGCGGAGCAAGTATTTGCGCGAACCCTTGCGTTGGCTCGGGGCGCAGGTCGAGTTTGTCGGGAGCGTCGATGCCGCCCTGCTGCGGATCCGGAGCGCGCAGGAACCTCGAATCGACGTCGTGTTGCTGGAACCGCAGGAGACCGATGCGGACGATCTCCCGTCGCTGTACGAACGGTTGTCGGCTACGCGCGTTCCGCTCGTTGCGGTGGCGACGGAGCCAGTCCTTCCGCCCGAGTCCCAGACGCCTGTCGTCTTTGTCGATGGGAACCCGTTGACGTCGCAAGCGCTGGTCGGTGGCGTCGAACTGGCGCTGGGCCGGAAAACGGCCCGCGCCGCGATCCCGCCCGCCCGTGTGGAAGCCGCGCCGCCGGCGGCAAGCCGCGTCGAGGTGCCTTCCCACGCACGGATCCTCCTGGCCGAAGACAATCCCATCAACCGCGAAGTATTTGCGCGGCAACTGGATCGCTTGGGCTACGCCTGCGACATCGCCGAAGACGGCGAGGAAGCCTGGGCATTGCTGCAACACCACCCAGGGCGCTACGGCCTGCTGCTTACGGACGCACAGATGCCGCGATTGGACGGCTATCAGTTGGCAGCACGCATTCGCGAACACGAGCTCCCGGGCGGACCGCGCCTCAAAATTCTGATGATTACCGCTGGTGTGCTGGCGGGCGAACGGGACCGCTGCCTCGCGCTTGGCATGGACGGCTTTCTGCCCAAGCCGCTGTCGCTCGACGCTCTGAACGACAAATTGACCGAACTGCTGCCTAGCCCGGCTGCGATCCCGGCCCCGGCGGTGGCGGCCTCGCAATCACCGAGCGCCTCCGCAGGACTTACGCAGCTGTTGGAACTTCTGCAAGGAAACCAGGATCACCTGCGCCGCATACTGGAGGTCTTCATCCACACAACGCGTACGGATATGCAGGCTCTGGAGGACGCAGTGCGGAGCGGCGATCGTCACCATGCGGGCGAGATGGCACACCGACTCAAGTCGGCCTGTTCGCAACTGGGAGAACAAGAGGCAGGGCAGGCGCTGGAAGAGATCGAAAAGGCGGCCCTGTCCATGCGCATCGACGATGCCGCATTCGAGGGGCTGGTACTGGCGGCGAAGCGGGAAGTCGCTCTCGCGCAGGCACGGGTCGAGCAGTACCTGATGGCCGGGTCGGAGCAATAAGTACCAAAGAAATGCAGCAGCAGCGCAACCATGCGTGGGACTACACGAACAAGCCCCACAACAGGCAGGCGGCAAGCGCCAAGGCCACTAACCCCCGTTCCAACAGCTCGAGCCGATCGATAATTCGGTGATGCTTGTCGACGTTCATATGGCCCCCGCTGCTGCTGCGAGGCCATGAAACGCTATTCGGGGCGCCGAGAAAATTAGGAAAAGTCTGAGACCCGGTTGAGAGCGCGTTTCGCTCAGCGCCGCACGGCGAATACGCCATCCAGAGCGAGCTCCGATTTCAGTCCCGACTTCTCCAGTCGCTTGGCGACTTCGCGCGGGACATCGCGCCCGCTGGTGAGCGTGTTCGGCGAGCCGGTGTAGTGGAACAGGCGTCCGCCCTTGCGAAGCACGCGCGCGAGCTGATCGTAGAAGGCTTGCGAGTAGAGCTCGCCGGCGATGCCGAAGCGCGGCGGGTCGTGCAGTAGCGCATCCACCGAGGCAGCGGGAATCCCTGCGATCGCCTGCGACACGTCGGCGTGAGCGAGTTGCAGGCGGCCGCCGCTGGCGGGCGCCTCCGGATCGGGCGACCACGGGTTGAGCGTGCGCAGCCACAGCACGTCGGTGTTCTTCTCGAACGACTGGATGCGCGCGGCTCCGGCTTCCAGGCAGCAGGCGGCGAAGTAGCCCAGCCCGCCGCAGGTATCGAGCACCTGCTTCCCTTGCGGCTGCACCAGCGCGACCTTGCTGCGCGCATCGTCGATCGGCGAGGTCTTCGCCGTGGGCAGCATCTTGATGCCGTCGATCTCGAAGGTGGGCGCGCCCCATTCGGTGGGCACCAGCTTGATTAGCGCGCCCGAGTAGCGCGACACCGGCGCGAATTCCTCGCCATCCCAGTAATAGATCGTGCGGTCCTTGAGCTTGCCCGGATAGGGATAGCGTTCGCCGCGCCATTGCCAGGTTTCCGGTTCGAGCAGGGCCGCCTCGCCATTCGACCGCCCCAGATCCAGCGAACCGCTCCACGCCGGCGTGCCCGCATCGCGCGCAGCGAGCAGCGCTTCCGCGAGGGGACGGGTGAGCAAGGGGCCGGAGTAATGCGGCACGGCGGTATTCCGTTGAGAGCGGGGCATAGTTTCTCCGATACCGGGCTTCACCGGGCGGAGTTCCAGCCGAGGCCATACTCCTGCCTCGCACAGCCGGGCCGCGACGAGGTGGATCTGCGATGCACGCTGCATGGGACTGCCTGGTGGTGGGCGCCGGGCCGGCGGGCCTGTCGGCCGCGCTGTACCTCACCCGATTCCATCGCCGCGTGCTGGTCCTGCATGACGGCACGTCCCGCGCGCTGCGCATCCCCCGCACGCACAACGTGCCGGGCTTTCCCGCCGGCGTCGCGGGGCCGGAACTGATCGAACGCATGACCGCGCACGCATGCGAATACGGCGCGCAAGTGCGCGAGGCCGAAGTGGTTGCCGCCGCGCGCACCGATGCCGGATTCGAGCTGGCGACGCGCGATGGCGAACGCTACGAGGCGCCGGCCCTCATCCTCGCCACAGGCTTGTTCCTCAACCAGATCGCGCTGCCGGACGACGCGCACGAAGCCGCGATCCGCGCGGGCATCCTGCGCTACTGCCCGATCTGCGACGGCCACGAACATACCGGTCAACGCATCGGCGTGGTCGGTTGCGATGGACAGGGGGCAGCCGAAGCGATGTTTCTGCGCACTTATTCGAGCGACGTGACCCTGGTGCCGCGCGCGTTCGCGGAACTCGCCGAGGTCGATCGCGCCGAGCTGGCGCGCGCCGGCGTGCGCGTGGTCGAACGCTCGGTGGACCATTTCGAACCCGGCGACCGCGACATGCGCGTCCATCTCAAGGGCGGTGCCGAGCCTCTGGTCTTCGACGTCGTCTATCCCGCGCTCGGTTGCCATCAGCGCACCGAACTCGCGCAGGCGCTGGGCCTGCCGGTAAACGACGTCGGCGCCGTCGATTCAAGGGCACCGTACGGGACCACTGTGGCCGGCTTGTATTGCATTGGCGACATCGTCGACGGCCTTGATCAGATCAGCGTCGCCATGGGGCACGGCGCGATCGCGGCGACGCGCGCGCACAACTATCTGCGGGCGCGGGAACAAGACGGGCAGTGATAAAGTGCGGCTCCCCAAAACGCGCACGAAGCGAGCCCGCCGATGACGTCCACTGCCTTCTATCCCATTGGCAAGGCCGGCCAACCCTGGGGCGATGCGGAAAAGGCGCTATGGCTGTCGCGACAGACCCGGCATCGCAGCTACGAAGCGGACGTGCTCAGCGTGATCGAGCGCCTGCGCTCGCGCTTCGACGTGGAGCAGTACGGCCAGCTCGCCTACGGGCCGGACACGTATCCGCTGTTCGCGATCCGCAGCCGCGACTGGAGCGACGATCTGCCCTGCGTGCTGGTGACCGGTGGCGTGCACGGCTACGAGACCAGCGGAGTGCACGGCGCCCTGCAATTCGTCGATCAGCACGCCGCGGACTACGCGGGTCGCGTGAATCTGCTGGTCGCACCTTGCATCAGCCCCTGGGCGTATGAGCGTATTCATCGTTGGAACATGCATGCGATCGATCCGAACCGCTCGTTCCGCGACAACAGTCCGGCAGAGGAATCCGCCGCGCTGCTGCGCCTGGTCGCACCGCTGCGCGATCGCTTCCTCGTGCATATCGATCTGCACGAGACCACCGACAGCGACGAATCCGAATTCCGTCCCGCGCTGGCCGCGCGCGACGGCAAGGCGTTCGAGCCCGGCTGGATCCCCGACGGCTTCTACCTGGTGGACGATGCGGAGCACCCGCAGCCACAGTTCCAGCAAGCGGTGATCGCCGCGGTCGCCAAGGTCACCCATATCGCGCCGGCCGACCACAAGGGCGAAATCATCGGTTCGCCGGTCGTCGCGCCGGGTGTCATCGAGTATCCGCTCAAGCAACTCGGGCTCTGCGCCAGCATCACGAATGCGCGCTACAAGACGACCACCGAGGTCTATCCGGACAGCCCGCGCGCCACGCCCGAGCAGTGCAACGCCGCGCAGGTCGCGGCGGTGTGTGCGGCCATCGACTACGCGCTCGCTAACCGTTAACGGTCGAAGTTGCGACGGAACAATGCCGTAGCACGTTCTGTCGCGAAGTTTTGCGCAAAGCGCCGTTCACCTAGCTGAGCGCGACACCGCAAATGCGCGATTTCCCGAGTCAGAAAAACATGAACGAGTCACACTCGGGCGTTTGCTTGAAGCGCCTCACAGATCGCGCATCGCGACGCTGACTTTCTTCACCGAATCTCTACATTTTCCCCTGACCGATCCGGGTCGCCAATGCCGCGACCGGCGGTGCACGGAAGCCTCACGCCGCTGCGCACGCTGGCCGTCTGGGGAAGACATGAGTGCCAACGAACTCGTGCACGGCGTGCACGCGCGGGCCGGTGCGCGCCGCGATTTCCTGCTTCAGTCCTCGAAGCTCGCGCTGTTCGCCGCGGGCACCGTGGCGCTGCCCGCCGTGGCGGGGGTGATCCTGAGCAAGCCGCTGCCGGCCGAGCTCCTGGCTCCTGAGGCTGCATCGGACGTGTTCGTGCCGCCTACGCGCGCCCGTGGCACGACCGTGCTCGACGTGCGCAATTACGGCGCCTACGGCGATGGCATCCACGACGACACCGCGGCAATCCAGCGT
Source organism: Lysobacter terrae (assembly GCF_054782215.1). Classification (NCBI taxonomy): domain Bacteria; kingdom Pseudomonadati; phylum Pseudomonadota; class Gammaproteobacteria; order Lysobacterales; family Lysobacteraceae; genus Lysobacter; species Lysobacter terrae. Next base: position 837,436 of record NZ_BAAGSX010000001.1, read on the forward strand.
GCGATCGACGCGTTGCCCACGACCGGCGGCACCGTCGTCGTCCCGGCGGGCGTGTATCTGATCGACGCGGTCAAGACCGTGAAGCTGCGCAGCCGCATGCACTTCCAGTTGGACCACGATGCGAAGCTGGTGGCCAAGCCCAACGCGGCCGATCGCTACTACGTCGTCAACGCCTACAAGATTGCCGACGTCGAGATCTCAGGCGGCCAGGTCATCGGCGAGCGCAACCAGCACCTGGGCACCACGGGGGAGTGGGGCCACTGCGTGATGGTGCGCGGCTGCAGTCGCGTGACCGTGCGTGATATGCGAATGGCCGACGGCTGGGGCGATGGCCTCTCCATCGGCGCGGCCGACGGCACCACGACGGTGCTCAGCGACGACGTGGTCGTCGCCAACGTGGTCTGCAGCGGCAACCGTCGCCAGGGCATGACCATCGGCCGGGCCAAGAACGTGCGCGTGTACGACTCGCAGTTCTGCTACACCGGCGGCATCAAGCCCAGCTGCGGCATCGACATCGAGCCCGACGTGGTCGGCACCTCGCTGACCGACGGCGTGCTGATCCAGAACTGCTGGATCCACCACAACGACAGCAACGGCGTCCAGGTCTACAAGGACGTCCGCAACGTGACGATCCAGGGTTGCACCATCGAGTACAACCAGGGCTACGGCATCCTTGCGATCGGCGCGGTGACCGGGACCATCGCCAACAACCAGATTCTGCACAACCGCCTGTACGGCGTCGGTCTACGTGTGGCGACTTTGGGCTACGCAGTTAGCGACAACACGTTCCGCAACAATAAGACGCTGTACTTCGGTGTGACCAACACCACGACCACGCCGATCACGGTGACCGGGACCAGCGAGACCACCAATCCCAAGACCACCTGGCACCTCGAGATCACCACCGACAGCTTGGCGACCGTGGGCACCAACTACTACGCGCAGTAGTAGCAAGAGGGGGTCGGGGATCCAGAGCGCCTCTTCGGTGAGGACGCGCTGCCCGACGCGATGGGGGTGCTCCGCCCCTCCGGACGGCATCCCTGCCTTTAGTCGGGGCCGCGGACCATCCTGGTCCGCTCTCCGCACCCCCATCCCATCGGGCAGCGCTAACCGCGAGCGTGCAGGTTGCCGCTTCGATCACACGCACTTCTTCTCCCCGCGCGCGGGGAGAAGATGCCCGAAGGGCAGATGAGGGGAGGCGAGCGCAGCGAGTTGCTTTCGCTTTTTTGCCAACGCGCCCGAGATGTGTGAGAGGGCAGGCGGCGCCGGTGGGCAGGGCGTGACTGTCAGCGGCATGCGCAAGGCGTAGGCGGGACGCATGACGGATGGGACAGGCCGGCGCGTGCCGTAGTGCAGCAAGGTGTTATCCGACTCAGGAGATCCCCATGCTGGCCCGTGTACTCGTCTTCGCCTTCCTGCTCGCCTGCCTGCCCGTCGCTGCGGACGAGCCGGCACGGCCGCACACCGCCGGCCCCAGCGTGCGCGTGTTCGTGCCGCCGCTGCGCATGCCGCAGTTGGGATTCGCCCGCCAGCTGCGCGTGTATCTGCCGCCGGGCTACGCGCAGGGCACGCGGCGCTATCCGGTGCTGTACATGTTCGACGGACAGAACCTGTTCGACGACGCGACCAGTTACGCGGGCGAGTGGGGCGTCGACGAAGCGATGGACGCGCTGGCGCGGGACGAGGGTTTCCAGGCGATCGTCGTCGGTATCGATCACGGCGGCGAGCTGCGCTTCAACGAGCTGATCCCGTATCCGAACGTGCGCTTCCTGCCCAATGTCGGCGGCGCCTTCGTCGACGACGTGGTCAACGTCGTCAAACCCTATATCGATGCCAACTACCGCACGCTGCCGGGCCGCGAGCAGACCGCGATCATCGGCAGCTCGCTGGGCGGACTGTCGGCGGACTACACCCTGCATCGCTATTCGCAGGTGTTTTCGAAGGCGGGCGTGTTCTCGCCATCCTATTGGGTGTCCAACGAGCCCTTCGCGGTCGCGACACGCGCGCCGCTACCCGCCGGTTCACGCGTCTACCTGTACATCGGCGGCCGCGAAGGCGATGAATCCGTGCCTTTGCTGGAGAAGATGGCGGCGATCCTGCGCAAGCAACCGGACACGGTCGCCGTGACCATTCATGTCGCGCCGGAAGCCGAGCACAACGAAACGGCGTGGCGTGCGGAGTTTCCGCGGGCGGTGCGGTGGTTGTTCGATCTGCGTGAGCAGGCGAGTGGAGCGCACTGAACAGTGCGAAAACCCATCCCTGTTCGCATTTTGTGAACGGGTTGTTGCGCGTTGGCTGCTCGAATCGACTGCCCCGTCGATCAGTATCCTGCCATTCCTCTCTGCGCAGGCGAAAAAGTCATGGCGGGTATCAACATATTTCTCTTGATCGGCGGCGTCTTTCTATGTTTCGCAACTGATTGTTGGATCAAGTTAGCGGATCCGGAGTTGGGTGCCATGCTCCAAGGGCCTCCCGTATTGGAATGGAGCTACGATCATCTCGGCTTAGTCCCTTCTGCCGTGCTCTATTCCATCCTTATGGTGGTGTTCATGGTTTTGGGCATTCGGAGGATGTTGATGGGCAGGCGGACAAGGTCATAGCGAATCAGAGTGCACTTTTCCCGCAGACAACGTTAGGCGGCCATGCACTATCGTGAATTCGAAGGCAAAGGCTTCGTCCTAGTACCCACTGTACTTACGGACGACGAATGCCTTCAGATTGCCGAAGCGCTACGAGCCGAGGGCACGCCTGGCACGCGCTGCTCGTTGGATCTTGACTGGTGCGCCGCTCTCGCCATCCGCATCCGCGAGCATCCCGCGCTTTCCTCGCTGATCCCGCCCGACTACATGGCGACTCAGTGCACCTATTTCGAGAAATCCATCGCCACCAACTGGCTGGTGCCCGTGCATCAGGATCTGAGCATCCCGGTAGCGGTGAGGCTTGCGAATCCCGCGCTAGGTGGCTGGTCGGAAAAGGAAGGATCGATCTACGTGCAACCCCCCGTAGAGGTCTTGCAGCAGCTGATCGCAGTTCGCCTCCACGTCGATCCATGCGGCGACGACGATGGCCCACTCAGGGTGGTGCCAGGGTCCCACAGGTTGGGTCGCATCGATCCCAACGCCGCTTCCGAAATCCGCGCTCGATCCGCGGAGGTTCGGTGTACGGCTGGGCGCGGATCGGCACTGGCGATGCGTCCTCTGCTGCTGCATGCCTCGTCGAAGGCCACCGGCAGCAGCCTGCGCAGAGTCCTCCATTTTCTGTTTGGTCCGCCGTCGCTGCCGCATGGGCTTCGCTGGCGGTATGCGGTCTGACCATTCATTCAAGGGGACGGAGGCTTAATGAAAATACCGCTAGTCATACTGCTTGCCAGCATTGCGTTGGCTGGCTGTACTCAGAAATCGAACGAACCTGCCGCAACAACGCAAGCAATGGCTCTATCTACGGAGATGGCCACGCTAGCGGGACCTGGCGCCAGGTCATGCGGTGTCGTTTTTGTGGGTCAAAGCGACGACGCCGCATGGGGATGTGCGGAGGCCGCGGATAAGGAAGGCCTCCCGTACTGGTTCGCTGTCCGAATTCAAGGAGTGGATGGTGAGATGTGGATGGGGGTCGTACGGTCCGCATCCGGCCAGCATTTCATTCTTTGCGACGGGAGCATTCAACGAACGATTGACGTGCCCGCTTGCCAGCCCTCGGTGTTCGTCGAGACTGGTTGAAAAAGAGAGGACGAGGGAAAGCTTGTCTCGCCCAATTGCCCCTGTCCCATTTGATCTCTGAAGAAAGGGCGCACCGAGACTCACGCGCCGAGCCGATTGATCTCGCCGTTTTCCACAATGCGCGGCGGATCGGGCATACGGGCCAGCGCCAGCATCGCGCGTCCGACATGGGCGGTCGTCGTGAACAGTGCAGGGGCCATCGCTACGCCCAGGCCCATGACCGGGCCGCCGATCCGGTAGAAGACATCCAGCGCCTTGTGCGGCGAGTGCTCGCCATGAACGGGTTGGATGCCGCCGGTGCGCAGCATCGTGGTGCGCAATGGCAACGCGCCCAATGCCTGTTCGGTTTCGCCCTTCACGCGCAAGGGCATGAGGTGGCTGCTGGGGTCGGAGTGTGCGCCGGAGATGTAGAGCAGGCGAAGCGAAGGATTCAGACGGGCCAGCGTACGCGCCACGTTGAGGGTGAGGTCGAGCGTGACATGGCGGTATTGCGCTTCGGGCGTGCCGATCGGTGGCGCACCGGCGCAGTAGAAGCACGCGTCCAGCCCACGCAACTCATCCTCGACCCCATCCAGCGCGGCGAAGTCCGCAACCAGCACTTCACGCAGCCGCGGATCGGAGCGTCCCGTAGGGTGCCGCAGCAGTGCGGTCACGCTCTCGACGTCGCTGGCTTGCAGGCATTCCTGCAGGACGCCCTGGCCGACCAGTCCGGTAGCACCCGTGATCAGGATTCGCATGCGTCATCCTCCGAGCCCAGCGGGGACACTATGGACCAGGACGCGTTTCCACCAGGCGAAGTTCCGGCGCCGAGCGCTTCAGCCGAAGCGCCTCATGCGAAATCCGCATCCAACACGATCCGATACCGCGCCTTCCCCGCACGCAGATGATCCATCGCGTCGTTCACACGGCTCATCGGGAAATGCTCCGTCTGCGGCGCGATGCCGTGCCGCGCCGCGAAACCCAGCATCGAATCGATCGCCGAGCGCGATCCGGTCGGTGAGCCCGACAGGCTCTTCTCGCCGCCAATCAAGGCGAAGGCGATCACCGGAATCGGCTCCAGCACCGCGCCGACCACGTGCAGGCGGCCGCCCGGTGCGAGCGCGGTGAATAGCGCAGGCCAGTCGAGCGATACGTTGACGGTGTCGATGATGAGGTCGAAGGAACCGGCGAGCGCCTTGATCGCCGCGCTGTCGCGGCTGGATACCACGCGATGCGCGCCGAACGCCCGCGCTTCCTCCGCCTTGGAATCGCTTGAGGTGAAGGCGGTCACTTCGCACCCCCAGGCGCGACAGAACTTGAGCGCCATGTGGCCCAGGCCGCCGATGCCGACCACGCCGACGCGCGCCGTCGGCGGTATGTCGAACAACTGCAGGGGCGAAAAGACCGTGATGCCGCCGCACAGCAAGGGTCCGGCTTCCGAGGCGGGCAGGTTTTCCGGCAGCGGCACGGCCCAGACCCAGTGGCAGCGGACTCTTTCTGCGAAGGCGCCATGGCGCCCGGTGATCGTGCCGACGACGTTGCGGCACAGATGGTGCTTGCCGGCCAGGCAGTGTTCGCAATGCAGGCAGCTGTAGGCGTTCCAGCCGATGCCCACGCGCTGGCCGATCGTCAGGCCCTTGGCGTTCGGACCCATCGCGACCACGCGGCCGATGCCTTCATGGCCCGGCACGAAGGGATAGCGGGTTCCACCCCAGTCGTTGTCCAGCATCGACAGGTCGGAATGGCAGATGCCGCAATGCTCGATGGCGATCTCGACGTCTTCATCGCCGAGCGGGCCCGGATCGAACTCGAAGGGCTCCAGGCGTCCGCCGACGGCATGCGCCGCCCATGCTCGTGTCATGCCGCTTGCCGTCGCCATGTCGTCCGCTCCGCGCTGGGGAAGGAAGCGATGGTAGTCCTCGGCGCTGGGGAAATCATGATGCGGGCGCGTCGTCGGCTAGACCTCAACAATCAAGCCCGGCGTCGCCAGCGTCGCGGTGATGCCGAAGTGCTCGCCGATTTCACCCGCCAGCGCCTCGCGTGCCTTGTCTTCGCCGTGGACCAGCACCAGCGGCGGGTGATCGGCGATATGTCCGTACCACTCGATGAGGCCGTGCTGGTCGGTATGCGCCGACAGTCCGCCGATGGTGTGGCGCTGCGCGTTGGCGCGCACGTCGTGGCCGTGGATGCGCACCCAGCGCGCACCCTCGACGAGCCGTCGTCCCAGCGTGCCCTCGGCCTGGTAGCCGACGAACACCACGTGCGTGCGTGGATTGGAGAGCCGTTGCCGCAGGTGGTGCAGGATGCGTCCTGCGTTGGCCATGCCGCTGCCGGCAATGATGATCGCACCGCGGTCGACCTCGTTGATCGCCATCGATTCCTGCGGCGTTTCGGTCAGGCGCAGGTTCGGCAACTTGAAGGGGCTGGGGCGTTCGGCCCACACGCGCCGTGCGTCCTCGTCGAACAGGTCCTGGTTGTGGTCGTAGACCTTCACCACCTTGTGCGCCATCGGGCTGTCGAGAAAGATCTGCCAGCGCGACAGGTTCCAGTCGTTCCAGTGGCGGGCGAACCAGTACAGCAGCTCCTGGCTGCGGCCCACCGCGAAGGCGGGGATGAGGATGTTGCCGCCTTCGCGCCACGCATGCTCGAGGATGCCGCCGAATTCGGCGATGGTGGCGTCGCGGCTGCGGTGCAGGCGATCGCCGTAGGTCGATTCCATCAGCACCAGATCGGCGCGATCGATCAGGCTGGCATCGCGGAGGATCGGCGTGCCCTTCGGGCCGAGGTCGCCGGAGAACACCAGTTTCTTGCCGTCGGCGTGGACCTCGACGATGCACGAGCCGAGGATGTGCCCGGCATCGCGGAAGACGATATCGATGCCCGGCAACACGTTGCTGCGCTGGTCGTAGGGCAGGGAGCGGACCTGGCGCATCGCGACTTCGACATCGGCGCGTGTGTACAGCGGCTGCGCGTGCGGCTTCCCGTTGCGGTGGTTTTCGCCGCGACGGTTGGCACGCTCGGCGTCGTTCTCGGCGATCGTCGCGGCATCGAGCAGCATGATCGGCATCAGTTCGGCGGTGGCTTCCTGCGCGAAGATCGGACCGCGGAAGCCGCGCTTGACCAGCAGCGGAATGCGCCCGATGTGATCGATGTGCGCGTGGCTCACCACCAGCGCATCCAGGCGCGGGATGTCGAAGGGGAAGGGTTCGGCGTTGCGCTGTTCCGCTTCCCGGCTGCCCTGGATCATGCCGCAGTCGAGCAGGAGCCGATGGCCGGCGGCTTCGACTTCGTGCAGCGAGCCGGTGACTTCACCGGCCGCGCCGTGGAAATGGACACGCATGGACAGCTCCAGGCACCGGGGCAGGCCCTATTAAACCTCCACTCGGCCCCGTGTGCTTGGCGCGCGGCTACTTGATGGCGATCACCATCGAGTCCGGGCCGAGCAGGTGCTCGACACGCGTTTCCCGGAAGCCGGCTTCGCGCATCCAGCCCATGCAGTCCGCGCCGGTGTAGTCGAAGCCGCCTGGGGTTTCGATCAGCATGTTGAGGCTCATCAGCAGGCCCAGCGCGTTCTCGCGGCGCTCGTCGTCGATCAGGGCTTCGTAGACGATCAGGGCGCCGCCGGCCGGCAGTGCGTCATAGGCTTTCGCCAGCAGGTGGCGCTTCTGCTCCAGATCCCAGTCGTGAAGGATGTGGCCCATGATCAGCACGTCCGCGCTCGGCAGCGGCTCCTCGAAGAAGTTGCCGGTCTGGAAGCTCAAGCGATCTGAGAAACCGTTCGCGCGCACGTACTCCTCGAAGATCGGCCGCACCTGCGGCAGGTCGTAGCCGGCGCCGGTCAGATGCGGGTGCGCCCTGGCCAACTGCACCGGCACCGCGCCCTGCGCCGCGCCGATATCGATGAACGTGCGGTATTCGTGCCACGGGAACTTCGCCGCGATCGCCGCGGCCGCGCCCAGGCTGACGCCGGTCATGGCTCTCAGGAACCCTTCCAGACGCGCGGGATCGGCGTACAGCGTGGCGAAGAAATCGTCGCCGCGCTTGGCTTCGTTCTGCGGCTCGCCGCTCAGCAGCGCATCGGTGAGCGAGCCCCAGAAGGGATACAGCCGGCGATTGCACATCTCCAGCATGCCGCCCACGTACGAGGACTTGGCACGGTCCAGGAACAGGTCGCAGGCCGGCGTGTTGGCATAGACGGTGCCGTTGCGTTCGAGCATGCGCAGCGCCACCAGCGCATCGAGGAAGTCGCGTGCACTGCGCGGATGCAGGCCGAGCCGGCCGGCGAGCGTCGCGCCATCGAGCTGACCCTTCGCCAGTTCCGTGAATACGCCCAGCTCGATCGCGCTCAGCAGTGTTTTCGAACCCCAGAAGCCCAGGCCGAGCTGGAGGATGGAATCGGGCGTGACGGGATTGCTGTCGGCGTTCATGTGCATGGGTTCTGCAGGGAGAGCCCAAGACAACGCCGACTGGCAGGCGATGCGGACACGATCGGCGCGTGTGTCCCCCAATCGGGTAGTGCGGATCAATCGCCTGTAGCGGCCTCGACTTCGTCCGCAACCGCGGCGGCCAGCGTCGCCGCGCAGTCGGCGTGCAGCTTGAGCGTGGCCAGCTCATCGGCACGGGTGCGGCCGCGGGTCAGGATCGCCAGCGGCAGCCCCGCCTCGCGTGCCATGCGCGCGAAGCGGAAGCCGGAATACACCATCAGCGAGGAGCCGCACACGAGCATGGCGTCGGAGCGATGCAGCGCTTCGGCTGCGCTTTGCACGCGTTGCCGCGGCACGTTTTCGCCGAAAAACACCACGTCCGGTTTCAACAGGCCGCCGCACTGTGCGCACGCCGGCGGTTTGAAGTTGCTGAAGTCCGCGTGTTCCAGATCGGCATCGCCATCGGGCGCGGTGGTGGCGGTGATCGCAAGCCATTGCGGATTCGCTTCGGCGAGCAGGTCTTGTACCGATGCCCGCGAAACGCGGGTCGCGCAAACCATGCATACGACCTGATCGATACGGCCGTGCAAATCGACCACGTTCGCGTGGCCGGCGCGTTCATGCAGGCCATCCACGTTCTGCGTGACCAGCAGGGACAACTGCCCGCGCGATTCCAGCGAGGCCAAAGAGGCATGCGCCCGGTTCGGCTGTGCGGCCGCGACGATCGGCCAGCCGATGAAACTGCGCGCCCAGTAGCGCGCCCGCATCGCCGGATCCTGCATGAAGGCCTGGTAGGTGATCGGTGCGCGCCGCTTCCATTCGCCGTCGGGTCCGCGGTAATCGGGAATGCCCGACTGCGTACTCACGCCTGCACCGGTGAGGACGAAGAGGGAGCGGTGCGCATCCAACCAGTCGCGCAGGGCGTTCGCGGCTTCGTCGTCGGAAAATTCAGCCTGCATGTTTCCGAAGGCGGACTCAGCTCAGATTGGTCAGCAGTTCGTGGATCTGCCGCTCCTGCGCCGGGGCGAACTTCACCCCCATGTGGTCGACGCAGATCCGCACGACGCGGCCCTGGATCACCACCGGATGCTCGGGGTCGAATTCGAAGAACAGGCGCAACGAGGCGCCGTCGGTCGGCAGCCAGTAGTCGTCCGGCAGCCGCATCCGCACACCGCCTTCGGACACGTCGAGCACGGTCGCGCTGTGGCGATGGCCGTTCGGGGTGACCATGATCGCCATCAGCGTGTTGTGGCGCGGACTGCGGCGTCGTTCCATTTCCATGGCGAACCCCTGCGTGGACATAGAGGAGCAACGGCGGGCTGGGGGAAAACGGGCCACGGCAAAAGCGCCGGCACGGCACGCGTCCCCAGCGGGCGAGAACACGAATGTGCGTCAACCTACCGGAACGAGGGATTCGGACCGCGTGAACGTGGCGAAAAACGCGCGGCAGCGAGCCCAGCGGCCACATCTTTTGCCTGAATACGATTGCATTTGCGCGTCCGCGGTCATTGTGCAGTTGCACCTCGGGCGACAGTGCGCCGGCGCGAAAGGACGCGCTTTTCCTGGGGAAGGCAAATGCGTGAGCGGTTTCGGCAGTGGAACGGACTGGTCGCCAGCGTCGTGGTTTGCGCGGCACTGTCGCTCGGCATCGCGTCGCCAGCGGTGGCGGCGATCGATGCGTACGCCCTCGGCGCCAAGTACGACGGCACCCAGAGCAACATTACCTTCAAGGTCTATTCCTCGCGCGCCACGCGCATCGAGGTGTGGATCTACAAGACAGCGTCCGGTGCGCAGGAAGTGGTGCACTACGTGATGACCAAGGACGCGGCGACCAATGTCTGGTCGAAGACGGCCTCGGTGGCGACCCTGCAGAACACCTACGGCGTCACCGGAACGGTCTACTACGGCTACCGCGCCTGGGGCCCCAACTGGACCTACAACAGTTCATGGACCAAGGGCAGCAGCCTGGGCTTCGTCACCGACATCGACGCCAGCGGCAACCGCTTCAATCCGAACAAATTGCTGATCGATCCATACGCACGCGAGATCAGCCAGGACCCGCAGACCGCGGCCTGCGCGGACGGCACGATCTACGCCAGCGGCGCCACCCATCGCAACAAGGACAGCGGCGCCTGCGCGCCCAAGGGCATCGTGCTGGCGACGGACACCACTTCGTTCGGCACCAAGCCCACGCGTGCATTCAAGGACGACGTGGTCTATGAAGTGCACGTGCGCGGTCTGACCAAGGACGACACGAGTCTGGCCGCCGGCATCCGGGGCACCTACGCGGGCGCTGCGCAGAAGGCCTCGTACCTGGCCGGCCTCGGTGTCACCGCGGTCGAATTCCTGCCGGTGCAGGAGACCCAGAACGACACCAACGACGTCGATCCGAATTCGGATACCGGGGACAACTATTGGGGGTACATGACCCTCAACTACTTCGCGCCGGACCGCCGCTATTCCTCCGACAAAAGCGCGGGCGGGCCCACGCGCGAGTTCAAGGCGATGGTCAAGGCGTTCCACGACGCCGGCATCAAGGTCTATATCGACGTGGTCTACAACCACACGGGCGAGGGCGGAGCGTGGGGCGGCACCGATGGCCTCACCGTCTACAACATCCAGTCCTGGCGCGGCCTCGACAATCCCACGTACTACTCGCTCACCAGCGACTTCCAGCATTCCTGGGACAACACCGGCGTCGGCGGCAACTACAACACGCGCAATACCGTCGCGCAAAACCTGATCGTCGACTCGCTGGCGTACTGGCGCAGCACGCTGGGCGTCGACGGCTTCCGCTTCGATCTCGCCTCTGTGCTGGGCAACACCTGCCAGCACGGCTGCTACAACTTCGACAAGATGGATGCGGGCAACGCGCTCAATCGCATCGTCGCAGAGTTGCCGCCGCGTCCGGCCGGTGGGGGCAGCGGCGTCGACCTCGTCGCGGAGCCGTGGGCGATCGGCGGCAATTCCTACCAGGTCGGCGGCTTCCCCAGCGGTTGGGCCGAATGGAACGGCGGCTACCGCGATGCCATCCGCAAGAAGCAGAACAAGATGGGCGTGGACGTGGTGACGATGGGCACGCTGGCCTCGCGCCTGGCGGGCTCGTCCGACCTGTACGGCGACGACGGCCGCATGCCCTGGCATTCGGTAAATTTCGTCGTCGCCCACGACGGCTTCACCCTCAACGACCTGTATTCCTACAACACCAAGCAGAACAGCCAGCCGTGGCCCTATGGGCCTTCCGACGGCGGCGAAGACAACAACAACAGCTGGGACCAGGGCGGCGTGGCCGCCGACCAGCGCCGCGCCGCGCGCACCGGCATGGGCCTGATGATGCTGAGCGCCGGCGTGCCGATGATGACGGGCGGCGACGAAGTGCTGCGGACCCAGTTCGGCAACAACAACGCCTACAACCTGGATTCCTCGGCGAACTGGCTGTTCTGGACGCGCGACACCGTCGAGGCCAACCATGAGACCTTCAGCAAGCGGCTGATCGCGTTCCGCAAGGCGCACGCGTCGCTACGGCCTTCCGGCTTCTATTCCAGCGTGGACAACAACGGCAACGTGATGGAGCAGCTGCGCTGGTTCAAGCCGGACGGCGCCGTGGCCGATGCCGCGTACTTCAACAGCAGCAGTAATCATGCGCTGGCGTGGCGCATCGACGGCAGCGAGTTCGGCGATACCGCCAGCGCGATCTACGTCGCTTACAACGGTTGGTCGGCGCAGGTGAATTTCACCCTGCCGTGGCCGGGTAACGGCAAGCAGTGGTACCGCGTCACCGACACCGCCACCTGGAACGAAGGCGCGAACACGTTCGTAGCGCCGGGTTCGGAAGCGTTGATCGGCGGCGAATGGACGGTATACGGCCTGCAAGCGCGATCGTTACTGGTGCTGATCGCGAAGTAGGGCGGGGCATCACGTTCGGCCAGCATGCGAGTGGACGCGCAAGGCGTCCACTCGCTGCACATTTTCAATCGGCGGCTATTGCTTGGTTTGCTTATTCGCCCATTCCTCGCCGCGGCGTTGCATCTCCGCGTCGCTGACGTCCTCGATATGGGTCCCTAGCATCCACTTGTGGCCGAACGGGTCTTCCACGGTGCCCATGCGGTCGCCCCAGAACTGGTTCTCCGGGGGCTGCACTACCTTGGCGCCCGCCTTGACCGCTTTGTCGATCGCCTTGTCGACATCCGGTACGTAGATAAGGAAGCTGCCGGTCGCGCCACCGCGGCTGGTCGGGCTCAGTGCGCCCCATTGCTCGAATTCGTCGGACAGCATCAGGCGAGAATCGCCGATCTGGATTTCCGCATGCCCGATCTTATCGCCCACCGGCAGGCGATAAGTCTCCTTGGCGTCGAAGGCTTTGGCGTAGAAATCCAGCGCCTTCTTGGCGTCGTTCACCACGGCCGATGGCGTGATGCTGTGATAGCCGGACGGAATTGGTTTGACACTCATCGCATTGCTCCTGCTGTGGGAGCCGTTAATGATCGTCGTTGGGCTGTTAGGCAGGAATGAGCGGAATGTTGCAGTACCAAGAAGCCGACGGAGACTGGCGGGAAACCATGACTTATGACATAGACAAAAAGGTCTAGACAGTCTGGTCTACATGGGCTAGGGTGCGCCCATCGTCCCTGTATGCCCGCTGCGATGAGCAAAGCCGCCACAAAGTCACGCAAGCCGCCGAAGCCGACCGCTGCGGAACTCGACCTGTTGCGGGTGATCTGGCGATTGGGGCCGTCGACGGTACGCGACGTGCACCAGGAGCGGCTGCGCGAGAAGCCCGACCTGGCGTACGCGACGGTGCTGCGCCTGATGCAGGTGATGCACGGCAAGGGCTTGCTTATGCGCGACGAGAGCCAGCGCTCGCATGTCTACGCCGCGGCGCATGCGCAGGACGCGCTGCAGACCAATCTGCTGCGGGATCTGATTCACAAAGCTTTCTCCGGCTCGGGCAAGGCGCTGGTCATGGCGGCCTTGAACGAGCACGTGACCGCCAAGGAGCGCGAGGAAATCCGCCGCTTCCTCAAGGAGACGGGCGATGAGTGAGCCATTGACGACGCTGTTGGCCTTGCTGGTTCCGGCGCTGGGAAGGGCACTGCTGCACTTCCTCTGGCAGGGCGCCTTGATCGGCCTGATCGCAGCGGTCTTGTTGCACGCGCTTCGCAATGCCCGTCCGCAGGCGCGCTATGCCGTCGCATGCGTGGCGATGCTGGCCTGCGCGCTCGCGCCGATCGCCGACATCGTGTGGTTCTTGCTGCAGGACGCCGAAGTGGCGACTTCGATCGCGCCAGCCGGAGCGGCTTCGCTAACGGCGGCATCACCCACGATCGCGTTGCCTGTCATCGCGACGGCGACGGTTGGCCTGGCGTCGCGCATCGACGCCGCACTGCCGTGGATCGTCGCGTTCTGGGCCTGCGGCGCTTGCGTGTTGTCGCTGCGCATGGCGACGGGCGTCTGGTGGATTCAGCGCCTGTGCGCGACTCCGCAGGCCACCGCGCAAGCGGCGTGGCAGGCGCGCCTGGATGCCTTGTCCGCACGCTTCGCCCTGGCCAAGCCCATCGCGCTGCGATTGGTCGATTCACTGGCCACGCCCGCGGTGGTCGGCTGGTTCCGACCGGTGGTGCTGTTGCCGGTAGCGCTGATCAATCGTATGCCCGTGGATCTGCTCGAAGCGCTGCTGGCGCACGAGCTCGCGCATATACGACGCCACGACTATCTGCTCAACCTGCTGCAGGGCGCGGTCGAGGCGATGCTGTTCTATCACCCGGTGACGTGGTGGCTGTCGCGCCGCATCCGCAGCGAACGCGAGCACATCGCCGACCAGCTCGCCGCACAGGTCATCGGCGAGCCGCGCCGTCTCGCCCTGGCCTTGTCCGAACTCTCCGAATTCGTCGCATCCCACACCACGCCATCGTTCGCCACGCCGTCACTGGCCCTGACCGCCCACGGAGGTCCTCTCATGTCCCGCATCGAACAACTCGTCCGTCCCGGCCTGCAGCGCCGCAGCGGACGCATTGCCTTCCCCCTCATCGGCCTGGCCGCCGCATGCCTGGCGTTTTACGCACACGCGCAAATCGATCGCGAAGCGCCGGCCGCGGCTTCTGCGAAGTCGGCCTCGGCGAAGGCCGCCGCAACCTCGGCCGTGGCAAAAGCGAACGGCGAGAAGGGCCACGTGCGCCTGCACGAGCCCTATGCGGGACCGACCTATGCGCTGGTCCGCAAGGGCCACGACGGCTTCACCATGTCGGGATCGACCGACTACATCGACGACATCAAGGCCGTGCGCAGCCGCATGGGCAGCGATTTCCTCTGGTTCCGCAAAGGCGACCAGGCCTACGTCGTGGTCGATCCGGCCACGCTCGATCGCGCCACGAAGGCGTGGGCGGAAACCAACAAGCTCGACGCGCGCATGGAAGCGCTCGATGCACAGATGGAAGTGCACAGCCACAAGATGGACGCGCTCAGCGCGCAGATGGACAAGCTGTCCGATGGTGGCGAGAGTCCCGCGATGGAAGCGGCCGCCAAGCGCATGAAGGAGTTGGGAGGTCAGCAGGGAGCGCTGGGTGCGCGGCAGGCTGAGCTGGCGACGGCGATGATCAACGCCAACGAGGCGCAGCAGGACAAGCTCTCCCGCGAGATGGATGCCTTGTCGGCGCAGCAGGATGCTCTGTCGGAGCAGATGGATGCGCAGTCCCGCGTCATGGACGCGGAGAGCGAGCGCATGGAAGAGCAGGCGAAGCCGATGGAAGCGCTCGGCCGCCAGATGGAAGAGGCCGGCAAGCCCATGGAGGCGCTGGGCAAGCAGATGGACGAATTGGGCGAACAGATGGATCGGCTCAGCGAGCAGGCGGAGCGCGAGACGCTGCGACTCATCGACGATGCGGTGGCGAAGGGGTTGGCGCAGCCGGCGCCTGTTCGCTGATCGCTCCATGCACCCGTTCCGCGACTTCCTCCCAATTCGGCGCCGATGGGCTGCGCATGCGCTCCCAGGTGGCCGCGAGTGCGGGTTCCAGATCCTTCCACTCGCGATGTGAGCCCTCTTCGTGGGCCACTCGGAGCACTGCGTTCAAAAGGATCTCGTCTACCTCGGGAATGTGCAGCATCTTCAAGTCCCCCCGGCGGGGGAATATCACTACGCCCGTTGGGGAATGGGCGCAACGTAGCGAGCCCATGCCGGCTGAACGCGTCAGCATCGTCCGCAAGACCGGCTGCCTGAGTCGGCAAAGTCCCGGCGCCCCGGCGCTCCGCCCCAACCATCGGCCTACGACTGCGGGGCGGAGCTGAGCTAGGCTCCGTGGACTTTCCACGGGGATAACGCATGAAACGCTCACCGCTCAGCCTCGGGCTGGCGCTCGCCGTCGCCCTGACGGCCATTCCGATGGTCAACGCCGCCGATATTCAGACCAAGCCGCAGCTGGGGAGTTTCGGCGTCGATCTGGCCGCGCGCGACACGGCGATCAAGCCGGGCAACGACTTCAACCGCTACGTCAACGGCCATTGGCTGGATACCTACCAGCTGAAGGACTACGAGACTTCGTACGGCTCCTTCAACCAGCTGCGCGACCAGTCCGAGGCGCAAGTCCACGCGATCATCGAAGAACTGCAGCAGCGCAAGGACCTGGCCGCGGGCAGCGACGCGCAGAAGGTGCGCGACTACTACGCCAGCTACATGGACCGCACCACCCGCGACGCGGCCGGCATCAAGCCGCTGCAGCCGGTGCTCGCGCGCATCGGCAAGATCAAGTCGAAGGGCGATCTGATCGCCGCCTTCGGCAATAGCGAGCTGGACGCCACCACCGCGCCGGTGCGCTTCGGTGTCGATCTGGACCGCAAGGATCCCAATCAATATCTGGTCGGCCTGCGCGTCGGCGGACTGGGTCTGCCGGACAAGGACTACTACCTCAATGGCGACGAGCGCTTCGTCAAGATTCGCGCGGCCTATGTCGAACACATCCAGCGCATGCTCGGCTTCGCCGGGGTCAAGGATGCGAAGGCGCGCGCCGAAGCGATCCTCGCGCTCGAAACCGAACTGGCCAAGCCGCAGTGGGAACGCGCGCAGCTGCGCAATCGCGACAAGACCTACAACGTCGTGTCGTTCGCCGACCTGGCCAAACAGTATCCCGGCTACGACTGGGCCGCGCAGGTGCGCGCGCAGGGCATGCAAGCGCTGGACCGCGTCAATGTAATCACGCCCAGCGCGGTGCAGCCGGTGCTCGACGTTGTCGCGCGCACGCCGCTGCCGGTGTGGCGCGATTACCTGACCTTCCACGCCGTTCGTAACAACGCGCCGCTGCTGAGCCGCGAGATCGACGACGCCGCATTCGCCTTCAACGGCACCGTGCTTAGCGGCCAGAAGGCGCAGCGCGAAGACTGGAAGCGCGGCGTGGCCCTGGTCGGCGACACCGACGGCCTGGGCGACGCGCTGGGCAAGCTGTACGTCGAGCGCCACTTCACCCCGCAGGCGAAGGCGGCGATGGATCAGCTGGTCGCCAACCTGCGCGTGGCGATGCGCCACAACTTGGAGAAGATCGACTGGATGGGCGAGGCGACCAAGGCCGAGGCCTATCACAAGCTCGACACCTTCCGCCCCAAGATCGGCTACCCGAACAAGTGGCGCGACTACGGCAGCGTCAGCATCGTCCCGGGCGACCTGATGGCGAACGTGATGCAGATGCGCCGCTACAACCGCGACGACGAGAACCGCCGCATTGGTACGCGTCCGGACCGCGACGAGTGGTTTATGACGCCGCAGACGGTCAACGCGTACTACAACGCGACCTTTAACGAGATTGTGTTCCCGGCCGCGATCCTGCAGCCGCCGTTCTTCGACCTCAACGCCGATCCGGCGGTGAACTACGGCGCCATCGGTGCGGTGATCGGTCACGAGATGGGCCACGGTTTCGACGACCAGGGCAGCAAGTCCGACTTCGCCGGCATCCAGCGCAACTGGTGGACGGATTCGGACCGCACCAACTTCGAGCAGCGCACCAAGGCCCTGGGCGCGCAGTACGACGGTTTCTGCCCGATCGAAGGCACCTGCGTGAACGGTGCGCTGACCATGGGCGAGAACATCGGCGACCTCGGCGGCGTGTCGATGGCCTACACGGCCTATCAGCTCAGCCTGAAGGGCAAGCCGGCGCCGGTGATCGATGGTTTGAGCGGTGACCAGCGCTTCTTCCTCGCCTGGGGCCAAGTGTGGAAGGGCAAGTACCGCGACGAAGCCCTGGTCAATCTGATCAAGACCAACCCGCACTCGCCGACGCAGTACCGCGCCAACGGGCCGCTGCGCAACTTCGACCCTTGGTACCAGGCGTTCGACGTGAAGCCGGGCGATGCGATGTACGTGGCGCCGGAGCAGCGTGTGCGTATCTGGTAATGCGCTCCGCGTAGTGATGAAACGACAAGGCCCGCGAAAGCGGGCCTTGTTCGTTCGCGACGGTGTTCGGTTTACTTCTTCAGCGCCTTCACCGCGTCCAGAGTTTCCTGCACGTGCTTGTTCGGATTCATCTCCGAATACACATGGGCGATCGAGCCATCGCGCGCGATCACGTAGGAGGTACGGCTGGCCCATTCCGGCTTCTTGTCCAGGATCGCGTCGTACTGCTTGGCGATCTTGGCGCCGGGGTCGGCGGCGACCGGGAACTTGCCGCCGCAGTGTTCGGTTTCCTTGGAGAAATCGGCGAGCTCATCGACGTTGCCCGCGGTCACGCCGATGACGGTCGCGCCCTGTGCCTTGAACTGGTCGATGGCCTGGGAGAACAGGCGAGCTTCGATGTTGCAGCCGGGCGTGTGCGCGGCGGGGAAGAAGTACACGACGACCGGGCCTTTCTTCAGTGCATCGGCGAGCTTGAAGGTGAAGGGCTTGCCGGCGAGATAGGCCGGTGCGGTGAAGGTAGGCGCCTTGGCGCCGGTCTTCAGCGCGGCAAAGGAAGGCGCTGCGAACGCGACGGCGGCGATGGCGCCAAGAACGGCAAGTTTGAGTGATTTCATGAGCGGCTCCGGGGTGACGGGTGCCTTATACGCCAAAGCCTTTGCTTTTGCTCGTCATCTCTTGCTCTTGCTCGTCGTCCCAATGTTTTTGCTCGTCATCCCTTGTTCTTGCTCGTCATACCCGCGAAGGCGGGATCCAGCGACTTTGGCTTTTGTTTGTGCTGGTTGAAGAGCCGCCGGCTTCGGTGGGACGCGCTACCCGACGGGACGGGGGTGCTCCGCCCCTCCGGACGGCATCCCTGCCTTTAGTCGGGGCCGCGGACCATCCTGGTCCGCTCTCCGCACCCCCATCCCATCGGGCAGCGCTCGCCGCGAGCGTTGTGATCGCCGCTTCGGTCACGCGCGCTACCAGCTCCTTCTTCTCCCCGCGAGCGGGGAGAAGATGCCCGAAGGGCAGATGAGGGGAGCGAGCGCAGCGAGTTGCTTTCGCTTTTTGCCAACGCACCCGAGATGTATGGGAGGGCAGGCGGTGCCGCAGGCGCGACTGTCAGCGGCATGGATGCCGCTGACAAGCCTCCATGGACGGATTCACGGCGTGTCGCGACTGCCCACCGGCGCCGACTGCCCGTGCCGGAATAGCTACCACCGACACGTCCCCTCACCCTGCGTCGCTCGCGACGCGGTCCCTCTCCCCGCAAGCGGGGCGAGGGATCGCTGATGACGGCGCGCTGACGGATTGCAAAGGTGACTGCGGCAGCCGCGCCCACAACACGTTTTGCTGCGGAAGACTCCACCGTCCATTTACATCCGTACTGCGAGCTTTGCGCTGCAATACGCCGCAGCAACCCAAGGAGACGGCAATGACCTCCCGCAAACTTTCTCTCCTGGCCCTGGCGATCGCGGCCGCGGCATTCGCCGGCGCCTGCAATCGCTCCAATAAGGCCGACAACACGGCCTACGAGAACAAACCCGCTGAGACCACGCCGGCTGAGACCCCGGCCACTACGACACCACCGCCCGTGACCACACCCGCGGACACCACCGGAACCAGCACGGCGTCGACCGGTGACATGAACGGCACGAAGCCCACCTCGACGCTGCCGGCACCGACGTCCGAAACGCCGGCCACCACCGCCAACGCCGCGACGCCGTTCGACGACATGGATCTCAACAACGACGGCAACCTGTCGCGCGACGAACTGCCGCAGACCAGCCCGCTGCTGCAGAACTTCTCTACCGCCGACAAGGACGGCAACGGCATGCTGTCGCGCGCCGAGGTCGATGCGCAGCGCGGCAAGATGCCGCCGGGCGGTTGATCGGATCGCTTTGCAGCGACGGTCAAAATCGGCTGTCACATTGGATCCAAGGCCCGCCGCAAGGCGGGCCTTTTTCGGGTACGGTGCGACCGAGCCTCTCGCTGAGGATGTCGGCCATGGCCAAGGTCGCGCGATCGCCGGCGGACACGTTCGGTCCCGCGCTGCGTGATTACGCCATCCACGAGTTGGATATGGCACGCGAAGGCCTTGCGCGTACCGGGCACGTGCATGCGGGCACCCATCAGGCACGCAAGGCGATCCGGCGCGCGCGTGCGGTGCTGGCGCTGGGAGAAGCGCGGCTCGGCGTGGACGCCACGCTGATCGATCGCGCGTTGCGCACTGTCAATCGCGATCTGTCGGAACTGCGCGATGCCCATGCCTTGGTCGAGGTCCTTGAACGCCTGGCCGAGCGGGCGCACGACCCCGCCGATCGGCAGTTGCTACGCCAGGCCGTGCGTCGCGCGCGCCGCGCCTCCGGTCGCGTCAAGAAGCGCCATGCGCAGGAACGGCAGGCCGCCGAAGAGAGCCTGGCCGCGTTGCGTGCGTCATTACAAGGACTGCCTTGGAGCACGCTGACCTGGCCGGAGTGCCAGGCCGCGATCGCGCGCAGCGCCGAACGCGCCCGGTCGGTCCAGGAGCGAGCGCGCAATTCCGACAAGGACGCACGTTGGCATCGCTGGCGCCGTCGAGTGCGGCTGCTCGTGCTCGAGCGTCGCGCCTGCAGCCAGTGCGGCATGGCCGCGGTTGCCGAGCTGCGCTTCGATCAGCATTTGGCCGAACAGCTGGGTGTGGCGGGTGAATTGACCCTCGTGCTGGAGCGCTGCGGCCGCGCCTCGCCTTTCAAACGTTCCGAACGCGCGCCGCTGCGCAGATTCGCCGCCAAGGCCCTAAAACGCCAACGGCGGCGCATCCTCTCGGTCCTGCCTCGGCAGTAAGCCGCGAGCTGGAGCAAACTGTCGGCCTTCCCGCGGAGGAAACCCGATGAGCAACGATCGCTTCGACACCAGCGAGTTCACCCGCTGCCTCGACCGTGCGCACGCCCATGCCACCGACTACTTGCGCGAGTTACCGCAGCGGCACGTGGGTGCGCGCCTGGATCGCGAAGCGCTGATGTCGGCATTGCGCGCGCCGTTGCCACCCCAGGGCGAGGACGCGGCGGCGGTGCTCGACCTGCTCGCGGCGCAGGCGCCGCAGGGCACGTCGGCCTGCGCGTCGCCTCGCTATTTTGGTTTCGTGATCGGCGGGTCGCTGCCGGTGGCGTTGGCGGCGGACTGGCTGGTGTCGACTTGGGACCAGAACGCCGGCATCCATGTCATCTCGCCGTTGAGCGCGGCGCTGGAGGAAGTCGCCGCGCAGTGGCTGCTGGATCTGTTCGACCTTCCACGCGAATCCGGTGTCGGTTTCGTCACCGGCTGCCAGATGGCCAACTTCACCTGCCTCGCCGCGGCGCGGCATGGGGTGTTGCGCAAGGTCGGTTGTGATGTGGAAGTCGAGGGGCTGCATGGTGCGCCGCGCGTGCATGTCGTCACCTCGGCGGAGTCGCACATCACCATCGATGTGGCGCTGCGTTATCTCGGCTTCGGCACGCGCTCGCTGCATCGGGTGGAGACCGATGCGCAGGGACGCATGCTGCCGCAACGCCTGCGCGAAACCCTGGCGGGCCTGGAAGGTCCGGTGATCGTCTGCGCGCAGGCGGGCAACGTGAATACCGGCGCGTTCGATCCCTTGTCCGAGATCGGACAGATCGTGCGCACGCATGGCGGCTGGCTGCACGTGGACGGTGCCTTCGGCCTGTGGGCGCGAGCGAGCGAATCGTTGCATGGGGTGGCCGACGGCATCGAGCTGGCGGATTCGTGGGCCACCGATGCGCACAAGTGGCTCAACGTTCCTTACGACTGCGGGGTCGCGATCGTGCGCGATGCGGAAGCGCATCGCACCGCGATGACCTCGGTCGCGGCCTACCTGATCCAGACCGCGGGACTGGAGCGCGACGCGGTCGATTGGGTCCCCGAGTTCTCGCGCCGCGCCCGCGGCATCCCGGTGTACGCGACGCTGCGCACGCTGGGCCGGGCGGGCGTCGCTGCGCTGGTGGAGAACTGTTGCGCCCGCGCCCGGCAGATCGCCGAGCGGCTGTCCGCCGAAGCCGGAGTGCGGGTGCTCAACGATGTGGTGTTGAATCAGGTCCTGGTGCGTTTCGGTGATGACGATGACTTGACGCGTGCCGTCGTGACCGGTGTGCAGGAGGAGGGCACTTGCTGGCTCAGCGGCACGACCTGGCACGATCTGGCGGCGATGCGGATCTCGGTTTCGAACTGGGCGACGTCGGTGGATGACATCGAGCGTAGTGCCGGAGCGATCCTGGGGGTGTTTCGCAGGCTTCGCGGCGGGGGCTGAGCGCGGCCGCGGTCACCGCGAGGAGTCGAAGGGTGGGATGTCGATCCGGGCTTCGGTGGTTCGTCGTACTGGCAAGAGCAGGCATTTCGCCTGTCCCGCCCTAATCGGGGTCAACCACAGGAGCAGTCCAATGCGATTCCTTTCCATGGTCCGGGTCAACGAGAGCACCGGTCAGCAGCCGAGCGAGCAGCTCATGGCGGACATGGGCCGCCTGATTCAGGAAATGACCAAGGCGGGCGTGTTGCTCGACACGGCCGGTCTGCGTCCGACTTCGGAGAGCGTGCGGGTGAAGTTGCGCAACGGCAAGACCAGTGTCGTCGACGGGCCTTTCACCGAGACCAAGGAGGTCATCGGTGGCTACGCGATCATCAAGGCGGATTCGTTGCAGGAAGCGATCGAACACACGCACCGGTTTCTTATGGTTCACGGCAACGAGTGGGAGTTGGAATGCGAAGTGCGGCAGCTTGAAGAGCCGGACTTCGAGAATCTGCGCTGCGCTAACGGCTAGAGTCGCGCTCGTCATCCCGGCGAATGCCGGGATCATTTTGCTGTTGCTTTTGCTGGACGAAAAGGCGCCGCGGCCTCGCTGCACTAGCGGGCAGGCGGCGCCGGTGGGGTAGTCGTGACACGCCGTGAATCCGTCCATGGAGGCTTGTCAGCGGCATCCATGCCGCTGACAGTCACGCCTACCCCACCGGCGCCGCCTGCCCCTCACGCGTCTCGGGCGCGTTGGCAAAAAGCGAAGCAACTCGCTTCGCTCGCTCCCCCTCATCTGCCCTTCGGGCATCTTCTCCCCGCGCGCGGGGAGAAGAAGAGCATTGATGCCGAAGCGGCGATCACAACGTTTGCGGTAAGCGCTGCCCGATGGGATGGGGGTGCGGAGAGCGGACCAGGATGGTCCGCGGCCCCGACTAAAGGCAGGGATGCCGTCCGGAGGGGCGGAGCACCCCCGTCCCGTCGGGCAGCGCGTCCCGCCGAAGCCGACAGTCCGACAGGCTCGTCCGAAAAAGCTCTGGGGCATCCGTGCTGCTAGGCTGCGCCCCATGACGCCCAATCCCGCCTACCTGCAAGCCATCCGCGACAGCGTAAAGATGGCGCCGTATCCGCATCTGATCGGCATGACCATCGAGGCGCTGGAGTTCGACAGCTGTCGCATCGATCTGGAGCTGGGCGAGCGGCATCTGCAGCCGTTCGGCATCGTGCATGGCGGCGTGCTGGCCACGCTGATCGATACGGCGACGTTCTGGGCCGGCTTTCTTCGGCTTCCCGAAGATGCGGGGCTGGTGAACGTCGATCTCAAGCTCAACTACCTCAAGGCCGTCACCAGCGGCCACCTGCGCGCGGAAGGCCGCTGCCTGCGCGCCGGTCGCCAGCT
This sequence comes from Lysobacter terrae, assembly GCF_054782215.1. Classification (NCBI taxonomy): domain Bacteria; kingdom Pseudomonadati; phylum Pseudomonadota; class Gammaproteobacteria; order Lysobacterales; family Lysobacteraceae; genus Lysobacter; species Lysobacter terrae. The sequence goes on from NZ_BAAGSX010000001.1 coordinate 860,567, forward strand.
GAGCTACACCGAAGCCAAAATCTTCGATGCCGCCGACGAACTTGTGGCGCATGGGACCTCGACCCTGATGGCGCTGCCCGGAAAAGGGTTGCAGCTCGGCCTGCCGAAATTCCTTCCCGCCTGAACACGGCGCGCACCTGAATACGCGAATTGTCGCCTCGCAAAATGGCGGCGGCGAAAACGTGTTGCACGTTCATGCTTCACGCGGTGATCACCCCTAGACTCGCGCGCTAGTTTCTTCCGGAATTCGCCGTGTTTCGCCTCGATCTTCTTGTTGTTCTCGTTCTGGCTGCCGTCGTGGGTGTCGTGACCTCGGCCGCCACCGGTCATTTCGAACCGATTCCGCTGTTGGCCGGTGTCATCGTCGCCGGCGTGCTGCGCAGCGTCTTCATGGCGAAGCAGCGAAGCTGAGCTACACCGCGGCAGGCGGCACCTCAGCAACCTGCCGCAGGCTCAGTTCGAAGCGCGCTTCAACTCCTGCAACTGCGCCCGGTAGGCCGCGCGCGTGGCGCCGTCGCTGAGCGCTTGTGCACGCACCAGGGCCTTGCCGGCGCGACGCGGATCGCCCGCCTTCAGATAGGTGCGCGCGAGTGCGGACCAGAAACGGTGCTCGTCGGAATGCAGGCGGATCGCCTGCCGGTATTCGGCCACGGCGGTGGGATAGTCGCCGTTGCGCTCGGCATCCATCGCGAGCAGAAAGTGATGCAGCGGATCGCGCTGCTGGACGCGCGCGAGGCGCCGCCGGTAGTCGTTTTCGCGCTTGGTGTCGCCAAGCCGCCGCGCCAGTCCGACCAGATTGAACAACGCGCCGTCCTCCGCCGGATCGAGCGACAGTGCCTTCATGTACGAGCGTTCCGCAGAGGCCATATCGCCGAGCCGTACATGCAGCACGCCGGCGTTACTCCATAGGGGCGCATAGGTAGGATCCGCCGCCAGTGCGGCCGCCATCAGCTGCAGCCCGCCGACCGCATTGCCTTCGGACAGCTGCGCCATGGCGAGATTGTTGTAGTAGTGCGCGAACAACCGCTTTTCGCCGATCACGACCGGACGGTCGGTGGCGATCATCGTGTCGCCGGAGTAATCGACTACGGCGATGCGGCCACCGACAGTGACGCCGACGTTGACGTGATTGTTGCGGTAGATCGTCCCTTCGTCCAGGCGCCACGACAGCGTGTTCTCGATCTCCTGCGGCTGCGCGTCCAGGCCGGCCTCGCGCGCGAGGGCGAGAAACATCAGAGTGAACGACAGGCAGTTGGCGCGCCGCATCGCATAGGTCTGTTCGACCGAGTAGGTCGCCTCTTCGTCGTAGACGATCGCCAGCGCATCGGCGTCAAGCATGAAATGCAGCAGTTGCTGCAGACGTTGCGATGGCGTGGCCGGTTGCGCCAACACCTCCGCATGCAGGCGCTCGCGCAGCTCGGGCGGCATGGCCATGAGCGAGGCCGGGGCGACGATGACAGGCGCGGTCGTGAGCGGCGCCGTGGGGAGGGTGTCACCGGCGGGATTCGTCAGTGCAAAGGCGGCCGCGAGGGCGGCGGACAGAACCGGGGCGTACATGGCGGACCCTCCATGCACCTGGGCCGGGGTGGCCTGTCGCCAGTGTAGTCCTGGCCCCGTGGCGCCGGCATGCCGCCGGGCATTCCTTTTGTTGGCGGGAATTGCGGTTTGGCGCCTTGGGCTTCAGGGCCGCGCCAGCGCCAGCACGATCTCGAAGACGATCAGCAGCACGATCGCCAGCTCCAGCAATTCCGCCCGGCGGCTGGATGCCTCGTCGTACAGTGCGGTGTAGGTGTCGCGGATGATCGCCAGCTTGCGGTCCACCGCTTCGCCCAGGCGCGGCACCCGGAACTGCTCCAGCGCCGCGCCGTAGATGCGCGCCAGATACACGTCTTCGGTGACCTGCAGCGAATTCTCCACCCGTTCGGTGAGCTGGGTGACTTCCGCCACCAGTCCGTACAGCCTCCGCGCCAGCCGTGCCGCGCGGCGCGATGCGAGCAGCGACAGGCCGCCGCCTGCGTTGGCGACCAGGTCGTACATGGCGACCAGTTCGCTATCGAGCAGTTCGTCGTAGTAGCGCATCTCCAGCAACTGCGCGTTGGCGACCTCGATGATGTCGACGACGTCGGAATCGCGCCGCGGCTCGTAGAGGAACGCACGATCCCAGGTGAGAACGACCAAATCGTCCTCGAAGTAGGAATACGCCTGCTCGGTGATCGCCGCGCTTTCCTGCGCCGACAGCGGCCGTGTTTCGCCCGAGAGCAGGGCGGGAAGGTTGGCGTCTTCGCGGATGCGGCGGCCGGTCATGGGTTCGGCGAAGGCATGCACGATGGCGAAGAGGTAGTCCTCCTCCAGATGCTGCTCGGCGGGCCGATGCAACGCCGGGCCGATGATGTCGAGCACGCTGCGCAACGCATCGCGCCAGACCGGAGCGTCGTCCGCCGTCGCGCGGTCGAGGGCGTTGAACTGGCGCGTGTAGTCGGCCCAGGAGAGCTCCGCGACGGGTATCCGCAATGCGATCACGATCGCGCCGAAGTCATACACGCGCGCGGTCAGTTCAGCCTGCGTCGCGATGCCGTCCAATTCGATGGCGACAGGTGTCAGTGGGAAAAGCGTCGGCGGCACCCCGAAGGTGAGTTCGTTGGCGGCGACCGTCGCCAGCCGGGTGCGCCGGCTCGCACGGCCTTCGCGGGCACGCCACAGCGACTCGGCGCGGGCCAGGTCGATCTCGTTGGCGACGTCCAGCAACCGATGGGCGACCAGCGCACCGGCTTGGACGTGCAGGGCCGCGGTATGTGGGGCAGGGGACATGCGGGACTCCACCCGAGCTGATCCTTTGTCGACGCCGATCATTGGAAACCGGCGACGTTACGCTGAGTTGATGCCCCCAAAAACAAGAAGGCCCAGCGGCGAACGAGAGATGAATCCTCGCGGCTGAGCCTTCCGTGCCGGACGTCGCGACGGTCCTCGGTCCGTCACCCCATCCAGCGCGAGGAGGCTAGCGCGGCCCATGTTACGGCCGGGTCAACCTGGGGTGGAGCCCGGGTGAGCGGTGTCGTTCCCGCTTCTCCCTTAGTCTGGGCCATGCCCATCGATTCGCGCGATCCCGCATCGATCCGCACGCTGAGCCGCAATCGCGGCTTCGTCTACGTCGCGCCCTGCGCCTACGAAGACCTGCTGAAACTGGGTTACTCGCGCGACCCGCTGCAACGTTTCCAGGCACTGCATCGGCGCTGGTTCGAGTTCTTCGCGCCCGAGCGGATCGCGCTGATCGAAACCGACACGGTGCGCGAGGCCCGTGCCATCGAACTCGCGCTCAAACGCGAACTGACCGAGTGGAACGCGCCGGTGCCGCTGACGATCGCGCGCGCGGCCGCTGGCCACGGCGAGTGGTACCGCGGTGCCAGTGACCAACTCGCCCGCGCGCTGCAGGCGCTCCACGAGGCGGGCCATCGCGTGCATGCCCCAGCGTGGGACTGGCTGCGGCAGGCGCTGCAGACCCGCAGTGAACTCCTGTACGCGTGGTCCGAGGCCGCATTGACGGTGGACGAACTGGAACTTCGCGCCGGACCGACCCCGGCACAGCAGGTGGTGCGCGATGCGCTGGACGCCTACCTTGCGTTCGGCCTCGACCTCGAAGACCGGCTGCCGCCGGCGGTCTGGCGCTGGTTTCAGGCGGCGCATTCCGGGTTTTGAGCACAACCAAGGCCCTTTCCTGCCAAACCGACATGCGCGCTTAGCGCTGATCCAAACGTCAGCATTCGTGTTTTCTTTCTTGCAACCGGATGTTGCACCTCAGGAGAAGGCGACGGTCGGTATCGATGATCTGATTGCAACCGGCAACCGGTTGTCGCCTGTGATCAAGCAGTCATCGCAGTGACCATTAAATACGGGGGAACGCTTCATGTTTCACGTGATCATGCTGATCATAATTGTCGTTGTCTTGCTGATTCGCCGCCGATACATTGCCCCCAAGGCGCGGGCGAAATCCGAGGCAGCAGCTGAAGCCGAGAAGGAAGCCAAGGCGCGGGAGAGGGTGCAGCGCTGCTATCGTGAAAATGCCCCTCCACCGGATAAAGCGCCCTTACTGGGGTTCGGTGCGCTGATGATGGCGCGGAATAAGGAATATAGCGCTCTTCTGCCACTTCGAAGAGACGAAGAAACGATCCGAGAAGGTATGGCGCGTGACTGGGATGTCATCGACGAGAGGTCTGCGCGCAGCACCATTCAGCAGGTGATATTGCTGGGCCGCCGCGTTTCTTATCAAGAGGATTTCGCGCTGCTGCAGCAGGGCGCGAGCGCGGACAAGCTCACTATCATCGACGCGGATGCCATCGTTCGCTTGGAACAGGCCAAGAAAGTATGGGAAGAGCGAGGCCTTCCGCCAGCGTCTACGATGACCCTTGCTGCTTACGACTATGAGCGCATCGCCTACTTGGCGCGCGCCTGCCACTATTTGAAGTACATCACCGAGGACGAAGCCTGGAGGGTAATGGCGTGGGTGGCAGTGGAATCAAAACGGGATTTCGCAGACTGGGCTGAATACGCCGCATCCTTCATCTTTGGTCGCGCTGCAAGTTTTGCAGGAGGAGTGGCGGCTTCCGATGATGTCGAGGCAGCTTGGGACCTGTTGACGCAAGTCCTGGAACGCCTGGGTCAACCCTATATCTGGCAACGCTATCCGCTTGCAGACATTTTGATCTCTGCCGAACTGCTCGCACCGGCCAAATCGGCGATCGATGACGCAGAATCGACATCTGTGAATGCATTGCGCGAGCCACTATTAGGCCTGGGGGCACTGACGGCATTTCGCTATGAGGAATCTCCTGCAGAACTTGCGATCGCCGCCAAGCAGCCTAGTGCCAATGTCGAATGGTTGGCGAGGAGTTGGAATGTGGCCGATACTGCATCGGTTACCGCTCGCCTGGAATGGTTGACTAAGGTTGGCTCCCGCAAGGACATCGACACCGATTTCGGATTCCTCATCCGCGGCGGCCAGCTGACCGATTTACAAAATGTTGGCGCAGCGCATTTCTTGGCCTTCCAGAAGGTGAGGTTGTTTTTGCAGGAAGTCGGCATCGACGCGGCACTGATCGCCGGCTGTCAGTCAATGCTTGCCTACGATCTCGAGCGGGCCGCTTACCTGACGCGCGTTGCCGTAGCGACAGGCTATCTCGATGAAGAGGCTGGATGGACCTGGCTACGCCGGATCGGCGCGCAATCCCGACACTTCGATACATGGGAAGCCTATCTTGTATCGTACGTGCTTGGACAAGCCATCTTCGAAAGCGATCCGAAAAGCCTGAAAATTTGGGTCCGGCTAGGGATCGGCCTGCTGAAGGTCGAGAGCCCGTTCAAGGACTATTGCTCACCTTGGAGGCAGCATTCCCTGGACCGCATTCAGGTGCTGCGTGCGATAGGCCCGAGTGACGGGCCGATGGCCGGGCCCTTCTGGGCCCACGCTAAAAACAGCTCTATTGATTGAGCCCGTTCCTAATGCACGAGCCCGCCATTCGGCGGGCTCTATTTTTCGTAGCCCGCGGACATTCACCCCATAGCCGTTATCCTTGTCCGCGTAGCACTAGCGGAGAAAACCCATGGCAACCGGTTGGGCAGGCGATGGCGCCGTACAAGACCAGATCGACGCGACCATCAAGGACGCGATCAAACGCGCACGCAGCCAGCTGCCGACCGGGCCTGGCCTGACCCATTGCGAGGACTGCGAGGCAGAGATTCCCGAGGCCCGGCGCAAAGCCGTCCCGGGCGTGCGTGTGTGCGTGGCCTGCCAGGAAGTCCGCGACCAGGAACAGGCCGGCTCCAGCGGCTACAACCGCCGCGGCAGCAAGGACAGTCAGCTCCGCTAGGCATCGACATGGATTCGGGGCAAGGGGGCTGGCGTACCTGGCTGGCGAGGTTGTTCGGTGCGCAGGGTGACGCCGTGCCGCCGCGCCTGCGCAAACCGCGCGTGCGTGCGCGTGGCAAGACCATCGAGTTGCAGTTCGCACGCGGGGTCTCGCAAAGCCAGATGGTCGTGCGCGATCCGCATCGCCTGCTGATCGACTACACCCGCACGATGCTGGGCGCACTGGTCTTCGCGCCTAAACCTCGTCTCATCGGCATCCTGGGGCTCGGCGGCGGATCGCAGGCCAAGTACTGTTACCGGCATCTGCCCGAAGCGCGGATCGAAGTCGTCGAGAACAATCCGCACGTGATCGCACTGCGCCGCCGCTTCCACGTCCCGGACGACGATGCGCGCTTTCAGGTCTATCTGGACGATGGTGCGCATTTCCTGCACGAGCGCCCCGGCCGCTACGACCTGTTGCTGATCGATGGATACGACGAGACCGGCATACCGGCGGTGCTCTCCACGCAGGCCTTCTACGACGACTGCCGTGCCTGCCTCGCGCCAGGCGGTGCCATGGCGATCAATCTCTACTGCGATGCGGCGGCCGCGCACGTGGAACGCATCCAGCGCGCATTCGGCCCGGCGCATGTGCTGGTGATCGACGAGCCGCGGCAGAGCAATCGGGTGGCTTTCGCCTGGGCCGGCGACGCGGCCGGCGATGTTGACGGCGAAGGCGATGACCTCGCATTGACCCCGGCGGCGCAGCGGGATCTGGCCGGTGTCTTCACGACCTTGCGTCGCGCCTTGGCATCGCGTCGCGGCTGAGCTGTTTCGCGCTGTTCCTTCGCGAGGTCTTTCGCTATTCCCGGCCTAGAATCGGCGCAACCCTGCAAGAGGGTTCAGTGAATGCGCGCCAGCCATCCCATCCGCCGCAATGCGTCGACGCTCGCGCTGCTGCTCGCGATCGCCAGCGCCGCGTGCAGCCAGACGAGGACCCCCGCCATGAGCATGACGCTGACATCGCCGGCGTTCGCGGCCAATGCCGCCATACCCGCAGTCCATACCTGTGAAGGCGGCGATGTGTCGCCGGCGCTGCACTGGTCAGGGCTTCCGGCGAATACGCGCAGTCTTGCGTTGATCGTCGACGACCCGGACGCACCCGATCCTGCCGCGCCCCAGCGCACCTGGGTGCACTGGGTGCTGTACAACCTGCCGGTCACCGCGGCCGGCCTGGCCGAGGGCGTGAAAGCCGCGCAGCTTCCCGCGGGTGCCAGGGAAGGCAAGAACGACTGGCAACGCACCGGCTTCGGCGGCCCGTGCCCGCCGAAGGGGCGACACCGCTATTTCCACAAGCTGTACGCCCTGGACGTGGAATTGCCCGATCTGCACCAGCCGAACAAGGCGCAGTTGCTGAAGGCGATGGAAGGGCACGTGGTCGCCCAGGCCGAACTGGTGGGCACTTACCAGAAGACGCACTGATCGTCGCCGTTGCAGGCGCATGCTCCGCTATGCTCGGAGGCATATCGATGCCGGCACCGATCATATGGCCGAAGACACTCTGCTAACGACGGAACATTGGACAGCCCTGCGCAATGCGTACGCCACGCCGCCTCGCGCCTACCACAGCTTCGATCATGTCGAAGCGGTGCTGCATCACTACGACGAAGTCGCAGCCGGCCCCGGCTGGCGGCAACCGGACGAAGTGCGCCTGGCCGTGCTCTATCACGACGCCATCTATGAAGCGGGCCGCAAGGACAACGAAGCGCGTTCGGCCGATCTTGCCGTCGAACACATCGCGCGCTGGTTACCGGATCGCGACATCGACGCCGCGCGCGTCGCCGAGCTGATCAATCTCACCGCGCAGCACGGCACGCTGACCCCGGCCGACGTAGCAGACGATGCCGACGCCGCCCTGTTTCTTGACTGCGACATGGCGATCCTGGCCGCCGATCCTGCGGCCTTCGCCGCCTACGACCGCGGCATCACCGCCGAGTACCGCGGCCACGTCCCCGCCTGGCTGTTCAAGCTCAATCGGCGCCGCTTTCTCAAGGCACTGCTCGGCAAGGAGCGCATCTTTCTGAGCGATTGGTTTCACCAGCGCCTGGACGCGCAGGCGCGGATCAATTTGCGGCGAGCGGTGACGGAGAAGCGCTGAGAGACATCTATGAATACGACAAAACTGCGTGGAAAACTGCGGGTGAGGGTGCTGATCTCTATTGCATTCCTGATCCTCCTTCCAGCGTGCCGCCCCAGCTCCCACTCCCCTGATCCAACTGCGGTAACCCCGCCAGCGCCTCTCATTGAAGGGGTAATCGTGACGGCCATTTCCAGGGTCGAAGTCGATACAACGGCCTCCGCGCAGGAGGACGCCGCCACCAGCTGTCTGAAGTGGACACTGACTGGCAAGCAAGCAGAAGAACTGATTTCCCTGAGCCGCGAGATCGATGAGCGCACCTATCACCACGACTACGACACCGCGCCCTGCAAGATCGGTGGACTTGTGCGCAGGCAGGGGCGCACATGGCAGTTCACCATCAATGGAGCCGCCAAGGTCATGTTGAAGCGCGGGAATGAGGTGAAATATCTCGGTTGCGAAGCGCAGGGTTGCGAATCCCTGGTCATGTCGATGCCCGATCGGTCGCCAACTCCATAGAGCGGCGGTGCGCCGAGTTAGCCCGTTTTCGCAGGCGGATAGCAGTCAGGCCGCTTCACCCGCCGCATGCCCCGACGCCCACGCCCACTGGAAGTTATAGCCGCCCAGCCAGCCGGTGACGTCGACGACTTCGCCGATGAAGTACAGCCCGGGTACTTGCTTGGATTGCATCGTCGAGGACGAGAGCCCGTCGGTGTTCACGCCGCCCAGCGTGACTTCCGCGGTGCGATAGCCTTCGGTGCCGCTGGCTACTAGCGGGAACGCTGCAAGCAACTCGGCGGCTTCACGCAACTGCGGTTCGTTGAACTGTTTCATCGGTCGGTTCGGCAGCCAGTGTTCGCACAGGCGTTGGGCGAAGCGCTTGGGTAGCAGGTCGCCGAGGACGGTCTTGAGTTCTGCGGCCGGCCGTTCGTGCCGTAGTCGTTGCAGGGTTTCGAACGCGTCCATGCCAGGCAGCAGGTCCAGTCGCAGGTCGTCGCCCGGCTGAAAGAACGACGAGATCTGCAGGATCGCCGGACCGCTCACGCCTCGATGGGTGATGAGCAGATAGTTGGAGAACGACTTCTTGTTGCAGCGCGCTTCCACGGGGAACGCGACGCCACTGAGGTCCTGCAGCCGCTCCTGGTGCTTGCCGCTGAGGGTCAGCGGCACCAGGCCCGCGCGCGTGGGCAGCACTTCGTGGCCGAACTGGCGGGCCAGTTCATAGCCGAAGCCGGTCGCGCCCATGCTCGGAATCGACAGGCCACCGCTGGCAACCACCAGCGCGGGAGCGGTGAAGACGCCGCGCGTCGTATGCAGATGGAAGTTGCCGCTGTCGCCATGGACCACGCGCTCGACGCTGCACGACGTCTCGATCCGCACGCCGGCATCCGCGCACTCGTCCAGCAGCATCTTCACGATCAGCTTCGAGGACTCGTCGCAGAACAGCTGGCCCAGTTCCTTCTCGTGGTAGGCGATGCGGTGTCGCTCGACCATTTCGATGAAGTGCGCCGGCGTGTAGCGGGCGAGGGCGGACTTGAAGAAATGCGGGTTCGCCGACAGGTAGTTCGCCGGCGACGAGCCGGTGTTGGTGAAATTGCAACGTCCGCCGCCCGACATCAGGATCTTTTTGCCGCAGCGGTTGGCGTGCTCGACCACGAGCACGCGCTTGCCGAGCTGGCCCGCCGTGAGCGCGCACATCAGGCCCGCCGCGCCGCCACCGATGATGAGTACGTCGACGGTGGCCGGAGGAGTCGAGGACATGGAGGTCGCGCAGGGAAGCGACCTCCAGTTTAGGCGACAAGATCTAGCGGACCGAATCCCGAGGCCCGGCGATTACGCCGCGGCCGCCTCGCGCAGCGTGCCCAGGTCGATCTTCTTCATCTGCAGCATGGCCTGCATCGCCTTGGGATGGCGGATCAGCTGCGGCAGTTCGGTCGGCACCACCTGCCAGGACAGGCCGAACTTGTCCTTGAGCCAGCCGCATTGCTGCCCCGTCGGATCGCCGCCATCGGCCAGGCGGCTCCAGTAGTGGTCGATCTCGGCCTGCGATTCGCAATTGACGACGAACGACACCGCTTCGGTGAACTTGAAGTGCGGCCCGCCGTTGAGGGCGACGAAGGGCACGCCATCGAGTTCGAAGGCCACGGTCATCGCCGTGCCTTCCGGCAGACCGGAGGCTTGCGCGGCGGCCTTGTCGTAGCGCGCGACGGTGCCGACGCGGGAGTTGTCGAAAATCGAGGCGTAGTAGTTCGCCGCTTCCTCGGCCTGTTTGTCGAACCACAGGAACGGGGTGATGCGCTGGGGCTTGCTCATGGGGATCTCCTTGTCGCGGGTGGGACGTGGGTTTGGAGCTGGCGCCGGAAGCCCAGCGCTTGTGGGAGAGACGAGTGGGACGGGCGCAAATCGACACGACGCCGGCCGCGAGCGTGGTCGCCTGGCGGCCGTTTCCGCGAGGCGATGATTGGCGGCTGGCCTGTCAGGCGCTGTCGAGCCGGACCGTAGACCGCAGTGGCACGTTGGCGGCACTGGCGCGGTGACGGCCGCCTGACCGATCATGGCGCATGGCCGAAGAGCGCCACCATCCCGACTACGCCCTGCATCTGGTCGAACACGGCGAAGTGCTGGAAGTGCAAGTCACCGGCCCCGTGGATGCGCAGCACGTACGCATCGCCTACTGGCAGGAAATCGCCGACGAAGGCAAGGCACGCGGCCTGCGCAAGCTGCTGGTGACCGATCGCAAGAAGGGCCAGCCGGCCACGCCGTCGGAGCTGTCGGAACTGGCGGCACTGTTCCAGCACGAGGCGCGGCATTTCGATCGCGTCGCCGTGGTCGAACCCACGCCGGAGTTCGTCCCCGCCATCGAGTACGCCGAAATCTACGGCCAGGGCCTGGGCATCAACGTGCGCATCTTCAGCGACGTGCGCGAAGCCGAACGCTGGTTGCGCTACGGCTCGCCCGACGATTGAGTCGCCGCAGGGCGTAAAATGCGCGCCCCACATGCCTGTCGCACTCACTGGATCGCACGATGCCCGCCGCCCCCGCCTGTCCGCAATGCACGCTCGAAAACACCTATGCCGACGGGACCAACTTCGTCTGCGCCGATTGCGGTTACGAGTGGCCGATGGCGGCTGAAGGGGCGGAAGAGGGCGCGCTGAGCGTCCGCGACAGCAACGGCAACGCGCTGGCCAACGGCGACACCGTGGTGGTCATCAAGGACCTGAAGGTCAAAGGCTCGTCCATTCCGCTGAAGCAGGGCACGGTGATCCGCAATATCCGCCTGGTCGAGGACGACGCGGAACACATCGAAGGCAACTCGGACAAGATCAAGGGCCTGGTGCTGAAGACCTGCTTCCTGCGCAAGGCCTAGGGGCTCGGTTCAGGTGGCGGTGGCGCAGGAGAGCCACTTCGCGTACAGTGCCCCCCGTTTAGCGCACGGCTGATCCCTGACTTGCCTCGCAAGTCCCGGGAGATGCGATTTCCTAGGTAAGTCTGCCGCTCCGGCCCCATCAGGGCCCTCTCGCGGCCTATCCCGTACGCCCTTCGTCGCGCAGACGCGGCACCGGAACCTCCGGTGCGGCCATTTACACCACTCGCAAGCCGCGGTTCAGGGAAAGCTTCGAGTACGCCTCCGGCAGGGCCTGTGCCCATACCGGAAGCGTTCCATACGGAGCTACAACATGACCTTTGAATCGCTCGGGCTCGCGCCCGCGCTGCTGCGCGCGCTGTCCGAAAACAACTACACCACCCCGACGCCGATCCAGGCCCAGGCCATCCCGCTGGCGCTGGCCGGCCGCGACGTGCTGGGCGGTGCGCAGACCGGCACCGGCAAGACCGCCGCCTTCGGCCTGCCCTTGCTGAACCGGCTCGCCAAGGCGACGTCGCCCAACGGCCCGCGCAAGCCGCGCGCGCTGATCCTGACGCCGACCCGCGAACTCGCCCTGCAGGTCAGCGAAAGCCTGCGCGGTTACGCCAAGCATCTGCGCATGAACATCACCGCGATCTACGGCGGTGCCGGCATGCAGCCGCAGATCGATCAGTTCCGTCGCGGCGTCGACGTGCTGGTGGCCTGCCCGGGCCGCCTGATCGATCACCTCGAACGCGGCACCGTGCGCCTGGACGCCATCGAAGTGCTGGTGCTCGACGAAGCCGACCGCATGCTCGACATGGGCTTCCTGCCGGCGATCAAGCGCGTCCTCGGCAAGCTGCCGTCGCAGCGGCAGACGCTGCTGTTCTCGGCGACGTTCGAGGCGCGGATCAAGGCGCTGGCCCTGGAATTCATGCGCGATCCGCAACAGGTGCAGGTGGCGGCGCAGAACACCATCGCCGAGACCATCGCGCACCGCGCGCATCCGGTCGATCAGGCGAAGAAGCGTGACCTGCTGATCGAGATCCTTGCCAAGCGCCACACTGAACAGGCCATGGTGTTCGGCAAGACCAAGCACGGCTGCAACCGCCTGGCCGAACAGTTGGAGAAGTCCGGTCTGCTGGCGGTCGCGATCCACGGCAACAAGAGCCAGGCGCAGCGGCAGAAGGCGCTGGCGCAGTTCAAGGCGGGCAAGGCGCGCGTGCTGGTCGCGACCGACGTGGCCGCGCGCGGACTCGACATTCCCAGTCTGCCGCTGGTGATCAACTACGAGCTGCCGATGGTGGCGGAAGACTATGTGCATCGCATCGGCCGCACCGGTCGCAACGGCGCGCAGGGCGAGGCCTTGTCGCTGGTGGCGCCGGACGAAGCGGGACTGTTGCGGCAGATCCAGCAGCTGCTGAAGGCGGAGATCGCGCTGGAGACCGTGGCCGGCTATGAGCCGAGCCGACCGTTGCGCATCGATACCACGCCGGTGCCGTCGCAGCGAAGCGCGCGTCCTGCCCGTGGTCATCGTCCGCACGGCAAGCCGGCGCAGCGCCATGCGCATGCCGGCGCCCGCCCGCCGCGCGAGGGTCGTAACGCAGGCCCGGGCGCTACGCGGCCGCGTAGCGAAGGCCGCAGCTAAAGCGTCGGGCACGCGGATTCAGCGGCCACTTCGGCCCATCCGTGACGATGCCGCAACACCGCGAAGGCGCCCATTGGGCGCCTTCGCTCTTTCATGAGCCTGTTCACCGGCTCGCTGTCGAATAGGTCCCTCGGCTGCGTCGGTCAGCGATTGCTTCCCTGACTCCCATGACGATTGCCACCGCCTGAAGCCTCGCCGCCCTTGCGGCCGATTTCGGACATGTGCTGGCGATCGCGGCTGACCGCTTCGCCGCCCTTCTGGGCGATCTTGCGCTGTTTCTCTTCATCCATACCGGCGAAGCCGCGTCCCTGATGGCGGTTCTGGTCCTGGTTCTGGTTGGTTGGCATCAGATGCTCCTTCTCGTTGTGTCCGCGATGCAGGTTGCATCGTTATGGCCCGTGCTCCATGCCCCGTGCTGTACGCAAAGTCGCGACGGACAGGCGTGAGGTTAGAGAAGCGTGCGTTAGATCGGCGGCCACCATGAGTAAAGCCGAAGTAACGAAAGATCCCCGGACCATGTCGATTCCCGGCTCCCCCGCTCGTCGTTCCTGCAAGAGCGCAGGGAAGGGGCCCAAGGCCGACCGGCGTTCATTCACCGAGGTCCATTCACTTAAAGCCTAGGAGTAACGAACATGCGCGTCCTGGTCATCGTCAAAGCCAGCAACGAGTCCGAAGCAGGCGTCATGCCCACCGAGCAGTTGCTCGCCGACATGGGCAAATTCAACGAAGAGCTGGTCAAGGCCGGGGTGATGCTGGCTGGTGAAGGCCTGCATCCGTCCTCGCGCGGCAAGCGGGTGGCGTTCTCCGGCAGCAAGCGCACCGTCGTCGATGGCCCCTTCAGCGAAACCAAGGAGCTGGTCGCCGGTTTCTGGATCTGGCAGGTCAGTTCGATGGAAGAGGCGGTCGAGTGGGTCAAGCGCTGCCCGAATCCGCATCCGGGCGAATCGACCATCGAGATCCGTCCGCTGTTCGAGGCCGAAGACTTCGGCGACGCGCTCACGCCCGAGCTGCGCGAGCAGGAACAGCGCCTGCGCGACGCGCTGACCCAGCATTGATCCCCGCCTGCACATCAAGGAGCCAACATGCATATCAACGCTTATCTGGTCTTCAACGGTAATTGCGAAGAAGCCTTCAAGTTCTACGCGCAGTGCCTGCGCGCCGAACTCGCCATGCTGCAGCGATTCGGCGACACGCCGGGATGTGAAGACCTGCCGGCATCGGTTCGCGACAAGATCATGCACGTGCGTTTGCAGGCCGGCGATCAGGTATTGATGGCTTCGGACAATCATCCCGATCATCCCTATGAAGGCATCAAGGGTTGCTCGATCGCGCTCGCCGTCGACCGCGAGGACGAAGCCGAGCGCATCTTCGGCGAACTCGCGCAGGGCGGCACGGTGACGATGCCGATGCAGGAGACGTTCTGGGCCAAGCGCTTCGGCATGCTGACCGACCGTTTCGGGGTGCCGTGGATGATCAACGGCGCCATGCAGCAAGGCTGACTGCGATGGAAGGCGTGCTTTCGGGGCATTCGCTCGCGGAGCTGGCGCCGGCGCCGGCTCCCGGATCGATCGGGCAGGAAGCGCAGGGCGCGATTTGGCAAGACCTGCGCTTGCGCCGTCATCGGCGCGGTGGTGTCATCGGGGGCATGGCCGCTTTTCCTGACACGACTTCCCCTGACACGACTTCCGCCGAAACCAAGGCTTCCGGGACTCCGAACCCGCAGCAGGTCCGCCGCACCATCGACGCGGTGTGGCGGATGGAATCGGCGAAGCTGATCGCCAGCCTCGCGCGCATGCTGCACGACGTGGGCCTCGCCGAAGAGCTGGCGCAGGACGCGCTGGTGACGGCGCTGGAGCAGTGGCCGCAGGGCGGAGTGCCCGACAATCCCGGTGCGTGGCTGATGACCACGGCCAAGCACAAGGCGATCGACCGGCTGCGGCGGCACCAGTTGCAGCACCGCAAGCACGAGGAACTCGGCTACGAGATCGAGCTGCATCAGCAGGTGCACGAGGAAGACATCCTCGATGCGCTGGACGATCCGATCGGCGACGATCTGCTGCGTCTGGTGTTCACCGCTTGTCATCCGGTGTTGTCGCAGGACGCGCGGGTGGCGCTGACGCTGCGTCTGCTCGGCGGGCTCACTACCGATGAGATCGCGCGCGCTTTCGTCGTGCCGGAACCGACCATCGCGCAGCGCATCGTCCGCGCCAAGC
This sequence comes from Lysobacter terrae, assembly GCF_054782215.1. NCBI lineage: Bacteria > Pseudomonadati > Pseudomonadota > Gammaproteobacteria > Lysobacterales > Lysobacteraceae > Lysobacter > Lysobacter terrae. The sequence continues at coordinate 875,747 of NZ_BAAGSX010000001.1, forward strand.
GCACGCTGGCGGAGGCCAACGTTCCTTATGAGGTGCCGCGCGGCGAGAAGTTGGTCGAGCGGTTGTCGGCGGTGTTGTCGGTGGTCTATCTCGTCTTCAATGAGGGTTATTCGGCGACGGCCGGTGAGGATTGGCTGCGTCCGCATTTGTGCGAGGACGCGCTGCGGCTCGGCCGCGTGCTGGCGGGGCTGATGCCGCAGCAGGCGGAGGTGCATGGCCTGGTGGCGTTGATGGAAATCCAGGCTTCGCGCGCTGGGGCTCGAACCGGGCCGTCGGGAGAGCCGATCTTGTTGCTCGATCAGGATCGTGCACGTTGGGATCGTCTGCTGATCAATCGTGGCCTTGCGGAATTGGAACGTGCCGAGAAGCTCGGCGGTCCACGCGGGGCGTACACGCTGCAGGCGGCCATCGCGGCCTGCCATGCGCGTGCGCTGCAGCCGGAAGACACGGACTGGGCGAGTATCGCGGGGTTCTACGCGGAGCTGGCGCGGCTCACGGGTTCGCCTATCGTCGAGCTCAATCGGGCGGTGGCGTTGAGCATGCTGTTCGGTCCGGCGGCGGGGTTGGAGCTGGTCGATGCGTTGGCGGGCGATGCTGCGTTGGCGCGCTATCACTTGCTGCCGAGCGTGCGTGGCGATCTGTTGTTCAAGCTCGGCCGTCTGGATGAGGCGCGCGGTGAATTCGAGCGGGCGGCTGAGATGACTCGCAATGAGCGCGAGAAGGCGTTGTTGTTGGAGCGCGCGGCTAGTTGCCAAACGCGCTGACTCCTCCCTCGCGGCAAACCCCTCGCCCCGCTGGCGGGGAGAGGGACAGCGTCGCGCAGCGGCGCAGGGTGAGGGGACGTGGCGGCGCGATCCCGGCGCGGGCAGGCGGCGCCGGTGGGCAGTCGTGACACGCCGTGAATCCGTCCATGGAGGCTTGTCAGCGGCATCCATGCCGCTGACAGTCACGACTACCCACCGGCGCCGCCTGCCCCCACACATCTCGGTAGTTCGACAAAAAGCATAAGAACGCTTCGAAGCGGCGATCTTCACGCTCGCGATAGCGCTGCCCGCCGGTGATGGGGGTAGCGGAGAAGCGGACCAGGATGGTCCGCGACCCGACTTAAAGGCATGGATGCCGTCAGGAGGGCGGAGCTACCCCCATCACCGGCGGGCAGCGCGTCCTACCGAAGCCGAATGCACCAAGTGCCCGGTAAAATGTGGCCGTGATCCTGAATATCGCCGCCTACCATTTCGTCCCCGTCCAAGACCCGGCTGCACTTGCGGCCCAGGTCCGCAGCCTCGCCGAAGCCGGCGATCTGCGTGGCACCGTGCTGATCGCGGAGGAGGGCATCAACCTCTTCCTGGCGGGCCCTGAATCCGCCATCCAGCTCTTCCTCGAGGCGCTGCGCGGGGATCCGCGTTTCGCTGACATCGTGGTCAAGGAGAGCATCAGTCGAACCCAACCGTTCGCCCGGCTCAAGGTCAAGCTGAAGAAGGAAATCATCGCCTTCCGCCGCGACAATTCCTCGCCGCTCGAAGGCCGCGCGCCTGCCGTGGCGCCGGAAGACCTTGCGCGTTGGATCGAACAGGGCCAAGACGACAACGGCCGCCGCCTGGTGCTGCTGGACACGCGCAATCGCGAGGAAGTCGATTACGGCACCTTCAGCGGCGCACTGACCCTGCCGATCGACAACTTCACCGACCTGCCGGAGGCGCTGACGCCGCATCGCAGCGCGCTGGCCGACGCCGTCGTGGTCAGCTTCTGTACCGGCGGCATCCGTTGCGAGAAAGCGGCGCTGTGGATGCAGGCCGAAGGCATGGACAACGTGCTGCAACTCGAGGGCGGCATCCTCAATTATTTCGAACGCGTCGGCGGCTTCGGTTACGACGGCCGCTGCTTCGTCTTCGACGAGCGCGTGGCGCTCGACCCGGAACTGAAACCGTTGGCCGATCCCACTGCCTGAGTGCAAGCCTCGCCATGAGCTGCACGTAGCGGAACCGAAAGGAAAGCACATGAGCGTCGATCGCAATCCGCAAGCCGAACAGATGGGCGACGAGTCGATGGCGCGCAATCTCGCCCATCAGGCCGAAGCGATCTGGCCGCAGGAAGCGCCCTTGTTCGATCGATACGGCCTCTCCGGTTCACTGCGGATCCTGGATCTTGGCTGCGGCACCGGCGAGATAACGCGACGCCTTGCCGAGCGCTATCCGGATGCGACGCTCATCGGTGTCGACATCCTCGAAGGCAATCTCGCCTTGGCGCGGCGGGACAGCGGTGCGTTCGGCGACCGCATTGCCTATGAGCAGGGCGACGCCTTCGCCCTGCGTTTCGATGATGCTCAGTTCGATCTGGTCGTGTGCCGGCACATGTCGCAGGCGGTGCCCGATTTCCCGCTGGTCCTCGCCGAGATAACCCGAGTGTCGAAGCCCGGCGGCTGGCTGCATCTGCTGTCGGAGGACTACGGCATGCTGCACATGCCCGTGATCGAGCGCGATGGCGTGCGCTTCGATCCCGACCGGTTCTGGAACGAGAACGCGGTGGCCTATCTGCACGGCATCGGCTGCGACGGGCGTATCGGCCGGCATTCGCCGACGCTGCTGGCGAAGGTCGGCTACCAGGCGATTGCGCTGGATTACGTGATCGTCGATACGCTGCGCGTGGAGCGCGCGACGTTCGCCGGGATCATGACGGCTTGGCGCGACGGCTATTCCGAAGTGCTGGCGGACGCATCCGGGCGATCGGTTGCCGAGGTGACGGCCGACTTCGACAGGATCATCGGTGCGATCGAAACGCCGCCGTATTACGCGGTGTGGCATGTGCCGGTGGTTTCGGGGCGGAAGCGCTAGCCACGGCCCCTCACCCTGCGTTGCTTCGCAACGCTGTCCCTCTCCCCGCAAGCGGGGCGAGGGATGCTCTTCCTTCTCCCCGCAAGCGGGGCGAGGGATGCTCTTCCTTCTCCCCGCAAGCGGGGCGAGGGATGTTCTTCCTTCTCCCCGCTTGCGGGGAGAAGGTGCCCGAAGGGCGGATGAGGGGCCGCCTTTGCTTTACCGCGAAGTAAGCCAAGCAACCGCCCCTCGCCCCGCGCGCAAACCACTGGCGAAACACGCCGTCAACAGATAACCGCCGGTCGGCGCTTCCCAATCCAGCATCTCGCCTGCGCAGAACACGCCCGGCACCGCCTTCACCATCAAGGCGTCGCCCAGGGCTTCCAGCCTCACTCCACCGGCACTGCTGATCGCCTCAGCGATAGGCCGTGCCTGCTTCAACACGAGAGGAAGACGCTTGGTTGCCTGCGCGATAGCGGCGGCATCGTCGAGCTGTGACTTGGGCAGCACTTCACGCAACAGCGCCGCCTTCACGCCCGCAAGGCCCGTCTGCCGCCGCAGGTGTTCACTGAAACTGCGACCCGCGCGCGGCTTGCCCAGATCGCCCGCAAGACGTGCGGCATCGCGACCCGGCGCCAGATCCAGATGCAGCGTGACCGAGCCGTCGCGATCGATCGTGTCCCGCAGCGTCGCCGACAAGGCATAGATCAGGCTGCCTTCGATCCCGGTCGCGGTGACGACGCATTCGCCTTGCAATGCGTGTTCGTTGCCGTCGAGATCGCGCCAGTGCGCGATTACCGGCTTCAGCGGCGCACCGGCATGCTTCTGCGCGAAGTGCTCGCTCCAGCCGATATCGAAGCCGCAGTTGGAGGGCTTCAAGGGCGCGACATCGATGCCGCGCTGCGCAAGCCACGGCGCCCACGCGCCGTCCGAGCCGAGTTCCGGCCAACTGCCGCCGCCCAAAGCAAGCACGGTGGCGGGCGCCACCACGTCGAACGGTCCGGTCGGCGTTTCGAAGCGCAGCGCGCCATCGGCGTTCCACCCGGTCCAGCGATGCTGTACGTGGAAGCGCACACCCTGGTCGCGCAGCCGCCGCACCCAGCCGCGCAGTAGCGGCGCGGCCTTGCGATCCATCGGGAATACGCGCCCCGACGTGCCCACGTACGTGTCGATGCCAAAGCCGCGCGCCCATTCGCGCAGCGCGTCCGCGTCGAAATTGTCGAGCCAATGGGCGACATCGCCGCGACGCGAGCCGTAGCGCGCGTCGAATGCGGGCCGCGCTTCGCTATGCGTGAGATTCAGCCCGCCCTTGCCGGCGATCAGGAACTTGCGGCCGACCGAGCCCTTGCCTTCATACAGATCGACTTCGATGCCGGCGGCGCGCGCGACCTCGGCCGCCATGAGGCCGGCGGGTCCGCCGCCGACGATGGCCAGGCCGGGGAGAGTGGTCGCGATACGGGACATGCGGCAGGGCAGGGACGTGGCGGGACATTATGCGTGGCGGCGGTGTGACTGTGCGCCGATGCTCCCTCGTTGCGGACGCGCGAACGGGGTATGGTCTTGCTGGAGCCTCACGAACGCCCCACATGCGCATAGCGATCACCCGCGAAGTCAGCCCCAGCCTCGGCGATTGCCAGCTCACCCATGTCGCCCGCACGCCGATCGATATCGCGCGCGCCGAGGCCCAGCATCGCAGTTATCAACGCCTGCTCGCGTCGCTGGGTTGCAAGGTGCTGACGCTCGACGCGGAGCCTGCCATGCCGGATGCGGTGTTCGTGGAGGATGTCGCGATCGTGCTCGACGAGATCGCGGTAATGACGCGGCCCGGCGCCGAATCGCGGCGCGAAGAAGGCACGAGCGTCGCCGAGTTGCTTGCGCGCTACCGGCCGCTGCGCCTCATCGAGGCCCCGGGCACCCTGGACGGCGGCGACGTGCTGCGGGTTGGCCGTACGCTCTACGTCGGCGAGTCCGGGCGCAGCAACGCCGAAGGCCGGGCGCAGCTGCAGGACGCTATCGGCGAATTCGGCTATCGCGTGGTGCCGGTGGCGATCCGCGATTGCCTGCACTTGAAGTCGGCGGTGACCGCGCTTCGCGACGACACGCTGCTGATCCAGCCGCGCTGGGTCGATGCGGCTTCGTTCCCGGGCTTTCGCATCATCGAAGTGGATCCGGACGAAGAGCACGCTGCCAATATCCTGCGGATCGGCGACACCGCGGTGATGCCGGCGAACTTTCCTCGTACCGCGCAGCGCCTGCGCGACGCCGGGATCGAAGTGGCGACCGTCGACGTTTCCGAGCTGCAGAAGGCGGAAGGCGCCACGACCTGCTGCAGCCTGGTGTTCGAGGTCGCGGCTGGATAACGCCACTGGCACATCAGGCGCGATAAGCTCGCCACATTCCGCGGAGACACGACATGAGCTGGATCGGCATCATCCTGGTAGTGCTCGGCCTCTACCTTGCCTTCAAGGTGGCCGGTTTTTTCATGAAGTTGTTGATGTGGGCGCTGGTGGTGTTCGGCATCTACTGGTTCGCCGCGCCTTATCTGGGGCTGCCGCGGCTCTTCTGATCCGAACCGCTCGTCACACCCATTCGCGCGACGGCAGCGTGTGGCGCCGTTGCGGCCGGCCGATCAGGTCGAGGAAGTTGTTGAACACCGCGTCGGCATGGCCTTGCATTTGCGCGATGCGTTCGCGGGTCTGCGCGCGTACCGCCGCTTCGTCGGTATGGCCCAGCGCGGCGAGTTCTTCGCGGTAGGCGGGGTTGGCCAGCCAGCGTTCGATCAGGGGCTCGTCCATCTCCAGGTGGAACTGGAAGCCGTAGGCGTTGTCGCCGTAGCGAAAGGCCTGCGGCTCGCATGTCTCCGTGCGCGCCAGATGCACTGCACCCTGCGGGACTTCGAAGTGATAGCTGTGCCATTGGAAGACCGGCGCGGTTTCCCCCAGCGCCGAAAGCACCGGGTCGCGACGGCCCGCTTCGGTGGTCTGCAGCGTGTACCAGCCGATTTCCGGCTCGGGTATCCGCTGGATCGGTGCCCCCAGGGCGTGCGCGAGCAGTTGCGCGCCCAGGCAGATGCCGAGCACGGGCTTGCCCTGGGCGAGCATGCGTTCGATCGCGCGCAGCTCGGTGCGCAGGTGCTGGCGGTGTTCCCGATCCTCCACGTTCATCGGGCCGCCGAGCACGATCAGGCCGTGGTAACGGTCCACGTTGGGTTCCGCATTCGGCTGGCGGTCGAAATTGGCGAAGCGGATGCGGTGGCCTCGCGCCCGGATCAGCGGGTCGAGCGTGCCTAGCGGCTCGGCGGCGACGTGCTGGAAGACGAGGATGCGGGACATGCGGGCGCTAAAACTCCAGATCCAGCGCCGCGCAGAGATAGTCGACGAACGGCGCGAGCGCTGCCATGTCGCCCTCCAGCGTCTTGCGCAACCGCGGCCCGGTCATGGTCGCGTCGTCGATCGAACGGAACGCGGCGAAGTTGCGCCGGCGCAGGTCGTCGGCGAATTCGAAGTCGGCGGGAAAGCCGCGCGGCATGCGCGTCAGCATCTCGTCGTCGTCGAGATCGAAGCGCTTGCGGAAGGCCTTGGCGTGCGCCGCCGCCTTCCAACTGCCCGGGTTATCGACGATGAAATGGCGGATGCGCCGCAGCGTCTCCGGTTGCGGATGCCACACGCCCGCGGCGATGAAGCAATGCCCCGGCTGCAGATGCAGGTAGAACGCCGGCGCTTCGACCTGCTTGCTGCGCGCATGGAACAGGCGCGCGCCCTGCCAGTTCTTGTACGGCGCCTTGTCGTTGGAGAAGCGGGTGTCGCGATGGATGCGGAACAGCGAGCCGCCATTGCCCTTGGGTTCGGAGCGGTAGTGCTCGCTCACCGCCAGCAGGCCGGGCTGCAGGTCGGTCAGCAGGCGCTGGAAGGGCTCGCGCACGCGCGCTTCGTAGTCGGCCTTGTGCGCCAGGAACCACTCGCGATCATTGTGTCGGGCGAGGCCGCGCAGGAACTTGAAGCTGGCGTCGGAGAAGTAGGTGCTCATGGGCGCGTAGTTTAGGGCGTGGGTTCCAGCACGCCGTCACGCAGGCTGGCTTCCACGTCGCGGCCCCAGGCTTCCAACTGGTCCAGCAGTACCTGCTTGGCGCCATCGGTGGCATGCGCGATACGCAGGGCCGCGATTTCCGCGCGGAAACCATCGAAGCTGTATTCGGACAGGCCGCGTTCGTCGCGCAGGCGGGTGCGGCGGTAATCGTTCCAGCGCGCCCGCTCGCTGAGTGACAGCGTCTCGGGCCAGTTGCGCGCGCGGTAGCGGAACAGCAGCTCCGGCAGGCGCGGGTCGCGGAAGCCGAAGGTCTTCATCCCCAGCGCCTGCGGCGGCGTGGCGCGCACTTCCGCGAATACGCGCTTGTCGCCGTCGCCGATGAAGCCGTCGTACAACGAGGCGTCCACGTCGGCCGGCTGACGCTCGCGTTCCGACGAAAACACCTGGCGGACCTTCTCGGCCAGCGCCGGACCGGCTTCGCGCAACATCGCGGCGCGTTCGGCCACCTGCTGCGGATCGATCATCAGGCGGGTGAAGTCGGTGGCGCGCAGATGGTCCCAGGACACCAGCGACGGGCAGCGGTTGAGGTGGATTTCCTTGAGCGCGACGCGCACCTCGCCTTCGGGCAGATCGGCGAGGGGCGTGTACAGGCGATCGGCGATCTCCTCGGCCGACAGCCGCAGCAGCGCACTGGGGTCCTGGCCCAGATCGAAGGTAATCACCCGGTTGTCGATGCGCGGGTGCCGCGCGATCGGCAGCACCGGCGCCGCGCACAGGCGGCTGGCCGGAAAGCGCTGCGACACATGCAGCACGGGCACCATCGCCACCACGTCGATCAGGCCGGCGACGAAGCGCTTGTCGCGCAGCTTCAGTGCGTAGTCCCACAAGCGAGGCTGTGCCTGCTTAAGCTTGCGCGCCAGGCCGATCAGCGCGCGCACGTCGGACAGCGCTTCATGCGCGTCGCCGATGCGGACATCATTGGCGTGCGCCAGGTGTTCGAGCTTGAACGAGGTCGCGCCGTCCTCGCGCTGCGGCCACACCAGCCCCTCGGGTCGCAAGGCGTGCGCCAGGCGCAGCACGTCGAGCAGGTCCCAGCGGCAATTGCCCCCGCGCCATTCGCGTTCGTAGGCGTCGTAGAAGTTGCGGAACAGGCCGTAGCGGACGAACTCGTCGTCGAAGCGCAGGGAGTTGTAGCCGAGCGTGCAGGTCTCCGGCCGCGCCATTTCGTCGAAGATCAGCGAAAACGCCTGGGCCTCGTTCATGCCCTCGCGCAGCGCGACCTGCGGGACGATGCCCGTGACCATCGTGGCGCCGGGCGAGGGCAGCAGATCGTCGGCCGGGCGCACGAAGATGCTGATCGGCTCGTCGATCTCGTTGAGGTCGGTGTCGGTACGGATCGCCGCGAACTGGGCGATCCGGCTGGTGCGCGGATCGGAGCCGAAGGTCTCGAGGTCGTAGAAGAGGAAGCTGGCAGGCATGGCAGGCGTATAGCGCGGCCCGGTCTCAACGGCTGAGAGCGGGCGGGTGATCGAAGCAGAACGGTCGCACGCGGCCGGCCTGCAGGCTCATGCTTCCACCGGCAGGGGCGACAGACGCGCCTGCACCGCGGCATCCACCGCCGTCCAGTCGAGGGTGTCCAGCGAACTGTGTCCGCGGGTCAGCTCGACCAACAGTTCACGCTGAATCCGCCCGCGTTCGAACGCCACCGCGTACGGCAGGCGGCGGAACGTCACCATCGCGTAGCGCGGCACGAAGCGGTCGGGATGGCGATCGGCGAGCTGGCGCTCGAGCGCGCGCTGCAGCAGGTAGTCGTCGTCGTCGACGCGGTCGCGCATCTCCAGGTAGTTCTCCAGCGCCATCTGCTGGATCGCGCGCGCGTTGGGCAGCCGTTCCTGCTGGAACGCGGCGAACGCGGCGGCACGGTCGCTGTGGCGTTGCAGGTGCTCGGCGAGTGCGACGCAATCTTCGAAGGCGCAGTTCATGCCCTGGCCGTGGAATGGCACCATCGCATGCGCCGCATCGCCCACTAGGACAGCGCTATCGTCGATGTGCCAGTTGTCCAGATATAGCGTCGCCAGCAGGCCGGCGGGGTTTTGTTCGAAGTCGCGCTCGAGCTGCGGAATCAGCGGCACCGCATCGGCGAAGTCGCGCTCGAACAGGGCGCGTGCATCGGCGCCGTTCTTCACCGTCTGGAAGCTGGGCTCGCCCTCGTTGGGCAGGAACAGGGTAACGGTGAAGGTGTGCTCGTCGTTGGGCAGCGCGATGCACATGTAGCGGCCGCGCGGCCAGATGTGCAGCGCGTTGGGCTCGACGCTGAAGCCGCCGTCGGCAGCCGGTGGAATCTCCAGTTCCTTGTACGAGTGGCCGAGGAATTCGGTGCGCTCGCCCAGGTCGCGTTCGCGCATCATCGCCGCGCGCAGGGCCGAGCCGGCGCCGTCCGCGCCGATCAGCGAATCGTAGGCGACGTCGTGCAGGCTACCGTCGCGATCGTCCCGGAACTGGGCGTTGCGATGCGCAAAATCCACGGCCGCCAGGCCGCGGTGGAAGTGCAGCCGCGCACCGGCTTGTTGCGCGAGGTCGAGCAAGATTAGATTCAGCTCGCCGCGATGCACCGACCAGATGACCTCGCTGTCGTCCTTGCCGTAGCGCTGCAGGTCGGTGCGGCCATCGAGGAAATGCACCATGCGGCCGCGCATCATCACCGCCTGCGCCATCACCTCGTCGTCGCCGCCGGCCAGACGCAGCGCATGGCGTCCGCGTTCGGCCAGGGCGAGATTGATCGAACGGCCGCCGGCATAGCCCTGCACGCGCGGATCGCCGCGTTTTTCGTACACGTCGACAGACCAGCCGCGCTGCGCGAGCAGAGTGGCCAGCAGCGCGCCGGCCAGGCCTGCGCCGACGATGGTGATGTGACGCGGCTCAGTCATGGGTCCCGCTCTCATCATGAGTCCAGTTCTCCACGGCCTGCGCGAAACGCAGCACGTCGTTGTGGGTGTTGTAGAGCGGGGCGGGGGAGATACGGATCACGTCGGGCTCGCGCCAGTCGCCGAGCACGCCGTTGGTTTGCAGGTATTCGAACAGGGCGCGGCCAGCGCTTCTACCGGTCATGTTGCGGCCGCCGATCACGCGGATGGACAACTGGCAGCCACGCTGCACCGGGTCCGACGGCGTCACGATCTGCAGCGTCTCGCTCAGACGCGCGCCGATCAGTTTTTCCAGATAGCCGGTCAACCTGCGCGAACGTTCGCGCAGCGCCTGCATGCCGACGCGGTCGTAGAGCTCCAGCGATGCGCGCAGCGGCGCCAGGCCGAGGATCGGCGGATTGCTCAACTGCCAACCATCGGCACCGTGGGTCGGTACGAACTGCGGCCCCATGCGGAAGCGCGTGCTGACGTCGTGGCCCCACCAGCCGGCGAAGCGCGGACGGTCGGTCGCGGCGTGGCGCTCGTGCACGAAGCAGCCCGCGACAGCGCCAGGACCGGAGTTCATGTACTTGTAGTGGCACCACACGGCGAAGTCGGCATCGCTATCGTGCAGTTCGAGTTGCAGGTTGCCGACGCCATGGGCGAGGTCGAAGCCGCACATCGCGCCCTGCGCATGCGCCAGGCGCGCGATTTCCTTCAGGTCGAAGGCCTGTCCGGTGCGGTACTGCACGCCCGGCCACAGCACCAGCGCCAAGCGCGGACCGTGCTGCGCGATCGCACGCGCGATCGCCTCCATCGAGATCGTACCGTTGGGTTCGTCGGCCTCCAGTTCGATCAGGTCGGTCTCCGGATCGAAGCCATGGAAGCGCAGTTGCGAAGCGACCGCATGGCGATCCGACGGGAACGCGCCGGCTTCGATCAGGATCGCCGGGCGCTCGCGCGTGGGCCGGTAGAAGCTGACCATCATCAGGTGCAGGTTCACCGTCAGCGTGTTCATCGCCACGACTTCGGTCGGCTTCGCGCCCACGACGCGCGCCAGCGGTTCGCGCACGAGTTCGTGATAGGGCATCCACTGCGCCTGCCCGGTGAAGTGGCCCTCCACGGCTTCGGTGGCCCACTTGTCCAGCACTTCCTCGACGTGGGCGCGCGCACCGCGCGGCTGCAGGCCGAGCGAATTACCCACGAAGTAGGCCTGCTCGTGGCCGCCGTGCCTGGGAATGTGGAATTCACGGCGCAGGGCGGTCAGCGGATCGGCGGCATCGAGCGCATCGGCGTGCGCGAAAGAAAACAGGTCGTCGGTCATCGTATGCATCATGCGAACGTGCTTATGCAAAGCGGGATTTGGAGAGGCCCAGCCATTCCAGCGCGGTGCCGTGGTACAGGCGCGCCTGGTCGGCCTCGCTCATCTGCAGCGCTTCGATGCCGGCGCCCGGCGTCTGTTCGCCGAGCGGGAAGGGATAGTCGGTGCCCAGCATCACCCGCGACACTCCGCAGGTGTCGAGCAGGTATCGCAGTGCGAGCGGATCGGCCACCCACGAATCGAAATACAACTGGTCGATGTACTCGCGCGGATTGCGCGGGTTGTCGGTCGCGACCAGGTCGGGGCGCATGTTGAAGCCGTGTTCGATGCGGCCGATGGTGTAGGGGAAGCTGCCGCCGCCGTGGGCGAGGCAGATCTTCAACCGGGGCAGGCGTTCGAGCACGCCGCCGAAGATCAGGCAGCAGGCGGCGCGCGATTGCTCGGCGGGCATGCCGACGAGCCAGGGCAGCCAGTACTTCGGCATCGACGGCGTCCCCATCATGTCCCAGGGATGCACCAGGATGGCCGCGCCCAGCTCGCTGGCGGCCTGGAAGAATTCGAACAGCTCCGGCGCATCCAGGTTCCAGTCGTTGACGTGCGACCCGATCTGCACGCCCTGCAGGCCGAGCTGGTCCATGCAGCGTTCGAGTTCCTGCACCGCCAACCGCGGCGACTGCAACGGCACCGTGCCGATGCCGGCGTAATGCCGCGAATGATCGCGACAGGTCTCCGCCATGTGGTCGTTGAGCGCCTGGTGCAGTTCCAGCGCGTGCTGCGGCTTGGCCCAGTAGCTGAACATCACCGGCACGGTGCTGATCACCTGCACCTGCACGCCGAAGCGGGCGTAATCGTCGATGCGCTCCTGCGCGTCCCAGGTCTTGGACCAGATCTCGCGGAAGAACTTGCCGTCCTTGTAAATGCGGTGGCGGCCGTCGTCGGTGTGGTGGATGACCGGGAAGCGGTCGTCGCCGTACTTGCGCGCGAGGTCGGGCCAGTCGCGCGGCAGGTAGTGGGCGTGGGTGTCGATCTTCAGCATCAGGGGCTCAGCGCGGTAATCAAGTGTCCGCCATCACGTACTTCGACGGCGCCGGATTGAGGTGCCCGCAGTTGCGGCACGTCCGGTGTTCGCGCGAGGAATAGAAGTGGTCGAAGACGGCGGGGAAGTCGGTCTCGATGTTCTTCAGCGGGAAGAACTCTTCGTACAGCTTTTCGTTGCACTGCTCGCAGAACCACAGCAGACCGTCGAGCTCGTGCGGCAGGCGCTTGCGTTCGATCACCAGGCCAATCGAATTGGGCATCCGCTGCGGCGAGTGCGGCACGCGCGGCGGCAGCAGGAAGGTTTCGCCGGCCTTGATCGGAATGTCCCGCGCAACGTAGTTGCCGGCGGCATCCGTGTCCTGGATGCGCAGGATCATTTGCCCTTCCAGTTGGTAGAACCACTCCGGACCCTCGTCCCAGTGGTAGTCGGTGCGCTGGTTGGGGCCGCCGACGATCATCACGATGAAGTCGCCGTCGTAGATGCACTTGTTGCCGACCGGCGGCTTGAGCAGGTGGCGATGCTCTTCGATCCAGGCTTGCAGGTTGAGCGGGGCGTTCAACATGGGATCAATCCTTGCCGCCGGCGTCGGCGACGACGGCGGTGCATTTGAGTTCGATCGCGATCGGCGTCGGCAGCGCGGTGATGCCCAGCGTGGTGCGGCAGGGCGCGGTGTCGATGTCCGGGAAGTATTCGGCCCACACGGCGTTGTAGGCCTTGAAGTCGCGGGCCATGTCGGTGAGGTAGACGGTCACGTCGACCAGGTCCTCCCAGCGCGCGCCGCTGGCTTCCAGCACAGCGCGCACGTTGGCGAATACCGAACGCGTCTGCGCCTCGATGTCGTATTTGCGTACACGGCCGTCGGCGAAATATTCGTTGCCGGCGATCTCGTTGCTGGCCGGATCGCGCGGACCGATGCCCGACAGGAACAGCAGGTTGCCGACGCGCCGCGCATGCGGATACGTGCCGACGGGCTTGGGTGCGGCGCTGGCCTTGATCGCGTCGCTCATGCGGCGGTGTCCTCGCTGCGCGGGCGCAGTCGCGCCAGCGCGGTTTCGTAAGCGGGCGGCAGTTCGTCTGTGGCGCTGACGTCCATGCCCAGTTCGCGTACCCGTCCGTCCAGCAGGCTGTAGACCCAGCCATGCACCGACAGCGACTGCCCGCGCGCCCACGCGTCCTGGACGATGGTGGTGAGGCACACGTTGGCGGCCTGCTCGATCGCGTTGAGTTCGCACAGGCGCGCGTGGCGCAGCGATTCCAGGTCGATGCCTTCGAGCAGCGTGGCGTGTTTCAGCGCCGCATCGCCGACGTGGCGGATCCAGTTGTCGGCCAGCCCCACGCGCGTGCCGGTGAGCGCCGCATGCACGCCGCCGCAGCCATAGTGGCCGACGACGAGGATGTGCTCGACCTTCAGCACGTCGACCGCGAACTGGATCACCGAGAGGCAATTCAGGTCGGTGTGCACCACCACGTTGGCGATGTTGCGGTGGACGAAGACTTCGCCCGGCGCCAGTCCGAGGATCTGGTTCGCCGGTACGCGCGAATCCGAGCAGCCGATCCACAGATACTTGGGCGCCTGCTGCTGCGACAGCCGCTTGAAGAAGCCGGGGTCTTCGCGGCGCACGCCATCCGCCCAGTCGCGGTTGTTGCGCAGCAGTTCGTCGAGTGTCGTCATCGTGATGCTGTTCCCATGGGGGGCGCGCCCAGGGCGATGCCCACGTTCTTGGCTTCGGTGAAGAAGCGCATCGCCTCCATGCCGCCTTCGCGGCCCAGGCCCGATGCGCCGGTGCCGCCGAAGGGTGTGCGCAGATCGCGCATCAGCCAGGTGTTGATCCAGACCATGCCGGTGCGCAATTGCGCGGCGACGCGATGGGCGCGGTCGAGATCGCGCGTCCATAGCGAAGCGGCCAGGCCGTAGTCGCCGGTGTTGGCCAGGTGCACGGCTTCCTCGTCGCTGTCGAAGGCTTGCAGCGTGACCACCGGGCCGAAGATTTCCTCGCGGTTGCTGGCGCAGTCCGGACCGAGTCCTTCGATTACCGTCGGCGCGACGAACCAGCCCGGGCGATCCAGCGCGCTGCCGCCGCAGAGCACGCGGCCGCCTTCGTCGCGCGCACGCGCCAGGGCGGAGGTGACTTTGTCGAAATGGGCCTGCGAGACGAGCGGGCCCAGGTTGTTGTCCTCGTCGATCGGATCGCCCACGCGCAGGGCCAGCGCACGTTCCACCAGCGCATCGCGGAATTCGCTGTAGATGCGGCGTTCGACCAGGATGCGCGAACCGCACAGGCAGATCTGGCCGCTGTTCTGGAAAGCCGAGCGCACGATGGTGTCGAGCTGCGCGCGCCAGTCGCTGTCGGCGAAGACGAGCGTGGGATTCTTGCCACCCAGTTCCAGCGAGACCTTGCGCAACAGCGGTGCCGCCAGCGACGCGATGCGCTTGCCGACCGCGGTGCTGCCGGTGAAGGAAATCGCCTTGACCTTGGGATGCGTGACCAGCGGTTCGCCAACGTCCGGGCCAAGGCCATGCACGATGTTGAGCACGCCTTTGGGGAAACCGATCTCGGCGGCCAGTTGCCCCAGCATCGTCGCCGTCACCGGCGTCACTTCGGATGGTTTTGCGACGACCGTATTGCCCGCGGCCAAGGCCGGCGCGATCTTCCAGGTGAACAGGTACAGCGGCAGGTTCCAGGGCGAGATCGTCGCCACGACACCCAGCGGTGCGCGCAGCGTGTAGTTCAGTCCGGCCTGGCCGTGATGCGATTCGCTGGCGAACTGCGTGGCCGCGTGGGCGAAGAAGCGCAGGTTGGAGATCGCACGCGGAATCTCGACCTCGCGCGCCAGGCGGATCGGCTTGCCGCCGTCGCGCGATTCGGCGTGGGCGAAGTCGTCGAGCCGGGCTTCCAGCGCATCGGCCAGGCGTTCCAGCCAGCGTGCGCGCTCGGTGGTGGCGAGCGAAGACCACGCGGGCCAGGCCTTTTCCGCGGCGGCCACGGCCGCTTCGACATCGTCGGCGTTGCCGCGCGCGACTTCAGCGAAGGGGCGGGCCGTTGCCGGGTCGAATACCTCGATCCAGCCGCCGCTGGCCGCTTCGCGAGATTCGCCGTCGATCCAATGAGTCAGACGCATCTGCCAAGCTTAACCGGCGCGGCGTCCGTACGGCAGTCATTGTTGGGCCGGGCGCGTCGGCGGAATCGTCTGAGTATCGTGATATTCGAGGCCGACGCGGTGCTCGCTGACGCGTGCCACGCGCGCATCGACGACGGCGACGGCGGTTTCGTCGTTCTCGTGAAAGAACAGCCGAACCAGATCGTCCGGTCCCAGTGCGAAGCCGGCGGGACGGAAGATGCTGCAACCGCCTTCGGACAGATCGATCAGCTGCGCGAACCAGGCGGACTCCCGGCCGAGGACCATCACCCGCGAGGCATAGGGCACGCGATCGGCGGTGCGGCGTTCGTCGGCGACGACTACTGCATTCATGGGCGGTCCTTGCCGGATGGCGTCGGGATTCGGGACGATATCAGAGCGAACGGGTGCGGCCGCCGTCGACCGGCAGGTTTATGCCGGTGATGTAGGACGCCGCGGGCGAACACAGGAAGGCGATCGCCGCCGCGGTTTCCTCCGGACGGGCGAAGCGCCCCATCGGGATTTCCGCGGCCATCTTCGCGTACACCGAATCGCGGTCCTGGCCGGTCTTGGCCATGGTGGATTCGATGATCTGTTCGATTCGCGGTGTTTCAGTCGAGCCCGGCAATACGTTGTTGACCGTGATTCCCTTCGGCGCGACCTCGGTAGCGAGCGTCTTCGCCCAGCTGGCCACGGCCCATCGCGTCGAGTTGGAGACGCCCAGGCCGCGTAGCGGCTCCTTCACCGAGGTCGAGATCACGTTGACGATGCGCCCATAGCCGTCGCGTTCCATGCCTGGCAGCACCGCTTCGGCCAGCACGTGGTTGGCGAGCAGATGCTGGCGATAGGCGGCCTCGTAGGCCGCGATCTCCGCGCCGCGAACCGTGCCGGGCGGCGGGCCGCCGCTGTTGTTCACCAGGATGTGCACCGGCTTGCCCGCGCACAGCGCTTCGACCTGCGCGCGCAGGCGCTCCAGGTCGGCGGTGTCTGCGGCGATCCAGCCATGGACCTGCGAAGCACGCGGCCGCGGCAATTCAGCGGCGACGCGCTCCAGCACATCGGCACGCCGGGCGAGCAGGGTGACGTCGGCGCCGAGTTCGGCCAGCGCCTTCGCCGTGGCCAGCCCGATGCCCTGGCTGGCGCCGCACACGAGCGCGTGTTTGCCGTTGAGGTCGAGATCCATGAGCTCAGTCTTCCTTCGGAGTGCGTGCGCGCATCAGCGCGGCGACGTCGCGGCTCGCGTCGAGCGGTTGCCGTTCGAGTTCGGCGGCGACTGCGTTGCGGTTGGCGATGGGGTGATTCTGGTTGAGCTTGAACTTCAGCGTCGCGGTGTCCACGCGGAAGCGGAAGCCGACGATGCCGCGCAGTTGCACGCGGTGGTCGTCGCGTTCGATTTCGAAGCGCCAGTCGCGGCCGATGCGGGCCTCGTGCTGGCGGCTGAGATCGTTGACGATACCGGCCAGCGAAGCCTCGTCGTCGAAGGTTTCCAGCGTGCCGGCGAGGTGGGCGGTCGCGTAGTTCCAGGTCGGGACGCGCGCTTCGACTTCTTTGTCGGGGTACCACGACGGCGACACATATGCGTGCGGGCCGTGCACGACCAGCGTCGCCGGCCCGGCGTGTTTCGCCTGCGGGTTGGGACGCGCCCAATGGCCGCGGATTTCGATGGCGCTGGCCTCGATCGTCTCGCCGTCGCGGCGATAGAGCACCGGCAGGTGATTCACCGTGGGCAGGCCGTCGCGCACGGTGATGAGGGTGACGAAATTGTCGCGCTCGATCAGCGCATCCAGCGCCGTCAGATCGTTTTCGACGAAGGCCGCGGGACGGTACATGCGTCAGTGGCGCGGCGGCAGTTTCTGGATCATCCATCCGCGCAGCGCGGCGTCGTCCTCGGCTTGCGGCGGCACCAGCTCATCCAGGGCGAAGCCGCGAACGGCTGCATCGTCGGCGTCGAGGCCGTCGAGGGCGACGAATTCCGCGTCCATCAATGCCGCGCGCGCTGTGTCCGCGCTGTCGTAGGGCAGGGTGGCGCCGTCGCTGTCGAAAACCTCGGCGGTGCCGGCCTCGTGGATGCGCAGGCGTGCCCACACGACCGTGCGGCCCAGCGTCGCCAGCCACCATTCGTCGTGCGCGTCGTCTCTATTGCTCATGCGGTTACCACCAGCGACAAGGCCCACAACAAGCCGGCCAGGATCAGGGCGATGATGATCGTCAGCAGCGACGTGCGCGCCGGCGATGCCAGGCCGGTGAGATTGCGGTCGTTCGCCGCGATATAGCCGCGACGCAACAGCCAGCCCAGGGCCGTGGGATTGAGGAAGGCTCCAGGGCCCAACTGCGCGCCGATCTGCGGATGCCGGTCGCGGATATGCACCAGCGACAGCGGCCAGAAGATCACGAACGCGCACGCGCCGGCGATGGCGGTGGCGACGAAGAGGAGGGCGAAGAACAGGATCATGTCGTGTTGTCATCATCCGGGCGCAAGCCGGGAGCAGCTCATCAGAATTCCGCGCTACCCGGTGCGCGCGGATAAGGAATCGCGTCGCGGATATTGCTCAGGCCGCAGACGTAAACCACCAGCCGCTCGAAGCCGAGCCCGAAGCCCGCGTGCGGCACGGTGCCGTAGCGGCGGAAGTCGCGGTACCAGCCGTAGTGCGCCGGATCCAGGCCGAACTGGGCCATGCGTGCGTCCAGCAGGTCCAGGCGCTCTTCGCGCTGCGAACCGCCGATGATCTCGCCGATGCCCGGCGCCAGCACGTCCATCGCGGCGACGGTCCTGCCGTCGTCGTTGATGCGCATGTAGAAGGCCTTGATGTGCTCGGGGTAGTTCATCACCACCACCGGGCGGCCGACGTGTTCCTCGGTGAGCCAGCGTTCGTGTTCGGTCTGCAGGTCCAGGCCCCATTCGACCGGGAACTCGAACTTCTTGTCCGACTTCTGCAGCAGCGTGATCGCATCGGTGTAGTCGATGCGTTCGAACGGCGCGTTGATGAAGGACTCCAGACGGGTGATCGCGTCGGGCTGCACGCGTTCGGCGATGAAGGCCATGTCGTCCATGCGCTCGTTGAGCACCGCGCGGAACATGTACTTCAGGAAGGCCTCGGCGACGTTCGCGTTCTCGTTGAGGTCGGCGAAGGCGATTTCCGGCTCGATCATCCAGAACTCGGCCAGGTGGCGCGAGGTGTTGCTGTTCTCGGCGCGGAAGGTCGGGCCGAAGGTGTAGACCTTGCTCAGGGCGAGGCAGTAGCCCTCGACGTTGAGCTGGCCGGACACGGACAGGAAGGTTTCCTTGCCGAAGAAGTCGCGGCCGAAGTCGACACCCCCCTGGCCATCGCGCGGCAGATTGGCCATGTCCAGCGTGGACACGCGGAACATCTGGCCGGCGCCTTCGGCGTCGGAGGTGGTGATGATCGGCGTGGAGATCCAGTAGAAGCCCTGCTCGTGGAAGAAGCGGTGCGCCGCCTTGGCCAGGCAGTCGCGGATACGCGTCACCGCGCCGAACAGGTTGGTGCGTGGGCGCAGGTGGGCGAATTCGCGCAGGTATTCCAGCGAGTGCTGCTTGGGCTGCATCGGATAGGTCAGCGGATCTTCGACCCAACCGACCACTTCCAGCTTGGATGCCTGGATCTCGAAGGCCTGCCCCTGGCCTTGCGACGGCGTCAGCGTGCCGGTGGCGATCACCGCGCAGCCGGTGGTGAGGTGCTTCACCTCGGATTCGTAGTTCGCCAGGGTCGCGGGCGCGACCACCTGGATCGGCGCGAAACAGGAGCCGTCGCTGACATTGACGAAGCTGAGCCCGGCCTTGGAGTCGCGCCGGGTGCGCACCCAGCCGCGGACCGTGACTTCGCCGCCGGCAGGCAGCTTGCCTGCGAGCGCATGTTCGACGCTGACCACCGTCATGCCTTGAATCCTGGCCGCCGCGGGCCGATATGGGGAAAGGCGGAAGTCTACTAGAACGCCCCGACGCTCCGGCAGCGGCCTTTTGGGGGATACGGACCCTGACCTCTACCTGGACGGGTGCGCTGCATTCCATGGGTGATCTCGCTCCGTCCCGTATCGCTGCGCGATAATGCGCAGGCATCAGCAAGCAACCACCGGAGTCCCATGGCCGTCACTCTCGCTCCCGCCGCTCTCGCCCGCGTCCAGCGCTATCTCGTCGAGACGCCCGATGCGATCGGACTGCGCTTCGGCGTGACCCGCACCGGCTGCTCGGGCTGGCAGCACTTCGCCGACCTGGCCAAGGACCAGCGCGAGGGCGATACCGTGTTCGAACAGGACGGCGTGCGCATCTATGTCGACGCCACGAGCCTGCCGCTGGTGGAGGGGACCGAAATCGATCTGGTGAAGCAGCGCTTGGGCGAGCAGTTCATCTTCCGCAATCCCAACGCCAGCGCCGAATGCGGCTGCGGCGAGAGCTTCACCACCGAGGCCGATCGCGCGGCCTGATCGCTGCCCGGTCGCCCGATCCCAACCTTAGGCAGGGTGGGCGAAGGAAATCGCCACGCTAGACTCCCGCGGTCCATGTCGGGGAGTCACCTCATGTTTCGCAACTTGGCCGCTACCGCGGCGATCCTGCTCGCGTTCGCCGCGCCCGCACAGGCGCAGTCGAACGACGCCACCCAGGCGCTGCACCAATTGTTCGACCAGGAATGGGAGCGCGGCCTGCGCGAGAATCCGGTCAACGCCAGCTACCAGGGCGATCCGCGCTACAACGACCGCTGGGGCGATGCGAGCCTGACGGCGATCCACGCCAGTGAAGCCGCCGATCGCGCCGCACTGGCGCGGCTGCGCGCCATCGACCGCAATGCGCTGTCGGCGGCGGATCAGCTCAACTACGACACCTTCCAGTGGCTGCAGGAAAAGGCGGTAGCGCGGCAGAAGTTCCGCACCTACCTGCAGCCGATCAGCCATCAGGGCGGCGTGCAGACGCTCGATGGCGTGGTCGAGGTGCTGCCGTTCGCCAGTACCCAGGACTACCGCGACTGGCTCAAGCGCATGGACGCGGTGCCGGTCGTGGTCGAGCAGACCATCGCCCTGATGCGCGAAGGCGCCAAGGCCGGCATCGTGCCGCCCAAGGTGCTGATGCAGCGCGTGCCGCGGCAGATCGCGGCGCAGATCGTAGCGGACCCGCTGCAGAGCCCGTTCTATCGCCCCTTCGTCAAGTTCCGCGACGGCGTGCCACAGGCCGACCGCGCCGACCTGCAGGCGCAGGCGCAACGCATCATCCGCGAGCGCATCGTGCCTGCGTACCGCAGCCTGCAGACCTACTTCAACGGCGAATACCTGCCGAAGACGCGCGCGACCATCGCCGCCACCGATCTGCCCGAGGGCAAGGCCTATTACGACTATCTGGCGGGCTACTACACGACCACCGACCTCACGGCGGACCAGATCCATGCCATCGGCCTGAAGGAAGTGGCGCGCATCCGTGCGCAGATGGAGAAGATCAAGGCGGAAGTGGGTTTCCAGGGCTCGCTGCCGGAATTCTTCGCCTTCCTGCGTAGCGACCCGCGCTTCTTCGACAAGACGCCGCAGGCGCTGCTTACGCATTACCGGGACGTCGCCAAGCGGATCGACCCGGAGCTGGTGAAGGCATTCAAGACGATCCCGCGCCAGCCCTACGGCGTGCGGCCGATTCCGGACAACATCGCACCGGACACGACCACCGCGTACTACCAGGCGGGGGCGGCCGACGGCAGCCGCGCCGGCTTCTACTACGTCAACCTGTACAAGCCGGAAGTCCGGCCGACCTGGGAAATGATGCCGCTGTCCCTGCATGAGGCCGTGCCGGGGCATCACTTCCAGTTCGCCCGTTCGCTGGAGCTGCCGGACGCGCCGATGTTCCGGCGCACGGCCTATTTCGTCGCCTATAGCGAAGGCTGGGGCCTGTACGCCGAGCAGCTGGGCTTCGACATGGGCCTGTACGACGATCCCTACGACCGCATGGGCCAGCTCGCCTACGAGATGTGGCGCGCGGTGCGCCTGGTGGTCGACACCGGCATGCACGCCAAGGGCTGGAGCCGGGACCAGGCGATCGCCTTCTTCAAGGACAATGCGCCCAAGACCGACCAGGACATCGTCAACGAGATCGACCGCTATATCGGCGATCCGGGCCAGGCCCTGGCCTACAAGATCGGCCAGCTGAAGATTTCCGAGCTGCGGGCCCGGGCCAAGGGCGCGCTGGGCGACCGCTTCGACGTGAGGGAGTTCAACGACGAGGTGCTGGCGACCGGTTCGGTGCCGCTGCAGGCGCTGGAGCGCCATATCGACGCCTGGATCGCCGAAAAGCAGAAATAGGGGCCGCCAGCCCCGGCTGGTTGCCCGTAACCCATTGACTCTGCCATAATTTCCGGCTCCCGCGGCGAAGGCTGTGGGAGACCTTGCTCCACCGCGGCTAATCCCGGCCGTCGGGGGGCTGCCCGGGATGCGGCTTTCGTGCCTGCGCCCGGCATCCACAAGGAAACAAACATGCGTCATTACGAAGTCGTGTTCCTGGTCCATCCGGACCAGAGCGAGCAGGTGCCGGCCATGATCGAGCGCTACAAGAGCTTGATCGAAGGCGGCGAAGGCAAGATCCACCGTCTCGAAGACTGGGGCCGCCGCCAGCTGGCCTACCCGATCGAGAACCTGGTCAAGGCCCACTACGTCCTGCTCAACATCGAGTGCACCCAGAGCGTGCTGAACGAGCTGGTCGACGGTTTCCGCTTCAACGATGCGGTGCTGCGCCACCTGGTCATGAAGCGCGACGCGGCCGACACCGAGCAGTCCCTGATCATGAAGTTCAAGGACGAGAAGGGCGACAAGCCCGAGCGTCGTCGCCGTGACGATGAGAGCGACAGCGCGATCGGCAATGCCGACTCCGCCGCTGACGAAGCCGAAGCCGCCTAAGGAGTACTGACATGTCCAAGTTTTTCCGCCGCCGCAAGTTCTGCAAGTTCACGGCCGAGGGCGTCAAGGAGATCGACTACAAGGATCTCAACACCCTGCGCCAGTACCTGACCGAAACCGGCAAGATCGTGCCGAGCCGCGTGACCGGCACCAAGTCGAAGTACCAGCGCCAGCTGGCCACGGCCGTCAAGCGCGCCCGTTTCCTGGCCCTGATCCCGTACACCGACAACCACAACGCCTGATCCTTCTCTCCCTCTCCCGTTCGCGGCGCCCGAAGGGTGTCCAAAGGTGAGGGGTTGAGGTGAGGGCAGCCTCACCGTTCGGACAGCACCCGCTGCGGGGCGCCAGCCTCGCTAACGAATACGGAGCAACACCATGCAACTGATTCTTCTGCAGAACGTCACCAACCTCGGCAAGCTGGGCGACAAGGTCAACGTCAAGCCGGGCTTCGGCCGCAACTTCCTGGTCCCGCAGGGCAAGGCCGTGCCGGCCACCGCCGCCAACCTGGCCGAGTTCGAAGCCAAGCGCGCCGAATACGAAGCCAAGGCCAAGGCACTGTTGGACGGCGCCGAAGGCCGCAAGGCCGCGCTGGAAGGCGTCGAGGTGACCCTCACCGCCAACGCCTCGACCGAAGGCAAGCTGTACGGCTCGATCAGCCCGCGCGACATCGCCGAGGCGCTGACCAAGCACGGCCACAAGGTCGAGAAGTCGGAAGTGGTGCTGGGCGAAGGCCCGCTGCGCCGCACCGGCGAACACGAAGTCATCGTGCACCTGCACGCCGACATCGACGCCAAGGTCAAGGTGATCGTGGTCGGCGAAGTCGCCTGATCGATTGCTCGATTGATCGATTGAAACGGGCGCCGAAAGGCGCCCGTTTCGTTTTGGCGGCCGCAAGTCGCAATCTATGAGATGCACACCGGTTATCCACAGGGTTATCTGCAACGCCCTTGCGGAAGGGAGCATAGGATGACCGGCCAGCTGCATCCGCACCTACAAGATCAGCACCTACAAGATCCGCACATACAAGAACCGGACCGCCAAGACGGCCCGACCAGGGGAGTTGCCGCACCGATGAGCGCACGCCAGGGAACGCGTCCTGATCCTGCTTTCCAAACCCGCCGTGACCAACGCATCGAGCAGCTGCGCGTTCCTCCGCAATCGATCGAGGCGGAACAGGCCGTACTCGGCGGGCTCATGCTCGCCCCCGATGCCTGGGATCGCGTGGCGGACCGGATCACCGACGCCGACTTCTATCGCCGCGATCACCAGCTGATCTATCGCGCCATCCGCGAGCTGGCCGAGAAGAACAAGCCCTACGACGCGGTGACGCTGGGCGAATGGTTCGAATCGATGGGCCTGAGCGAGCAGGTCGCCGGCGGCGCGTATCTGATCGAACTGGCCAGCACCACGCCGTCGGCCGCGAACATCGTCGCCTACGCCGATATCGTGCGCGACAAGGCGATCCTGCGGCAGTTGATCGACGTCGGTACCGACATCGTCAACAACGGCTTCCTGCCCGAAGGGCGCGACAGCAGCGAGATTCTCGAAGACGCCGAGCGTCAGGTGCTCGCCATCGCCCAGGCCAACGCCGACGGCAAGACCGACTTCACCCCGGTCACCAAGGCGCTGGCGGAGGCCTTCGATCTCCTGCAGACGCGCTATGCCAACGGCGACGGCGTCACCGGCCTGCCGACCGGCTACGTCGAATTCGACATGATGACCGCCGGCCTGCAGAAGACCGACCTCATCATCCTGGCCGCGCGTCCGGCGATGGGTAAGACCACGCTGGCCTTGAACATGGCCGAATATGCCGCGTTCCGCAGCAAGCTGCCGGTGGCGGTGTTCTCGATGGAAATGTCGGCCAGCCAGCTGGCGATGCGCCTGATCTCCTCGGTCGGTCGCGTCAACGCGCAGCGCCTGCGTACCGGCCAGTTGGAGGACGAGGACTGGAGCCGCGTCACCAGCGCCATCCGCCAGTTGCGCGAAGCCAAGATCTTCATCGACGACGAGCCGGGCCTGTCGCCGGTCAAGCTCGCCGCCAAGGCGCGCCGCCTCAAGCGCGAGCATGGCCTGGGCCTGATCGTCATCGACTACCTGCAGCTGATGTCGGTGCCCGGCAACAGCGAGAACCGCGCGACGGAAATCTCCGAGATCTCGCGCTCGCTCAAGGGCCTGGCCAAGGAACTGCAGGTGCCGGTGATCGCGCTGTCGCAGCTCAACCGCTCGCTGGAAACGCGTACCGACAAGCGCCCGGTGATGGCCGACCTGCGCGAATCCGGCGCTATCGAGCAGGACGCGGACATGATCGTCTTCATCTACCGCGACGAGTACTACAACAAGGAAAACTCGCCGGACAAGGGCCTGGCCGAAGTCATCATCGGCAAGCAGCGTAGCGGCCCCACCGGATCGCTCAAGCTGAAGTTCTTCGGCGAGTACACGCGCTTCGACAACCTTAGTCACGATTCGGTGGGCAGCTTCGAATAAGCGACGCAGGGCCCGCCCCGGGCCTTGTGCCGTTCGCGCTTAGAATGACGGCGGTTTCCGGAAACTCACCGCATCCTGAGCGCACCGTGCACGAATCCGCAGGCTTGATGCCCCCCGCCGTCAGCGAGCGTCCGACCCGCATCCGGGTCGACCTGGACCATCTCGCCTTCAATCTGCACAGCATCCGCGCGCACGTCGGCGTGCCGGTCATGGCGATCGTCAAGGCCAACGCCTATGGCCACGGTCTGGTGCCGGTGGGACTGCATCTGCAGGCGCAGGGCGTCGAGCAACTGGGCGTCGCGTTCGTGGAAGAGGGCATCGCGCTGCGCCAAGCAGGGGTCACCGTACCTATCCTGGTGCTGGGCGGCATCTTCGGCCCGCAGGTCGCGCAATTCATCGTCCACGACCTGGAGATCACGGTGTCGTCGCTGGACAAGCTGCGCCAGGTCGAAGCCGCGGCGCAGGCGGTGGGGCGCAAGGCGGTGATCCATCTGAAGATCGATACCGGAATGGAGCGCATCGGGGTGCACAGCTACTCCTCGCGCGCCTTCATCGAGGCGGCCGTGGCGTCGCCCTGGTGCGCGCTCAAGGGCATCTACTCGCACCTGGCCTGCGCGGACGATCCGGATTCGCCGATGACCCAGCAGCAGCTGGAACGCTTCCTCGAAGCCTGCGGACACATCGAGCGCATCGGTGCGCCGATGCCGCTGCGCCATCTGGCCAATTCCGGTGGCGTGCTGCATTTCCCGGCGACCTGGCTCGACATGGTGCGGCCCGGGATCCTGCTGTACGGCGTGCAGCCCGATCCGACCTCGCAGCGCAGCGTCGAGGTTCGCCCGGTCCTGTCGCTCGCTTCGCAGGTCGTCTACTTCAAGGTGGTCAAGGCCGGGAACCCGGTCAGCTACGGCGCCACCTGGGCGCCGCAACGCGATACGCGCGTGGTGACCATCCCCATCGGTTACGGCGATGGCTATCCGCGCGCGCTGTCTTCGCGCGGCGAGGTGCTGATCCGCGGACACCGCTACCCGATCGTCGGGCGCGTGTGCATGGACCAGTTCATGGTCGACATCGGCCAGGACAGCGCCTGGAACGAAGACGAGGTCGTCCTGATCGGCCCGCAGGCGGGCGATCGCATCAGCGCCGAGGATGTGGCGCGGCAGGCCGGCGTGATTCCCTACGAGATCCTGGTCGGACTCAACGAACGCATTCCACGCGAATACCTGCGCGCAGACATGGCGCGTTGACGCTGTTCGCGCCTGCGTGATTCACTCGCCTGCAGAGCTACTGGAGAGACTGCATGGCCGCACGAGCGCACAGGGGCAGTGTCAAGGAAGGCGCGGCGGACGCAGGTGCCGCTGTTGAAGGCACCGTCGACTCGGGCGCCGCCCAGGCGAGCGTCGGCCGGAAGCGCGCAGTCAAACAGGACGCGGTCAAGGCACGCGCGAAGCGCATCCGCGCCGTCCGCCGCGAGCCCATGGCGAAGGTGGATACCGCCTGGCTGCGCATGGAGCAGCCCACCAATCCGATGATGATCACCGGCGTGCTGATGTTCGCCGAGCCGATGTCGGTGGCCGAACTGCGCCGCGTCATCCAGCAGCGCTGGCTGGCGTATCGCCGGTTCCGCCAGAAGGCCGTGGATACCGCCGCGGGCGCGTTCTGGGAAACCGACAACGACCTGGACCTGGACTGGCATGTACAGCTCACCGCGCTGCCGGGCCGTGGCGGCAAGCGCGCACTCGAACGTTTCGTCAGCCAGCTTTCCTCGACGCCGCTCGATACCGGCCGGCCGCTGTGGCAGTTCCATCTGGTCGAACGCTACGAAGGCGGTTCCGCGCTGATCGCCCGCATCCACCACAGCTATGCCGACGGCATCGCCCTGGTGCAGGTGCTGTTGTCGCTGACCGACACCACGCGCGAACCGGCCAAAGGCAGCGATCTGCAGCAGGCCTGGCTGAAGCAGGACGGTGCGCACGTCGCGCGCCGCATCGGCGCGGCCGAGCGCTACATGAAGCTGGGCAGCAAGGTCGTCGAGAAGGGCATGGAGATGTATCGCGACCCGACCCTGGCCGCGGTGCTGGCGAAGGAGGGCGGTGAGATCGGCCGCGAACTGCTGCATGCGGTGACCCTGCCCGACGATCCGCCGTCGTTGCTGCGCGGCAAGCTGGGCGTCAGCAAGCGGGTGGCCTGGGCCGAGCCGCTGGATCTGGAAGAAGTGAAGGCCGTCGGCCGCGCCTGCGAGTGCACGGTCAACGACGTGCTCATGGCCACGGCCGCGGGCGCACTGCGTCATTACATGATCGAGCGCGGCGACAACGTCGATGGCCTGACGCTGCGCGCGACGGTGCCGGTCAACCTGCGTCCGCTGGAGCATGCGAAGAAGCTGGGCAATCACTTCGGCCTGGTTTTCCTCGAGTTGCCGGTCGGCGAGGACAACCCGATCCGGCGCGTGGAGCGCGTCGCCGAGTGCATGAATGGCCTTAAGAATTCACGGCAAGCAATTGTTTCATTTGGACTTTTAGCGGCGCTCGGCATGGCGCCCACGGCGCTGCAGGGCTTGGCGCTGGATATCTTCAGCCGCAAGGCGAGCATGGTGGCGACGAACGTCCCCGGGCCGCAGCAGACGCTGTACCTCGCCGGCTGCGCGCTGCGGGAGATGATGTTCTGGGTGCCGCAGACCGGAACGATCGGCGTCGGCATTTCCATCATGAGCTACAACGGCCGCGTGCATTTCGGCCTGATCGCCGACGCCAAGCTGATCCCCGATCCCGACAGCGTGATCCAGCGTTTCGGCAGCGAATTCGACAAGCTGCTGTACCTGTCGCTGATGAGCAATTGGGACGCGCGGCTCGATGGACCGTCCGCCGATGCGTTGCTGCCGGAAGATACGCGACGGGCGATCGAGTTCATCGCGGGCTAGCGGCGCGTGCACCATCGGTGCCGAAGATCACGAGAATCGGAACGTTCTGAGCATCGGCTGCAACGTCATCACTCCCTGAAAACACGCGCGCGATTAGCGTTCAGCCCTGTTCATGCAGGAGCTGCCATCTTTCGACGCCGCATGACCCCACAGGAGGATGGAATGAAGATGCAATCCAAGTTGATCGTCTCGGCCGCGCTCGCGGCCATGCTCGCCGGTTGCGCCACATCGGGCGGTGGTTACTACGGTGGCCAGCCCAGCGGTGGTGGCTATGGGCAGCCCAGTCAGCAGCCGCAGCAGGGCGAGCAGACGGGCATGAGCAAGACCAAGAAGGGCGCACTGATCGGCGCCGCCGTCGGCGCCGTGGCCGGCCTGCTGAGCGGCGACGACGCGACCGAGCGCCGGCAGCGTGCACTCGTCGGCGCTGGCGTGGGCGGACTGGCCGGTGGCGCCATCGGCAACTATCAGGACCGCCAGGAGCGCGCACTGCGTGAGCGCATGGCCGGTACCGGCGTCGGCGTGGTCCGTCAGGGCGACAACATCACCCTGAGCATGCCGGGCAACATCACCTTCGCCTTCAACGACGCGAGCCTGCAGTCGCAGTTCTATCCGGTCCTGGACGACGTCGCCCGCACGCTGAGCGAATACAACCAGACCGTGGTCGAAGTCGCCGGTCATACCGACAATGTCGGCAGCGATGCCTACAACCAGGAGCTGTCGGTGCGCCGCGCGAACTCCGTGGCCGCCTATCTGCAGAGCCATGGCGTGATGCAGCAGCGCCTGATCACCGTCGGCGCGGGCGAGTCGCGCCCGGTCGCCAGCAACGACACCGACCAAGGTCGCGCGCAGAACCGCCGCGTGGAAATCACCCTGGTGCCGGTACGCAGCTGATCGGCCAAGCAAAAGAAGCGGGGCGGGCAACCGCCCCGTTTTCTTTTTAGCGCGTGAATGCGGCGTATCGCGCGAGCATCGAACTGAATCCGCGCTCCCACGCCGCCGGACGATGACTTGTGATCGTGGCCCGCGACCCTATACTGGCGAGGTCAGCGTTTCGCTGTCCCCGGGGGTGCACTGGCTTCGACGGGGGTTGCAAAGTCGCTTGGCGCATGCCGAGGGGGTAGCTTTCCTCGTAAATCCAGCTGCAAAACTCTAGTTGCCAACGACGACAACTACGCTCTCGCCGCTTAAGGCGTAAGCCCCGAAACTGCTTGTGTCCGTGTTCGCAGCGTAGGGTCACTATCACGGAATCGCTGGGAGCGGCTGCCTGTCAGCTTCCGGCTAACCTAAAACAGGCTGGTCCCCGGATGCGCTTCGCGCATCGTGCTGTCCGGGGACGAGATCCAACGGTGAGCTAAGCATGTAGTGCCGGGGATGGAGTGCCTTCGGACGGGGGTTCAATTCCCCCCACCTCCACCATTTAGCCGTCCTGGACGGTCCAAGAAAGGCCGGAATCCTGAATCCAGGGTTCCGGCCTTTTTTATGTCTCAGGTCAACAAGCCGTTCAAGGTGAAGCCTGCGATCGACCGGATCTATCCCCTCGAACAAGCCACCGAGGCGCAGCGCCGAGTGGTCGAGGACCGACAGTTTGGCCGCGTGTTTCTGGATCCTCAGGCGTAGCGTGCGGATTGATGCGCTGAGCTCACCAGTGTGGACACTCGCTCGTGCCTACCCGAGCGCACCGCGTGCTCATACCTTGGTGTGGTTGTTACAGGCCAGGTTCAACCGCACGATCGAATCGACTTCGACCGGATCATCCCACCGGGTTTGGTAGGCCCGGAAAAGCGCGATTGACATGGAAAAGCGGCCGCGAGGCGTCGGCGCTGACGGCGTCTTGCGAGTGTGCGTCCGGCCTGCAATCTGATCCGGTTTCTGACAGGGGCATCTGCGCCTTACGAACCCGGCAGCGCAGGCGTACGCTGCGCCGCGCCTTGAACATCCAGGCACCCGAGCAAGTAAATGAACCCTACTGCGCTATTGCTGGCTACCTTTCTCCTCTCGATTGCCGGCCTGTTCGCCTTCATCTGGTCTCTGCGCAAGGGACTCTTCGACCAGGAATCCAGCGGCGCGGGGGTCATCTTTGCCCCGGAAGAGATTGGCCGCTTCGACGATCCCGCCAACGGTATTTCGCGTCTCGAGCCCCGCGACGCCGAGCAGCAGGCGGAGTTGCGCGACCGTGCAGCCGCGGACCGGGCTACGGCGGTTCCGGTGTTCGTGTTGTTTACCTTCGCGGTGGTGTGGCTGCTGGTGGGCTCCGCGGCCGGGCTGCTGAGCTCCATCAAGCTTCATGTCCCCGACCTGCTGGTGGACCAGGCCTGGCTTACTTTCGGCCGGCTGCGCACGATCCATCTGAACGTCGTGGCTTATGGCTGGGCGCCGATGGGCCTGCTCGGCCTGGTCGTCTGGCTGCTGCCGCGCCTGCTGCGCACGACACTGCAGTTCCCGCGACTCATCATCGCCGGTGCGTTCGTCTGGAACGTGGGCCTCATCGCCGGCGTCGTCGGTCTCGCCAATGGGCTCAGCACGGGCATGGAATGGCTCGAGATCCCCTGGTACATCGGCACGTTGTTCGCCATCGGCGGGATGATGATCGGCTTGCCGATGGTGTTCATGCTGCGCAAGCGCCGCGTACATCACCTGTATGTGTCGGTCTGGTACATGGGTGCGGCGCTGTTCTGGTTCCCGATCCTGTACATCGTCGCCAACATCCCCGGGCTGCACTTCGGCGTGGAACAGGCGACGATGAACTGGTGGTACGGGCACAACGTGCTTGGGCTGTTCTACACGCCGCTGTCGCTCGCCTGCGTCTACTACTTCCTGCCCAAGGTGATCGGCCGTCCGGTGCAGTCCTACAACCTGTCGCTGTTGGGCTTCTGGACGCTTGCGTTCTTCTACGGCCAGGTCGGCGCACACCATCTGATCGGTGGCCCGATCCCCGAATGGCTGGTGACGCTCTCGATCGTGCAGAGCGTGATGATGCTGATACCGGTGCTGGCGTTCTCGATCAACCAGCACCTGACCTTGAAGGGGTATTTCGGCGCGCTGAAGCGCTCGCACACGCTGCGCTTTATCGTGTTCGGCGCGATGATGTACACGGTCGCTTCGGTGCAAGGTTCCTTCGAGGCGCTGCGATCGCTCAACTCGATCACCCATTTCACGCACTTCACCGTTGCCCATGCGCACATCGGCCTGTATGGCTTCGTGTCGATGGTGGTGTTCGGCGGCATGTATTTCGCCGTGCCGCGCGTGCTGGACGTCAAGTGGCCGAAGCCCGCGCTGATCTCCCTGCATTTCTGGCTGGTGGTCGCCGGTTTCGCGACCTACATCGTGATGCTCAGCATCGGCGGCGTGCTCCAGGGGTTGAGCTTGCAGAATGCGGCCGCGCCTTTCATCGAGTCGGTGAAGGCGACCCATCCTTGGCTGATCGGCCGCAGCGTGGGCGGCTCGCTCATGACGCTCGGGCACATCGTGTTCGCTGTGCACTTCTATCTGGCACTCAAGGCCGCCGAAAAGCAGCGGCAGGCCGCCGCCTCCGCGGCGCGCCTGGCTGCGCGAACCCCGGCCCCTCTGACCGCGACCCATTGAGATGGAAAACGAAGTCAAACTTGTCGGTGGCGCGATGCTGACCCTCGCGCTCGCTACAGCAGCGATGATTGCCGCGCCCTTCCTGCAGCTCAAGGACGTACCGCCGCCGAAGGGACTCAAGCCCTATACGGCCCAGGAGCTGCGCGGCCGCCAGATCTACATCTCCAATGGCTGCATCGCGTGCCACACGCAGCAGCCCAGCGCCACGGGCGCCGGGCGCGCTGATGCAGCGCGCGGTTGGGGACGTCCGTCGGTCGCCGCGGATTATTTCTACGACCGGCCGACGCTGCTCGGCACCATGCGGACGGGGCCCGACCTGTTCAACGTAGGCGATCGCATTCCGTCGCAGGACTGGCACTACGGACATTTGTATCAACCGAGGGCATACGTGCCGGCCAGCGTGATGCCGGCGTACCCGTTCCTCTTCGAGTCGATCGTCGATGTCGAAGTCCAGCCGGGCCAATACACGGTGCCGCTGCCCGCATCGGCCACACCTCCGGGCCACAAGATCGTTCCGACTCGGGACGCGGAAGACCTTGTCGCATACCTCAGATCGATGCGACGCACGTACGAGGCCAACGAATCCACCAACGCAGCCCAGGCGAAGGCGCAGGCCGCGGCCATCCGCGAAGCCGGCTCCGGCAGAGGGGAGAACTGACGATGAAGAGTTTGGAACCACCCGCTGGCCGCGACCAGGAAAACTCGGATCCGCATGAGCTGCATCGGCCGGTTCCGAAGACACTCCTGCTGTTTGTCGCGCTCTTGCTCGCCTGGGCGGTCTACTACATCGCGACACAGGACCCGGGCCTGGGCAGTTCGAGTACCTCGGAAGCGAAGCCGTCACCCCCCGCGGGGTCAACTTCGCCAGCCCGATGATCGCCTGGTTTGGCCATCGCTCCGATGCGTGACCACCGCTTGGCGATCTGGAGTCTTTCGCTCGGGCTGGCCGTCTGGGCGGCGGTGCTGTGGATGCGGGCGAACCCGGTAACGGATCTGAGCGGGCTTGAGGCGATTGCGCCGGCGCGTGCCGCGGCCGTCGATGCGGCCCTGTCGCCGGCGCGGTTGTACACGAGCTCATGTGCGAGCTGCCACCAGGAAGAGGGCGAAGGGCGGTTTCCGGTCTTTCCGCCGCTTGCCGGATCGCCATGGGCAAACGGCGATCGCGATCGCCTCATCGCCATCACGCTGCACGGTTTGAGCGGCCCTGTCGAAGTGAACGGCATCGGCTACTCGGGGCTGATGCCAGGCTTCTCCCATCTGAGCGACCGCGAAGTGGCCGACATACTCAGCCACGTCCGTTCGTGGAGCCATGGCGCGGCGCCGATCACCGAAGCGGACGTTGCTGCCGTGCGTGCCAGGACGGCCGATCGTCGCCTGCCATGGACCGCGAAAGAGCTGATGCGGGGCAGGGCGGGGCCATGAGCGGAACTCCGCGAATGTTGCCCACCTGGCTGACCCTCGCGGCGATCGTGATCGCGACGGTATGCGTTCTCCATGTCATCACGCATGGATTCCGCGCTATCACCAGCGATCAGGCGCGGCAGCGCGCACTGGCGGAGTCGCCGCGCGATCTGCCCCGAATCCCGCTGATCGACAGCCATGGCCAGAAGACGGATCTCAGGCAGGTTGCCGCCGAACGGCCGTACGCCGTCGTGTCGCTGGTTTACACGCAATGCACGTCGCTGTGCCTTCTGACGACGTCAAGCGAGGCGTATCTGCAGGCCAAGCTGCGCGATACCGGCTTAGAGGGACAGGTCGGCCTGCTTACCATCAGTTTCGACCCGGCCCGGGACACGCCCGATGCATTGGCGATGTACGCGCGACGCGTGAAGGCAGACCCGGGGCATTGGACGATCGCCACCGTTGCGGATTCGTCCGACCTCGCACGTCTTCTCGACGTGTTCGGCGTGGTCGTCCTTCCCGACGGCGCCGGCGGGTATACACATAATGGCGCGCTTTTTCTCGTCGACCGGCACGGGCGCCTATTCGATGCGCTCGATCCCGATGCCGCGGACCAGGCGTACGTTCGGCTCGCGGCACAGGTCCAATAGCAATGAGCCGATCGAATTGGAAGACTGCCTGGAATGCGATCGCGCCGGGAGCGGCACTGGCCGGGATCGCGCTGATCCAGCCATGGCTCGAGCAGAGGATGGTCACTCACATGATCGTTGAACTGCCGCTGGTGTTCGCGATCGGCGCGTGGGCCGCCAAGCCGGGACCGGAAAAAGGACCGTCCTGGTTGCGCCAAGTCAACGCCAGTGGCCTGACGGGTTTGACGATGTCCATGGTGGTTTCGGCATTCTGGATGCTGCCGCTGTCGCTCGACGCGGCAGTACTGAATCCGTTCGTGGGCTGGCTGAAGGTCTGTTCGCTGCTGGCAGCGGGCTGGCTCACTCGCATTTCGCTTCGTGAGGCGCGCCCCGCCGTCCAATCGTTCTTCCTCTTGAACTGGGCGTGGATGACCGCTGCGGCCGGCGCGCTCTACCAGCAAGCGCCGCAGCGCCTGTGCAGCTTCTATCTGCTGGGCGATCAGGCATGGGCTGGCATCGGGCTTGTGGGCCTCGCCATCACGACCGTGGTGGCGTGGTTAGTGCTGGCTTTCCGCGAAGCGCCGGTTGTGGCGAACTCCACACGCTCGTGAGGCCCGCGGTTCACATCCGATCGGCATCAACGATAGCTCTGACGAACTCGTCGGGAGCTTCCTGCGGCAGGTTGTGGCCGATGCCACCGGTGAGCGTCCTGTGCTCATATTTGCCCGTGAACCGCTTTGCGTAGGACTCCGGCATGGGATGCGGCGCGCCGTTCGCATCGCCTTCCAGGGTGATCGTCGGAACCGTTATGGCGGGGGACTCCGCCAGCTTCGCTTCATCGGCGTCGTATTTGCGTTCGCCCTCCGCCAGTCCGAGTCGCCAGCGATAGTTGTGGATGGTGATGGCTACGTGATCCGGGTTATCGAAGGCTGTGGCGCTGCGATCGTACGTGGCGTCATCGAACCGCCATTGGGGCGAGGCCAGCTTCCAGATCAGCTTGTTGAAGTCGTGCCGGTTCTTGTCGTATCCGGCGCGGCCGCGCTCGGTTGCGAAGTAGAACTGGTACCACCACTGCAGTTCCGCTTCCGGCGGCAACGGCGTCTGTGCGAGTTTCTGGCTGCCGATCAGATATCCGCTGACCGACACCAGCGCCTTGACCCGCTCCGGGTGCAGCGCGGCCACGATGTCCGCCGTTCGCGCACCCCAGTCGAAGCCGCCCAGTTCGGCCCGCTTGATGCCGAGCGCATCCATGAAAGCCACGATATCGCCCGCAAGGGCGGTCGGTTGCCCGTTGCGAGGCGTATCAGGCGAAAGAAAGCGTGTCGTACCGTAACCGCGCAGATAGGGAACGAGGACGCGATATCCACGCGATGCGAGCTGCGGCGCGACCTCCGCGTAGCTATGGATGTCGTATGGCCAGCCATGAAGGAGGATCACGGGCCGTCCCGATTTCGGGCCGAACTCGGCATAGCCAATGTCGAGCACGCCGGCTTTCACGTGCTTGAGTGGGCCGAATGATGCTTCCGCACGTGCTACAGACGCGCTTGCGGATTCGTCGGCAGAGCGTGCGGCGGGTACGGTCGCCTGTGCAAACGCGGGAAGGACAACAGCCGCAGCGACCATGCCGACTACCAACCGGCGACGGACAATATTCGCGTAGCGAGCAACGGATTTCATGACAGCCTCCGCTATGGAGAAGACGCGCGTGAAGGGTGGGCGAGGAATCACCCAGCCGGGTGAGCAAGCGGCGCCTGGGCGCCTTTTAGAGATTGTCCTTGATTAGCCGGACAGTCGGGGAATAACTGTGCCCGACCCAAGCAGAGCTCGGCTTCTGCTAGTCCATCGGAGTCGTACATGGCGCGAGACCTCAACGACACCCTCATGTTCGTCCGGGTGGTCGAGCACGGCAGCTTTACCTCTGCAGCGCGTTCGCTTGGGCTTCCAAAAACGAACGTCAGCCGGAAGGTGCAGGAGCTCGAAGAGCGCCTGGGTGCGCAGTTGCTGCACCGTACGACTCGCAGGCTCGGTTTGACTGAAGCGGGGAAGGTCTATTTCGAACTGTGCCAACGCATTGCGCGCGACCTCGACGAGGCCGAAGGCGCGGTCGGGCAATTGCAAGGCGGCCCGCGTGGCTGGCTGCGCGTGACCGCGCCCTACGAGATCGGCAACGAATGGATCGCGCCTCTCATTCCGGAGTTAAGCAGACGGCATCCCGAGATGCGCATCGAGTTGGTCCTCGATGCCTTCAACAGCGATCCGCTCGACTTGATCGACAAGGAAATCGACGTCGCGCTGCGCGCGGGTCCGTTGCCTGATTCCACGCTTGCGGCAAGGCGCTTGGCTGTTCTGCATACCCACGTATATGCGACACAAGCGTACGTTGATCGCTTCGGGGAGCCGTCGCATCCCGACGAGTTGATCCGGCACCGTACGCTTGCGGTTGCCAGACACTACCGTAGGAACAATGGTTACGTCTGGCCACTACAGGACGGATCGCGCGCGGCGGAGTTTCCCATCGACCCTGTGTTCGTCGCGAACGACCCGTCGAGTTTGCGCGTCGCCATGCTCGCCGATGAGGGCCTCATGCTTGCCGGCGACCTCATGGCGCGTCGCTACGCGGCGAGCGGAACGCTGCGACGCGTGATGTCCGCATGGAGTGGACCGCAGTTCGACTTGAACGTCGTCTTTCCGCGCGGCCGCGTGCAATCGCCGAAAGTGCGGGCATTCGTCGACTTTCTCCTGGAGCAGTTGTCACGCCTCCACGATGGCGGTGGCGCCCAAGCCACCAGCGGCACAAATTGAAACCAGCGCACGTGCCGGCTTACCGGTTTGCCTGCGGTGCAGCATTAGCTGTTTGGCCACGCTACCCAGGATTCGAGCCCCAGTTGCCGCAAACGGGTGGCCAAGTCCTACGGAACCGCCCCGCACATTGAGCTTGGCCCGGTCGATGCGCCCGAGTGCGTGAGGGAGCCCAAGGCGTTCGCGGCAATATTCGGGATCTTCCCAAGCCTTCAGCGTGCACAGTACCTGGCCTGAGAACGCCTCATGGATTTCGTAGTAGTCGAAATCCTGCAGGCTCAGTCCGTTGCGCTTGAGCAGGCGCGGGACCGCGTGTGCCGGTGCCATCAGCAGTCCTTCCGCATGTGCGCCGGCGTATTCGACCGCGGCGGTCTCCGCGTCGACCAGCCATGCCTGCGGGCGGATGCCGTGCCGGTCGGCCCATTCGGCCGAAGACAGTAGAACCGCGGCGGCCCCGTCCGTAAGCGGAGTGGAATTGCCGGCGGTAAGCGTTCCCTTGCCGCTGGTCTTGTCGTAAGCCGGCTTGAGCTTTGCGAGTTTTTCCATGGAGGTGTCGACGCGCAGGTTGTTGTCGCGCTTCAAACCCAGAAACGGAACCACGAGGTCGTCGTAGAAACCTTCTTCGTAGGCCGCGATGCCATTGCGATGGCTGGCCAGGGCCAGTTCGTCCTGCGCTTCCCGGGTGATGCCCCAGTGCTTGACCATCTGCTCGCAATGCTCGCCCATCGACAGGCCGGTGCGTCGCTCGTTCACGTTGGGGACGGATGGGCGCAGCATCGACAGGCGGAAACCGGTGAGTATCCGCAGGCGTTCACTTAACGTCTTCGTCCGGTTGAGAGCGAGGATCAACTGGCGGTAGCTCTCGCTCAGCGCCACCGGCGCATCGGAAGACGAGTCGACACCGGCCGCAATGCTGACTTCGATTTGACCCATGCCGATCTTGTTGCCCACCAGGATCGCAGTCTCGAGCGAGGTCGCGCAGGCTTGCTGTACGTCATAAGCAGGCGTCTGGTGTGCCAACTGACTCGCCAGCACGGCCTCGCGCGTCAGATTGAAGTCGCGGGTGTGCTTGAGGACGGCGCCGGCGGCGACTTCGCCCAGGCGCTTGCCATGCAGATCGAAGCGGTTCGCCACGGCGTTGATCGTGGCCGTCAGCATGTCGAGGTTGGATGTCTGCACATAGGCCGTGTTCTGGCGGGCAAACGGAATGCGCTGGCCGCCGAGGATGGCGATGGGATGACGTGTGTTCATGGAACTTCTCGGGTGATGAGCGAAGCGGTCTAGATCACCGCGCTAGCCAGGGTCGCGTTGCCAAGGGGGATCGGGGTCTCCGGAATGGCGCGCCCCTTGAGCGGCACGCCCACCAGCACGGCCTCCGGATTGGCAGCGCGGCCGAACTTCCTGCGAACGGCTTCGGGCAATGCAATCTGCATCACCACATTGCGGTCCAGCCCCTTCGCACCGCCGCGCTGGACCGGCAGGATCGTGAAGGTGCCGACGTAGGCCGCGTCCTGTGGATGCTCGCGGTCGCGCAGGAAAACACGGCAGCAGAACGGGTGGATCGGCACGTTCGAGCGCTCGAACCGGAGGATGCGCGGCTCGCGTGCGTCGTCGTCGAACGATCCCGATAACGCGAGCGTTACCCCAACGCCATCGGCGAGGACGGGGTCCGGAAGCTGCCGCGGTTGAACCGTCATGTCCTCGTAGACATAGCCAAGCTTCTGCGTGTCGAGCAGATCCTTGACGGCGACCGTCTCGCGCCGGCCTTTTTCGTCGACGATGCTGTAGCGCCGCTCGCGCCAGGCATCGTCCTGAGGTTCGGCGGCGACCCCGTGGGCTCTGCGCCACATCTCCCAGATGCGGTCGACGTTGTTGTGGTGCGCGGTGAACAGCGTATCGAAGCCGGCGGTGGCGAACATGCCCATGTTGCCGCCGATCCAGTTGTGGATATTGTTGTGGAAGCTTTGTTCGAGGTTGCCCTCGATCATGTCGCCGCTGGCGTTGTCGTAGGGATAGCCGCCGAACGCGAAGAACGAGTCCAGCGACAATGCGCCGGACACATCGAGGAAGTCGTCGGGGATGACGTCCTCCGGGCCCATTTCGCGCGTCGCGTCATACAGCGGATTCTCCTTGCCCCAGTAGGCGGCGGGGATGCGGCGATGCCGCGTCGAATCCCAGTACGGCAATGCGAATTGCGGCTCCTTCACGGCGTCACGGAGAACGCGTTCGAGCGACCAACTGAAGGCGCGATGCCAGCTCAGGAAGTCCCAGCCCCAGTGCACCTGCAGGGTAGGTGTCACCGAAGAGCAGTAGAGGGCGTGTTGGATCGCCATCGCCTCCCAGCCGGTGGGGTCGAGCGGATCGCGCGCGCTGCGCTTGCGGAGAATCGCGACGCCGTCCTTGAACAGCCGCACGTACGGATCGTCGGGAGAGAGCGCGCCTATGCCGCGGCGCACGGGAACGCCCGATGAGCGAACCCTCGCGGACGCCCATTGCGCGCCGACCAAGGATCCCAGCGCCATCGCGGGGGCGCCGGTTGCCACGCTGATGAGCAGGCGACGGCGGGAAGCATCGATGTCGTTGTTGTTCGCCATCATTTTTTCTCCCCGTTGTAGTAACCGCCGAAGGTGCGCACCGGCGACCACGCCGGGAGGATCGGGGCGAGCGGAGGCACGAGATTGCGATAAGGGCCCGCGGCGTAGACGAGCTGGCCCGCGGTGACGGTGAGCACGGATTCGATGCGGGGAATGCGTGCTTCCGGCACGGCGAAGTAGTCGTCGCTCAGCAACGCCATGTCCGCGTACTGTCCGGGTGCGAGACGACCCTTGACGTTCTCCTCGCCGCTGAACCACGCGCTGCCGACGGTGTAGAGCTCCAGTGCCTTCGCGCGATCCAGGCGGTTTTCCTTCGCCAGCAGTTGCGTTCCGCCGACGCTCTTGCCAGATACCATCCAGTAGAGCGAAGGCCAGGGGTTGTAACTCGACACGCGCGTGCCGTCCGTACCTGCGCCGACCGGAATGCCGGCGGCGAGCAGAGCAGGGATCGGCGGCGCATGCGATGCCGCCTCCGCGCCATAGCGCGCGATGAAGTCCTCGCCGGCGAAGGCCATGCGGTCCTGGACCATCACCCCGCCGCCAAGCGCCTTGATGCGTGCGATCTGCGCGGGCTGGATGGTCTCAACGTGGTCGATTGCCCAGCGCAGGTCGGTGAACCCCGCGCGACCCGCCGCCTTTTCCTCACGGTCGACCGCCTCGAACACGGAGAGGATGCGATCGATCGTTTCGTCGTAGGTGGCGTGGATACGGATCGGCCAGCGCTTGCGCACGAGCGTGCGCACGACGGCCGTGAGCTCCTCGCGCCACTTCGGATTCGCATCCAGGTCAGGGCGCTCGGCGCGGAAGTTCTCGAAGTCACCCGCGGACCAGACCAGGTTCTCGCCCGCGCCTTCGAGTACGAATCCATCTTCGTGGTGTTCGTCGAAGTTCGTGCCAGGGCGCTCTTTCGCTACCCAGTTCTCGTAGTCCTTGAGTTCCTGCCCTGGCTTCTGCGCGAACAGATAGAAGGACACGTGCAGGGGCAGTCCTTCCGCGCGCGCCAGGTCGAAGGTCGCGCCATAGTTGTCCGGGTACTGGTGGCCGCCGCCGCCCGCGTCGATGGCGGAGGTCAGGCCGAAGCGGTTGAGTTCACGGTAGAAGTGGCGAGCGGACGAGGCTTGCTCTTCCGGCGCGAGTTCGCCCAGACGCCCCACGGCCTGGTACAGGATCGTCGGGCGCGGCGTGGCCAGGATGCGACCCGTAGGCTCGCCATTGGCGTCCTTCTCGATCGTGCCGCCTTCGGGCGGCTGGCTCGTGGAGGTGATGCCGGCCACCTGCAGACCCTTTTTGTTGTATAGGCCCGAGCTGTACAGATGCAGCACGAACACCGGCGTATTCGGCGCCGCCTCGGTCAGCTCCTCCGGCGTGGGCATGCGCTTCTCGGCGAACTGGTAAGGCGACCAGCCCCCGACTACCCGCACCCATTTGCCTTCCGGCGTGGCCGCCGCGGCCTTGCGAACCATCTCCAGCGCCTGTTTCAGCGTCGGCACGCCGTCCCAGCGCAACTCGGAGGCGTAGTAGCGGGCCTCGCGCGTGGGGTGCAGGTGCGAGTCGTTCAGCCCGGGGATCAGCCGACGCCCGTGAGCGTCGACGACCTGCGTGTGCGGCCCACGAAGCGCGAGGATCTTTTTATCCGCGCCGACGTCGAGGATTTTTTCGCCTTTGACGGCAACGGCGGAAACGTTCCGATCCGCCGACTGCGTCGTAACCTTGGCGTTGTAGACGATGAGGTCGGCCAACTCGCCAGCCTGAGTGGCTCCGGCGGCGAGAAGAAGGAGAGCGACTGCGCCCGCGCGGACTGAGGAGTGGCGGTTTTGTCGAAAGATGGCGTTCATCGGAACCTCGCTGATTGTTGGACGTCAGCCCGCTACGCGTTGCAAACACTCGAGCAGTCGCTCTGCGGGGAAAGGTTTGTGCAGCACGAACGCCGCGCGACTCGCAGCGGCGTGCTCCAGCAGATCGTGCTGCGTCTTCGCGGTCATTAGGATCACCGGCACCGGCGGTTCTTCGCGGCCGAGCCGCTCAGCCAGCGCGATACCGTCCATCCCCGGCATC
The DNA here is from genome assembly GCF_054782215.1 of Lysobacter terrae. Lineage (NCBI taxonomy): Bacteria > Pseudomonadati > Pseudomonadota > Gammaproteobacteria > Lysobacterales > Lysobacteraceae > Lysobacter > Lysobacter terrae. Next base: position 916,306 of record NZ_BAAGSX010000001.1, read on the forward strand.
TGGATGTCGGCTACGACACAGGCGAATCGATGCGGATCACCGGCATCAAGGAATGCATCGGCCGACTCGAATCCGGTGGCCGCGTATCCCGCTGCGCGAAGCAGACTTGCCGTCGCGGAGCGGACGGATGCATCGTCATCGACGATGCCTATTCGGATTTTCGGCGCGGTGCGCATGGTGCGAAGCGTGACGCCTCGCACCGGCGAAAGAAATTATACAAATGGGTGATCGGGTGACACGGAAGAGGGGGTGAGATGCAGATCGCTCGCCATGCGCACCAGGTCCGCGAGCGTGCGCGCTCCCATCTTGCGCATGGCCTGGCCGCGATGGATCTTCACCGTGATCTCGCTGAGGTTGAGCGCGCCAGCTACCTGCTTGTTCATCTTGCCGGCGGTGACCAGCGCCATGACCTGGCGCTCGCGCTGCGTCAGCGTGGCAAAGCGTTTGCGAATGTCGTCCGCTTCCCGCGATTCCTCCCGGCGCGCGCGATCCTTCTCAATGGCGACGCCGACCGCGTCCAGGATGTCCTGGTCGCGGAAGGGCTTGGTCAAAAAGTCGATCGCCCCGGCTTTCATCCCGCGTACGGACATCGGAATGTCGCCGTGCCCCGTGATGAGCACGACGGGAATATGGATATCCTGCCGCGCCAGCCGCTCCTGGAAGTCGAGCCCGGAGATGCTGCCCTGCAATCGGATGTCGAGCACCAGGCACGACGGACAGTCCGGTCGTGGCGCTTCGAGGAATTCCTGCGGCGACCGGTACAGCCGGGTTTGCAGGTCGACAGAGCGGAATAGGCTGTCGAGCGCGTGCCTGACCGACTCATCGTCGTCGATGATGTGGACCAACGCGTCCATCCCGTGCCCATCCGGCGCTGTGCGATGCCGGTAGGCAATATCTTCCGCCTGGCGGGAATCGATGGCAATGCGGCGGGAAGCGCCGGTGCTGCGATGGAAGGGCTGGCCCATGGCGTCAATGCAGTCGAGGCTTTCGCACTAGCAGCAGCGGCGGACCAGCCCCAAAGTCAGGACGGACCGCGGGCCTGGGCGGGAAGCGTATGAGCTCTGCCAGATATTCCTCTGGTGGAACCCGGCTGAGCCGTATCTCCTCCAGCGCATCGAGATCGACGACGATCAACTTGGACTGTACGTTCATGGCTCCGTAGCTCCGTAGCTCCGTAGCAGCAGCGACGCGCACAGCATGGTCTGCACGCGACATCCGGCGCCATCGGACGAACGGACGCGCCACCCATACCTTTGTATGGTTGACTCACCCCCATCGCTGCGCAGGCAACTTCCGGGCCATGTCCATCGATTCGAAAATCGAAGTGACGCCGTGGCGGGCCGGCCCGGATCGCCGCTATTGGAATGTGTTCGAGAATCCCGGGGTGGCGTTCGTCGAGATCGATTTCAGCGACGTCGGCGCCATGGTGCGATCGCTTCGCGCGTCCGGTGTCGTGGATCTGAAGACACATCTGCTTGAGCATCCGCATCTGGTCCGCGAGATGATGCACGCCGCGCGAATCGTCGCCGCCAACGAGCATGCGGTCGATCTGTTCAGCCCTGGTCGCAGACAGGATCTTCTCGGCTCCCTCGAACCGTACTGGCCGGACGCATCGATCGCCGTGTTTGCTGAAAGCGTCGTGGCCGCCGTGGACGACGATCCCAGCTTCCTGCGCGAAACCGTGATGCGCACCGTGCAGGGCGTCGAGTTCGACGCGGAGCTCGCGGTGCATTTCGACCCGGAGAATACGAATAGCGGTTTCGTCACGGTCGCCATCGCGGACATCACTGAGCGCAACCGCGCGCGCGCGGCGTTCGAGCACGCCGAATTCATGTACCGCAACATGTTCTACGGCATGGCGGTGCCATTCTTGCGAGTCGACTCGACGCGGCTGTGGGAGAAGTTCGCACGCCTTCGGGAGGAGGGTGTAGTCGACATCGATGCCTACTTCGCCGAGCATCCCGGGTTCGTGCGTGCTGCGATGGAGGTCATGCCTATCGTGGAAGCGAATGAGGCCGCCGTACAGTTGCATCGCGCCGGATGCGAAGCGGAGGTGCTCGGTCCGATCTCGCGTTTCTGGGCGGGCGGCAGCGATCAGGCGATACGCGACAGTTTCGCGGCAGGTTTCCGGGGCGAAGCCGGATTTCAGGGGGAAGCACGGATGCTCACCCTGGACGGAAACGAGGTCGACGTGCTGATGCTTATCATCGCCACGCCGGAGATGCGCACGAAAGGAATCGTGCTCGTCGGACTGATCGACATTACGGAACAGGTGGCGGCGCGCAGCGCACTCGAATCCATGCGCTCAGACCTTGCGCACGCGACGCGCGTCTCCGTACTCGGCGAACTCACGGCATCCATCGCCCACGAGATCAACCAGCCACTGGCGGCAATCACGACGAGTAGCGAAGCGGCGCTGCGCTGGCTGGCGCGTCCGGATCTCAATGTCGACGAGCTGCGTGCGCTGATGACGCGGGTCGTCGCCGACGCGCACCGCGCGGCCGACGTCGTGGATCGGGTGCGCTGCATGGCGATGCGCCGGACCACGCAGGCCGAGCCGATTGCGATCAACAGCGTTGTCGAGGAAGTCGCGACCTTCCTGCAGCACGAGTTACATGCGCACGACGTGGCACTTTCGCTCGATCTTGCCCCGCACCTGGAGCACATCAACGCCGATCGCATCGAGATGCAGCAGGTGATCCTCAATTTGAGCGTGAATGCGATGCAGGCGATGGTCAGCGTCCCTGCCGACCGTCGTCGCTTGCGGATAGTCACCGGGCCTGCGGACGCCAAGAGCGTGTTCGTGCGCGTCCAGGATTCCGGGCCCGGGATTCCACCCGACCGCATTCCGCGCTTGTTCGAGAGTTTCTATTCGACCCGCGAAGGCGGCATGGGCATGGGATTGCGGATCTGCCGCTCCATCGTGGAAGCGCATGACGGCCACATAGAAGCCTCGAACAACAAGGATGGCGGTGCCGACTTCCGCGTTACCTTGCCGACGAGCGGCAAGGCACCTCAGGCCTCATGCTAGGGCGTCGGATACGGATGCATGGTGTTTGCTCCTCAAGGATAGAGATCGCGACTCCTCTAGTCGGAAGATCGCGCAGCCTTCTCGATCAGCGCCGCAACTTCCCGCGGGTGGGAGATGAACACGGCATGGCTCGCCTTGAGCTCGATGGTTTCAGACCCCGCCCGACGGCTCATGAATCGTTCCAGCTCCGGGTTGATCTCGCGATCCTCGGTGGCAACGACGGCGTAGCTCGGTTTGGTCGACCAGGCGGGCGACTGGGCGACAGCACCGAATGAAGCTGCGGCGATCGGCACCTGTGAAATCGCCGCGAAGTGCACGGCGTGTTCCGGCAGGTCCTGGGCAACGTCCTGATGGAACAGTTCCGGCTTCACCTGCAAGAAGCCGCCGCCAACCGGAACGACGCTCTGTGCGGCAGGCGGCGCCTTGGCCTGCAACGCCCCAGCGCTTTCGCCGACCATGGGCTCGAACGCCGCAACATAAACCAGGCTGCGGGCGGAGGGATGGTTGCCCGCGTCCGAAATGACCATGCCGCCCCAGCTGTGGCCGACGAGCACCGACGGGCCCGCGCGGTCCAGCACCGACCGTGTTGCCGCGACATCGGCATCGAGCGAAGTCAATGGCTCCTGCACGACATACACGGAATAGCCGTCGCGCTCCAGGATGTCCGCAACGGACTTCCAGGTCGAGCCGTCGACGAATGCGCCATGGACGAGAACAACGCTTTTCACGGCGGCGAATGCCGATGTGGTCGCCAGCATTCCTGCCGCGGCAAGTACAAGAAGAATCTTTTTCATGAATGCCTCTATTGGGGAGATCGAACGGGAGATGGCACCAGTCTGTGCGACCAATGCACTACGCTTGGTGGCCATCACCACGCCGCACACGGTGACTCCCAACCTCTCGGCATTCCATTGAACGAAGGTATGGTTCGCTTATCGGTTTCGAACGACCAGGTACAGTTGTTTCCCGCGCTCGGTGGCGGTTGAGACCGCCCGCCGGACTAGCCTCGGCCTGCAGTCCGAAAGCGCGGAAGCAAAGTGATCGCTGCGATCACAGGCGGCACCACGAAGGCGCGCATTCCGAACCCCGCGTAAGCCAGGGCCGCGAGGGCGCAGCCGACGGCGAAAATGCCGACGCTCTTCGCCATGGTGGCGCTGCGCCCCTTGATCGCTTCCCGTGCATCGGGAGCCAGCCCGCCGCGCCACAGGTCGGCGAGGTCGATCATGACCTGCGTCGTGCTGCCGGTCATCAACGTGGTCGGCGGTGCCTTGGGGAAGTACACACGGTGAATCACATTCTGGATCGCCATTGCCGCGACCAGCACCATGCCGGTGACGACCAAGGGCACGTGGTCTCCGGGGAGAAACGGCCCCCACCCACACGCCAACGCGGCCGCGACGACCAGCAACAGGAACTTGATCGCCAACAACGAGCGCGGCGCGGTGGCGGCCAACCGCGTCAGGCGCTGACTGGCATAACGCGCGAGCAGAACCACCAGGCAGAACACCGGTAGCGCAAGCAGTTTGGCGAGGATGCCGGAGCTGCCCTGCACGAGGCTCGCACCGATGGTCACGAAATTGCCGGTGACATGCGCGGTGAACAATCCCTGCAGGGCGACGAAGCCGGCTGCATCGACATAGCCGCCGTTGAAGGTCAACAAGTCGGGGACCGTGATCTTCATTGGCGGGCTCCTGTCAGAAGGCGAAGCACGAACAGCCTAGCGCACCCCAGAACGCAGCGTAATCGCCCACCGGCGCTTCGTGGCGGGCAGCGTGCCCGTGCCCATGCACGTGACACGATTCGCCGGGCGCGTGCGTGTGCGCCCCGGCGAAGGCGGCCGCCGCCTGGGCCAGCGTCGCGCCTTGATAACCCCCGAACAGGCGCACGGGGGACCAGTCGGGCATCGGTGGCGGCAGCGTCGGTGCGAGCGTCTCGAATCCGCCGCTGCCGTGGACGACCTTGCCGCCGACCACGGTCAGCACGCTGGTGATGTCCTTGATGCCGTCGTCCGGCACGCTGAAGTAATCGGCTGACAACACGCTGAAGTCGGCGAATCGGCCGACCTTCAATTGGCCCTTATCGCCTTCTTCGCTCGAGAACCACGCGCTGCCGTGCGTCCAAAGACGCAGCGCTTCCTCGCGCTCAAGCTGGTTGCTTTCGCCGTAGATCTGCAAGCCGCCCAGTGTTCGCCCGGTCGTCAGCCAGTACAGCGCCACCCAGGGGTTGTAGCTGGCCACACGCGTGGCGTCGGTGCCCATTCCGAGATGGACCCCGGTATCGAGCATGCGCCGCACGGGAGGCGTTCGTTCGGCGGCCTGGGCGCCATAGCGCTCGACAAAGTACTCGCCTTGGTAGGCCATGCGATGTTGAACGGCGATCCCGCCACCCAGCGCCTGGATCCGGTCGATGTTGCGGTCGGAAATCGTCTCCGCATGATCGACGATCCAATGCAGGCCGTCGAAGGGGATCTCGCGGTTGACGGCTTCATAGACATCGAGGATCCGGCCGATGCTTTCATCGTAGGTGGCATGAATACGGAACGGCCAGCGGCGTTGCGCCAGCAGTCGTACGACACGCTCCAGATCGGGTTCCAGCGAGGCCGGTAGCTCCGGGCGCGGCTCGCGGAAATCCTCGAAGTCGGCCGCGGAATACACCAGCATTTCGCCGGCACCGTTGTGACGCAGCATGTCGTCGCCTTGGCGTGGCTGCAGCAGGCCGGTCCAGCGATCGAAGTCGGCCAGTTCGCCGCCCCTGTTCTGTGTGAACAGGTTGTAGGCGATGCGAACGGTGAGTTCACCCTCAGCATGCAGCTTGTGGATGATTTCGTAATCCTGGGGATAGTTCTGGAATCCGCCCCCGGCATCGATTACGGAGGTGACACCGAGGCGGTTCAACTCGCGCATGAAGTGCCGGGTCGAATTGAGCTGGTATTCCGGCGGCAGCTTCGGCCCGGCCGCGAGCGTGGCGTAGAGGATCAGGGCGTTGGGCCGGGCGAGCAGGAGGCCGGTCGGGTTCCCGTTCTTGTCGCGCTGGATTTCACCCCCCGGGGGATCCGGCGTTTTCTCGTCGTATCCCACCGCGCGCAACGCGGCGCCGTTGAGTAGCGCGCGATCGTAGAGGTGTAGCAGGAACACGGGCGTGTCGGGCGCGATGGCATTGATCTCCGCCAGCGTCGGCAGGCGCTTCTCCACGAACTGGTGTTCGCTGAAGCCGCCGACCACACGCACCCATTGCGGCGCCGGCGTACGTGCGACTTGCGCCCGGAGCATCGCCATCGCGTCGGCGAGGCTACGCACGCCGTCCCAACGCAGTTCCAGGTTGTAGTTCAGACCACCGCGGATCAGGTGCGTGTGGCTGTCGTTGAGGCCTGGGATCAGCCGGCGGCCGCCCACGTCAATCACACGCGTCGTGGCGTCCGCTTCCTCCATCACTTTCTGCTCGTCGCCGATGGCGACCACGACCCCGTTGGCCACCGCTAGGCCGGTTGCGGCAGGGCGCTCCGGATCCAGCGTGGTGATCCTGGCGTTGCGAACGATCAAGTCGGTCATGGGGCTCTCCGTAATGCATCCAGCGAATGACGGCCGGCGCCAAGCAAGGCGACGGACACCATCGACAGGGTCCACAGCAGCGGATACTCGATGCCACCGTGCATCCAGAACCAACCGTGGGACAGGTTTAGCGCAACGGTGGTCGCCAGGAAACCGCTGGCGACAACGGCGGAGGTGCGCGTGAACAGGCCGGCGGCAACGCACAGACCCGCCAGGGTCTGCACGGCCGCGAGCAGGAGTGGCAGCGGCGTAAGCGAAGGCAAGCCGAAGGAATGCAGTTCGTTGGCGAACCCCGGAAGACCGGGGCCGCCAAACCAGCCGAACAGCTTGCCGAGTCCGTGTGGTAGCAGGAAGCCACCCGCGGTTACACGCAAGAGCAGCAGGCCGATGTCGACGCTGGGGGGATTGGGACGGGACTTGGATCTGGGCATGGCGGGCTCCGCTGAAGCGTGGCTCTTCGTCAATCGACCAGGTGGATCTCGACGTCGATATTGCCTCGAATCGCCTTCGAATACGGGCAGGCGTGATGCGCCGAGTTGATGAGTGCTTCGGCGACACCACGATCAACGCCCGGCAGGCTGACGTGGAGGCGGGCTTGCAGGAAATACGATTCATCCTTCAGGCAGAGATCCACTTCCGCATCGATGGCCAAGTCGGCCGGGAGCGCGACTTTCATTCGCTGTGCTACAAGGCCCATGGCGCCTTCGAAGCAGGCGGACCAGCCTGCGGCGAACAGTTGTTCTGGATTCGTACCGGTGCCCGCCGTGCCCGGGAGGCTGTGCCTGATGTTCAGGCGCCCGTCCTCGCTCAGCGAAATGCCGCCATCGCGGCCGCCGGTGGTGTGGACTTTCGCCGTGTAGATCACGTTCTTCGCTTGCATCGCTGGGTTCCTGGGTGGGAGAGGAGGTTCGAAAAAGCTAGTCGCCTTGCGCGGCATCGCCAATCGCCTTCTGGTCTGGAACCATCAGACCAAGGTATGGCCTGACCTCCCCAAAAGAGTGATGTCGAGCTTGCGACGACCGCTGCAGACTGTGCTCACCCAAGACAAACCGCACATTGCGGAGGAGTAGAGCGATGACGATGAAACACAAGGTGGTTGCGTCCGGAGGCGGGCAGGCGTTGTTCGATGTGTCAGACGCCTTGCTCCTGCTTCTGGACCACCAGTCAGGACTGTTCCAGACCGTCAAGGACATCGGTGTCGCGGAGTTGCGCGCCAACACGACGATGCTTGCGAAGCTCGCCACACTGTTGAACATTCCCGTCATCACTACCGCATCGGAACCCAACGGCCCCAACGGTCCCCTGATGCCAGAGATCCACGAAAACGCGCCACATGCCGTATTCGTCCCGCGCAAGGGCGAAGTGAACGCATGGGACAACGAAGACTTTGTCGAGGCGGTTCGCAAGACCGGACGCAAGACCCTGATCATGGCGGGGGTGTGGACGAGCGTTTGCGTAATGTTCCCCGCGCTCGATGCCAAGGCCGCCGGGTTCGATGTGTATGCAGTGATGGACGCGTCGGGCGATCCCAGCGAGATGGCCTCGCGAACGACGCTCGCCCGCTTCGCGCAGGCCGGCATCGTCCCGACGACCGCCAACGCGGTACTGTGCGAATCGCATCGCACCTGGGCTCGTCCGGAGGCGGCGGATCTCGCTAAGCTCTACGGCATCGTTGCGCCGAACTACGCCGCGGTCGTCGAAAGCTATATCCGCGCGCAGGAAGCCGCGAAGAAAACCGCGTAGTAGGAGGCGGCCATGAAGCCCTACCTGTTGTCGCTCGGCGCCGGCTTGCTGGTTGGCATCGTCTACGCGCTGCTCCATGTGCGATCGCCGGCGCCGCCGGTGATCGCACTGGTAGGGCTGCTGGGCATCCTCATCGGCGAGCAGGTCCCATCCTTGACGCGTCATGCGTTCCAGCGCGAGGACAGGACTACGGTAGGGGCGGAGGGCAGGGTGAAGCCTCATGCGTTCGGTGAGCGTCGCCGGTGAAAACCAGCGCGCTCCCGGGAGCGAGGCGGGCGCGGCAGTACTTGCGCCCCCTCTGGTTGTTCGCTGCATGCGCGGGCGCGTCGCCGCTCGCGCATGCCCAGTCCAGGATCGACGCGGGAGTCGATTGGCGCGAGCGGTTCGAAGTGTTCGACGCTCCGGCCTTCGGCACGCGTGGACAAACGGGTACGGACAGCGCCTTCCTGCAGCGCCTGCAATTGCATGCGGACGTGACGCTGACCGAGCGATGGACCGTGCACGCCGCGCTGGAGGACGTACGCACGTTCGGCAAACGGCAGCCGACCCCGACGGACCGCAATCCCACCGACCTGCGCACGGCATGGATCGCATATTCACGTCCTTGGAATGATGGGACGATCAGGGTGCAGGCCGGTCGCCAGGAGTTCGCCTTCGGCCAGCAGCGATTCCTGTCGGTACGTGATGCGCCCAATGTCCGGCAGGCCTTCGATGCCGTTTGGGTTCGCGCCGCGCGCGGCGCCTGGACTGTCGACGCATTCGTCGGGCGCCCGGTTCAGTATTCCGCCGATGAAGCCTTCGACGACGAGAGCGGGCCCGAAGCGCGCCTGAATCTATTGCGCGTCGAACGGAAGACTCATAGTGCCGGCAAGTTCATCGGGTACTACGCCTCGGTTCGCAACGACGATGCGCAGATCGCCGACGTCGAGGGACGCGAACGCCGGCACGCGATCGATGTGCGTTGGGTCCGGGAAGCCGAAGACCACGGCCTCGACTGGGATGTGGAAGGCATGTGGCAGTGGGGGCGCATCGGTGCCTCGGATGTTCAGGCCTGGGCGGCTGGGGCGCGCGGTGGATACACATTCGCCCGGCCATGGAACCCGCGCATCGGGTTGCAGCTCGATGCCGCTTCGGGCGATCGTCGCGCCGGCGATGGGCGCGTGGAAACTTTCAATCCACTTTTCCCCAACGGCTCCTATTCGTTCTCGCGGGCCGCGTTGACGGGTTACGTCAATCTCATTCAGTTCAAACCGTCGCTGCAGATTGCGCCGACGGACCACCTGGTCCTGGGCGTTGCCGAGGCCGTCGTCTGGCGAGACACCACGGAGGATGCGGTGTACCTGCAGCCCGATGTCCCGCTCGATGGAACGGCCGGCGTTGCAGGGCGACGAACCGGCAAGTATCTGCAGTTGCGCGCGGACTGGCAGTTCAGTGAGCGCGTTTCGTTCGCCGCCGAGTTCGTGGACTACCGCATCGACGATGCGATTCGCGCCGTCGGTGGCTCCAACAGCCGGTATGCGTCCGTCGAGGCAGCGGTTACGTGGTAGATCCCGCTCCGCGCCGACCCCCGCCCTCTCACCGGGATCGCCCAAACGGGTGAGAGTTCCGCTCCGACCACGAGCGTAGATTCCTTCTGGCACCACAAACGAGAAGCCCAAGATGCGCAAGCTTACGTTCTCGATCGCTGTCGCCGCGCTTGCCCTACTGGTGGGCGCAGGCCTTTACGCGTCCCCCAAGCAAAACAAGTACACCCTGAAGTCTCCGAGCGGTATCGCATTCGCGGACTTCAAGGGTTATGAGGATTGGTCCGTGGTGTCGTCCGCGCGAACCGATGAAGTGCTCAAGGTGATTGTCGCCAATCCCACCATGATCCAGGCCTACAAGGCTGGCGTCCCTGGCAACGGCAAGCCGTTTCCGGAAGGGTCGAAGATCGCCAAATTGCAGTGGAAGTTCAAGAAGAGCACAGAGGCGCCGTTCGCAGTGGACGTGCCGGACGTGTTCAGCCAGGCTTTCGTGATCGAAAAGGACAGCAAGCGCTTCCCGAAGAGTGGCGGATGGGGCTATGCGTTGTTCAATTACGACGCGGCCGCCGATAACTGGACGGCGGATGCCGCCAGCAAATCCGACTGCGGGCATGCCTGTCACGTGAAGGTGGCAAAGAAGGATCACATCTTCCATCCCTACCAGATGAGATGAAGTCGACGCGATGAAGCGCGGCCTGGGTTCTCCCGATGGGAACCGCGAATTTACTGATTGGATTGGTGGCGATCGGACTTTTTGGCTTCGCGACCCAACGCGGCGGAGCCTGCGCCGTAGCGTCCATCGTTGAGCTCGTGTCCGAGCACCGGCCGGGACGCCTGCTTTCGCTGATCGAGGCATCGATCGTAGTCGGTGGAGGGCTTGCGCTCCTGAAACTGGCGGGTCTGCTGTCGACGACGCCGGGTGGCTATGTCACGAGTGTGGCTTCTGCCACCGGAGGCGTCGTGATTGGCATAGGCGCGTTCTGTAATCGTTCCTGCGCCATCGGGACGATCGCAAGAATCGGCTCGGGCCAATGGGCGTATCTGGCGACGCCGGTCGGATTCTTTGCCGGATGCCTCGCCATGTCGCGGGTGCCGGGTCCCGAGCACCTCGCCGGGAACACCATCATTCTCCAAGAGCCCGGTTGGCTGGCTGCACTGTTCATCCTGACGCTGGCCATGCGGCTGGTCACCCATGGATGGCAGATCTGGCGGACGGGTTCTGGTCCATTGCGCTACATATGGTCGCCGCATATCGCCACCACAGTCAGTAGCATTGCGTTTCTGGTGGCCTTTCTGACGGTGGGCGGCTGGTCGTACACACAGACGCTTGGCGAGCTGGCGCGCGGCGATACGGTCGATGCGATGCGGGATTCAATGCTGTTCGCTGCGCTGCTGGTGGGAGCGGGGCTCGGTGGTTGGACTGCGGGTTTGAGACCCAGGGTGCCTAACGCTGCCAGGATTGGCCGCTGCCTGATCGGCGGAGGATTGATGGGGATCGGTGCGGCTCTGATACCGGGCGGCAGCGACTCGTTGATACTCGTTGGCATGCCGCTGCTATGGCCGTATGCGTGGCTGGCTTTCGCAAGCATGTGCGTAACGATCTACATCCAGGCCCGACTGCTGGTTCAGGGCTGAGGTGGCATTCCTTTCAGGACAACCGGCTCCAGAAATGGAATCTATTTCCTACGGGACGACCACGCCGCTCAGGTAGACTGCGCCCCTTCCGCGCGGGCGTATCGCCTGGAGAAACGACGTAATGGTATTACCGGCGGGCGACGGGCTACGGATTCTCCTGCTCGAGGACGATGTCGATCTGCGCGAACAAGTCCTGCTGCCGGGATTGACCGATTACGGTTTCTCCGTCAGCGGCGTGAGCTCGGCCGCAGCATTGTATGACCGGCTGAATACCGAGGTGCCCGACATCGTCGTCCTGGACCTCGGCCTGCCGGATGCGGATGGTTTCAGTGTGGGCCAGGCGGTGCGCGCACTACTGCCTCATATCGGCATCATCATGCTTACCGGTTACGTGGAAATGGCCCATCAGTTGCGAGGCTTGAACCACGGTGCGGATGCCTACCTGATGAAGCCGGTTCAACTCGATCTGCTGGCAGCGAACCTGCGCAGCCTCGCACGCCGCCTTCGCGGGCGTGCTGCTCCAGTAGCGGCGCAGCGCTGGAACTTCGACGCGGGCGACTGGTGTTTGACTTCGCCCAACGGGCGTTCCGTGGCATTGAGCAAGACCGAGCAGCGGGTAATGAGCCGTTTGTCCAACGCGCTGGGCCAATTGGTCACGCGCGAGCAACTGGTCGCTGCCGTGACGGATGATGTGCACGACTACGACCCCCATCGAATTGAATCGCTGGTCCATCGGCTACGGCGTAAGGTGGCTACCCAATGCGGCGAGCCGTTGCCGCTCATGGCGGTACACGGCAAGGGCTATGTGCTGAGCGACATCTATCGTGAGGCCGGCTGACGGCCGATTACTGCGCAGGTGCCTCCGCGGAGGGAATGCGCACATGGAATGTGCTGCCGTTTCCTACCTCGCTCTCGACGGCGATCGAGCCGCCGGCGGCCATCAGCAGATCGTGGATGACCGCTAGTCCAAGCCCGGTCCCTCCCATCGCGCGCTTCGTGCTGAAGAAGGGTTCGAAGATCCGCTTTTGCAGCATCGCGTTCATTCCGTGGCCTGTATCGGAAAGCGATATGCAGACCCGGCCGCCGTTCTCAGTCACCAGCCGGATAGCGAAACGTCCGCCCTGGCTCATCGCATCGCGGGCATTGGCGGCAATATTGAGCAGCATGAGCTCGAATTCGCCGCGATCGAAGAGGATGTAGGCCGGCGCCTGTTCTTCCGGGATGGCGAGACAGATATGGGGCGGCAATAGCTGCCGAAGCATGGGCCGAATATCGACGATGGCCTGGGTAGCGTCGAATACCTGCGGCTGGGACCGTTCATGACGGTTGAAAGCCAGTAGTTTGCGCGTGATCGCGACGCCACGCATTGCGGCGGCTTCGATGCCTGTCAGCGATGTGGTGATGGCTTCTTCCCGCGCTGCATGGCCCTCCAGTTCGAGCATGCGTCCGCGCTGCGCCGCGTAACCCAGGATCACATCGAGGACATTGTTGAAGTCGTGCGCGATGCCGCTGGCGAGTCTGCCGGTCGCCTGCATCTTCTGCGCGTGGATTAGTTTCACCTGCGCGTGTTCGCGCGCCTCCATCTCTTGCCTCAGTTGCCGTTCCTGGGCTTCGGACTCCAGGAGCCTCTCGCGCAATGCCAGGATGTAGCGGTCGAGCACCAGCGCAATCAGCAGAAACACAACGGCGATCGAGGGAAAGCTCTGCAATGCATCACAAGCCAGGGCATGCATCGAATAGCCGTTGCCAAAATCGATGACGTAGCCGCTGGCGAACATCGCGACCATAGCCCCGAAAACCAGCCACAGCATGCGCCGGCCGAGCATGACGCCACTGATCACCAGTGAGAGGGCCATGGGAGTCTCGGCGTCGAGGACTCGCCATGGCGCACTCAGCATGAGGAATTGAATCTCGACCGAGCAAAGCAGGGAAGCCACGAACAGGATCACGGAGGCCCTGAACCTGCCACGTCGAATCAGCATGAATCCGCCCATCGACAGTAGCGCGACCACAGCGTCAGCCATCAGGGCGGTCGTAAAGTCGCCGCTTTCGAAAGCACTGCCAGAGAGAAATCGCCAACCCCATGCAATGGGAGGAAAGAGTGCATACACCAGCATCAGCAACTGCATGATGGGTGCGTTGTAGCGGTCGCATGCGTCGGCGACCGGCGCGCTGCAGAACCAGCGCACGAGCCTGTTCCAGGAATTCACGATAAGGGAGTTTTGCTACGGCAAAGCCCTGCATTCTGACATTGCAGGCGCGCCCGATAACCGGCATGAGAAGGCGGTGAGTATTCGGTGAGCGGAGCGTGTGTGACAGCCCATGCGCGCAACGCTTAGTTTCCGCCAGGCGAGTTGGCGACGCGGTTCCCCCACATCCGATTCCAGTCAACTGCCGACATTTGCCCATGGCTCGGGCGGGTCTTCACAGCAACGGTCTTAGACGACAACGGCAGCTCCCGGCTCTCCTGGGCCGGGGCAGGGCGTCGTTTTGCCTTATGAAGCAAGAGGGGTAGATGAACAAGGTTTTCTGTCGGGTATGGAGCCACGCGAAGCAGACGGTCGTGGTGGTATCGGAACTGGCTACCGGCCAGGGCAAGAAGGGCGGACGAAAGCAGTCGGGGCGTGTGGTGATGGGTGCTACGGCGCTTGCCTGCGGCCTGGTAGCGGCGACACCGCCCGCTTCTGCGCAGCAACTGACGATCGAGCGCAACGGGGACACCTGCAGCGTCCGTAACGCCGACGGCGAAGGCAGTTCGCAGATCGACTGCCGCGTCTTCGAACAGACGGTTACCGGGATCAGCGCGGTAACCACTAGTGGTTATCTGGCGGCCGACGGGGCCGGCGACGGCAGCGACCTGCCGACCGCATCGGGCGATGGTGCGCTCGCTGCGGGCCGCAACAGCGTCGCGACCGCCGATGGCGCAACGGCGGTCGGCGCCGACAGCGCCGCCACTGGCGTCGGTTCAAGCGCCTTCGGCGCGAATAGCCTGGCCGCAGGCGAGACGAGCACCGCGGTCGGTTTCAATAGCATCGCCAATGGTGTCGACAGCAGCGCCTACGGCGCCAATAGCAATGCCGATGGCATGTATTCGACCGCCCTGGGCGGCAGCAGCTTGGCACTGGGCACGGGCACGACCGCGGTGGGTGAGGGTGCGGTGGCGGCCGGCGAATTCAGCACGGCCGGCGGCTTCGGCAGTGTCGCGTTGGGCGACTACTCCGTTGCGCAGGGCGAGGGCGCCCAGGCACTTGGCAATCTGGCGACCGCTTTGGGCGCGGAGAGCTATGCCAGCGGGCCCGACGCGATCAGCATCGGTGCCGCCAGCTATGCCGGCGATTACGCCACTGCTACCGGCACCTGGAGCCAGGCCTCCGGCGTCGCCTCCAGCGCCTACGGCGATTCCGCCGTCGCGGCAGGTGACTTCAGCACCGCATTCGGCGCCGGCGCGAACGCCTTGGGCGCTGGCAGCATGGCCATCGGTGCGGACAGCTATGTCGCCACCAATGCCAATTCCGCCATCGCGATGGGCGGCAACGCCGCCGCCTTCGGGAATCAAAGCGTCGCCATCGGTTCGTGGAGTCTGACCAATGGCAACGGCTCGGTGGCGATCGGCAGCATTTACGACTGCCAGGGCTGGTTCTGCATATCGCAGGCGACGGCGGCGGATGGAACCAACGCGACCGCTGTAGGCGCCGGCGCGCATGGCTTCGGCAACGATTCGGTCGCGCTCGGTGGAATTGCACAGTCGTTGGCCACGGGATCGATTGCAATCGGTTCTTTCGCCCGTGCATGGAACGACAACTCGAT
This sequence comes from Lysobacter terrae, assembly GCF_054782215.1. NCBI lineage: Bacteria > Pseudomonadati > Pseudomonadota > Gammaproteobacteria > Lysobacterales > Lysobacteraceae > Lysobacter > Lysobacter terrae. The sequence continues at coordinate 931,593 of NZ_BAAGSX010000001.1, forward strand.
CGCCATCGGCGCCAATTCGTGGGTGATGAGCGACAACTCGGTCGCCCTGGGCTCCGACTCGCTGGCTACTCGCGCCAACACCATCGCCGTGGGCAACGAATGGTTCGGAACCACTCGCCAGATCACCGGCGTGGCCGACGGCACCGAGGCCAACGACGCCGTGAACAAGTCGCAGCTCGACACCGTGAGCGCGGCCGTGGATACGGTGGCCGCCAGTGCCGTGACCTACGACGATGCCAGCAAGGGCCAACTCACGCTGGCCGGCGCCGGTGGCACCGTCGTCACCAATGTGGCCGCGGGTAATCTCAGTGCGAGCAGTACCGACGCGGTCAACGGCAGTCAGCTATTCGACACCAATGGTCGTGTCACCGTGGTCGAGGGGCGTGTCGACAGCCTGGAGACCCAGATCGGCAACGTCGCCGGTGCGATCACCAACGCGGTCGCCTACGACGATGCCAGCAAAGGCCAGTTGACCCTGGCCGGCGGCACAGGCACGACGATCGGCAACTTGCGTGCCGGCACGAATGCAATGGATGCGGTGAACTTCAGCCAGTTGTCGTCGGTAGCCTCGCTGTTCGGCGGCGGGGCGACATTCAATGCCAATGGCCTCCTGAGTGCGCCCAGCTACACCATCCAAGGCACCACCTTCGGCAACATCGGTTCGACGTTCAGTGCCATCGATAACGCGCTAACCAGCATCCAGACCCAACTGTCGCAATTGCAGCCTGGTGGCGGTACCCCAGGCGCGTCCCTGCCGGTCGGCACCGGCAACGGTATTGCGGTTGGCAACGGCAGCCACGCGAATGACACCGACGATACCGCGGTCGGCAACGGTTCGACCGTCGGCAGCGGCAACAGCACGGCGGTCGGCAACAACAGTTCGATCGGCGGCGGCGCCAACAACTCGGTGGCGGTCGGCGCCGATTCCAGCGTGAGCGCAAGCAATGGCACGGCGATCGGGCAGGGCGCCACGGTGACCGCTGATGGCGGGGTGGCGATTGGCCAGGGATCGGTGGCGGATCGCGCCAATACGGTCTCGGTCGGCAGTGCCGGCCAGGGGCGACAGATCACCAACGTTGCGGCCGGTACCCAGGCGACCGATGCGGTCAACCTCAGCCAGATGCAGGCCGGCGACCAGGCCGCGATCGCCAGTGCCAAGACCTACACCGACACCACAGCGACACAAACGCTGACCAGTGCGAAGGCTTACACCGACAGCCGCCTGGAGGGGTTGGACGCTTCATTCGCCCAGCTCAACCAGGACGTGTGGAATCGATTGGGTGAGCAGGACAAGCGCATCGATCGGATGGGCGCAATGAACGCCGCAATGATGAACATGGCGATCAACGCCGCCGGCGGCCGCAGCCCGCGTGGCCGCGTCGCGGTGGGCGCCGGTTGGCAGAACGGCGAGAGCGCGATGTCGGTGGGCTACTCGAAGCAGATCGGCGAGCGCGCGTCCTTCAGCCTGGGCGGTGCTTTCGGCAACGACGACCAGTCGGCAGGCATCGGCTTCGGTTTCGATCTGTAACGGCTTTTATTTCAGTGGAGAGAGAAATGAAACATCGCACTCGCGTTCTAGGTGCCGGCCTGTTGGCCACGGCCGTCGTTACCGCGCTGACGGCCTTCGCTTCGACCTTGTCGCATTCTGCGTCGGCGCCAAGCGGCTTCACGGCTTACCCACTTACTGCGTTCGCTACGGCAGGAGCATCGCCGGCCAAGCCCGCGCGTACCGCCAAGCTGCCGGTACTCGCACAGCAGACCCGCTTCGACCGCTTCATCATCAAGTATAAGAGCGGCAGTCCCTCGGCACGTAGCAGCGATGCGCTGCTGCAGTCGGTAAGCGCTGCGGCGATGCGCGCCGGTGTGGCGGGCGTGGCGTTGCAGGACGACGGCAAGCGCACGGCGCTGAGCCTGAAGTATCTGCGCAAGGTGAGCGTGGGAGCGGACCTGGTCCGGCTCTCGCGTGGCCTCGATCCGGTCGAGACAGATGCCCTGCTGACGCAACTGCGTGCCGACCCGATGGTGGAATACGCACAGCCCGACCGCCTCATGCAGGCGCTGGCGCTCATGCCCAATGACACCTACTTCGGCTTGCAGTGGCATTACACCCACGCTACCGCGGGTATCCAGGCGCCGGACGCCTGGGGTATTTCCACCGGTGCAGGCGTGGTCGTCGCCGTAATCGATACCGGTTACCTCGACCATTCCGATCTTGGCGGGAATATCGTCCCCGGTTACGACTTCATCAGCGACGTCGATGTTGCCGGCGATGGCGACGGACGCGATGCCGATGCCCACGATCCGGGCGACTGGGTGGGTCCTTATCCCAGTTCTTTCCATGGCACGCACGTCGCCGGCACCGTCGCGGCACTGACGAACAATGCCAAGGGCGTGGCCGGCGTCGCCTTCAACGCCAAGGTGCAGCCGCTACGCGTGCTCGGCCACGGCGGCGGCTACATCTCCGACATCGCCGACGCGATCGTGTGGGCCTCGGGCGGCAGTGTGAGCGGAGTGCCCGCCAACACCACGCCCGCCGAAGTGATCAACATGAGCCTGGGCGGCGGCTATTCCTGCGCAACCGATCCGGTGACGCAGGGTGCCATCGACAGCGCCAACAGCCGCGGCACGGTCGTGGTGGTCGCCGCCGGTAACTGGAACGACGATGCCAGCAAGTACTCGCCCGCCGGCTGCAAGGGCGTGGTCACGGTCGGCGCCAACGGCAGCGACGGTGCGCGCTCGTACTTCTCCAACTTCGGCGGCGCAGTGACGATCTCGGCGCCGGGCGGAAACGCCATCAGTGGTGCAGACCCCGATGACCACTGGATCTGGTCGCTCGGCAATACCGGCACGCAGGACCCGGTCCCCAGTCCGGGCGGCGATGCCGTGGTCGGCATGATCGGTACGTCGATGGCCAGCCCGCACGTGGCCGGCGTGGTCGCGATGATGCAGAGCGCGGCGGTCGCCTCCGGCCATGCGCCGCTGACCCTTGCGCAGGTAAAGAGCGTGCTGCGTTCCACCGCGACGCCGTGGACCGTAGTGCCGCCCATCAACAAGCCGCAGGGACCCGGGATCGTCAATGCCGCAGCCGCGGCGTTTGCCGCAACCCAGGACATTCCACCCGATCAAGGCATCCTGCTGACCAATCGGATTCCAGCCACCAGTCAGACCGGCGCCTTGGGTGAAACCATCCTGTACAGACTCGTGGTGCCAGCGGGCAAGACCAGTCTGACCCTGCGTACGTACGGTGGCTCCGGCGACGTGTCCATCTACATGGCCAAGGATCGTTTCCCGACGACCACCAACTACGACCTCAAGTCGGTCAAACCCGGCAACAGTGAAGCGGTGTTCGTCACCAAGCCGGCGGCGGGTGACTATTACCTGCTGGTCGTAGCCGAAACACCGTTCGCCGCGCTCTCCGTGTTGGGCATGTACTGAGGAGCGAACCTCCTTGCGGAGATATGCGCCGGGGAGCTGTGCTCCCCGGCGCATATCGGTTGCGGGCAGCCGAAGCGGGTAGCGCCGACAAACACCCGTATCATGGCGTATGTCCGAATTCACCGATTTGCCGCTCAATCCCGCCCTGTTCCAGGGCCTGGATGCGCTGGGCCACGTACAGATGACGCCGGTGCAGGCGCAGAGCCTGCCTGCGTTGATCGAAGGGCGCGACCTCATCGCGCAGGCGCCGACCGGCAGCGGCAAGACGGCCGCGTTCGGCCTGGCGCTGCTTCACCGCATCGATCCTGCGGTGCGCTTGCAGGCGCTGGTGCTGTGTCCCACGCGCGAACTGGCCGATCAGGTGGCCAAGCACATCCGCAAGCTGGCGACCGGCATTCCCAACGTCAAGCTGACCACGCTCACCGGCGGCGTCGCACTGGCGCCGCAGTTGGCCTCGCTCGCGCAACACGCGCCGCATATCGTGGTCGGCACGCCGGGCCGCGTGCAGGAACTGCTGCGCAAACGCGCGCTCGACCTGCGCGACGTGCGGATGCTGGTCCTCGACGAGGCCGACCGCATGCTCGACATGGGCTTCGAGGAACCGATCCGGGAGATCGTCGGCAAGACACCTTCCAATCGGCAGACGCTGTTGTTTTCCGCCACCTATCCCGACTCGATCCGGGCCATCGCCGGCAACATCCTGCGCGACCCAGTGGAAGTGACCGTGGAAGGCGCCACGCAGCAGGCGACGATCGACCAGCGCTTCTTCGACGTCGACCCCGCGCAGAAGCCCGCGGCGCTGGCTGGCCTGCTACTGGAATACAAGCCGGAATCCGCGGTGGTGTTCTGCAACATGAAGCGGGACATCGATGAAGTGGCCTCGTCCCTCGCGCACCTGGGCTATTCGGCGCTGGCGCTGCACGGCGACATGGAGCAGCGCGATCGCGACGAGGTGCTGGTCCGCTTCGCCAACCGCAGTTGCAATGTGCTGGTAGCCAGCGACGTCGCCGCACGCGGGTTGGACATCCACGACCTGGGCGCGGTGATCAACTACGACGTGCCCAACGACGCCGATACCTACGTGCACCGCATCGGCCGGACCGGCCGCGCCGGACGCAACGGCATCGCCCTGACCCTGTGCACGCCGCGCGAGTTGCCGCGCTCCACGGCGCTGGCGCAGCAACTGGGCATCGCCATCCGCTGGGAACGGCCGACGCTGGCCACGCTGCGGGCGCGCTCCGCACCGGCCGCATCGAGCGTGACGCTGCGCATCGACGCCGGCCGCACCGACAAGCTGCGGCCGGGCGACATCGTCGGCGCGATCACGGGCGACGCGGGGCTCCCGGTCGAGGCGATCGGCAAGATCGATGTCTTCGCTACCCGCAGCTATGTGGCGATCCAACGCAATCTGGCCGACAAGGCGTTGTCACGGCTGCAGTCCGGCAAGATCAAGGGCCGCAAGTTCCGCGTGAACCGGATCTAGTCTCGCGACACAGAGCCCGTTTCGGCGGGCTCTCCCTTTGCAGCACGACTCAGGCTTGTATGCTTGGGCCATGGGTACCCCCGAACCCGATACGACCACGCAGCTCCGTTCCTTGCTGATGCCGCGCGCCGGTTACGTGCTGGCGCTGCTGATGTTGCTGGGCGCCTTGGTGCTGGTGACCGTCACCTGGCACTACGCGCGCGAGCGCGAGCTGCGCGCCGCCCAGGGCCGCTTCGAGGCGCACACGGCCGAGATGATCGACCGGCTGCGCCAGCGCCTGGTCTATTACGAATTGGTCGGACGCGGCGCCACCGCCTTGTTCGCATCGATGAAGCGGCCGACGCCGCAGCAGTGGGCGGACTACGCGGACAGCATGAATCTGCGCGCACGCTTTCCGGAGGTGCAGGGCCTGGGTTACGTCGGCTATGTGAGCAGCAATGCGCTCGACGATCTGCAGCTGGAATGGCGCGCCGCCGGCTACGGGCAGCTGAACATCGAGCCGCACGGCATGCGTCCACGCTATGCGCCCGTCCTGTACCTGGAGCCTCGGAGCGCAGAGAACATTGCGGCCATCGGCCGCGATCTGTTGGCCGATCCTGCTGGACAGGAAGCCCTGCAGTCCGCGCTGCAAAGCGGCACGCCCCAGCTCAGCCGGCCGGTCCAGGCGCGTGAAGGGGCGCTCATGCTGTTCGTCCCGGTTTACCTCAACGGCGAGCGCCCGCAGACGCCGGCTGCGCGCGAGCAGCAGTTGCAGGGATGGGTGGCGCTGCCATTCGCCATTGACGCGTACGTGCGCTCGGCGCTGGGCAACGAGTACGACGGGACGGGGCTGCGCATCTTCGAGGTCGGCGCGGGCCATCGCCCGTTGTTCGCCCGAGCGGGAGCGCAAGCGGAATCGCTCTTCCATCACGGCCACATGTTGAGTGCCTACGGACGCACCTGGCGGGTGGAATTCGATTCGCCGCCGGCCATGGTGGTGGCGCCGCGCCTGAAGGGCCTGCAGGGACTGCTGGCGCTGGGCGTCTTCGCCAGCTTCCTGCTGTACGGCATCGCTTGGACGCTGGCGCGCACCGAAGACCGCGCGACGGTGATCGCCAAGCGCATGACCGAGGATTTCTGGCGCAGCGAGCAGCGCTTCCGCAGTTCGATGGAACATTCCGCGATCGGCAAGGCGATGTTGGATAGCGAAGGCCGGATCGTCGAAGCCAATCCTGCCCTTGGGCGCATCGTCGGTCGCGATCTGCAGTCGCTCGTGGGCTTGCGTTTCGATTCGCTGTTCGATGGCGACGAGACCACGCTGCCGTTGTGGGATGAGGGTCAAACCGATAGCGGCGGCATCCACCGTGTGACCCGCCATCTGCGCCGCGAGGGCGACCTGCCGCGCCAGGCGCAGCTGACCTTCGCGCCGATGCCCGGCAACGTCGGCCAGGACATCAGCGGCCTGGTGCAGGTCGAAGACGTGACCGAGCGCGTGCGCGCACAGGCGCGCGTACAGGCGCTCAACCGCACCCTCGAGGCACGCGTGGCCATGCGCACGCGCGAGCTGAGCCAGGCCAACCAGGAGTTGGAAGCCTTCGCCTACAGCGTCTCCCACGACCTGCGCGCGCCGCTGCGCTCGATCGACGGTTTCAGCCGCGTGCTGATCGAGCGTTACGAAAGCCAGCTGGATGAAGGCGGCCGCGATTACCTGTGGCGCGTGCGCAAGGCCGCCCTGCGCATGGGCGAACTGATCGACGCGATCCTGCAGGTCTCGCGGCTGGGCCGCGCCGAGGTGCGCCGGGAAGAGGTCGATCTGAGCCGCATGGCGCTGGACGTGATCGACGAGCTGCGCGCCGACGAACCCGAGCGCGAGATTTCGCTCAGCATCATGCCTGGCCTGGTCGCCATCGGCGACGCCCCGCTGTTGCGCAACCTGCTCGGCAATCTGCTGGGCAATGCATGGAAATTCACCCGCGGCCGCGAGCACGCCATGATCGATTTCGGCGCGGTCGAGCTGCCCGGCGGCGAGACCGAATTTTACGTGCGCGACAACGGCGCCGGTTTCCCGCCCGCGTACATCGACAAGCTCTTCCGTCCGTTCCAGCGCCTGCATTCGCAGGAGGAGTTCAGTGGGCACGGCATCGGCCTGGCTTCGGTCAAGCGCGTGGTCGAGCGCCACGGCGGACGCATCCGCGCTGAAGGGCGGGAAGGCGAGGGCGCGGTATTCTATTTCACCTTGCCTGGTGAGCGGGGCGAAGACGCCACTGCATAAAGCGAAGCGGTGCGGAGTCCGGGCGGGCAGGCGACGCCGGTGGGCAGTCGTGACACGCCGTGAATCCGTCCATGGAGGCTTGTCGGCGGCATCCATGCCGCCGACAGTCACGCCTGCCCACCGGCGCCGCCTGCCCTCCACACATCGTGGGGTGTGCGGGGAAAAACAAATGCCTTTCGCAAAGAGCGAGCGCCAATCGAGCGCTCTAATGGCTACGCGTTTTTGTTATGTCGCCGCATCAGGCGCTGCTTTTCGCGCGCCCAGTCGCGCTCCTTGCTGGCTTCGCGCTTGTCGTGGGCCTGCTTGCCCTTGGCCAGGGCGATTTCGGCCTTCACCTTGTTGCCCTTCCAGTACAGCGCGGTGAGCACGACCGTGTAGCCCTCGCGCTGCACGCGGCCGATCAGGCGATCGATCTCGCGCCGGTGCAGCAGCAGCTTGCGGGTGCGGCGGTCCTCGGCGACCACGTGGGTGGACGCGGAGATCAGCGGGGTGATCTGCGAGCCGTACAGGAACATCTCGCCCTCGCGGATCATCGCGTAGGCGTCGACGATGTTGGCGCGCCCGGCGCGAATGGCCTTCAGCTCCCAGCCCTGCAGGGCCAGGCCGGCTTCGAAGCGCTCCTCCAGGTGGTATTCGTGGCGGGAACGCTTGTTCAGCGCGATCGTCTTGACTGCCTCGCTGCCGCCCTTGGCCGGCTTTCCTTTATCCTTGCCGGTCTTGTTGCTGGAATTCTTTGCCATCGCGCCATTGTCACATGCTGGCGCGCGCGTTGGCACCGCTGAGTTGGCGCCCGAATCCGATGCCTACGATCCGCCGTTCCGCCCTGGTCGAGCACTCGGCCGCACGCATGTTCGCTCTGGTGAACGACGTGGCCGCCTATCCGCGCCGCTTCGACTGGTGCGACGCGGCGCAGGTGCTGGAGGCCGACGACGAGCACATGGTCGCGCGCCTGGACCTGGGCCTGGGCGCCCTGCGGACCTGGTTCACCACGCACAACACGCTGCGGGGGCCGCACCACATCGACTTGAAGCTGGTGGACGGCCCGTTCCGCAAATTGAGCGGGCGCTGGGAGTTTCATGCCCTGGACGAGTCCGCCTGCAAGGTCACCCTGACGCTGGATTTCGAACCCGCGGTGCGCTTGCTAGCGCCGGCGCTGGCGATCGGGTTCCAGAGCCTGGCCGATCGCATGGTGGATGATTTCGTGCGCATCGCCGATTCGCCTGATGCGGAGTCCTCGTCGTCTGCCGCCGCGGCCACCGGCCCCAGGCCATGAAGGTCGAAGTGCTGCGCGCGTGGCCGCGACGCTATGAGCGCGTGGCCTTGGAACTGCCCGAGCCCGCGACCGTGCGCGACGCGATCGTGGCGGCCGGATGGAGCGAGGACACCGAAGCGGTGGCCTATGCCGTGTATGGCGTGCGGGTGGAATTGGATGCGCTGCTGCGCGACGGCGACCGCGTCGAATTGCTGCGACCGTTGCAAGCCGATCCCAAGGAGGCGCGGCGCAAGCGGGTCGAGGACAAGCGCGCCGAAGACCGGCGCAAGCCGGGGTAGGGACATAAAAAAAGCGGAGCCAGGCTCCGCTTTTTTTGCAGCCGTCAGTGCCGGCGCTTCTTGTCCTTTTCCTTTGCCAGATTGCGGCCGAATTGCTTGGGCGCGGCCTTGGCGAGTTGTTCGTCCTGCTCCGGGAAGTAGTCGCCTTCCCAGCGGGCGAGGGTGTCGCCTTCGAAATACAGGGTGAGGTTCTTGAACTCGGTGTGGCCAAGTCGGCCCACGCGCTGGCTGGCGGTGTAGTCCCAGCGCTCGTGATGGAAGGGGTCTTCGATCGACGGCGTGCCCAGCAGCACCAGCACCTGCTGCTTGCTCATGCCGGTCTGGAGCTGATCGACGTTGGTCTTTTCCAGGAGGTTGCCCTGGTAGATCGGCTGCTTGTAGAGAATGCCGCAGCCCGCGGTGGACAGGGCAACGAAAAGGACCAGCAGGAGCTTGCGCATCGGGTTCGCGTCAGGTCGGGCAGTCGAAACAGGGGCCGATGATACACTGAAGCCCTCGTCACGCGGCCGAGTCACGGACGCGTTCATCCGCCGTTGCGGCCTCGCTGCTGCGGACTGAAGCGCCGGCGCTCGGGATGGTTGGACAGCTCAAGGACTACGATGGAATCCGATGACCTCCGCAATGCAGGCCTTAAGGTCACCCATCCGCGTCTGCGGATCCTGGGTCTGCTGGAACAGGCCAAGCCGCGGCACATGACCGCCGAGGATATTTATCGCCACCTGCTCGAGCACGGCGAGGACATCGGCCTGGCGACGGTGTATCGGGTGCTGACCCAGTTCGAAGCGGCGGGCCTGGTGCTCAAGCACAATTTCGAAGCCGGGCAGTCGGTCTACGAGCTGGACCGCGGCCACCACCACGACCACATGGTCGACGTGGACACCGGCAGGATCACCGAGTTCGAAAGCCCCGAGATCGAAGAACTGCAGCGCAAGATCGCCGCGCAGCACGGCTACGAGATCGAGGAGCACTCGCTGGTGCTGTACGTGCGAAAAAAGCGCTGATGAGCTACATCGAAAAAGCCCGCCATCTGGCGGGCTTTTTTCTCTTTCGGAGTCACTCGACGTCCGCCAGCAACCGTTTCGCCGCCGCTCTCGCTTCCCGCGTCATCTCTACGCCGCCCAACATCCGCGCCAGCTCTTCCTCGCGCTGTTTCGCGTCGAGCGATTGCACCGCGCTCTGCGTCACGCCTTCGCTCGCCGCCTTGCTGACCCGATAATGCGCATGGCCTTGGGCGGCGACCTGGGGCAGATGGGTGACGCACAGCACCTGCCGGCTGGCGCCCAGCGCGCGCAGCTTCTGGCCGACGATCTCGGCCACGCCGCCGCCGATGCCGGAATCCACTTCGTCGAACACCATCGTCGGCACCGCATCCATGCCCAGCGCGGCGACTTCGATCGCCAGCGAAACGCGCGACAGTTCGCCGCCGGACGCCACCTTGCGCAGCGGACGGGCCGGCTGACCGAGGTTGGCGGCGACCAGGAATTCCACGCGTTCGCCGCCGAGCGGATCCGGACGTTCGCTTTCGCTCGGCTCGAGTTGAACCTCGAAACGTCCGCCGCCCATGCCCAGTTCGGCGATCAAGGCGGTGGTGTCCTTCGACAGTCGGGTCGCCGCCTGGCGACGCTTGCTGCCGAGCGTCTCCGCCGCGGTACGCCAGCGCGTACGGGCCTGGGCGATGACCTCATCGAGTTGCTGCAGGCGCTCGTCGGCGCCGCGCAGCCGGGCCAGTTCGTCGGCGATCGCGTCGCGCTGGGCGGCCAGTTGCTCCGCCGGGACGCGGTGCTTGCGCGAGAGTTCGTGGAGGCGGCCGAGCCGGCGTTCGAGCTGGGCGAACGCGTCCGGGTCCACGTCCAGATCGCTGCGCACGCGGTCCAGCAGCGCGAGCGCCTCGTCGATCTGGATCGCGGCGTTGTCCAGCATCGCGTCGACTTCGTTGAGCCGCGGTTCGTGCTCGGCCACGCGCTGCAGTTCGCCGCGGACGTGGTGCAGCGTGCGCGACAGGGAAGGGCTTTCCTCGCCGCCCAATTCCGACACGGCGTTGTCGCAGGCCGCGATCAGGCCCGCGGCGTGCGCGTGACGGCGATGATCGGTTTGCAGCTTCGCCAGTGAATCCGCGTCCAGGGTCTCGCGATCGAGCTCGGCGAACTGATGCTCAAGCCAACCGATGCGATCGGAAACATCGCCCTGCGCCAACAAGGCGTCGCGCTCGCGCAGCAATTCGCTCCATGCCTTGGCGGCGGCGGCGACCGCGGCCAGTTCGCCGTCGGTGCGCCCGTAAGCATCCAACAGGGCCAGTTGGCTCGAACGCGCCAGCAGGGCCTGGTGTTCGTGCTGGCCGTGGATCTCCACGAGCAGGCCGGCCAGTTCCGTCAGCTGCGTGACCGTCGCCGGGCGCCCGTTGATCCAGGCGCGCGAGCCGCCGTCGGCGCGGATCACGCGCCGGATCTGGCAGCTGGTCTGGCCGTCGCCCTCGTCCAGTTCGGCCTCGCGCAGCCAGGCGAGGGCGGGGGAGGCGTCGTCCAGGCTGAATTCGGCGGTCAGTTCGGCCCGTTCGGCGCCGTGCCGGACCACGCCGCTGTCGGCGCGCAGGCCGGAGAGCAGGCCCAGGGCATCGACGAGCAGCGACTTGCCGGCGCCGGTTTCGCCGGAAATGACGGTAAGGCCCGGGCCGAAATCCAGTTCGGCGCTGCGGACGACGGCGAAATCCTTGATGGCTAGATGCGACAGCATGGATCGATTGTAAGCGGGGCGCATTGCCGGGATGGAGGGCGGGGAGGGCCGCCACCTGTAACCGTGGCGCGTCTCACAAACCGAAACGGAGTTGGCTTGGCGTGCACCTCCCGCCTTGCGCCGGCCCCCGGCCGGCTTTATATCGCCCGCATGAGCCGCTCACCCGCCGACCTCGCCAGCCTCGATCCGCGCGCGCGGCAATTGCTGCGCACGCTGATCGGCCGGTACATCCAGAGCGGGGAGCCGATCGGTTCGCAGACCCTGGCCCGGCATGCCGGCCTGGACGTGAGCGCGGCGACCATCCGCAACATCCTCGCCGACCTCGAGGAAGTCGGCCTGCTGAGCGCGGCGCATGCGTCGGCCGGGCGGATTCCCACCGCGCAGGGCTATCGCCTATTCGTCGACTCGCTGCTGCAGGTCCGGCCGCTGCCGGAGGGCGAAGTGGCGCGGCTGCGCAGCGAACTGCCTTTGGGGTCGGGCACGCAGGCCTTGCTGGGCAGCGCCTCCGAGCTGCTGTCGGCGATGACCCACTTCGTCGGCGTGGTCAGCGTGCCGCGGCGCGAGCAGTTCGCGTTCCGCCGCATCGAATTCGTACCGCTGGACGCGCAGCGCGTGCTCGCCATCCTCGTGTTCGCCGACAACGAGGTGCAGAACCGGATCATCCAGACGCGCCGTCCCTACGACACCGGCGAACTCGAGCGCGTCACCAACTACCTCAACACCCATTTCGCCGGGCGCACCCTGCCGGACATCCGCGCCCACCTGCTGCACGAGCTGCGCAATGCCCGCGACGAGATGGAGCTGCTGCTGGCGCAATCGGTCGAACTCGCCGAGCAGGTGCTGACCCCCGGCCACGACGACATGGTGCTGGCCGGGCAGACCCGGCTGATGGGGGTGCAGGAGCTGTCCGACCTGGACCGCCTGCGCGAGCTGTTCGAAGCCTTCGCCCGCAAGCGCGAGATCCTGCAACTGCTCGAACGCACTGTCCGCGCGCCGGGCGTGCGCATCTTCATCGGCGAGGAAACCGGCCTGGCCCCGCTGGAAGGCATGTCCCTGGTGACCGCGCCCTATGCTGCCGGCGGCAAGGTGCTGGGCGTGCTGGGCGTGATCGGGCCCAGCCGCATGGCCTATGACCGCGTGATTCCCGTGGTCCAGGCGGCGGCCGAAGCCCTGGGCGCGGCGATCCAGTCCGACAGCTCGCCTTGACGCGGCGTCATGCGGGCGTGAAGTCGAGCGCCTGAACCCAGGCGCTTGAATCGCCAGCGCGCCGGCCCCATTGCTGCCCAGAGCGCACTTGGCGCAATGCAGACCCACGCACGATGACGACCGAACCGATGCAAGAAGCGACAGGCGAGAATGCCGCCATCAACGATCCCAATCCCCAGCCCGCGGAGCTGGAGGCGCTGAAGGCCGAAGTGACCCGGCTGCGCGAGGAATCCCTCCGCGAGCGCGCCGAACTGGAGAACCAGCGCAGGCGCCTGGCCCGCGACATCGAGATGGCGCGCAAGTTCGCCAACGAGCGCTTGCTGGGCGATCTGCTGCCGGTGATCGACAGCCTCGAGGCCGGACTGGCGGTGAAGGCCGATACCGCTCAGCACCTGCGCGAAGGCATGGAGCTGACGCTGCGGCAGCTGCTGAAAGTGGCGACGGACAACGGCCTGGTCGCCGTGGACCCCACGGGTCAGCCCTTCAACCCCGAACACCATCAGGCCATGAGCATGGTCGACGGCGCGGGCCACGCGCCCGGCCACGTGGTGCAGGTCTACCAGAAGGGGTGGCTGCTGAACGAGCGGTTGCTGCGCCCGGCCCTGGTGACCGTCAGCAAGCACGACTGATTCGAGAGGCCGATTTGCGATATCGATCCGCGCCAAACCCTTGAACGGCGCAAAGCGATCCCCCAGATAGCGCACATCGGCGGTACGCACCGCCACCGAACACAAGCTTAGATTCGCGAGGAAACACCAATGGCAAAGATCATCGGCATCGACCTGGGCACGACCAACTCGTGCGTGGCGATCATGGAAGGCGGCAAGGCCCGCGTCATCGAAAACGCCGAAGGCGATCGCACCACGCCGTCGATCGTGGCGTTCACCAAGGACGCCGAAGTGCTGGTCGGTGCCTCGGCCAAGCGCCAGGCGGTGACCAACCCGAAGAACACCTTCTACGCGGTGAAGCGCCTGATCGGCCGCAAGTTCACCGACGCGGAAGTGCAGAAGGACATCGGCCTGGTCCCGTACACCATCACCCAGCATGAAAACGGCGACGCCTGGGTGGCGACCGCCGACGGCAAGAAGATGGCGCCGCAGCAGATCTCGGCCGAAGTGCTGGCCAAGATGAAGAAGACCGCCGAGGCCTACCTGGGCGAGACCGTCACCGAAGCGGTCATCACCGTCCCGGCCTACTTCAACGACAGCCAGCGCCAGGCGACCAAGGACGCCGGCAAGATCGCCGGCCTCGACGTCAAGCGCATCATCAACGAGCCGACCGCGGCCGCGCTGGCCTACGGCATGGACAAGAAGGGCGGCGACCGCAAGGTGGCCGTGTACGACCTGGGCGGCGGCACCTTCGACATCTCGATCATCGAGATCGCGTCGGTGGACGGCGAGATGCAGGTCGAAGTGCTGTCGACGAATGGCGATACCTTCCTCGGCGGCGAAGACTTCGACAAGCGCGTCATTGATTACCTCGTCGACGAGTTCAACAAGGACCAGGGCATCGACCTGCGCAAGGATCCGCTCGCCCTGCAGCGCCTGAAGGACGCCGCGGAGCGCGCCAAGATCGAGCTGTCGTCCTCGCAGCAGACCGAAGTGAACCTGCCGTACGTGACGGCCGACGCTTCCGGTCCGAAGCACCTCAACATCAAGCTGACCCGCGCCAAGCTCGAAGCGCTGGTCGACGACCTGGTCAAGAAGACCATCGAACCGTGCCGCGTCGCGTTGAACGACGCCGGCCTGCGCGCTTCGGACGTCTCCGAAGTGATCCTCGTCGGCGGCCAGACCCGCATGCCGAAGGTGCAGCAGGCGGTGACCGACTTCTTCGGCAAGGAGCCGCGCAAGGACGTCAATCCGGACGAAGCCGTGGCCGTTGGCGCCGCTATCCAGGGCGGCGTGCTCGCCGGCGACGTCAAGGACGTGCTGCTGCTCGACGTGACCCCGCTGTCGCTGGGCATCGAAACCCTGGGCGGCGTCTTCACCAAGATCATCGAGAAGAACACCACGGTGCCGACCAAGGCCTCGCAGGTCTTCTCGACCGCGGAGGACAACCAGTCCGCCGTGACCGTGCACGTGCTGCAGGGCGAGCGCGAGCAGGCCCGCTACAACAAGTCGCTGGCCCGCTTCGACCTGGCCGGCATCGAGGCGTCGCCGCGCGGCATGCCGCAGATCGAAGTGTCGTTCGACATCGACGCCAACGGCATCGTCCACGTCACCGCCAAGGACAAGAAGACCGGCAAGGAACAGAAGGTCGAGATCAAGGCCGGTTCGGGCCTGTCCGAGGACGAGATCGCGAAGATGGTGCAGGACGCCGAAGCGCACCGCGAAGAGGACAAGAAGTTCCACGAGCTGGTGCAGGCGCGCAACCACGCCGACGGCCTGATCCACGCCGCGCGCAGCGCGATCAAGGAGCACGGCGAGAAGGTGCCGGGCGACGTGATCGGCCGTGCCGAAGGCGCGATCGCCGAACTGGAAACCGCCATGCGCGGCGACGACAAGGCGCAGATCGAAGCCAAGTCGAAGGCGCTGGAGGAAGCCGCGCAGTCGCTGTTCGCCGCGGCGTCCGCCGGTCAGCCGGGCCCCGACATGGGCGCCGCCGGTGCCGCGGGCGGTACGTCGCAGGACGACGTGGTCGACGCCGAGTTCACCGAAGTCAAGGACGACAAGAAGTCCTGAGGCCCTGCGCGACTAGGCGATAGAAAAGACGACGGGCAGGCCAAGGTCTGCCCGTCGGTATTTGGAAGCACTGAGGAATTACGGCAAGGGCGATGAGCAAGCGCGACTACTACGAAGTCCTGGGCGTGGCCCGCGACGCCAGCGAGGAAGACCTGAAGAAGGCCTACCGCCGCTGCGCGATGAAGTACCACCCGGACCGCAATCCCGGCGATCACGCCGCCGAGGCTTCGTTCAAGGAGTGCAAAGAGGCTTACGAAATGCTGTCGGATACGGCCAAGCGCCGCATGTACGACCAGCATGGCCATGCCGCGTTCGAACACGGCATGGGCGGCGGCGCGGGTGCCGGCGCCTACGCCGACATGGGCGATATCTTCGGCGACATCTTCGGCAACATCTTCGGCGGCGGCGCCGGTGCGCGCGGACCGCGACGCGGCGCCGACATCGGCTACGTGATGGAGCTGACCCTGGAAGAGGCGGTCGGCGGCGTCGACAAGCCGATCGAGATTCCCACCCTCGACGAATGCGAGACCTGCAAGGGCACCGGTTCCTCCGACGGCAAGCTGGAGAACTGCGGCACCTGCCACGGACGCGGTCAGGTGCGCTTCCAGCGCGGCATCTTCTCGATGCAGCAGACCTGCCCGCACTGCGGCGGGCGCGGCAAGATCATCAGCAGCCCCTGCGGCGACTGCCATGGCCAGGGCCGCGTGGAGCGCACCAAGCACCTGCAGGTGAAGATCCCCGCGGGCGTCGACAACGGCGACCGCATCCGCCTGGCGGGCGAAGGCGAAGCCGGACCGGCCGGCGCGCCGCCCGGCGATCTCTACGTCGAAGTGCGCGTACGTCCGCATGAGATCTTCGAGCGCGATGGCGACGACCTGCATTGCGAAGTACCGATCCGTATTTCCCAGGCAGCGCTCGGCGACGTCGTTCGCGTGCCGACCCTCGATGGCGAGGTCGAACTGCGCATTCCCGCCGAAACCCAGACCGGCCGGCAGTTCCGCCTGCGCGACCGTGGCGTGAAGTCGGTGCGCAGCCGCGCGCCGGGCGATCTGTATTGCCGCGTGGTAGTCGAGACGCCGGTGAACCTGACCCCCGAGCAGCGCGAGCTGTTGGAGAAGTTCGAAGGCACCTTCGTCGGCGACGGAGCGCGCAAGCATTCGCCGCGCACGTCCACTTTCATTGACGGGTTGAAGGGCTTCTGGGATCGCGTCACTTCCTGACGGCCTGCTAGCATCCCCCGGGTTCCAACTCACTCGGGGATAGATGCATGAAGCGGAGGATCGTTTCGATGGCTAGCGGCCATGCTGTGGCTAGCTGTCGGTGTCGCGGTGGCGGCAGATAAGGCCGAAGCGCCTGAGCTGTTTCTCAAGACAGAGCGCTACAACATCGACTACACCGTCAACGCCGATGGTTCGTACGTCGAAACCCGCGAATGGGCGATAAAAGTTCTGAAAGAACAGGCGGTCGACTATCTGAAGTCGACGTCGATCAGCTACAGCACCAGCATCCAGAAGGCGGATGTGCTTGCCGCCTATACCCTGAAGGCGGACGGCCGACGCATCGACGTCCCCAAGTCGGGATTCCAGGTGCAGACCAACGGCGGCAAGGGCGATGATGCCCCGGCGTTCTCCGATATTACTTCGATGACCGTGTTGTTTCCGGAGCTCGCTGTCGGCGACACGGTGGTCTTCCAGTACCGTCTAACTGGTGGCGAGCCGATGTTCGACGGGCATTTCTCGGTCATCGACTACTTCGATCCCACGGCGTACTACGAGAATGCCCGCGTCCGCATCGACGCGCCGGTGTCGTTGTGGACGCAGCAGCGCTCCTGGGGGCTCAAGGAGGTTCGCAACGAGCAGAAGGGCGACCGCCGCATCGTCGAGTGGACCTGGCAGAACCGCAACCCGACCAAGAGCGAGCGCAAGAACTGGTCGGTATTCGAGGCAGAGCAGATGCCGGGCTTCGCCTATTCGACTTTTCGCGATTACGGAAGCATCGCCGAAGCCTATGGCCTGCGGGCGACCCCCAAGGCGGCCGTGACGCCGCGCATCCGCAAGCTGGCGGACGAGATCGCGGCGGGGCGCAAGGGCGAACGCGACACCGCGCGAGCGCTGTACGACTGGGTCGCCACCAACATCAGCTATGGCGGCAACTGCATCGGTCTGGGCGCCGTCGTTCCACGCGACACGGATTTCGTGCTCGACAACCGCATGGGCGACTGCAAGGACCATGCAACGCTGCTGCAGGCGCTGCTCAGCGCGAAGGGCATCGCCAGCCAGCAGGCGTTGATCAATGCCGGAAATTCGTACTCGCTGTCCAAGGTTCCCGTCGTGTCCATGGTGAATCACGTCATCACCTACATTCCTTCCTTGGACCTGTACCTGGATTCGACCTCGTCCGATACGCCGTTCGGCATGTTGCCGCCGGTTGACGTAGGCAAGCCGGTGCTGCTCGTGGGTGGGCAACGCGAGGGCGCGCGCACGCCGTCCAAGCCGGTCGGGGGCGACCGCCAGCGCATGCGTGCCACGCTCAAGGTCCATGCCGACGGCTCGATCTCGGGCGACATGGACGTGGCGGTCGAAGGCACGTATGCCGCGCTGTCGCGGGCGGCGCTGCGCGACGTGACCGACGAGCAGCGCAAGGACATGGTGAAAAACTACTTCCAGGGGTTCGGCCGCGAGGCCTCGGGCAGCGTCGAGTGGGACGATGCCAAGCCGCTGCTGCCCAGCCATGGCTATCGCGCCCATTTCGACGTCAAGGATGTCCTGCCGGTGCCGGGTGCCTTCTCCGTGCGCGCCCCGTTCTTCAGCATCGCTGGGGTCGAGCGGTTTGCATCGCAGGCCAACTTGGAGATCGACGACAAGTTCGACACGGCCTGTACCAGCGGCTACACCGACGAGGAGTACCGCTACGAGTTCGCCAAGGAGCTGAAGGTGCTCGCGGTACCGCCAGACGTGTCCTTCTCCGATGAGGCCGTGAGCTACAACGCCCACTACGAGCTCAAAGACAACGTGCTGACCGTGCGGCGCGTACTGGACGACCGCACGCCCGGTCCCATCTGCACGCCGGCGTTCAACGCCAAATACAGCGAAGCGATGAAGAAGGTCCTGGCCAATCTCAAGGCCCAGGTCATGTTCGCCGCGCAATGAGCGTCGGGCAGGGGCACGGCGTGAACGCCGTTCCCCTGCCGAAGATCCGCCGCTACTGGCGCCGCAGTTCGATCGTCGCCACCAGCGGTTCGGCGCCGGCGGTGGGTTTGCCGCCCGGAACGAAGGTGACCAGCAGCGACTTGCGCGCATTCTGCGTGCCGCTGTGGGCGAGGTTCTTCAGCAAGTCGGTCACGTCGAAGCTGTAGAAGTTTTCGCCCAGCGCATCGCCCATCGCGCCGTTGCCGTGGTCGTGGAATTCGGCGTCGAAGAAGTTGATCGTGCCCACGTAGTTCGACGCCGCCGGCGTGCTCGCGCCGCGTCCGGGCCGCAGGTAGACGTGATAGAGCACCTCGGGCTGCTTCCACACGTGCAGGTTCTTCAGCACCAGGTACAGGCGCTTGCCGCTGGCGGCCGGATCGAGGCCGAGCACTTGCGTATCCGCTGTGCCGACCGCGGGCAGCAGCGACACGCTGACGGCGCGATCGCCCAATTCTGCCGCGCGATCCGATAGCGCCATGCGTTCGGAATGCGCCCCGATCGACGCCGGCGACATCATCGTCTTGGCGGAGGTAGTCGCAGCCGTCAGTTCCGTGCCGTCGGGCGCGATGAAGCAGTCGTAGGTGTAGCCCAGCGGCAGCGTGTCGAAGTAGTCCTTCAATCGGCCGGTCGTGCGCACGCCGTGTTCGTCGGCGAAGGCGAAGGCCTTCGACGCCCACGAGGCGGTGTCCGGGTTGGCGCCGCCGTTGCGGTTCCAGCTCGCCCACATGCGATCGATGCTCGAATGGTGCACCCAGAACAGCGGATCGCGGCCCGCGTACGGCACCGCACCCATGTTCTTGGCGTTGCCGACCAGCACGTGGATCTTGCTGTGGATGCCCGAGTCGATCGCGCGGCAGAAGCCCTGCACGGCGTCGACCGAGCTGTAGTTGGGCTTGCCCATCGCCGCGCTGATGTCCATCGCGTCGCCCGCCTGGTTCTTGTGGATGGGCTGGCCGGTATTGGCGAGCGTGGTTCGATCGGGGCGATACAGCGATCCGAACACGGCATCGCCTGCCATGCGGAACTGCGCGGGCAGGATGCCGCGCTTGCTCGCGTCGTAGGAGGTGTAGTCCCAGTAGGGCAGGGTGAAGTCGGGCCGCTGGCTGACCTGACGCACGATGCGCTCGAAGAAGTAGACGAACATGCGGTGCCAGGGCAGGAAGTGGTTGGCGTTCTGCCCGGCATGCGACTGGCAGGTGTTCCACACTTCGTTGGCCAAGGTGCTGCGCGTCGTGGTGTCGGTGCCGAAGATGCGGCTGATCTCGTCCGCTTTGGTGGTCGCGCCATCGACGAAGTGCGTGTACCACTGCCATAGCCAGCTGGACGTGTCGTCTTCGGCCATGCCCTTCATGGCCGTCACCGCCTGGGCGAAGACCTGCAACATCGCGATTCCCTGCGGACTGGCGGCGTCGTAGCGCACCAGCGGCTCGATGGCAAAGGCGCCGCGCGGCGCCCACATCAACAGCGGCGACACGGCCAGGCCGCTTACGAACTTGCGACGGGACAGGGATATCACGGGGCGTTGCTCCAGGGGGCGGATGAACTCGGGGGAATGGATGAGCAAGAACGGAAGCGCCGGCACGATGGAGCCGGCGAAACCGCCCGCCGAGTACAACGTCCCGAGCGTGATTGCCCGGGCAACGCGCAGCAGCGCGTACATCAAGGTTTCACCGTTGTGAACCCGCCATCACGAGGCGATGCTGACTGGGCAGTTCGCGCGCAACGCGTTAGCCTTCACGTATGAACGACACCGTCCGCATCCTCATCCACGGCGCTTCCGGTCGCATGGGCCAGGCCCTGCTGCGACTGGCGAGCGAACGTCCGGATCTCAGCGTCGTCGCCGCCGTTTCGCGCAAGGTCGAATCACGCGCCATCGATGGGATTGCGCAATTCGCTGCCGGTGAGCTGGGCGGCGTCCCCGATTTCGATGTCGCCATCGACTTCAGCCTGCCCGAAGGTTTCGACGGCATCCTCGCGGCATGCCGGACGCGCGGCGCGGCGCTGGTGTCCGGCACGACCGGACTTGACGCAGCTCAACAAGAGGCGCTGCGTGGGGCGGCCACTGCGATACCGGTGTTGTGGTCCGCGAACTACAGCCTGGGCGTGGCCGTACTCAACGAACTGGTCGAGCGCGCGGCGAAGGCCTTGTCCGGCTGGGATTGCGACATCGTGGAATCGCACCACGTCCACAAGAAGGACGCGCCCTCGGGCACGGCGCTGGCGCTGGGTGCGTCGGCGGAGCGGGGTGGGGCGCAGCCGCGGTATGCCTCGCTGCGCGCGGGGGACATCGTCGGCGAGCACCTGGTCCAGTTCACCACGTTGGGGGAGCGCATCGAGCTGGTCCACCGGGCGACGAACCGCGACATCTTCGCCCGTGGCGCCCTGCATGCAGCGGCGCGACTGGCGGGGCGGCCTGCCGGCGAATATCGCCTCCGCGACCTGCTCGACTGAGCCGATGGAATGTGACCGAGCGCACGTTCCGGCAGTCGGGCCCCTCGGCCGACGAGCGGAGCCGGCCAGCTTCATGAACTACGTCACCATGCTGTCCAACGGGCCGGATAGGATGTCGTCTGAACCGGGGGACAATGCATGACAATGCAGGGAGATTCATTCCCGGCAGGAAGCCGAGATCCGCAACTGCTTTTGGCTGCCATGCAGCGGATCGGCCAGGAGCAACTGGGCCTCGCGCTCGAGCGCATCCTGCGCCGCGCGGACGATTATCTGTTCGACAGCAGCAGCAACGGCGCGGGCGCCGAACTCACCGCGCTGCGCGATCTGCGCCGTGCGCGCACCCAGATCGCGCAACGATTCGATCAATCCATCGCCGGCGGCTTCCGCAAGCTGCAGGACGCGCCCATGGCGGTGCGCGGGGTCGATGTCTCTTCGCTGAGCCTGGTGACCGACGAGTTGCTGGAAGAGCAGCTCGCCACCGAGCAGGTCATCGATGGCCTGGGGCGCTATCACGCACCAGCGCTCGAATTGCTCGACAAGCGCCTGGCCGCGCTGACCGAACGGCCGATGCTGGCCGCCGGCGACAATCCGGTCGGCCCCAAGTTCCTCGCCGAAGCGATGGGGAATTCCTTGAAGGCGCTGGACGTCAGCACCGGCGTCCGCATCGTCGTGTACAAGTTCTTCGAGCGCGAACTGTCGACGGCGCTGGCGCCGCTCTATGACCGCTTGAACGCCGGCCTGGTAGCGGCCGGCATCCTGCCGCACATCAAGCCGACCAAGCGCGCCGAACCGCTGCCGCATCCGGCCCAGCCCGCCGAGGCGGTGCAGTCCGCCGATGCGCAAACGGTCGCCGTCGCCAATGCCGTGGCGACGCAATTCGGCATGACCGGCCCCGGCGACCAGGCGATGTTCTCGAGTCTGCTCGGCCTGTTGCAGTCCTGGCGTCAGGCGATGCATCCGGGGCGCGTGGCCGAGGCCGGCACGGCGCCCAGCATGAGCACCGCGGACGTGATGCAGGTGCTGTCGCTGCTGCAGCACGAGCCGCCGCGGGCCAGCGAATTCGGTGCGTCCGATTCGCGCGTGCCGACGGCCGAACAACTGCGCCGCGACCTGCTGTCCAGCGCCCGCCGCATGGGCATGGGCGGCGAGAACCTCACGCTTTCGAACGTGGACGAGGACGCCGTCGATCTGGTCGGCATGCTGTTCGACGTATTGCTGGACGAGCGCCATTTCGAAGCCGACGTGCGCGGCAAGATCAACCGGCTGCTGGTTCCCTACATCAAAGTCGCGGTCAAGGACCGCCGCCTGTTCCTGTACAAGGCGCATCCGGCGCGCCGCCTGCTCAATGTCGTCGCCGAGGCCAGCGAAGGCAACCGCGGCGAGAGCCCGCAGGAACGCGAGCTGATGGCGCGCGTGGACTCGACCATCGATCGTCTGGTGGCCGAGTTCAACGAAGACATCGCCATCTTCGAGACGCTGGAGCAGGAACTGCGCTCCTTCATGGAGCAGCACCGCAAGCGCATCGAAGTCACCGAACGCCGCGCCGCCGAAACGCAGCGCGGCAAGGAGCGCCTGGAGCAGGCGCGCGAGGGCGTATCCGTAGATCTGGCGGTAAGCCGCGATACGCGCGAACTGCCGCCGGCGTTCGATACCTTCATCAACCAGTTCACCGCGCACCACCTGGCCCAGGTCGTGCTGCGCGAGGGCAAGGACTCGCCGCGTTACGGCGAGGCGATCAATGCGGTCACCGCGCTGATGGTCAGCTTCGACCATGCCGAGCTGGGCGTCCCTTACGATCGCCTGCCCGAACTGCCGCGCGATGTGCTGCTTTCGATCCTGCAGAGTTCCGGCGTGCTGGGGCAGGCCGCGGACGAGATGGTCACGGCCTTGCAGCGGACGCTGCAGCGCGTATCGGCAGGCGAGAACGTCACGGCGATCGCCGAGCAGTTGCCGGTCTCTCCGTTGCCGACCGCGAGCCAGCCGGCGGCGCCGGATCCTGCCGAAGTCCAGTTGGTCCCGGGTAGCGAAGGTTTCGATTTCGAACCGGCCATGGCCGAGCGCATGCGCGCGCTCGAAGTCGGCACCTGGATTCAGCTCACCAGCGAGAGCGGCCGGGTCGAACCCGCCAAGGTCTCGTGGGTCAGTCCGATCTCCTCGCGCCTGCTATTCGTGAACCGGCGCGGCATCCGCGTGCTGGTGGCCTCCGCCGAAGAACTGGCGGCGATGGCGAAACTGGGCCGCGTGCAGTTGCGCGAGACCGGCTCGGCGTTCGACGACGCCATGCATCAGGTGATGGGCAAGCTGAAGGCGACGGCTCCTCTCGCGGACAGCGACGTCCAGTCCGACGGGCCCAAGAGCGCGACGGCCTAGGCTTTTGCACGTCATCCCCGCGTAGGCGGGGATCCAGCGACTTTGGCTTTTGTCTGTGTTGGTTGAAGAGCCGCCGGCTTCGGCAGGACGCGCTACCCGACGGGACGGGGGTGCTCCGCCCCTCCGGACGGCATCCCTGCCTTTAGTCGGGGCCGCGGACCATCCTGGTCCGCTCTCCGCACCCCCATCCCATCGGGCAGCGCTTACCGCGAGCGTGCAGATCGCCGCTTCGGCGAAAGACAGCAATTTCCGCTTCCTTCTTTGCTTCGCTTTTTTGCCAAAGCGCCTGAGATGTGTGAGGGGCAGGCGGTGCCGGTGGGGTAGGCGTGACTGTCAGCGGCATGGATGCCGCTGACAAGCCTCCATGGACGGATTCACGGCGTGTCACGACTACCCCACCGGCGCCGCCTGCCCGCCCGCGATGCCCACGCCTTTGCTCTGCGTCGCGCGTGAAGGCAGTAAATCGCCGGACATCATTTGCGCTGGCGTAATGGCGACCGCGCCGCTACAATTCCCGCTCGCCTGAACCCCGCCCGTCGGACCGGTACTGACCCGAGTCCGCGGCTTGCTGCAACCTGCGTTTGGCCAAACCGCCAAATCAGGGCTGCCGGCACGGCGGGGTCAGTCCCCCCAGCTGCCAAGGCGATCCCCGTGACCCAACCCGCAATCCTTGCACTCGAAGACGGAACGATCTTCGAGGGCATTTCCGCAGGCGCGCCCGGCCTTTCGGTCGGCGAAGTGGTGTTCAACACCGCCATCACCGGCTACCAGGAAATCCTCACGGATCCCTCCTACGCCCGCCAGATCGTCACCCTGACCTATCCCCATGTCGGCAACACCGGCATGACCGACCAGGACGACGAAGCCAGCCAGGTCTGGGCCTCCGGCCTGATCGTGCGCAACGTGCCGCGCCGCCCGAGCAACTGGCGCAGCCAGATATCGATGCCCGAATGGCTGGTCAAGCGCGGCATCGTCGCCATCGCCGATATCGATACGCGCAAGCTGACCCGCTTGCTGCGCGATACCGGCGCACAGAACGGCGCGCTCATGGCCGGCGACATCAACGTCGATGCCGCGCTCGAAGCCGCACGCAAGTTCCCCGGCCTCAAGGGCATGGACCTGGCGAAGGTCGTGACCACGCCGACCGCCTACGAATGGACGGACGGCCAGCTCGACCTGGACAACAACGTCTTCGTCCACGCCGATCCCAAGTTCCACGTCGTCGCCTACGACTTCGGCGTGAAGCACAACATCCTGCGCATGCTCGCCGAGCGCGGCTGCCGCGTCAGCGTCGTGCCCGCGCAGACGTCGGCCGAGCAAGTGCTGGCGATGAATCCCGATGGCGTGTTCCTGTCCAATGGCCCCGGCGACCCGGAACCGTGCGACTACGCCATCGACGCGATCAAGCAGTTCATCGATCGCAAGGTTCCGACCTTCGGCATCTGCCTGGGCCATCAGCTGCTCGGCCTGGCCAGCGGCGCCAAGACCATGAAGATGAAGTTCGGCCACCACGGCGCCAATCATCCGGTGCAGGACCTGGCCGGCGGCCGCGTGATGATCACCTCGCAGAACCACGGCTTCGCGGTCGACGAAGGCACGCTGCCGGCGAACGTGCGCGTCACCCATCGCTCGCTGTTCGACGGCAGCAACCAGGGCATCGAACTCACCGACGCGCCGGCCTTCAGCTTCCAGGGCCATCCCGAAGCGAGCCCCGGGCCGCACGACGTGGGGCCGCTGTTCGATCGCTTCGTCGCCTCGATGCAGCAGGCGAAGTGAAGGCCGTCGCCGCCAAGCCGACCCGCAAGCGCCTGTGGCGCCGGTTGTTCGTTGTCGCGGTGCTGCTTGGCGCGTATCCGGCCTTCGTGCTGGGCGCGACCTACACACAGTGGTTCAAGGCCGACCTGCCGGGCGGTCGCAACGGCCCGGCCGACGCTTACCGCCACACGCTCGTCAGCGCGATCGTCGCCTACACGCTGTCGCCGCGCTGCGTCGACTGGGTGACGGCGGTGATGGAGCGGGGCGGCGAAGGGAATCCGGCCCGCGCAATGGATGCGCACAACAACCGGCTCGGCGCGCGCATCGGCGCGAATGCCCAAAGCTGGGACGCGATGCAGCAAGCGGTGCTTGCTGCGGTGAAGAACGGCGCGGTCGATACCCGATCGCCCGACCAGATTACCTGGCGTGCGCCCAGCGCATGGCAGGACCGACTTTACTGAGGAAGCCATGCCCAAGCGCACCGACATCAAGACCGTAATGATCATCGGCGCCGGTCCGATCGTGATCGGCCAGGCCTGCGAGTTCGACTACTCCGGCGCCCAGGCATGCAAGGCCCTGCGCGACGAGGGCTACCGCGTGGTGCTGGTCAACAGCAACCCCGCCACGATCATGACCGACCCGAACATGGCCGACGCCGTGTACATCGAGCCGATCAACTGGCAGACCGTCGAAAAGATCATCGCGAAGGAAAAGCCCGACGCATTGCTGCCGACCATGGGCGGCCAGACCGCTCTCAACTGTGCACTCGACCTCGCCGACAACGGCGTGCTGGAGAAGTATGGCGTCGAACTGATCGGCGCCTCGCGCGACGCCATCCGCATGGCCGAAGACCGCGAGCTGTTCCGCGTCGCGATGAAGGAAATCGGCCTGGAATGCCCGAAGGCCGAAGTCGCGCACACGCTGGATGAAGCGCTGGATATCCAGACCCGCGTGGGTTACCCGACGATCATCCGCCCGTCGTTCACCCTCGGCGGCAGCGGCGGTGGCATCGCCTACAACCGCGAAGAACTGATCGAAATCGTCAAGCGCGGCCTTGAGCTGTCGCCGACCACCGAAGTGCTGGTCGAGGAATCGGTCCTGGGCTGGAAGGAGTTCGAAATGGAAGTGGTCCGCGACAAGGCGGACAACTGCATCATCGTCTGCTCGATCGAGAACTTCGACGCGATGGGCGTGCACACCGGCGACTCGATCACCGTCGCCCCGGCGCAGACCCTGACCGATAAGGAATACCAGCGCCTGCGCGATGCCTCGATCGCGGTGCTGCGCAAGATCGGCGTCGACACCGGCGGCTCCAACGTGCAGTTCGGCATCAACGCCACGAACGGCCGCGTCGTCGTGATCGAGATGAACCCGCGCGTGTCGCGTTCCTCGGCGCTGGCGTCGAAGGCCACCGGCTTCCCGATCGCCAAGGTCGCCGCGAAGCTCGCCGTGGGTTACACGCTGGATGAACTGCGCAACGAGATCACCGGCGGCAAGACCCCGGCCTCGTTCGAACCGACCATCGACTACGTCGTCACCAAGATTCCGCGCTTCGCCTTCGAGAAGTTCCCGCAGGCCGACGCGCGCCTGACCACGCAGATGAAGTCGGTGGGCGAGGTGATGGCGATGGGCCGCACCTTCCAGGAGTCGTTGCAGAAGGCGCTGCGTGGCCTGGAAACCGGCAAGGTCGGCCTCGATCCGACCGGCCTGGACCTCAGCAGCGACGAAGGTCTGTCCACGCTGCGCCGCGAACTCAAGGAGCCGGGCCCGGAACGCATGTTCCATATCGGCGACGCCTTCCGCGCCGGTATGAGCGTGGAGGACGTGCACGCGCTGTCCTTTGTCGATCCGTGGTTCCTCGACCAGATCGAGGAAATCATCGCGACCGAAAAGGAAGTCGCGACGAACGGCCTGGCCTCCCTCGACGCCAAGCGCATGCGCGTCCTCAAGCGCATGGGCTTCTCCGACGCGCGTCTGGCCCAGCTCACCGGCACCGATGAAACCGCCGTGCGCACCCTGCGCCGCGCGCTCAAGGTGCGGCCGGTCTACAAGCGCGTGGACTCGTGCGCGGCCGAATTCGCCACCAGCACCGCCTACCTGTACTCGACCTACGAGGACGAGTGCGAAGCGCAGCCGACCGACCGCAAGAAGATCGTCGTGCTCGGCGGCGGCCCCAACCGCATCGGCCAAGGCATCGAGTTCGACTACTGCTGCGTGCACGCCGCGCTCGCCCTGCGCGAGGACGGCTATGAAACCATCATGGTCAACTGCAACCCGGAGACCGTGTCGACCGACTACGACACCTCCGACCGCCTGTACTTCGAGCCGCTGACGCTGGAAGACGTGCTGGAGATCTGCGACCTGGAGAAGCCGCAGGGCGTGATCGTCCAGTACGGTGGGCAGACGCCGCTGAAGCTGGCGCGCGCGCTGGAGGCCAACGGCGTGCCGATCATCGGCACCTCGCCGGATTCGATCGACCTGGCCGAGGACCGCGAGCGCTTCCAGAAGCTGGTGCAGGACCTGGGCCTGGCGCAGCCGCTCAACCGCACCGCACGCAATCCGGAAGAGGCGCTGCTGTTGGCCTCGCAGATCGGCTATCCGCTGGTCGTGCGCCCCAGCTACGTGCTCGGCGGCCGCGCGATGGAGATCGTGCACACCGACGCCGACCTCACGCGCTACATCCGCGACGCGGTGAAGGTGTCGAACGATTCGCCGGTGTTGCTGGACCGCTTCCTCGACAATGCAGTCGAGTGCGACGTCGACGTCATCGCCGACAAGGACGGCAACGTCCTGATCGGTGGCGTGATGGAGCACATCGAAGAAGCCGGCGTGCACTCGGGCGACTCCTCGTGCTCGCTGCCGCCGTACTCGCTGTCGAAGGACGTGCAGGAGAAGCTGCGTGAGCAGGTGATCGCACTGGCCAAGGCGCTCAAGGTCGTCGGCCTGATGAACACCCAGTTCGCCGTTACGTTCGACGAGCAGGGCCGCGACACGGTCTATCTGATCGAAGTGAACCCGCGCGCCTCGCGCACCGTGCCCTTCGTCTCCAAGGCCACCGGCATGCCGCTGGCGAAGATCGCTGCCCGCTGCATGGTCGGCCAGACGCTGGCGGAGCAGGGCGCGACCAAGGAAATCATTCCGGACTACTACTCGGTCAAGGAAGCGATCTTCCCCTTCGCCAAGTTCCAGGGCGTGGATCCGATCCTCGGTCCGGAAATGCGCTCGACCGGCGAAGTCATGGGCGTGGGCCGCAACTTCGGTGCCGCGATGGCGCGTGCGCAGGAAGCCGGCGGCATCAGGGCGCTGCCGGCCACGGGCAAGGTCTTCGTCTCGGTCCGCGATCCTGACAAGCAGCGCGTGCTGTCCGTCGCGCAGGACCTGGTAAAGCGCGGCTATGCGCTGGTGGCTACCTCGGGTACGCACGACTTCCTCACCGCCAACGGCCTGGTCTGCGAGCGCATCAACAAGGTGCTCGAAGGCCGCCCGCACGTCGTCGACCTGATCAAGAACGGCGAGATCGTCTACATCATCAACACCACCGAAGGCCGCCAGGCGATCAACGACTCGTTCTCGATCCGCCGCGAAGCCCTGCAGCAGCGCGTGACCTACTCGACCACCGTGTCGGGTGCGCGCGCGCTGGTGAATTCGCTGGACTACCGCGGCACGGGGCCGGTGTGGTCGCTGCAGGAGCTTCACGCGGAAGTGAACGGCGCCGCCTGACGCTCGCGCTCGTCATCCCCGGCCTCTGCGCCGGGATGACGGGGCAGGCGATCTGAGCCAGAATCGGCGTCAGCTAGGCCGCTGGACCGCGGCCGACAACGGAACGAAGAAATGCGAGCTCCCATCACCCTCCAAGGTGCGCAGCGTCTGCGCGCCGAACTCGAAGAATTGAAGTCGGTCAAGCGCCCGGCCGTGATCAATGCGATCGCCGAAGCCCGCGCGCACGGCGACCTCAAGGAAAACGCCGAATACCACGCCGCCCGCGAACAGCAGGGCTTCATCGAAGGCCGCATCAAGCAGCTGGAAGCCGAGCTGTCGCACGCGCAAGTGATCGATGTGTCCTCGCTCAACGCCGGCTCGCGCGTCGTGTTCGGCGCGACGGTCGAACTGGCCGACGCCGATAGCGACGAGGAACGTACCTACCAGATCGTGGGCGACCTCGAAGCCGACATCAAGATGGGCCTGATCGCGATTTCCTCGCCCGTCGCGCGCGCGCTCATCGGCAAGCACGAAGGCGACACGGTCACCATCGAGGCGCCGGGCGGTACCCGCGAGTACGAAATCGTCGGCGTCCGTTACCAGGGCTGAAGGCACGCGACCGATGCCTTCGGCGACCCTGCTGTTGCCTGCACGCGCGCGCTTCGGCGCGCAGCGCCTGACGGCCGACGTGGCCAAGGCGCTGGGTCGCGCCGATCGCCACGCCGTGAGCGGCGAGCAGCGTGCTCGCGCGTTCGACATTCTCCCGCGCGGCTGGCCCGTCGCCGCCGTGACGCGGCAGCGCGACGCCGGCGATGCGACGATCGCCGCATGGCTGCGCGCCGATCCGGCTTACGTGCAGCCCGACATCAACGGTGCGCGGCTGCTCGCCTATGGCGAAGCGCTGGCGTTGACGCGCGAGGAAACGGGCGAGTTGCTGCGTCCTTTGCGTCCGCTGTTCGGCGACGCGGGCTTCCCGATCGATGCGCCCACGCCGTCGCGCTGGTACCTGCGCCTGCCGCGCGAGGCACGGCTGCCGACGTTCAATGCGCCGGACGAAGCGCTTGGTGCCGATCTCTTCGAGCATCTTCCCGAAGGTCCGGAAGGCCGGCGCTGGCGCGCGCTGCTAAGTGAAGCGCAGGTCGTGCTGCACAACCATCCAGTCAACGCGCAACGTGCCGCGGCGGGCAAGCCGCCGGTGAATTCGCTGTGGTTCTGGGGCGCGGGTGTGCTGCCGGATCATGTGACCACCGCTCACGGCACGATCTTCAGCGACGACGACGCGTTGAATGCCTTTGCCGTCCTGGCGAAAGCCGGCACGCTGCCGTTGCCGGCGCGCTGGGGCACCGCCGGCGGCGAGCGTCTGTTCGACCTGCGGCACATGCGCGATCTCGCGCTGCTGCAGTCGCAATGGATCGAGCCGCTGCTGCACGATGTGCGCAGCGGCGCCGTCGATACCGCCTGGCTGGATTTCGCCGACGGCGTGCGCTTCGGCCTGCAGCGTGGCCAGCGCTGGCGCTTCTGGCGTCGTCCGCTGCATTCGATCGCCGTATGAAGGCGACGCCCCGCCTGATTCGCCGCGCGACGGCGGACATATCGGCTTGGCCTTCGAGCCTGCCGCCCTTGCTCGCACGCCTGTACGCCGCACGCGGCGCAACCGGCATCGAGCAGGCGCAGCCGCGGCTCGCGAATCTGTTGGCGCCGGATCTGCTCCACGGCATGCCCGAAGCGGTTGAACTGCTGTCCGCAGCGATGGCCGCGGATCAGCACATCGTCGTCGTCGGCGATTTCGACTGCGACGGTGCCACCGCCTGCGCGGTCGGCGTGCGCGGCCTGCGCATGCTGGGCGCCAGGCGCGTGTCGTACGCGGTGCCCAATCGCATCGTGCACGGCTATGGCTTGTCGCCGTCGCTGGTGGAGGAGTTGGCTGCGCTAAAGCCGGATCTGCTGGTGACCGTCGATCACGGCATCGCCTGCCACGCGGGTATCGTCGCGGCGAAGCAGCGCGGCTGGAAGGTGCTCGTCACCGATCATCATCTGCCCGGCGAGACCTTGCCGCCGGCCGACGCGATCGTCGATCCCAACCAGCGCGGCGACGGCTTCCCGAGCAAGGCGCTCGCCGGCGTCGGCGTGATGTTCTACGTGCTGCTCGCGCTGCGGCGGCATCTGCGTGCCGCGGGTGCCTTCGCGGCGGGCGAACCGGATCTGTCGGTGTTGCTGGATCTGGTGGCCGTCGGCACCGTGGCCGACCTGGTGCCGCTGGACGCCAACAACCGCGCCCTGGTCAGCGCGGGACTGCGCAGGCTGCGCGCGGGGCAGGGTGGTGCGGGCTTGCGCGCACTTATCGAGGTCTCGCAACGCGATGCCTCACGTCTGACCGCCGCCGACATCGGCTATGCAATCGGGCCGCGCATCAATGCGGCCGGCCGCCTGGAGGACATGTCGCTGGGCATCGAATGCCTGTTGAGCGACGACCTCGCGCAGGCGCGCGATATCGCCGCGACGCTCAACGACATCAACGGCGAGCGGCGCGCCGTGCAACAGCAGATGACGGACGAGGCCGAGCGCGCCCTGTCCGCGGTCGCGCTGGGCGACACGGCCAGCACACGCGCCGCGTTCTGCTTCTTCGATGCGCAATGGCATCCGGGCGTGGTTGGGCTGGTCGCTTCGAAGATGAAGGAGCGCCTGCATCGGCCAGTGATCGCCTTCGCACCGGCCGAGCCGGGCAGCGAGCAGCTGCGCGGTTCCGCGCGCTCGATCGCCGGCTTCCATGTGCGTGACGCCCTGGCGGAAGTCTCCGCGCGCTACCCCGGCCTGATCGAGCGTTTCGGCGGCCATGCGATGGCGGCCGGACTGTCGCTGCCGGCGGCGGCGCTTCCCGCCTTCGAGCAGGCCTTCGGTGAATGCGCGGCCCGCTGGCTGACGCCGGAACTGCTGCAGGCGGAAATCGTCAGCGACGGTGAACTGGAAGCGGACGAGTTCGACCGTCGCCACGCCGAACTGCTGCGCGATGCCGGGCCATGGGGGCAGGGATTCCCCGAGCCGCAGTTCGACGGCGAATTCGACATCCTGGGCGCGCGCGTCGTCGGCGAGCGCCATCTGAAGCTCGAGCTCGGCCACGGCCGCTTGCGTCTCAACGCGATCCATTTCGGCGGCTGGGAAGGCCAGGCGCCGATGGGGCGCGTGCGCATCGCCTACCGGCTGGAGCCCGACGATTACCGCGGCGGCGAGGCGGTGCAGCTGGTGGTCATCCACCGCGAGCCGGCGTAGAAGGCCCGGCGTAGAAGGCCAGGGCGCACCCATTCGGCGCCAGCCATGGCGGCAAGTCCACGGCCGCCCTACAATTCGCGGTCTTTCGCTGCAAACGTATCTTTCCAATGATCGAGCTGAATCCCGTCCGCCAGCGCATCGCCGACCTCCGTGGCCGGCTGGATGCGCTGAGGGGGTATCTTTGACTACGACCAGAAGGTCGAACGTCTCGAAGAAGTGAATCGGGAGCTGGAAAGCCCCGATATCTGGAACAACACCGAGTACGCCCAGACCCTGGGCCGCGAGCGCTCGCAGCTCGAGAAGGTGGTCGACGGCATCCGCATCCTTACCGACGGGCTGGTGGGCGCGGGCGAGCTGCTGGAACTGGCCGAAATGGAAGACGACGAGAGCACCGCGCTCGCCGTCGTCGACGACGTCGAGCGCTACGCGAAGGACGTGGAGAAGCTGGAGTTCCGGCGCATGTTCTCCGGCAAGATGGATGCGTCCAACGCCTTCGTCGATATCCAGGCCGGCGCCGGCGGCACCGAGGCCCAGGACTGGGCCGAGATCCTGCTGCGCATGTACCTGCGCTGGTGCGAGTCGCGCGGCTGGAAGACCGAGTTGATGGAAGCCAGCGGCGGCGACGTCGCGGGCATCAAGTCGGCCACGCTGCGCGTCGAGGGCGACTTCGCCTACGGTTGGCTCAAGACCGAAACCGGCGTGCACCGCCTGGTGCGCAAGTCGCCGTTCGACTCCGACAACCGCCGCCACACCAGTTTCACCTCGGTGTTCGTGTCGCCGGAAGTCGACGACAACATCGACATCGAGATCAATCCCGCGGACCTGAGAACCGACGTCTATCGTTCCTCGGGCGCCGGCGGCCAGCACGTGAACAAGACCGAATCGGCGGTGCGCATCACCCACGTCCCGAGCGGAATAGTGGTGGCCTGCCAGACCGGCCGCAGCCAGCACCAGAACCGCGACAACGCGATGAAGATGCTGGCGGCCAAGCTGTATGAGTTGGAAATCCAGAAGCGCAACGCCGAGCGCGACGCGGTCGAAGCGACCAAGTCCGACATCGGCTGGGGCAGCCAGATCCGCAATTACGTGCTGGACCAGAGCCGCATCAAGGACCTGCGTACCGGCATCGAGCGCAGCGACACGCAGAAGGTGCTCGATGGCGATCTCGACGAGTTCGTCGAGGCCAGCCTGAAGGCGGGCCTCGAAGTCGGCGCCAAACGCACCGACGCCGCCTGAGCGCCATCAGTGTGCTGAAATCAGCACGCCCCCTGTAATCCCTGCGAACCACACAATCACGACGATGACCGACGACACGACCCTGCCGCCCGACGAGAACCACCTGATCGCCGAGCGTCGCGCGAAACTCGCCGCGCTGCGCGGGCAGGGCGTGGCCTTTCCGAACGACTTCCGCCGTGCCGACTATGCGGGCGACCTGCAGACGCGGTACGCGGATGCCGAGCAGTGGAGCGCCGAGTCGCTGGAAGCGGGCGCGCCGCGCGTCGTCGTTGCCGGTCGCATCCTGCTCAAGCGGGTGATGGGCAAGGCCAGCTTCGTGCAGATCCAGGACGAGTCCGGTCGCATCCAATTGTTCCTGCAGTCCAACAACCTGGGCGACACCTACGAGGCGTTCAAGGGCTGGGACGCGGGCGACATCGTCGGCGCCGAAGGCGTGTTGACCCGCACCAAGACCGGTGAGCTGTCGGTCAGGGCCGATCGCCTGCGCCTGCTGACCAAGTCGCTGCGTCCCTTGCCGGACAAGTTCCACGGTCTGGCCGACGTCGAGCAGCGTTATCGCCAGCGTTACGTCGATCTGATCGTCTCGCCCGAATCGCGCGAGGTCTTCGTCAAGCGCTCGCGCATCATCCGCGCCATCCGCGCGTGGCTGGATGGGCGCCGCTTCCTCGAAGTCGAGACGCCGATGATGCATTACATCCCGGGCGGCGCCGCGGCCAAGCCGTTCGAGACCCACCACAACGCGCTGGGCCTGGATCTGTACCTGCGCGTGGCGCCGGAGCTGTACCTCAAGCGCCTGACCGTCGGCGGCCTGGAGCGCGTCTACGAGATCAACCGCAACTTCCGCAACGAAGGCGTGTCCACGCGCCACAATCCGGAATTCACCATGCTCGAACTGTATGAGGCCTACGCCACGTACAACGAAGTCATGGATCTCACCGAAAACCTGATCCGCGACGTCGCCCGCGAAGTGCTGGGCACCACGGTCATGGAATGGGACGGCGCGAGCATCGACGTAGGCCCGGCGTTCCGCCGCTGGCGCCTCGAAGAGGCGGTGCGCGAGAAGAATCCGGACATCACCGTCGCCGATTGCCGCGACCGCGCCGCGCTGGCCAAGCATTGCGAACGCCTGCGCATCCCGGTCAAGGATGGCTACGGCTGGGGCAAGTTGCTGCTGGAGATCTTCGAGAAGACGGTCGAAGGCAAGCTGGAGCAGCCGACCTTCATCACCCACTATCCGGTCGAGGTTTCGCCGCTGGCGCGCGAGAGCGATACCGAGAAGGGCATCACCGACCGCTTCGAGCTGTTCGTCAACGGCAAGGAGCTCGCCAACGGCTTCTCCGAGCTTAACGATCCGGAAGACCAGGCCGCGCGTTTCCAGGCGCAGGTCGCGGCCAAGGAGGGCGGGGACGATGAGGCGATGCATTTCGATGCGGACTACATCCGCGCCCTCGAAGTCGGTCTGCCCCCTACCGGTGGGCTCGGCATCGGTATCGACCGCCTGGTCATGCTGATGACCGGTTCGGCGTCGATCCGGGATGTGCTGCTGTTCCCCTATATGCGCCCCGAAGCCTGAGGCCAGAAAGGTCCTACACGTAATCCGGCGTAAATCCGGCCATCTGCGGGAGATTGCGCACAGCCCGCAGGGCCGCGCTATGCTCCGTGCGTTGCCACGGAATAGCGGCGCCTGCCACAAGGGGGAAGATGCGTGGATGTCGTAATAGTCGATGACCAGACATCGGCGCGGACCATGCTGCGCCACATCATCGAAGACATTGCGTCCGAGCTGAGGGTGCACGATTTCGGTGAGCCGGCAGCGGCCTTGGATTGGTGCGAGTCCAACCAGCCCGACCTGCTGCTGCTCGACTACCGCATGCCCGGCATCGACGGTTTGGAATTCGCGCGCCGTTTCCGCCGCGCGCCGCTCCATCGCGACATCCCGATCATCCTGGTCACCGTCGTGGGCGACGAACCGGTGCGGCAGGCCGCACTGGACGCCGGGGTCATAGATTTCCTGGTCAAGCCGGTGCGTCCGCGCGAGCTGCGCGCCCGTTGCCGCAACCTGCTGCAGCTGCGGCAACAGTCGGAGAACGTCAAGCAACGCGCGTTGTCGCTGGAACAGCGCCTGCTCGCCAGCATGCACGAGGTCGAGGAGCGCGAGCGCGAAACGCTGCATCGGCTTGCTCGTGCCATCGAATATCGCGACGCCGGCACCAGCGCCTGGCTCGAACGCATGTCGCACGTGGCCGGGCTCATCGCCGAGCAGATGGGCATGTCGGAAGAGGAGGCGCGCCTGGTCGAGATGGCGGCGCCGCTGCACGACGTCGGCAAGATCGCGATTCCCGATTCGGTGCTGCTCAAGCCCGGCCCGTTGACCGAGGAAGAGCTGGTGGTGATGCGCCAGCATCCGCGTATCGGCCACGAGCTGCTCAGCGGCAGCCAGAACCGCTTCATCCAGACCGGCGCGATCATCGCGCTGCGCCATCACGAGCGCTACGACGGCAGCGGCTATCCTGACGGCCTGATCGGAGAGGAGATTCCGCTCGAGGCGCGCATCGTTGCGGTGGCCGACGTCTTCGACGCGCTGGTCTCACCTCGCCCCTACAAACACGCCTGGGAAATGGACGCGGCGCTAGGCTATCTGTATTCGCAACGCGGGCGGCTGTTCGATCCGCGTTGCGTGGATGCCCTGTTGCGCAGCCGCGAGCGTTTGGAAGACATCTGCCAACGTTATTCCCGCATCACCAGGCGCCCCGGCACGGAGTAAGCCGATGTCCAATCTGCTGCATTCGCTGAAGGCCCGCCTGTCCAGCCGCCCGGACAGCGAACATGCGCAGGACATCATCCGCATCGTCATCACTGCGCTGTTCATCACCTATCTGGGATGGCGCTACCTGTTCCTGGACAGCGGCGACACCCTGCTGCGGACCTGGTTGATCCTGCTCGGCGAACTGACCGTCGCCGTCGGCCTGCTGATCGCCATCCTGATGCAGCCGGGCAGCTCGCCGGTGCGCCGCTGGATCGGCATGCTCACCGACTACACGGCGATGGGCTGGATCATGTGCATCCAGGGGGAGACGGCGTCGCCGCTCTACGCCGTGTACCTGTGGGTCACGATCGGGCAGGGCATGCGCTACGGGCACCGCTACCTGCGCGCCGCGACGGCGCTGGCGTCGGTATCGTTTTTCGCCGTCATCGAGATCTCGCCTTATTGGCACGCCAATCCCTATCTGTCGTGGGGACTGCTGCTGGGGCTGGCGGCGGTGCCGCTGTACTTCGATTCCCTGCTGCGCGCACTGACCAGTGCGGTGGACGACGCGAAGCGGGCGAACGAGGCGAAGAGCCGCTTCCTCGCCAACATGAGCCACGAGTTCCGCACGCCGCTCAATGGCCTGGCGGGCATGTCCGAAGTGCTGGCCGCCACGCGCCTGGATACCGAGCAGCGTGAAGCGGTCAACACCATCCAGGCCTCGACCCGCAGCCTGCTGGCGCTGGTCGAAGACGTGCTGGACATCTCCGCGATCGAAGCCGGCAAGCTCAAGCTCGACATCACCGAGTTCTCGCTGCGCGATCTGATCGCGAACATCGGCCTCATCCTGCTGCCGCAGGCGCGCGTCAAGCAGCTGAACTACCAGGCGGAAGTGGCCGAGGACGTGCCCGAGCTGGTGCTCGGCGACGTCGGGCATCTGCGCCAGGTCCTGATCAACCTGGTCGGCAATGCGGTCAAGTTCACCGACCAGGGCTTGGTCAAGCTCGAAGTCAGCGTCATAGCGAAAACCGCGGAGCAGCTGCGCTTGCGCTTCACCGTCAGCGATACCGGCATCGGCATTCCCGAAGCGATGAAGCAGCGCCTGTTCGAAGCCTTCGAGCAGGCCGACGTCGGCCTTTCGCGCCGCTACGGTGGCACCGGGCTGGGCACCACGATTGCCAAAGGCCTGACCGAAGCCATGGGCGGCAGCATCGGCTTCGAGAGCGTCGAACAACGCGGCAGCCGCTTCTGGGTGGAACTGCCATTCGCCCCGGCGGCGAAGCAGGCGCCGGCGGCCGAGGCACCGGCCGGTGGGGCTGCGCAGCCAGCGGGCGCGCCCAAGAACATCATTGCCTTCGGCGATCCGTTCCTGCGCCACCGTGCGCGCGTGCGCAGCCTGGCGATCCTCATCGCCGACGACCATGCCGCGAACCGCACGGTCCTGCAGCGCCTGCTGGAGAAGGCAGGGCATCGGGTCACCAGCGTCGATGGCGGCGAAGCCGTATTGGATGCCGTGGCCGCGTTCGACTACGACGCGGTCATCGCCGACCTGCATATGCCCGACGTCAGCGGCCTCGACCTGCTGCGGCAACTGCGCGTGATGCAGGCCGGCAGTCCGAACCGGACGCCGGTGCTGATCCTCAGCGCGGACGTCACCCCGGAGTCGATCCAGGCCTGCCAGCAGGCCGGTGCGCGCGCGTTCCTGTCCAAGCCGGTCGCCACGGCG
Source organism: Lysobacter terrae (assembly GCF_054782215.1). NCBI lineage: Bacteria > Pseudomonadati > Pseudomonadota > Gammaproteobacteria > Lysobacterales > Lysobacteraceae > Lysobacter > Lysobacter terrae. Next base: position 969,368 of record NZ_BAAGSX010000001.1, read on the forward strand.
CGCCTGCTCGATGCGCTGGCGGAGATCGCCGTCAACGGCCGACTGGCCGGTCCCCTCATCGCGGTCCGCGAGGAAGATCCGTCTGCGGCCTCTATCGACGCCATCTTCGACAGCTCGGTCCTGGACGAGCTCAGCGCCCTGGGCATGGGCGAGGGCTTCGAGCGCGAATTCATCGCCCAGTGCCTGCGCGACGCGGACGGCTGCCTGTCGGCACTGACCGGCGCGGGCGAGGCCAAGGATTGGGAGCGCCAGCGCGAACAGGCCCATGCCCTGAAGGGCGTGGCCAGCAATCTGGGGCTGATCAAACTTGCTGCCGTGGGCGGCGAAATGATGCGTCTGCCGGATTGGCAGTTGAATAACGAATGGCGTCGCCGACGCGACGACATCGAAGGTCTGCTCCAGCAGGGACGTGCGGCACTGGAGGCCCGCCAGCGCGAGCGCCGGCAAGCGGACAGTGGTCAGGCGGACAGCGGTCAGGCGGACTAGCCGTTCCGAGTCCTACAGACCAGCAGCGCATTCCCTGCGAACAGGCGGAATACCGCCCATCCTCTGCGAGGCCTGCCGAGGGCAGGCCCAAGCCCGGCGCGTCGTTGGCCGGGCCCGATCCCCTTCGGTCTTCGTGACCGATCAGGCCATCACGGCATGGCTGCGACGCGTCTGCGCGCGCACCAGCCGGTCCATCGTCCTGAGCGACTTCTCTCCAAGTTGCAGGGCCGTATCGACCCAGATTTCGGTGATGCGCATCATCTCGTCCAGCGCCACCGACTGCGCGAATGAACGCACCTGGTGCATCGCCGCGCGCGCGTGCGGAATGCGGCGGTGGGCACGGATTACGTCCTCGACGGCCTGCGGGCCTTCGCCGCGCGGTACCACTACGTCGACGAGACCCATTCGATGCATGTCTTCGCTGCTGTAGACATTGCCTTCGAGCATCAGCTTCTCGGCCTGGTGCGGCGGAATGCGCTTGCACAGGAACGAGTACGCGCCCATGCCCGGGAAAAGGTCGAACAGCACTTCCGGCAGGCCCATCAGCGCGCCTTCTTCCGCCACGATGGTGTGGCAGCTCAGCGCGGCCTCGAAGCCACCGCCTAAGGCGTCGCCCTGGACCAGAGCGATGCTGTGCGCGCCAATGCCCAGACCGTCGTGGAAGGCATGCACGCCGCGCACGCACTGACGGGCGTAGTCGAGCAGGCCCTGGCGATCGCCCGCGCGGATCAGCCGGCAGAACAACTCCAGGTCTCCGCCCAGGTTGAACGCATCACCGTCCGACGCCAGCACCACGTGCGGCACGCTGTCGGGCGAGGGGCTGCGGGCGCGGAGCCGGCCACCCAGACTGCGCTGGTAGTCGAGGATGTCGTCGACCAGCGGACGGGAGAAGCAGGCGCGCTGTCCCGGGACAGCGTCGGCGTGCATGTGGCACCAGTAGACGTCGCGTCCAGGCTCTTCGATCACGCGTAGGGTGTGACCGGTGTCGGGACGTGGGAACGGGTGAACGGCTGACATAGCGAATCCTCCGAAGGGGTGCCGTCCGGCCGGTCGCGTTGTTTGGACGGCAATGGGGTCAGGTGAATTGCGTCCGACGCGCGATTCTATGCCCCTAAAACGAAGCGCCCGCAAGGCCTTCGCCGTGCGGGCGCCGAGGATGGAGGATTCGAGGCTTCAGGCCGCCGAAGGCGTCTCCCGCAGCTCGCGGCGCAGGATTTTGCCGACATTGGTCTTCGGCAGTTCCTTCCGGAATTCCACGTATTTGGGTTGCTTGTAGCCGGTCAGGTTTTCGCGCGCATGCGCCTTGACCGCTTCCGCCGTGAGGGTAGGGTCCTTCTTGACGATCACGACCTTCACCGCTTCGCCCGACTTGTCGTCCGGGACGCCGACCGCGGCGACTTCCAGCACGCCGGGCATCATCGCGATCACGTCCTCGACTTCGTTCGGATACACGTTGAAGCCGGACACCAGGATCATGTCTTTCTTGCGGTCGACGATGAAGAAGTAGCCCTGCGCGTCCATCTTCGCCATGTCGCCGGTGTGCAGCCAGCCGTCGGCGTCGATGACCTTCGCGGTCTCTTCGGCGCGGTTCCAGTAGCCGCGCATCACCTGCGGTCCCTTGATGCACAGTTCGCCGACTTCGCCGACCGGGAGCTGGCGGCTTTCTTCGTCCTTCACGCAGGCGTCGGTCGACGGGATCGGCAAACCGATCGCGCCGTTGTAGTCCTTCAGATCCATCGGATTGATGCACGCCGCGGGCGAGGTTTCGGTAAGGCCATAGGCCTCGATCAGGGTGACGCCGGTGACCTGCTTCCAGCGATCGGCGACCGCGCGCTGCACCGCCATGCCGCCGCCCAGGGTGAGGTGCAGGCGGGAGAAGTCGACCTGATCGAAACCAGGCGTGTTGAGCAGGCCATTGAAGAGCGTGTTGACGCCGGTGATCGCGGTGAACGGAACCTTCTTCAGTTCCTTGACGAACCCGGGCATGTCGCGCGGGTTGGTGATCATGTAGTTGAGACCGCCGAACTTCATGAAGACCAGGCAGTTCGCCGTCAACGCGAAGATGTGGTACAGCGGCAGCGCGGTGATGATAATTTCCTCGCCGTGGCGCACGTTGGTGCCGACCCAGGCCGCGGCCTGCTGCATGTTCGCGACGAGATTGCGGTGGGTGAGCATCGCGCCCTTGGATACGCCGGTGGTGCCGCCGGTGTATTGCAGGAAGGCGATATCGTCGGGCGAGATCTGCACGGCCGGCAGCGGCTTGAGCTGGCCGATGACCAGCGCGTCGCGGAAGCGCACGGCGCCGGCGATGGTGTAATCGGGGATCATCTTCTTCACGTGCCGCAGCACGAAGTTGACGATCGCGCCCTTGGGGAAGCCGAGCATGTCGCCCAAGCCGGTGGCGATCACCTGCTTGACCGGCGTGTCCGCCACCACTTCTTCCACGGTGTGGCCGAAGTTGTCGAGCACCACCAGCACGGTGGCCGCCGAATCCACGAGCTGGTGCTTGAGCTCGCGCGCGGTGTACATCGGATTGACGTTGACCACGGTCAGGCCGGCGCGCAGCGTGCCGAAGATCGCGATGGGGTACTGCAGGCAGTTGGGCATCATGATCGCGACGCGATCGCCCTTCTTGAGTCCGAGTTCGCCCAGCAGGTAGGCCGCGAACTGCTTGCTGAGGCGGTCGATCTCGGCATAGGTCAGGACCTTGCCGAGATTGGCGAAAGCCGGGCGGTCGCGATACGTGTCGATGGCCTTTTCGAGTACGGAGACCACGGACGGAAATTCGTTCATGTCGATTTCCGCCGGTACGCCTTCCGGGTACTCGGCCAGCCACGGACGTGCATTGCTCATCGCGATCCCCTCTGTTGCGCGGCGATTTTGTCTGTTCCGATCTGGGCCCGCTTGGAATGCGGGGCCGTACGGTAGTTCCGGCCGATTGGAGCATAGGGCCCATAGGCAGGCAAGGCAGGGGTGGCCGAGCTGATGCACGGCGGCTTACGCTCGTGCGCGCAAATGCGACGGAGGCCGCATGAACTTCATGAATCTACTCGGGCGCGGAACGGTTCTTTTCGCGCTGCTGCTGGTTTTGTCGGCCTGCGCACGCACGCCGCCGGAGCAGAAGCTGCGGGAGACGCTCGCAGGCCTGCAGACGGCGATCGAGCACCACGACGCCGCGGAGGTGGACGATGTGTTGGCGGAGGATTTCATCGGACCGGACGGGTTGGACCGCAAGGCGGCGCGGCGGATGGCGCAGGGCGCGTTCCTGCGCTACCGGGATGTCGGGGTCACGACGGGCCCATTGGACATCGCCCTGCGACCCGACGATGCGACGGTGCGCTTTACCGCGGCATTGACCGGCGGCTCGGGCGCCTTGCCGAGCAGCGGGCAGGTCTACGACGTGGAAACGGCGTGGCGGTTGGAGGACGGGGAGTGGCGGCTGGTGAATGCCAGCTGGAAGCCGAGGCTTTGACCTGCTTTTGCTCGTCATCCCCGCGTAGGCGGGGATCCAGCGACTTTGCTTTTGTTTCTGCTGGTTTTGAAGAGCGGCTGGCTTCGGTGGGACGCGCTGCCCGACGGGACGGGGGTGCTCCGCCCCTCCGGACGGCATCCCTGCCTTTAGTCGGGGCCGCGGACCATCCTGGTCCGCTCTCCGCACCCCCATCCCATCGGGCAGCGCTACCGCGAGCGTGCAGATCGCCACTTCGGCGTCGGAGCTCTTCTTCTCCCCGCGTGCGGGGAGAAGATGCCCGAAGGGCAGATGAGGGGAGGCGAGCGCAGCGAGTTGCCTGCGCTTTTTTGCCGCCGCGTCCAGATGTATGGGAGGGCAGGCGGTGCCGGTGGGCAGGCGCGACTGTCAGCGGCATGGATGCCGCTGACCAAGCCTCCATGGACGGATTCACGGCGTGTCGCGACTGCCCACCGGCGCCGCCTGCCCGCCCGTACAGCCACGTGCTTTGCAATGCAAAAGCAACAGCTGGATCCCGGCTTTCGCCGGGATGACGAGCAAAAAACTACGCCGCTTTCTTGGCGGCAAGCTGGCGGAGCACGTAATGCAAAATCCCGCCATGCCGGAAGTACTCGACTTCCTTCGGTGTCAGCAGCAATACCTTCACTTCGAACTTGATCTCGCGCCCATCCGGCTTACGCGCGATCACCGTGGCCGTCTTCGAAGCGCCGTCGTTGAGGCCGCTGATTTCGACCACTTCAGACCCATCGAGGCCGAGCTTCTGCGCATTCTGTCCTTCGCCGAACGCCAGAGGCAGCACACCCATGCCCACGAGATTGGAACGGTGGATACGCTCGAAAGTCTCCGCGATCACCGCCTTCACCCCAAGCAGATTGGTGCCCTTCGCCGCCCAGTCGCGCGAAGAACCCGTGCCGTACTCCTTGCCCGCGAACACCACCAACGGCACACCGTCGCCCTTGTAACGCATGGCCGCATCGTAGATCGACATCTTCTCCGTCGCCCCGTGCGCACCGTGATAGATCGTGTTGCCGCCTTCCTCACCGCCCAGCATCAGATTCTTGATGCGGATATTGGCGAACGTGCCGCGCACCATCACATCGTCGTTGCCGCGGCGCGAACCGTAGCTGTTGAAGTCCACCGGCTGCACCCCGCGCTCGATCAGGAAGCGGCCCGCCGGCGAATCCTTCTTGATGTTGCCTGCCGGCGAGATGTGGTCGGTGGTGATCGAATCGCCAAAGATGCCCATCACCCGCGCACCGTGCACGTCGTCGATCGTGCCGACCTGCATGGTCATGCCGTCGAAGTAGGGCGGGTTCTTGATGTAGGTGGACGACGCTTCCCAGCGGAAACTCTCACCCTCGGGCGAAGCGATCTGGTTCCAGCGCGAATCGCCCTTGAACACGTCGGCATAGTTCTGCGCGAACAGCTCCGGACCGACCGTCGCCGCAATCATGTCGCCGATTTCCTTGTTCGACGGCCAGATATCGCGCAGATGCACCTCGCGGCCGTCCGGCGTGTGGCCGAGCGGATCGCGGGTCAGATCGATGTCGACCGTGCCCGCGAGCGCATACGCCACCACCAGCGGCGGCGAAGCCAGATAGTTCATCTTCACTTCGGGATGCACGCGGCCTTCGAAGTTGCGGTTGCCCGAAAGCACCGACGCCACCGCCAACTCGTTCTCGGCGATGCCCTTCGACACCTCGTCCGGCAGCGGGCCGGAATTGCCGATGCAGGTCGTGCAGCCGTAGCCGACGACGTAGAAGCCCAGCTTCTCCAGATCGGCGAGCACACCCGCCTTCTTCAGATAGTCGGTGACGACCAGCGAACCTGGGCCGAGCGACGTCTTCACCCACGGCTTCGACTTCAGCCCGAGCTTCACCGCGTTGCGCGCGAGCAGGCCCGCGCCGAGCATCACTGCGGGATTCGACGTGTTGGTGCACGAAGTGATCGCGGCGATCACCACCGAGCCGTCGTGCAGTTCCGCGTCTTGGTCCTGGATGCGGATCTTCGATTTTGGCTTGGCGGCTAGATGATCGGCCTGCTGCTGCGCACCGCCTTCGCCGGCCAGACGCTCCAGATCTTCCTTGGGCTTGGGCTTGCGGTTGGCGGTCAAGCCTTCGAGGTTCTTGAGGAAGTTGTCCTTCACTGCTTCCAGCAGCACGCGATCCTGCGGGCGCTTCGGGCCGGCGAGCGAGGGCCTCACATCGCCCAGGTCGAGTTGGAGCGTGGCGGAGTAGCTGGCGTGTGGCGAGCTTGGTTCGTGCCATAGGCCCTGCGCCTTGGCGTAGGCCTCGACCAGCGCGATCTGTTCCTCGCTGCGACCGGACAGGCGCAGGTAGTTCAACGCCTCCGCATCGATCGGAAAGATGCCGCAGGTCGCGCCGTATTCGGGCGCCATGTTGGCGATCGTGGCGCGATCCGCGAGCGGCAGGTGCTGCAGGCCATCGCCGTAGAATTCGACGAACTTGCCGACCACACCGAGCGCGCGAAGCATCTGCGTCACCGTCAGCACCAGGTCGGTCGCGGTGGTGCCTTCGGGCAGCTTGCCCGTCAGCTTGAAGCCGACCACCTGCGGAATCAGCATCGACGAGGGCTGGCCCAACATCGCCGCCTCCGCCTCGATACCGCCGACGCCCCAGCCGAGCACGCCGATGCCGTTGATCATCGTGGTGTGCGAGTCGGTGCCGAACACCGTGTCGGGGAACGCCTGCAACACGCCGTCCACTTCGCGCTCCATCACCACGCGCGCGAGGTTCTCCAGGTTCACCTGGTGGACGATGCCGGTGTTGGGCGGCACCACCTTGAAGTTGCCGAACGCCTTCTGACCCCAGCGCAGGAAGCTGTAGCGCTCTTTGTTGCGTTCGAATTCGATCTTGCCGTTGAGATCCAGCGCATCGGAGCGGCCGAACACGTCGACCTGCACCGAGTGATCGATCACCAGCTCGGAGGGAATCAGCGGATTGATCTGCTTCGGACTGCCGCCGAGCTTGCTCACCGCATCGCGCATCGCCGCCAGATCGACGACGCAGGGCACGCCGGTGAAGTCCTGCAGGACCACGCGTGCGGGCATGAAGGCGATTTCGGTGTCGGGCTCCTGCTTCGCGTCCCATTGCGCGACGGCTTCGATGTGATCCTTGCCGACGGTCATGCCGCCGTCTTCGTGGCGCAACAGATTCTCGAGCAGGATCTTCATCGAGTAGGGCAGCTTCGACAGGTCGAAGCGCTTACCAAGCTCGGGCAGGCTGAAGTAGGTGTAGGACTTGCCATTGACCGCGAGCTGGGCGCGGGTGGCGAAGGAGTCGAACGACATGTGGGGCTCCTTGATGATGCGGCTGGCGAGGTGGGGCGCCTCAGGGGGCTGGCACGCCTGCCGGCGGCTCGGCGCCACGCGGCTGACCCGCCGATTATGAACACTGGGACGCAGTACCGATGGAAAAGGCCTCCCGGCGCTTTGAGTATGGCGCCCCAGGTATGTAAAATTCATACATACCGACTGGGAGCCACCCCATGGAAGCCACCGTCGCCGAGCGAGGCCAGATCACACTGCCCAAGGCCGTGCGCGACGCCCTGGGGCTGACCAAGGGCACCCTGCTCAAGGTCGAACTGGAAGGCAATCGCATCGTCCTGCGCAAGAGCGTGGACGATGCCGTGTCCCGCGCCCGCGGCCGCTTCAAGCTGGACGGGTTCGAATCCACCGACCAGGCGATGCGCGCGATCCGTGCCGCCAGCGAGGCAGCGGCCGGCGAGGCGGGCGAAGCCGCCCCCGAAGCGCCCGGCGAACCGCAGGGTGAGGCGTGAGCGCCGCAACCATCGCGATCGATGCTTCGGTCCTAATCGACCTGCTGGCCGACGGCCCGCAGGCCGACGCCGCCGAAGCCTGCCTGCGCCAGTGCCTGAGTAACGGCCCCGTGGTCATCAGCGACGTCGCCCTGGCCGAAGTCTGCAGCGCACTGCACGACGGCGCCGAAGCGCTGGCGGTGCTCGAGGAAATGAGCATCCGTTTCAGCCCGATCGAATCCAAGTCGGCCCTGCGCGCCGGCGAGATGCAGCGCCGCCACCGCCAGCGGGGCGGGGCACAGACGCGGGCGCTGCCCGATTTCCTGGTCGGCGCGCACGCACTGCTGCAGTGCGATGGCCTGATCACCCGCGACGACACTTTCTATCGCCAGTATTTCAAAGGTCTCAAGCTGATCGTTCCTTCTGCTTGATGCCGCTTCTTTCAACACGCCACACATGGAGTTCTTGATGCTCGCTGCTTACCGCCAACATGTCGCCGAACGCGCTGCGCTGGGCATTCCGCCCCTGCCGCTGACCGCGCAGCAGACCGCCGACGTCATCGAACTCCTGAAGAATCCCCCGGCAGGTGAAGAAACCTTCCTGCTCGACCTGATCACCCACCGCGTGCCGGCCGGCGTCGACGATGCCGCCAAGGTCAAGGCGTCCTACCTCGCCGCCGTCGCCTTCGGCACCGAGAAGAGCGCACTGATCTCGCGCGAACGCGCCACGCAACTGCTGGGCACCATGCTCGGCGGCTACAACATCCATCCGCTGGTGGAACTGCTCGACGACACCCAGGTCGGCACCGTCGCCGCCGATGCGCTCAAGCACACGCTGCTGATGTTCGATGCCTTCCACGACGTGCAGGAGAAGGCGCAAAAGGGCAACGCCAACGCCAAGTCCGTGTTGCAGAGCTGGGCCGACGCCGAATGGTTCACCAGCCGTCCGGAAGTGCCGCAGAGCATGACCATCACCGTCTTCAAGGTGACCGGCGAAACCAATACCGATGACCTGTCGCCGGCCCCCGACGCCACCACCCGTCCGGACATCCCGCTGCACGCACTGGCGATGCTCAAGAACGCGCGCGACGGCATCACGCCCGAGGAAGACGGCAAGCGCGGTCCGGTCGCCTTCATCGAATCGCTGAAGGACAAGGGCCATCTGGTCGCTTACGTCGGCGATGTCGTCGGTACCGGTTCGAGCCGCAAATCCGCCACCAACTCGGTGCTGTGGTTCACCGGCGAAGACATTCCCTTCATTCCGAACAAGCGCTTCGGCGGCGTGTGCCTGGGTTCGAAGATCGCGCCGATCTTCTACAACACCATGGAAGACGCCGGCGCGCTGCCGATCGAACTCGACGTGTCGCAGATGGACATGGGCGACGTGGTCGAGCTGCGTCCGTACGAAGGCAAGGCGTTGAAGAACGGCCAGGTGATCGCCGAGTTCGCGCTGAAGTCCGACGTGCTGCTGGACGAAGTGCGCGCCGGTGGCCGCATCCCGCTGATCGTCGGCCGCGGCCTCACCGCCAAGGCGCGCGAAGCGCTGGGCCTGGCGCCGTCGACGCTGTTCCGCCTGCCGCAGAACCCGGCCGATACCGGCAAGGGTTACTCGCTTGCGCAGAAGATGGTCGGCCGCGCCTGCGGTCTGCCTGAAGGGCAGGGCATCCGTCCGGGCACGTACTGCGAACCGAAGATGACCTCGGTGGGCTCGCAGGACACCACCGGTCCGATGACCCGCGACGAGCTCAAGGACCTGGCCTGCCTGGGCTTCTCCGCCGATCTGGTCATGCAGTCGTTCTGCCACACCGCGGCGTATCCGAAGCCGGTCGACGTCAAGACGCACCACGAACTGCCGGCCTTTATCAGCAACCGCGGCGGCATCGCGCTGCGTCCGGGCGACGGCGTGATCCACAGCTGGCTCAATCGCATGCTGCTGCCCGACACCGTCGGCACCGGTGGCGACTCGCACACGCGTTTCCCGGTGGGCATCTCGTTCCCGGCCGGGTCGGGCCTGGTCGCGTTCGCCGCGGCCACCGGCGTGATGCCGCTGGACATGCCGGAGTCGGTGCTGGTCCGCTTCAAGGGCGAGATGCAGCCGGGCGTGACCCTGCGTGATCTCGTCAACGCGATCCCGCTGGCCGCGATCAAGCAGGGCCTGCTGACCGTCGCCAAGCAGGGCAAGAAGAACATCTTCTCGGGTCGCATCCTGGAGATCGAAGGCCTGCCGCAGCTGAAGGTGGAGCAGGCGTTCGAGTTGTCCGACGCTTCGGCCGAACGTTCGGCGGCCGGCTGCACGGTGCATTTGGACAAGGCGCCGATCATCGAGTACATCAACAGCAACATCACGCTGCTGAAGTGGATGATCGCCGAAGGTTATGCCGATCCGCGTTCGCTGGCGCGCCGCATCAAGGCGATGGAAGCCTGGCTGGCCAACCCGCAGTTGCTGGAAGGCGATGCGGATGCCGAGTACGCCGCGGTCATCGAGATCGACCTCAACGAAATCGTCGAGCCGATCGTGGCCTGCCCGAACGACCCGGACGACGTGAAGACGCTGTCCGACGTTGCAGGCGCCAAGATCGACGAAGTGTTCATCGGTTCGTGCATGACCAACATCGGCCACTTCCGCGCCGCTGCGAAGTTGCTGGAAGGCAAGCGCGACATCCCGACTCGTCTGTGGGTCGCGCCGCCGACCAAGATGGATGCGTCGGAGCTCACGAAGGAAGGCCACTACGGCACCTTCGGCACCGCCGGTGCGCGCATGGAAATGCCGGGTTGCTCGCTGTGCATGGGCAACCAGGCGCAGGCGCGCGAAGGCGCGACGGTGTTCTCTACTTCCACGCGCAACTTCCCGAACCGTCTGGGCCGCAACACCAACGTGTACCTGGGTTCGGCGGAACTGGCCGCGATCTGCTCGCGCCTGGGCCGCATCCCGACGCGCGAGGAGTACATGGCGGACATCGGCGTGATCAACAGCAAGGGCGCCGAGATCTACCGCTACATGAACTTCGATCAGATCGAGGAGTACCGCGAAGTGGCGGATAAGGTCGCCGCGGCCTGATTCCAATTTTGCTGCACGCTGAAAAAAGCCCCGGCATGCCCGGGGCTTTTTCTTTGAGGCGGAAGTCCGAAAGCCTTTGCTTTTGCTCGTCATCCCCGCGAAGGCGGGGATCCAGGGACTTTGGCTTTATCTCCGGTGGTTTAGGAGCGGCCGGCTTCGGCAGGACGCGCTACCCGACGGGACGGGGGTGCTCCGCCCCTCCGGACGGCATCCCTGCCTTTAGTCGGGGCCGCGGACCATCCTGGTCCGCTCTCCGCACCCCCATCCCATCGGGCAGCGCTTATCGCGAGCGTGACGATCGCCACTTCGGCATCAATGCTCTTCTTCTCCCCGCGCGCGGGGAGAAGATGCCCGAAGGGCAGATGAGGGGAGCGAGCGCAGCGAGTTGCCTGTGCTTTTTGCTGCCGCGTCCCAGATGTGTGAGAGGGCAGGCGGTGCCGGTAGGCAGGCGCGACTGTCAGCGGCATGGATGCCGCTGACAAGCCTCCATGGACGGATTCACGGCGTGTCGCGACTGCCTACCGGCGCCGCCTGCCCGTGCCGGGATAGCTACCGCCGCCACGTCCCCTCACCCTGCATCGCTGCGCGATGCTGTCCCTCTCCCCGCAAGCGGGGCGAGGGAGGAGTGCTTTACGCCAACAATTCCTGGACAACTTCTCCCATAGCGCGCTTGCGCAACAGGAAGTCCCACAGACTGCCGCCCAACTGCCGCCACAGCACTGCGGAGCGCACGGCCGACAACAGCACCGCGCGAACTTCGGCGACCACCGCTGCCTGGCCGAGATAGTGCGGATTACCCTGCACCAGCACGCGCGGCCGCAAATGGCTCAGCGTATCCGCATACAGCGACCCCAGCGCATTGAGCACGTCGGGATGCGAGCTCCCCAATCGCTGCGACGCTTCCTCCAGCGCACGGATGCCGGTCAATACGCGCGACACCATGTCCTCGTCGCGCACGAAACGCCGCTCCAACTGGATCACCGCCAATGCCAACCGCGGCAGCTGATCGTCCGGCATCGCCCCGGTGAAATAGTCGCGCAGCAACATCAGGCCGGTGCGCAGCGAGCGTGCGCCGCCGTAGATCTCGGCGGTGCTGTTGGCATCGATCCGGAACACCGAGTCCAGTGCCGTCGCCAGCACGTCCGCATGCGCCTGTCCCGTATCGGCGATGCGCCGAACCTGCGCCAAGGCCTGCACCAGGCCGGCGAGCGCGAGCACGCGGTTGGACATCGGGTCGGACACGGTGTCGGTCATGCAGTCAGCTCTCTCATGCAACGTGCTTTCATACCGCGCGCTTTCATGCAGCGTGCTCTCTCAGGCGCAGCTCCAGCGCCGCATCGGTCGCGGCGATTACCGCGCCACCCAGGCAGACATCGCCGTCATAAAGCACCAGCGATTGGCCGGGCGTCACAGCGCGCTGCGGTTCGGCAAAAACGACTTCGAGCGTTCCGTCATTGCGAACGTTGACCTCGCAAGCCTGATCCGGCTGCCGGTAGCGCGTCTGCGCCTGGCAGTGGAAGCGGGTGGCGGGCGGCGCACCGGCAATCCAGTGCGCCGCTTCCGACCACAGCGTGCGCGAATACAGATACGGACTGTCCACGCCCTGGTCGACGTAGAGCACGTTGCTCGCCACATCCTTGCCCACGACGTACCACGGCGCCGGCTCGAACCCGCGCACACCGCCGATGTTCAGGCCTTCGCGCTGGCCCAACGTGAAATAGAAGACCCCGGCGTGCTCGCCCAGGCGGCGGCCATCGGGCGTGCGCATCTCGCCGGCGCGAGCGGGCAGATAGCGCGCAAGGAATTCGCGGAAATCGCGCTCGCCAATGAAGCAGATGCCGGTCGAATCCTTCTTAGCATGCGTCTGCAAGCCGGCGTCGCGGGCGATCTCGCGCACCTGCGACTTCAGCAGCTCGCCGAGAGGAAACTTGGTTGCCGACAACTGCTTCTGCCCGAGCTGATGCAGGAAATAGCTCTGGTCCTTGCTGCGATCCGCCGCCTTCAACAGCTGCCAACGGCCGCCGGCTTCGGCGACGCGGGCGTAATGGCCGGTCGCGATGAACTCCGCGCCGAGTTCGTGCGCGGCATCGAGAAAGTACTTGAACTTGATCTCGCGGTTGCACAGCACGTCCGGATTGGGCGTGCGGCCCGCGGCGTATTCGGCCAGGAAGTGCGCAAACACCCCGTCCCAATACTCGTTGGAGAAATCGCGAAAGTGGATCGGCAGCCCGAGCCGGCCGCAGACCGCCACGGCGTCTCGGCGATCGTCCTCGGCGCGGCAATCGCCGCTGCCATCATCCGCCCAGTTCTGCATGAAGAGACCGGCGATCGGTTCGCCGGCATCGCGCAGGCGTAGCGCGGCGACCGACGAATCGACCCCGCCCGACATGCCTACGATGGTGCGTGCCTTGCTCATTCCAGATGCTGCAACAGTTCCAGGGGCTGGCGGCGACCCGCGAGGAAGTCCGCGGCCGTGCGCCAGACCAGCGGGCTGCGATGGCGCAGCGCCTGCGCCTTCAACTCCGCCGGCGTCAGCCACAGCGCGCGGGCGATGCCGTCATCCAGCGGACGCTCCGGGAAGTGTCGGACCGGTTCGGCGGCGAAAGCGAACCGCAGGTAGTGGCGGCCATTGGCTTCGCCGGGGCGCGGCGGTGCCGTCCACTGGTAAGCGCCGACGAAGGCGGTGAGCCGCACTTCCCAGCCTGTCTCCTCCAGCGTTTCGCGCAGCGCGGCCGAGACCAGCGTCTCCTCCGGCTCGAGATGACCGGCCGGCTGATTCAACACCAGGCGGCCGGACACCGATTCCTCGACCATCAGCAGGCGGCCGTCGTCGACCACGACCGTCGCCACGGTCACGTCGGGTTGCCAGAACCGGCCCTCGCGGTAACTCATCGCTGTGGACTCATCGGATTGAACTCATCGGGTTGCTGCAACTGGTTACCTCAGAAATCGTCCTTGCCCGGCGTCAGCTCCTGCTCCATCGCGTCGGCCGAGCGCAGGGCCGCGTCGACTGCGTCGTCGAGCTCGGACGCCTTGGCGTCGGCCGAGAGCTTGACCACGAACACGGCGTACCGGCCCTGCTTGGCCCAGGCGCCCAGCTTGCTTTCCTGCGTGGCTTCCAGCAGGCGGTTGGCGACCTTGACCGGGAATTCGTCGCCGCTCGCCTGGTAGGCGGGGGACCAGATTTCGCGGATGCGGTGGGAACCGTATGTTTCCACCGGCGAGCGCACGAACACCAGCTGGCTGCGGCCCTCGTCCTTCTCGTCCAGGCCGAAGGTCAGGCGGAAGTCGCCTTCCTCGTCGACGTCGTACTTGTACTTCAATTCGTCCAGGAGCCGCTTCACGGCGGGATCACCCGCCTTGCCCGACTTGGCCGGAGTAGCCGGCTCGGCCGCGTTGACGACGGATGAAGCCGCAAGGCAAAGCACCATGGCTATAGCGAACGCACGCATCAGACCCCCTGGATGGATGAGTGCCGCCATTGTGCGGGCGGGCACCCGGGGCGTCCATCGAACCGCGGGCTGGCGCCATTTCCTATAATTCCTCCATGACTAAGAGGACTGACCAGGAACACAGCCATGGCGTAATGGTGGAAACGGGCAAACCGGAAGTCGCCCGGCCACCACTGTATTCCGTGCTGCTGCTGAACGACGACTACACCCCGATGGATTTCGTGGTGGAGGTTTTGATGCGTTTTTTCTCCTTCAATGCGGAAAAAGCCACCCAAATCATGCTGCACGTGCATACCCGCGGCCGCGGCGTATGCGGTGTCTTCACCCGCGAAGTTGCCGAATCCAAGGTGGCGCAAGTGAACGAATATTCAAGGCTCAACCAGCACCCCTTGCTCTGCACGATGGAAAAGGCCTAAAAGCGAAGCGAAGGACGTTGTATCGATTGTGCTGACGAGTGCCACGCAGCGTTCCGAACGCCTGAGGGGGCTGGCATGGAAAAGGCCGGATGCTATCCCCAGATAGGGTTGCAGTAATTCTGGAGGCTATCGCCCCATGTTCAGCAAGGATCTCGAATACAGCATCGGCCAGTGCTACAAGCGCGCTCGCGAGGCGCGCCATGAGTTCATGACGGTCGAGCATCTGCTGCTTGCGTTGCTCGATAATCCCTCGGCCGAGGCCGTCCTAAAAGCCTGCCACGCGGATTTCGCCCGCCTGCGCAACGATCTGGAACAGGCCATTTCCACGTCGGTGGCCAAGCTCGCCGACGACGATGGCCGCGACACCCAGCCGACGCTGGGCTTCCAGCGCGTCCTGCAACGTGCGGTCTATCACGTGCAGTCCTCGGGCAAAAAGGAAGTCACCGGCGCCAACGTGCTGGTGGCGATCTTTGGCGAGAAGGACTCGCACGCCGTCTATTTCCTGAACCAGCAGGACATTGCGCGCCTGGACGTCGTGAACTACCTGTCGCACGGCATCGCCAAGCACGGTGGCGAGGAATCGTCCCAGCACCAGGACGATAGCGACTCGCGCCAGGGCGAAGGCGGCGACGGCGACGTCAAGGGCGACGCGCTTGCCGAGTTCGCGGTCAACCTCAACCAGCTCGCGCGCGAAGGCCGGATCGACCCGCTGGTGGGACGAGTGAACGAAGTCGAGCGCACCATCCAGGTGCTGTGCCGCCGCCGCAAGAACAACCCGCTCTACGTGGGCGAGGCCGGCGTGGGCAAGACCGCGATCGCCGAAGGCCTGGCCAAGCGCATCGTCGACGGCGACGTCCCCGAAGTGCTGGCCGACGCCACCATCTATTCGCTCGACCTGGGCGCGCTGGTGGCCGGCACCAAGTACCGCGGCGACTTCGAGAAGCGCCTCAAGGCCGTGCTCGCGCAACTGAAGAAGCTGCCCGACACCATTCTCTTCATCGACGAGATCCACACGATCATCGGCGCCGGTTCCGCCTCGGGCGGCACCATGGACGCCAGCAACCTGATCAAGCCGGCGCTCGCGTCGGGCGAGCTGCGCTGCATCGGCTCGACCACGTTCCAGGAATACCGCGGCATCTTCGAGAAGGACCGTGCCCTGGCGCGCCGCTTCCAGAAGATCGACATCGTCGAGCCGACGGTGGGCGAGACCGTGGAGATCCTGCAGGGCCTCAAGCCCAGGTACGAGCAGCACCACGGCGTCACCTACGCCGACGAGGCGCTGCAGGCGGCGGTCGACCTGTCGGTCAAGCATCTGGGCGACCGCCTGCTGCCGGACAAGGCCATCGACGTCATCGACGAAGCCGGCGCACGCCAGCGCCTGCTGCCGGACGACCAGCGCAAGACCCTGATCGACACCGAAGAGATCGAGACGATCGTCGCCAAGATGGCGCGCATCCCGACCAAGCAGGTCTCGGCGTCCGACAAGGACGTGCTCCGCAACCTCGAGCGCAACCTGAAGATGGTCATCTTCGGCCAGGATCCGGCGATCGAGACGCTGACCGCCGCGATCAAGCTGGCGCGCTCGGGCCTGGGCAATCCGGACAAGCCGATCGGCAACTTCCTGTTCGCCGGCCCGACCGGCGTGGGCAAGACCGAGGTGACCAAGCAGCTCGCGCTGCAGTTGGGCATCGAGCTGGTCCGCTTCGACATGTCCGAGTACATGGAACCGCATTCGGTATCGCGCCTGATCGGCGCGCCTCCGGGCTATGTCGGTTTCGACCAGGGCGGCCTGCTGACCGAGAAGATCGTCAAGACGCCGCACTGCGTGCTGCTGCTCGACGAGGTCGAGAAGGCGCATCCGGACATCTTCAACATCCTGTTGCAGGTCATGGACCGCGGCATCCTCACCGACACCAACGGTCGCGAAGCCAACTTCAAGAACGTGGTGCTGGTGATGACGACCAATGCCGGCGCGGCGCAGGCTTCGCGGCGCTCGATCGGTTTCACCAGGCAGGATCATTCGACCGACGCGATGGAGATCATCCGCCGCGCCTTCAGTCCGGAATTCCGCAACCGCCTGGATGCGGTGGTGCAGTTCCAGGCGCTGGGCTTCGAACACATCCTGCGTGTGGTGGACAAGTTCCTGATCGAACTGGAAACCCAGCTGCACGAGAAGAACGTGACACTGTCGGCGACGCCGAGCGCACGCGACTGGCTGGCGCAGCACGGCTTCGATCCGTTGATGGGCGCTCGCCCGATGGCGCGCGTGATCCAGGACAAGATCAAGCGGCCGCTGGCGGACGAACTGCTGTTCGGCAAGCTCGTGGGCGGTGGGCGGGTCAGCATCGACGTCAAGGACGAGGAACTGGTGGTCGAGGCGCAGCCCGAGCCGGAGAAGCTGCTGCCGGTCACGGTGTAAGCCGGATCGTCAATCGGAAGAATCGTCAATCGGAAGAACAGAAGGCGGCCTGATGGCCGCCTTCTTTTTGCTGCAGTGCCAGGCCCGCGATCAGCGCCGGTGTTGATAGCGGCGGTACGTCGTCTCGTCGATGGTTTCGACCTTGGAGGCGATGCAGTTCCCGGTGTTGGTCTCGATCCGCGTATCGCTCGGACAGATCCGGTCGGGCTGCGAATCTGCACGCACCGTCACCCGTGTCGCCAGCGACAGCTTGTCGCAACGGTCCGCATGCAGCCGGTAGTACGTGTCGCCATCGTGGATCAGCACGAACTGGCTGCCGAAGCGCGTGGCTTGCTGGCTGCCGCTCAGGCTGACGCATTCTTTCAAGGGCGCGCTCGGGGCGGCCTGTGCGGTTCCTGCACACACGGTGGCAGCGGCGAGCGCCGCAAAAAGTATTCGCTTCATGGACGTCCCTGGTATCGGCCCGGATCGGGTCCGCAGCAAATTAGGACGAGTCGCGCGCGCCGGAATCTGGAAGAGGTCAGCCTGACGAGCGACACCATGAAGGTCGTCACCGTGCAGATCGTCACGCGGCGATTGCCGCCGGGCGATCGCAGAAACGCAGAAGGCGGCCATCGGCCGCCTTCTTCCAATCAAACCGATGCGTCTTACTTCATGCGGTAGGTGATGCGACCCTTGGTCAGGTCGTATGGGGTCATTTCGACCTTCACCTTGTCGCCGGTCAGGATGCGGATGTAGTTCTTGCGCATGCGGCCGGAGATATGGGCAATGATCTCGTGGCCGTTCTCGAGGCGCACGCGGAACATGGTGTTCGGAAGGGTTTCCGCCACCGTGCCCTCGAATTCGATCACATCGTCTTTTGCCATGAAGTTTCCGGTTGAACTCTAGTAGAACGGGCGCAGCGCGCCCGCGAAGCCGCGCATTCTGCCACAAAAGGCAGGCCAATGGCGGTCGCGGGTCCTGTGCGCCCCTTCAGGAACGGGCGGCCGGTGCCAGTTCAGTCGCCGCCAAGGTCCCGAATCGCTCGCTCCAGCCCATGGCCGCCTCCGGAGCCGCGGTCAGTTCGGCGACCGCGGCCAGGAAGCGGCTGCGCGGCCACAGTTCGGCGCCCATGGACAGCAGGTGGTCGTTTTCGACCTGCGCGTCCAGCAGCGGCCAGTCCCATTCCCGCATGCGCTGGGCCAGTGCCGCCAGGGCCACCTTGGAACCGCCGGATTCGGCGCTGTACATGCTTTCGCCGAAGAACATCCGTCCCACCGCCACGCCGTAGAGCCCGCCGACCAGCCGCTCGTGGGCATAGACCTCGATGGAGTGGGCGTGACCCAGTGCGTGCAATTGCCGGTAGGCCCGGATCATGTCGTCGGTGATCCAGGTGCCTAGCTGCCCGTGGCGGGGCGTCATCGCGCAGGCGGTGATGACCGCGTCGAAGGCGGTATCGGCGCGCACGGTCCAGTCGCTGCGGCGCAGCCAGCGTCGGAAGCGGGCCGAGAGCCGCACGCCGTCGCTGCGGAAGACCGCGCGTGGATCGGGGCACCACCACAGGATCGGCTGATCCTCGCCGTACCAGGGAAAGATGCCGTTGCGATACGCATTGAGCAGCCGCTGCGGGGACAGATCGCCACCCATGGCGAGGAGCCCGTCGGGATGACGCAAGGCCGATTCCCCCGGCGGAAACGGTGAGCCGGGATCGGCGGACAGCGCGGGCAATCGGAGCGACACCGGAAGATCATCGCCGAACTGCGTGCGGCCGTGGGAGCCGCGCCAGCCCCGTTCGATCAATGGCTAGGCGAGATGCTTGAACGGAGAGTGCGCGGAGAGCTGCGTCGCATAGCGCCGGACCGCGACCGTCTCTTCGGCGCACCAGTCGCGCAGCGCGGCGCGGAAGGCTTCGTCGGCGATCCAATGATGGCTGTGCACCCGCGACGGCAGGAAGCCGCGGGCGAGTTTGTGCTCGCCCTGCGCACCGGGTTCGAAGCGGGTGAGGCCTTCGCGCAGGCAGTATTCGATCCCTTGGTAATAACAGGTTTCGAAGTGCAGTCCCGGCCGTTGTCCGACGCCGCCCCAATAGCGGCCGTAGAGCGTGTCGCCTCCGCGCAGGCACAACGCGCCCGCCACCAGCTTGCCCTCGTACTCGGCCAGGATCAGCAGCAGGGAGCGGGGCAGGGTCCGAGCCAGATGCCGAAAGAAATCCAGCGTCAGCGCCGGATGGTTGCCGTATTCGGCGAAGGTCTGCCGGTAGAGACCGTGCATCGTCGCCAGGTCGGCCTCGCACGCTTCATCGCCGTGCACCCAGCGGAACCCGATGCCGGCGCGCGCGACTTTCGCGCGTTCCTGGCGGATGTTCTTACGGTGCTTGTGATCGAACGCGGAAAGGAATTCATCGAAATCGCGCCAGCCGGCGCGGTTGCTCCAGTGGTACTGCACGTCGGTGCGGGCGAGCCAGTCCGCGCCGAAAGCGGCTTCCTCTTCGGAATGGAAGTTGATGTGCGCGGACGAGTAGTCCTCGCTTTCGCACAGCGCCGCCATCGCGGCGAGCAATGCGCCGCGATGTTCGCTTGCGCCGAGCAGCCTTGGCCCGGTCACGGGCGAGTAGGGCACGGCGCACAGCCACTTGGGGAAGTAATCGTGCCCGTAGCGGGCGTAGGCATGCGCCCAGGCATGATCGAAGACGAACTCGCCGTGGGAGTTGGTCTTCAAATAACCGGGCGCGGCGGCCACCAGGCGATCGCCGTCCCACAACGTCAGATGACGCGGCGTCCAGCCCCATTCTTCGCGCAGGCAGTCATGCGTTTCCAGGCCTGAGAGGAAAGCGTGCGAAACGAAGGGATGCGTGCCGTCGTGCAAGGCGTCCCAGGCTGCGGCTGGGATCTTCTGCAGTGAATCGAAGATGCGTGCGGTCGGCATAAGGGCAGGGTAGCAATCGTCCGACGTGCGCGGCTTCTCTTTGCTCGTCATCCCCGTGTAGGCGGGGATCCAGGGACTTTTGCTTTTGTTTCTGCTGGTTTAAGAGCTTCCGGCTTCGGTGGGACGCGCTACCCGACGGGACGGGGGTGCTCCGCCCCTCCGGACGGCATCCCTGCCTTTAGTCGGGGCCGCGGACCATCCTGGTCCGCTCTCCGCACCCCCATCCCATCGGGCAGCGCTTATCGCGAGCGTGCAGCGCGCCGCTTCGGCGAAGGGCGTTGGCTTCGCTTTGTGCTAACGCGACTGAGATGTGTGGACCACGCATAGCCCACCGGCGCCGCCCTCCCACCGGTGTTGCGGAAGCAGCAAGGGCTTTCAACGCGAAAACTTGGGCCGCGATTACTCGCCTTTATCCAGGAACTTCTCAGCATCCAACGCCGCCATGCAGCCGAAACCGGCCGAGGTGATGGCCTGGCGATAGACCTGGTCGGCGACGTCGCCGGCGGCGAACACACCGGGAATGTTGGTCGCCGTCGCCTCACCCTGGAGCCCGGTGCGAATGGTGATGTAGCCGTTCTTCATCTCGAGCTGGCCTTCGAACAGCGTCGTGTTCGGCGTATGCCCGATGGCCACGAACAGGCCGTGGATCGACAATTCGCGCGAAGAGCCGTCCTGCACCGACGTGACGCGCAAGCCAGTCACTCCGGCATCGTTGCCCAGCACTTCATCGACGACGTGATGCCACACCGGCTCGATCTTGCCGGCCTGGATCTTGGCCTGCAGCTTGTCCTGCATGATCTTCTCCGCGCGCAGCGTGTCGCGGCGGTGCACCAGATAGACCTTGCGCGCGATGTTGGACAGGTACAACGCTTCCTCGACCGCCGTGTTGCCGCCGCCAATCACCGCGACGTCCTGCTCCTTGTAGAAGAAGCCATCGCAGGTCGCACAAGCGGAAACGCCGCGTCCCTTGAACAACTCCTCCGACGGCAGGCCCAGATACTTGGCCGTGGCGCCCGTGGCGATGATCAACGCATCGCAGGTGTATTCCCCGCTGTCCCCCTTGAGCCGGAACGGACGGCGCGACAGATCGGCGGTGTGGATGTGGTCGAAGACGACTTCGGTATCGAAGCGCTCAGCGTGCGCCTGCATGCGCGCCATCAGATCCGGGCCCATCAGACCATGGGCATCGCCCGGCCAGTTGTCGACCTCGGTGGTCGTCATCAGCTGGCCGCCCATCTGCAGGCCGGTGATCATCAGGGGCTTGAGGTTCGCGCGGGCGGCATAGACGGCGGCCGTCCAGCCGGCAGGACCGGAACCGAGGATGATCAGACGCGAGTGCTTGGAAGGGGTCATGGTGTCGAGATTCGGACGCGCATCGGCGCGGGATGGGAAGGTCAGGGGCGCAGGCGCCACTGTTCGGATCGCGCAATAGAGTGGCGATCGGGTCGGACCATTACAAGGCGAGCGCGCCGGACCGCAGCGTTGCGCGCACAGCAAGTGGCCAGTCTCCAGGGTCTGGCGTCAGCGGGAAGCGGACGAGGTACAGGACAACGGGATCGCCCACCTGGCGGCGGCCAGGCAGTCGGCTCGCAACCGGGTCGAAAAAGGCCGCCTGAACTTCCACGAAGCGGCTTTTTCCCGTATCTTCAACAACTAACAGAGTCTAGCTCAGGCAGATCCTCACAGTGGCGCAAGCCCCGGCAGCAACCCGCAAGAAGGCCAAGGCGGAACACTCTGGCAAAGAGCGCGCACCGCCATCGCCGCGCCGCCAGAGGCTGATGCGCGACATCGCCCTCATCCTGATCGCGCCGCTGTTGCTGTACCTGATGGCGAGCCTGTTTACCTACTCGTCCACCGATCCGGGTTTCACCCACTCCGGCAACATCACTGCACCGCTGCACAACGTCGGCGGCCGTGTCGGCGCCATGATCGCGGACGGCCTGCTGCTGCTGACCGGCTATGTCGCCTTCCTGTTGCCGATCATGCTCGGCTTCATCGCCTGGATCGCGTTGTTCGGCATGGATGCGGATGGCGACGGCGACGCCGACCTCGGACCGGCGCTGCGCCTGGTCGGCATCGTCGGCTTCCTCGTTTCGGCGACCGGTCTGCTTTATCTGCGCGCCGGCGCGCCTGACTATTTCCCGGCGGGCTCGGGCGGCATCCTTGGGCGGCTGGTCGGCAATTCGCTGCACAAAGGCTTCGGGCCGATGGGCGCGAACCTCTTTACTTTCGCGCTGCTGCTGATTTCGGTCACCTTGGCGACCGGACTGTCCTGGCTCACGGTGATGGACAAGCTGGGCGAATGGACGCTGGCCGTTCCGCCCTTGATGAGCAAATTGTTCCGCCGCGGCAGTCAGCAGGCCACCGAGTGGCAGCAGACCCGCGCCTATCGCGAAGAGCGCGAAGAAGCACGCAAGGTCGACACCGAACTGCGCGCCAAGCGCACCCCGGTGAAGATCGAACCGCCACCGGCGCCGGTCGTCGAAAAGAGCGACCGCGCCAAGCGCGAGACCCAGATCCCGCTGTTCCATACCGGCGACGGCACCGGCATCCCACCGCTGGCGTTGCTCGACGATCCCAAGCCGCAGCCCAAGGGCTACGACGAGCAGACGCTGGAAACGCTGTCGCGCCAGATCGAATTCAAGCTCAAGGACTTCCGCATCGACGCGCAGGTCGTCGGCGCCTACCCGGGCCCGGTGATTACGCGGTTCGAGCTCGAGCCCGCGCCCGGCGTGAAAGTCAGCCAGATCAGCTCGCTCGACAAGGACATCGCTCGCGGCCTGTCGGTGAAATCGGTGCGCGTGGTCGACGTGATCCCGGGCAAATCGGTGGTCGGCCTGGAAACGCCGAACACCACGCGCGAGATGATCTTCCTCTCCGAACTGCTGCGTTCGAAGGAATACGACAAGTCCACCAGTCCGCTCACCCTGGCGCTGGGCAAGGACATCGCCGGCCGGCCGACCGTCGCCGATCTGGCGCGCATGCCGCACTTGCTGGTCGCCGGTACCACCGGCTCGGGCAAGTCGGTCGCGGTCAACGCAATGGTGCTGTCGCTGCTGTACAAGGCCTCCGCCAAGGACGTGCGGATGCTGATGATCGACCCGAAGATGCTGGAGCTCTCGGTCTACCAGGGCATCCCGCACCTGCTGGCGCCGGTCGTCACCGACATGAAGGAAGCCGCCAACGGCCTGCGCTGGTGCGTGGCCGAGATGGAACGGCGCTACAAGCTCATGTCGGCGGTCGGCGTGCGCAACCTGGCCGGCTTCAACAAGAAGGTGAAGGACGCGATCGACGCGGGCCAGCCGATGATGGACCCGCTGTTCAAGCCGAACGCGGAACTGAGCGAAGCACCGCGGCCGTTGGAGCCACTGCCGTTCATCGTCATCTTCATCGACGAATTCGCCGACATGATGATGATCGTCGGCAAGAAGGTTGAAGAGCTGATCGCGCGATTGGCGCAGAAGTCGCGTGCTGCCGGCATCCATCTGATTCTCGCCACGCAACGGCCATCGGTGGACGTCATCACTGGCCTGATCAAGGCCAATATCCCGACCCGCATTGCGTTCCAGGTGTCGAGCAAGATCGATTCGCGCACGATCCTGGACCAGTCCGGCGCGGAAACGCTGTTGGGCCATGGCGACATGCTTTACCTGCCGCCGGGCACCGCGTTGCCAGAACGCGTGCATGGCGCGTTCGTGTCGGACGAAGAAGTGCATCGCGTCGTCGAGCACCTCAAGCAGATCGGTGGCGGCCCGGATTACGTCGAAGGCGTCCTCGACGAAGTGCAGACGCTCGGCGACGGCGTCGTCGTGGGCGCTACGGGCCTGCCCGAAAGCGGTGGCGGAGCAGGGGACGAGTCCGACCCGCTCTACGACGAAGCGGTCCGCATCGTGACCGAGACGCGCCGCGCGTCCATCTCCGGCGTGCAGCGCCGCTTGAAGATCGGCTACAACCGCGCCGCGCGCCTGATCGAAGCCATGGAAGCGGCAGGCGTGGTGACGCCGCCGGAGCACAACGGCGATCGCAGCGTGCTGGCGCCGCCACCACCGAAGTAGCCGCAAGTGAACGCGAACGGCCGCGGCGACGGCCGGTGGCTGAACCGAACACGTCTTCGCGCGGCCGATGCCCCGGCTTGTCCCATCCTGTTCAGCGTTCCGCCGCCAGACTCTTCCCCAAAGTTTTCCCGGAGTTCTCCATGAGCGAGCCGTCCATGCATCGATTCTTCAAGTTCGCCCTCGCCACGGCCGTGGCCGCTGTGCTGCTGCCGAGTGTCGCCTTCGCCGGCGCGCGCGATCAGCTCGCCGCCTTCACCAAGGGCCTGAAGGGATTGGACGGCCAGTTCGCGCAGCAGGTGTTCGACGGCAAGGGTAAGTTGAAGGAAAGCTCCAGCGGCAAGGTCGCGTTGTCCGCGCCGCGGCTGTTCCGCTGGGAATACGTGAAGCCGTATCCGCAGCTGATCGTCGCCGATGGCAAGACCGTGTGGATCTACGACCCCGACCTGCAGCAGGTGAGCAAGCGCCCGCAGGGCGCGGAAGAACAGAACAGTCCGCTCTCCGCGCTGATCGATCCGGGCAAGCTGGACGCGCAGTTCGCGGTGAAGGAAGACGGCGCGTCCGCGGGACTCGAATGGCTGGTGCTCACGCCCAAGGGCAATGCGGCCGATGCCAACTTCCGTTCCGCGCGGCTGGGCTTCGGCAAGTCCGGCCTGGTGAAGATGCAGGTGGTGGACACGCTGGGCCAGCGCACCGAGATCGACTTCAGCGGCTGGAAGCGCAATCCGGCGTTCCCCGCGGGCACGTTCCGCTACACGCCGCCGAAAGGCGTCGATGTCATTGGCGGAGAGTGAGTGAGTCCTTCGGGCTGAGCGGGAGATCCCGCTAGCCTGAGCCGCAGGCGAAGGTCGCGTATAGGTCGCGGCCCGGCCGCGCCCTACAATGCCGCCATGCCACGCCGCAGCCCCAAGGACGACAACGCGCCCGATCTGCTCGATACCAACCAGGATCACCTGCGTCCGTTGGCCGAGCGCATGCGTCCACGCACGCTCGATGAAATGGTCGGCCAACGCCGGCTGCTCGCGCCGAAGTCCGCGTTGCGCAAAGGCATCGAGTCGGGCCATGTGCACTCGATGGTGCTGTGGGGACCGCCTGGATGCGGCAAGACCACCTTGGCGCTGTTGCTGGCGCAATACGCCCAGGCCGAGTTCCAGGCGATTTCCGCCGTGCTCTCCGGCCTGCCGCAGGTACGCGAAGTATTGGCCGAAGCCGCGCAGCGTTTCGCGGGCGGACGCCGCACCGTGCTGTTCGTCGACGAGGTACATCGCTTCAACAAGGTGCAGCAGGACGCCTTCCTGCCGCATATCGAACGCGGCACGATCGTTCTGGTCGGCGCGACCACCGAGAATCCTTCGTTCGAACTCAACTCGGCTTTGCTGTCGCGCTGCCGCGTCCATGTCATGGAAGCCGTGTCGGCCGACGACATTGCGATTGCGCTCAAGCGCGCGCTGCTCGACGCGGAGCGCGGGCTGGGCGACCGCCACCTGCACATCGGCGACGAGCTGCTGCACCTGATCGCCACCGCCGCGGACGGCGACGTGCGTCGCGGCCTGACCTTCCTCGAGATCGCCGCCGACCTGGCGGGCGAGGGCGGCACGATCACCGAAGCGACGCTCGAACAGGTGCTCGCCGACCGCACGCGCCGCTTCGACAAGGGCGGCGAGCAGTTCTACGACCAGATCTCGGCGCTGCACAAATGCGTGCGCAGTTCCAACCCGGATGCGGCACTGTATTGGTTGGCGCGCATGTTCGATGGCGGCGCCGATCCCAGTTACCTGGCGCGCCGGCTGACGCGCATGGCGGTCGAAGACATCGGCCTGGCCGATCCCAGGGCCTTGCAGATGGCGATCGATGCCTGGGAGACCTTCGATCGGCTCGGCAGCCCTGAGGGCGAACTGGCGCTGGCGCAGCTGACGATCTACCTGGCGACCACAGCGAAGTCGAATGCGGCCTACATGGCCTTCAACGCCGCACGCAGCGATGTCCGCGAATACGGCACGCAGGAAGTCCCCCTGCATATCCGCAACGCCCCTACGCGCCTGATGAAACAGCTCGGCTATGGCAAGGGCTACCAGTACGACCACGATGCCGAAGGCGGCATCGCCCTGGATCAGACCGGGTTTCCCGATGCGATGGGCGAACGCGTCTACTACGAGCCGGTCGCACGCGGATTGGAAATCAAGCTGAAGGAAAAGCTCGACGCCTTGCGTGCCGCGCGCGAGGCGGCACGCAACAACGACGCCTAAAGAGTGCGAGGCAAGAACGGATGAATCTCTGGTTTCAGCAACTGTGGCTGGTGATGATCGGCGGCGCACTGGGCGCGGCCGGGCGCTTCTGGCTGGGCGGACTGCTGCTGCGCCGCATCGGCGACGGATTGCCCTGGGGCACCTTGGCGGCCAACCTGCTGGGTGCCTTTGCCGGCGGTTTCCTGGCCGTGTGGTTGGAAGGGCGCGGAACCTCGGCCTTGTACTGGCGCTGCTTTCTCGTCGTCGGCCTGCTGGGCGGCTTCACCACGTATTCCGCGCTGATGATCGAATGTCTGCTGTATTCGCGGTCGTCGCGCACCGAGCTGGCCTTCCTGTACCTGCTGACGACGCTGCTGCTGGGCTTGTTGCTGGTCTGGGGTGGCGCGCGTCTGGCCCATCTGTGGCGGCCCCTTTGAGCGCATGAAGGCGTGAATCGAAGGACATGATTTGAGGGAGATGTTCGCCAGGCTGAAAGTCTTGCCCCGCAGCGTGTGGCTGCTGGGATTCATCAGTCTGATGAACGACGCGGCCAGCGAAATGGTGTATCCGCTGTTGCCGTTGTTCCTGGTCGGCATGCTGGGCGCCGGGCCGCGCGCGCTGGGTTTGATCGAAGGCGTCGCCGAGGCCGCAAGCAGCCTGTTGAAACTCGTCTCGGGCATCTGGTCCGACCGTACGCGGCGCGCCAAACCCTTCGTCGTCGGCGGCTATGGCATCGCCGGTCTGGCGCGCACCCTGATCGCCGCGGCGACAGGCTGGTGGTTCGTGCTGGTGTGCCGGCTCGCCGATCGCATCGGCAAGGGCCTGCGCAGTTCGCCGCGCGACGCCATGCTCGGGCGCAGCGTCGAACCGGCGCAACGCGGCCTCGCCTTCGGTTTCCACCGCGCGATGGACAATGCCGGTGCGGTGATCGGTCCGCTGGTGGCGGCGGGGTTGCTCGCGCTGGGCATGGAGTTGCGCACGGTCTTCTGGTGCGCGGCCATTCCCGCGGTGATCGTGTTCTTCGCGACCTTGCGATTGCGCGAACCGGAAGCAGCGCAAGCGATCGCGCCCGCGCAACGCTTCAACTGGCATTTGCGCGAGTTCCCGCCGGTGTTCCGCCGCTATCTCGTCGTGCTCGCGCTTTTCATGCTGGGCAACTCGTCGAATCTGTTCCTGCTGCTGCGCGTGCGCGAGCTGGGCGTGCCGCAGGCGCAGATCCCGCTGTTGTGGGCGACGATGTCGGGCGTGGCCGCGGTGTTCCTGACGCCGCTGTCGGCCTTGTCCGATCGTGTGGGCCGCCGGCACCTGATCATCGCCGGTTGGATCGCGTACGCGGCGATCTATCTGCTGCTGGGCTGGAGCGGCCTGAAGCCTTGGGGCGTATGGGCACTGTTCGTGGCCTACGGATTGTTTATCGCGGCGACGGAGGGCGCGGAAAAGGCGCTCGTCGCCGACCTGGTACCGCGCGAGCAGTTGGGCACGGCCTTCGGCTGGTATCACCTCACGCTCGGCGCCGCGCTGTTGCCCGCCTCGCTGGTGTTCGGTTGGTTGTGGGAATCGGCGTCCGCCTTCCTCGCCTTCAGCTTCGGCGCAGGCTGCGCCTTGCTGGCCGCATTACTGATGGCGTTCTGGCTGCGCGGCGCGGCGCGCTGAGCTTCAACGGCGATTTCACCGTCGCAGTACGGCGAGTGGGGGAAGGTGGGCCCTCGCCCTTGTGGATTAATTTCGAGACACCGCCATGCACCAGCGTCTCATCGACGGCGCGCATTCGCTACCCCGCGCGCGCCGCGCCGGCAAGCTCGATACGCGCGAAGGCGAGTCCGAGCCTCTGCCGACGCTCACCAGTCCGGACCGCATCGTCTATCCGGACATCAAGGCGACCAAGAGGCAGGTCTACGACTACTACCGGGAAGTCGGCGAGCGCCTGCTCGCGGAGATCGGTGGCCGCCTGCTGTCCATCGTGCGCTGTCCCGACGGCATCGCCGGGCAACGCTTCTTCCAGAAGCATGCGGGCCGCGGCTTCGGCAACGCGGTCAAGCGCGTCCAGATCCGCGAAGCCGACGGCGATCTCGCCGAGTACTTCTACATCGACGACATCGCAGGGCTCATGCAGCTCGTGCAGATGAATGCCATCGAGTTCCATCCCTGGGGTTCACGCATCGCGGAACTGGAGCGTCCGGATCGCATGGTGTTCGACCTCGATCCGGATCCCACGATTGCCTGGAAGGACGTCAGGCGCGCGGCAATCGAGCTGCGCGATCGTCTGGCGGCGAGGGGACTGCCTTCGTTCCCGCGACTCTCCGGCGGCAAGGGCGTGCACGTGGTGGCGCCGCTGCAGGCACGCGCCGATTGGGACGAAGTGCGCCGGTTCTGTGAGGAATTCGCGGCTGCGTTAGCGAGCGAGCAACCCGAGCGCTACGTCGCGACCATGAGCAAGGCCAAACGGAGCGGCCGGATCTTCATCGATTGGTTGCGCAACACTCGCGGGGCGACCAGCATCGCGGCCTGGTCCTTGCGCGCACGCGCCGGAGCGCCGGCGGCGATGCTGCTGAGCTGGGATGAACTGGCCCGGATCCGCCGCCCGGATCGCTATTCCATCGCCGATGCCGCTGCGCGCGAGTTTCCGGCGGAGACGGCAGCACTCATCGCGAGCGCGCCACCGTTGCCCGGTTCGCGCGCTCGCCGTACTTCGCGCGGTCAGTGACGCAGGTGCGCGTCGGCATCGGGCGCGGAAGAACCCGGTGTCGGCGCGGGCATCTGCATCAGACCCTGGCCGTCGGCCAATTGCAGGGTCAACTCGGCATGCCGGCTGGCCGAGCGCGCCAGGCCGCCGCGGCGTCCTGCTTCACGCGCCTCCTGCGAATTGAACTCGTGGGCGTTTCCGCTCCGGTGCGCCGCACGTCCGCCCGCGCTGGCGATGGCGCGCTGGCGGTCGCTATCCATGGAAGCGAAGCCGCGGCCACGGCGGGTTTGCTCGCTGGTAGCCATGATCGGTTCTCCTGTCGTAAAGGTGAAGACGGATCCGCTCGTTGCCGCATTCACGAACGTCGTCGCGATCGGCAAACGTCGTCTTGATCGAGGGCATCGTCGATGTCCCGTTGCCCGGTGTTGCGGCGCCCGGGGTGTGCCACGGCCTGCCTCTCCCATGCAAGGGCGGAGCGTAGAAAAACCGCCGCATAGGCGCAGTGATGACTGTCCCCGGCGGTTGCCTGTTCGCGCTATCGGCCTGAGATGTTCGGAGCTGAAAATACAGCGGATTTTTCGCAGTCATTCGCACGTACAGCACGCGCGCATAACGGCGCGCGCTCCATGCTGCGCGCGGAATCGGCTGGCCTGTTCTTTGCTGGCTTTTCCGTCGACGGTCGTCATCCATTGCAGCCAGAGGAGGGTCCGAATGCGTGACTCCAATATCGGTCATGAACTGAAAGACATGGCGCAGGAAGTCGTGCGCTTTGGTGAGCGATGCGTGCAAGCGGGTCGCGATTGGCTTAACGAGAGGAGAGAGGATATGAACCATCGCAACGAAGGCGGCCGCCACGACCATCCATCGGGCCGCGGCGAATATGGCGCCGGACGCGAATTTGGCCAGGACGGCGGCAACACCCTGCGCGGGTCACCGCGCCAGAACCAGACCCGCGGTCAGTACGGGCTGGGCGAACAATCCGATCGCGACCGCAGTCAGTACGACCGCAGTCGCATGCAGCAACCGAGCTACGGGCCATCCAATCGCAGTCGCGGCGAGTACTACGCCGGCGGGCAGTCCGACGATCGCATGCGCAGCGCCGGATGGGAGGAAGATCGCGGTAGCTGGGATTACGAAGGCGGCCCCGAGCGCTTCAGCGCTACCGGTTACGGCGAGCAGGAATACAGCCAGGGTGGGCCGCGGCGGCAATACGGCTCGCAATCCGGCGGGCAGCGCGAAACCTCGGCGAGCGGCGATTACTACCGCGGCCGCCAGGGATACGGTGCGCGCGGATCGCATGGCAACGAGTACAACGCCTACGGCCGCAACGAAGGCTACGGCGAAGGCTCCGCCTACACCCGCCAGGCACCGCGCGGCAGCCAGTTGGGCGGCGAGAGCCAATTCGGTCGCCGCGGTGGCGCGCGCTACGGTGGCGAAAGCGCCGGCGGGCGCGGCTCGCTCTATGGCAGCCAGGACTATCTGGACGAAGGCGAAATGTCCGGTTACGGCGGTCGTGAACTGAGCTCGCAGCAATACGGAAGTAGCAGCTCCGGCCGTTACGGCACCGCGCCCGGCCAATACGGCTATGGCGGTTATGGCACCGCGGGCTATCGCGGCGTCGGACCGAAAAACTACCGCCGTTCCGACGAGCGCCTGGCCGAAGACATCAACGAACGCCTGACCGATGACGACGATCTGGACGCGACCGACATCAGCGTCCGCGTCGCCGACGGCAAGGTCACGCTCGACGGCACCGTCGATCATCGCTGGATGAAGCACCGCGCCGAAGACATCGCCGATGCCTGCATCGGCGTGAAGGAAGTCGACAACCGCATCCAGGTATCCAGCACCAGCAGCTCGCTGGGGCAGGGCAGCGACCTGCGCAGCGGTTCCTCGCGCGCAACGCAGGCGTCGCAGAGCGGCGCCTCGCCGTCGTCGGCGACCGGTAGCACGGGTACTGCGGGTGGTACGACGCCGCATTGACGCGATTTGGACGCGACGGGAGTCATCCTGACTCCACGCGGATGACACCACTCGCAAGAGCCGGTGTCGCAGCCTCTCTCCCGACACACTTAGGCTGGTCGGGAGAGAGGGGAAAGGGGGCCGAACAGGCGCGTATTCATCTGCATGCGCGGATTGCGGAATGATGGTTCGTTCGCGCAAACTTCACGGCAACACAACATCCGCGCTCGATCTTGCGCAGCGCGAGACGGGATTTTTCCCGTTCAACTTTTTCAACGATGAACGATTCATGGGCGTTGATTGAATCGCTTCACAGATCGAAAAAGGCGCCGCTGACTTTTTTCACGGCATCTATACATTCCCTGTGCATCCGGCGCGGTTGGGCCGGAATGGGCACCAAGCCGTCATCGTAAACCGATGCCGCGACGGCCGGCGCAAAGGGGAATGCAATGTCCGTTCAAGCACACGTGCGCGGAGCGCACGCGCGGGGAGTAGCACGCCGCGAATTCCTGAAGAAGTCCTCCATCCTCGCCGCATCGGTAGCGCTGGGCACGACCGCGCTGCCGGCGCTGGCCGCGTATATCGCGCCGACGCGCGCCCGCGGCGCCGCGATGCTGGACGTGCGGACCTATGGCGCGGTCGGCGACGGCGTGCATGACGACACGGCTGCCGTGCAGGCCGCCATCAATGCGCTTCCGGTCGATGGCGGCACCGTCTTCGTGCCCGCCGGCACCTACATGATCGATGCGGTGAAGAATCTGCGCCTGCGCAGCAGCATGCACCTGCAACTGGATCCGGCGGCGAAGCTGGTCGCGATCCCCAATGCCGCCGAGCGCTCCTACGTGCTCAACGTCTACAAGGTGAACGACGTCGAGATCTCCGGCGGCCAGATCATCGGTGAGCGTGCCCAGCACATGGGCACGACCGGCGAATGGGGCCATGCGATCATGATCCGCGGTTCCAACCGGATCACGGTGCGCGACATCCGTCTGGCCGACTGCTGGGGCGATGGCCTCTCCATCGGCGGCGCCGCGGCGACTACCGGCACGATCCCGAGCATGGACGTGGCGGTGAGCAACATCGTGTCCACCGGCAACCGCCGCCAGGCCGTCACCATCGGCCGCTCGCAGGGCGTGAAGATCTACGACTCCGAGCTCAGCTACACCAGCGGCATCAAGCCCGGCTGCGGTATCGACATCGAGCCCGATCCGGACAGCTCGGCCAGTACCAGCGGCGTGCGTGTCGAGAACTGCTGGATCCACCACAACGCCGGCAACGGCATCCAGGTCTACAAGACCGTGAAGAACGTGACGGTCAAGGCCTGCACGATCGAATACAACGAGGGCTACGGCGTCCTGTTGCTGAATGCCGACACCGGCTACGTGGTCAACAACAAGATCATGCACAACCGCCTGTATGGCGTGTCGGCGCGCACCGCGACGCATGGCTTCCAGGTCAGCTCGAACACCTTCCGCAACAACAAGACGCTCTATTACGGGGTGAAGGAATCCCTCGGCGCTCTGACGAGCATCGTCGGCACCGGCACCTCGGGCACCATGAAGAGTTCGTGGCAGCTCGAAGTCACCTCGGATTGCTACAGCATGAACGTGGGCACCAACTACTACGCGCTGTGATCCAAATGTGAGTCGTGATTCAAGGACGAAGTGGGGGCGATGGCCGGATGAGCGAACCTCATCTGGCCATCTTTTTTTTGCATTCTGAGTTTCAAGCGGCGATGGCGACGCTGAGCAGGTTGCGCAGATAACGATATCTTTGCATTTCGATACGACAGCGCAACCGTGCGCTGGGCCTATTCAAAATCCCTCGTTGTTGATCGGGCTCACAGAACGCGAATTCCGATCTGCATTTTTTCACTAGCTCTCTACATTCCCTTCCCGGTCGCAATCAGGACCGCGCGATCCGACGAAACGCCGCCAGGGATAACAACAAACTGCCGACGGTGGCCGGCGAGAGGGCAACCCCGATGTTCGATGCAGAACACGTGCACGAAGTGCACGCGCTGGATGCGGCTGTGTCCGCTGTTCATCCTGAACCGGCGCGTCGTGAGTTTCTGAAGAAGTCTTCTGCGCTGGCGGCGACGCTGGCGCTCTCCGGCATGGCCATGCCGGCCTTCGCGGCCGTCTATGTGCCGCCGACCCGCCAACGCGGCAGCACCGTGCGCAACGTTCGCAATTACGGCGCGCTCGGCGATGGCGCGCACGACGACACCACGGGCATCCAGCGCGCGATCGATTCCCTGCCGTCCACCGGCGGCACCGTCTATGTTCCGGCCGGCACCTATCTGATCGACGCCACCCGCACCGTGCGTCTGCGCAGCCTGATGCACCTAAAGCTGGACTCGGGCGCGAAGCTGCTGGCGAAGGCCAATTCGGCCAGCCGCTACTACGTCGTCAATGCTTACAACGTGCATGACGTGGAAATCTCCGGCGGCCAGATCGTCGGCGAGCGCGACCGCCACATCGGCACGAGCGGCGAGTGGGGCCACTGCATCGGCGTGCGCGGTTGCCAGCGCGTGACCGTTCGCGACATCCGTCTGTCGAAGGGCTGGGGCGACGGTCTTTCCGTGGGTGCGTCCAACGGTTCCACCACCATCCTCAGCGACGACATCGCGGTGGCGAATATCGTCGCCACCGGCAATCGCCGCCAGGGCATGACCATCGGCCGCTGCCGCAACGTCAAGGTCTACGACTCGGAGTTCAGCTATACCTCGGGCATCAAGCCCGGCTGCGGCATCGATATCGAGCCCGATCCGTTCGGTACCTCGCTTACCGATACCGTGCGCATCGAGAACTGCTGGATCCACCACAACGCCGGCAACGGCGTCCAAGTCTACAAGACGGTCAAGAACGTCGTGGTCAAGGCCTGCCAGCTCGAATACAACCAGGGTTACGGCGTGTTGATGATCCGCGCCAATACCGGCTACGTGCTCGACTGCAAGATCGCGCATAACCGCCTGTACGGCGTCTCGGCACGCGACGCCACGTGCTACTACCAGGTGGCTTCGAATACGTTCCGCAACAACAAGACCCTGTACTTCGGCGTCACCTCGTCCACGGGATCGCTGACCACCATCACCGGCACCGGCAGTTCCGACGGGCACAAGTCGTCGTGGCAGCTGGAAGTGCAAACCGGCTGCTATGGGATGAAGATCGGAACCAACTATTACGCCTTGTAACAGGCGATCGCCGCAGTAACTTCGTGACGAGACTGAGCGTGGCTTGAACGGCGCGCTCGGTCTCTTTGTGTCCATCCGATGAAGGCCGGGCGTGAGATCGCCTTCACTCGTGCTTCGGATAATGCGTCATCCAGCGATACGAAAGGATGACGCGGAAACGACATGAAGTTCATGTTCTTCGCCAACACGGATTGGTACCTCTACAACTTCCGGCTCTCCACGGCCTTGCATCTGAAGCAGCGCGGGGCCGACGTAGTGATGCTGTCGCCGCCTGGTCCATTCGGCGACCGCTTCGCCGAGCACGGCATCCGCTGGATCACGCTGCCGATGCAGCGGGCCAGTCTCAATCCCGCGCGGGAAGCGATGACGCTGCGCGAGATCGTTCGCGTACTCAGCGACGAACGCCCGGACCTCCTGCACAACTTCACCGTGAAATGCGCGGTGTATGGCGCGCTCGCGGCCAAGCTCGCGCGGATACCGGCGGTGGTGAATGCCGTCGCGGGGCTGGGCTACGTCTTCACCAGCGACGCGCTGATGGCACGCAGCCTGCGTCCGGTGGTCAAGGTGCTGATGCGCGGAACGCTCGGCGGCCACAACTCGAGGCTGGTGCTGCAGAATCCCGATGACGCCAGTACGTTTGTGGATTCCAAGCTGGTGCCCGAGCACCACATCCGCCTCATCCGCAGCTCCGGCGTCGATACCAACCGCTTCACGCCATCGCGACACGAGAATCAGCAGCGGCCGCTGCGCGTATTGCTCGCCGCGCGCCTGCTTTGGGAAAAGGGCGTGCAGGAATTCGTCGACGCCGCCTCGCTGGTGAACGGCCGCGGCCGCTCGATGGAATTCCTGTTGGCCGGTACCCCCGACCCCGGCAATCCGCGCTCGGTGGATCAACACCACGTCGAAGGCTGGGTGCGGCAGGGATTGGTGAAGTGGCTGGGTCACGTCGAGGACATGCCGGCGCTGCTGCGCTCGGTGGACGTGATGGCACTGCCGAGCTACTACCGCGAAGGCGTGCCGAAGAGCCTGATCGAAGGTGCGGCCTGCGGCCTCGCCCTGGTCACCACCAATCTTCCGGGTTGCCGCGAGGTCGTCAGCTGCCACGGCTTCGACGGCTTGCATGCGGAGCCACGCGATGCGGCATCACTGGCTGAGCTGCTGATTCGGCTGGACGACGATCGCGAACTGTTGAGGCGCCTGGGCGACGCCGCACGCCGACGCGCGCTCGCCGACTTCGACGAGCGTCTGGTGATCAGCCGCACGCTCGAGGTCTACCAGGAACTGCTTGCGGACTCCGGCTGGGAGCTGGGTGGCCTCAGCGCCGAACCGGCCCGGCGGGCAGCGTAAGTGTCCAGCTCGCATGCAAGCATGGCGGCGACGCGCCTTGCCGGCCTGAAACGGGCGGTCGCCGCGCTGTCGCTATTGTCGGTCGCGACGGCGGTCGGCGCCGTGCTCGTCCTGCTCACGCAGTCGCTGCTGGCGCGATTGCTGGGGCCGTCGATCTACGGCCTGTTCGCCTCTTCGCTGGCGACGGTGAGCATGATCGCGCCCCTGGCCGGCTTCGGTCTGTCGCAGTTCCGCCTGCGGGTCTACGGCGCCGAAGGCTGGAGCGCCGATCGATGGATTCGTCCCTCGCTACGGTTGAGCCTGATCACCGGCGCGATCGCCTGCGTCATCGTATTGGTGTGGGCGGTCTTGGCACCGGCGGCAACGCGCGATGTCCTGTTGCTGCTGCTTCCCGTGGTGCCGGCGTTGCTGGCCGTCGAACTGGTGAGTTGCAAGCTGCGGCTGGAGGAACGCTATCGCACGCTCGCCGGGTGGCAACTGCTGATCCCGGCCGGGCGATTGCTGGTCGCGCTGCTGGCGGTCCTGCTGACGCTCCGCCACGCCGTGCCGATCGCACTGGGTTATGGCCTGGTAGCGGCGGCCGTCGCCCTCCTGGCCGCACCGCAGGTGCGCGCCATGCTCGACGGGACGATGGAACTGCACGGGCATGGGCCGCGTCCCGCGCAACTCACGACGTTGGAGGTGCCCACCGCGGCGTACCTGTGGTCGCAGGCCTGGCCCTACGGTGTCGCGGCCGCGCTCTATCCGATCTTCTTCCAGGTGAGCACGGTGATGCTCAAATACTTGGGAGGCGATGAGCACGCCGGCCGCTTCGGCATTTCGATGGCGGTGATGTCGGCCATCTACCTCATCCCCACGACGATCTACCAGAAGTTCCTGTTATCCAAACTGCATCGCTGGGCGACGCACGACCGCCCGCGCTTCTGGCTGGTGTATCGGCGCGGCATCGTCTCGATGCTCGGTCTGGGCCTGGCCATCGGCGCGGTGCTGTGGCTGGTGATGCCGAAAATCGTTCCGTTCGCGTTCGGCCCGGCTTACCTCGGCGTCATTCCGATTCTGACGGTGCTCGCGCTTTGCCCGCCGATCCGCTTTCTTTCGACCGCCATCGGCTCGGTCCTGCTCACCGGCACGCATATGTATTACCGCGTGCTGATGATGGGCCTCGCGGCCGCAGTCACGATCGTCATGGATTTGTTGCTGATCCCGTCGTACCGCGAAATGGGCGCGGCCTGGGCGATCGTGACGGGCGAAGCGGTGCTGCTCGTCACCACCTGGATCGGGGCGCGCAAGTACGGTGCCGAGTTCCGCTGATGGCCGTGTTCATGCGACGGAAGGCTCCAGTTCACGACTGCATCACCACGGAAACCGATCATGTCTCGTCGAGTCGCCTCGCCATGAATTTGCGCCGATGAATGCGCGCACCCCGCCACAAGACACGAACCCACAGGAGCCGCGCCGTCGCGTGAAGACCTTTTATCTCTCCGGCCAGCGTACCTTCGGCAATCGCGGTTGCGAGGCGATCGTGCGCAGCACGGTCGCGCTGCTGCGCGCCCAGTGCGGCGACGTCGAAGTGCTGGTGCCGTCGCTCGACATCGAGCGCGATCGCGCGCAATGGCCCGATGCGGCCGATCACGGTGTGCGCTTCGTGCGTGCCTACCTGCCGCGCGTGGCCGGCTACTGGGTCCATCTGCAACGTCTGCCGGTGCCGTTCCTGAAGCGCGCACGCTGGCCGTTCCCAATGCCGTCCTGGCTGCGCCAACAACTGGCGGATGTAGATGCGGTGCTGGCCGTGGGCGGCGACAACTACTCGCTCGACTATCGGATTCCGTCGCCCGTCATGGGCCTGGATCGCTATGCGATGGACCTGGGCAAGCCGGTGATCCTGTGGGGCGCGTCGGTGGGACCGTTCGACCGCGAGCCTGGTTTCGTGCCGGCGGTGAAGCGGCACCTGGCGCGCATGAACTTCATTGCAGTGCGCGAATCGGCTAGCTACCGCTACCTCACCGAAAAGCTCGGATTGGCGAACGTCGTGCTGATGGCCGATCCCGCCTTCATGCTTGGCCGAGAAACCATCGACTACGCGCGCTTCTGGCCGCGCTGTCCCAATGGCGTATTGGGCGTCAACATCAGCTCGCTGATCGAGCGCTACAAGCGCCCCGAACAGGACCTGCGCGCGGAAGTCGCGGAGTTCATCCGCCGCGCCGTGCGCGACTACGGGCTGGGCGTGCTGCTGGTGCCGCACGTCAACCCGCTGCAGGGCGAACACAGCGGTGGCGACGCGACGTACATGGCCGATCTGCTGGAACGGCTGCAGGACCTGGGCGACAGCGTGACGATGATGCCGCACGAGCTCAATGCGGCGCAGACCAAGTACGTGATCAGCCAGTTTCGCTTCTTCGTCGGTGCGCGCACACACTCGACGATCGCGGCGCTGTCCAGCGGCGTGCCGACGGTGTCGATCGCCTACAGTGTCAAGGCCCGCGGCATCAACCGCGATCTGTTCGGCAACGAGGACGCGGTGCTGCCCACGACCGAGCTGTCGGCCGACCGCCTGCAGCGCAGCCTGGATTGGCTGATCCAGGAAGAGCGCCGGTTGCAGGAAACGCTGGCGCGGCGCATTCCCGAGCTGCAGGAACAGGCCAAGACCGCCGCGGCGCGCGTTTCGAACGCACTGGCCTGAGGAGGGACGATGCAGGCATCCGCGCCAGCGAACACCCTCGCGTCCCTCGAAGGCAAGGAGCGCGCGCCGGTAAGCGTAGTCGTGCCTTGCTATCGCTGTGCGGACACGATCGCCGCGTCGGTGGCATCGATCGCCGCGCAAACCCTGCCGCCGCAGGAAGTGCTGCTGGTGGACGACTGCAGCGGCGACGGCACCGTGCAAGCCTTGCGCGAGGTGGCGGCGGCCTATCCGGGCGGATGGGTGAAAGTGTTGGAGTCGGCGCGCAACGGCGGGCCCTCGCAGGCACGCAACATCGGCTGGGCCAACGCGAGCCAGGAATACATCGCCTTCCTCGATGCCGACGACACCTGGGCGCCCGCCAAGCTGGAATTGCAGGTCGCCGCCTTGCGCGAGGATCCGCAGATCGCCCTGATCGCCCACCGTATGGACGTGCGCGAGCGCGATGTCGGCGTGCCGCCGCTGCGGCCGCCGGTGCGCGTGCGCATTCTCGGCCGGCGGCGGCTGCTGTTGAACAATCCGTTCCCCACCGCGTCCGTGGTCCTCCGCCGCGATCTGCCGTTCCGATTCAACGAGAACTTCCGCCGCGTAGAAGACTTCCTGCTGTGGGCGCAGATCGCGTTCTCCGGCTATCGCTGCGCGAAGATCAATCAGACGCTGGCTTCGTGGCACAAGGCCAATTACGGCGCGGGCGGGCTGAGCGGCGACCTCGCGGCGATGCACCGCGCGGGCAAGGAAGTGCGCAAGGAGCTGCTGCGGCAGGGATTGGTGACGCCGACCGAGCATTGGATCGCGCGCGCGATCGGCATGGTCCGGCGTGGCCGCCGCAACCTGCTGATGCTGATCCGGGAAGCGATTGCGCGCCTCCGCCCGGCCGTGCACCGCGACGGCGCGCAGACCGGAGGTTGATATGCGCAGTGCATACGCGACCATGCCATTGCCGCAGCCCAATCGCGCCGACGTCGCCGCGTCGGGGCTGAGCTTCATCCTGGTCGTCCTGGCCGGCGTGTTCGGTTGCTGGGTGGTCGGAACGCGCCCCCTGGATATCGGCACCGACACCAGCGTCTACGCCGGTTTCTACCAGACCATCGGCCACACCGCGATCCACACGCGCATGGAGCCGGGCTTCGTGTTCTTCAGTTGGCTGATCCGGCAGCTGGGGCTCGGCGTGATCGGCTATCAGGTGTCGTTGTTCGCATTGCTGTTGCTGGTCGCCTTCGTGGCCTGCGTCAAGTATTTCAACTACATCGGCGGTGGTCGCGGTTTCATGGTGTTTCTGACCGCGGCGGTGATGCTGCTGTTCGTCTCGCCGATGTTCATGCAGGGGGCGATCAATGCGGTCCGGCAAGGCCTGGCGGCCTTGCTGGTCTTCAGCGCGCTGATTTCCTTCCATCGCCGGCAATGGTGGCAGTTCGTGCTCTTCGGCGGTGTCGCCGCGAGCTTCCATACTTCTTCGCTGATGTACCTGGCGTGTGCGCCGGCGCTGTTCATGAGCACGCGCAATCTGCGCTGGCTGGCCGCGATCGCGTTCTTCCTGTACGTATCCGGGCTATCGATGACGCTCGTGCAGTCGCTGGTGCCATCGCTGTACGTCTTCGTGCAGGAGTACGCGGCGAATCCGGATTACCGCTCGGGCGTGCGCGTGGACTTCGCGGTGTTCTCGATCTTCTGGTACGTGCTGCCGCAGATGCTGGCGCCGATGATCCGCGAGTCGCGGCGCGAGGCGATCGTCGACAGTACGGCCATCTACCTGGTCATGGTGCTGCCGTTCTTCGCCGTGGGCTGGGGCTCGTACTCGAACCGCTTCCTGCTGCCCGCCTGGCTGTCGGCTTCGTTGATCGTTGCGGCGGTACTGGCGTACAGCCGCGTCTCTCTGCTGCGCAACCCGTTGCTGATCCAGTGCGGACTGCTGGGCGCCTGCGTTGCGCTCTATTACTACGTGAGCAATGGAATCGTCGTATGACCACCACGAAAGAGGGCATTTCATGGCCGTGATGAAGGACCGGATCAAGGCCATGGTGCCGGCCGAAAGGCGGGTGGCGATCCGCCGCCTGCTGGCGCGGGTCAAGGTGCTGTCGAACTACAGCTATGACGCACGCCGCTATCTGAAGGCTTCGACGGCGGGGCGATCGGCCGACGATGCCGAGCGCCTCGGCGCGCACATCTCGATGGACTATCACCGCCTGGAGAAAGGCATGGCGCTGCCGTCGCCGCGCCACGGTTTCGGCCGCGACGTGGTGGTGCGCCTGATGCGCAGCGTGGGCCGCTATGAAAGCCGCTACGGCAGCGCCGAAGTGACCGACTTCGCCCGCAGTGCGCTGGCCGGCTATCGCCGTTTCAACGAAGGCAAGCTCGCACCCGAAGTCGACTCTGCCATTGCGCAGTTCCTAACGACGCCGGTGGAGCAGGGCGAGCGCCGGGGCGGCACAGACGCTTTGACCACGGAAACGCTGTTCCCGTTCGATAGCGAGCTGGCGCAGCAGTTCATGCGCAGTCGCCGCAGCGCCAGGCAGTTCGACGGCCGGCCGATTCCGGAAGCGGTGCTGCAGGAGGCGGCCCGGATCGCCCAGCAGGCGCCGTCCGTGTGCAATCGCCAGAGCGCGCGCATCTTCGCGAGCAATCGGCGGGAGAAGATGGACGAATTGCTCAAGCTGCAGAACGGCAATCGCGGCTTCGGCGACCGCCTCGGCGCGGTGATCGTCGTCGCGTCCGACATGCGCGCGTTCACCTCGATGGGCGAACGCAACCAATGTTGGGTCGACGGCGGCATCTTCGCCATGTCGATGGCGCTGGCGCTGCATTCGCTGCACATCGGCGCATGCATGTTGAACTGGAGCGTGGAGCCGGGGCGCGACCGCGCATTGCGGCGCAGCCTGGGCATCGGCGACCACTACGCCATCATCACCATGATGGGCGCGGGCTACGTGCCGGACCATCTGGTCGTGGCCGCCTCGCCGCGGCGGCGCACGGACGACATCGTTCGCTTCGTCTAGCTGCCTATGCTTCAGAAGCTTGCGGCCTTTGCGTCGCTGCTCAGCTATCCCTTGTACGCGTCGCTGTTGCTGACGGCGTGCGGCGCCATGGTCTGGGCTGCGGGCTGGCGACGAACGGGGCGCGGCGTCGTCGTGCTCGCCCTGGCCTGGTCTTTCGTCTGGTCGATACCGGCCGCATCGGACTGGCTGCGCGGCACGCTGGAGGCGCGGTACCCCGTCGTCGACGAAAGCGAACTTCCACAGGCCGACGCGATCGTGGTCCTTGGCGGTGCGACCTGGTACGGATGGACGCGCCGCGATGTCGTCGACCCTTGGGAGCTGAGCAGCAGCCGGCTGGCCGCGGGAGCGCGTGCCTGGCTCTTGCATCGCGCGCCCATCGTGATCCTGTCGGGCGGACGCGGCGGCAAGGGCGGCAGCGAGGCGGCACGGATGAGCCAGGCCATCCGCCGTCTCGGCGTACCCGATCGGGCGATCGTGCTGGAAACGCAGAGCCGCAACACCGAGGACAATGCGGTCAACAGCGCGAAGCTCATCCGTGCGCACGGCGGGAACAGGATTCTGCTGATGACTTCCGCAATCCACATGCCGCGTGCGCTGGAGTTGTTCCAACGCACGGGCCTCGAAGTCGTGCCCGTGCCGGTGCCAGAACGCGCCGCGCGCGACAGCTGGAGCAAGCGCTGGCTGCCATCGCCCAGTGCACTGTGGCGCAGTGGTCGCGCGTTGAAGGAGTACGTCGCGCTGTTTGCGCTTGCACTTGGACATGAACGCGTCTCTACACAATCTTGACTGTGCTTGATCGCGTTTTTTCCCAAGCAAGCTTCACGTCGCCTCGTCAAACCGCCGCTTAGGCTGGCCGGGCTATCACCATAGGAGCGGACGATGCAGCGCATCCATGACATCGTCGAACCAATGCAAGGTTCGCGAAACAGCAATTCCCTTCGGACGTACAAGAATTCATTCCGGGCCGCCGGGCTTGCGCTGGCAATGAGTCTGCTGCTGAGCGGCTGCCTGACGGGCCAGTACATGTCTTCGCGCGGTGGCGACGACGTGCACATGGTCGAGATCACGCCGGATATGGTGCGCAGCCCCGAGAACCTCACCACGATGGCGGAGCTGCCGGCGGAAGTGACGCAGTACCGTCCGCAGAGTTACGAGATCCAGCCCGGCGACGCATTGCTCGTTACCGTCTGGGATCACCCGGAGCTCACCACGCCGGCCGGTTCGCAGCAGCAGGTCGCCAACAATCAGCGCTTGGTGTACCCCGACGGCACGATGTTCTATCCGTATGTGGGCACGATCAAGGTCGCCGGTATGACCATCGAGGAGCTGCGCAGCACGCTCACGACGCGGCTCTCCAAGTATCTGCGCAATCCCCAGCTCGATGTGGCCGTCGCCGGCAACGGTGGTCAGC
This sequence comes from Lysobacter terrae, assembly GCF_054782215.1. Lineage (NCBI taxonomy): Bacteria > Pseudomonadati > Pseudomonadota > Gammaproteobacteria > Lysobacterales > Lysobacteraceae > Lysobacter > Lysobacter terrae. The sequence goes on from NZ_BAAGSX010000001.1 coordinate 1,011,894, forward strand.
TCGTGCTCGAAGGCGCCTTCACCAACACGGCACCGCAGGGGCTCAACACCGTGCCGCTGACCGTTTCCAAGGCGGTCGGCGCAGCGGGCATCAATGTGGAGCAGGCGGATCTGTCCGGCCTGACCCTAATCCGCGATGGCCAGCGCTACAACATCGACATGGATGCGATGCATCGGCGCGGCAATTCCGCCGACATCTATCTGAAGCCGGGCGATCGTCTGTATCTGCCGTTCAACGATCGCAAGCAGGTGTACGTGCTGGGCGAAGTCACGCGTCCGCAGGCCCTGACGTTCAAGACCAGCGACATGTCGCTGACGCAGGCGCTCGGCCGGGCCGGTGGTCTCGATCAGATCACCTCCAATGGCGATGCGGTCTATGTGATTCGGGGTGTGGACGCGGCCAACCTGACGCCGCAGACGCCGCCGAGTACGGCGACCGTGTACCACCTGCAGGCGAAGTCGCCGGCGGCGTTCGCGGTGGCGAGTTCGTTCTCGCTGCGTGCAGGCGATGTCGTGTTCGTCGGGCCTGCCGGTATCACGCGCTGGAATCGCTTCCTGAGCCAGCTGCTGCCGTTGTCTGCGATCGTGAACAATGCCGCCCGTGCTCAGAGCAACATCACCGATTGACGAGGTGGCACGCGCCGTCGCGGCTGTCGGCCGTGCCCATCCTTCCATGTCGAGCAGCGGCGCTCCGCGGATCGACTTCGCGATACGGCGGATACTGGTGGTCTGCCTGGGCAACGTATGCCGCAGTCCCATAGCGGAATACGTGCTGCGCGAGCGGCTCGCGGCCCGCGACATCACCGTCGAGTCGGCCGGGATCGGCGCCGAGGAGGGGGCGCCGATCGATCCCTTCGCGCTGCAGGTGCTGAGCCGTCATGGCATCGATGCCAGTCGCCACGTCGCGCGGCGGCTGGATCGGGCGATGCTCGAGCGCGCGGATCTGGTCCTGCTCATGGAGCATGCGCATCTCGCCTATGTGCGATCACGCGTCCCGTCGGCCGCGGGTAAGGCCTTTCTGCTGCGCAAATGGCACGACGGGGAGGATGTGCCCGATCCGTTCGGCCAGCCGATCCAGGCCTTCGAGCAGGTCTATGCAACGGTCGAGCTAGGCGTAACGCGGTGGTGCGAACTCATCTGATCGCATGAAGCCAAGCAGGAATGATGCCGCGCGCGTCATTCGTAAACGCTGCGTCAATGAATCCGGGTTTTTGCCGGATTCATGTTTTGAATCCATCAACTCTTTGTATCGGAGATGTATGTGCCTCCGCCGTTTTCATTTTGTCGTCAACACGATCTCCCTACGCTAGGCCGCGTATTCGTTCGTATTCAAAAACGTGCAGACGCTGACTCGGTACGGATGCCGACGCTGATTTCTACATAACAAAGGCCTGGAGCATTCATGCCGGACGCAAGACTGGTGGCCGCGGCTTCGGTCGCTTTGACAGTTACGTTGGTGGCGATCTTCTCGCTGCGGCCGCTCGCGCCGCGCGTGGGGCTGGTCGATCGCCCCGATGCCCGCAAGCGGCACAAGGGTCGCGTGCCCTTGATCGGTGGGCTGTGCTTCTTCCTCGGACTGGTTGCCGGCCTGAGTTATCTGGGCGCGCTGGATCGCTTCTCGCTGTCGCTGCTGGTGACCGGTGCGGTCATCATGCTGACCGGACTGCTCGACGATCTTTTTGACCTCAGCGTGAGTACGCGGCTGGCGATCCAGATCGGCGCGGCCACCGGCGTCCTGGCCGTGACCGGCGTGTACATGGACAGTCTGGGGCAACTGTTCGGCGAGCAGCCCTTCCGCTTGTACGCCGTGGGAATTCCATTGACGGTGCTCGCCGTCGTCGGGCTGATGAACGCATTCAACATGCTCGATGGCATCGACGGCCTTGCGGGAGGGTTGGCGATGGTCAGCATCCTGGCGGTGCTGGCCTTCGCCGCGAGCAGCGGTTGGCAGAGCCTCGGCGTGCTGCTGCTGTTGCAGGTGTTGCTGGTCGCGCTTGTTCCCTACCTCGGGGTGAACATGGGCTGGCCCGACGGGCGCAAGATCTTCATGGGCGATGCGGGCAGCACCGTCGTCGGCTTTCTGATCGCGTGGAGCCTGGTGTATCTCAGCCAGGCCCATGTCGGCCGGCTGGCACCGGCGGACGTGTTGTGGTGCGTCGCGATCCCGGTGATGGATACCTTCGGCGTCATGGCACGGCGTCTGCGCGCGGGCCGCTCGCCGTTCAAACCGGATCGCCAGCATCTGCATCATCTGTTGCTCGATGCCGGTTACTCGCCGCGGGCCGCACTGGTGCTGATCCTGGGTTCCGCGGCGCTGCTGGCGATGTGCGGTTACGCGCTGCGCGGACTGCCTGAGCTAGTGAGCATGCTGCTGTTCGTCGCGGTGCTCGCACTGTATGTGGCGAAGCTGCCGCTGGCGCTGCGCTGGCTGACGAATGTGCGGCCTCAGGCGCCGGCGATGGGCGAGGCCGTCACGGCGGCGCTCGCAGCGGAGTCCAGCCTTGCGCTCGGTGCCATGGAATCGCGTCCGGCTTCGGCCGACGCCGGGCATGCGGCGCATCGCCATGGTCGCGTGCATGCGCTGTGTGTGCTGGGCGAATCCCAGGACGCGATACGCATCGCGCCGGTCGCCAGCCAGCTGTGCCACGACGATCGCTTCTCCACGCATGTCTGCGTCACCGATCTGGCCTCGGAGAAGCAGCAGCACATTCTTGAACTGTTCGACCTCAAGGCCGACTTCGACCTGGGCATCTCGTCGGTGGACGCCGACCCGAGCGATGTCACCTCCGCCACGCTGGATGGCATCACCCGCGTGCTCGAGGAGCTGCAGCCCGACGTGGTCCTCGTGCATGGCGATACGCCGGCGACATTGGCGGCCACGCTGGCCGCGTGCTACCGGCAGATTCCGGTCGCGCGACTGGAGTCGGCGGCCGAAGCCATGCAGGTATCGCATCGCACGCCGGGCGAACAGGTCAATCGGCGCGTGGCCAGTGCGCTGGCGACGCTGCACTTCACCGCCAGCGAATCCATCGGCGACGAACTGGCCGCCGCCGGCATTCCCCGCGATCGCATCCGCCTTACCGGCGACACCGCGGTGGAGACGCTGCGTACCGCGATCGCGCGCATCCAGGGCGATGGGGAGACGCAGGCCGAGTTGCGCACGCGTTTTGCTTTCCTGCGACCCGACAGCCCCTTGCTGCTGGTGACGCATCGCGAGCAGATCGAAGGCTTCGCGCAACTCGGGCGCGCATTGCGCAAGGTGGCGCGGATGCGCCCGGACGTGGACATCGTCTATCCGATCGCACTCACGCCGGAAGCGCAGCGCGATACCCAACGCCTGGGCTGGCGTCCCGCCAACGTGCACCTGGTCGAACCGCTGGACTACCTGGCGTTCGCCTGGCTGATGCAGCGCGCGCACGTGGTGCTCACCGGTTCGGCGGAAGTCGCCAGCGAGGCCGGCCTGCTGAGCAAGCCGATCGTGGTGCTGCGCGACGCGGGCTTCTCCGGCGACGCCAGCGATCCGCGCCAGATGGTCGCGGACGAGGTGGCGATCACCAATGGCGTCATGACCCTGTTGAGCGATGTCGGTGTCTACGAAGCGCTGCGCACGACCTATGGCGGCGTCCAGGCGGACGCGCCCAGTTATCGCATCGTCGATGCCCTGGCGGCCGTGCCGTCGAGGAGTTCGGCGCTGGCGGCGTGACCGAAGCATTTTTACCGGACCCCGGATACGGGTCCGAGTTTGATTTTTTGGATCCGCGTGCGGATCCGAGCAGGAGAACCGGAGGTAGTACGTGAACGACATCATGCTTTCCAATTCCACCACGCAGATACCGCTGCAGACGCGTGGCGGGGACGACGTGGACATGCCGGCATTGTTCGGCCTGCTGTCCGATCACAAGTGGGCCATTCTGATCGGCACCGCATTGTTCGCGCTGGCGAGCGTCATCTATGTGCTGTTCACCACGCCAGTCTACCAGGCGACGGCGGTGATCCAGATCGAGGGCTCCAGTCCCAGCGTGCCCGGCCAGGATCAGAGCATGCAGCAGCCGGTGGCCGGCTCGCCGCACGCGGCGACCGAAGTCCCGCTGATGACCTCGCGCCGGGTGATCGGCGAAGCGGTGCAGGACCTGCAGCTCGACATCCAGGCGCAGCCGCGCCGGCTGCCGGTGCTCGGCGAGATATTCGCCGGAAGCTACCGCGGCAACGGCGCCGCTTCCCCGTGGTTCGGCTTGTCGCGCTATGGCTGGGGCGGCGAACAGTTGAAGATCGCGCGCCTGGATCTGCCGCAGCCGCTGCTGGACGTTCCGCTGCTGCTCGTCGCCGGCGATGAGCAGCGCTATGCCTTGTTCGACGGCGGCGGACGCCGGTTGCTGGAAGGCCGCGTCGGCGAGGTCGCCGCGGGCAACGGCATCACCATGCGGCTGGATCAACTGGTCGCCAATCCGGGCACGTACTTCGACGTGCAGAAGAGCAGTCCGCTCACCGCGATCACGAATCTCTACAGCCAGCTGGAGGCGGTGGAGCGCGGCAAGGACTCGGGCATCATCGGCCTGAGCTTCAACAGCACCGACCCGACGGTGGCCGAACGGGTACTGGAGAAGATCACCCAGGCCTACGTGCAACAGAACGTCGATCGCACCTCCGCGGAAGCGAAGAACCGGCTGCAGTTCGTCAACGAACAGCTGCCGAAGGTGCGCACGGAGCTGGAGCGTGCGCAGGCCGCGCTGCAGGAGTTCCAGAGTCGCAACCAGGCCGTCGACGTGAGCCAGCAGACGGGCGCGATTCTCGCCCAGACCACGGCGCTGTCCAACAGCATCGCCCAGCTCAAGATCCAGCAGGCCGACATCAACAGCAAGTTCACTTCGGCGCATCCGGCCGCGCGGGCGATCATGCAGCAGCTCGGCGAGCTCGAACATGAGAAGGCGCGGCTGCGCGGCCAACTGGGTGCGATGCCGGACATCCAGCGCGGTCTGTTCCGCCTCACTCGCGACGTGGAGGTCAGCAACCAGACCTACACCAATCTGTTGAACGAAGCGCAGCAACTCGACATCGCCCGGGCCAGCGCGATCGGTAATGCCTTCGTGATCGACGCTCCGGCGGTGGACCGCCTCAACCCGGTGTGGCCGAAGAAGGTGCCGCTGGTGCTCGGTGCGACCGCGCTGGGCGCCTTGCTGATGATCGCCTGGGTATTCGTACGCCAGATGTTCAACCGCGGCGTGCAGGATCCGGCCGAAATCGAACGCCTCGGCCTGCCGGTCTACGCCTCGATCATGCTCAGCCAGAAGGAACGCGTCGAATCGCCGCGTATCCAGTCCGCTCGCCCCGGCACACGGCCGCGCTTGCTGGCCCTGCGCGCGCCGTCCGACATGGCGATGGAGGCGCTGCGCAGCCTGCGCACCAGCCTGCACTTCGCGCGCATGGAGACCCGCAACAACCTGCTGATGATCGCCGGTCCGAGCCCGGGCGTCGGCAAGTCGTTCGTCTGCTCGAACCTGGCAGTGACCATCGCGCAGGCCGGCCAGCGCGTGCTGCTGATCGACGCCGACATGCGCCGCGGCACCTTGCATCGCGTGCTCGGCGTTCGCGCCGAGGATGGCCTGTCCGAGCTGATTTCCGGGCAGATCTCCATCGAGGACGCGATCCGCCGCGTCGGCGGCACCGACAACCTGTCGTTCGTCTCGCGCGGTCGCATTCCGCCGAATCCGTCCGAGCTGCTGATGCATGCCAATTTCGGTTCGCTGCTGCGTCAGCTGGAATCGCGCTATGACCTGGTCATCATCGACACCCCGCCGGTATTGGCGGTCACCGATGCGGCCGTCATCGGCCAGCACGCAGGCACGAGTCTGCTGGTGGTGCGCTACGGCGTGAACCAGTCGCGCGAGATCGCGATGGCCAAGCAACGCCTCGAACAAAACGGCGTGGAGGTCAAGGGCGCGATCGTCAACGGCGTGCAGAAGGGAAGCGCACGCAGCGCCGGCCACTACGTGTACAGCTACGAAGAACCGCTGCGCGCCGCCTGACCGCGCAGCGCATCCATGGAGGATGGAATGCCAAGACCGATCGCCAGGATTGCCGACGACGGACGTGACGACGCAGTCGCCACGGCGTCGGACTCGTTCGCGGGCGCACGCCGCGACGACGCCCGACACGAACAGATCGAAACGTCTCCGTACGCCGGCACTCCCGATCTTTCCTCGCTCGCCAGCAGGCGGGCAGGGCGCATCGACGTGGTGTCGGTCGCGGATCTGCTGCGCAACAGTTTCGTGTACCCGCCGCACTCCATCCTGGAGGAGGTCAAGCTGGTAACGCCGGGCTTCGATGCGAAGACCGACATGCGGGCCGCGCCGAATTTCCGCTTCCTGTTCCGCGATCGCGACCGCAACCGGCACCAAGACGGCGATGCACAGGATTGGGTGGGCACCTACCACCGCCTGCTGTGCGACGCCGTCACCGAGTCCTGTGTCGACATGCGTGCGCCCTGGCTGCTGCAGAGCGGCGGCAAGGACTCGACGACCCTGGCCATCGCGGCGGCGGAAGCGCGTCCCGACACCGTCTGCATCACGTATCTGGGTGGGCGCGAAGAGGACGAAGTCGCTTCCGCGCGCCTCATCGCGCAGACGCTGGGCCTGCGCCACGAGTCACTGGTGTGCGACCCGGGCCGCGCCTACGACCGTTACGTCGCGATCGCGCCGCAGATGCCGCTGCTGACCGCCGACTTCGCGTTGCTCTCCTATGTCGACCTGGCCACCGAGATCGCGGCCGGCGGCGGCGACGGCGTCATCGACGGCCTTGGCTCCGACTGGTACTTCGGCATGGCGTTGCAGCATCAGCAGCGCGTGCTGGCGGCGCTGGCGCGCGGCCTGCGGCTGCCGTTCGCGCTGACCGAGCTGCCCCTGGTCGATCGCAGCTTCCTGGCGTGCTTCGTCTTGTCGAGCCTGGAGATGACGCGGGTGGAGCGGCTGTTCCCGGGGTCGCGCTTCAGCGATGCGGAGGTCGACGAACTGCTGGGCCGCGAGGTGTCGCATCTGTCGCGCGGCCGGCTCGCGACCTTCCAGACCGAGCTGGAATCGGCCGAGACACCGAACGAATGGCGCGCGATGGTGGCGTCCATCTCCGGCGGCGCGGCGGCGTTCGCGAAAGGTCTCTACACCCTGGACGCGATGGGCTTGCGGGCGGCGTATCCGTTCTGCAACACCCGCCTGCGTGAATGGGTGCACCGCGAAGTGCCGCGCGAACTGCTGCTGGACCCGACCACGAACGACAACAAGGTGCTGGTGCGCCAGCACATCGCCACGCGCTTCAACGATCTGCCGTACGTGTCGCGCAAGGGCAGTTTCCGTTTCGACCTGCGCGGATTGGCGAAGGCGCGCTTCGAGCAGGTGCATGCGCTCGCGGAGCAGGCGAGTGCACTGTTGCCCGGGGCCGCACGCTGGCTCGAACGCAACCGCCACCGTTTGGACAACAAGTACCACGCATCAAAGTTCTATCTGCTGGCAGTGATCCTGCCGTGGGTTATCGCACGAGGGAACGATGCACGCCAATTTCCATGATCCTGCGATCGGCTTTTCCGGCGAGGCGTCCGCCGCGCCGCCGGCAAGCATGGATGATCCGCCGCGCTCCTCGCGGCCGCGGCTGCAGATCACGATGTCGCCGTATTACGGGCGGCCGGATTTCTCGACCCTGGAGTACGGCCCGCGGCGGCGCATCGATCGCGTGTCGGTCGCGGACTTGCTGCGCAATGGCTTCGTCTATCCGCCGCACTCGGTGTACGAAGACGTCAAGGTGGTGACGTTCGGCTTCAGCCCGCTGCAGGACATGCACAACCAGCCGGAGTTCCGCTACCGCTTCCGCGACGTCAACAAGAACCGCGTGTCGCGCCGCGACGATCAGGACTGGGTGGGCGAGTACCATCGTCTGCTGTGCGGCGCGCTGGCGCGCTCGTGCGGCGACATCCGCGCACCGTGGCTGCTGCAAAGCGGCGGCAAGGATTCCACGCCGCTGGCGATCGCCGCCTCCGAGGTGCGCCCCGAGACGACGTGCATCACCTATCTGGGCGGGCCGGAGGAGGACGAGGTCGCCTCGGCCAGTTACGTCGCGCGCAAGCTCGGGCTGCGCCACGAGACCCTCATCTGCGATCCGGCGCGCGCCTACGACCGCTACCTGGCGATCGTGCCGCGCATGCCCTTGCTTACGGCCGACTTCGCGCTGCTGTCCTATGTCGACCTGGTGACCGAGATTGCCCAGTCCGGCGGCGATGGCGTCATCGACGGCATGGGTTCGGACTCCTATTTCGGCCTTACGGTCGATCGGACGCATCGCCTGCTGTCGAGCCTGGCGCGCGGCTGGCGCCTGCCGAGCTTCCTGGCGACGCTGCCGTTCGTCGAGGGCAACTTCGCCTTGTGTTATGTACTGTCGACCTTGCAGATGGAGCGCATCGAGCGCGCATTCCCGGGCTCGCGCTTCACCGACCAGGAAGTCGACGAGCTGTTCGGGCGACCCATTGCCGAGCATTCGCGCGAGCGGCTCGAGCTGTACCAGGACGAGCTGGCTTCCGCGCACACGGTGGACGAGTGGTTCGCGATCGCGATGTCGGTCGCCGGCTCGGCGGGCGGCTTCGCCAAAGGCTTGCTGAGCAGCAGTGCGTTGGGTATGCGGCCGGCGTATCCGTTCTGCGACAACGACCTGCGCGACTGGGTCTATCGGGAAGTGCCGAGCGAACTGCTGGTGGATCCGATCACCCGCGCCAACAAGGTGCTGGTGCGCGACCATATCGCGACCCGCTTCGAGCAATTGCCGTACGTCGCGCGCAAGGGCAGCTTCCGTTTCGATCTGTGCGGCCTGGCGCAGTCGCGCTTCGAGCTCGTTCACGACCTGGCCGGACGCGTGCGCGGCATCCTGCCTGGCGCGGTGGAGTGGCTGGAGCACAATCGCCATCGCCTCGACAACAAGTATCACGCGTCGAAGTTCTACCTGCTGGCCGTCGTCATGCCCTGGATCGAGCAGCATGGCGGAGGAGGCTGAGGGATGACGCAAGCGAATACGGGCAGGCGGGCGCTGTTGCGGCTGTCGCTCGGGGGCATGTTGCTCACGCAGCCATTGATGGAGACGTTGGCCTCGGCGTCCAGCAGCATCAGCGTGCTCGAAGCCGGTGCGCGCGGCGACGGCGTTCATGACGATACGGACGCTTTCCAGGCGGCCATCGATCAGGCGGCGAAGGCGCAGGGCACGGTCGAGGTGCCGCGGGGGCGCTACCTGATCGATCCGGAGCGCAGCGTGCGTTTGCGCAGCCACACCGCCTTGCGCATGGCGCCCGACGCGGTGCTGGTCGCCAAGCCGAACGCGGCGGCGCGTGCCTATGTGCTGCTGGTGGAAGGCGCCGTCGACGTGGACGTCTCCGGCGGCCAAATCCAAGGCGAACGCGACGCGCACCTGGGCAGCGCTGGCGAGTGGGGCCACGGCCTGATGATCCGCGGCTCGTCGCATGTCACCGTCCGCAACATCACGATTTCCCGCTGCTGGGGCGATGGCATATCGATCGGCGGCCTGGCCAAGACGGGCGAAGAGGGGCGTCCCTCCACCGACGTTCTTATCGACAACGTGCGCTGCCGTGGCAACCGCAGGCAAGGCCTGACCATCGGCCGCTCGCGGCGCGTGCGGGTGTTCGATTCCGAATTCAGCGATACCCAAGGGACCAAGCCCGAATACGGCATCGACATCGAACCGGACCGCCCGGGTCGCGCCGACGATGTCGTCATCGAGCGCTGCCGGATCTCCGGCAATCGCGGCGGCGGCATCCAAATCTACAATCGGGCCGGTAACGTCGAGGTCCGTGACTGCACGATCGAAGCCAACGGCTACGGCATCTATACGGTCGCGGCGGAGGAGGGTGTGATCGCCGGCAACACGGTCCGCAACAATCGTCACGCGGGCGTGGCCCTGCGCGGAAAGACCCACGGCTTCCGGGTCGAAGCCAACCGCTTCTCCGGCAACAACAGCGACCTGCGCTTGTCGCCGCAGGCCCGCCGAGCCGCTCGCGTGCATGTCCAGCTGGGGTATGATTCGCAGGACAACGCGATCTCGTCGAATCAGTACGATTGATTCGACGAGATGAACAGGGTGGTGTTCCGGTTGAGCTTAGTGTTCTCGCGTGGAGAGCATGCGTTCCAGCGACTGCTGCAGCTGGACAATGGTGTAGGGCTTGGCGATCAGCTGCTCCTCGCGGAACTCCGGCCCCATCCGATCGGCATCGCTGGCCGAGGCGAACACGAAGGGTGTCTGCAATTCGCGCAGGCGGACGGCCACGGGGAATACTTCCTGGCCGCCGATGTTGATGTCGAGGATGGCAGCATCGAATTGCTGGTGTTCGACCAGCGCGAGCGCATCCGTTACGGAGCCGGCATGCACCACGTGATGGCCGGCGTCCAGCAGGAGATCTTCCAGCATCAGAGCCAGCAGTTTTTCGTCTTCGACGATGAGCAGATTGCCGGGAAGGTGATTACCGGTGCTTGCTTGATCCATTACGTGTGCTCGAGTGCGACGAGAGCTTAGTGTGCCGCTGCGGATGTCATGGTCGCGTGGGCAGATGGCGTCGCCGCACTGACGAGGCACTGCGGATTGCGCCTGTAGAGGCGCAATCCGCGAGGGAACATCACGCTTTCGCGGCTTCGCGTGCCGGTCCGGCGAGCAGCAGCAGGCCGCCGAAGATCGCCAGGTTCTTGAGGAAGTGCGTCAGCTGGTCCTGAAAGCCGGCTGCATCCGCGTTCCAGAACGCGTGGAACACCAGCGTCACCGGCACCACGAAGGCGGCAAGTGTCAGGGCGGCCCAGCGCGTCTGCTTGCCGATGATGAGCAGCAGCCCGCCGCCGACTTCGATGACGATGGTGACGACCAGCAGCAATTTCGCGAACGGCACGCCGGAGCTGGCCATCCAGCCCGCGACGCCGGCGAAGCCGAGGATCTTGGTCAGGCCCATGATGAAGAAGATCGCGCCTAGCGATGCGCGGGCGAGGGGATAGCGGAGTTTGTTCAAAGCGTTCATGACTGTTTCTCCAGATGAGTAGTGGTGGCCTGCTTACGGCAGGTCGAAGAGCAGGATTTCGGCGTCGGTACCGCGCTCGAGCGTGATCAGCGGCTGCTGTTGGATCTGCAACGCATCACCGGCCTTCAGCTCGATGCCATTGACGGTGACCGTACCGCGGGCGACGTGCACGTAGCCCTGGCGGCCTTCCGCGAGCGCGTGTTCGACGCGTTCTTCGCCATCCAGCAGGGCGGCGTAGAGGAACGCGTCCTGGTTCATGCGCAGCGAGCCGTCGCGTCCGTCGGGCGAGACCACCAGGCGCAGTTGTCCGCGCTTGGAGGCCGCATCGAAGTGCTTTTCCTCGTAGCCCGGCGCATGGCCGGCCTGGTCCGGGAAGATCCAGATCTGCAGGAAGTGCACCGATTCGTCGGGCGAGTGGTTGAACTCGCTGTGGCGCACGCCGGTACCGGCGCTCATGCGCTGCACGTCGCCCGGCCGCAGCACCGAGCCGTTGCCCATGCTGTCCTTGTGCTCCAGCGCACCGGACAGGACGTAGGAGATGATCTCCATGTCCTGATGGCCGTGCGTGCCGAAACCCTGCCCGCCGCGGACCTTGTCTTCGTTGATCACCCGCAGCGGGCCGAAGCCCATGTGGCGGGGATCGCGGTATTCGGCGAACGAGAATGTGTGGCGGGAGCTCAGCCAGCCGTGTTCGGCGCGGCCCCGCTCTTCGCTCTTACGGATCTGGATCATTTTAAGCTCCAATCGCAGCTATGTGCGAATATGTCGAATGTCGCCGGCGGGATATTTGGCTAGATGGAATCCAGTCAATTCCGGCTTGGGCAAAGTATGCGGGCCCGATCCGGCAACAAAAAGCGGATAGTTTCCCGTCATATCATCGATAATTTCGAACATGGAGAGCCGAATGCTCCGCCTCAGCCTGGACGCCCTGCAGATCCTGGACGCCATCGACCGCCGCGGCTCGTTCGCAGCGGCGGGCAAGGAACTGCACAAGGTGCCTTCGACGATTTCCTACACCGTCGCCAAGCTCGAAGAGGATCTGGGCGTGCTGGTGTTCGATCGCCTCGGCCCCAAGGTCGCGCTCACCGCGGCCGGACAGGAACTGCTGAAGGAAGGCCGCTACCTGCTCAAGGCCGCGCAGGATCTGGAACACCGCGTGCGCCGCGTGGCCTCGGGATGGGAAACCGAATTCGCGATCGGCCTGGATTCAATGTTCTCGCCGGCGGCCTTGCATGCCGACATCGAGGCGTTCTATGCCGTCGCCGATCGCACGCGCCTGCGCATCGCACAGGACACGCTGACCGGGACGTGGGAGTCGTTGCTGGACCGGCGCGTGGACTTGCTGATTGGCGCGGCGGGCGAGGGACCTTCCGGCGGTGGGTACATCGCCGAGCCGATGGGGGCGGTGTCCTTCGTCTTCGCAGTGGCACCGCAGCACCCGTTGGCGAAATCGCGCAAGCCGCTCAGTCGCGCGCAATTGCAGGCGCACCGCGCCGTGGTCGGCGCCGATTCGGCGCGCAAGCTCTCCCCGCGTACCGTGGGCCTATTGTTCGGACAGGACGCGATCACGGTCCCGGACATACGCAGCAAATACGAGCTGCAGCGCCTGGGCATCGGTTTCGGTTTTCTCCCCGAACCGTATGTTCGCTACGCAGTGGCGCGCGGCGAGCTGGTGATCAAGCAAGTGGAGGAGCCGAAGCCGGACGAGACCTTCTATCTAGCCTGGCGTTCGGAAGAGATGGGGCAGGCACTGAAATGGTGGATCGAACGGGTGCGCGAGCGCGGTACGCTCGATCGACTGTTTTCGCTGTCGTGCAGCGGGTTGTTGTGACCCTTGTGGCATTGGCTTGGCAAAAGCGTCGGCTTCGGTAGGACGCGCTACCCGACGGGATGGGGGTGCTCCGCCCCTCCGGACGGCATCCCTGTCTTTAGTCGGGGCCGCGGACCATCCTGGTCCGCTCTCCGCACCCCCATCCCATCGGGCAGCGCTGACCGCGAGCGTTGTGATCGCCGCTTCGGCGTCAACGCTCTTCTTCTCCCCGCATGCGGGGAGAAGATGCCCGAAGGGCAGATGAGGGGGCGAGCGCAGCGAGTTGCTTTCGCTTTTTGCCAACGCGCCCGAGATGTGCCCACCGGCATCGCCTGCCCGCGCCGGGATCGTGACGCCACGTCCCCTCACCCTGCGTCGCTAGCGCGACGCTGTCCCTCTCCCCGCAAGCGGGGCGAGGGGAATCAGCGTGCCGCGCTTTCTGCAGCTAACCGCGGCCGCATCGTGACGATGATGCCGGTCGCGTCCTGCGCACCCACGACCGGATAGAACAACAGCTCCGCACGAACATCGTCCCGCTCCCACACCACGCTATCGATCTTCTGCGCCGTCAGATAGAAGCCCAGATCCGGCAACGTGGTTTCGTAGAAGCGCCGTGCATCGCCAGCGCTTCCCGCGTAAAGCAAACGCGTGGCATCGCGGGCGGGCGGCAGGCGCCGTGCCTGCGGTGGGATCGGCAACTCCGCAGGCGGATCGCCTACGGGACCGGTGTGTTTGGGCAGCACGCGCAGCGACAGCCCGAAGCTTGCGCTCTGCGCGAACGCATAGCCGCATGCCACGGCCAGAAGCAGCCCCGCGATGATGCCGGTGAGCTTCGACATAGGCTTATGCCGCTTCGGCGCGTTCGCTGGCGAGAGCACGCCAGCGTGCGAGTTGCTCGAACTGGCCGACGCGGCGCAGATAACCCTCATCCACCTCCGTGCCGTTCACCAACGCCGTGGCGACGTGCACCGCGCCGGTGACCCAGAAACCGCGAATGCGCGATGGCGCCGTATAGAACGCGACGGCCTCGACGATCGGCGGCGGCAAGCCCCACAGACCCAGCAGATAAGCACCGGCTGCGTTGTGTGGAATCGAATTGCCCGCCGCGTCGACATGCGCCGACTGCGGCAAGAGCAGACCGACTTCGGCAAGCAGGCCCGCCGTTGCAGCCAGATCGGCACTCGGCCCGGCCAGCACCTCCGATGCCAGGCGCGAAATCTGCAGCGCACGCTCGCGCATGCCCTTCGCCGCGGCGGAATGCGAACCCACGAAGAACACTTCGCTCGCCAGCACCAACTGGCGCAACGCACTCTGGCCCAGGCGCGTGACCGCCGTGCGCAAATCCGTGATCTCGCGGCCGGCGGAGTAATAGGCGGAGTTGGTCATGCGCAGCACCTGCGCGGTCAGCGCCGGGTCTTCGCCGATGAGCCCGGCGATGCGGACGGCGCTGACTTCCGGATCCCGCAAGAGCCGGGTCAGCGCGAGGTAGCGATTGGGAGCCGTGGGCAGCGAACCCACGCGGCCGATGGCCTGTTTCAGCGCCGGATCATCCAGCAGCGCGCGCAGCTCGACCGCGCTCTCGACGGCATCGATCAGTTCCAGCGCATCCAAGGGATCGGGCAACACGCGCTGCGCGACTTCCAATGCATGCGTGGAACCGCCCTGGTCGGTGGGCGCAGTCAGCAGAATGCGCATGGTCTCGGGATAGCGCACGCGCAACTGGGCCAACACGCCAAGGCCGCTGAAGTCGCCGACTTGTTCTGCGCACACCAGAACGTCAGGAGCTTCAGGGCTGGACAACGCGACCGAAGCGTCGTTCGTCCATTCCAGTTTCCAATCCAGCCCTTGGTCGGCCAGTTCTCGTCGGACTGCTTCGGCGCTTTCGCCGTCGGTGCTTACCACCAGGATGAACACGGGCTCTCCTTCCTGTGCCAGATGAGGTGTACAGGAGGGATAGCGGCAACAAGCGCCGGATTCTTAATAGCCGAAGTTGCAGAACTGCCAACCAGCGCACGTTTGGTGCAGCGTTGCTCTCGGGTTAGCCGGCTTTGCGTAGGGGCAGGACCAGACTGACGCGGGTGCCCTGGCCCGGTAGCGTGTCGATGTGCAGCGAACCGCCGAGCTGTTGCGCGCGTTCGCGCATGGTCACCAGGCCCAGACCACGAACCTGATCGGGCCTGAAGCCGAGTCCATCGTCGGTAACGGCCAGCAGCAGATTTTCTGCAGCCGCATCCGCTGCCAGGGTCAGGCGTACATGCGTCGCCTTGGAATGGCGCAGGATGTTCGTCAATGCTTCCTGGGCGATGCGGAAGCAGGCGAGTTCCACGGCGGGGTCGGGGCGTTCCGGCAGGGCGTCGAGTTGCATTTCCAACTGCGGAGTGCTCGAGCGGAACAGTGTGCCGGCCTGCCAGCGCAACGCGGTTTCCAGGCCCAGCGTATCTAGTTGCGGCGGCCGCAGAAGCATCGACAGATTGCGCAGCTTGGCCACCGTCTGGTCGGTGATCGCCACGATCTCGTCGAGGATTTCGCGCTGGCGCTCCGGCTCGGATTCGTCCCGCACCGCCATGGCGCCCAGCTTGATCGCGGTGATGGCCTGGCCGATATCGTCGTGCAGTTCGCGCGACAGCGTGCGGCGTTCGTTTTCCTGGATGGTGATGAGGTTGCGCGCCATGTCCTGCAGCTCCTCGCGCAGGCGCCGCTGTTCGGCCAGGCTCGAATTGACCTCTTCGTAAGCATGATGCGCACGGGCCGCCAGCCGGTTGAGGGCTTCGGCGACGGGGGCCAGTTCCACCGGCAGGCTCTCGGGCGATGCGGGCAGCGCCTCGCTGTCCAGGGCGAAGCGCTGCATGCGATCGAGCAGATCGCGGACATAGACGCCCAGCCATTTCAGATGCAACCCGGTCACCGCCAGCGCGCCGGCCAGGACGAGTGCGAGCAGTCCCACGGTCACCGCAGCGTGGCGGCGCACATCGGCGACGACCGTGCTCTGCGGGACGAGCACCATCAGGTGCCAGCCGTTGCGCAGGGCCGTGACGACCGCGTAGGCATCGCCGCCGCCGCGCAGCACCTTGGGAACGTGCTGCATGCGGGTGCTGTTACCCAGGGATTCGAGTCGATACAAGGACGCGCCCAGTCCATCCGCGCGCAGCACGTCGAGCGAGCTATAGGGCAGGCCCTGGGTGCCGGCGATGACGGTGTGGTTGCGGTCCACCAGCAGCATCTCGAAATCGCCCGGCTGGCCTGCATGGCTGCGCAGGGCAGGGAAGGCATCGATGCGGATCGCGCCAGCGAGAACACCGGCAAACTTTCGCTCGGAGAAGTAGGGGACCGACACCGCGATCGATGGAATCTCGCTGGTGACGCGGCCGCGATAGGCATCGGACACCTGCGGCAGTCCGGTGCGTCGGGGCTCGCGGTAGTAGGAACGATCCGCCACCGAGGCGCCGCGCGCCCGCGGCGCCGCCGGATCCGTCAGTACCAGCGCACCGTTCGCGTCGATCAGCGCCACGGTCTGGAAATCCGGGTAGTAGCGGTGCACGCGCTGCAGGTCTTGCGCCCAGAGCGTTTCGTTGCGGACATCGCCGGCCGCGGTGCGGCGATCCGCGAGGAACTGCAGCACCGCCGTATGCATCTGGACGAAGGCGTCGATCTCGCGGGCACGGGCGCGGGCGATGTCGGCCAGGCGGGTTCCGTACTGCTCGCGCGCGGCGTCGCCGCTTTGCCACAGGTGCAGGGCAGCGATAGCCAATACGGGAAGCGCGACCGCGATGGCCAGCAGCTGGGAAAAATCCCGGAACAGCGCCCGGCGCCGATCGCGACGGCTACCGGACGGTCCCACTTCCTTGACTGGATCCTGCGCCATCGCGCAACGCTAACCGCGCGCGTTTCGAGTCGCAACCCGTCGATGGTCAACGGCCTCGACGGGCATGATGAGCCATCCACCTGCCGCACCAAGCGAAAAGGCCGGCACTTTGGCGCCGGCCTTTAGTTTCGTGATACCGCTGCGAAGGCTCAGAACAATTCGACGCTGCCTGCATCCATCGATTGCTGCATCACCGGCTTGTGCGGCGGACGCTCCCATTCGGCGCGCATCTGCGCGATGCGCTGGCCCAGTTGCACCAGGGCGCTCTGCAGTTCGTTGCCGGCCCGTCCACCGGTGCGGTGCAGCAGATCCTGCAGCGACGAAGCTTCGCGGTTGATCGCACTCAGACGGTCCAGGTGCACATTGGCCGCGCCCAGTGCCTGGGTGGCGATGTCCTCGAACTGAAGCGAGCGCACCGCGTCGGCCACGGACGAATCGATCGCGCGGCCGCACTCGGCGATTTCGCGCATGCCGTTGCCCAGGCCGCGGTTGATGCCGTCGACGCGTTCGAGCATGGCCGCGGCTTCGGCGCGAGCGCCGCGGGAGCGGTCGAGATCGCGCGAGGCCATCTGGCTGACCGTGTCGCGGACGCGCGAAATCGCGTCCTTGGAGCTGTGCGCCAGCTTGCGGATCTGCTCGTTGAAGGCGGTGGAGCGTTCGGAGAGGTTGCGCACCTCGTCGGCGACCACCGCGAAGCCGCGACCGGCTTCGCCGGCACGCGCAGCTTCGATCGCCGCGTTCAGCGCAAGCAGGTTGGTCTGATCAGCGATGGACTTGACGTCTTCGAGCAAGGCGAAGATGCCGTCCAGATGCTCGGCCATCGCGTCGATATGGGTGACCGTGGTGCCGCTCTGGCCGCTGACGGCTTCCAGTGCTTCGACCAGTTGCTCCATCTTCTGGCTGGCCTGCACGGCAAACTGGTGCACGTCGGCGCCGGCACTGTGGTCGCCGGCGCGACGGTCGACGATCCGCGAGATGACGTCGTTCTGCACGCGCGACTGGCGGTTGACCGCTTCGAAGCTGCCGCCGAGCTTGCCGACCGATTCGCGGATCAGTTCGCGGGTGCGTTCGATCTCGACGCGCGAGCCTTGTACTTCGGCGTTGATGAACGAGCGCAGTTCGCCGAGTACCCGGGTCTGCTCCTTGAGCGCCGCCGGGTTGGAAGGGCGCATGGCGTACCAGCCGAAGCCGAGCCAGGCCAGCGTCATGGCCACCAGGCTGCCCCAGCGCACGGGCGCGGGCAGCGCGAAGGCCTCGGCGCAGACCAGGGTCAGGGTCAGTGCCAGCGGTGCAGCGATGCGGATCAGTACACGCGAATCCATCGTCTATCTCGAGGTGAGCGGTTCGCCCTCGATAACGGCCGGTGCGGCGCGCGCTTTAGCCACGAATGCTCGTGGAAAGCAGGCGATTTGCGACTTCTTCCAGCGGCAGCACTTCTTCCGCCGCGCCGAGCGCGACGGCGGCGCCGGGCATGCCCCACACGACGCTGGTGGCCTTGTCCTGCGCGAGTGTGAACGCGCCGGCATGGCGCAGGCCGAGCAGGCCGCGTGCACCGTCGTCGCCCATGCCGGTCAGCAGGGCCGCGCTGGCGTTGGGGCCGGCGTGGCGGGCCACCGATTCGAACAGTACGTCCACGCTGGGGCGATGGCCGCGTACCGGGTCATCGTCGCTCAGCTGCGCATGCCAGCGTGCGCCGCTGCGCACCACGCGCAGATGGCGCCCGCCGGTGGCGACGTAGGCGTGACCGACCAGCAGGGGTTGATCCTCGCGGACCTCGAGCACGGTCATGCGGCTGTGCTTGTTCAAGCGCTCGGCGAAGGCGCCACTGAACGCGCCCGGGATGTGTTGTGCGATCACCGTCGCGGGTGCGTCCGCCGGCATACGTTCGAGCACCTCGCGGATTGCCTCGGTACCGCCGGCCGACGCGCCGATCGCGATCAGGCGATCGGTCGTCCGGTAGCCCACGGGGCCGTTGTATTCGCTTGGCGCCGGCGGGCGCGACGGCCGCTGGCTGGTCACGCGCGCGTGCGCGGCCTGCTTGACCTTGGCGATCAGCTGCGCGGCGTAGTCGCCGAGTCCACGCGCGACGTCGAGTTGCGGTTTGGCCACGAAGTCCACGGCGCCCAATGCGAGCGCGTCCAGTGTGACCTGCGCTCCGGCGACGGTCAGCGTCGACACCATCACCACCGGCATGGGGCGCAGGCGCATCAGGTTGCCGAGGAAGGTCAGGCCGTCCATGCGCGGCATTTCCACGTCCAGCGTGAGCACGTCTGGCAGCAACTGCTTGATGCGCTCGCGTGCGATGAACGGATCCGAGGCGGTGCCCACGACCTCGATGCCCGGATCGGCATCGAGGATCTCGGTCATCAGCTTGCGGATCAGCGCCGAATCGTCGACCACCAGCACACGGACAGGCCTGCCGGACATGTCAGAACAGTTCCACGCCGCCGCTGGCGGGGGCCTTGGTAAGGCGGCCGTACAGCGCGCGCTCGACATCGACGATGCCGTCGTCGCGCGTCGACGGAAGGCGCTTTACCAGGGTGCGTCCGGTTTGCGGGAAGAAGCCGACCTTGCGTGCATGGATGTCGCCCAGGTCCTGCGCGCGTACCGGGATGTTCTCCGCGCTCAGGTATTCGAGGACGAAGCGCGCATTGCGCGTGCCGATGGGGTCGCTGTAGAAGCCGCTGAGTACATTGCCGCCGCCGAAGACCTTGGCCTGCAGCCGGTTGCGGCGTGCGCCGCGCTTGAGCAGGTCGTTGATCAGCAGCTCCATCGCGTTCATGCCGTAGCGCGCGCAAGTGGAGTCGCTGCTGTTGCCCGGCAGCATGAAGTGGTTCATGCCGCCGATCGCGAGCATGGAGTCGTAAAGACAGGCAGCGACGCATGAGCCGAGCAATGTCACCAGCGCGACCGGCTGATCGGTCGCGACGTAGTCGGCCGGCAACAGGCGGATCGCTTCGGTCTGCAAGGCCGAGTCGTAGTAACTGCCCTCTATCTGTCGATGAGCAGCTGCGGGCGGTTGCCTAACCTGGAGCATGGGAGGCGGTTTCCTTCAGCTGCATGGCGCTGCGATAGACGGTGCGGCCGCACGGGCTCACCAGATCCCCCGCGTGGTGGAAGCTCTCGGAATGGCCGGCGTACAACCGTCCTTCCGGCTCCAGTACGGGCACGATCCGCTGCAGCACCTTGTACTGCGTCGGCTTGTCGAAATAGATCATCACGTTGCGGCAGAACACCGCCGTGTAGCGGCTGTGCAGACCGTAGTCCGTGGCCAACAGGTTGAGCGGCCGGAATTCGATCAATGCCTGCAACTCCGGACGCACGCGGCAGTGCCCGGCGTTGGGCCCGGTGCCGCGCTGGAAGAACCGGCGCTTGCGCTGCGCATCGAGGCCATCGATGCGTTCCAGCGGATACACGCCGCGCGCCGCGGTCTGCAGCACGTTGGTGTCGATGTCCGTGGCGAGAATGCGCACGGGCGGGGCGAGCGTGTCGAAGGCTTCGCAGGCGGTGATCGCCAGGGAGTAGGGCTCCTCGCCGGTGGAGGCGGCGCAGCACCAGATGAGCATGGGCGCGCCGCCGGCGCGTTCGCGCCGGGATTGCGCCTGACGCAACTGCTCGGCGAGTACGGTGAAGTGGTACTCCTCGCGGAAGAACGAGGTGAGATTGGTGGTCAGCGCGTTGACGAAGGCCTGGACTTCGGCTTCGGGATCGTCCTCGACGATGTCGAGGTAGTCGCTGAAGCGTTCCAGTTCCAGTGCCCGCACGCGACGCACCAGGCGGCCGTAGACCATGTCGCGCTTGTGCGGCTGCAGGGTGATGCCCGCATGGGCATGGATCAGCTTGCAGACGCGGCGGAAGTCGCGGTCTTCGAAAACGAACGCGCGCTCGGGCGCGTTCGTTGCAGCGTTGGAAAGCGCCTCAGCCATGGCGGAAGATCAGAACTCCTGCCAATGCGAGTCGCCGCCGGCCACTGCGACCGCAGCCGGGCGGGCGCTCCGCGTCTGGCGAGTCCGCACGGCCGCAGGCTTACGCAGCGCGGCGGGCGCGGCGGCCTGCGCAGCGACGGGCTGTTCGACGGCGCGGACTTTTGCGGTAGGTGCTTCGTCGCCGAGGCGGAACACCGCCACCGTCTCCACCAGCTGCTCGGACTGCTGTTCCAGACTGCGCGCGGCGGCCGAGGCTTCTTCCACCAGCGCGGCGTTCTGCTGCGTGCCTTCGTCCATCTGGGTGATGGCGACGTTGATCTGCTCGATGCCGGCGCTCTGTTCCTGCGACGCCGCGGAGATGTCCGCGATGATGTCTGTCACGCGCTTGATGCTGGTGACGATCTCGCCCATGGTGCGGCCGGCCTGATCGACCAGCACATTACCCTGTTCGACCTTGTCGACCGAATCGGTGATGAGCTGCTTGATCTCCTTGGCCGCACCGGCCGAGCGCTGCGCCAGCGAGCGCACTTCGGCGGCGACCACGGCGAAGCCGCGGCCCTGTTCGCCGGCACGCGCAGCTTCCACCGCGGCATTCAGCGCGAGGATGTTGGTCTGGAAGGCGATGCCGTCGATCACGCTGATGATGTCGGCGACCTTGCGCGAGGACTCGTGGATGGCGGTCATCGTTTGCACTACCTTGCCGACCACTTCGCCGCCCTGCGCGGCTACGTCGACGGCACCGATCGCGAGCTGGTTGGCCTGGCGCGCGTTGTCGGCGTTCTGCTTCACGGTGGAGGTGAGTTCTTCCATCGAGCTGGCGGTTTCCTCCAGCGAGGCCGCCTGCTGCTCGGTGCGCTGCGACAGATCGTTGTTGCCGGAAGCGATCTCGCCGGCGGCGGTGCTGATCGCATCGCTGCCCAGGCGGATCTGGCCGACCACCTGCGCCAGGTGGCGCACGGTGCCATTGGCGTCTTCCGCCAGGTTGCCGAAACGGCCCGGCAGGTTGGCGTCGGCTTCGCGCGTCAGGTCGCCCTGCGACACGGCCGCCAGCAGCGTGCCGACCTCATTCAAGCCGCGGTCGGCGCTGGCCATCAGCGTGTTCAGGCCTTCGACCATCTCGCGATAGACGAACTCGAAGCGCTGCGCATCGCCGCGATGGCTGAAGTCGCCCGCGCAGGCCGCATCCACCAAACCCTTGATCTCGGCATTGACCGCCTGCATGCCGGCCTTGACCGAATCCACGGCGGCGGTGATCTGCGCCTTCTTGCCGGGCATGCGTTCGATGTCGGCGGAAAGATCGCCGCGTGCGTACCCGCTGACGATTTCGATCACACGCATCTTCACCGCGATGTGCGAGGCGAC
This sequence comes from Lysobacter terrae, assembly GCF_054782215.1. Lineage (NCBI taxonomy): Bacteria > Pseudomonadati > Pseudomonadota > Gammaproteobacteria > Lysobacterales > Lysobacteraceae > Lysobacter > Lysobacter terrae. The sequence continues at coordinate 1,033,894 of NZ_BAAGSX010000001.1, forward strand.
GAGCGTGTTGATATCGTTGGCCATCACGCCGAAGGAGCCGGGGAAGGCGCTGGCGTCCAGGCGATCGTCGATCTCGCCGTTCTGGTGCGCTTCGAACACTTCGCTCTGCGCTCGCGCGAAGTCGCGCAACGTGCCGACGGCGCGTTCCAGGCTGCGCGCGATCTCGTGCAGCTCATCCTGGGTGTCGACGCGGATGGTGTCGGGGAATTCGCCGCGGCCGACCCGGGCCGCGCTGGCTTCGATCGTCTGCAGCGCGCTGCGCGTGCCGCGGGTGAAGCCGACGAACAGGTAACCGGACAGTAGCAGGGCCAGACCGGCAGCCAGCGAGGTAAACAACGAACGGCGCTTCAGGCGGCCGATTTCGGCCTGCGCCGCTTTCGTGAGCGAGCGGTTCGAGGCGCTCAGCGCCGCGCCGAACGCGAGGCGCGAAGCCTCGGCGCGCGCGGCCATCACCTTCACCGGCAGCGAGGGTGTGTCCGCGTCGAGGATGTGCTTCTGGATCAGGGCGTTCTGCTTGTCCATCGAAGCGAGCGCGGCGCGCATCGGCTGGCCGAAGCTGCGCTCCAGCGCGGGCATGCCGATTTCAGCCTTTTTCAGATCGGCCTGGATGCGGCCACCGACGAACTGCTGCATGCTCTTGGAAACCGCCAGGCCGGTGCGATCGTCCACCCAGATCGCGCCTTCGCCCAGCACGCGGATGCCGACGAGGCTCTGCTGCGCCACCGATTCGCTCAGCGTGGGAACCCATTCGGCCGCGGCGCGGCCGGTGTAGTAGACGCTGGGGTCGGATGCGAGGTCGAGACCGCTGCGCTGATAGACCATTGCCATCAGTTCGTTGACCTTGTCGATCGCCGCCGAATGATCGGCGACGGCGACCGCCGCATCGGTGTGGTCGGCCGTGGCCTTCTCCCATGCGGCGCGCGCGGCCTGCAACGGCGCCTGCAGCGGCGCGTCGGGCAGCGCCTGTTTGTGCCAGGCATCCAATGCATCCAGCGCCTGTGAAGCGGCGGTGGCCGAATGGCTCAGCGCCGAGGCATCGACGCTGTCCTTGGCGATCTGGCGGACCACCAGTTGTTCGTGCTCCTGCATGGCGAGCACGGCGCTGTGCAGTTTCGCGAGGCCACCGGTGGCAGCGAACTGCTGGTGGACGCTGTCGAGCTCGTCGTTCGCGCGCACCAGGATCATGCCCGTAAGAACCGCGCAGGTCAGGGTGAAGCTGGCGCCGATCAGCAAGGCCTTCTGTCCGAAACGCAATCGCGCCATCAGCGCGATGGACGGCGCGAGCAAGCGATCGAGTAGGGAGGACGTGGAGCGAACGGACATGATGACCTCGGGGCGACGAACGGACCCGGAATGGGTCGACACCCCAGGAATCGGCGCGAGGCCGCGAAACTTTAGATAGGGCCGCCCCTAAAGAATTGCCGTCGCCGGCCGATCCCAGGGGCTCCAACCCTGCACCCACCCTGGAGTCTGCAACGATGCGTCGCCCCGTATCTCTTGTCCTCGCCACCGCGATCGCCCTGATCCTGCCGATGTCGGCCCATGCCGAACTCAAGCCGGTCAAGCGCGTGAATCCGGTCTACCCGCCTGAAGCCGCGCGTGCCGGAACCACCGGCTTCGTCGAAGTCGAGTACACCGTCGACGCCGCTGGCAAGGTTTCCAGCGTCTCGGTGGTCAACGCCAAGCCGGCGCGTACGTTCGAAAGCGCGGCCGTGAAGGCCGTGAAGCAGTGGGAATTCGCCGCCGGCGCCGATGGCCGTGGCAAGGTGCGTCTGGACTTCGCGCTGTAATCCTTAGTCCACGGGTCCGCTGAACCAGACAGGCGCGCCGGCGACGGCGCGCCTGTTTCGTTTTGGGCGCCAGTTAAAGATTCTGCGCAAGAGGCCGATGCCGGTAATGACGCGCGCTAATCGCGCGTCCCTTTGCCCAGGAGACCTCAGCCATGCGTCATCCGCTTCTCGCCGCTGCTGCGGCACTGGCGCTGGTGCTTGCCGCACCGGCCCACGCCGAGCTCAATCCGATCAAGCGCGTCGATCCCACGTATCCGCCTGAGGCGGTTAGGGCCGGCACGGTCGGCTTCGTCGAACTCGAATTCACCGTCGATCCTGCCGGCAAGGTCGCTTCGGTCTCCGTCGTGAATGCGAGGCCGGCGCGTACGTTCGAAGGCGCCGCGGTCAAGGCGCTCAAGCAGTGGCAGTTCGCGCCCGGCGGCGAGAGCCGCGGCAAGGTGCGGCTCGACTTCAAGCTGTGACGCCAGCCATATCGTGAACGCAGAAGGCGACGCAACTGCGTCGCCTTCATCGCATCCGCCTGGCCATTTTCGGCTAAGGCGCAATCTTCAGCTTGGACTTCACCGTGGTCACGCCGTGGATGCTCTTGGCCACGGCGACCGCCTTGTCCGCCTCGGCGCGCGAAGCGACCGTGCCGTTCAAGGTTACGACGCCATCCTTCGTGTCGACGTCGATCGCGGTACCCGAAACGCCTTTGGTGGCCATCAGGTCGGCCTTCACCTTGGTGGTGATCCAGGCGTCGCCGACGTGTTCAGCCGCGTCAGCGGTCGTCTTTTCGACGGGCGTATCCCGTTCTTCGCGTTCCTGTCCCTGCGCATAAGCCGGCAGCGCGCACATCGAGATCGCGAATGCCGCGGCGATGACCGTATGTCTTGTCGTGTTCATGTTGCACCTGCTCATCCGATCGAAGGCGGTCCGAACTTAGGAGGCCGACGGATAAGAGCAGGTGAAGGGGCTACGAAAACCGAGTGAACTCTCAATCGTTGGCCGCCCGCGCTGCGACAGCCGATGCGAAGCGGGGACGACGAGCCGTAGCAGCATCCTGGCGCAGCGAGAAGGCCGCGACTGTCGCCACTAGCTGAGTCGCCTGTTGTTCCAGGCTGCGTGCCGCGGCCGAGGCTTCCTCCACCAGTGCGGCGTTCTGTTGCGTGCCCTCGTCCATCTGCGTGATGGCGTGGTTGATCTGCTCGATTCCCGCGCTTTGCTCCTGCGACGCCGCGGAAATGTCGGCGATGATGTCGGTCATCCGCTGCACACCGGTCACGACCTGGTGCATGGTCTGGCCTGCACGCTCCGCCAAGGCGGAGCCTTCGCCGATCTGATTCACCGAATCGGTGATGAGCTGTTTGATCTCCTTCGCGGCACCGGCCGAACGCTGCGCCAGCGAACGCACTTCGGCGGCGACCACGGCGAAGCCGCGGCCCTGTTCCCCGGCGCGCGCGGCTTCCACGGCGGCATTCAGCGCCAGAATGTTGGTTTGGAAGGCGATCCCGTCGATCACGCCGATGATGTCGGCGACCTTGTGCGAAGACTCGCGGATCGCAGTCATCGTGGTCACGACCTGGCCGACCACAGCGCCGCCCTGGCGCGCGACGTCGGCCGCGCCGCTTGCCAGCTGGCTGGCCTGGCGCGCGTTGTCGGCGTTCTGCTTCACGGTGGAGGTGAGTTCCTCCATGGAGCTGGCGGTTTCCTCCAGCGAGGCCGCCTGCTGCTCGGTGCGCTGCGACAGGTCATTGTTGCCCGACGCGATCTCGCCCGCAGCGGTGCTGATCGCATCGCTGCCGGTGCGGATGCGTTCCACGATGCCGGTGAGCTGCGCCACTGTCCGGTTCGCGTCGCCGGCCAACTGGCCGAAGCGGCCGGGCAGGGCAGTGTCGATCCGCTGCGACAGATCGCCCGCCGCCAGCGCCGACAGCAGCGAGCCGACTTCCGTCACACCCTCGTCCGCGGTCGCCATGAGCGTGTTGAGGCTTTCGATCAGCTCGCGATAGAAGAAATCGAACCGCGTCGCATCGCCGCGCAGGGAGAAGTCGCCGGCGACGGCGGCGTCGACCAGATGCTTGATCTCGGCATTGATCGACTGCATGCCGGCCTTGACCGCGTCCACCGCCGCCGTGGCCTCGGCCTTACGGCCTGGCATGCGGTCAACGTCGCGCGACAGGTCGCCGCGTCCGTAGGAGGCGACCACATCGAGGATGTGCAGAATGGCATCGATGTGCGACCTCACCAGCGCGTTGGTCTGCTCGGCCATGCGCGCATAGGCGCCGGGGAAGCGATCGACCGGAATGCACTGGTCGATCTCGCCCAGCTCATGCTGCTCGAACATCTCGCGTTGCGCGTCCGCGTAGTCGCGCAGTACGCCGACCATCCCGCGCATGGCACCGGCCAAATGCCCGATTTCGCTATGGTCCGAAGTCGGAATACGTACCTCCAACTGGCCTTGGGCGACCGATTGCGCAACGGCGACGACCTGGGCGAGCGGCCGCACGATCGAGCGGGTGATGACGACGGCCGACGCGATCGCCAGGGCCAGGGCGATCGCCAGCATCGCGCCGATCGCCCAGAGGTTGAAGCGATAGCCCGCCTCCTGCGCCGCCACTCCGCGGTTAAGCAGGACGATGTTGTAGTCCAGCAGTTTCGCGACGGCATCGGCGGTCGCCTGGCGCAGATCGCCCGCCTGTTTCGCCGGTGCCATGTCGCCGGCCTTCAATCCTTCGACGAGGCGGCGGCTGTTGTCGAAATAGCGAGCGGCCTTGGCTTCCACGTCGGTGTACAGCTCACGCTCGTGCGCATCGACGATCTCGGCCGCGTACTTGCTGGCGAGCGTCTCGAACTCTTCCGCACCGGCCTTGAGTTCGCCGGTGTACTCGGCGGCCTTCTCCGGGTCCTGGTAGCTGGCGACCAGGCCACGTTCGCTCACACGGTATTCCGCCAACAGCGTCGCCAATCGACCGAGGTCGCGAATCGAGGGCACCGACACCTGCGTCAGCGTTCGTACGGTGTTCTGGGCGGTGCCCATGCGCTGCGCCGCGAAGGCGCCCATGACGAGGATGAGTACGGCGAGCGCGGCGAAGCCCAGCGTGAGCCGCCGGCCGATGGTGAGGTTCTGCAGCATTACTTGCTCCGGAATCAGTGGGGATGGCACACCAACTGCGTCCTGCAAGGTGCCGAGCGTCTAGTAGATCGGCGGCCGACAGCGATTCTGAACAGGTCGTTGCAACAAAAAATGCAATCGGCCGCGTTGGGCGGCCGATTAAGTGTTTTTCTCCTTCTTCTCCCCGCGTGCGGGGAGAAGATGCCCGAAGGGCAGATGAGGGGGAGCGAGCGCAGCGAGCTGCCTTTGCTTCCGACTAAGCCGCTTCCGCCACCACCAGCCCCATCTCGGTGCTGCTCATCAACCGCTCGATATCGAGCAGGATCAACATACGTTCGTCCAGCGTGCCAATACCGGTGAGAAACTGGCGATCGATGGTCGCACCGATTTCCGGCACCGCGCGGATCTGTTCGTCGGGCAGACGGACCACATCGGAGACACTGTCGACCACCATGCCCACGACGCGGTCGGCGACGTTGAGCACGATCATCACCGTCAGCGTGGTGTATTCGGCGCGCTCGAGGCGGAACTTCAGGCGCATGTCGATCACCGGCACGATGGTGCCGCGCAGATTGATCACGCCCTTGATGTAGTCGGGGGCGTCGGGCAGGCGGGTCACCGCGTCGTAGCCGCGGATTTCCTTCACCTTGAGGATGTCGACGCCGTATTCCTCGCTACCCAGGGCGAAGGTGAGGAACTCGTTGTTGCTTTCCTCTGCTGCAGAGCCGCGTGAACTGGAGTGCGGGTGGGACATGGGTGGTTCCTCGGACGTGCGGTGCGTGATGGTTGAAATGAGGGTGGGCGTCAGGCGGCGGCCGCCAGGCGCGGGATCTGCGCGAGCCCTGCCGCGTCGACGATCAGGGCGACGCGGCCGTCGCCGAGAATGGTCGCACCGGACACGCCACGGACCCGTCGATAGTTCGATTCGAGGTTCTTCACCACGACCTGGTGCTGACCGAGCAGCTCGTCGACTTCCAGCGCCAAGCGGCGGCCGTCGCTCTCTACCACGACGGCGATTGGATGCCCGTTCTCGCCCTCGCGACGTGCGGTAGACAGGCCGTACTGTTCGGCCAGGTTGATCAAGGGCAGGTAATCCTCGCGCACGCGCAGCACACGGGCTTCGCCGGCGATGGTGCGCACGTCGGATGCCACGGGCTGGAGCGATTCGACCACAACGTTGAGCGGCACGATGAACACCTCGTCGCCTACCGCGACGGACATGCCGTCGACGATGGCGAGGGTCAGCGGCAGGCGGATCGAGATGGTGGAACCCGCGCCCTGCTGGCTGCGGATCTCGACCTGGCCGCCCAGTGCGGTGATGTTCTTGCGGACCACGTCCATGCCGACGCCGCGGCCGGACAGGTCGGTCAGCTTTTCGGCGGTGGAGAAGCCCGGCGCGAAAACCAGGTCCCACACCTGCGCGTCGGACGGATTCTCCGGCACGAACAGGTTGCGCTCGGCGGCCTTGCGCAGGATGCGTTCGCGATCCAGGCCGCGGCCGTCGTCGCCGATTTCGATGATGATATGGCCGCCCTGATGCGCGGCCGTCAGCGTGATGGTTCCGGTTTCGTCCTTGCCGGTGGCGTGGCGTTCTTCCGGCAGTTCCAGGCCGTGGTCGATCGCGTTGCGCACCAGATGCACCAGCGGATCGACGATCTTTTCGATGACGCCCTTGTCCAGTTCGGTCGCTTCGCCCGACGTGCGCAGATGCACTTTCTTGCCCAGACGCCCGGCGAGATCGCGGACCATCCGTGGGAAGCGGCTGAAGGCGAATTCGACCGGCAGCATGCGCACGCCCATGACCGACTCCTGCAGGTCGCGGGTGTTGCGCTCCAACTGCACAAGGCCCGACAGCAGCGCCTCGTTGGCGACCGGGTCCAGATGCTCGGAACGCTGGCGCAGCATCGCCTGCGTGATGACCAACTCGCCGACCAGGTTGATCAGCGCATCGACCTTGCCGACGGCGACGCGGATCGAGTTGTCGTGATCGGAGGTGCGGCGGAGCGCCGCCGAGTCGGCTTCAGCGGCGGCGCCTGATGGTGTCTCCGGCAGCATCTCCGGTGTCGGAGCGGTGGCGACGGCCGCGACGCTCGAAGTCTGGATCGACAGTTCGCACTCGTCCTCGACCCAGGCGAAGGTCTCGTCGATCGCACTGCGCGGCACGCTGCCGGGCAGGGTGAGATCCCAGGCCAGGTAGGCCTCGTACGGATCCATCTGCTCGAAGTTCGGCAGACGCTGATCGAGACAGGTGACGCCCAATTCGCCATGGCTGGACAGTTCGCGCAGGATGCGCAGCGGATCGTTGCCGCTCATGAAGAGCGAAGGCGCGGGCGCGAAGCTGATGCGCCAGTCGCCCGTTGCCGGCGCGGCAATGATTTCCGACTTTGCTGCGACGGGCTTGGCTTCGCCGGAGAGCAGGCGTTCCAGGTCGCTGCGGACGCGGGCGAGCGCGGCCTGGTCGATCGCGTCGCCGTGTTCGCAACCGGCGAGCAGCCCACGCAGCACGTCGACCGACTGCAGCAGCGCACCGGTCGCGTCGCCGTCCAGTACGCGGCGGCCGCTGCGCGCTTCATCGAGCAGCGTTTCCAGCAGATGGGTCAGGTCGGTGACAGCGGTGAAGCCGAACGTCGCTGCGCCCCCTTTGATCGAATGCGCCGCGCGGAAGATGACGTTGATGGTTTCCGCGTCGCTGCGTCCGGATTCCATCGCCAGCAGGCCGCTCTCCATGGCGTCCAGGCCTTCACGGCTTTCTTCGAAGAACGCGGCATGAAAGCGGGTGATATCCATGGATGCGGAATGGCTAAGGAGTTAGGAGCGGGAAAGGCGGCTGCGACTCAGCCGAGCACTTTGCGCAAGGTGGCGACCAGCTGTTCGGGGTCGAACGGCTTGACCAGCCAACCGGTCGCGCCGGCCGCTTTGCCTTCCTGCTTCTTGTCGCCGCCCGATTCGGTGGTGAGCATAAGCAGGGGCGTGAACTTGTAGGCCGGCAGCTGGCGCAGTTCGCGGATGAGGGTGATGCCGTCCATGCGGGGCATGTTGACGTCGGTGACGACGGCATCGAATTTCCGCGTGCGGGCCAGGTCCAGCGCGGCCTGGCCGTCTTCGGCTTCCTGGACGGAATAACCGCCCGATGTCAGCGCGAAAGCGACCATCTGCCGCATGGAGGTGGAGTCATCGACGATCAGCAGTTGCGCGCTCAAGCGGGCTCTCCGGTGGGTGCATCGACGCCGAGGCTGACCGCGAGTCCGAGTTGGCGCGCAGCCGCCGCGAGGGTCGGCGAGGGCAGGGTGATGGTGGTCTGGTGGCCGCGGGCCGCACGATCGCGAACGAAGGCGTGCAACAGCTGCAGGCCGGCCGCATGCACGCGCTGAACGTATTCGCCGTCGAGCGCGAGCGGTTCTTCGTCTCCCAGATGCGGCTGCAATGCGGCCTGCAGGTCGGCGACGCACTCGATGCCTAGGTCGGTTTGCAGCGTGAGCTGGGTCATGGCGAAGGTGCAGCGGGAGGAGTCGTATGGGTTAACGGCAGTGACGGGAGGGACTTGAGGAACCTCACCCGCCAAACAACGCCCCCGCATCCAGCAGCACCGTCGGCGTCGCGCCGACGCGCGCCACGCCGACGATGGGGCCGCGGGCGCTACCGGGCAGCGGCGGTTCGATACGGTGCTGGGCGAGCGTCACCACGTCTTCGACCAGCGTGACCAGCACGCCGATCAATTCGTCTTCGCGTTCCACGACCACGATCCGGCTGCGCTCGTCCGGCTGCACGCAGGCCGTGCCCAGCCACAGGCCGAGGTCGAACACCGGCACGATGCGGCCGCGCAGATTCATCACGCCGAGTACGGCGTGGTTGGCGCCGCGCATGGCGACGATCGGTGCGACGCGGACCACTTCCTGCACGCATAGCAATTCCAGCGCGTAGCTGTCGCTGCCGATGGCAACGCGCAGCCAGCGATGCGTGGTCTGCGGGATAGTGCTCGCCCGCGGCGAAGCGGCTACTTCGGTAGGCGCAGCGGTAACTCTGGCCGCAGGCGCTGCGGGCGGTTTGACTTCCGCTGTCACCGACGGGGCGGCAGGCGGCGCGACGACGGCGACGGGTTCGATCGCGCTTCCCAGCAGGGCGTCGACATAGTCGTGAACCTCGTCGAGTACCGCTTGCGTACTCATGCCGCCTGCCTTTGCGATGCGTCAGACTGCGCCAGCAGCCAGGTAAGGGCACGACGGTAGGCATCGGCGCCGCGTCCGGCGGGTGGCGTGGCGGCGGTCAGCGCATGGACATCACGCAGGCGCGTGTCCACCGGCACCGCGTGCGGCCAGACGCGGCCTTCGTAACGGTCGTGCAGCAGATCCAGGTTGTGGATGCCCGCGCGGGTGCGTCGGTCGTACAGCGTCGGTATCACGAATCCGGGCAGGGGGCGGCGGCGCGAACGCTCGACCATCTCGGCCGTGCGCAGCATGTCGGCCAATCCGTGCAGTGCGAGCTGGTCGGTCTGCGTGGGCACGACCAGGCGATCGGCCGCGGCCAGCGCGTTGATCATCAGCAACCCCAGCGTCGGCGGACAGTCGAGCAACGCGTAGTCGAAGAGACTGTGGACGCCATGCAGGGCACGGCCGAGCGCCAGACCGAGTCCTGGCTGCGTGGCGCCGCGCCGTTCCAAGGTCGCCAGCGCGGGTTGCGCGGCGACCAGCTTGAGTCCTTCGATGTCGGTACTGCGCGCCAGCGAAGCCAGCGTCGCACCGCTGTTGCCGAACAGGTCGTGCGTGCCCGCGGGCGGCGGATTGGCCGGCACGTCGAAGGCACGCGTCAGCGACGCATGCGGATCCAGATCGATCAGCAACACGCGATGGCCGGCCTGCGCCAGGCCGCGGCCGAGAAACAGGGTGGTCGTGGTCTTGCCCACGCCGCCCTTCTGATTGGCGATCGCCCAAACCTGCATGTCAGCCGGCTCCGGGTTGCGTCGTGGCGTCGGTCGCAACCGCTGCGCGCACGTTGTGAAGTGCACCGCGCTGCGCCGGCAAGGCGATGACGGTGGACGTGGAAGTCGTGGTGTGGGCGCCATAAGGTGCGCGCGCCTGTGTGCCTGAGATGTCGGCTGCGCCGGTCGGTGCAGCGGGCTGCGGCGCGGGCGCCTCGAAGGCGATGGTCGGGCCGGAGTCGGTGATCGCATCCGGTCCGGCCGGTGCCGCCAGGATCACCAGCAGCACGCGGCGATTGGCGTTGCGGCCCGACTCGGTGGCGTTGTCGGCGATCGGCTGGTATTCGCCATAGCCCACGACGGCGAGCCGCCGCGGCTGGATGCCTTCGTCGATCATCGCGTGCACCACGCTGGAGGCGCGCGCGGACGACAGTTCCCAGTTGGAGCGGAACAGCGGCGTGCTGATCGGCTGGTCGTCGGTGTAGCCCTCCACGCGCAGGGCGTTGGGTTCGCTGCGCAGTACGCCGGAGAGCTTGCGCAGTGTCGCCATCGCGACCGGACTGGGTTCGGCCGCGCCGCTGGCGAAGAGGATGTCGCTTTGGATCTCGACTTCCAGGTAGTTGTTGCCGCGACGCACGGTGACCAGGTTCTGCCGGACCAACTCGGACAGCGCATCGTGGATCTGGCGGCCGAGCGAGTTGAGCTGGTGTTCGCGCGCCATCGCCACTTCCTTCTCCTTCGCCCGCGCTGCGGCTTGCTGCTGCGACTGGCCGAAGGTCGGCATTTCAAGCGACTGCTTGATGCGCACGAAGTTGACCGGACTCGCCGAAGCCGGCCCGTTCTTGGCCGCGGCGGTCTGCATCGAAGGCCGGTCGAAGGAGGAGCCGCGCAGCTGCGTCTCCCCCAATTGGATCGGCGAAATCGTATGCGGCGGCCCGCCGAAAGCGGACGACAGCGCATCGGCCAGCACGCGGTACTTGCCCTCGTTGACCGACGAGATCGCGTACATCACCACGAAGAAGGCGAGCAGCAGCGTGACCAGGTCGCCATAGGGAATGGCCCAGGCTTCGTGGTTCGCGTGTTCTTCGTGGTGATGCTTGCGCGCCATGGCGGTGGACCTAGAGGTAACCGCTGAGGCGCGCTTCGATATTGCGCGGGTTTTCGCCCTGGGCAATGGCGATGAGACCTTCCACGATCATCTCGCGTTCTTCGGTCTGCGCGTTGACCAAGCCCTTGAGCTTGCTGGCGATCGGGAGCAGGGCCAGATTGGCCGAACCGATGCCGTAGATGGTCGCCGTGAACGCGGCGGCGATGCCGTGGCCGAGCTTGCTGGGGTCGGCGAGGTTCTTCATCACCGCCATCAGGCCCAGCACCGCGCCGATGATGCCGAGCGTCGGTGCATAAATGCCCATGCCTTCGAAGACCTTGGCCGCGGCGAGATCGCGCGAACTCTGGCCGTGCAACTCGATCTCCAGCATCTGCCGGATGGATTCGGGCTCCAGGCCATCGACCACCATCTGCAGGCCCTTGCGCAGGAACGGATCCTGTTGCGCCTGCACCTGCGCTTCCAGGCCGAGCAGGCCCTGCTTGCGCGCGGTCGTCGACCATTCCACCAGTTGCGCGATCATCGCGCGGCGATCGTGCGCCGGCGGCCGGAACACCCAGCGGAACATCGCCATCGCGCGCTTGAAGGTGTGGATCGGGGTCTGCAGCAGGATCGATGCGGTGGTGCCCAGGATGACGATGACGAACGCGGCCGGCGACCACAGGCCCGACAATCCTGCGCCCTTCAGTACGCTGCCGCCGCAAAGTGCGGCAATCGCGAGCACGAGTCCGATTACACTGAGTCTGTCCATATGAGCGCGTTATCGGCCCGTCAGTGGTGAACTTGATGCGTCTGGGCCGGATGCCCAGGCGGCACGGCGAGAAGACTGTGTGTTCTCGCGCAATCCCGTGCGCAGCAGCGCGTCGACGTCGAGGATCAGTGCCATGCGGCCGTCGCCGACCAGGCTCGCGCCGGCGTAGCCGGGCAATCCGCGCAAGGTCGGCGGCAGCGCCTTGATCACGACTTCCTCGCGGCCACGCACGCGATCGACGGCGAGGCAATAGCGTTGCTCGCCCGATTGCAACACCACGGCCGTAACCAGCGGCAGGGCGGCAGGCGGCAGGCCCAGCCACTCGCGCAGGCCGAGCAGGGGCGTCGGCTCCTGGCGCAGGTCGAGCATCGGCTGGCCGTCGATCGATAGCGCGGCAGCCGGATCGTGCGTGAGCACTTCCACCACCCGCACCAGCGGCAGGGCGTAGACGTCGCCTTCGATCTCCACCAGCAAGGTCGGCAGGATCGCGAGCGTCAGCGGCACGCGGATGCAGAAGCGACTGCCTGCGCCAACTTCGGAATGGATTTGCACCTGGCCGCTGAGTTCGCGGATCTTGGATTGCACGACGTCCATGCCGACGCCGCGTCCGGACAAGTCGCTGACTTCGTTGCGGGTCGAGAAGCCGGGCAGGAAGATGAGCTGCAGGCACTCCTCGCCGGTCAGGCGCGCGGCGGCCTCGACGGTGATCAGGCCCTTGTCGACGGCGCTGCGGCGGATCTTGTCCGGATCGATGCCGGCGCCGTCGTCGCGCACTTCGATGTTGACGTGGTCGCCTTCCTGCTGCGCGCTCAGGCGCACGCGGCCCTGTTCGGGCTTGCAGGCGCGGCGGCGCACGTCGGGCATTTCGATGCCGTGATCGATCGCATTGCGCACCAGGTGCACCAGCGGATCGGCCAGGGCTTCGACCAGGTTGCGGTCGAGCTCGGTGTCGGCGCCGACGACTTCCAGTTCGACATTCTTCTTCAGTTGCCGGGCGACATCGCGCGCGAGCTTGGGGAAACGCGCGAACACGCGGCCGACCGGTTGCATGCGTGCGGTCATCACCGCCGATTGCAAGCGTGAAGTCGCCACGTCCAGCGCGGCGACGGCACGATCCAGATCGTCGTCGCGCAGCCGCGGGCGGATCGTCTTGAGGCGATTGCGGGCGAGGACGAGTTCGCCCACGAGATTCACCATCGCATCCAGGCGGCGCACGTCGACGCGCACGGTGGCGTCCGCGTCGTGCGGCGTGGCGGCAGGCGCGGCTTTTGGTGTGGCGGGGTGGTCGCTGTGGGGCGCTTGCACGGGCATTGCCGTCGCAGCTGCGGGGGCGGGTGCCGCTGCGGCTTGCAAACCATCGAGCAATGCTTCGAATTCGAGGTCGTCGATGGTTTCGCCGCCTGCGGCGAACCTGGCGATGGCGTCTTCCGCGGCGGCATTCATGTTTGCAGTCGGCATCGCCGGCACAGACGAAGGACGCATGCCGGAGCGCAACGCCGCGATCAATTCCGGCGGCGCCAGATCCAGCGGAGCGCCCGAGGCCACCGCCTGCAACATGTCGCTCAGCAGGTCCAGAGCCTGTTGCGCGCCGTCGAAGGCCGGCGCATCAAGCGGCACCACGCCGCTGCGCGCCGCGTCCAAACGATCCTCGGCCGCATGGCAGATCTGCACCATCGGCACCAGGTCGAGGAAGCCTGCGCCGCCCTTGATCGTGTGGAAGCCGCGGAACACCGCGTTGAGACAGTCGCGATCGGTCGGTACCTGTTCGAGCACGACCATCTGCTCGCCGAGCTGGTCGAGAATTTCGCGCGCCTCGATCAGGAAATCGGCGCAGATGTCGGAAGCCAGAGCGGACACCTGATCACAACCCCAGCGAGGAGAGCAACTGGTTGGCGTCGTCCTGCGTCGTCGCCGGCGCATCGATGCCGGATTGCGACGGACCGAATCCGTGCGAGGACAAATGCAGCGGCTCGGCCGCGATGCTCGCGGACGCGGCTTCGCCCAGGCCTGCGTGCACCGTGCGCACAAGCTGCACGACGCGGCGGATGATCTGGCCGGTGAGATCCTGATAGCCCTGCGCCGCGGTCATTTCCGAGAAGCGGGCGCGGATGCCGGCGATGGTGGCCTCCACGTCCTCGTCGATCGACGTGGCGGGCACGGTGCCGAGCAGCACGCCGCATTCCTGGATGAGATCGAGGGTCTGGTGGCTGGCCACTTCGCTCATCTGCACGACGTGCTCCAGGCGCGCGCAGGCTTCCGGTAGGGCACCGCCCTCGGCCGTGCCGACACCCTGGCCGCCGAGCGCCTGGTCGAGTTCGCGCGCGAGCCGCGCCAGTCCCTGCACCAGCGGCTGCGTGCGCCACTGGATGAGTTCGTCGACATGCGCGCGCCAGCCAGTGCTGTCGTCGGCTTCCAACGCGTCGAGCGCCGCGTGCAGGCACGCGATCACGGCCTGGCGGTCGCCTATGCGATCTTCCTGGCGTCCATCCAGTGCCGGCACCGCATTCACGCCGCGGCTCCCAGGCGCTCGAAGATCTTGCCGAGCTTGTCGCCGAGCGTCGCCGCGGTGAACGGTTTGATGACGTAGCCATTCACGCCGGACTGCGCGGCTTCGATGATCTGTTCGCGCTTGGCTTCGGCGGTGACCATCAGCACGGGGATCTTCGACAGTTGCGAGTCGGAGCGGATCGCCTTGAGCAGGTCGATGCCGGCCATGCCGGGCATGTTCCAGTCGGTGATCACCAGATCGAACGGTCCCTTGCGCAGCTCGACCAGCGCGGTGTTGCCGTCGTCCGCTTCGGCGGTATTGAAGAAGCCCAGGTCGTTGAGCAGGTTCTTGACGATGCGCCGCATGGTCGAGAAGTCGTCGACGATCAGGATGCGGATGTTCTTGTCCATGCGGGGTCTCGTGTAGCGGCTGAAACTGGGTGGGAATGTGGATGGAAGCGAGAGCTCAGACCGGAAGGCCGTCGTCCTCGTCATGGCTGCCGTGCCAATCGCCCAGGCGTGCGCGCAGGCGCACCATGGCCTGGCCGTGGATCTGGCACACGCGCGATTCGCTGACCGACAGCACCGCGCCGATCTCGCGCAGGTTGAGTTCCTGTTCGTAGTACAGCGACAGCACCAGGCGTTCGCGCTCGGGCAGCTTGCCGATGGCGTCGGAAAGCGCCTGGCGGAAGGCGTCGTTCTCGAATGCGCGGGCCGGAGTCGCGGTGGACGCCACGGACAGGCGCGGCTCGCCGTCGTGCTCTTCCATGTGCGCATCCAGGCTCACCAGCTGGCCGCGTGCGGCGTCCTCGACCATGTGGTGGTATTCGTCCAGGCTCACGCCCAGCGCATCGGCGACCTGCTGCGCGGAGGCCGCGTTGCCGGTGCGCTGCTCGATGTCGCGGGTCGCTGCCACCAGATCGCGATAGCGGCGATGCACGGAACGCGGCACCCAGTCGCCGCGGCGGATCTCGTCGATCATCGCGCCGCGGATGCGGATGGACGCGTAGGTCTCGAAGGTGGCGCCCTGGTCGGACTGGAAATTGCGCGCGGCGTCGATCAGGCCGAGCATGCCGGCCTGGACCAGATCATCGATTTCCACGCTGGCCGGCAGGCGCGCGGCGAGGTGATGCGCGATGCGGCGCACCAGCTCGCTGTGCCGCTCGACGATGTCGTGTACGGAGCCTTGTTGGTTGGCGCGGTACTGGGCGGCGGCGCTGGCGTTCATGCGGCGGCGCTCCGGGTGGCGCTGTTCGCCGGGGTCTGGCCGAGCAGGCGCTCGAGGAAGAATTCGACGTGGCCGCGCGGCGCAAGCGGCGACTGCCACTGCCGCGAGCGGCGTGCGATGTCGCGGAAGGCGAGCGCGGACGGGCTGGACGGGAAGGCGTCGACGACGGATTCCTGGCGCTGCACGGCGCGGCGCAGCCACTCATCGCGCGGAATCGCACCGAGATAGCTGAGGGTCACATCGAGGAAGCGTGAGGTGACGCGTTCCAGTTTCTCGAACAGCTGGCGGCCTTCGATCGGATGCTGCACCTGGTTGGCCAGCACCTGCACGCGGGAGACGCCGCGTTCGCGACTGAGCACTTTGATCAGCGCGTAGGCATCGGTGACCGAGGCCGGCTCGTCGCAGACCACGACGACCACATCCTGCGCGGCCTGGCAGAACGTCAGCACGCCGTCGGCGATTCCCGCCGCGTTGTCGACCACCATGGTGTCGATCGCCACGTCGAGTTCGCAGAAGGCATGGACCAGGCCGACGTGCTGTTGCGGCGTCAGCTCGGTCATATGGCGCTTGCCCGAGGCGGCCGGGACGATCATCAGGCCGTTGGGGCCTTCGAGCACGGTGTCGCGCAGCTCGCAGCGGCCGGCGATGACGTCGGCAAGGGTGAAGCGCGGCGACAGCCCGAGCATGACATCGACGTTGGCCAGGCCCAGGTCGGTATCCAACAGCAAGGTGCGCTGGCCGGCGTTGACCAGGGCCGCCGCGAGATTGATCGACACCGACGTCTTGCCCACGCCGCCCTTGCCGCTGGCGACCGCGATCACACGGGGTGCGGCGGTCTGCGCGTTGGTCGGTTGGGAGTCAGGCAAATGCATGGCGATCCTCTATGGCCAAAGGGTTATCGGCAGCACCCGGGGATTTCTCCAGTGCCAGTTTTGGGGCGCGCTCTTCGCTGGAGCGCTGGTTGGCGTGCCGCTCCTGCACCTGCCGCCGCAGCGCGTCGGTGAGCGCGTCGGCGCTGGCGGCGTCCAGGTCGTCGGGCACCTGCTGGCCGCTGCACAGGTAGGCGAGCGGGAGCTCGTTCTGTACCAGCACCGAGAGCGCGGAACCCAGGCGGCCGGATTCGTCCAGCTTGGTGAGCACGGCGCCGTCGGGAGCGGCGGGGCGGTAACGGCGGACGATTTCCGCCAGGTCGTGCGGATGGGCGTTGGCCGGTAGCACCAACAGGCTGCGCAGGCGGCTGGACGAACGCAGCCACAGGATCTGCCGCAGCAGGGCACGGTCGCGCACGCCGTAGCCGGCGGTGTCGACCAGCACGAGCGGGTAGTCGGCCAGTTGATCGAGCGCGCGGCCGAGCGTGTCGCTGCTGTCCGCGTCGCACACGGTCACGCCCAGGCGACGGCCGAGCGCATGCAGTTGTTCGCGCGCACCGGTGCGTTCGCCATCGATGCTCACCAGCGCCACGTCGCGGGCGCGATGGCGGGCGGCGAAGCGCGCGGCCAGCTTGGCCGCGGTGGTGGTCTTGCCCGCGCCGGTCGGACCGACCAGGGCGATCACGCCGCCCTCGTCGATCGGTTCGCTGTGAGTCAGGCGCAGCGTGCGTACCAGCCCGGCGAGCATCGGCTCGTGCACATCGGCCGGGGCGATGCGCGGATCCAGATCGGCGGCCACCGCCTGTGCGATCGCGGTATCGCAGCCCAGGCCGAGCAGGGTTTCGAACGCCTCCGCACGCGCCGGCGAACCGCGCAGACGTTCCAGCGAGAGCTGTTCCATCTGCCGTTCCATCAACTGGCGCATGGTCGCCAGTTCGCGACGCATGGCGAAGATGGCGGGATCGGCTTCGTTGCTGTCCACCGCGACGGCGTGCAGCAGGCGCGGCGCGGAAACGAGGGAGGCCGTCGGCGCGATGGCTTCGCCGGCATCGCAGGCCGCGACGGGCGCCTGGCCGGTCGCGAGCGAAATCAGATAGTCGGCGTCGCTTTCCTTGGGCTCGGCGCGGGCACTCACGCTGTCCGATACCTGGGGCGTCTCGATGACGTCGGACGCGGCGGTATCCGCAGCGACGAGGGTTGCAGCCTGCGGTGCGGCCAGTTCAGCGGGTTGCGCGGGTGCAGGCGGATTGAAGGCCGCCATCATCTCTTCGAAGCGCGTCGCCGGGTCGCTCGGCTTCGGTGCGGCTTCGGCGGGCGCGCTCGGCGCCGGAGCGGAGCCCGCGGTGAGTTCAGCCAAGGTCGGGCCTTCGTCCGCATCCGCTGCATCACCGATGCGAAACATCGCGCGAGCGCGCGACATCAGCGATGGCGTCGCGGAAGCGAACACCGGTGTGGTTGCGGTGGTGGCGATGCATTCGGGCTTGAACACCGCAGCGGCCGCTGCCGCCTTGGGCGCAATGACGGCGTCTGCCACCGGTGCATCGGCGGCCGCGCCCGTGGCCATTGCCGCCGCCTGCGGGCTCAGCTTCACCACCGCAGCAGGCGCAGCGGTTTCCAATGCCGGTGCCGCGGCGCGCAGCGCCTGCGCTACCAGCGCCTCGTCGTAGTCGGTGGCGGCGACGACCTCGATGCCGTCGGCCGTGGCGCGATTGGACAGGATGACCGCATCCGGGCCCTGTTCGTCGCGCACCATGCGCAACGCGGTGCGCATGTCAGGAGCGGTGAAGCGTTTGATTCGCATGGTTACGGGCCGTGATGTCTAGTTCGTGCTTCTTGTTTCAACCGATCGCTCCCACCAACCGCAGCCGCTTGTCCTCCGGCACCTCGCCGTAGGCCAGCACCGACAGCGACGGGATGCTGTGGCGTACCAGCCGGGCGATCGCCGCGCGGATCCCGCCGGGGACCAGCAGCACCGCGGGTTCGCCGCGGCTCTCCTGCCGGGTCACGCAATCGCTGAGGTTCTGGTGCAGCCGCTCGGCGAGTCCGGGTTCCAACGCGGCGCCCTGGCCGCTGACCGACTCCTGCAACACCCGTTCCAGCGCCGGCGCCAAGGTGTAGACGGGCAGTTCCGCCGCCAGGCCGTTGAGTTCCTGGACGATGAATCGGCCCAGCGCGGTACGTACCGCGGCGGTGAGCAGGGCCGGATCCTGCGTGTGCGCGCCGTGTTCCAGCAACGCTTCGACAATCTGCCGCAATTGCCTCACCGGCACGCGTTCGGCCAGCAGCGATTGCAGCACCTTCACCACCACCGACAGCGGCAGCAGCTTGGGCGTCAAATCCTCGACGAGCTTGGGCGCGCCGCGTCCGAGAGCCGTCAGCAGGTGCTGGACTTCCTCGTGGCCGAGCAGTTCAGCCGCGCGCTCGCGCACCAGGTGCGACAGATGGGTGGCGACCACGGTCGCCGCATCGACGACGGTGTAGCCCAGCGACTCGGCATGAGCGCGCTGGTTCGGGTTGATCCAGACGGCTTCCAGTCCGAACGCGGGGTCCTTGCCCGGAATCCCTTCGATCGGCCCGAAGACGCGGCCGGGATCCAGCGCGAGTTCCCGGTCGGGATGCAGGTCGCCGCTGGCGATGGGCACGCCGTGCACCAGAACGCGGTATTGGTTGGGCGCCAGTTCCAGGTTGTCGCGCACGTGCACAGCCGGGATCAGAAAACCGACGTCCTGCGTGAGCTTGCGGCGCACGCCCTTGAGCCGCGCGAGCAGTTGTCCGCCCTGCGCCTTGTCGACCAATGCGATCAAGCGGTAACCGACTTCCAGGGCGAGGGGTTCGACCGGACGGATTTCGTCCCAGCTCAACTCCGTGGCACCCGGGTCGCTGGGCTGTGCGGCGGCGTCGGCTTCCGGCGCCTGCGCCTCGCGCAACGAGCGCTGACGCAGCTTCCACGCGGCGAAGCCGAGCACGCCGGCAAGCAGCAGGAACGGAATGTTCGGCATGCCCGGCACTACGCCGATCAGCCCTAGTAGGGCGGCGGCGACCGTCATTGCGCGTTGGTGGCCGAACAGCTGGTGCGACACCGCCGAGCCCATTTCCTGCTCGCCGGTGGAACGCGTGACCAGCATCGCGGTCGCGGTGGCGATCAGGAGCGCCGGCAGCTGCGCGACCAGGCCGTCGCCGATCGCCAGCGTGGTGTAGGTCTGCGCGGCCGCGCCGAAGCCCAGGCCGTGCTGCAGCATGCCGATCAGCAGGCCGCCGACGAGATTGATCGCGAGGATCAGGATGCCGGCGATCGCGTCGCCGCGAACGAACTTGCTGGCACCGTCCATCGAACCGTAGAAGTCCGCTTCGTCGCGGACTTCCTGGCGACGCAGCTTGGCGTCTTCGCGGGTGAGCAGGCCGGCGTTGAGGTCGGCGTCGATCGCCATCTGCTTGCCGGGCAGGGCGTCGAGGATGAAGCGCGCCGACACTTCGGATATGCGGCCGGCGCCCTTGGTGACCACGACGAAGTTGACGATGGTGAGGATCGCGAACACCACGATGCCCACCGCGTAACTGCCGCCGATGACGAACTGGCCGAAGGATTCGATGACGTGGCCCGCGGCGCCCGCACCCTCGTGGCCGTGCAGCAGCACCACGCGGGTGGAGGCGACGTTGAGCGCCAGCCGCAGCAGCGTGACCAGCAGCAGCACGCTGGGGAAGATCGAGAATTCCAGTGGCCGCTTCACATAGACCACCGCCAGCATCACCACCAGCGACAGCGCGATGTTGATGGTGAACAGGGCGTCCAGCAGCATCGGTGGCAGCGGCACCACCACCATCGCCAGCATGGCCAGCACCACCAGCGGCGCGGCCACGCCATTGCGCAGGCCGGCGGACAGGCCGCCGGCGTTCACGGGCGCCGCGCTCACGGTGTCGAATCCTTGACGTCAGGGTCGGCGGCCCCGTCGGCGCCGACGTCGAACTCGGTCAGCGTCGGCATCGGGCCACGGCCCGGCACCCAGGCCCGCAGCTGGTACACGTAAGACAGGACTTGTGCGACGGCGGCGTAGAGCTTCACCGGGATCTCCTGGTCGACCTTGGCCAGGCGATACAAGGCGCGTGCCAGCGGCGGCGCTTCGACTATGGCGATGCGGTGCTTGCCGGCGACGTCGCGGATCGCCAGCGCCATTTCGTCGACACCCTTGGCGATGACCTTGGGCGCGCGCATGGCGCCGGCGGTGTACTTGAGCGCGACCGCGTAGTGGGTCGGGTTGGTGATGATCACGTCGGCGGTGGGCACCGCTTCCATCATCCGGCGGCGCGACATCTCGCGGGCGACCTGGCGCACGCGCGCCTTCACTTCCGGATTGCCTTCCGATTCCTTCAGCTCGTCGCGCAGCTCCTGCTTGGTCATCTTCAAGCGGCTGCGATGTTGGAAGTGCTGCCAGGGCACGTCGATGGCGGCGAGCACGCCGAGTGCCCCCACCATCGCCAGCAAGGCAGACGAGGCCAGTCCGACGCCTTCGGAAACCGCCACTTCGAGCGAAGCCTGCGGCAGGGCGATCAGGGTGTCGAAGGCGCGATACACCATCCAGCCGCCAATGCCGCCGATCAGCAGCACCCGCAACAGCGAGCGGACCACTTCGGCGACGCTGTCGCGCCCATACATGCGCTTCAAGCCATTCAAGGGATTGAGCCGGTTGATGTCCGGCTGCAGCGCGGCGCCGGCAAAGCGCAGATTGCCCATGATCGCCGGCGCGGCCAGGCAGGCGACGAGCGCGGCGGCGAACAGCGGCAGCATCGGCACCACCAGCCCGACCAGCAGGGAGGCGGCGTGCGGCAGCAGGCGGTCGGGCGCGTCGATCAGGGCCGGGTCGAGGCTGAGCGCATCGCGCATCCAGTCGCGCGAGGCGCTGCCCAGGCTTCCAGCCGTCACCTTCAAGGCGAGTACCGCGCAGCCGAGCACGGCGACGTTGGCCAGTTCGCGCGAGCGCGGAACGTCGCCGCGTTCGCGGGCCTCGCGCAGCCGTTTTTCTGTTGGCTGTTCGGTGCGGTCTTCGTGGTCGGCGGCTTCGCTCATCACGGTCTCCTAGGTGAGACCGCGGGCAACGGCGAAAGCATTGTCGAACAGTTGCTGTACCGGCGCCTGCAATTCCCGCGACAGCAGCATCAGCAGCGCCAGGCCCACCAGCAGCGACACCGGCAGGCCGATCGCCATCGGATTGAGCTGCGAAGCCGCGCGCGCCAGCACGCCGAAGGCGATGTTCACCGCCAGCAGCGCCATGGTCACCGGCAGCGCGAGCAGCACGCCGGCACGCAGGGTGGTGGAGAAGAACATCGGCACCGCGGCGAGCAGCGCCTGGCGATCGGGCAGGACGGCGCCGATCGGCAGGCCTTCGTAGCTGCCGGCCAGCAGGCGCACCAGCGCGAGATGCCCGTCGAGGGTGAAGAACAGCAGCGCGAACACCAGATAGAACCACTGCGACAGCACCGGCGAAGACGCGCCGCTGAGCGGGTCGGCCATCGTCGCGAACGACAGGCCCATGCCTTGCGAGACGAATTCGCCCGCCAGCTGTCCGGCTTCGAATGCCAGCCGCAACAACAGGCCGATGACGAGGCCCACGGTGACCTCGCGGAATACGCCCAGCACCGTCGCCGCATCGACGCCCATCGGCGGCGGTGTCGGCAGCACGGTGGAGATCGCGCCGGCCATCGCTAGCGTCACCAGCAGCCGCGCGCGCACCGGCATGCCGCGTCCGCCGAGCACCGGCAGCACCTGCACCGCCGCGCCGATGCGCAGCGCGTACCAGAGCACCGTGCCGAGCAGGGCGAGCAGGTCGACGCCGGTGGCGCTGGCAAGGGTGACGGAGTCCATCTCGACCGCTAGCCCGTCAGCCGATCAGCTGCGGAATCCGCTGGAACAGATCGGTGGTGAACGACACGAGCCGGCCCATCAGGAAATGCCCGGTCAGGCCCAGCGTCGCCACCAGGGTGAGGGCCTTGAAGACGAACGCGATAGTGGGCTCATTGATCTGCGTGGCGGCTTGGACGATGCCGACCAGCACGCCGATCGCCAGCACCGCCAGCAGCGGCGGCGCGCCCAGCATCAGCGCCAGCTGCAGGCCACGGGCGATTTCGTCCAATGCGGTTTCGGGGCTCATTGATTCGCGCTCCCTAGATCGGGTTGAAGCTGGAGGCGAGCGAACCCACGACCAGGACCCAGCCGTCGACCAGCACGAACAGCAGGATCTTGAACGGCGTGGAGATGAGCATCGGCGAGAGCATCATCATGCCCATCGACATCAGCACGCTGGCGACGACCAGGTCGATGATCACGAAGGGGATGTAGATCAGAAACGCGATCTCGAACGCCGTCTTGAGCTCGCTGGTCAGGAACGATGCGGCGAGCACGCCGAACGGTACGTCCTGCGGCGTCGCGTAGGGCCCGCTATGGGACAGGCCGGCGAACGTCATCAGATCGTTCTGCCGCACCTGCGCCAGCATGAAGGCGCGGAAGGGTTCGGAGGACGCGGTCCACGCGGTCTTGAAATCGATCTGATGATCGAGATACGGCGAGATGCCGTTCGCCCATGCCTGGTCGAACACCGGCGTCATCACCATCGCGGTGAGGAACAAGGCCAACGCGAGCAGCACCTGGTTGCCCGGCGTCTGCCCCGTGCCCAGCGCCTGCCGCAGCAGGCCCAGCACGATGATGATGCGGGTGAACGCGGTCAGCCCCATCAACGCCGCCGGCAGCAGGGTGATGCCGGTCATCAATGCCAACACTTGCAGCGGCATGCTCACCGGCTGGTTGCCGATCTGGCCGACAGTGACCGACGGCAGCGGCTTGGAGGCTGCAGGCGCGGCAGTTGCTGCAGGAGCAGGAGCCGCAGTCGCCGTTTGCGCGGCCGGAGCCGCCGCACGCGCTTGCGCCACCGCGGTGCCGCTCATCAGCAGCATGCCCAGTACGAGCATCACCAGCGCCATGCTGCGCATTGCCGAATACAGCGGGAGAAGCCGCTGAGAGAAACGCGTCACGCGGGTCATGCTTTCTTTCCAAAGTGTTGCGAGAGCACCTGCGCGAACACCGGCATGCCGGCCGGTTCGGCGACGGGCAGCGGTTCGCTCAAGGTATGCAGGGTGCGAGTGCCGCCCGCGCCGACGCCGAGCACGAGCTGGGTATCGCCGACGGCCACCACCACGAGCCGCTCGCGCGGGCTCAACGCCAGCGAGCCGACGACACGCAGCGCGGAATTGCCTGCGCCGCCGCGGAAGCCGGGCATGCGCTTGGCCAGCCACGCCAGCGCGAGGATCAGCCCGATCACCATGATCAAGGCGAAGAACGTGCTGCCGATGCTGCCGGCGGCGCTGGGCGCATGCGGCACCGCGGCGGGCTTGCCGATCTGCGCGACAGTCGCGGTCGGGCTCATCGCAGCCTCTTGATGCGCTCGGCCGGGCTGACCACGTCGGTCAGGCGCACGCCGAAGCGATCGTTGACGACCACGACCTCGCCCTGTGCGATCAGCGTGCCGTTGACGTAAACGTCCAGCGGCTCGCCCGCGGCACGGTCAAGTTCCACCACCGAGCCTTGGTTGAGCTGCAGCAGGTTGCGGATCGGGATGCGCGTGCGGCCGACTTCCAGCGACAGCGAAACCGGCACGTCGAGGATGACGTCGAGATTCAGGTCGGTACCGCCGGCACCGGCATCGGCGGTCAGCGGATCGAAGGCGGCGCGGGCAGCGGCGGAATCGGAATTGTTCATGGCATGGCCGTCTTGGAATCGAAGGAAGAAGTGGTCCGCGCGGCTTGCACCTGCGTGACCTTGATGGCGTTGCGGCCGTTGTGGACGCCGAATTCGCCGGAGAACAAGGGCATCTGCTCGACGTGCAGCGGCACCACCGGCAGCATGTCGATCGGAATGATGTCGCCCACTTTCATGCGCGACAGTTCGCGCAGGCTGATCTGCCGGCGCGCGACCGTGGAGCTCAGCTCGACCAGGGCTTCCTGCAACTGCGCGCGCATGGCGCGCGTCCAGCCCTCGTCCTTCTCGATGCGGTCGCTCTGCACGCCGGCATCGAGCTGCTCGCGGATCGGCTCGAGCATCGAATAGGGCAGGGCCACATGCACTTCGCCGCCGCCGCCTTCCAGTTCGCAATGGAAACGGCTGACCACGATGTAGTCGCGCGGGCTGATGATGTTGGCGAAATGCGGGTTGACCTCGGAGTTGAGGTACTCGAACTCCACCGGCATCACCGGCGCCCAGGCGTCGACCAGGTCGGCGAAGGTCTGCTTCAGCAGCAGCTGGATCACGCGCATCTCGGTGGGCGTGAATTCGCGGCCTTCGATGCGGGTGTGGAACTTGCCGTTGCCGCCGAAGAAGTTGTCGACGACGGTGTAGACCAGGCGTGGTTCGTAGACGACCAGGCCGGTGCCGCGCAGCGGCTTCATCTTCACCAGGTTGAGGTTGGTAGGCACCTGCAGCGAGTGCATGTATTCGCCGAAGCGGATCAGCTCGATGCCGCGCACGGACAGGTCGGCCGAACGGCGCAGCAGGTTGAACAGGCCGATGCGCCAGGTGCGCGCAAAGCGCTCGTTGATCATCTCCAGCGTCGGCAGCTTGCCGCGAACGATGCGGTCCTGGCTGGCGAAATCGTACGAGCGCGCCTCGCCCGGTGCGGCGGGCGGCGTTTCGGTTTCGACCACGCCACTGTCGACGCCGTGGAGCAGGGCATCGATCTCGTCTTGCGAAAGCAGGTCGGCGCTCATCATTGCGTCACCAGGCTGGTGAAGATGACCGCTTCGACCTTGTCCGCGGCGCCCTCCTGCTTGAGCACCTGCCGCACTTCGGCGAGGGCGGCGGCCTGCAGGCGTTCCTTGCCGCTGCGCTGGGACAGCTGCGCCGAGGACTGCTGCCCGAACAGCAGCAACAAGCGGTTACGGATCGCGGGCGCGTGGGTCTCCACGGCGAGGCGCGTGTCGGCGTCACGCGTGACCAACTGCACATCGGCCTGCAGGTAGCGCACGGCTTCGGCGTCGACGAGATTGACTACGAAGGCTGGCTCCAGCGCGAAGTACTGCGCCGGCGCACGCTGCGGACGCGGGGCCTTGACGGCGGCGTGGGCCGCGGCCTGCTGGCCCTGCCACCACCAGAATCCGCCGCAGCCCGAGCCGAGCACGACGACCGACACAACGATCCACAGCCACTTGCCGCGCGACTTGCCCGGGGACTTGGCCTTGCGGTTGGGGTTGGTGCTGGAATCGGCGGGGGCTGGCACGAACGGCACTCCGAAGTCGGTGATGCCGTAACGCTGCAAGCGCTGTGCCTGAGCGGCGTCGGGGTTTTGGCGGAAGACTGAATGCGGGGGCGACGGGGGTTTGACGTACCGCCGTCAGCGCTTACGCGTACTCGTCCACCAGTCCGCGGCTCCGCAACGGCCGTATGACGGCCGCGTCGCTAGCCGGCGCATCGGTAGCCGGCGCGCTGTCCGCACTCCCGCGCGGCTGTTGTCCGGAGCCCGCATGGCGCTGTCCCACATCCGCCTGATTGAGCTGCAGTCCCTGCTGCCCCAGCAGTTCGCGCAGCCGCGGCAGGCTGGCTTCGATCGTCTGGCGCACGGCCGCGTGCGCGCTGTGGAATTCGGCGTTGACCTGGGTGCCGTCGACCTGCACGCGCACGTCGATCGGGCCCAGGTGTTCGGGATTCAGGCGGATCTCGGCGTGGCCCAAACGTTGTTCGGCCATCCACACCAGGCGCGCGCCGAAGCCGTCGTCGAAGCCCTGCTGCGGATCGGTCGGAACGCTGATGGGCGGCGCGGCGACGGCGCTGCGCGTTTCGGTTGCGCTCGCCGCCGTTGGCGCGAGGCTCGGGAATGCGGGAATCGCCGCATTCGTATCCGGCGCTGCCGCCGCTACCGCCGTATCGGCGGACGTGCCGGCCTTTGCGTTGGAATCGATGGCGATAACCGCGCCCGGCGCGTCGGGCTGCGAGGCCATGGCGTTCGTCGGCGCCGCGGCGATGGCCGGAAGTTGCACCGGGCCTGCCATGCCCGCCCTGCCTCCACCGGTGGTCGGTGTCGCACAGGCGGCCTGCATTCCCGCCGCACTTTGCGGTGCTGGCGGCACAGCGGTGGATTCCGCGGGTGCGGCCATCGCCCAGGCACCGCCCAGCAGCGCCAACAACTGGTCGGGCAGGCTCGAAGTGACGGGAGCCGGCGCGTCGCCATCGGTTTTGTCGGCCGATGGTGCGGGAGCGCTCGCAGTCGTTGTCGTGACGGTCGTGACCTCGCTCGTGCTGGCGAGCAATGCGGCGAAATCGGATGGCTTGGCCGCCGTTTTCGCCGGTACCGCGGCACCGTCCCGCTTCGCATCGACGGATTGTGGGCGATTGGCAGAGGCCGAGGTGCCCGACGCGCTTGCAGTGTCCGCTGGTGCGGAGGCCGCATCGGATGAAGATGGCGCTTCGGCAACGCCTGTTTCCGTCGCCATGCCGACCGGCGACGGCGGAGCAGGTGAAGAAGCGGACGGCAGTAGCGCCGCTGCGCCTGTCGCGCCGATCACGCCGAGGACTCCGTTTCGCCGTTGCCCGCGTTTTCGGCCTTGGCCGCCAGCGCACGGCGCCCGCCCAGGTCATCGAGTTCGCGCTGCACGCGTTGCTCGGCGACGCGGGTTTCCTGTGCTCGGTAGCTGTCGGCGAGTTTCTCCAGCACCTTGTTCTCGCGGCTGGCCAGCAGCAGGCGCGCGCGTTCCACGTCGCTGAGCTGGCGGTTGTGATCGACGATGCCGGCCTGTTGCACCACGGCGGCGTTGAGGCGCTCGCGGAACGCCATGCGGTTCACCAACAGCGCGGGGGCCATGCTGGCGTCGGCGGGCGGAGTCGCATATTCCTCGGCGTAGCGGCGCAAGGCCTCCAGGCGCTCCTCTTGTTCGGCCAGCGCGCGGTCGCGCTCGGCGACGTCGCGGGCGGCGTTGTCCTGGCGTTGCTGCATGACCTTGAGCAGCGGATCGAGACGGTGCGAACGCATGGGGTTTCAGATCTCCGCAAGACGTCGAAGGGACGTTCGTCAGACAGATGTTTCATCGAGCAGCCGCGCGAGCGCCGCGCGGCTGGCTTCGACATCGGCGGCCTCGGAAACGTCCTGTCCGAGGAACTGGAGGATCGCGGGCCAGCGCGCCATGGCCTCGTCGACGGCCGGATCGCTGCCGCGCTGGTAGGCGCCGATGGCGATCAGGTCGCGCTGCGCGCTGTAAGCGGACATCAGCCGCTTCAGCTTGCGGATGCGCTCGCGCCAGGGCGCGTCGGTGATGTCCTGCATTACGCGGCTCACCGACACTTCGACGTCGATGGCCGGGTACTGGCCCGCGTCGGCGATGCGGCGGGTGAGCACGATGTGGCCGTCGAGGATCGCGCGGGCGGCGTCGGCGATGGGCTCCTGCTGGTCGTCGCCTTCGGTCAGCACGGTGTAGAAGGCGGTGATCGAACCACGGCCCTCGGCGCCGTTGCCGGCACGCTCGACCAGGGCCGGCAACTTGGCGAACACCGACGGCGGATAGCCGCGCGTGGTCGGCGGCTCGCCCACCGACAGGCCGATCTCGCGCTGCGCCTGCGCGTAGCGGGTCAGCGAATCCATCAGCAGCAGCACGTGCAGGCCCTGATCGCGATACCACTCGGCGATCGCGGTGGCGCGCAGCGCGCCATGCAGGCGGGCCAGCGGCGGACGATCCGCCGGCGCGGCGACGACGACGGAACGGCGCAGGCCTTCCTCGCCGAGCGTGGCTTCGACGAAGTCGCGTACTTCGCGGCCGCGTTCGCCGATCAGTCCCACCACGATCACGTCGGCGGCGGTGAAGCGGGTCATCATGCCCAGCAGCGTCGATTTACCTACGCCCGAACCGGCGAACAGGCCGACGCGCTGGCCGCGGCCGATCGGCAGCAGCGCATTGATCGCACGCACGCCCACGTCGAGCGAACGGGTGATCGGTTCGCGGGTCAGCGGATTGATCGCGGCGCCGGTGAGGCCGACCCAGTGTTCCTCGCGGATCGGGCCGCGGCCGTCGAGCGGTACGCCGTCGCTGTCGATCACGCGGCCGAGCAGGCCTTCGCCCACCGCGACTTCGCCGCGGCGGCGGGTCGGCACCACGCGCGCATTCGGCAGCAGGCCGACCAGGTCGGAGGAGGGCATGAGGAAGGTGCGGTCGCCGGAAAAGCCGACGACTTCCGCATCCACCCAGCGGCCGCCCGCGGTTTCCACACGGCAGCGCGAACCCAGCGGCGCGCTGCAACCGGAAGCTTCGAGGGTCAGGCCTACCGCACGGCGCAGCACGCCTTCACGGGCCAGGCCGAGCAGCGGCGTGTGCGGATCGCAGCCCTGCAGCTGCGTGGCCAGGCGCAGGTTGCGTGCATCGCGCCAGTGCGAGGCGGGGACGCTCATGCGCGGACTCCGTGGAGGTCGATCATCGTTCGCCCGCCTTGCCGGACAGCACCGATTCCAGCACCGAGTGCAGGCGTGCGGCGATGGTGCCGTCGATACGCACGCTTTCGCTGTGCAGGCGCAGCTCGCCGCGGCCGAGGCTGGCGTCGATGGTCAGACGCACGCCGTCCAGGCCGGCCAGGTGCGGGGCGAGCACGCCGAAGTCGTCCGGATGCAGGCGCAGTTCCATTTCGCGGCTGCCGCTGCCGACGGCGTCGAGGGCTTCGCGCACCAGGTCGGCGAGCAGGGTCGGATCGGCGATGTATTCGCGCGCAAGCAACGAACCGGCGATGCGCACGGCGAGATCGGCGAGTGCATCCGTCACTTCGCCGTCGAGGCGGGCGAGCGGACGGGTGAAGCTGTCGAGGATGCCTTCGATCTGCGCGACCATGCGCCGCACTTCGCCCTGGCCGGCGGCCAGGCCTTCGGCGTGGCCGCGGGCATAGCCTTCGGCGTGCGCGGCCTGTTCCAGCGCCTGCAGTTCCTCCACGGAGGGCGGCGCGGGCAGGGCGGGTTCGCGGGTCTTTCCCAGCGACAGGCCAGGCGCATTCCAGCGCACGGCATCGGACAGGGCGGCGACGCTCATACGAAGGCCTCCGTCTTGGCCGACAGCTGGATCTCACCGCTGTCCGCCATCTTGCGCACGATGGCGAGAATTTCCTTCTGCGCGGCTTCTACCTCGGCCAGGCGCACGGGACCGCGCGCCTCCATGTCCTCCACCAGGATCTCGGCGGCGCGTTGCGACATGTTGGCGGTGATCTTTTCGCGCACCTTGCTGTCGGCGCCGCGCAGGGCGATCGCGAGGCGTTCGCTGGCGACCTCGCGCAGGACCGTCTGGATCGCGCGGTCGTCGAGCTCGGCCAGGTTGTCGAACACGAACATCAGGTCGCGGATCCTGCCGCCCAGCTCTTCGTCGACCTCGCCGATCGCGCCGAGGATCGTCTCGTCCTGGCCCGAATCCATGAAGTTGAGGATGTTGGCGGCGACCTTGATGCCGCCTACCGAGGACGACTTCAGGTTCTGGCTGCCGGCGAACTGCCGCTGCATCACGTCGTTGAGCTCGTTCAGAGCATGCGGCGGAATGCCGTCGAGCGTGGCCAGGCGCAGCAGCACGTCCACGCGCACGCGGTCGGGCAGGCACTTGAGCACTTCGGCGGCCTGGTCGCTGTCCAGGTGCGCCATCACTATCGCGATGATCTGCGGATGTTCGTTGCGGATGAGCTCGGCGATCGCGCGCGGCTCCATCCACTTGAGCGAATCCAGGCCGGAAGTGTTGCGGCCCATCAGGATGCGGTCGATCAGGCTGCCCGCGCGTTCCTCGCCCAGTGCCTGGGTGAGCACCGCGCGCACGTATTCGTCGGCGGCCGAGCCGAGCACGCCCGGCTGCGCCAGCGTATCGACGAAGTCGTCGAACACGTGCGCGACGGTTTCGCGCGACACGCCGCCGACGGAGGTCATGGCCAGGCCGAGCTTCTGCACTTCCTTGGCGCCCATGTGCTTGAGCACTTCCGCTGCCTGCTGCTCGCCCAGCGAGAGCAGGACGATCGCGGCGCGCTGTACGCCGGAGAGAGCCGCTTGATCAGCCATCGGTTTCCACCCAGTTGCGCACGACTTGGGCGACCTTCTTGGCGTCGGTGTTGACCGCCGAACGGGCGACTTCGAGCTTCTCGTCGAAGTTCATCAGCGCCGCCGACGCGTGACTTGCCTTCGGGCTGGGCGATGACAGGGTCACTGGAATCTCATCGTCGGCTTCGACCAGCACGGGCGACGCCTGGCGCGCCTTCGGCGCGATGAGTTGGCGGAAGGCCGGGCGCAGCACGGCGAAGATCAGCACCAGCACCGCCAGTCCGCCCAGCACCGTGCGCAGCAGATCGCGCGCGCGCGGGTTCTGCCACATCGGCGCGGCTTCCTCCGGCGTTTCGGAGGTGCCGCGGGCGAAGGGCGCATTGACCACCGACACCACGTCGCCGCGCTGCGAATCGAAACCGATGGCCTGCTGCACCAGCGTTTCGATGCGTTGCAGTTCGGCTGCGGTGAGCGGGCGTTCCTTCGGCGCCTTGCCGGTTTCCGACGCGCCCTGCGGCACGTTGTCCACGAGCACGGCGGCGGTGACGCGGCGGATGCGGCCCGGCGCCTGACGGGTGTGGGTGAGGGTGCGGTCGAGTTCGTAGTTGCGCACGGCGGTGCGGCTGCCGGGGCCGGAGACCGACGATTCGCTAGCGTTGGCCTGCGCAGCGGCGGCGGGAGCAGGCGCTGCCGCCGCAGTCGTATTCGCTGCGGTCGGCGTGTTGCTGGCGCTGCCGGGAATGCCCTGCGCCGGCGCGGCGGCGGGACCGAGGTTGCCGGATTCGGACAATTGCTCGCTGCGCACCAGCGCGGTCTGCGGCCCGTAGCGCTCGCTGGCTTCTTCGGTCTGTGCGAAGTCCATGTCGACGCTGACCTGTGCGCTAACACGGCCACGGCCGGTCATGGGTTCGAGCAGCTCCTGGATGCGCTGCACGTAGACCGCTTCCTGCCGGCGCTGCTGGTCGAACTGGCGCGCGCCGATCGCTTCTTCGCCGTCGGGATCGCTATTGGTGAGCATGCGGCCGAACTGGTCGACGACGGTCACGTGCTCCGGCGCCAGGCCGGGAATGCTCGACGCGACGAGATGCACGATCGCGTTGACCTGGCCCTGTTCCAGCGTGCTGCCGCTGCGCAATTCAAGGACGACCGAGGCGCTGGCCGGTTCGGCCTGGCGGGTGAAGGCGCTGGGCTTGGGCAGCGCGAGATGCACGCGTGCTTCGCGTACGGGACGCAGGTTGGCGATGGTGCGTGCCAGTTCGGTCTGCAGCGCCTGCTGATAGCGCGCGTTCTCGATGAACTGGCTGGTGCCGAAGCCCTGGTCGCCTTCGATGGATTCGAAGCCACGCCCGTCGCTCGAGGGCAGGCCGGCCGACGCCAGCGCCATGCGCGCGGCGCCGACCTGATCGGTGGGCACCGACAACATGCCGCTGCCGGGTTCGATGCGGAACGGGATCTGCGCGCCGCGCAGCAACTCGGAGGCTTCGTCGACCGACTTGGCGTCCATGCCGGCGCCGAACGGCACGTAATCGGGCTTCTGCGTCCAGAAGAACAACCATAGTCCGAGCGCGATGGCGCCGGCGACCACCACCAGCAAACCGAGCTGGCGCACCGCCGGAATGTCCTGCAGGTATCCGAGGTCCTTCAGACCGGAAGCGGATTTGGGAAGGGCGACGACGCTCATGGAAGGACCGGGGTTCGTGATTCGTGATTAGTGGTTCGTAAGAGCGCGGAACTACGGTTACACCGGCATGTTCATCACGTCCTGGTACGCCTGGACGACGCGATTGCGCACCTCGACCGTGGCGCGGAAGGCGACCTGCGACTGCTGCATCGCCACCATCACGCGGGCGAGGTCGGCGCGCGGATCGCCCATTTCGAACGCCTGTTGCAAGCTGCTGGCATTGGCCTGGGTCTGGTTGACCTGGTCGAGAGCGTTGCTTAGCGATTGCTGGAAGCCGGGAGCCGATGCCGTTCCATTGACGCCGCCGGCGGCCGTCCCGGTGCCCAGCGGTCCGATCGCATTGCTGGCGGGCGCATCGGCCATCGCGCCGCGCGTGCGCATCTCGTGGGCGCGGATCTGCGACAGGATGGAAGAGATGGCGTCGGTCATTGCGGTCGTCGTTCTGAAACGGACTAGCAGCGACTAGGCAAGGCCTGTGCCAGAGCCGCGACGGTTCTCCGTCACGGCCCCATGCGTCATGCGGCGTCGTCCGACTGCGCCTCGTCGGCCTGCTCACGGAAGATCCCGTACTTGCGCAGCTTCTCCACCAGCGTGGTGCGGCGCAGCCCCAGCAGCGGTGCGGCGTGAGCGACGACGCCGCCGGACTGGTTGAGCGCGGCGCGGATCAGCTCCAGCTCGATGCCGGCCATGTGGCCGCGCAGATCGATGCCCTGGGGCGGCAGCGTGGCGTTGGGCGAGTACTTGGACGGATCGAAGGTGGCGGCGGTTGCCTTTGCGTCGGCCGTGAGCGGAGCCGCTCCGGCATGGGTCTGCGGCAGGGCGATTTGCGCGGGTTCCGGGGCCGGATGAAAGCGATTACCCGATAGGCCAGCGGAACCCGCGATGGGCGGGACATCGGTGGAAGCCTCGACAGCAGACGCAACGGCGACCTGGGTGTCGGCAGCCGGCAGCGCCGCACGATAGCGGGCGGGCAGATCCACTGCGCGCACGGTGCTGCCCGGGTGCAGCACCGCCAGGCGTTCCAGCAGATTGCTCAGCTCGCGCACGTTGCCCGGCCAGGCGTAGTGCTGCAGGGCGCGGACCGCGTCGGTAGCGAGCGACACCTGGCCGCGGCCGCCATCCGACAATTGCCGGGTGATGGAGGCAATCAGGTCGGGGAGGTCGTCGCTGCGCTCGCGCAGCGCCGGCATGTCGATCGGGAAGACGTTGAGGCGGTAGAACAGGTCTTCGCGGAAGTGCCCGTCGGCGATGCGCGCCTCGAGGTTGCGGTGCGTGGCGGCGATGACGCGCACGTCGCACTTCATCGTCTGGTTGCCGCCGACGCGCTCGAAGCAGCGTTCCTGCAGGACGCGCAGCAGTTTGACCTGCATCGGCAGGCTCATGTCGCCGATTTCGTCCAGCAGCAGGGTGCCGCCTTCGGCCATTTCGAAGCGGCCCTTGCGCTGGGTGAGTGCGCCGGTGAAGGCGCCCTTTTCGTGGCCGAACAGTTCGCTTTCCAGCAGGTCCGGCGGAATGGCGCCGCAGTTGATCGCGACGAAAGGCTTGTCGCGACGGGTGGAACGATCGTGGATCGCACGCGCGACGACTTCCTTGCCGGTGCCCGATTCGCCCAGTACCAGCACGGTGGTGTCGTGCGGCGCGACCTGGTCGATCATGCGGTTGAGCTGCAGCACCGCCGGGCTGCGCCCGGTGGGGCCGATCCGCGGCAGTTCGCGGCGGGCGTCGTCGTCGAGGCGCTTGAGGCTGGCGCGACGCAGGGCTTCCTGCAGTTGCGCGCGGCGGATCGGGTAGGCCAGCGGCCAGACCGTTTGCGGATGCAGATACGTGCGCCAGGCGGCGTCTTCGGCCTGGCCGGGCAGTTCGAGCACCGGCGGATGCAGCGATTCGCGAGCCAGCCAGCGCGCGAACGCTTCGAAGCCGCGGCCGTCGCCGATGTCGCCCACGATCACCGCAACCCAGTCGCTGCCGCGTGCGCGGGCCAGGTCGAGGTCGTCGGCCTCGGCCGCGATGCGCGGGGTGAAGTCCATGAATTCGAGCAGGTTGGCCACGTGCTCGGCACGCTTCATGTCCTGGTCGATGATGAGGATGCGCGACTCGCTCATACGTTGTTGCCTCGATCCGCGGCCAGCTTTTCCAGCAGCGGCATGACGTCGTGGAGATAGCTCAACTTGCTGACGAAGGCGTCCGCGCCGGCGCGCAACGCGTGCGAGCGGTGCTCGCTGTCGTCGAAATGGCTGGCGATGACGATGTAGGGCGGCGCGTCCTGGGCCTTGATCAGGCGCGTGGCCTGCAGCCCGCCCATTTCCGGCATGGCCAGATCCATCAGCACCACGTCGGGACGCAGGACTTCGCACTGCGCGATCGCTTCGATGCCGTTGCCGGCGGAGCCGACGACTTCGATCCACTCCAGGCGACGCAGATGGCGTACGGCCGCGTTGATGAAGCCGGGGTGGTCGTCGACCAGAAGAACTTTGAGGGGGGGCATGACGTTTCTCAGGCGCGGGCGAGGAGGCGCTGACGCGCACGGACGGGACCGATGGACAACTGGTCGCGGTACTTGGCGACCGTACGACGGGCGATGCGCACGCCCTGGCGGGCGAGCAGGCCGGCGATCACGTCGTCGGCGAGCGGTGCGTTGGCCGGCTCGGCGTCGATCAGGCGCTTGACCATCGCGCGCACCGCAGTGCCGCCGATTTCCGCGCCTTCCAGGCGCACCGCGAACAGGCGCTTGAGTTCCAGCGTGCCGCGCGGGGTCTGGATGTACTTGCCTGCCACGATCCGCGAGACGGTGGATTCGTGCATGCCGATAGCGTCGGCCACTTCGCGCAGGGTGAGCGGGGCGAGGGCTTCGTCGCCGTGTTCGAGGAAGCCGCGCTGGCGCTCTACCAGCACCTGCGCGGTGCGCAGCAGCGTGTCGTTGCGCATGCCCAGTCCGCGCACCAGCCAGCGCGCCTCGTCGAGCAATCCCTTGAGCACCGCATGGTCGGCACTGCTGCCGCCGGCCAGGGCGCGCTCGCAGTGCGGTGCGACGCGCACGCGCGGCGTAGTACGCGGGTTGAGCGCGACCCGCCAGGCGCCGCCGGCGAACCAGGCGACGACTTCGGGCACGAGGTGCGAATCCTCGGCCGTGGCCGTTTCGACCGGATGCGGGCGCAGCGTCAGGATCAGTGCGATCGCGGCGCGCACGCTGGTCGGATCGGCACCGAGGGTTTGCACCAGGCCCGCTTCGTCATGCGCCGCGAGCAACGCCATGTGCTCGCCGAGAATGCGCACGGCCAGATCGCGTACGGGGCTCTCCGCCTGCACGGCGAGCTGGGCCTGCAGGCATTCGCCGGCGTCGCAGGCGGCCATGCCCGGCCAGTCGCCGTGCAGCAGGCGCTGGCGGATGAATTCGAGTTCGTGCGCACGCTGCGGAAAGGCGGCGCGGCCCTCGGCCAGGAGATCGGCCAGGGGCTGTTCGAGATAGCCGTGATCGTTGCAGCGATCCAGCCACCAGGCGGCGAGTTCGAGATCGCTGGCCTTCCAGTGCAGCGCCAGTTCCTGCAGCAGGCACAGGCGCGGGTCGCTGGAAGCGGAGTCGGCGATGCGGGCCATGCCATCGTCGTCCGCGCTGCCGCCGGCGGCGATGCCGGCGAGGAACGAGGGTTCGGGCAGTTCGTCCCAGGCGGCGGCTTCGAGCGCGGCGGCCTCGGCGTCGGAGACGGTATCGGCTTCGTCGGCAGGATCCTCCTGCTCGAGCAGCGGATTGCGTTCCAGCGCCTGCTGCAGCTCCTGTTCCAGCTGCTGCGAAGTCAGTTGCAGCAGCCGGATCGACTGCAGCAGTTGCGGTGTCAGGTTGACGCCCTGCACCAGATTCGCGCGGATGCCCGCTTTCATCCCTTGTCCCCAAAATTCAGCAAGTCGCTGATCCCCGGAACAGAGAGTGAAGGGAGCGTGACGGTCTTCGAATCGGGGCAAACCCGGGTGGCACTAGGGGAAATCCCCTGTGCTTGTAAGGGAATCCCCTACATTGCGTCGCATTACTGACGCGAGCTGTCGCAGGGGGACGCAGCGGGGCGAAAGGCGCGGCGGATTTCCATCGCGGCCTGCAGCCGATTTTTCGACAGCTCAGCGCTTGTCGTGCAGGCGCATCGCCACGCGCAGCAGTTCGACCGCGTTGCGGCAGCCGAGGGTTTCCATCAGGCGCGAGCGGTGCGTTTCCACCGTCTTGACGCTCAGGCCCAAATCCGCCGCGATCTGTTTGGTGGTGCGGCCAGCGCCCAGTGCATCGAGGATTTCCCGCTGCCGGCGCGATAGTTTGTCGATATCGCCCTGCGGCTTGCGCATGCCCGGCGGCTGCAGCTGCGAGGCGAATACCTGCGGACTGAGGAAGGTGCGGCCGGCGGCGGCGGCGCGAATCGCGACTTCGAGTTCGGCCGGAGCCGCTTCCTTGACCACGAAGCCGCTGGCGCCGCGCTGCATCGCTTCGCGCACGTGCAGCGAGTCGTCGTGCATCGACATGATGACAACCGCGGTCTCGGGTTGGGTGCGGCGCAGTTCGTCGAGCGCCTCGAAACCGCTGCGGCCGGGCATCGACACATCGAGCAGGATCACGTCGGGGAGCATCTGCTTCGCCCGTTGCACGACCTCGTCGGCACTGCTGGCTTCGCCGACGACTTCGACGCCGTCGAACGCGTCCACGAGCCGACGCAGGCCGGCACGCACCAGGGTGTGGTCGTCGCAAATCAGGACTCGAACCACACCTGTTCCCCTCGCCGCATCCGTGACGGGCACAGCTTACGGGCGGCGGCGTGTTCGCGAAATCACCGCGTTGGTCAGTTTGTTTACCCGCTGCGTCGGCTTTCTGCCACGGCGCGTCGGTGGACGCGAAAAAGATGGCGTTCGAGCGCGGCCTCCAGGGCCGGGCCGAGGGCGTCGAAGCGCAGCCACAGGGCCTGCGGGACGGTGCCGCCGGCCGCAGATTCCACGGCGGCCACGCTCGCGGGCAGGACCAGCGGGGACGGCAGCCATTCGGCGGGCTGCACGCGAAACAGACCGCGTGTGCCCGGCGGGTGGGCGGCGTCGGTGACGAGCCGGGCGCCGCGCGCGGACCAATGCAGGCTGCGCACCGCGTCCACGCTGTGGCTCGCCGCGAACCCGGCTACCAGGGCGGTAAGCAGGTCGATCTTGGCTTCGAGCCGGCGGAACGCGGCGTCGATGTGCGGATCCGCCTCCTCGTTGCGCCCGCTGTCTTCGACCACCGCGAGCGCGCGCAGCAGCCCTTCGGCCTGGGCGAGGTGCAGGCGTTGCACTTGAGCTTCGGTCGGTCCCGGGAGAAAGGCGGCGGGAAGGACTTCGTCACAGGCCAGCACGTCGCCGAACAATTGTTCGTGGGCGGCGGCCACGGCAGGCGTCATGGCGGCACTCGCGAAGGGGGCTTTCATGAAGGCGGCTTCCATGAGGACGGCCAGGAACGTTAGGCCAATTCGCGCAGCCAGGCGCGGGCGCGGCGCTGGTCCTCGGCCACGCGCGCCAGCGCGTCGGCCGCCTGATCGCGGGCGATCCGCAACTCGGCCAGAAACGACTGATGTGCAAGCTGGAGTGCGGTCCAGGATTCGCGCGCCGCGGCGGAGCGATCGCTGGTTTCCAGCGCGTTGGCCAGTTCGCGTTGATGCAGGGAGAGCAACTCGTTGGCGAGCGTCCAGTCGCCCGTCGCGATGGCGTCGCGGATGTGTTCGGCGGGCAGCTGCGGAACGCTCATTTCGCGGCCGCGGGTGTGATCGCGCGCCAGGCCGATTCGATCTCGCCGAGCAGCTTGTCGACTTCGCGCAAGGGTTCGGGATCGTTGTGCGCGTTGGCGACGAGCAGGCGGCGCTGCGCGTAGTCGTATAGGGCTTGCAGGCCGTCGGCGATTTCGCCGCCGGCTTCGAGGTTCAGCGCACCGTCCAGGCCCGCAATAATCGCGCCGGCTTCGCTGATCGCCTGCGCCTTGCGCGGCAGATCGCCGCGTTCGAGACAGGCGATTGCCAGGCGCGCGCGCTCGCGGGCACCGGCCAGCATCAGCGCGACGAGTTCATGCGGGGACGCTTCCAGCACGGCGCTGGAGACGCCGGTCTGCCGGTACTGGTTGGCGTAGTTGCGGGCGCTGTACATGGCTGAGACTCGTGAAAGGCGGGGGCTGTCAGAGGTTCTGGAGCTGCTGGGTGAGGTAGCTGCTGGTGGACTGCATGCGCGTCATGAGTTCGTCGAGAGCGACGAACTGCGCGCGGTAACGCGCTTCCAGCTGGCTCATGCGCTCGTCCAGCGCGGTGCGCTGATCGGCGATGGATTTGGTGCGCTTGGCCAGATCTTCGTCGCGGCCCTTGAGCAGGCCATTTGCGTCGAGCAGGCGGTCCAGGCTCTTGTCGAGTCCGGCGGCCAGGCCGTCGTCGTCGCTGAACAGGCGCTTCGCCGCGGTCGGATCCTTGGCCATGCCCGCATCGAAAGCGGCCTCGTCCAGCTTCAAGGTGCCGTTGGTATCGATGGTGATGCCCAGTGCCTTCAGATCGGTCACGGCATCGCCCAACTGCCCGCGCAGGTCGCGGTTGACGCCGCGCACCAGTGCATCGCCGTTGAGCGCAGCGGCGACCTTGGTCGCGGCGTCGTACTTGGTCGTGGTCGCCATGGCGTTGATGGCGGCATTCCAGGACGTGACGAAGCTCTTGGCCGCGCCGCGCAGGACCGAGGGATCGGCCGCGACGGTGAGGCGTTTGATCGTGCCGGGGGCGGCCGAGGTCAACGTCAGGGTGACGCCTTCGATCATGTCCGTGATGGTGTCGCTGGCGCTGCTGCGCACGAAGCCGTCGATTTTGACCTTGGCGTCGGTCGCGGCTTGCAGTTGCTGCATTTGGCTCGCCGCCGGCGGAGCGTAGGCGAGGGCGGACAGGCCGCCGTCGCCGCCGCTGGCGGTGATGTGCAGCGCGTTGCTCGCGCCGGTCGCGGTCGCGCTCAGCACAAGGCGAGCGCCGTCGTCCGCGGTGACGATCGTTGCGGTAACGCCCTTGCCCTGTGCTGCCTTGTTGATGGCGTCGCGCACGCCCTGGAGCGTGGCGTGCTCGGCGTCGATGTCGACTTCGAGCGTGGTGTCGCCGCTGGTGAGGGTGAGATGGCCGGTGCCGACGGTCGTGCCGGCAGTGGCATAGGCCTTCGACGCGAGTTTGTGCGCGCTGGCGCGCGCAAGGACTTCGACGTCGTAGCTGCCGATCGCCGCCTTGGCGGTGGCGCTGGCGGTGAAGCCGGCTTCGGCTTCCACGCTGGCCTTGCGGGCCGCCACCGTATCGCCGGAGCTCAGTTTGCCGATCGCGTTACGCAGGCTGTCGAACGCGCTGCGCAGGGTGCCGAAAGCGGAAATCTCCGCCTTGGTCTTACGCTCGCTGGCGTCGATGCGGTTGGCCGTGGGCGTGCGATCGGCGGCCACCAGCTGTTGCACCAGGGTGGCGACGTCCAGACCGCTGCCGATGCCGGTGGACGAGATGCTCATCGCGCCCACCGCGGAAAGTAGCGCGAGGCGCTCCGCCGGACCACGGACCTGCTTGTCGTATGGAGTCGGTCGGTGGCCATGGAACGCCTCGCGGGAGAGAAGGTGAAGCGAAAGTTCTGAAGCGAATAAAGCGGTGAAGCGAAGTATCAGGAAGCAGCGGGACGCGGCCGGAGCCGCGTCCCGCGTCGTTCATCAGCGCAGCAGGCTCAGCACGCCCTGCGGCGCCTGATTGGCCTGGGCCAGCATCGCGGTGCCGGCCTGGTTCAGGATCTGCGTACGGGTCAGTTCCGCCGTTTCCTTCGCGAAGTCGGTGTCGCGGATGCGGCTGCGCGACGCGGTCAGGTTTTCGGAGGTCGTGTTGAGGTTCGCGATCACCGAGGTGAAGCGGTTCTGCACGGCGCCCAGGTCGGCGCGGGCGCTGTTGACGGCGGTCAGCGCGGCATCCATCGCCAGGATCGCGTTGTCGGCGCCGGCGGCGGTGGAGATGTCGAGGCCGGCGAAACCGGTGTGAGCGGCACCCGTCACCTGCGAAGCCGTACCGGCCGTGGTGCCGGCGGTGACGCCGCTGACGTTGGTCAGGTTGGCGATGGTCAGCGACGCGTCGGTCGAGGTGATGGCACCGGCGGCGTCCATGCTCACGTTGGCCAGCGCGGTGTTGGCCGGGTTGGCCTTCGCGGTGTCGAACGCGGACTTGATCGCGGCAGTGGCGGCGGCGGCGTCGGCGGCGCCGGCGGCCGTCGAGATCGTCACGCCATTGATGTCCATCGAGACGCCGGTGGCGAAAGCGGTGGCGGTGGCGGCAGCGGTGGTCTGCGTGTAGGTGGTCGTGGACGGTTCGTTCCACGAACCCAGCGCGGCGATGTTGGCGTCGGCGATGGAGTCGACGGAGATGGTCTGGCCCTGGTTGGCGCCAACCTGGAAGGTCTGCGCGGTGAACGAGCCATCGAGCAGCTTGGTGCCGTTGAAGCTGGTCTGGTCGGCGACGCGGTCGATTTCCGACTTCAGCTGCGAGACTTCCTTCTGCAGGGCGGCGCGATCGTCGGCCGAGTTGGTGGCGTTGCGCGACTGCACGGCCAGTTCGCGGATGCGCTGCAGGTTGTTGCCGATTTCGCCCAGCGCGCCTTCAGCGGTCTGCGCCAGCGAGATGCCGTCGTTGGCATTGCGGGCGGCCTGGTTCATGCCGCGGATCTGGGTGGAGAAGCGTTCGGAAATCGCCAGGCCGGCGGCGTCGTCCTTCGCGCTGTTGATGCGCAGGCCCGACGACAGGCGCTGAATGGTGGTGGCGAGGCTGGCGCTGTTGGTCGCGAGGTTGCGCTGCGAGTTCAGCGACATCACGTTGGTATTGATGATGGACATGGGTTGTCTCCGGGGTAACGGTGCCGACGAAGCGACGATGTAGGGTGGTGGTCTCGCAGGGGCTTGCCGTTTCCACCGGCCCTGTCCTCTGCTGGTGTAGGTAACGGCACCGTCCGGATCGTCTTTAGCCTGAAATGTGCCGTTTTTGTGACCTTCGTCGTGGAAGTCGGGCTGGAAGCCCGTTCCCCTCGTCCCCGCTTACAACTTGTCGAACAGCGACAGCCCCTGGATCCGCAGCATCGACTTCTGTGCGGCCTCCAATGCGGTCATCTCCGTGCTGAGCCGGCTGACTGCTTCGGCCAGATCGGTGTCGCGCAGTTCCGATAGCGTTCCGCTCAGCGTGACTTCCTCGCTGCTGCGCCGCTCCGCGGTGCGATCCAGTTCCTGCAGGCGCATGCCCGTACTCGCGCGCACCGTGAGCATGTGGTCTTCCGCGGTGGCGATGTCGCCGATCGCGGACGCCATCGCGTTGGCGCGCCGCGCCGCGTCCGCCGGGGTGGCGGTGGGCGCTTCCAGCGTGTCCGCGAGTGTTTCCAGCGTGGCGAAGATGTCGCGTGTCGGCGCAGGTTCGATCGAGAACGAATCGCCGGCCGCCGGTGTTCCGGAAATGCGGAACTGCACGCCCAGACCGGCGGCGGGATCTGGGATCGCCTGACCCGGCGCCCACGTGCCCGTCACCGGTGGCACCAGCGCAGTCCCTGTGCCATCGAGGACTTCGTAGTTGGTCGCGGAGGTGAAGCGCAGCGACAGCGCTCGACCGTTCCATGCGGCCGGGTCGCTGACGTTCGCCGCATCCACAACACCGGTACCGGTGTTCGTAGTCGCGGCGGTGGCGCGCGAATAGCCATCGCCGGTGCGCACGCGCAGGAACACCGCGCTGCCCGGATCGGTATCGGCCACTGCGATTTCAGGCGCGATGTCGACGTCGTTCTGGCCGTCATCGCCCAGGTAGGCGACGCTGCCGGCGTTGTCGACGAAAGGCACGACGCCATCGCGCGTTCCCGCGAACAGGCGACGGCCATTGCCGTCATCGCGATTGGCGACGGATACCAACGCGGAACGCAATTGGCGTACTTCCGCGGCGATCGCCTTGCGGTCGTTGTCCGACAGCGGCGCGTTGTTGCCCTGGATGGCGAGTTCGCGCGCTCGTGAGAGCATGCTGCCGGCATCGGCCAGTGCTTCCTCTTGCAGGCGCAGGCGGTTGTCGACCTGTTCGGCGCCGCGCTTGTATTCGCCCAGCATCGCCAGCACGTGATCGAGCCGCTGCGCATTCGACGCGGCGACCGGATCGTCCTTGGCCTGGGTGATGCGGGTGCCGGTCGTGATCTGCTGCTGGGTGCGCGCGATTTCGCTCTGGTGGCGCAACAGCGCCGCCAAACCCTGGGCGTGCAGGCCGGCGGTGGAAATTCGCAAGGTCATCGGCGGATGGCTCCGAGCAGCGACTGGAATACGTTGTCGGCCGTGGCGATCACCTGCGCGGCGGCCTGGTAGGCCTGCTGGAAGCGCAGCATGTCGGCGGCCTCTTCATCGAGATTCACGCCGGACACCGATTCGCGCTCGGCTTCGACCTGCGCGTGGATGGCCTGCTGTGCCTCCAGGGTCAGATCGGCATGGCGCGCGGCGCTGCCCACACGTGCGGTGAGCTGGCTCAGGCCATTGGTGAGACTGGTAGTGCCGCCGTCGAGCAGTGCCTTACTGTCGAGGTTGGCGAACGCGCGCGCATTGCCATTGTCGGCCGAGCGCGGCGGCGTGCGCGACAGCGTGAAGCGATCGCCTGCGGCAGGCGCGCCTTCCAACGTCAGCGACCAACCGCTGCCGGCGATGGGCGCGCCAGCGTTATAGGGGTATGGGCCGGCGCCATCGATCGTGTATTGATCGGCGTCGATGAAGTCGACGGTGGCGCCGGCGAAACCGGCGAACGTCGCCGGATCGGTGATCTGCGTCGCGCCGACGCGCGCGGTGCCGAGGTTGCCGGTATCGGCCGCCCCCTGCAGCGGCGACGCGACCGCGATAGCGGCAGGATCCTGCAACACCACCTTGACGCTGGCCGAAGCGCCCGCCGTCGGCGATACGGCGAAGCGATCGCCATTCGCCGGTGCACCGCCCACGACCAGCGACAGTCCGCCGATGCGCAATGGATCGGCCGCGGTGCCGGTGCCGGTTAGCGCGATCGGTTCGCCGCTATCGGCGCGCGTCGCACTCCAGGCGCCGGTGTCATAGCGCAGGACGAAATCCTGGCCGGTGAGCGCGCCCACGTCGCTGACGCTTGCGGTGACGCTGGCCGTGCCAGTGTTCGATCCATGCGCATCGACGCGCGGCGGTGCAATCGAGAAGAAATCAGTGCCTGCCGCGCCGTTGTAATCGACGCCGGCGCGCTGCGCGTCGTTGAAGGCGAGGGCGAAGGCGGTAGCGGCGCGACCGAGTTCGGCGCGCGCCGGATCGAGCACGCGGCCGCGGAACTCCAGTTGGCCGGCGATCTCGCCGCCGATCGCCGAGGTCGGCAGGCGCATCGGTCCGTTAGCGCCTTCGAGCGCGATCTGCAGACGATCGGGGCGATACGGGTCGGCGACGGTCGTCAGCTGCATGGCGCGGCCGCCCAAGACCAACGCCTGTCCGCCGGTGGTGAAGACGTTGAGCGCGCCATCGTCCTGTTGGACGGTTTCGGCGCCGACGAGTTTGGAAAGCTGATCGATGCGCAGGGCGCGCGCGTCGAGCAAATCCGGCGATGCGTTGCTGCCGGCGCCGGCGATATCGCGATTGAGCGAAGCGATTTCGCTGGCGAGGCGATTGGCGTCGGCGACGGAGGTGACGATCTTCTGGTCAGTATCCTTTTCGACCGTGGCCAGCTGGCTATCGAGCGAACGCCAGCGCGTGGCGAGCTGCTGGCCCGAAGTGATCAGCTGACTACGCGCGACTTGCGAGGTCGGATCCGACACCACGCCCCGCGCCGCGCCGAAGAACGCCGACCACGGCTGCGACAGGCTCGTGGATTCGCCCGACAAGAGCGCATCCACGCGCGTGGACAGCGAGGACACCTGTTCCAGGCGGCCCAGTTCGCTGCTGCTGTCGATCTGGCGCGCGAACACCAGTCCGTCGGCGAGGCGGCGCAGGCTGCCCACATCCACACCCTGGCCGATGTAGGTCGCGCTGCTGCCCTGACCGGGACGCGCAGTGAGTTCCACACGCTGGCGGCTGTAACCCGGCGTCGCCGCATTGGCGACGTTGTGGCCGACGGTGCCCAATGCGCGCTGGAAGGCGAGCAGGGCGGAGGTGCCGGTGGAAAGAATGCCGCTCATGAATTAACCCTTTGGCGTTGCAGCAACGTCGGCGCTCGCGACCCAGCGCTGATCGACACCGACGTTCTGGCCCGGCAGCATCGCCAGGGCACGGTTGAGCGTTGCGCCGTTGGCAATCGCGGAAATTTTCTTGGCATACGACGGGTCCGTCGCGTAGCCGGCTTGCTGCAGCGCGCTGGCGAAGCGATGCACGTCTTCGCCGGCACCGCGTGCGGCGGCGTAACGGTCCTTGCCGAGCAGGCGGGCGTAGTCGGCGAAGCTGTCGGCGACCGAGCCGTAGGCGCGGAAATCGGCGCGTTCGCCGTGGCGCTGGCCATTGGCATATTCGTGTGTGGTGGCGCTCATGCGTGCGCCGCTCCAGCGGCCGCCGGCCTTGATCCCGAACAGGTTGTGCGAGGTCCCGCCGTTGTTCTGCACCAGCCGCCGGCCCCAGCCGGTTTCCAGTGCGGCCTGGGCGACGAGTGCGCGCGCGGGCACGCCCAATTCGGACGCGGTCTTCTGCGCCATCGGCCAGATCGAACGCACGAAGGCTTCAGGACTGCTGCAGTCCAGCTTCGTCGCCGAGGATTCGCAGGTAGCCATATCGGGAACGGTCGCCATGACCGGCGGCAAGTCGACTGCCTGCATGGAT
Organism: Lysobacter terrae; assembly: GCF_054782215.1. NCBI lineage: Bacteria > Pseudomonadati > Pseudomonadota > Gammaproteobacteria > Lysobacterales > Lysobacteraceae > Lysobacter > Lysobacter terrae. Next base: position 1,078,610 of record NZ_BAAGSX010000001.1, read on the forward strand.
ATGCCGGCGCTAGTAGGCGTCAGCGGCAGCATGCCGCTTGCCGTCGGCAAGGCCATCGGCGCGGTGGGGGCGGACAGCGGGAGAGGCGCCTGCTGATTTCCCGGTTGCGAGAACGGCGCGACGCCGGTGGGCGCCTGCGGCTGGTTGCGTTCCAGTTGCCGCACGATCATCGGCGCCAGACCCAGGCCGCGGCCCTTGCTCAATTCCTTCGCGAGCTGCTGGTCGTACATGTCGCGATAGGTGGTGTCGTTGCCCAGCATCGGATCGCCCATCGACGCGCTGCGCATCGACTTGATCAGCATGTGCGCGAACTGAGTTTCCAGGCTGTGTGCCGCTTCCTCGATGCGCGCATGCGAAGAGCCCGTCGATGCGGGCTCCAGGGTGATGCCGGTGGCGGGTGTCAGGCGCATGTCATGGGCTTGCAAGCGGCGTGCCTGCTGCGTCAGATCACCTCGAGTTCCGCCCGCAGCGCGCCGGCGCGCTTGAGCGCTTCCAGGATCGCGACGATGTCGCCCGGGGCGGCGCCCACGGCGTTCACGGCGCGCACGATCGATTCCAGCGAAGTGCCGCCGGCGAACAGGAACATGCGGCCGCCGTCCTGGCGCACCTCGACGTTCGACTGCGGCGTGACGACGGTGTTGCCGCGGCCCAGGGCCTCGGGCTGGCTGACGTCGAGGCTCTCCGTGATCGACACCGTGAGCGAGCCGTGCGACACGGCGGCGGGCAGCACGGTCACCTGGCCGCCCATGACCACGGTGCCGGTGCGTGCGCTCACGATCACTTTGGCTGCGGCGGCGCCGGGATTGATTTCCAGGGATTCGAGTTGGGCGAGGAAGGCGATGCGGTCGCCGGCTGGGGGCGTCACTTCGATCGTCACGCCGTCCAGCGCCTGGGCGCGGCCTGCACCGAAGCTCGCATCGATCGCCGACACGACTCGCGAAGCGGTGGTGAAGTCGGCGTCGTTGAGATTCAGCGTCACCACGCTGCTGCCGCGTGCTGCATTGGGTACGGAGCGCTCGACGATGGCGCCATTGGGAATGCTGCCGCCGTTGGGCGCGTTGACCGAAATCTTCGAGCCGTCCTTGCCGGCCGCACCGAACCCGCTGACGATCAGAGCGCCTTGCGCGATCGCGTAGATCTGTCCATCGGCGCCACGCAGCGGCGCCATCAGCAGCGTGCCGCCGCGCAACGAACCAGCGTTGCCGATCGAGGACACGGTGATGTCGATGGTCTGTCCGGGTTTGGCGAAGGCGGGCAGCTCGGCCTGGATCGCAACCGCGGCCACGTTCTTCAGCTGCGGATTCACACCCGGCGGGATCGTCACGCCGAGCTGGTCGAGCATCGTCTTGAGGCTCTGCACGGTGAAAGGCGTCTGGCTGGTGCGGTCGCCGCTGCCGTCCAGGCCGACGACCAGGCCGTAACCCACCAGCGGATTGCCGCGCACGCCGGCGACCTGGGCGAGATCCTTGATGCGTTCGGCATGGGCCGGCGCGATGCAAAGCAAAGAGAGCGCCGCCAGCGCGGCGCCGGGGAAAAAGCGTGAATCGACGATGTTTTTCAGCAGTCGCATGTCGACCTCAGTACGGGAACGCCGCGGAATTGAAGAAGCGTCCGAGCCAACCCATCGCGTTGGATCGTGCGAGGGTGCCGCGGCCGCCGTAGACGATCCGCGCGTCGCCGACGCGATCCGAAGAGATCCGGTTGTCGGGGCCGATATCGGCGATGCGGACGATTCCTTGAATCTGCACCAGCTCATCGCCCTGGTTCAGGCGCAGGCGCTTCTCGCCGGCGATGCGCAGGTTGCCGTTGCCGAGGTTCTCGACCACGGAGACGGTGATGTTCCCGTCCAGCCGGTTGCTTTGCGCGCTGTCGCCGGTACCGGAGAAGTCGCGCGAGCCCTCGATCCCGGCCTGCAGCAGCGGCTTGCCCTTGTAGGTGACTTCCTGGCCGAAGATCGTCGGCGCCGAAATGTCGACACCCGAGTCCTTCTTCACCGCGGTCTTGGCGTTGGTCTTGGCGCTGGTGTTCTCGACCAGGACAAGGGTCAGCAGGTCGCCGACGTCGCGCGCCTTGTTGTCTTCGAACAGGCGCATGCGCGGGCCGTTGTGGCCATTGCCGTTGCCGGCGCCAGCGTAGATCGAGCCGCCGCCATCGCCCGTCGTCGGAGCGGCGGACGCGTAGGTCTGAACCGGCGCGGGGCGTCCGGCTTGCGAACCGGTCTCGGCCGCGAACGGTTTCACGTCGCCGACGACGGTGGCGCAGCCGGACAGGGCGAGCAGGGCGGTGCAGGCGAGCAGTGCTTTCATCGCCGTGATCACAGGTTGTTGTTGAGGTAGCCCAGCATCTGGTCGGTGGTCGAGATCGCCTTGGCGTTGGTCTCGTACGCGCGCTGGGTTTCGATCATCGACACCAGCTCCTCGACCACGTTCACGTTGGAACCTTCCAGTGCCCCCTGGACCAGCACGCCGACGCCGCCCTGTCCAGGCGCGCCGCTCTGCGCGGGACCGCTCGCGCTGGTTTCGACGAAGAGGTTCTCGCCCTTGGCCTGCAGGCCGGCGGGATTGACGAAGTCCGCCAGTGTCAGCTGGCCGACCTGCACGGATGCGGCCTGACCGGCGATCTGCGCGCTGACGGTGCCATCGCTGCCGACGGTCACGCTCTGCGTGCCTTCGGGGAACTGCAGGCCAGGCTGCACCGGGTAGCCGGAATTGGTCACCAGTTCGCCCTGCGAATTGAGCTGGAAGCTGCCGTCGCGCGTGTAGGCGGTGCTGCCGTCGGGCATCAGCACCTCGAAGAAGCCGCGGCCATTTATCGCGACATCGAGCGCGTTGCCGGTTTGCGAGAGATTGCCCTGCGCGAACTGCTTGGCCGTGGCGGCCACGCGCACACCGGTGCCGGTCGACAGGCCGGTGGGCAATTGCGTCTGCTCGGAGGACGCGCCGCCGGGCTGGCGCACGGTTTGATACAGCAGATCCTCGAAGCTGGCGCGATCGCGCTTGAAGCCGGTGGTGTTGGTATTGGCGAGATTGTTGGAGATGACCGCCATGCGCGTCTGTTGCGCGTCGAGGCCGGTCTTGGCGATCCACAGAGCCTGGGTCATGGCGGACTACTCTCGGAAATAGGGAAGGGCGAACTCAGCGCGAGGACAGCAGGGAATTGGCTGCACGCGCGCTCTCATCGGCACTGTGCAAGACCCGTACCTGGGTCTCGAACTGCCGCGCGAGCTGGATCATCGACACCAGCATCGCGGTGCCGTCGACGTTGCTGTTCTCCAGCACGCCGGCGGCAAGGACATTGCCGGCGGCCGGCGGCGGTGCTTCCTTGCCGGGCGGCATGCGCATCAGGCCGTCTTCGCCGCGCACCAGGTCGCGTGTGTTCGCGGCGACGACCTGCAGGCGACCGACATTCGACATCGTCGATGCCGGCTGGCCCTGCGGCACGATCGAAATCGTGCCGTCGCCGCCGATGTGGAGTGAATCGTTGGGCGGCACCGTCATCGGTGCGCCGCCCTGGTCGAGGACCGACAGGCCGCTGGCCGTGGTGAGCAGGCCGTTCGCGTTGATACGCAGATCGCCGGCACGCGTGTAGGCGACGCCACCGATGCGATCCTGCACGGCGAGCCAGTGTTCCGGTTGCAGTGCGACGTCCAGGGCATTGCCAGTCGTCGTCAGCGAACCGGCTGCCGCGCTCACGCCCACCGTCTGCGAAATGGTGGCCACGCGCGAAGGCAGGCCCGCGCCCGCCACCGGTGCGGCGAGGGTTCCGTCCAGCGTCGCCTGGAAACCGACGGTGTCGGTGTTGGCCAGGTTGTGCGCGACCGACGCCTGTGCGCGCAGATTGGCGCTGGCGCCGGTCATGGCGATGTAGAGCGAGCGGTCGGTCATGGGATGTCTCGAAGTGCCTCTTTTCCAGTCATCCCCGCACAGGCGGGGATGACATCAGGATCAGCGGATGTTGATCACCGTCTGCGTGATCTGGTCCTGCGTCGAGATCATTTGCGCGTTCGCCTGGAAGTTGCGCTGCGCGGTGATCATGTTCACCAACTGCTCGGTGAGATCGACGTTGGAGGCTTCGAGCGCACCGCCCTGGACCAGGCCGAATTCGGAGGTGCCGGCCGCGCCGCGACGCGCCTGGCCGGACTCGAAGGTCTCCGCCCAGCCGTTGTCGCCCAGCGGCTGCAGGCCCTGCGGATTGGTGAAAGTCGTCAGCGCCACTTGGCCCAGCGGCGTGGATACGCCGTTGGTGTAGCGCGCATTGACGATGCCTTCGCTCGAGACTTCGATATTGATGAGGCGGCCGGTCGGGTAACCGTCCTGGTTCAGCGACGACACGCCGAAGGCGCTGCCGTACTGCGTGGATCCGCCCACGTCCAGCGTGATCGGCATCGGCGCCGCACCGGTGGTGGGCGCGAAGGCGGGCAGGGCGATGCGGCCGGTCGCCGGGGTGGTCAGCTGGCCGGTGGCCGAGTACTGCAGCGTCTGCGGCGCGCCCACATTGGTGCCGTCGATCTGCGTCTGCACCTGCCACTCGTTCGGATTGGCGGTCTTGATGAAGTACATCGACTGCGTGTGCGTGGCGCCGAGCGAGTCGTACACGGTTACCGAGGTGGTGTGGTTGTACGTCGTCGGATCGTTGGCGTCGAACGGTGAGATCAGCGGCGGCGTCGCGTTGCCGGGCAGATTGGTGCCCACTTCGACCGATGCGGTGGCCTGCGGCGGCGAGTCGCCGGTGGCCAGGCGCAGATCGTTCATGCGGCCGGTGTCGAAGCCGTTGCCGCTGGCATTGGGCGCAAACACCTGCAGGCGCTGGCCCGCCGGATTGACCACATAGCCGTCGCGATCGGTGCCGAAGTTGCCGGCGCGCGAATACACCATGGAGCCATTGGCGGAGAGGGTGAAAAAGCCTTGGCCGGACAGCGCCAGATCGAGCGAGCGCCCGGTGAAATCGACGTTGCCCTGGGCGAACTGTTGGGCCACTTTCTCCAGCCGGACGCCCGCGCCGATGGCGTTGCGCGACAGGCCCGAGGCCGACACCGGGAACACGTCGGCGAATTCGGCGCGCGACTGCTTGAAGCCGGTGGTGTTGGCGTTGGCGATGTTGTGCGAGGTGACGTTGAGATCGGCCGAAGCCGCGTTCATGCCACTGAGCGAGATGCGGAAACCCATTAGATGCTCCTGTGCCGTAGCGGTGGCGTCGCCCGATCAGCCGATGCGACGTATGGCCGACAGCGGATGACTGCCGAGGCCTTTGAGGTTGAGGACGAGCCCGCTGGGCTCGATGGAAACGCTGTCGATGTGCGCGGCGACGCCGACCGCGAGAGCTTCGGAATCCTTGCCGGCGCCGGAAGCCGCGCGGATGGTGTAGCGGCCGCCCGCCATCGCCTGGCCGGCGTCGTTCTTGCCGTCCCATTCGAAAGGCACGCTGCCTGCGGCGTTGGCCTGCACGGTCATCGTGCGCACGCGGGTGCCCGCTGAGTCGACGATTTCGACGGTGACCGGGCCGGCGGACGTCGCGGCGATTTCGCCGCGCACCGTGGTCCCGGCCTGTACGTCTAGCGTGTCGGTTTCGACCAAGGCGTCGCGGCCGACCAGTGCGGCTGCGCGCAAGGTCTGATCGGACTCCATGACACTCGCCACGGCCTGCATCGCGCTCTGCATCTTGTCGATGCCCTGCACGGTGGAGAACTGCGCGAGCTGGCCCAGGAACTGCGCGTTGTCGAGCGGTTTGAGCGGGTCCTGGTTCTTGAGCTGCTCGGTCATCAGGCGCAGGAAATCGGCCTGGCCGAGCGAAGTGCTCCGCTGGTTCTGCTGTACCGAAAGGCCCAGCGAGGCGAGGCTGCTGTCGGTGGTGCTGTTGCTGACCGTGGTCATGAAGGTTCCCGTAGTCTCTGCGATCGCCGATTAAGGTCAGCGGCCCATGTTCAGCGTGGCCATCGCGAGTTCTTTCGCGCTGTTGAAGACTTCGACGTTGGCCTGGTAGCTGCGCGAGGCCGAGATCAGATCGACCATCTGCGCGACCGGGTCGACGTCGGGCGCATATACGTAGCCCTGCGCATCCGCGAGTGGATGGCCGGGTTCATAGCGTTTGAGTGGCGCAGCGGCGCTTTCGGTGACCTGGGTGACCTGCACGCCCGCCAGCGCGGGATTGCCCGCGACCGGTTCGGCCGAGAACACCGGCTGCTTGGCGCGGAAGACCGTGTTGGGATCGCCGGAGACCGAATCGGCATTGGCGAGATTCGACGCGACGGTGCTCAGCCGCACCGACTGCGCATTCATCGCCGAGCCGGCTACGTCGAAAATGGGCAGGTTGCTCATCGCACGCTCCTTGCTTATTGGCCGGTGATCGCGGTCAGCATCGAGCGGACCTTCGATTCGATGAAGGAGAGCGAGGCGCGGTACTCGACCGCGGCCTGCGCATAGGCGGCGTTTTCGCGATCGCCATCGACGGTGTTGCCGTCCAGACTCGGCTGGCTGGCAGGGCGCAGGTAACGCGCGCCCGCGACGGCCTGCTGGATCGCGTCGCCGCCTGCGGCAGTTACTTGCGCGCCCGGTTGCAGGGCGCCGCGCAGGGCAGCGGTGAAGTCCAGGTCCTGCGCCTGGTAGTGCGGCGTGTCGGCGTTGGCGATGTTGGCGGCGAGCAGCTGCAAGCGCTGCTCACGCAACGCCAGCGCGGTGCCGTGAATACCAAGGAAGTCGGACATGGGCCCCTCCGGGAGCGATGCAGCCGGTGCTGCGTCTTCCCGGGCGAGGCAAGCGGCGTGCCAGAGACGCGCGCGGCGGGTCAAGGCCCGCCGCGTTTTGGAACCCGATGGCGGGTCAACGCGGCTCTAGAGAGAGCGGATGCGCGCCGCGATCCGGTCCGCGAGGTCCTTCTCGGAGTACTTCGGCACGAAATCATCGGCGCCCACGCGCTCCACCATCGCTTGGTTGAACACGCCCGACAGCGAGGTGTGCAGCAGCACGAACAGGCCGCGCAGCGCCGGGTCGTGACGGATTTCCGTCGTGAGCGTGTAGCCGTCCATCGCCGGCATCTCGATGTCGGAGATGACCATGGCGTAGCGCTCGTGCGGCGACTGGCCGGACTGGGCCAGCTGGCGCAGATGGTCGAGGGCCTGGCGGCCGTCCGAGAGCAGCGTCGCCTCCAGGCCCAGCTGATGCAGCACGGCGCGGATCTGGTTGCGCGCCACGCGTGAATCGTCGACGACCAGCACTTCGCGCGGACCGGTGGAGGCCGCCAGCTGCGTGATCTGGCTGGCATCGCTGCTGCGCGGCGCGGATTCGGCGAGCACGCTTTCCACGTCGATCAGCTGGATCAGCTCGCCCTGGTGGCGCGTCACGCCGGTGAGGTAGTGGCAGTCGCCGCCCAGTTCCGGCGGCGGCTGGATCTGCTCGACCGCGATGTTGACGATGCGGTCCACGCCGCCGACCAGGAAGCCCTGCACGGAACGGTTGAATTCGGTGACGACCAGGTACTTGGGTTCGAAGCCCGGCTCGCTCGGATGGCCGATGGCACGCGCCAGATCGAGCACCGGCACGCTGCGTCCGCGCACGTCGGCGGCGCCGGCGAACGCCGCGGGCAGCGAGGGCAGGGTGAACAAGGCCGGGCGCGGGAGCACTTCCTGCACCTTGAAGACGTTCACGCCAAAAAGCTGACGCGAGGCGAGCCGGAACAGCAGCAACGCCAGCCGGTTGTGGCCGGCCAGCCGGGTGCGTTGGTCGATGCGGTCAAGCAGGTCCTGGCTCATGGGCGCTTTGACGGCCGCGATGGGCGTTTCTTGAGCGAGCCCTCTCGCGATGGCCGACTCGGGCGCCGGGCACGCGGCTTGCACGAGGGCGGGCATGCCATTCCTTCGACGTTCCGCCGCCGTGTCGCCGCTCATCCTGGCCGCCATGCTCGCATGCGCGGGCAGGGCGCTGGCCGGTGCTGAGGTGCATCCGTTGCAGGACGTGCGCAACGCGGCGATCACGGCATTGGGTGCTCCCGCCGATGCGGAGACGACGCTCGATCCCGCCCTGCGCCTTACCCGCTGTGTGCAGCCGTTGCAGGCCGTGGCTTCCGGACCGCGTACGGCGCTGGTCCGCTGCCCTGATGCTCCCGGCTGGCGCGTCTATGTACAGGTGCAGGCGCATCGCGAAGCGGACGTCGTCGTCCTGGCCATGCCGGCATCGCCCGGCGTGCCGATCACGGCGGGCCATCTGGTCGTGCAGCACCGCGAAGTGGCTGCGTTGGCCGGCACGCCCTTCAACGATCCCGCCGTTCTGATCGGCCGTATCCCGAGCCGCCTGCTGGCGGCGGGCAGCGTGCCGACCGAAGCCGATTTCGGGGCGATCGCCAATCTGCGCCGCGGCGACCCTGTGACCCTGGTGGCGCGCTCCGGCGGCGTGGAAGTACGCATGCAGGGGCGAGCCCTGGGGGCGGCCCAGCCGGGCGGGCGGATCGCGGTGGAAAACGCCTCGTCCGGCCGTATCCTTCGCGGCCGGATCATCGGGGACGGGGAAGTGGAGATACTCCCGTGAGCCGCTGCATCCGCCATCGATTCTGCGGCCCTCAAGTTACCGGCGGGGGTGCCGTTACAGTGTTCGACCGAGCTATCAGGAGCGTGTCATGACCCACAAGATCGAAGGATCGCTGCCCGCTGTCCGCCCGGCCGAGACCGCCACGACCTCGGCTGCCCAACGTGCAGGCAACGAACGAGCCCAACCGGTCGCCGCCACCGGCGCGGCCGAGAGCGTGCGCTTCACCGGCGAAGCCGAAAGCCTGCAGGCCCTGGAACGCGAACTGGGCGCCGCACCCGCCGGCCTCGACATGGCGCGCGTCAATGCGCTGCGGGCCGCGATCGCGGATGGCAGCTACCGTGTCGATGCCGAGCAGATCGCCAGCCGCATGCTCGATCTCGACCGCGCACTGACGAAGTAAAGCCCGCCACGTCACCGGCATTCCCAGAGTGATGTCTTCAACCGTCGACGCCGCGCCCGTGCTACATCCGCTCGAAGCGCTGGAACGCGCGCTCACGGCAGAGCGCCGGGCGCTGCTCGAACACGACGCGGACGCACTGTTGAGCTCGACCGCCGCCAAGCTGGCGGCGCTGCGCCAGGCCGAGAGCCTGCCCACGCAGCCGGCCGACGCCGACCGCCTGCGGGAGCTGCGCGACTTCAACCAGGCCAACGGCATCCTGCTGGCGCGGCGGCGCCGCGAAGTGAGCTGGGCCCTGCGTCATCTTGGCCGCGTCGAATCCACCGGCGTGTACGATTCCACCGGGCAGCCCGGCGCCAGTCCTACGGCGCGCTGCCTCGGAGTGGGATGAGCGAACACGAAACGAATCCGTCGCCCGAATCCACGGGCGACGACCTGCGCTGGGCCGTCGATGTCGCCGGCACAGCCGTCATGCTGGTCGATGCGAACGGCCGGATCCTTCACGCCAATCCGTCGAGCCAGATGCTCGCGGACAAGTTGTGCCCCGGTGCAGGTCCGGAGTTTCTGCTTGGCCTGCTGTCGTCGCGCGAATGGGCGGAGGCATGGGCCAAGGGCCGCTGGTGTGGAGAGCTGAGCGTCGAAGGCACGGTGCTGGGCCTGCGCCTGTACACCGGCATGCAGGGCGGAGTGGCGCGCAGCCTGCTCACCATCGGCGAGGCGAGCCTGATCGCCGACCTGCAGCTCAGCGCATTGAAGGCGCAGCGTAGCGAACTGGAGCACACCTACAGGCGCCTGGCCGGCACGCAGGAACAACTGCTGCAGTCGGAGAAGATGGCCTCGATCGGCCAGCTCGCCGCCGGCGTCGCGCACGAGATCAACAATCCGATCGGCTACGTGCATTCGAACCTGGGCACGCTGCAGGAATACGTCAGCGCCTTGCTCGCGCTGGTCGAGTGCTACGACTACGCACTGCAATCCGACGATCCCGCCGCCCGCCGTCACGAAGTACAGGCCAAGCGCGATCGCCTCGACATCGATTTCATCACCGGCGATCTACCCAAACTGCTCGAGGAATCGCGCGAAGGCATCGAGCGCGTCACCAAGATCGTGCAGGACCTCAAGGATTTCTCGCGCAGCAGCAGCGAGCCGATGCGCCCCGTGGATCTGCACAAGGGCCTGGAATCCACGATCAACATCGTCTGGAACGAGCTCAAGTACAAGGTTCACCTGGAGAAGCACTACGGCAAGATGCCTCTGGTCGAATGCCACGGCTCCGAAATCAACCAGGTGCTGATGACGCTGCTCATCAACGCCGGCCAGTCGATCGAGAACCGCGGCAGCATCGCCATCACGACCGGCGCAGAGAACGGTGAGGCCTGGATCAGCGTGGCCGATACCGGCTGCGGCATCCCGGCGGACGTATTGCCGCGCATCTTCGAACCGTTCTTCACCACCAAGCCGATCGGGCGCGGCACCGGCCTGGGCCTGGCGGTCGCGTACAACATCGTCGCCAAGCATCACGGCCGCATCGAAGTCAGCAGCACAGTCGGCAGTGGCAGCGTATTCCGCCTGGTATTGCCGATCCGGCAGCCGACATCGGAGACCTCCGCTCCGGGTTGACGTCCTAGCGGACAAATGCCGCATCCGCGCATAAGCGGAGACGGTTGCGGCTCAGAAGTTTTCTTCGTAGGTGGATGCCCGCTCGTGCGCGCGAAACGCATCGTGGATGTGCGCGCGCAGTTCTTCGTCGTTCCAGGGTTTGGTCAGGAAGCGATAGATCGCGCCGCGGTTGATCGCATCCGTGATCGTGGCCAGGTCGGTGTAGCCGGACAGCACCATGCGGATGGTGTCGGGATACAGATCGCGGACCCGCTCCAGGAACTCGGTGCCGTTCATGTCCGGCATGCGCTGGTCCGACACGATGACCTGCACCGGATTGCTGGCGAGCAGGTCGAAGGCCTCGCGCACGCTGCCCGCGGTGAGCAGGCGGTAGCCGTCGCGGCGGAACAGGCGCACGAGCGAATTGAGGACATTGCTTTCGTCGTCGAGCAGCAGCAGCGTGCGCTCGGGCCGCGTCGCGGCGAACGCCTGCGGCAACAGGAAGCGGCGGCGGATCAGTTCGCCCAGGTCCTCGGCGGGACGGGGCGGGCTGAACAGGTGACCGAGGAAGAAGTCGCAGTGGTTGCGGCGCAGGAAGTTGAGCTCGGCCTCGGTCTCCACGCCCTTGGCCGTCACCTTCATGTCCAGACGATGGCCGAGCGCGATGATCCCTCGCACGATCGCAGCCGCGCGTGGGTCGCTCGCGACGCCGTGGATCAGGCTGCGGTCGATCTTGAGGCGATCCAGCGGGTACTGCGCCAGCGCCGCCATGCCCAGGCCGCCCATGCCGAAATCCTGCACCGTCAGCGTCGCGCCGAGCCTGCGCAGGTTCGCCAGCGTGTCGGCGACGTTCAGCGAATCCATCGCGAGCACGCTTTCGGAGATCTCGAACTCGACGTTCTGCGGCGGAATGCCGAACTTGTGCAACATCTGCCCGATCAGATCCGCGCAATCGGGCCGCAGCAGCATTGGGTTGGCCAGGTGCACGGCGATGTTGAGGTAGTCGACGCCTTCCGCGCGCCATCGCGCGAGCTGCGCCATCGCACGGTTGACGACCCAGTAGCCGACGCGCGCCGACAGGCCGCTGCGGTCGATCAAATCGAGGAAGCTGCCCGGCCGCAGCAGTCCATGCATCGGCGTCTGCCAGCGCAGCAATACGCTCACCGAGTCGATGCTGCCGTCCTGCGCATTGGCGGTCGGCTGGTAGAACAACTGGAACTCGTTGTTCGTCATCGCATCGACGATGGTGCGCGACAGGTTCTCCTGGTTCTGCACGGCGCTGTCGGCCAGCAGCGACAAGCCCTGGCCGTTTTTGCCTTCGCGCTTGGCCAGCCGCACCGCGTGTTCAGCCTGGGCGAGCAGGCCGGCGGCGTCCTGCGCATCGTCGGGATAGACCGCGATACCGATGGCGAAATTCACCCGCAGCGCATACGGCGGAATCGACAACGGCGCATCGAAAGCGTCCCGCAGCCGCTCGGCCAGGGAGACGCCGTCGGGCTCGTCGGGGCGATAGCCGACGCCCGCCAGAAACTCGTCGCTGCCCAGGCGCCACAGCCAACCGCCCGCGGGCATCGCCTTGCTCAAGCGCCGGGCGATGGCGGCGAGCACCTGGTCGCCCATCATCTGCCCCATGCTGTCGTTGATCGCGCCGAAGCGATCGATGTCGATGTGCAGCAACGCCACTCGCCGCCCGGTGGCGCCGGCCGCGGCCAGGCCGGCCGGCAGGCTCGGTCCACCGGCACCCAGCCGGTAGAGCGAGGTCGTCGGATCGACGGGAATGCCGCTGTGCTGGTCGTAAAGCGTGTTCATTGCCATGCAGGGTAACCGCTCGCGCCGATAGGGTACGACGGTGCACCGCCACGTGAATGCTTCGGTCCGCGCGGTGCTCCCGCGGCTGAAGATCTGCCCCGTAGTTGCGATCCGTCACAAATCTTGGCTATGCTGAATTTGGCGTGTGGGAAGGGGGCTTCCCTCACGCTCATGGAACACAGGGATTTACTAGGGGAAAGCATGGATCGTTTAGGGATTCGGGCGCGCAGCGCGCCCGCGAGTCGCAGTACCCGCACCTTTCAGAAGGACCAGCGGGCTTGGCAGGGCCATCCGCGCCCATCGATGCAGCCAGCTTGTCGCGCGCTACGACTGCGCGTGATCCAACCCTGAGACATCTGCATCCCTGACGCCGGCCGGGATTCCGGTCGGTCGTATCCGTTTGGCTCGAGACCTCGCCGCGAGGCAGTCCGGGCATGCGGGCAACACATGCCAGGAACTGTATCCATGCTGCTTCGTTCTGCGACTTCCTACCGCGCCTCCGCGCTTGCACCGCACGCTGGGCCACTTGCCGATCCGGGCGCGGAGCGAAATGAAAACGCTGTGCCGAAGCCGTCGCTGTGGCACTCGCTCGCGCGACGCGCCATGGGTCTCATGGTGTTCTTGTTGCTGCTCGTGACACCCGCGATCTCGCACGCAGGTATCGATACGGGATTGTTCGGCGACGACCGCGCCGCGGGTCCGTTCCCGGTGGGGTTTTCATTCAACTACTACGGCCAGACGTTTACGCAGTTCTACGTGACGACCAACGGCCTGGTGCAGTTTTCCGGGCCTACGACGGCGTACTCGAATTCCTGTCTTCCCGCCTACGGCAACACGCTGTACGTCTTCTGGGACGATCTGCGTACCGACGTCGCCGGCCAACCGACAGGCACGATCAAGTATCAGACGATCGGCGAAGCGCCGAACAGAAAGCTGATCGTCCAGTGGACCAACCAGTATTTCTACGGCGAAAACCTGCCGATGGGAACGTTCGAGGCGATCCTGTCCGAAGGTTCCGACGAGATCAAATACCAATACCGCAACCTCATCGGCGCGCGCAGCCTGGGCAACTCGGCAACGATCGGCCTGCAGGGCGCCAGCACGACCGCCCCGGTCGGCTGCAACCAGACGGTATTGCATGAAGGGCAGGCGATCACTTTCGTGCCCGATGCGACGCGCAGCACCTACGCCGTCGATCCCGCAGCCAACTACAACTTCATCGACATATCGGGATTGACGCCCGAACCGCCGCGGCCTACGGCGCGTTACATGAATCAGGCGCCGACGTGGTCGTGGTACCCGATCCAGGATCTGAATGCCTACCAGGTCGAAGTGCAGACGCTGGCTGGTCAGGTCGTCCACACCCAGACGCTCGGCAATGTCTCGAGCTTCCGTTTGGACAGCGGATTTGCCGAAGCGGAAACCTACTTGTTGAGAGTGCGGGGCAGCATCAACGGCGGCGCCACTTGGGAGCTGTGGTCCGGTCTCAGCGACCCGGTCACGATCGACCAGATCCGCCCGACGATGGAGCTGTTGAGCTCCCGGCAATCGGGGCCGCAGACCGTCGATTACAGCTTCCGCGCAACCGACGCGACGAGCGGGCCGAACACGATCCGCGTGGTACTGGCGAACGATCCGGATTTCGCTACCCCGGTCCTGGACACGACCATCGCGGGAACCTCCACCAGCTACCGCTACACACAGGCTGCGCCCGGCCAGCACTTGTATGCGCGCATGCAGGTCACCGATCGCGCGAGCAACCTCTCCGATTACACCGCAGTCGCGGACGTTGAGGTCTTCCCGGCGCCGACTGCCGCCTTCGAAGCCAGCCCGACGAGCGGTGAGGCGCCGTTGAACGTTGCGCTGAACAACACGTCCACCGGCAACATCAGCGGCTATTTGTGGGAGTTCGGCAACGGCCAGACGAGCAATGCCGCGACTCCCACGGCGCGCTACACCCAGCCGGGCACGTACACGATTGCGCTTCGCACCTCCGGTATCGGCGGCGCGACCGATGCCTCCACCGTGGTCACCGTCACGCCCGACATCACGCTTCCGGCGATTTCGTCCTTCAGCGTCGATGGCATCGAGCTGATCGACTCCTACAACGTGCCTGGCGAGAAGCAGTTCGACGTCAACGTCGGGGACGCCAGCGGCTTGGAATCCATCGTTGCCACCCTGGCCGGAGAAGCGATCGCGCTGCTCGACCTGGGCGGCGGTCACTTCCGCATCGCGTTGGATCCTTTGGCCTATCCCAACGGGGATTACACGCTGGCGATTCTGGCCAAGGACATCTTCGGCAACGAGTCCTCCCGGCAACAGGCGCTGAAGATCGAACTGCCGCCGCCGGTGCCGCCGACGATCACCGCGCCCGCGGCCGGGTTCAAGACCAACCAGACATCGATCGATGTGACCGGCACCACCGAGCTGGGCAAAGAGGTGCAGTTGCTGGTCAACGGCGTGCCGCAGGGCGAATGGGTTGCCGTGCTCAACAAGCACTTCACCGCGCCGGCTGCGCTGGTCGAGGGCGCGAACACCATCGCCGCGGTGGTGCGCAATGTGCGCGGATCCAGCCAGGCCAGCGCAGCCAGGCAGGTGACGCTGGACACGTCGAAACCCGCCGCCCCGCAAGCATTGGCTGCCACCGCGCTTCCCGCCGGCAAGATCCGCCTGTCGTGGGGCGTCGCCAGCGATCCGGCGGCGACGGCGTTCGAGTTGTACAGCGCAACGACGGAATTCACTGCGATCAGCCAGGCGCGGAAGGTGGCTCGACTGCCGTTGTCGACGCGCACCTACGAAGAAGTGCCGCCGGCCGAAGGCCAAACGTTCTATCGCCTCGTCACCGTGAACGCACTGGGCACCACCAGCGTGCCGAGCAATCAGGTCATGGCGGTGTCCGACCGCACGCTGCCCGTCGCCGAACGCATCGCGTACACCCCGCAGGGCGCGTTCGATGCCGATACCGGTACGTTCGGCCAGGGCCGAATGGACATCAGCGTCACCGTCAGCGAAGCGCTGATGGGAGCGCCCTATCTAAGTCTGGTCCCGGAGGGCGGCATGCCCATTCCGGTCGACCTGATCAAGCGCGATGACTTGCACTACGAGGGCTCGGTCAACCTGGGAGCCGATGCAGGCGCGGGCCTGGTCACTACGCTCTTCTCCGCACGCGACCTGATCAACAACCGCGGCACTGAAGTCCGCGACGGCGCCACCTTGCGCATCGACACGCAGGGCCCGGTGGTGAAGACCCTCGCCGTGGCCCCGCAGGCGCCGATCAAGGTGGATGCGAACCGACAGGTAACTGCGACGCTCGGCTATGACGAGCCCAGCGCAACAGGCATTGCGCCCGCGTTGAGTTATCAGCTGTCCGGCAGCGGCCGCATGGCGGTGCCGATCGCCGACGTCAGCCGTATCGACGATCGCACCTGGCAGGCACGTTTTGACCTTCCCGCGGACGCCGGGCTGACATCGCCCGAACAGCTGGTCTTCATCCATGCGACGCGCGACGCGCTTGGCAACGTGTCCACGCGTATCGCCGCCGGGAATACCTTCCAGGTCTATCAGGGCGAACTGCCTGCGCTGGAGGTGCCGATGGGCATCAAGGGCACGGCACTCCCGGGTGGCAAGGTGTTGCTGGAGTGGCAGGGCGTCCCGGATGTCTCGGCCTATCAGATCTATCGCCAAGCCCCCGGTGAGACGGCGCTGGTCGCACTGACGCGCAGCACCGAAGCGAATGTCACCGACAGCACGCCGGTGGATGGCATCTACCGCTACAGCGTCGCCTCCGTGCGCGCGTTCAACGGCCAGGAGTCGGTGAGCGGTCAGTCTCCGGTCGCCGAGGTCCGTGCCAGCCGCGTTGCACCGGGCGCGCCGCAAAACCTCTCACTGGAACTTACGCCGCAAGGCGTGCTCGCGCGCTGGCAGCCGCCGGTGGGTGCGGCACCGGCCAGCTATCGCCTCTATCGTTCCGCGGCCGGATCCATCACCACGGTGGAAGGGCTCACGCCGCTCAAGCAAAACATCAAGCTGGCGCAGGCCATGGACGCCGTTCCGTCGCAGTCCGAGCACGCGTACGTGGTAACCGCGCTCGACACGGCGGGCAACGAGTCGGCTATCTCGAACTCCGCGTACCTCAACTTCAGCCTGCTGCCGGTGAAGGTGCTGCAGGTCGAGCAGATCGGCGAAGCCCTGCCGGTACTGACCTGGGCGCCGAACGGCACCGGCACCGTGGGTTACGACGTGTTCGTCGGCAGCGGCGACAACCGAGTCAAGCTGACCCCGTCCCCGACCACCGCGAAGACGCTGACCGACACCGGCTTCACCGGCGGCGAGCGCCGCTACACGGTGGAGACCGTCGACGCCAACGACGTGCGCATGCCACGCAGCATCGTGCTTCCCAACGCATCGATGCAGCTGGTCAGCGGCACGCCGCTCAAGCGCAATGTCATGAATCGCTTGAACGTACAGGTGTCCAACCCGTCCGCGGACCCGCTGAGCGCGGCGCAAGTGGTCGTGCGGATCGCCGATCGCGAGTTCCGCTCCGAGAGCTTCGAGCTGGGCGCTAACGGTACGCGCCTGGTGCCGGTCGTGATCGGTGGCTATCCCGACATTCCCAACCCGGCGCGACTGACGGTCATGCTGGAGAACTCGGCCAGCGAGGGCGAGCTGGCTCGCCTCGGCTGGGCGCAGGACGTCGAAGTCGTCGACAGCGCGCTGGTCGTCGGCATGGAGGCAGAGAATTTCACTCGCGGCGCCAGCGGTAACGTGCGCCTGACGGTGGAGAACACCTCCGACGTCGAAGTCGAACTGCTGACGGCCCGCAACTTCGGTCGCGAGGCTTCCAACGAGCTGCGTCTGAAGCTGCTCGACAACGACGGCAATCTGCTGAGCGCGACGCCTTATCTGCAGGCGACGGGTGCCGGCGTGATCACGCTGGCCAATGGCCAGACCGTGGCGCGCATCGCGCCTGGCCAGCGTTATGTCTCCGACGTATTCCGGATGCCCGTGCCGGTCGGTGCGCCGGACCAGGTCAAACTCAAGCTCGAAGCCGACAAGTTGCGCTACAGCACCGGCCAGCCGGAGGAAATCGCCATTCCCGGCATGGGCAGCGAGCGTGCCGTCGCGCTGATCGAAACGCCGTACTACGGTGAGATCGCGAGCATCGATCCGGTGGTGTCGTACGGCACCAGCGACGTGGTGATTCTCGGCCGCGCGGTCGACCGCTCCAGCGGCGGCGGCGTCGCCAATGCGCCCTTGAAGATCGCGTTCAATCAGGAAGGCTTCGAACGCCTGGCGGACGTCACGACCAACGCGGACGGCAGCTTCCGCTACGTCTTCAAACCCACGGTGACCGACTCCGGCCAGTACCGCGTGGGCGCCGTCCATCCGGACATGACCGATCGCCCGGACCAGGGCCGCTTCACGGTCAACCGCGTCAACCTCAGCCCGGCCACGTTCAAGTTGACGGTGCCGCGCAACTATCCGTACCGCATCGACTACCGCGCTACGACCGGTACGGGCTCGCAACTGAACAATGTCCGTGTTGCGTATCTGCCCGAATACCAGCCCAGCGGTTCGCTGCTTCCCGGCATCAAGGTCGAACCCGGCGCGCCGATCAACATTGCGCCGCGACAGAACCTGGCGTTGCCGGTCAGCATTTCCGGCGACAACTCCGCGGCGCGGTTCGGCCAGCTGGTGCTGGCGGTGGTCGCCGACGGTTCGGGGGCAACGCCATTGGCCTTGTTGCAGGTCAACTACGAATTGACCGAAGCCAAGCCGGCGCTCTATCCGAGCCGCGACTTCGTGGAGACCGGCCTGGCGCGCGGCAACACGGTGATCGAGCAGGTGGTCCTGGAAAACAAGGGCTTCACTGCGGCGTCCGATGTGGCGGTGCAACTGGTCGCGAAGGATGGCAGTCCGCTGCCGAGCTGGGTGACCATCGCCTCGAATCCGGCAATCGGCGCCATCGGCATCGGCGAAAAGCGCACGATCGATCTCAACATCGCGCCGCCGGCCGGCACGGCGGAAGGCATCTACCAGCTCAACCTGCGCTTCGCCGGCAGCAACGTTCCGGCCGCCGATCTGGGTATCGCCGTCTCGGTCACCGAATCCGGGCAGGGCAGCGTCGAGTTCCACGTGTCCGACATCTACACCGGCACGTTCGATGCCAACTCCAACCCGATCCCCGGTCTGAAGGGCGCGCGGATCTACCTGCAGAACGAAGCAGTCATCAGCCAGACCTACGAGTTCGTCACGGACGAGTTGGGCCAGGCCCTGTTCCTCAACATCCCGGCAGGTACCTACCGCTTCAAGGCCAGCGCGCAGACGCACCAGGAGGCCACCGGTCGTCTGTCGATCAAGCCCGGTGTGGTCGGCCATCAATCGGTGTTCCTCGAGTACACGCTGATCTCGGTGGAGTGGTCGGTGCGCGAGATCACGATCGAAGACCGCTACGAGATCACCCTCAATGCGACCTTCGAGACCGACGTGCCCGCGCCGGTGGTGGTCCTGCAACCAACCAGCATCAACCTGCCGAAAATGACCGCCGGCCAGGTCTTCCAAGGCGAGTTGATCCTCACCAACTACGGCCTGTTGCGCGCCGACAACCTGCAGACGCAGTTCCCGACCAGCGACGAATTCTTCAAGTTCGAGTTCCTCGCGCAGCCGCCGACGAGTCTGCAGGCCAAGCAGCGTGTTCGCCTGCCGTACCGGGTGATCGCGCTGCGCTCGTTCGGCTCGGCCGAGACGGCGCCACAAACACTGGCGATGTCGGCATCCGCCGCAGCCGCGGAAGAAACGAGCGCGAGCGGCCCGTCGATGCAAAAGGCTTCCAGTGACGTGTCCGCGCCCGCCACGGCCAACGCCACGGCATCCAGCGGCGGCACGCCCGGCTGCTTCACCTACAGCAATCGGCTGCGCCAGACCTGCCAGTACACCTGCGCCAATGGCCAGGAGAGTACGAACTGCGGCTCCAGCGCGAACTGGTTCTACGTCGAGAGCTGGGGCTGCCCGGTGGGCGGCACGCCGATAGGCGGATCGGGTGGCGCGGGCGGCGGTGGCTGGGGTGGCGGAAGCGGCGGCGGCTACTCGCCGATGCCGGGCCTACCGCTGTGCACCAAGGGCAGCGGTGATTGCTTCGAACCGAAGAACAAGCAGTCCAGCAGCGGCAACGAGGGCGGTCAATAAATGAACGCAAGGAGCAGCATGATTCGCGTCGCATCGATCGTCTTCGACCGTCCCCGAGCCGTCCGGTACTGGGTTCGCGCCGTCGCGGCGTTCGGCCTGTCCCTGATGGCGCTGGCGGCCAATGCGCAGGTGACCTATCCGCTGAACGGCAACGGCACCATGGGCCTGGGTAGCGCCAATGGCGACTTCACCGTTGCCCAGGACGATCTGCAGGTCAAGGTTCCCGGCGGCTATGTTCGCATCAACCGCGACTACGACGGCACGCGCTGGGTGTTCAACCGGCAGTGGTCCGGACTGGGTACGCCGGCGTACAACAAGGCGCACTACGCCTCGATCGGTGCGTTCTTCAGCTGCACTATCATCGATGGCGTCAACAGCTGCGACACGACGGCCAGCAGCGGCACGCAGGCGCTGATGTATGAGCCGCCGGCCAGCAACGTCGAACAGGCACGCGTTCCCAACGACCCGTACTTCGGCCGCGACGCCGAAGGCCATCCGTTGCAGGACCTGAGCACGATGCAGTTCCTCGCCCGCAAGGGCGTCGGGTTCTCGCGCAGTACCGACGGCACGTCGTACGTCAGCAGCAAGTTCCCGCGGTTCGTCGTGCGGCCGCAGCCGGTGCCGGTATTGCCGGTGAGCGCCGGGCCCGATGCCCATCCGGCGGCAGGCAAGCCGGGGCAGGGTGGCGTAGCGGTCACGCAAGTGAGCGGCTTCCGCTGGACCGATCGCACCGGTCAATGGATCGAGTACGACAACCTGGGCCGCATCAGCAGCTACGGCGATCGCAACGACCTGCGCGTGTGGTTCCAGTACGGCTCGCACGGCCAGATCGAACGCGTGCTGGACGATAACGGCCGCACCGTATTCACGCTGCTCTATACCGATGGCAGCGCCAACTTCATCCGCGAGATCCGCGACCACACGCCGATCGACGGCTCCATCCGTCGCGTCCAATATCAGTACGACGACAAGGGCCGGCTGCGCCACGTCGTGGACGCGCGCAACAATACGACCTCCTTCGAATACGGCGCGGTCAATACCACGTCCTACGATGGGCCCGGAGGATTCGGAGCGAGCACCGGAGGCAGCTCCGGCTCGGCCAGCCTCGCGTTCACCGTCAACACGACGGTCAAGATCACCAAGGTCATCGACGCCGAGGGCCGAGCGACCGCGATCGACTATGGCGTCACTGCCCGCGTCACCCGCATCACCGCGCCGGACCAGGGTGTCACCGAGTTCGAGTACGGCTACGACAAGCTGAAGAAGGAATTCAGCACCACCATCAAGTATCCGCAGACGACCAGTGGCCGGAAGATCGAGACGCGCCATTACGACCAGGAAGGCCGCGTCGTTTACCGCGAGGTCAATGGCAAGACGTTGATGACGGCGCAGGGCAGCCGTCAGTCGATGCGTTACACCGATGAACGGAGCGGCGTCGTCCAGGTCGAGCGCAACAACTTCGATCAGGTGACACGCCGCATCGCCGAAGATGGCACGTCGGTCAACATCACCTACGACAACGCTTCAGCCGACCCGCGCGAAGTGGTCGATGAGGCGGGCGTGGCATCGCGCCTGGCCTACGACGGCAAGGGCAATCTTCTGAAGCTGACGGCGGCTGCCGGGAAACCAGAAGAACAGATCACCGAATACCAGCCTGATGCTCAGGGACTGCCCCAGCTGATCCGTAGAAAGGGCGGTATCAATGCCGGTGGCACGAGCGATCCGGACGTGGAGATCAGTCTTCGCTACGACGCCAGCGGCAATGTCCGTGAAATGGTGGACGGCGAGGGCAAGACCTGGAAGTACGAATACGACGCCATGGGCAATATGCTCAAGGAGATCGATCCGCTCGCGCACGAATGGGTATACACGTACGACGCGCATGGAAATCGCCTCACCGCGACCGATCCGAATCAGCTGACCACGCATTTCAGCTACGACAAGGCCGATCGCCTGGTTTCGCTGACGGACCCCAGGTCCAAGCAGTATCAGCTCCGCTATGACGAGGCGGGGCGTCCTCGGCAGTCGGAGGATCCGACCGGCGCGACGGTGACCTTGGAGTACGACAAGGCAGGCCGGGTGACGGCGGGCTCCGATTCGTTGAATCAACGCATTTCGCTCGCGTACGACAGTCAGGATCGCGTCGTCTCCAGAACCGATGGAGAAGGCACCGTCACGACCTTCGATTACAGCGATGTCGACGGCCTCGACCGCGGCAGCGACTTGGTATCCAAGGTGAACTACCCTGCGCTGCAGAATCTGCTGCGCTACAACGCCAAACAGCAGTTGACCCAGGTCGCGGAGATCTCGGACGGGGAAACGCGTACCGCCGCCGTGGACTACGAGTTCCGCGGGGAGCCCAAGTCCGTCGTCAATGCCTACAGCAAGGTCGTCTCCACCGAATACGATGCCCTGGAGCGGCCGAAGGTGGGGAAGGACGAGCTCGGCCGCGTAGTGACGCTCGGGTACGACCACCGCAGCAACCTGATCAGCATTACCGACCAGTTGGGCCACACGACGCGACTCGAATACGACCGCCGTAACCAGGTGGTCCGCGAGATCAATGCCGAGAACCAGGCCACTGTCTACGTCTACGACGATGCCGGACGTCCGTCGGAGGTCCAGCGGCCCAACGGTTTCAAGCTGACCTTCGACTACGATGCCGGTGGCCGCCTGCGCGAGCGCAAGTCGTATCGACCTGATGGCAGCCTGGAGCTGGCGGACAGCTTCACCTGGGACAATGGCAATCGCTTGACCGGATGGAATTCCGGAAATGCGAGCAGCACGTCGACCTATGACGATGCCAACCGACGTCTGAGCGAGTCGGTCACCATCGACGGGACGACGCTGACCCGCACGTACACCTACTATCCCAACGGACAGGTTCACACTTACACGGGCCCCGACGGCACAGCGATCACCTACGCCTACGACGGCAATGGGAACTTGGAGCGCGTGGATCTCCCTAACGAGGGATCGATCGCCGTCGCCGAGCGGCAATGGACCGAGCCCAGCAAGATCACGTTGCCAGGTGGCACCACCCAGGAGATCGAGCGTAACGGCTACCTGACGCCGACACGCCTGCGCGTCAGCGGTCCCTCGCAGTCGCCGCTGTTCGAACAGTCCAGCGTCTACGGCAAGCTGGGCGAAGTGACTAGCCGCACGACGCAGGCCAAGCGTATCGACTATGTCTACGACGACGCGATGCGCCTCAAGGAGGCGAATCCGTCCGGCTGGGGCGGCACCGAAACCTTCGAACTCGATCACGCCAATAATCGACTGAGCGATAGCGTCGTATCCAGCCAATGGGAATATGACGACGCCAACCGACTGATCAGGCGCGGCTCTGTCGAGTATCGCTACGACCCGGCAGGCAACCTGATCCAGAAGATCGACGCTGGCCGGGCCGAACCGCTGCGCACCACGCACTACGCCTACGACGGCTACAACCGATTGGTGGAAGTGCGCGATGGTGCTGGCGAGGTTGTCGCACGCTACGCCTACGATCCCTTCGGCTATCGCCTGAGCAAGGAAGTCACGAGCATCGGTGCGGCCAATAGCGGTGCTACGGCCGGCAAGCGCGTGTTCCTGCAGGGCGAAGAAGGTCTGCTGGCAGAAGTAGCGGCCGACGGCACCGTGCTGCAGAGCTACGGTTGGCAGCCGGGCAACACGTACAGCACCGACCCCTTGTTCCTGCACCGCGGCGCGGACTACTTCTACTACCACAACGATCCGCTGGGTATGCCGCGGATGTTGACGGACAAGGCGGGGAACGTGGTTTGGGCGGCCAGCGAGGTCGGCGCATTCGGCTTCGCTTCGTTGGCCGCCGGATCCAGCGTAGAACAGCCGTGGCGATTCCCTGGGCAATATTTCGATGCCGAAACCGGTCTGCACTACAACGTGCATCGGTATTACGACCCGGTCGTCGGTCGCTATACGTCGGAAGATCCCTTAGGACTGAGCGGCGGCCTGAATCGGTACGCTTATGCGGATGCTTCACCCACCAACTTCATAGACATCTACGGCCTCAACGTCGGAGCGCCCGGTTTCTTCGAAAGCTTTATCCCTGTGTGGGGTTCCGCACGCGAAGCGGTCAATGACTTCCAGTGCGGGCGCTACATCTGGGGCACCATCAATACCGTGCTTGCCATTACCGACGCCACCGGCATCGGCTATGGCGTGAAGGCGCTCGCCAAGGGCGGTTTCAAGACTGCCAAGAATTTCTTCAAGGCATTTTCCAAGACCAGCAACTGGAACAACATGCGGAATATGCTGCAAAAGATGGGCGAAGTCGCAAGAAACTCGCGAGCGGTATCAACCTCCCAGTGGCTTACGACCGATCATATTTTCGTCAAGCAGGCCTGGGACTGGCCGCATTGGATCACCAATTTCCCGTTGAACCTGCAGTACCCGGTGACCGGGCGCCTGAACAACCAGTTCGAGCGCATGGGGTTGCTCGAACGCATGGGCTATATGGAGTCGTGGCGTAAGGCTGCGATAGCCGGCATCGGATCGTACCTGTTGGGTCTGCTTCCCCAGCCCAAGGGCGGGGATGACGAAGGCGATGGCGAGGAGGGCAGCTGTGACTGCAACTAGTTTTGGTGCGGTGAGCCTCGACCTGCCTGCGCTGGTCTGTCTCAACGGCTACTTCAGTGCCGATCAAGAAGTGGGACTCAGGGCAGCCGGCCTTAATTTCCTCTCCGAGGAAATCATGGTGTGCAAAGAGTATTTCCGTTCCGAGATTCCCGGATGGATCGTCGAACTGAATGGATCCTTCCGGGAGTTCGTGCCGACAGGAAAGCGGCGCGCCTGGGCACGTCCGCTCAGTTTTCTTTGGAGATTCACCTTAAGCGAGTACCGCGTAAGTCCGCCGCAAAAAATAACGGTTGGCGAGCTTCGGGAAAAAGTCAGAGGAATAAAAGAAGACCGGAAGGTCCTGGCGCATTTGAAAAACTACTTGAGTCAATTCGATGAGCGCGAACTGGTAACGCAAAGTCTGCTTCAGAAGTGGCCGATATAGGTTGCAGGGGATCTAGCAGTGGATGGCTGCGTTACTCGTCGATGTATGGAGCGCGTTTTGGGGGCTAAAGGATGAAATGGGGTATTGAGAGCTGGCTTCGGGCCGGACTGGCTACAGCGTTGGCACTGAGCGCAATCGCGGCTCCGGCCCACGCCCAGGAATCCGTCTGCGCGCGCGTCAAGATCGAGATCAAGCAGGAGCTCACGCTCGAGCGCCAGGCGTTCGATGCGGAAATGCGCATCACCAACTCGTTGCCCACCACGGCGTTGACCGAAGTAGATGTCGACGTGAAGGTGACCGACGAGATCGGCACGCCGGTCGAGATCACCACCGACCCCAATAATCTCAACGCGAAGTTCTTCATCCGCGTCAGCAGCAAGCAGGGCATCGACGACGTCGATGGCGCCGGCCAGGTCGCGGGCGGTTCGACCGCCACGATCAACTGGCTGTTGATCCCCGCGCCCGGCGCTGCCCAGAACTCACCGCTCGGCAAGCGCTATCTGGTCGGTGCGACGCTGCGCTATCGCTTCGGCAGCGAGACGCACGTGATGGAGCTCAATCCGGATGCGATCACGGTCAAGCCGCTGCCGCAGCTGACGCTCGATTACTTCCTCACCCGCGACGTGATCGCGGACGATCCCTTCACCGCGGAGATCGAAGCGCCGGAGCCCTACACCCTGGGTGTTCGCGTCAAGAACACCGGCATGGCCGCGGCCAAGTCGCTGAAGATCGAATCGGCGCAGCCGAAGATCGTCGAGAACGCACAGGGCCTGCCCATCAGCTTCGTCATTACGGGCAGCTACGTGCAGGATCTGCCCGCCGGCAACTCGCTGCTGGTCAACTTCGGCGACATCCCGTCCAGCTCCAGCAAGATGGGCCGCTGGCTGATGGAGAGCAATCTGGCGGGACGTTTCGTCGACTTCACGGCCACCTTCACCCATGCCGACGAGCTCGGCGGCGCGCTGACGTCGCTCCTGCAGGCGACGAACGCGCATCTGTTGCTGCGCGACGTCCGAGTGGACCTGCCGGGACGCGACATGGTGCGCGACTTCCTGGCCATCGACGGCACGTTGCTGAAGGTCTACGAGTCCGCCGGTCCGGACAACGACGTCACCGATCGTTCGGCGGAAGCCACGCTGGCCGCCGCCAACGGCGGCTATCGCTTGACGCTGCCTCCGTCCATCGGCTTCCTCTACGTGCGCAAGCCCGATCCGTACCAGGGCCAGAAGCTGCTGGGTCCGGTCCTGCGCGCGGACGCTAAGTCGATGGCTACCGAAAACGTCTGGTTGTCCAAGACCAAGAATCCGGACACCAAGCAGTGGGAATACTGGTTCAACGTCTTCGACGTGAACTCGCCAGGTGAGTACAACGTCGCGTTCCGTGATCTGTCCACGGAACCACGTCCGCCGGTGCTTCAGTTCGTTCCGGATCGCGTGATCAAGGAGAAGCAGCAGCTCGGCTTCCTGGTCGAGGCCTCCAGCCCGATGGGGCGGCACGTCACCTTGTCGGCCGAACCGTTGCCGACCGGCGCGACCTTCATCGATCAAGGCGATGGCACCGGTATCTTCGACTGGGTGCCGGCTATGGGCCAGGCGGGTGAATACGTCATCAATTACCTGGCGACCGATGGCAGCCTGTCGGCCACACGTTCGGCGCGGATTCTCGTCGAGTCTGCCGAACCGCCGCCGGGCCCGTCGATTCCGCAACTGGTCGGTCCGCTCGTCGGCGCCGAAGTGCCCAGTCTGCGCCCGGAACTGCAGGTGCTTACCGGCCAGGCGAGCAACGATCCGACTCGCTCGGTTCTGTTCGAACTCTATGACGACGAAGGCCTGACGCAGAAACTCGGCGAGGCCACGGTGCCGAAGAATCCCACGGCCGGCCAACTGACCGTGTGGCGTCCGGCCGACGACCTCAACGACAACCATCGTTACTACTGGCGTGCGCGTGCGTTGGCCGCGGACGACATCCAGAGCGCCTGGGTCGATGGTTCGTTCTTCACCAACCTGTTCAACGACGCACCCGACAGCTTCAATCTGACCTCGCCGAGCACCGGTACGGAAGTCGATACGCTCACACCGACGCTGTCGCTGACCAATGCACAGGATCGCGACGGCGATGCCGTCACCTACAGCTTCGAGGTGTATCCGGACGCCACCTTGTCGCAGCTCCATGACTCGGTGAGCGGCATCGCGCCGGATGCCAGCGGTACGACCAGCTGGACGATGACGGTATCGCTGACCAACCACGCCACGTACTACTGGCGTGCGGTGGCGACCGACGAACACGGCGCCCGTACCGCCACGCCGGCACGCTGGTTCACGGCGTTTACGGGCAATGCCGCGCCGACAGCGCCTGTGGCCTCCAGTCCGATCAACGGCGTGGATGTGACCAGCGCCGGTCAGGCGACGTTGATCGCCCAGAATGCGAGCGACGCCGATCACGACACGCTGACTTACCTGTTCGAAATCGACACGGTCAACACGTTCGACTCGTCCAACCGGCGTGTTTCCGATCCGATCCCGGCCGGCAGCGGCACCACGAGCTGGGCGGTCGACCAACTGGTCGAGAACCAGCGCTACTACTGGCGCGTGAAGGCCAACGACGGACGTGCCGAAAGCGAGTGGAGCAACGGCGAGTTCCTCATGGATGCGCAGAACGAAGCGCCGTCCGTACCGGTGGTCGCCAATCCGGGCGATCGCGCGTGGGTGGCCACGCTGCATCCCACGCTGGAAGCGCATCCCGCCGTGGATCCGGAAAACGATCCGCTGCGTTACCGCTTCGAGGTGTACCGCGACCTCCCGATGCAGAACCTGATCGCCAGCGGCTCGGCCGATACGGTGCTCTGGCAGGTCGGCAGTGCGCTCGCGGACAAGGCCACGCACTACTGGCGCGTCCGTGCCGAAGACAATGCGGGTGCGGTCAGCGCGTGGTCGCCGCTGACGACGTTGTTCGTCAGCACCGGCTCCTACGTGGCCCCGAGCATCGCACTGAGCGCGCCTTCCACGATCATGGATGTGCGCGATGGCCTGCCGGACATCGCCTGGTCGGGCACGGATCCCAATATCGAGCCCACCATCGCCCTTTACTACGATCAAAGCGGCAGCGGTTTCGCCGGTACGAAGATCGTCGATGGCTTGCGCCAGGACGCGGGCGACCACAGCGGTTCGTACGTCTGGAACACCGCCGGGCTGGCACCGGGTGCCTACTACGTGTACGGCCTGATCTACGACGACCGCGGCATGGGTCGCGCCTATGCTCCGGGCACCGTGGTGGTTCCGTATGCGCCGCAACTGGGTGGCGTTCAGGCGACGGCGGTCACCGGCCTCCAACTGCGCGAGGGACGCGACTCCGGCCGGATCAACGTGAGCCTGACGCGCGCCCCGCAGCAGGATGTGGTGGTGCCGCTGACCTCCAGCGATCCGACCGAAGCCAACGTGCAGCCCACGCAACTGGTCTTCACGCCGGCCAACTGGTCTACGCCGCAGGCCGCGACGGTCATCGCCGTCGCCGATGGCGTCCGCGACGGCGATCAACCGTTCACCGTATCGGTGGGCGAGGTAGTCAGCCGCGATCCGCACTACATCGGGCTATCGGCAACGCCGTTGGCGGGCACCAGCCTCGACCAGAACCTCGACGCCAACGCCGGGCTGACCATCGCCAGCTATGTGCTCACCAGCAAGCAACTGGATCGCAAAACGGGACTTTGGGAGTATCGCTACAAGGCCGTGCTGACCAACAATGGCGCGCGGGTGAAGGGCGTGTTGGCGGACATCGTCGACGCGCCAGGCTTCCAGGTCGTGCAGGGGCGTTTGCGGTACGGAACGGTCGATCAGGACGAATCGGTGATCAGCGACAAGGACATCGTCCTGACGCGCGCCAACGATATCGGTACGGAATCGCCGGTCATCTATTGGCAGCTAAGGGCGCAGTGATGAAGCAGGCACGTGGGGAGCAGGGTGGTTTCACCCTGCTGGAACTGCTGGTAGTAGTCGTGATCATCGGGGTGCTGGTCGCCTACGTGGCGCCGCGCTACTTCCAGCAGATCGGCAAGTCGGAGCGGACCGCGGCACTGGGGCAGATCGATTCGTTGCGCAAGGCGCTCGACGCGTACTGGCTCGACACCGGTCACTTCCCGCCTACGGAGCAGGGGCTCGACGCGCTGACAGTGCGTCCCGATGGCGAGTCGAAGTGGAACGGCCCCTACCTGCAAAGCCAGGCGCCGCACGACCCCTGGGGCAATGCGTATGTGTACCGGGTCCCCGGCGCCGCCGGCGACTACGACTTGTTTTCGTACGGCAAGGACGGCAAGACAGGTGGCGAAGGAGAGGACGCCGATCTGGGAGTAGGGGCCGGCAGGTGAAGCATCGGTTGTTGGTGTCGCTCGGTGGCCAATCCCAATGGATGGACATCGAAGCGGATTCGGTCGCGGCGGCCACGGCGAAGGCGCAGCGTTCGGGCGTGCGCGTGTTGCGCGTGGAGATCGAGAACCCGCCCAGCCGGCCGGCGCGGGTCGCCTATTCGCAAACGGTCTTTCTCCAGGAAGCGCTGACCCTCCTGCGTGCGGGCCTCACGATCGTGGAGGTGATCGAGGCGCTCGACCGCAAGGAGGCGAACGCCGGCTTCCGGCAGGTGCTGGCGCGCGTGCTCGTCCGTCTTCGCGAAGGCGCGTCGTTCTCGCAGGCGTTGGCGCACGAAACCGATTTGTTCCCGCCGGTGCTCATCGCCGGCGTCGCCGCCAGCGAAACTTCCGGCGGCCTGGCCAACACGCTCGAACGCTATTTGGCCTACGACGCGAAGATCAACCAGATACGACGCAAGGTCGCCGCCAGCACCATCTACCCGATGCTGCTGATGGTGGTAGGCGGCGCGGTGATCCTGTTCCTGATCTCGTACGTGTTGCCCAAATTCAGTGTCATCCTCGACGGCAGCGGACGAGGGGTTGGCGGTGCGACCGCTTTGCTGCTCGCATGCGGGCAGTGGATTCAGTCGCACTGGTTGGGGTTCGCGATGCTGCTGGCCGGCGCGGTGAGCGCCATTGCCTGGATCTGCACCAGTGCCACGGGCCGACGCATGCTGTTGGAGCGGGCGACGCGACTCCCGGTGCTGTCGGGAATCTTCCAGACACTCGGCTTGTCGCGTCTGTATCGGACCCTGGCACTGCTGCTCGATAGCGGCATTCCACTGGTGCAATCGCTGGAGATGGCACGAGGCATCGTCACTCCCACGCAGTCCGGCGAACTGCTGCAAGCGACCGATCGCCTGCGCTCGGGCCAGATGCTGAGCGAAGCGCTATCCGGAACCAGCCTGATTCCCCCGATCGCGGAGAGCCTGTTGCGCGTAGGCGAGCGCAGCGGTGCATTGGCGGAGATGTGCGACAAGCTCGCCGAGTTCCTGGACATCGCCCTCGACCGCAAGGTCGATACCTTCTCCCGCCTATTCGAGCCGCTGCTGATGTCCGCGATAGGCCTCGTGATCGGTGCGATCGTGCTGATGATGTATTCCCCGATATTCGACCTGGTCGGGAGCATCGGCCAATGAACCTGGAAGTCGCGGCGGTGCCGGCCCTGGATGTTGCACACGTGCGGGCGATCCGCGCACGCGCGGTGCTGCAAGGCAGTTCGTGGCTACGAGTGCTGCAGGAGGAGCTGGGCCTGGATGGCGCCTCCTTCCTCGCCGCGCTTGCGGTCCTGGCGCATGTCGAACCGATACCCTCGCTGGAACTGTACGCGTCGACCCCGGATTTCAGCCTGGCGCCGTACACCGAGTTCGCGCGGCGCGACTGCATCCTCCTGCGCGGCGCGGACGATGCTCTTACGCTGGTGCTGGCCGATCCGTTCGCGGACGAACTGGCGCAGTGGGCGCAGGCGACCATCGCGCAACCGCATGCGGTGCGGCTGGCCCATGCCGACGACATCCGCACCTTGCTCGCGCAGGCGGAACAGGCGGTTCGCGCCACGGAACAGAACGTCGATGCGCTCGCGCAGGACGTCTCCACGGCCGGCGATGGCGAAATCCTGTCGCTGGAAAAGATCGAAGCCGACGCCAGTCCGGTCGTGCGCGTCGTCAGCTCCATCCTCTACGACGCCCTGAAACAGGAAGCATCGGACATCCACCTGAAATCCGTGCCCGGCGGCATGACGGTCAAGTTCCGTGTCGACGGCGTGCTGATGCCGGTTTCAGAGGTCGCCGGCGCCGATACGGCGCAGCGCATCATCTCGCGCATCAAGGTGATGTCGGACCTGGACATCGCCGAGCGACGCATTCCGCAGGACGGCCGCTTCCGTGTGCACGCACGCGGCGGGCACGTCGATTTCCGCGTCTCCATCATGCCCAGCATTCACGGCGAGGACGCGGTGCTGCGCCTGCTCGACCGCAGTGCACTGACAGGCAATCACGATCACCGGTTGCAGTTGGCGGATCTCGCCATGGATCTGGCGGCGTTGAACGCGTTACGCAAGCTCATAGCGCAGCCATACGGCATGGTGCTGGTCACCGGCCCGACCGGTTCGGGCAAGACCACGACGCTATACGCCGCCATCGACGAGATAAACAGCGGCCAGGAAAACATCATCACCATCGAAGATCCGGTCGAGTACCAGCTGCCGGGCGTGCTGCAGATTCCCGTCAACGAGAAGAAGGGGCTGACCTTCGCGCGAGGTCTGCGCTCCATACTCCGCCACGACCCCGACAAGATCATGGTCGGCGAGATCCGCGACGAGGAAACCGCGCAGATCGCCGTGCAGGCGGCTCTCACCGGCCACCTGGTGCTGACCACCGTGCACGCGAACAACGTATTCGACGTGGTCGGACGCTTGCTGCACATGGGCGTCGATGCGTACAGCCTGGCGTCGGCGCTGGTGGGGGTATGGGCGCAGCGCCTGATGCGGGTGAACTGCCCGCAATGTTCGCAGCCTTATCAGCCCGACCCGGACACAGTCGCGCTTTCCGGACTGCGGCCGGAGGAGCTCGCTGGGCGCGATCTGCGCTGCGGCCGCGGTTGCGGGCACTGCCGCGGTACCGGCTACCGGGGCCGGCGCGCCGTCGCCGAATACCTGGTCATGAACGACACGCTGCGCGAACTGGTCGCCACCAAGGCACCGATAAGCGCGTTGCGGGCGAACGCGGCACAACAGGGCAGCAAGAGCCTGCGCCTGGCAGCATTGGAACTGTTCTATCGCGGCGAAACCACGCTCGCCGAAGTCAACCGCGTCACTTTCGCGGAGTAGCGCGTGGGCAGTCAGTCGCTTCGTCTCTATGTCTCCGGTTCCACCTGGCTCGCGCTGGGGAAATCCCCGCTGACGCCGTTGCACGGCGCGCATGCCGATCCCCTCCAGCAGAAGTGGGACGTCGTGCTTCAGCAAATCGGCAAGCAGTTGGGCAAGGTCAACGCGGTCTCGATCA
The DNA here is from genome assembly GCF_054782215.1 of Lysobacter terrae. Taxonomy (NCBI): domain Bacteria; kingdom Pseudomonadati; phylum Pseudomonadota; class Gammaproteobacteria; order Lysobacterales; family Lysobacteraceae; genus Lysobacter; species Lysobacter terrae. The sequence continues at coordinate 1,110,537 of NZ_BAAGSX010000001.1, forward strand.
TCCTCTCCGCGCGGCTTTGCCATTTCGTCGTACTGCCCTGGACACCGCAGTGCGATAGCGGCGCGGCGATCCGGCGCTACGTCGCCGACGCGTTTGCCGTGGGGCAGGGCGTTTCGCCGGATAGCCATCAGGTCCAGATTCTTTGGCCCGATTACGGCGCTCCGATTTTTGCGATTGCGTATCCACGCGCGCTCGGAGAAACCTTGCAGTCCGCATTGTCCGCAGCCGGATATAAGTTGAGTGGCATCGCGACCAGCGCCATGCCCATCCTGGCCCGATACGCGAGCACATTGGGCCAAGGTCCACGACTGCTCGCCTATGCCGAGGACGACGGCTTCACCGCGATCACGCTCGAGGAGGGACGTGTCGCGTACGTGGAGACGCTGGCACCGGATGGCCATGGCTTGGACGACCTGACGGTCTGGGCCTCGCGCAAACGGATGGCGTTCGCCAATGACGGCTCGCTGCATTGGCTGGCGACGTCCCCGCCGCCCGGAGCCTTCGTCGGCCTGGCGCTGCAGGGAACCGACAAGCCGGTGTCGGCCGCGCACGCAGTGGTGGCGGCATGTCGGTGAAGCATCTGCAGGAACTGGAATGGCAGCCGCGGAGGTCGCGCGGTGGTGTGCGCGCACTGGTCATCGCGGCGTTGCTGGCCGCCGGCGTGCTGGCCTTGCTGGACTGGAAACAGGATCTGGATGCGCGTCGGATAGATCAGGAACTTCGCGCAGAACGGGCGGCCAGGCTCGCCTCGCGAAGCGCGGGGCGACCGATCGAGCCGACGACGTCGCTGAGTGCCGCCGGCATGCGCCAGATCAATGCGCAGATCGCCCTGCTCAACCGCGATTGGGCGCAACTGCTGCAGATGCTCGCGCCCAAGAACGATCGCGTGAGACTGCTCGCCACCGACGTCAACCCCACGACGGGGGCGATACGCGTCGACGGCAGTGCCGACAGTGCCGCAGGGGCCAACGCCTATGCCGAATCCTTGCAGAAGCGCTCACGGCAATTGACGAACGTCCGTCTGCTCCTGCTTGAGCGGGAAGCAGGGACCATCAAGTTCGAGGTCACCGCGCAATGGAACGAATGACCGTCCGGCGCCTCGCGTGGTGGGCGCAGCGCCACTACTTGCGATACGGCATGGCCTCGATCGTCGCGGCCACGGGCTTCGCATTGCTCGTGGCGCTGTCGGCGGCCACCGCATGGTCGCACCTGCGCCTGACCCGCGCGGAGCGCGAGTTGTCCGCGCGCATGGATACGCTTCACGCGCTCTCGCGCCCGCAGGCCCACCGGGAAAAAGTGGCGGCGCTGCCGCTTCCGGCCATCGCCGAGCGGTTCGAACTGAACCGCCGGATCATTGCGGCGCTCAAGACGGCCGGGCTGGAACCGGAGCGGATCCGTTTCAAGTTCGAGCCCGTCCAGGATGCAGGCCTGACGCGCCAGGTCGCGGTATTCACCTTGAAGGCACGTTGGGCTGAGATCGCGTCGGCGCTCGAACGCCTGCAAGCCGCCGATCGTTCGCTGTATCTATCGCGCCTGCGCGTGTCGCGGGACGCTCCGAGCGCCGAACTGGTGTCCGCCGAAGTGCAGCTCGCGGTGGCGATGGTCGACGATAGCGTGGCGGCGGGAGGCGGGCGATGAAGCGCTGGTTCCGGCCGCTGGCGTATTCCTGCATCGCGGTGCTCGCGCTGCTGGCGATCTTCGGTGGCAAGGCGCCGGCGGACGCGACGCTGGTCGAAGCGGTCCGGCCGCGCTCCAGCGCTCGCCACACGCAAGCGCCGGCAACGCAGCAGGCCGCGCTCCGCGAGCGGCGTCATCAGCACCTTTCCGCCGAGCTTTTCGCGACACCCGCGCCTACGGTGTCCTTGCCACCGCCTGCACAGGCCACGGCCCCGGTTGCGCCGCCCGTGCCCGAGATCAAGGTGTTGGGATGGATGCAGTCGGAGACGGGGCCCTCGGTCTTCGTCGAATTCAACGGCGAGAACTATTCGCTCAAGCCTGCCGAATCGCTGGACAACGCGTACCGCCTGGACCGCGTCGAAGCCGGTTTTGCCTACTTCACCTATGTACCGACGGGCGATTCGCGCCGCTATCCGGTCCGCGACCCCGCCTTGATTGAATGACCCGAGGTTGAAATGTCTGTCTCTCGTTCGTTTCGCAACGTAGTCCGCGCACTGGTGGCATCGCTGCTGCTGGCGCAGCTTTGCGCCTGCGGATCTGCCGGCCACTACCGCGATGCGAACGACCTGTTTGCGGATGGCCACTACGTCGAGGCCCTGCAGGAGTACGAGCAGGCGCTGGCGAAGCGGCCGAAGGACGTCCGCTACCGTCAGCAATACCTGCTGAAGAAGCAGGCCGCAATGGAAGCGATCTTCAAGGACGCGGCGCGTGCGCGCGCCGACAACGACCTGAGTCGCGCCGAGGGTTTGTATCAGCAGGCATTGCAGGTGGAGCCCGGCAATGCGGCCGCCTTGGAATGGCTGCGGCGTATCGCCGACATGCGGCGCCAGAACGAAGAACTGGTGAAGATCGACGAGCTAATCGGCGCCGGCGATCTCGCAGCCGCCGAACGGCTGGTGCGCAATGTCCTCGCCGAAGCGCCCGACAATCTGCGTGCACAGAACAGCCTTGACCGCATCCGCAGCGCCAGCACGGCGCAGCAACGCCAGGAAGGCGGCAGCCTGGACGATCGCTTCAAGAAGCCGGTGACCCTCGAGTTCCGCGACGTACCGGTCAAGGCCGCTTTCGAAGTGCTGTCGCAGGCGTCCGGAATCAATTTCGTCTACGACCAGGACATCCGTCCCGACCTCAAGGTCACTGTCTTCCTGCGCAAGACCCCGCTCGATGAGGCGATCCGCCTGATCGGTCTGTCCACGCAATTGGAAACGCGCGTACTGAATGCCAATTCCGTACTCGTGTTCCCCAGCACGCCGCAGAAGATCAACGATTACCGTCAGCTCAATGTGCGCAGCTTCTATCTGGCCAACGCCGACGCGAGGAAGGTGGCCGAGACACTCAAGACCCTGCTGAAGACAGAAAGCATAGTGGTCGACGAGAAGCTCAACCTGCTGGTGATGCGCGACAGCCCGGAAGCCATCCGCCTGGCCGAAAAGATCGTGGCGCTGCAGGACATCGGCGAGCCCGAAGTCATGCTCGACGTGGAGGTGCTGGAGATCAAGCGATCCAAGCTGCTCGACCTCGGCGTCAGCCTCCCCAACGAGATCGGCGTTTCCTTGAACGCGCCGGGACAGACGAGCAATTCCATTCCGCTCTCGAACCTTCGCGGCCTAAATTCGAACAACATCTACGCGAGCATTCCAAACGCCACGATCAAGCTGCACGACGAGCGTTCCGATGCGCGCATCCTGGCCAACCCCAAGATCCGGGTGAAGAGCCGCGAGAAGGCGAGCGTGCTCATTGGCGACCGCGTGCCGGTGATCACGTCGACGTCGACATCGACCGGCTTCGTTTCCGAGACGGTGAACTACGTCGATGTTGGTCTCAAGCTTGAAGTGGAACCGGCGGTATTCGTCGGCGACGAAGTGTCGATCAAGATCAATCTGGAGGTCAGCAATCTGGTCCGCGAGATCGTGACTCGTTCGGGGACGCTCTCGTACCAGATCGGTACCCGCAATGCGCAGACGATCCTGCGGCTGAAGGATGGCGAGACCCAGATCCTCGCCGGCCTGATCAACAAGGAAGACCGCCGCGTAGCCAACGGATGGCCTGGAATATCGCGATTCCCCATCCTCAGCCGCATCTTCGGCTCGCAGAAGAGCGATCGCCAGGATACCGAGATCGTTTTGTCGATTCGGCCTCGCCTGGTGCGCGGTGTTCGAAATGCCGATCTGGATGAGCTCGAGTTCGAAAGCGGCACGGCGACGCATCTGGGCGGTAGCCGGTCAATTCCGGCTACGACTCAGGCCGAAGCCGCCGCATCTGTGGCGGAGCCGTCTTCGGCGGCGACGCCGGTCGCGGTGCCCGCGTCCGAACCGGCGCAAGCGCAGCCGATCGCTCCCGCGAGTAACGTGCTGTTCGATTGGTCCGCGCCGAACGAGGTCAAGGTCGGCGAACAGTTCACTGCGGTCTTGAACGTCAGCGCATTGCAGGCCGTGGACCAGATTCCCATGATGCTCGGCTTCGACCCGCAGGTGCTGCAGGTCGTGAGCGTGGAGGAGGGGACCTTCATGTCGCAGGGCGGTGGGCAATCGACGCTCGCCAAACAGATCAATCTCAGCGACGGCAAGATTTCCGCCACCGTCGTCCGGCAGGGGACCGCGGTATCCGGGCAGGGATCGCTGCTGCAGATCACCTTCAAGGCTTTGGTGGCCACGGACAAGACCCAGGTCCGCTTGCTGTCGGCGACACCCGGTCCCGAGGTGAAGTCACCGGCACGATTGGCCGACGCGAGCATCCGCATCCGATGAGAACCGCAAAAGCCAGCGGCTTCAGCTTCATCGAACTGATGGCCTCGCTGGCGATCATGGCGGTGCTGCTGTCGATCGCGGTGCCCACCGCGCGGCTGGCGGTGCAACGCCACCGCGAAGCCGAGTTGCGCACAGGCTTGGCACAGATCCGCACGGCGATCGATCGCTACAAGAAGGCCACCGAGCAGGGCAAGATTCCCGTCCGCAGCGGCGACAGCGGCTATCCCCCCAACCTAGCTGTCCTAGTCGAGGGCGTGGAAGACGCGACATCGCCCGATCGCGATCGCATGTATTTCCTGCGCCGTCTGCCGCGCGATCCGTTCCACTCGGATCAGGCGATTCCCGCCGAAGCGACATGGGGCTTACGCAGTTATGCCAGCCCACCCGATGCGCCGGCAGAAGGCGACGATGTGTTCGATGTGTACAGCCTTTCGTCCGACACCGGCCTCAATGGCGTGCCTTACCGGGACTGGTAGCGATGACGATGCATAGACGCCGCGTATGCGGGTTCAGCCTCATCGAGTTGATGGTCGTCATGGCCATCATCGCGGCGCTGATCATGATCGCGCTGCCGCGCTACCAGGGCTCGGTGCAGAACGCGAAGCTGACCGCGCTCACCAGCAGTCTGCGGGTCATGCGCGAAGGCATCGACCATTTTTACGAAGACAAGGGCAGGTTGCCTGAATCGTTGCAGGAGCTGGTGGAGGCGAAGTACATCAAGAACGTGCCCGTCGATCCTCTGACCGACAGTGCGCAGACCTGGATGCTGAAGGGCGATCCGGAAGGAAAGTTGGAAGGCGTCGCGGATATCGCCAGCGGAGCGCGTGGCCTGACGCCGCAGGGCGTAGCCTATTCGGATCTCTAGCCATGAAAAGGCAATCCGGTTTCGCCTACCTGTTCCTGCTGTTCGCGCTCGCCGTGCTGGCGATTTCCGCCTTGGCTTTAGGCAGCCTGCAATACTACGAACGCGTACGCTCGAACGAGGCTGAACTGCTCCGGATCGGCTCCGAATTCCGCCGCGCCCTGGCCAGCTATCGCGATGCCAACGCCGCACGCGCCTATCCCATGTCGATCGACGAGTTGCTGCTCGATCGCCGCAACGGCGCCGTTCGGCGGCACTTGCGCAAGCTGTACTTCGATCCGTTCACGAATACCCAGGAATGGGGACTGGTGATCGAAGACGGACGCATTGTCGGCGTGCATTCGATGTCGCAGCGCATGCCGCTCAAGATCGCCGGTTTCGATCCCGAGAACGCCGATTTCGAAGGCGCGCAGAGCTACGCCGAGTGGGTGTTCCGCGCATCGCCTGGCAAGCGCGACACCGACCGCAGGTTATAGCGCGCTGCAAGTCGCCGATTGCGCCGGACCGGCAAGGCGCTTCCGGTCCTGCAGCAGATGGGCATGAATCAGGTCGCGCAGTTGCGGCGCGGTTCCGACCCAGTAGAAAGCGATCCCTTTGCCCTTCAGCTGGGCCTCGATGTCCGTCATGGGAGTCGAGGGGTCGGCGAGGACCGTCAAGCGCGTTCCGCTGCCGGCCCCTAATCGATGTTCGGTGAGCGCGGCCTTCAATGGCGCCGTCAACGCGACGATGGCCGTATGTCGATCCGCCAAAGCCGCCATGACTTCGTTGTCGGCCAGGCGGCTGGTGGCCAATCGCTCGGGCCTGTCGTGAGCTTGCGTCCAACTCGCGATGCCGCCGTCGATCAGCTTGACCTGATTCAGCCCGGCACGGCGCAATTGCTCACACAGCAGGAATGTCGCCGATCGAGATTTTCCGTTGTCGTAAGCCACGAAGGCAGCGTCGTTGCCGCGGCGCAACGCGGATAGGGCCGACACGCTCGCGTGCTTGGCTTGGGGCAGGTGATAGTCGAGATATTCCCCGCGCGAGCGCAGATCGAACACGTCCTGGCTATCTCCCACCGACCGGGCGTCCACCAAACAGGTGCGATCCTCGTTGATCTGGGGCGCCGTTGCCGTCGCGCTTGGCCGAGCAGCGGCCGCCAGCGGACAAGTCGATCCGGCGACCCCGCCGCTGGCCGACAGCAGCCCGGCGAGCACGAGCGCACCCAACGGCCGGAGCGGAATGTGATGCCGGAAGTGCTGCATTGCGTTCCTTGCGACAGCTTGCCTGTTCGCAACTATACAAGGATCGGTGAGCTCATCACTCGGGGGCATGCACCGGCCGCGATCCTTGGAGCGACTAGGACTTTTCCAAATTCCGCGCAATGCGCAGAACTTTCGGCACAATGAGAACGATCTGATCCAACGGGCACGCGAAGCCCGCGAATAGCTCAAACGGAAAGTGAAGGACGCGCTGGTGCGTCAGCGCGAGCATTGCGACAGTGGAATCGACAACAGAATAGGGAGCAGCGAGCCCATCATGCCGAAGATCACCCGGAGAGATCTCGTCAAGACCTTGGCGGCGGGAGCCATCGCCTCGCCATTGGCCGGACGGTCGGAGGCGCGGCCGCCAGCGGCGGCGTGTAGCCCGATCTCACCAAAATGGCAGAAGGGAATAGAGGGACAACGCAAGGCGGACCTCGGAGACGGTACTTACCTCAATCCGATCGTCGCCGGCGATCATCCGGATCCGACCATCCTCAAGGATGGCGACGACTACTACATGACGTTCTCGTCGTTCTATTCCTACCCGGGCCTCGTGATCTGGCATTCGACCGACCTGGTCAACTGGACGCCCGTCGCCGCCGCATTGCGCAAGCAACTCGGGACGATCTGGGCGGTGGATCTGTGCAAGCACGGCGACCGCTACTACATCTACCTCCCGGCCAATCCTGACGACAAAGGCTGGTCGATCTTTGCGATCTGGGCCGACGACATCCGCGGGCCCTGGAGCGACCCCATCGATCTGGGGATCTCCGGATGCATCGACCCAGGACACGTCGTCGGCGAAGACGGCAAGCGCTATCTGTTCGTCAACGGCATCCGCAAGATCCGGCTCACCGACGACGGGCTCGCGACTGATGGCGCGGTCGAACCCGCCTACAGTCCGTGGCGCTATCCCGACGACTGGATCGTCGAGAACTTCGCACCCGAGGGGCCGAAACTGCTCCGCCATGGTGGTTGGTTCTACTTGATCACCGCGGTGGGCGGCACGGCTGGGCCGCCCACCGGCCACATGGTTATCGCCGCGCGTTCCAGATCCGTGCACGGGCCTTGGGAGCATTGCCCGCACAATCCGTTGGTTCGCACCACGTCGGCGTCGGAGCCTTGGTGGTCGAGAGGACACGCCACGCTCGTGGAAGGGCCCGCGGGTGATTGGTGGATGGTCTACCACGGGTACGAGAACGGCTTCAGGACCTTGGGCCGCCAGACCTTGATTGAGCCGATTGAGTGGACCGCTGACGGCTGGTTCCGAGCCAAAGGTGGAGATCTGTCCAAGCCGATCCGCAAACCGGCGAAGGGCAAGTCCGGCCCCGCTGGATTCGCGCTATCCGATGACTTTTCCACCGATCGGTTCGGTCTGCAGTGGGCGTTCCACGATCCCAGTCCGCAGGAGATGAAGCGTGTCGAGCGCGCGGGCAAGGCGCTAAAGCTGGCCGGGGCCGGCACCTCGCCGGCCGATAGCTCGCCATTGACGTTTATCGTGCCGGATCGCGCCTATCAGGTAGAGGCAGCGCTCGAGCTGGCCGGCGACGCCGAAGGTGGCTTGCTGTTGTTCTACAGCCACAAGGCTTTCGTGGGGGTGGGGTTCACACGCGAAGCGGTCAAGACCTTCCAGTACGCAGAAGAACAGGGCTGGGCGCGGGTTCCGATCGCGACTCGGCAAGTGCGCGTGCGACTCACCAATGACAAACACATCGTCACTTACGAATACTCCCACGACGATGGCCGCTCATGGAGGCTGCACCCGACACGCATGGAGGTGTCGGGCCTGAACCACAACGTCTTTGGCGGCTTCCTGAGCCTAAAGGTCGGGATTTACAGCGCCGAGAACGGCCACGTGGTGCTGCGCGATGTCCAATACCGCGCGCTCGACCGATGATCCTGCTGCTGGAAGTAGAGTTAAGGGCTCACTCCCAGCGCATAGGCGTAGGGACCAAACGTCACGCCGGTGAAGCCACCGGCCGTGTCCGTGCTGAGCACGCTCGCATCGAGGTCTGTCGATAGCGGTTGCCAGTCCTCGTCGCCTGCAGCGTACAGCGCTTGCATTCGCGGTCCATCGAGCTGGAATCGCAGCCTGAGCGGATGCGACGTATCGGGGAGCGCTATGCGCGCCAGCGGCACGCCCATGGCCGGATCGGCCTTGCCCGCGCGGCGATACAGCACCACGGCGGCGTCCTTCGCATCGCGCGCCAGCATCGTCGCGTAGAAGTGCGTTTCGTTCTGGAATAGCGCCAGTCCGGTTTGCTCGCCGACGGCGAGGTCACGCCCGTCGACCGTGGCATCAATGGTGGCTTTGTGATGCTGCAATCGATGAGCGACGTAGGCCGGCTGACCGCTGGCGTAGTCGCCCAGCGGCGTTGGCGAGGGTGTGATGCGCAGTCCATGTTCGCCGGTCGCGTACCACGCCTGCGTCGGTACGTTTATCGTCATCCATTGCAGCGGCAGCGTCGATGCGTTGAAGCGTTCGCTCCAGTCAAATGGCCCAGTGGTAGGCGCCGCGTGGCGATCGCGTGGCAGGGCAGGCCGCGAGGCCACGACGGGCACACGCTCACCGTGCGAGAGCACCGTTGGCCAGCCGTTATGCCAGCGCATCGGCAGCAGAAACGTTTCACGCCCCAGGTTGTACTGGTTGCCGTGATAGGGCCTGGTGGCAAGAAACACGGCCCACCACGACCCATCCTTCAGTTCTACGAACTGAGCGTGTCCAGCCGAAGTGATCGGCGCCGGCCGAGCTGGATCGAGATCGCGCTGCGTAAGCACCGGATTGCCGGACCAGGCCTGGTACGGGCCCGTGACCTTCGTGCTGCGGTAGATCATCTGCGCATGCTGCTCGCCGGTGCCGCCCTCGGCTGCGGTGAGGTGGTAGTACTTGCCGCGACGGAAAAGATGCGGGCCTTCGACGTGTTCGGGCTTGGCCGCAGGATCCACCCCTCCGTCGACGATCACCTTGCGCGGACCCACGAGCTTCATCGCAGTCGTGTCGAACTGTTGGATCCAGATCGCACGATGTCCGTCGTAGCGCAGCTTGCCTTCGGGCAGACCGTTGTTTACCAGCCAAGCGGTTCCATTCTCGTCGAAGAACAGGGACGGATCGATGCCTTCGAAGCCCAGCCAGACAGGATCCGACCACGGACCGGCCGGGTTCCGAGCAGTGATGACGAAGTTGCCGCCATCGCAGTAGAAGCACGTGTTGGTGATGTAGAAGGTGCCGTCGTGGTGGCTGATGCTGGCGGCAAACAGCCCGCGCGTCAGTTCGTTACGGCCGTAGTCGATCTGGCTGGGGCGGTCGATCGCATTGCCGATCTGGGTCCACTGCACCAGATCGCGGCTATGGAACACGGGCAGGCCGGGGAAATAGCCGAACGACGAGTTGACCAGATAGAAGTCGTCGCCGACGCGGATGGCCGAAGGATCGGGGTAGAAGCCAGCGATCACGGGATTGCGGTACTGCGACTCCGTCGGGGCGGGGCCACCATCATCGCCGCTGTAGTCGATCTTCGTGACGACGGCGCTGCCGGCGTGAGCCGTCTGAATTGCCAGCGCAAAGATCAAATAAAGTCGCTTCAAATTCTTCTCCTTGGAGAGCGCTTGGTGGCTCGCCGATTCAGGCGGTAGCCGACGATTTCAGGAAACACATGGCTGGATCCGCATTTGTATTCGCGGAGGTTCAGCTGAGCGCACGCGACAGCCGATGCAGGCCTGCTGCCGCGAGCTCTTCGGAATGGCAGTGGACATGGACACCCAATGCTTTCAAAGCACGCGCATACGCAAGCTGCAGGCGGTCGTTGCCGATCAGATGGACCTGCGATGCGCGGGCGGCCTGCTCGCGGACTTCATGTCCGATGAGTAGGCCGGACAGATAGGAAGGGGATTGCGTATCCGACAAGTTGCCGAGTAGCCCCAATGTGCGCACGCCGAACAGGTGATGCAGCAACCCGCCGGAATGGCTGCTGCGGGCAAGGCCCGCATCGAACGATTCGGTATCCAGTGGCACATCGTCCGCCGCCATCAACCGGGCAAGCACGCTGTGGGTGCGGAAAAGGGCGTATGTCTCACCCGTCATCATGGTGTGGATCGAAGCGATGGCGTCATCGCTTACCTGTACCCATTTGCTGTGCGTACCCGGCAGGCAAAGGGTGTGGGTACCTGGGCCGAGCATGCCGAGCAGGCCAAGCACCTGGGTTTCCTCTCCCCGCATCACGTCGCTCACCGCGGAGGAGTTGCGATCGATCATGCCGGGGACGATGCGCAGATCGCGCCCCGCAAGGCCGGGCTGGTCGCACTTGAGCCTGACAATAGCCTTTGCGATTTCCCGCTCGTCGCCCGGGCATTCGACGTAAGGCGCTTCCAGCCAGCCGCTGCGGCTGCCGATCATGCCGCACAGAAGGATGAGCTCATCGTCCCAGCCTTCGATCTGTCTGGCGAGTTCATCCGCGAACCGCCCATCGCTGGACAACACACCGCGATCGCTTCGGCGCTGATCGATTATGTGCCCATGATCGTCCAGACGGTACGCGCGCAGGCGGCTGCTGCCCCAATCGACGGCAATCATGACCTCGTCACCACGCGACTTTCGGGAAGGCCGCGTACATCCTGCAACACGGAATAGATGCCGCCTGCGTGCGGCATGCGGATCAATGCCTCCGCCTCCATGTCTTCGCGTGCCGTGCTCACGTAAAGCCGATTGAAGTCCGGGCCGCCAAGCGTGCAGCAAGATGGATTGGGGACTGGCATCTGCACGATCCTGTCGATGCTGCCATCGGGGCGGTAACGCACGACGCGTGCGGCGCCCCATTGCGCGTTCCACAGGTGGCCTTCGGCGTCGATGATCGAGCCGTCCGGCGAGGCGCCAGTGGCCGCGATCGCCGTGAACCGGCGAATGCGCGACACCGTAGCCGACTCGGGCTCATAGTCGCAGCAATGGATTTCGGGATAACGCGAATCGCAGAAATACAGCGTGCGGCCGTCGAGACTGAAGCAGAGGGAGTTGGGAATCGCCGCGCCAGGCAATGCCAGCCGGCGCAGGCCGCGCCGGAACGAGAACTGATAGAAGCTGCCAGGAACTCGGCCGGCGCCCTCCAGCTTCGTCCCGAACACGAAGTTGCCGTGACGGTCGCAACGGCCGTCGTTGAGGCGGGTGTCGGGGCGTTCCCATTCCACATCGACCACATGCCGCACTACCAACAGCGCGTCCTGGGCAAGGCCCGGATCGGCCAGGTAGAGGCCCTTCGCCATGCCGAGCAGCAAACGGCCGTCGTCGCAGAGAGCGAAGCAGCCCAGCCGCTCGGACAGATCCCAATGCCGAGTGACGCCGCTGTCCGGCACGTACATCCAAAGCCGTGCCGTAGTGATGTCGGTCCAAAACAGTGCTTCACGCCGGTCGCACCACAATACGCATTCGCCCAGCTCGCAACGGCTGTCGACGACGAGCGCCGGTTCGATATGCGCCGTTGCGTGCACCGTCACGGCATCACCATTCGGCCACGCTGCCGTCGGCGTGACGCCACACCGGGTTGCGCCAGCGAGGCGGTTGTGCGGCCGCCGCGAACAGTCGTTCCTCGTCGATTTCAACGCCGAGGCCAGGGCGCGGCAACGCAGCGATATCCCCGTTGACGCAGGCGAAATCCTGCTTGTTGACGACGTAGTCGAGCAGGTCCGCCGTACCGTGGTTGTAGTGGATCCCGATGCTCTGTTCCTGCAGGACGGCGTTCCACGAGACGAAGTCCACCTGCAGGCAGGCCGCCAACGCCACCGGCCCGAGTGGGCAGTGAGGGGCGAGCGCGATGTCGTGGGCCTCGGCCATGGCCGCGATTCTGACGCATTCGGTGATGCCGCCGGCGTGCGACAAGTCCGGCTGTGCGATGGCCAGGCCGCCGCGTTCGAAGACGCGCTTGAAGTCGAAGCGCGAGTACATGCGTTCGCCGGCCGCCAAGGGGATCGACGTCGATTCGGCGAGCGAGCGGTAGTGCTCGCACTGCTCCGCAAGCACGGGCTCTTCGACGAACAGCGGGCGATACGGCTCCAGTTCGCGCAACAGGACGCGCGCCATCGGTACGCTGACCCGACCATGGAAGTCGATGCCGAAGCTGATGGTGTGGCCGAACGCGGCACGGATTTCGGCGACCTTGGCGACCGCGGCGTCTATGGCTGCCGCGTTGTCGATGAGGCCGAGTTCCTCGGTGCCGTTGAACTTGAAGGTATCGAAGCCCGCTGCCTGGTACTGGCGTATCTGCGCGATGATATCCGCGGGACGATCGCCGCCCACCCAGCGATAGGTCTTCATGCGGTCGCGCACGCGGCCGCCGAGAAGTTCGTAAACAGGAACGCCCAGCGCCTTGCCCTTGATGTCCCACAGAGCCTGGTCGATGCCGGCGATCGCGCTCATCAGAATCGGCCCGCCGCGATAGAAGCCGCCGCGATAGAGCGTTTGCCACAGGTCGTTGATCCGGGAAGGATCTTTGCCGATCAGGTAGTCGGAGAGCTCATGCACCGCCGCTTCCACGGTGTGCGCGCGGCCTTCGACGACCGGTTCGCCCCAGCCGACGATGCCTTCGTCGGTTTCCATCTTCAGGAACAACCAGCGTGGCGCGGCGTGGTAGGTGCTCAAGCGCACGATCTTCATGCGGTGTTGTGCTCCAGATAGGCCAGCCGGAATACGCGCGCGTGGTGGCGCGTGGTATCCACGGGCTGGCCCGGTTTGTAAAGTTCTCCGCCGACGGCGGCGCCGCTGCTGCCCGCGGAGAGGTAGGCGGACAGCAGCGGTGCGGTGATGCCGCCGACGGCGAAGAGGGGGAGGGGAGGCAGGACGGTGCGCAGCGCGCGTACGAACGTGGGGCCGTACACCGATGCGGGAAACAGCTTGAGCATCTGCGCGCCTGCATCGATGGCAGCGAAGGCTTCGCTGGCCGTGGCGAAGCCCGCCGCGACCAGCAGCCCGCGCGCGACGGCATGGCGGATCAGATCCGGATTGGTGTTGGGCGTGACGATGAAACGCGCGCCAAGATCCCGCAGCGTGTCCACGTCCTGCTCGCGCAGCACGGTGCCGCCGCCGATCCAGGCGCGATCGCCGAACTCGCGTGCCACCGAACCGATGCTGGTCGCCCAGTCCGGGGAATTGAGTGGGATTTCGATGGCGTCGAAGCCTTCTTCGACCAGGGCCTGCACATGCGTGGATGCTTCATCCGGGCGGATGCCGCGCAGGATCGCGATCAACGGCAGGCGGAACGGCGAGGCGTGAGCGATCGCGGCAGGACTCATGCGTGGATCGCTCGCCGATGTCATTCGCCCGCCTTTCATTCGTGATACAGCTGCGAGCGTCCGCCATCGATCAGGATGTCGGCGGCGTTGATGAATCGCGCTTCGTCGCTGGCGAGGAATAGCGCGGTATAGGCGACTTCTTCAGGCGTGCCGATGCGCTTGCACGGCAGCAGCTCGGTCTGCTGGCGACGCTTGGCTTCCGGATCGGGCTGCGCGGCGAACCAGGCTTCGATGCGCGGCACCAGAATCAGGCCCGGCGAAATGGAATTCACGCGGATGCCGCGCGCGGCGTATTCGATGCCTAGCGAACGCGTCAGCCCGATCAGGCCGTGCTTGGCGACCGGGTAGGGGAAGGCGCCGGGGATGATCTTGTGCCCGTGCACCGAGGCGATGTTGACGATGGAGCCCGCGCCTTGCGCCAGCATGGCCGGCAGCACTGCGCGCGCCGTATTCCATGCGCCCTTGAGGTTCAGTGCGAGGCAGCGCTCCCAATCGGCATCGCTCAGCGCCAGCGGTTCGGAAAAGACGTCGGCGCCGGCATTGTTGACCAGCACGTCGATGCGCCCGTGTTCGTCCAGCACCTGCCGCGCGGCGGCGGCGATGCCGTCCGCATCGGTGACGTCCACGAGCAGGTGTTGCGTGCCGGCGACCGTCGATGGATTGCGATCCAGGCCGATCACCTTCGCGCCGTGTTCGGCAAACAGCCGGGCGGTTGCCGCGCCGATGCCGCTGGCGGCGCCGGTGACGATGGCGATCTTGTTCTGAAGACGAGCACTCATATGGAGTTCCATGGATGACCAAGCCGAAGCGACGGATGGCAGCTTGCGCTGCGGTCGTCAGATTGCGCCATGGACCTCCTCCCGGCTCGCAGCGACGTTTCCGGCGCGTTCTGGCTGCTTTCTTATGGGGCAGTCCAGCGTCGTGCGCGGCGGCGGTTCCAACAGTGGAACCCTTTCTCAGGCCCTGATCGCGGCGGATCGCAGTCGGGCGTGGGGCATAGCCTTGCTTGCCGTACGTATGTACGACAAATGAAATTTTTCCCGGCTTCTATTCCGTGATTGAATAGGTGCGACTGCCCGTCCCACGGATTTCCGTCATGGTCCAACCAAGCTGGTTCAACGCCTCACGGCTGAAGACCCGTCAGCTGCTGCTTTTGCTGCATCTGCACGAGCAGCGATCCGTGCTGCGGGCCGCGGAGGCCGCCAACATGACCCAGCCGGCGGCGTCCAAGCTGCTGGCCGAAATGGAGAGCATGCTCGGCGTGCCGCTGTTCGAACGGCATGCCCGCGGCGTCGACCCCACCTGGTACGGCCAGGTGCTGATCCGGCGTGCCCGCTCGGCGTTGTCGGAGATCGGCCGTGCCCACGACGAGATCGAAGCCCTGCGCAGCGGGCGGATGGGGCAGGCGTCCATCGGCACGGTGGTCAATCCCGGTACCAACCTGGTGCCCTTGGCTATCGCCGCGGTGAAACGCGACTTCCCGGACATCCTCATCCGCGTGGAGATGGATTACAGCCGGCCGCTGGTGGCCAAGCTGCTGGATGGGCAGTTGGACATCGTGATCGGCCGGATCATGGGGCCCGAAGGCGCGGGCGATCTGGAATTCGAACCCTTGGCGGACGAGCCGCATTCCGTCATCGCCCGGGCCGGACATGCCCTGGCGCAGCGCGACCGGCTGGAACACGCCGACCTGACCGACTACGGCTGGGTCTTGCCGCCGGCGGCCAGCGTGCTGCGCGCCCGGCTGGATGCGGTGTTTCTCGAGCGCGGCCTGCAACCGCCGCAGAACATCATCGAGACTTCGGCCCTGCCGGTGATCACCAATCTGCTGCGCGACAGCGATCTGCTGACCGCATTGCCGGTGGAATCGGTCGCGCCGTACCTCGAATCCAACCAGCTCACCGTGTTGCCGATCGAGCTGGGCGTGCGCATGGAATTCTTCGGCATCGTGCGCCGCCGCGACCAACTGCTTTCTCCCGGCGCCGAACGCGTGCTGGAAGCCCTGCGCGAAACCGCACGTCGCATTTATCCAGCGCCCGACATGCCCGGGTCCAATGGGGCGCCGCACGGCGCGAACGGTCCAGCCGGATAACTCGGTTCCGGTATTCGTTTTTGATGCACTGCCGCATTCAAAAACGATATAGCTCGCGCAAAACATTTCATTGGTATGGCATGTCGTGCCTGCCTATGCTCGCCCCGAAGTTGCTTCTGACCAATTGATGACAAGTCAGGAGCAGCCGACAACAAAGCCCTGGAACGCCGGCGACGGCGTGGCGGAATCGGAGGGGATGCCGGAACCGACTGCTTCGGGGGCCCAGCAAACCAGCGCCGGCGGGACCGCCAATCGGACCCAGTGCCCGCCTTCGGAACGGCAGAGACAGGCCACAAACGCGCGACGACGCGTGCGGACCTGAAAAACACAACCCAATTGTTTGTGATGTGTCCTGGGAGGGATCGATTCATGTCAACGCGTCAACGCCGTCATCCGTCCGTACGGATGGTGGGTCGCTCGTCCATCTGTGCACTGCAGCGCTCCGCCATCGCCCTCAGCATCGCTACCGCGCTTCTAAGCGCCAACGTCTACGCACAGGAAGCGGCGTCCACGACCGACGCGCAGGATGCAAAGGAAACCAAGAAGGAAGACGCGACCAATCTCGACACCGTCGTCGTCACCGGCATCCGCGGTTCGGTCTACAGAGCCCAGGACATCAAGCGTAGCGCAGACACCTTCGTCGACTCGGTTACCGCGCTGGATATCGGCGCGCTACCCGACCGCAGCGTCACCGAAACCTTGTCGCGTATTCCCGGCGTAACCATCGACCACTTCCTGTCGGTAGGCGATCCGGAACACTTCTCGGCCGAAGGCAGCGGCGTGCAGGTCCGTGGCTTGACCCAGGTGCGTTCCGAACTCAACGGCCGTGACAGCTTTTCCGCATCCGGCGGCCGCAGCCTGAGTTTCCAGGACGTGCCTTCCGAATTGATGGCCGGCGTAGACGTATATAAGAACCAGAAGGCCGACATGATCGAGGGCGGCCTTGGCGGCACCGTGGATCTGCGCACCTTCAGGCCATTCGACTTCGACGGCCAGAAGATCGGCTTCACTCTGAGCGAGAACTACGGCGACTTCGTCGATAAATACAAGCCTTCCGGCTCCGCGCTGTACAGCAACACCTGGGATACCAGCGACGGCGAATTCGGCATCCTGGTCGACGTTGCCCATTCGGAACTGTCCACGCGTACTGACGGCATGTTCGTCCGTCCGTTCTTTAAGAACGACAACACCGATGTGAACGGTGACGGCACCAACGAGGAACTGTGGCTGCCGCGCGGCGCCGACTGGCGCACGCTGGAGTACGAACGCAAGCGCGATGGCGCCTATCTCGCCCTGCAGTGGCGCCCCAGCGACGCGCTCGAACTTTACGCAACCGCTTTCCAGAGCAAATACGACGAGCTTTGGTCCGAGGATGCCATCTTTGTCGGGAATGATCCCACTGCGGTTTCGCTGGACACCAGCCAGCCTTACGAGCTGGACGGCAACGTATTCCGCTCGGGACGGCTCGTCCAGCCTGGCGATATCCCCATGGGCACGGACATCCGTGCTTCCCACCGTGAGTCCAAGACCACCGACTTCTCCTACGGACTGAAGTGGACGCTCAGCGAGAGCACCGAACTTACAACCGATTTCCAATACATCAAGGCCACCACCAATGGCCTGGATTCCACCGTGGCATTGGGCATCAATGTGCCCTATATCGACGTCGACCTCACCGGTAGCCGTCCGTCCATCGGTATCGATGAGCAGTTCACGGGAAACCCCGCCAATTACTACTGGGGCTTCACCATGGACCATCGGGACGACAACGAGGCCAAGCAGGTGGCCTGGCGCGCGGACCTCAGGCACAGCTTCGAGAGCGGCTTCGTCAGGGCATTCAAGGCCGGCGTGCGTCTGACCGATCGCAGCGCCACCACCATCGATTCGGGGTACGACTGGCAACCGGTATTCCAGACCTGGATGCAAGGGTGGGCTCTGCCGGGCGGCCAGCCGCTGCCGGGACTGGATCTGAACGACATGGTGAACTCCAGCCTGGTGCACCAAAACACCTTCAACAACTTCTTCCGCGGCGATGCCGGTACGCCAGGCACCTTCCTTGCGCCGGTACGGGGAACTGCACTCGGTTTTCCGGGCAGCTATCAGGCGATCCACGGGGCCGCCACCCCATACTACAGCTGCTGTTATGGACAGATCACACCGCGGAACCTTGAGGATCCGCAGTGGAACAACGCGCAGAGCGAACACACCACCGGCGCCTACGCGATGCTGGATTTCTCGCTGGACAACGCACGTCTTGACGGCAACGTAGGGGTGCGCGCGGTGCGCACGGAGAATTCCGCTCACGGGTACCTGGTCTACCCGGACGTCCCCTATGCGCCGTATCTGGGCGCGGGCCAATCGGAGCCGATCACCGCCAAGAATTCCTACACCGACGTGCTGCCCAGCCTGAACGTCCGCTGGGAACCCATCGACAATGTGATCGTGCGTTTCGCCGCTTCCAAGGCCATCGCGCGACCGGCTTTCAGCGACATGCAGGCCTACCAGGTCCTGAGCGCCAGCCTCAAGGATGGCATCACGCTGGATCCGAACAATCCCAATCAGGTCGTGCCGATCGAGGATCTGAATCTCACGGGCGGGTCCACCGACAACCCCTACCTGAAGCCGATGAAGGCCAACCAGCTCGATCTGTCGCTGGAGTGGTACTTCGATCCGGACAAGGGTGGCATGGCCTGGATCAACTTCTTCCACAAGGACATCAAGGACTATTTCCGCAATCAGTCGCAACTTGTGGCCTATCCGGGTACCGACGGCAACGACTACGACTACCTGGTTACCCGCACCATCAACACGGGCAAGGCGCGCATCCAGGGTGCGGAGCTCGGCTGGACCCAGTTCTTCGACTTCCTGCCGGCGCCTTTCGACGGTCTGGGCATCTCGGCGAACTACACGTACATCGACAGCTCCACCGAAATACCGAACGAAGTGGATGCACAGCCGGTCGATACCGACGGCTCGACGTACGGCGACGTGCCGGCCGACGGTCTGTCCAAGAACTCCTACAACGTGGCCGCCTTCTACGAGAAAGGGCCCTGGCAGATCCGTCTGGCCTACAACTGGCGTAGCGAGTATCTGTTGTCGGTCGGAGCCAATGGCTACAACGGCACCAACAACAACCTCGCCGGCGAAGCCGTGGCCTGGAAACTTCCGGTCTACAGCGACGCGTATGGTCAGCTGGATGGTTCGATCTTCTACAAGTTCAACGACCACATCCAGCTCGGCCTGGAGATGAACAATCTCAACAACGCCGAACAGCGCACGATCATGGATCAGAACGAAGCCGGCAAGCGCGTCACCTCCTGGTACGTGAACGACACGCGTTACGCCGCCACCCTCCGCGTGAGCTTCTAAGCGCGATGCGGCCGGTGAGGGGAGGGGTTTCTCTCCTCACCGGTTGGTCGGTGTCTCGCTGCAGGCCGCTCGTGAGCGGCGTTCACGCTGCGCTTCCGCGCAAGCGCCGCACGACGTCGTCGTGCTGAAGATGGAGCTTATGGCGTACGTACCGAACGACGAACCGGATTTGAACGACCGCATGCACATGACGCTTTCCCTTCGAGCCGCCTCAGCCACTCCGCAAGCCAGGTTCCTCGCCACCACTATCGCCGTGGGCCTGGCGGCCATCGTGCTCAGCGCCTGCAATCCAGGTTCGTCGCAAGGTGCCCAGACGAAGCAGGATTCGCAAGCCGCACCGGCGGGAGTGGCGCATGCCGAAGGCTGGCCGCAAGCCGCCAGCGCCGGATTGAAAGACCCGCAGGCCGAAACGTTCGTCGACGCACTGCTGGCGAAGATGAGTCTGGAAGAAAAAGTCGGGCAGATGATCCAGGGTGACATTTCCAGTGTCCGGCCCGAGGATCTGCGCAAGTATCCGCTCGGTTCGATCCTGGCCGGCGGCAATTCGCCGCCGCTTGGAGCGCCCGATCGCTCGCCGGCGGGGCCGTGGATTGAAACCGCGCGTGCCTACCGCGTCGTCTCGCTCGAAAAACGCGCAGGGCACCTGCCGATTCCGGTGATGTTCGGCATCGATGCGGTGCACGGCAACAACAACGTCGTCGGTGCGGTGATCTATCCGCACAACATCGCATTGGGTGCGGCGAACGATCCCGCGCTCATCCGCCGCATCGGCGCGGCCACTGCTGCGGAAACCGCCGCAGCCGGCATCGACTGGGCTTTCGGTCCCACGCTTGCCGTACCACAGAACGATGGCTGGGGTCGCACCTACGAAGGCTATTCGGAGAGCCCCGACCTGGTCCGCCGCTACGCCGGCGAAATGGTCCGCGGCCTGCAAGGCGAGCAAGGTTCTGCGCTTCCCTTGCAGCATGGGCATGTCGCTTCCTCGCCCAAGCATTTCCTCGGCGACGGCGGCACCCACAACGGCATCGACCAGGGCGACAACCGCTCCAGCGAAGCCGATTTGATCCGCATCCACGCAGCGGGTTATCCGCCCGCGATCGAAGCGGGTGCGATGACGGTGATGGCTTCGTTCTCCAGCTGGCAGGGCGCCAAGATGCACGGCAACCGCAGCCTGCTCACCGATGTGCTGAAGCAGCGCATGGGCTTCGACGGTTTCATCGTCGGCGACTGGAACGGGCACGGACAGGTACCGGGCTGCAGCAACGAGAGCTGCGCCGCCGCGTTCAACGCCGGTCTCGACATGGCGATGGCGCCCGACAGCTGGAAAGGGTTGTACGAAAACACCCTCGCTCAGGCACGCTCGGGCGAGATCCCGGCGGCACGCATCGACGACGCGGTGCGCCGCATCTTGCGCGTGAAGTACCGGCTGGGCTTGTTCGACACGGCGCGTCCGTGGGAAGGCAAGGCCGGCGTGATCGGCGCGGACGAGCACCGTGCGTTGGCGCGCGAGGCCGTGCGCAAGTCGCTGGTGCTGCTGAAGAACAACGGTGGCGTGCTGCCCTTGAAGCCGTCGGCGAAGGTGCTGGTGGCGGGTTCGGGTGCTGACGATGTCGGTCGGCAGTCGGGCGGCTGGAGCCTGTCGTGGCAGGGCAACGGCAACCAGCGCAGCGATTTCCCCAATGCGCAAAGCATCTACCAAGGCCTGCGCGAGGCCATCGAGGCGGGCGGCGGACATGCGGAATTGAACGTCGATGGCGCGTTCTCGCAACGTCCCGACGTGGCCATCGTGGTGTACGGCGAGATGCCGTACGCCGAGATGGCGGGCGACGTGCAGACCCTCGAATACCAGGCCGGCGACAAACGCGATCTGGCGCTGTTGAAGAAGCTCAAGGCGCAGGGCATTCCGGTGGTGTCGGTGTTCCTGTCGGGCCGGCCGCTGTGGGTGAACCCGGAACTCAATGCATCCGATGCCTTCGTCGCCGCGTGGTTGCCGGGCACCGAAGGCGGCGGCATCGCCGATGTACTGGTCGCCGCCGCGGATGGCAAGCCGCGTCACGATTTCCAGGGGCGATTGGCATTCTCGTGGCCGCGCACCGCCGCGCAACTCGAATTGAACAAGGGCCAGGCGAACTACGATCCGCTGTTCCCGCTCGGCTATGGCCTGGGTTACGCCGCGTCCCGCGACGTTCCGGCGCTGTCCGAGGAATCCGGCGTCAGTGCCGCGGCCAGCAATGTCGGCAACTACTTCAGCAACGGACGCGTGCCGCCGCCATGGCGATTCGAGCTGCGTGCGAACGGCAAGGCCACGCCGGTCACCGGCAACAGTGCGGATGCCGATAGTGGCGCATTGCAGCTGCGCGCCACCGATGCCGCCGGACTCCAGGAAGGCGGACGCCGCCTGCAATGGAAGGGCGGCAGCGAAGCGGCGTTCGCGATTCTCGGCAACGCCGGGGTAGAGCCGCTCGATCTCGAACGCCAGACCAACGCCGAGATGGTGCTGCAGCTGCAGTACCGCGCCGACAGCGCACCGAAAGGACCGGTGAAACTCGCCCTGGGCTGCGGCGCAGGTTGCCAGGGCGCCATCGACGTCACCTCGCTGCTGGCGAAGGCATCGGCGGGGCAGTGGACCACGATGCGCATCCGCCTCGATTGCTTCCGCAAGGCCGGTGCGAAGGTCGGTCATGTGGTCGAACCCTTCGTGCTGACGACGGCCTCGCCGTTGACGTTGTCGATTGCCGAAGTGCGTCTAGTCGCCGATCCCACCGGCGCGGTGTGTCCGGCTCCATGAATTTCGCGCGCGCCGGCTGGCTGGTCCTGTTGCTGGGCTTGCTCATCGGGCCGGCGCATGCACGCGACACCGACGGACCTTACGCCTGGAAGAGCGTCGCCATCGGCGGCGGCGGCTTCGTCACCGGCGTGACGTTCCATCCGCGCGAGAAGGGCCTGGCCTATGCACGTACCGATGTCGGCGGCGCCTATCGCTGGGACCATGCGGCGCAGCGCTGGATTGCGCTGACCGACTGGCTCGGCTCGCAGGACAACAACCTGATGGGCATCGAGAGTCTCGCGATCGATCCGTCCGATCCTGAGCGCGTCTATCTCGCGGCGGGCACCTATCTCAACGCGAAAGTCGGCAATGGCGCCATCCTGCGCTCGGCGGATCGCGGCCGCAGCTTCCAGCGCGTCGACCTGCCGTTCAAGCTCGGTGGCAACGAAATGGGGCGCGGCAATGGCGAACGCCTCGCCGTCGACCCGAATGATGGACGCGTGCTGTTCTTCGGTTCGCGCGGCGCGGGCCTGTGGCGCAGTGGAGATGGCGGCGCGAGCTGGAACAACGTGAAGTCCTTCCCTGCCATCGCCACGTCCGAATCGGCGGCCGTGCAGACATCATGGGCGGGACTGCAGCCGGTCGGCATCGTCTTCGTCGTGTTCGATCCGGCCAGCGGCAAGCCGGGAGCACCGACGCCGAAGCTCTACGCCGGCGTGTCGACGCGCGATACCAGCCTGTACGAATCCGCCGATGGCGGCGTCACCTGGACCGCGGTGAAGGGACAGCCCAAAGGCCTGCGCCCCAACCACATGGTGCGGGCAAGCGACGACAAGTTCTACCTGAGCTACGGCGACGAGCCGGGCCCGAACACGATGAACAACGGCGCGGTTTGGAAATACGCACCGGCGTCGGGCCAATGGGAAGACATCACGCCCGCTCCGCAATCCACCGACACCCAGGGCGATGGCTTCGGTTGGGGTGCGGTGACGGTCGATCCGCGCAATCCGCAGGTGCTGCTCGCGACGACGTTCTGCCGCTACGGGCCGCACGACGACATTTATCGCAGCTCCGATGGCGGCCGGCATTGGGCGCCTGTGTTCGCGCGATCGCGCTTCGACCATTCCGCCGCGGAATGGACACGCGACGCGTTTCCGCACTGGATGGCGGACGTCGAGATCGATCCGTTCGACGCCGATCACGCGATCTTCGTCACCGGCTATGGGCTGTGGGCGTCGCGCAACCTGAGCGCCTTCGAGCGCGGCCAAGACGTGGACTGGTGGTTCCAGAACGCGGGACTCGAAGAAACCGTGCCGCTGGCCCTGCTCAGCCCGCCGCAGGGCGCGCCACTTCTGAGTGGCCTGGGCGATATCGACGGCTTCCGCCACGACGACCCGGACGCGCCGACGCTGCAATACGCCGGCCCGCGTCTCACCAACACCGAAAGCATGGCGTACGCGGGACAGGCACCGCAGATCATCGTGCGCAGCGGCACGGTCCGCGACCGCCGCAACAACGAAGTGCGCGCGGCGTATTCGCTGGATGGCGGCAGAAGCTGGAATGCGTTCGCCAGCGAACCGCCGCAGGGCGAGGGCGCCGGCCGGATAGTTATTGCGGCCGACGGCAAGCGTGTGATCTGGACGCCGCGCAAGGCCGCGGACGCGTGGATCAGCGCCGATTTCGGCAAGCGCTGGCAGAAGGTTCGCGGCGTGCCGGCGCGCGCGGTGATCGCGGCCGACCAGGTCGACGAAGGGCTGTACTACGCCTTCGATGCCGTCGACGGGAAGCTCTACGTCAGTGGCAATGGCGGGGTGGATTTCAAGGAAGTCGCGGCCGGCGTGGGCGACATCGGCGACTGGTTCCAGCCGGAGCTGCGCCCCGATCCGCAGCGCAGCGCGGTGGTCTATTTCACTGCCTTGTCGCGCGGTCTGTTGCGCTGGTCGCCAGGCAAGATCGAACGCCTGCCGGGCGTGCAGAACGCGTATTCGCTCGGCCTGGGCAAGCCGAAGGAGGACGGCGGCGCGCCGACGCTGTTCGTGTATGGACAGGTCGATGGCGGCGAAGGACTGTTCCGTTCCGACGACGACGGGCGCAGCTGGCAGCGCATCGACGACGACGCGCACCGGTTCGGTCGCATCTGGCACGTGACCGGCGACCCGCGTCGCTACGGCCGTGTGTATTTCGCCGGTAGCGGGCGAGGGATCTTGTATGGCGATCCGCACTGACGATTCGCGATTACTACGTGGAGACTGCACTTTGACTCGTGTCCTGCTCTTGGTTGCGCTGCTGCTGTCCGTGCCGGCGGCACAGGCGAAACTGCAGCTGCCGCTGATGTTTTCCGATGGCGCAGTCCTGCAACGCGATCGTGCATTGCCCGTATGGGGCTGGGCGAAGCCAGGGGCCAAGGTCGAGGTCGTGTTCGATGGCCGGCGCGCTACGACGACGGCTGCGGCCGATGGTGCTTGGCGCGTCGAGCTGCCTGCGCACGCGGCGGGCGGGCCTTATGTGTTGAACGTCCGCGAAGGAAACAGCGACACCGTTGCCGTCAAAGACGTGCTGGTCGGCGACGTGTGGCTGGCCTCCGGGCAGTCGAACATGGAATGGCCCGTCGCCCAGGCCAAGGACGCGGCGATGGAAATCGCGCGCGCCAACGATTCGCGCATCCGCCATTTCAAAGTGCCCAAGTCCTGGTCGGGACAGCCGGAAGCACGGCTGACGGGTGGGCAATGGAAGGCGGCATCACCGCAGAACGTCGGCCAGTTCTCCGCGGTCGCGTACTACTTCGCGCGCGAATTGCGCGCCCACAACGATGTGCCGATCGGCATCATCGACAGCACCTGGGGCGGCAGCCGCATCGAAGCCTGGATGGATGCGCCTTCGCTCGGCGTCGACGCCGCCGCCATGGCCGACCGGATGCGTGAAGTGCGCGAGCGCGATGAGCGTGCCCTGGCACAGACGCGGCAGCGCCTGGCGGGCGATATCGACGATGCATCTTGGAATGGCGCCGATCTCGACGACCGCACCTGGAACACGATCCCGGTACCGTCGCTGTGGGAAGACGCCGGTTACCCCGGCATGGACGGCGTAGCCTGGTATCGCACCACCTTCGAGCTGAGCGCGAAGGAAGCGGCGGCCGGAGTGACGCTGGGCCTGGGCATGATCGACGACTCGGACGAGGTCTGGGTCAACGGCCAGCGTGTCGGTGGTCTCGTCAACCGCTGGAATGCGCCGCGTCAGTACAGCGTCGCCGCGCAGGCGTTGAAGGCAGGCAGCAACCAGGTCGCGATCCGTGTCACCGATACGGGCGGCGGTGGCGGCATCCATGGCGCTGCGGCCCTGGTCTATGTCCAGCCGCAGGGCGCCGAAGCGCGCCCCTTCGGCGGCACGTGGAAGTTTCGTCCGGCCAAGGTCACTGTCTCCATGCAGGACGACAAGAACCAGGTCGAAACCCTGCTGTTCAACCAGATGATCCGTCCATTGCAGCCGTATCCGCTGCGCGGAGTCCTCTGGTACCAGGGTGAAGCGAACGCCAGCAACGAGCTGGCCTATCGCTATCGCGACCAGTTCGCCGCGCTCATCCATCTCTGGCGCAAGGACTGGGCACAGCCGGAGCTGCCGTTCCTGTGGGTGCAGCTGGCCAATTTCCGCGCCGGTGGCGATACCGCAATGCAAAGCCCCTGGGCCGTGTTGCGCGAATCGCAATCGCACACCTTGCAGCTACCCGCCACGGCACAGGTCGTGACCATCGACATCGGCAACCCTGCCGACATCCATCCGACCAACAAGCAGGAAGTGGGGCGCCGCCTGGCATTGGCCGCGCGTCATGTGGCTTACGGCGAGTCGCTGGTGTTTTCGGGCCCGGTTTTCCGCGAGATGAAGATGGAAAGTGGCCGGGCGCGCATCGCGTTCGACCTGCAGGGCAGCGGACTGGCAGTGCGCGGCGGCGGTCGCGCGATCCAGGGCTTCGAACTGGCGGGCGACGACCACCGCTTCCATCCAGCGCAGGCGACGATCGAAGGCGATTCCGTGATCGTGACCAGCGATGCGGTCAAACAACCGCGCTCCGTGCGCTATGCATGGAGCGAGAATCCCGAGCAGGCCAACCTGATCAATCGTGACGGGTTGCCGGCATCGCCGTTCCGTTCGGATGAGGGGCAGTAACGCGCATGATTCCGGGAGCATCGTCAATGCACACTGAGACCCCACTTCGCGCAGGGCGGATCTGGCGAGCGTCAGGCATGTTGCTGCGCAACGCCGGCCTGCTGATCCTGTTCTTCGTCGCCGCTGCCTGCGGTCGCCTGCCTTCGGCGGGGCAGGGCGACGATACCGGTCCGCCATCGCAAGCCAAGCGCACGGCGCAAGCGCCGATCCCCCAGCTCGTCACCCGTGAAGGGCGCCATGCCCTGCTGGTCGATGGCGAACCCTTCCTGATCCTCGGCGCGCAGATCAACAACTCCAGCGCCTGGCCGGCGACACTGCCGCAGGTCTGGCCGGCGATCGAGGCCATCGATCCCAACACGGTGATGGTGCCGATCGCCTGGGAACAGATCGAGCCGAAGGAGGGCGCCTTCGATTTCTCGTTCCTCGACACGCTGCTGGCGCAGGCCCGCGAGCACGACAAGCGCCTGGTGCTGCTGTGGTTTGCCACTTGGAAGAACAACAGCCCCAACTACGCGCCGGCATGGGTCAAACTGGACAACAAGCGTTTCCCGCGCGTCGTCACCGCCGACGGCAAGGCGCTGAACTCGCTGTCGCCGCTGGCGAAGTCGACGCTCGAGGCCGACACGAAAGCCTTCGTGCAGCTGATGCAGCACCTGAAGCAAGCCGATCCGCAACGCACCGTGATCATGGTGCAGGTGGAGAACGAGCCGGGCACCTACGGGCCGCCACGCGATTTCTCGCCGCTGGCGCAACAGGCGTTCGACAGCGCGGTTCCCGAAGCCCTGGTGAAAGGAATGAACAAGCAGCCTGGCACCTGGAAACAGGTCTTCGCCCAGGATGCGGACGAATACTTCCACGCCTGGCATGTCGCGACGTTCATCGATCAGGTAGCCGCCGCGGGCAAAACGGTTTACCCGCTGCCGATGTACGTCAACGCGGCATTGCGCGACCCCTTCACTCCGGCGCTCGCCGGGGAGTACGAAAGCGGCGGCGCGACCGATAACGTGCTGGACGTCTACAAGCTGGCCGCGCCGCACATCGATCTGCTGGCGCCCGACATCTACATCCGTGATTACGAGAAGCACACCACCGTGGTGGATCGCTACTCGCGCGCGGACAACGCGTTGTTCGTCGCCGAGACCGGCAACGACACGCCATTCGCACGCTACTTCTTCTCGGCACTTGGCCATCAGGCGATCGGCTGGTCGCCGTTCGGCATCGACTACACCGGCTACTCCAACTGGCCGCTGGGCGCCAAGCGCATGGACGCCGAAACGCTGGCGCCGTTCGCCCTGAACTACAGGCTGGTGAAGCCGGCGGCACGCGTGATCGCGAAGCAGAGCTTCGCCGGCAAGGTGCATGGCACGGCGGAGCGGGCAGGCGAACCCGAACAGCACCTGCAGTTGAACGAGCGCTGGAACGCCACGGTCACTTACGGCGTGCCGCAGTTCTGGTTCCAGGGGCCGCCGCCGGGCAATCCGGAACCGAGCGGCGCGGCGCTGATCGTCGAACTCGGGCCCGATGAGTTCCTCGTCACCGGCTACCACGCGCGGGTGACCCTGCATCCGGCGCGCGACGACACACGAATGATCTACGACCGCGTCGAGGAAGGCACCTACCAGAACGGGCAATGGAAGTTCCTGCGCATCTGGAACGGCGACCAGACCGACTACGGACTCAATTTTTCCAGTGCCGCGCAACTGCTGCGCGTGAAGCTGGCGACGTACTGAGAGGGACACGACTGATGCATCTTGGTAAATGCTGGACCGCTGCTCTGACCATGACCCTGGCGGCATGCTCTGCGGCGACCGCCGACTCGGCGACGGGCCAATGGAACAAGACCGATCGCGGCGTCGTCGTGCATCCGGCGGATGCGGGTGCTGCAGACGTGCGACTGGAAGCGGTCAGCGACGCCATCATCCGCGTCAGTGCCGATCCGGATGGCGACTTCGCCCGCACGCCCAGCCTGATGCGGACGCCCGAGAGCGCACCGGCGCCGTCGTTCGACGTCGCCGCGGATGGAAATGCCGTGCGTCTGTCCACGACGCGCGTCACCGCCAAGGTCGCGCTGGATAGTGGCCGCGTCAGCTTCTTCGACAAAGCTGGCAAACCGATCCTGGCGGAGGTCGCCGGCGGCCGCACGTTCAAGCCGCTGCAGGTCGAGGGCAAGCCGTACCTCAGCGTCCGGCAACGCTTCGAATCGCCGGATGGCGAGGCGATCTACGGCTTCGGCCAGCACCAGCAGGGCTGGATGAACCAGAAGGGCCACGACGTCGAGCTGCTCCAGCACAACATCGACATGGCAGTGCCTTTCCTCGTGTCCAGCCGCAATTACGGCCTGCTGTGGGACAACAATTCGATCACGCGCATGGGCGACCCGCGCGGCCTGCAGCCGTTGCCGCAGTCGCTCGACTTGTTTGATGCCAGCGGCAAGCCTGGCGCGCTGACCGCGCGTTACGCGATCGGCGGCGAGCAGAAGGTCGAGCGTCGCGAGTCCGAGATCAACTACCAGTACATCAAGGACCTGAAGAACTGGCCGGCCGCAGCCAAGATGCCGCCGCCGAAACCAGGACAACCGACCCAGCGCATGCAGGTGACCTGGGAAGGCGACATCGCCGCGCGCACCAGCGGCCACCACACCTTCTCGCTGTATTCGAGCGAGTACGCCAAGCTGTGGATCGACGGCAAGCTGATGCAGGACCGCTGGCGCCAGAACTGGAATCCGTGGCACCACGAGTTCGCGCTGGACATGAAGGCCGGCGAGCGCCACAAGCTGCGCATCGAATGGGACCTGATCGATCCCAGCTACCTCGCGTTGCTGCATCGCGACCCGCTGCCCGCAGGCGAGGCGAAGGATCTGTCGCTGTGGTCGGAAGCCGGCCAGATGGTCGACTACTACTTCGTCGCCGGGGATACCTCCGACCAGGTCGTGGCCGGCTACCGCCAGCTGACCGGCAAGTCGGTGCTGCTGCCGAAGTGGGCCTACGGCTTCTGGCAGAGCCGCGAGCGCTACAAGACCCAGGCCGAGATCACCGGTGCGCTGGACGAATACCGCAAGCGCAAGCTGCCGCTCGACAACGTCGTTATGGACTGGTCGTACTGGCCCGAAAACGCCTGGGGCTCGCACGATTTCGACAAGGCCCGTTTCCCCGATCCGAAGGGCATGGTCGACCACATCCATGCCAACCACGCGCAGATGATGATTTCGGTGTGGCCGAAGTTCTACCCGAGCACGGCCAACTTCAAGGAGCTCGATGCCAAGGGCTACATGTACAAGCGCAACATCGAGGTCGGTGAGAGGGATTGGATCGGCCCGGGCTACACCTCGTCCTTCTACGATCCGTATGCGAAGGAAGCGCGCGACATCTATTGGCGCCAGATCAACGAAAAGTTGAACGTGCTCGGCATGGATGCGTGGTGGATGGATTCGGACGAGCCGGACCTGCATTCCAACCTCGACATCGATGAACGCAAGGCGCGCACCACGCCCACCGCGCTGGGTCCCTCGGCCGAGTTCTTCAACTCGTATCCACTGCCGCACACGCAGAGCGTGTACGAAGGCTCGCGCAAGATCGCTCCGGACAAGCGCGTGTTCATCCTGTCGCGCAAGGGCTATGCCGGCACCCAGCGCAATGCGGTCGCGGTGTGGAGCGGCGACGTCGCTTCGCGTTGGGCCGACCTGCACGCGCAGGTCTCGGCCGGGGTGAACCTGTCGATGTCGGGCCTGGCGAACTGGACCTTCGACATCGGCGGCTTCGCGCTCGAAAGGCGCTACGAGAGCCAGGATCCGGCGCACCTGGACGAATGGCGCGAACTCAACCTGCGCTGGTTCCAGTTCGGCGCCTTCGTTCCGATCTTCCGCTCGCACGGGCAGTTCCCGTACCGCGAGATCTGGAACATCTCGCCGGAAGGCACGCCGGTCTACGACAGCCTCGTCTACTACGACAAGCTGCGCTACACGCTGCTGCCGTACATCTACACGCTGGCCGGCGATGTCTATCATCGCGACGGGATCATGATGCGCGGCCTGGCGATGGACTTCCCGGCTGATGCCAAGGTCTGCGACATCGACGACGAGTACCTGTTCGGTACGGCCTTCCTGGTCGCGCCGGTGACGCAGTACAAGGCCACCCGCCGTGACGTCTACCTGCCGGCCGGCACGTCCTGGATCGACTTCAATACCGGCAAGCGCTACGACGGTGGTCAGACCGTCGTAGCCGATGCGCCGCTCGCGCGCATGCCGCTGTTCGTGCGCGCGGGTTCGATCGTGCCGACCGGTCCGGTGCTGCAGTACGTCGACGAGCAGCCCGACGCGCCGCTGACGGTCGTCGTCTACACCGGTGCAGACGGCGCGTTCTCGCTGTACGAGGACGACGGTCGCAGCTACGGCTACGAGCGTGGCGAGTTCAGTCGCATTCCCATGGTCTGGGATGAGGCGAAGGGCGAGCTGCGAATTGGCGCGCGCAAAGGCCAGTACGCGGGGATGCCGGCAACGCGAACGATCAAGGTGCGCTGGGTGTCCGGTCCGCGCCCCGATGCGGGAACGCTGGAGCCGTCCAGCGATGCCGAAGTGAACTACGCGGGCAAGGCGCTCACCGTGCGCCGGCCCGGTGCGCAAGCAGCAGGGCGCTGAGCGATAGCGCATGAGCATCGATACGGCACGGCGGGCATTGTTCAAGGCGGCGGGCGCAGGACTTGCGCTTGCCGGCCTGCCGTTGTCCGCGCATGCGGGATCGAACGTCTCTGGTGCTGGCGGCGCCGCCGTCAGTGAGGCGCTCAAGTTGTGGTATCGCCGCCCGGCCACGCGCTGGGTGGAGGCCTTGCCGCTGGGCAATGGCCGCCTCGGTGCGATGGTCTGGGGCGGCATCGGCCACGAGCGCCTGCAGCTCAACGAAGACACGCTGTACGCGGGCGGGCCCTACGACGCCGACAATCCGGATGCGCACGCTGCGCTGGCGGAAGTGCGCCGGCTGATCTTCGCCGGCGAGTACGCGCAGGCCGAAGCGCTCGCGAACGCGCGGCTGATGGCCAAGCCGATCAAGCAGATGCCTTACCAGCCGCTGGCGGATCTGGTACTGGACTTCCGCGATATCCCCGATGTCACCGCTTACCGCCGCGAACTCGATCTCGACACGGGCATCGCGCTTACGCAATTCGAAACCTGGCAGACACGGCATACCCGGGAAGTCTTCGTATCGCCGGTCGACCAGTGCGTCGTGGTGCGGGTGGCTGCGGACCGCCCTGGCGCCATCGACCTGCGCGTCTGGCTGGACAGCGACCAGCAGAGTGAGGTTTCAGCCGAGCGAGACACGCTGTTGCTGCGTGGTCGCAATCCATCGCGGCATGGCATCGAAGGCCGTCTGAGTTTCGCAGCTCGTGTACGCGCGATCGCCCGTGGCGGTTCCACGCGCACCGGGGCCGGCCGCATCGAGATCGAAGCTGCGGACGAAGTCGTGCTGCTGCTGACCGCCGCCACCAGCTACCGTCGCTACGACGACGTGGGCGGCGATCCTGAAGCGATCACGCACCAGCAGCTTTCCGCGGCTTCGAAGCGCACCTTCGAGGCCTTGCGTACGGCGCATGTCGACGAGCACCGGCGCCTGTTCCATCGCGTCGCGATCGACCTGGGCCACAGCGAGGCCGAGCGGCTGCCCACCGATGAACGCATCGAACATTTCGCCAGCGGCAACGATCCCGCGCTGGCGGCGCTGTACCACCAGTTCGGTCGCTACCTGCTGATCTCCAGTTCGCGTCCCGGCACCCAACCCGCGAACCTGCAGGGCATCTGGAACGACCTGATGGACCCGCCGTGGGAGAGCAAGTACACGGTCAACATCAACACCGAGATGAACTACTGGCCGAGCGAGGCCAACGCCTTGTCCGAGTGCGTGGAGCCGCTCGAACGCATGCTGTTCGACCTCGCGCAGACCGGCGCGCGCACCGCGAAGACGATGTACGGCGCGCCGGGTTGGGTGCTGCACCACAACACCGACCTGTGGCGGCAGACCAGCCCGGTCGATGGCGCGCAGTGGGGATTGTGGCCGATGGGCGGCGCCTGGTTGCTGCAGCAGTTGTGGGACCGCTGGGACTACGGCCGCGATCAGGCGTATCTGCGGAAGATCTATCCGTTGTTCAAGGGCGCGGCTGAGTTCTATGCCGCGGTGCTGGCGCGCGATCCCGCAACCGGCGAGATGGTCACCAATCCGTCGATGTCGCCCGAGAACGTGCATCCGCATGGTGCCGCGCTCTGCGCCGGGCCGGCGATGGATTCGCAGCTGCTGCGCGACTTGTTCCGCCAGTGCATCGAAGCGTCCGCGCTCCTGGATGTCGACGCGGAATTCGCCCGCACGCTGCAGACGCTGCGCGCACAGCTGCCGGCCGATCGCATCGGCCAGGCCGGCCAGTTGCAGGAGTGGCGCTCCGATTGGGACATGCAGGCACCGGAGATCCACCATCGCCATGTGTCGCATCTGTATGCGCTGCATCCCAGCAGCCAAATCAACGTGCGCGACACAACGGAATTGGCAGCCGCGGCCAAACGCTCGCTGCAGATCCGCGGCGACGACGCCACCGGCTGGGGCCTGGGCTGGCGTTTGAACCTGTGGGCGCGGCTGGGCGAGGGCGAACACGCGCACAAGATCCTGCGCATGCTGCTCGCTCCCGAGCGCACGTATCCGAACCTGTTCGATGCGCACCCGCCGTTCCAGATCGACGGCAACTTCGGCGGCACCTCCGGCATCACCGAGATGCTGCTGCAAAGCTGGGGCGGTTCGATCTTCCTGCTCCCGGCGCCGCCGGAGCAGTGGCCGGACGGCTCCGTGAGCGGCCTGCGCGTGCGCGGCGCGGCGGGCATCGATCTGCATTGGCAACACGGCCAGCTGACGCGGGCGCACCTGATCAGCGATCGGGGCGGCACCTATTCGCTGGCCTATGGGAAACACACAGTGGAGGCGACGTTGGGAGCAGGACAAGCGGCCGAATTCGGACTGCGTGGCGGGAAGTTGGTGCAGCTATGAGTCTCTTCCTCGGCCTCGATATCGGCACCCAGAGCGTCAAGCTGGTTGCCTACGATGCGGAACGCCGCCACATCGCGGCCACCGCCAGCGCCCCGTTGGACATCATCAGCGCCGAAGACGGCACGCGCGAGCAACTGGCCAGCTGGTGGATCGACGGCGTGCGCGACTGCTTTGCGCAACTCGGCCCGGCCGTGCGCGCGCGGGTCAGTGCGATCGGCGTTTCCGGCCAACAGCACGGCTTCGTTCCGCTCGATCGGGCAGGGCAGGTGCTGGCGCCGGTGAAGCTGTGGTGCGACACCAGCACCAGCCTGGAGTGCGACGAGATCATGGACGCCGTTGGCGGCGCGCAGCGCTGCATCGCGCTGGCCGGCAATCCGGTGCTTGCCGGCTACACCGCATCCAAACTGCCGTGGACGCGCAAGCACCGCGGCGACGCGTACCGCCGCCTGGCGACGGTGCTGCTGCCGCACGACTACATCAACTTCTATCTGACCGGCGAGCGCTACACCGAGTACGGCGACGCATCCGGAACCGGCTGGCTGGATGTGCGCCGTCGCCAGTGGTCGCCGGAACTGCTGGCGGCCATCGACCCGCAGCGCGATTTGAGCGAGTGCCTGCCGCCCCTCGCCGAGCTGGGTACGACGTTCGCGATCTCCGCCGCTATCGCGGACGAACTCGATCTGCCATACGACGTGCGGATCTCGGTCGGTGGCGGCGACAACATGATGGCGGCGATCGGCACCGGCAATGTGGTTCCCGGCCGCCTGACCATGAGTCTGGGCACGTCGGGCACGCTGTTCGCGTTCGCCGACCATCCGGTGGTGGACGACAACGCCGGCTGGGCGGCGTTCTGCGCTTCGTCCGGCGGCTGGCTACCGCTGATCTGCACCATGAACTGCACCGTCGCCACCGAATCGATGGCGCGATTGTTCAAGCTGCAGCCGGGCGAAGGCGACAGCCTGATGGCGTCGACTCAGCCAGGCGCCAGCGGACTGACGCTGTTGCCGTTCTTCAACGGCGAGCGCACGCCGAACCTGCCCAACGGTCGCGGCTGCCTGCTCGGCATGGACCTGCTCAACACCACGCCAGCCAACGCCTATCGCGCAGCGATGGAAGGCGCCACCTACAGCCTGCGCAATGGCTACGACGCGTTCGTGGGTGCCGGCCTGCGGTTCGACCGAATCTGCCTCACCGGTGGCGGTAGCAAGAGCGCCGCGTGGCGGCAGATGGTCGCGGACGTGTTCGCGTTGCCGGTCAGCGTGCCGGAGCAGGCCGAAGGCGCTGCGTTCGGTGCCGCGCTGCAGGCCCTGTGGTCGTACCGGCACGACCTGGGCGGCGAGGGCAGTCTCGCCGATCTCGTCCTGGAGCACGTGCACATGCAGGACGCGCATGCGGCCGAACCCAGCGCTCATCACGTCGACGCATACCGCGCGCATTACGAGCGCTTCCTGCAACACCTCCAGGCCGTCGGTCCGCTCTACGCGAACTGACCGGCAGCACTTCACTCGCAGCACATACCGAAAGAGAAAGACATGAGCCAGACGATCTTCATCGGCGCGAAGGAATACTTCCCGGGCATCGGCCGAATTCCCTTCGAAGGCAAGGATTCGAACAGTCCCTTCGCGTTCAAGGTCTACGACGAGAACCGCAAGATCGGCGGCAAGACCATGCGCGAACACCTGCGTTTCGCGGTGTGCTACTGGCACAGCTTCTGCGGCGTGGGCAGCGACCCGTTCGGCCCCGGCACGCGCGTGCACGGCTGGGACGCGCCGGGCACGGCCATGGCCAAAGCCGAAGCCCGCGTCGATGCCTCGTTCGAGTTCTTCAGCAAGCTCGGCGTGCCGTACTACTGCTTCCACGACTTCGACCTGGCGCCTGAAGGCAGCAACGTGGCCGAGTCCGAGAGCAATCTGCAGCACATGGTGGCATTGGCCAAGGAGCGCCAACAGGCCACCGGCGTCAAGCTGCTGTGGGGCACGGCCAATCTCTTCAGCCATCCGCGCTATATGAACGGTGCGGCGACCAATCCGGACTTCGCCGTCGTCGCGCGCGCCGCGGCGCAGGTCAAGGCTGCGCTCGATGCCACCGTCGAACTGGGCGGCGAAAACTACGTGTTCTGGGGCGGGCGCGAAGGCTATTCCTCGCTGCTCAACACCGACATGAAGCGCGAGCAGGAGCATCTCGCGCGTTTCCTCACCCTGGCACGCGACTACGGCCGCAGCATCGGCTTCAAAGGCAATTTCCTGATCGAACCCAAGCCGATGGAGCCGATGAAGCATCAGTACGACTTCGATGCGGCGACGGTGGTCGGCTTCCTGCGCCAGCACGGTCTGGATGGCGACTTCAAGCTCAACATCGAGGCCAACCACGCCACGCTCGCCGGCCACAGCTTCGCCCACGACCTGCAGGTGGCGTCCGACGCGGGCCTGTTGGGCAGCATCGACGCTAACCGCGGCGATCCGCAGAACGGCTGGGACACCGACCAGTTCCCGCTCGATCTGTACGACACCGTCGGCGCGATGCTGGTGGTACTGCGCCAGGGCGGCCTGCAGCCGGGTGGCCTGAACTTCGACGCCAAGGTGCGGCGCGAGTCCACCGCCCATACCGATCTTTTCCTTGGACACATCGGCGGCATGGACGCATTCGCGCGCGGGCTGGAGGTGGCGCACGCACTGCTGCACGAATCGCCGATCGAAGCCTTGCGCAAGGAGCGTTACGCCAGCTTCGACGAGGGCGCCGGACGCGAATTCGCGCTGGGCAAGGCCAGCCTGTCCAGCCTACGCGACCTGGCTGCGAACGCCGGTGAGGCGGCGAACATCAGCGGCCATTTGGAAATGTACGAAAACCTCTTCAACCAATATCTGATCCGCTAATGCGGTCCGGTCGCCCAGCGCTCGATCCGCCCACTCTCATGACCAAGGTGTGACCATGACGACCGTATCCATCCCGCAAGACTTCGCGGCCAAGGGCGAGAACACCCGCCTCATCATCCTGATCAGCTGCGTCGCCACCATCGGCGGATTCCTGTTCGGGTTCGATAGCGGTGTCATCAACGGCACCGTCGACGGGTTGAAGCAGACGTTCCACTCCAGTTCCGCGGGCACCGGGTTCGAGGTCGCCTCGATGCTGCTGGGCTGCGCCTTCGGTGCGTTCTTCGCCGGTCGCCTGGCCGATCGCTGGGGGCGCCGTGCCGTGCTGATCATTTCGGCAGTGCTGTTCCTTCTGTCTGCGCTGGGCGCCGGTGCGGCGGGTACGTCGTTGACTTTCATCATCGCGCGCGTACTGGGTGGCTTCGCGGTCGGCGCGGCGAGTGTGATGTCGCCGGCCTACATCGCCGAAGTCGCGTCTGCCCGTTACCGTGGACGTCTGGCAACGGTGCAGCAGATCGCGATCATCAGCGGCTTGTTCTGCGCGTTTCTGAGCAACTTTCTGCTGGCCAAGGCAGCCGGTGCTTCGACCGAAACGCTGTGGCTAGGCCACGCCGCATGGCGCTGGATGTTCTGGATGATGTCCATTCCATCTGCCGCATTCCTGTTGCTGCTGCTGTTCATTCCCGAAAGCCCGCGCTACCTGGTGGTCAAGGGCCGCAAGCACGACGCGTTGACCGTGCTGACCCGGCTCTATGGCGCCGACGAGGCGAAGGCGAAGCTCGGCGAGATCGATGCATCGCTGTCGCAGGATCACCATCGTCCGCGCCTGTCGGACCTCATCAACAAGACCACGGGCAAGCTGCGTCCCATCGTCTGGGTGGGCATCGGCCTGGCGACGTTCCAGCAGCTCGTCGGCATCAACGTCGTCTTCTACTACGGTGCGGTGCTGTGGCAGGCGGTGGGCTTCTCCGAGAACGACGCGCTGCTCATCAACGTGCTGTCGGGTGCACTCAGCATCGGCGCATGCCTGGTGACCGTGGTGCTGATCGATCGCATCGGTCGCAAGCCGCTGCTTTGGATCGGCTCGGCGGGCATGGCCGTATCGCTGGCGCTGGTGACCTGGGCCTTCGCCAGTGCGTCGCTGGATGCGGCGGGCAAGCTGGCCCTGTCCGATTCGATGGGCGTGCTCGCCCTGGTGGCCGCCAACGTCTACGTCATCTTCTTCAACATGTCGTGGGGTCCGGTGATGTGGGTGATGCTGGGCGAGATGTTCCCCAACCAGATCCGCGGCTCGGGCCTGGCCGTCGCTGGCGCTGCCCAGTGGACGTCCAACTTCGGCATCACGGTTACTTTCCCGATCCTGCTCGGTAGCATCGGTCTGGCGGGCGCCTATGGCCTGTACACCGTGGCCGCACTGATCTCGGTGTTCTTCGTGCTCAAGTACGTCCACGAAACCAAGGGCAAGGAACTCGAGCAGATGGAAGGCTGAACCCAGGGGCAGGGCAGGCCAAGCCTGCAGAATGTGGCGCCGCATGCATTTCCGGATCGGATGCATGCGGCATGATGAGCGAGTGCGGCAGGGGAGAGCGCAGTGGGTTTGTCGACGTTAGATATCGTGATCGTGCTGGCTTACCTGGTCGGCATCTTCGTACTGGCGCAACTCGTTTCCCGCGAAAAGGACGGGCACCGCAAATCGGCCAGCGATTACTTCCTGGCCAGCAAGGCGCTGCCATGGTGGGCGATCGGCGCATCGCTGATCGCCGCCAACATTTCGGCCGAGCAGATCATCGGCATGTCCGGTTCCGGCTATGCGATCGGCCTGGCGATCGCATCGTACGAATGGATGGGTGGGCTGACACTGCTCATCGTCGGCAAGTTCTTCCTGCCGATTTTCCTGAAGAACAACATCTACACGATGCCGCAGTACCTCGAACGCCGGTACGGCCATCGCATCCGCACGCTGATGGCGGTGTTCTGGCTGGGCCTGTACGTGTTCGTGAACCTGACCTCGATCCTGTGGCTCGGCGCCATCGCGGTCAGCGGCGTGACGGGCATGGACCGCATGCTGGCGCTGTCGCTGCTCGGCATGTTCGCACTGGCCTACCAGCTTTACGGCGGATTGAAGGCCGTCGCGCTGACCGACATCGTCCAGGTATCGCTATTGGTGCTCGGCGGATTACTGGTGGTGGTGCTGACGCTTGGCCAGATAGGCGAGGGCGCCGGGATAGTCGTCGGCTTCAAACGTCTCTGGGAAACGCATCCGGAACACTTCCAGATGATCCTGCAGCCCGACAATCCGTTCTACAAGGACCTGCCTGGCCTGAGCGTGCTGCTGGGCGGCATGTGGATCATGAATCTGAGCTACTGGGGCTTCAACCAGTACATCATCCAGCGCGCCTTGGCGGCGAAGAACATCGGCGAAGCGCAGAAGGGCGTACTGTTCGCCGCCTTCCTCA
Organism: Lysobacter terrae; assembly: GCF_054782215.1. NCBI lineage: Bacteria > Pseudomonadati > Pseudomonadota > Gammaproteobacteria > Lysobacterales > Lysobacteraceae > Lysobacter > Lysobacter terrae. Next base: position 1,149,073 of record NZ_BAAGSX010000001.1, read on the forward strand.
AGTTGCTGATGCCGGTCGTGGTCGTGTTGCCCGGCATCGCCGCGGTGATGCTCACGCCCGGCTTGCAGACACCCGACGGCGCTTATCCCGCGATGATGCGGCTGTTGCCTTCCGGAATACTGGGACTCGTGTTCGCGGCGCTGGTCGCGGCGATCGTCGCGTCGCTGGCCTCCAAGATCAATTCGGTCGCCACGATCTTCACCATGGATTTCTATGCGAAGTGGGAGCGGCACGGCAGGCGTGATTCCCGCGACGACGAGCATGCGCACCAGAAGCACCTCGTGCGCGTGGGGCGGATCGCCGCGGCCGTGGCGATCGTGCTGGCGATCCTCACCGCAAAACCGCTGCTGGGCAGCTTCGACCAGGCCTTCCAGTACATCCAGGAATACACCGGCTTCTTCACCCCGGGCATCGTGGTGATCTTCCTGCTTGGATTGTTCTGGCCGCGCGCCAACGAGGCCGGGGCGCTCGTCGCCGCCGTCGGCTCTTTCCTGCTGTCGGTCGTCTTCAAGCTGACGTGGCCCGATCTGCCGTTCATGGACCGCGTCGGGATGGTGTTCCTGATGTCGCTGGCGTTGGCCGTGCTGGTTTCCCTGATCACGCCTGCCAAGACGACGAGCGAACCGATTACGACCGCAGGCGTGGACTACCACACACCCATGAGTTTCCGAGCGGGCAGCATTGGCGTGATGCTGATTCTTGTCGCGCTCTATGCCGTGTTTTGGTGAGCTTGTGGTGATGCTCCGGCCGCTGGCCGGAGCATCTGCCTCAGGTATTTCTTACTACTGCAGGTTGAGCGTCCACGTGGCCTTGCCTTCGTCAGAATCCGTGCTCATCGCCACGTCCATGGGCCAGCTTCCCAAGTAGGTCCAGTTCGGATCTTCCTGCCAGGCCAGAGTGTCGAAGCTCGTCGCGACATTGCGGATTTCTTTGACGTAGAGATCAACGTTGTCCTTGATCCACATGTCATCGCCGTGAATTCTCAGGCGCAGTTTCATGTGGCCATTCACCCCGTCCGAGAACTCGAAGCCGTGGTCGGGGTAGGGCATCGGAATTTGGCCAATCCCATCAGGCAGCTCCGGGGTGTGGTCGTTTTTACGTGGAAGATTTGAGTAGAAGTAGTTTCTGAGCGCGCCCCGCTCCAGATCGTTCTCGTCCGCATAGTCGAGATTCAGTCGGGCGATTTCATTGCCGTCCCTGAGCACCCCAGCCCTGACGAGGCTGTCAGTTCCCGCGTCCTTTGCGTCCTTGGTCTTTACCGTCAGTTTGATTGCGCCGATCCACATGGCAAATGCTCCATCATGTTGAGTAACAGCTGTTCCCTCGTGGAATGAAACGGCGCGGACAACAGGCAGGGGACACCGGCCGGGTGCCCCGAATAGGTGGGCGGAGGGTGGGGGAGAGGCGCTCCTGGAACGCCTCGTCGCTCCTGGCTAGGGCTTGCTCCCGATTCCCCGGGTTTCGTCGGAATCGCGCACCACAGGCGCGTTGCCGTCTGGATACTCCCCGAAACGCACCGGGAGCCCGTCATGAAAACCCGTTCCAGTCCATTCCGCCTGGCCGTCATCTTGGCCCTGGTTATTGCGCTATTGCCCCAACAGTCCCGCGCGCAGTCGACCGAAGTCGGGCCCTTCATCGAGGCCTATGCGAAGCAGCACGATTTCAACGGCACGGTGCTGGTCCGCAAGCAAGGCAAGGTGGCCTATCAACACAGCTTCGGGTTGGCGAACGTTTCGTGGGGTGTTCCCAACACCTCACGCACGAAATACCGCATTGCCTCGATCACGAAGCTGTTCACTTCGGTCCTGATCCTGCAGCTGCGCGAGCAGGGCAGAATCGACTTGAACGCGAAGATCGCGGATTACCTGCCGAACTATGCCGGCGAAGGCGCCAGAAGCGTCTCGATCCGCCAACTGTTGAATCACACCTCCGGAATCAGGAACTTCGACCAGGTCAAGAGCATGGAGGACGCTCTGGCGAACGGGCTTCCGACCTACCAGTCGCCGTACACGTCGGACCAACTGTTGGCGCGGTTCTGCAGCGGGCCCCTGGAGCACCCGCCAGGGACGGTCTTCGATTACAACAACGGGGACTACATCATTCTTGGAAAGATCATCGAGCGCATGTATGGCCAACCGTTCGACGAGGTGCTCCAGGCCAGGATCCTCAAGCCGCTGGGCATGGCCGATACGGGCATGCTGAAACAGAGCGATATCGTTCCCGGACTGGCGAGCACCTACTTCTATCGAGACGACCTCAAGTCACTCGTGAACGATCTGCCGGCCTATCCGGAAAACTGGTACGCCGCCGGAGCGATGTATTCGACCGTGACGGACCTCATGGCGTTTTCCGATGCCTTGTTCGGGGCGAAACTGATAGATCAGAAAACGCTCGCACTCATGCTCGAACCGGGCCTGGACGACTACGGCTACGGCGCGTGGATTTACGACGCCAACATCGATGGTCGCAAGCACCGGATAGTGAAGCGGCCGGGCCAGATCATGGGCGCCCAAACGCAGCTCTATCATTTCCTGGGCGAGGACATGACCGTCATCCTCCTGTCCAACACCGGCACGACCGACCTTGATGAATTCGTCGCGGAGATCGGCAAACGGTTGGCGCGCGACCCTAGCGCTGTCCAGACGAACCGCCAGGGCAGGAGTCGCTGACTTTCAGAGCAGCCGGGGCGCGACCGTGTGCAGCTGCACTTGGCGGGAGGGCAGACCGTCCGCATCGATATCGACGACGATGGGGCCGGCGTGAGTGCCGGCGCGAACGATGGCGACCACCCTCCCGTGGAACGTCTTGCGTTCGCCGGACTGGAAGCTGGAAACGTCTATTGGATTGCCGTTGCCGATGCCGGCCAGGGTTCCTGCGCCGCGTACGCGCACGCGTATCTGCCTGTCGTCGTTGCGAGAATAGACGGGGGTGCCGTCGGCGTCGTGCAGTTCCACGGCGACATAGGCCAGGTCCTCACCATTGGCCCTGAGCTGCAGCCGGTCCACCGACACTCCGACAACGGCTGGCGTGCCTGCCGTGCGCAGTTCCCAGCGTCCGGCCTCACGCCCATCGCGATAGCCCACGGCGAGCAGGCGGCCCGGCGCGTAGGACACTTGGTAGACAGCCGTGTATTGGCTGTCCACGCCCACCGATCTGCGGCCGAGGCTCTTTCCGTTGAGGAACAGTTCCACTTCCGGCAATTCGGAATAGACCAGCACTTCCTGGCGCCGGCCTTCCTGTCCCGGCCAGGTCCAACTGGGATGCACGTCGTCCAGCGACCAGTCGAGGTGGGGCGGCACGATCGGGTACAGGTGACGGTCGGGTAGGTCCTCGGTGCCCTTGGGCTGCCTGACGAACGCGGAGATGGGCGCCGCGCCTGTCTTCCAGACGACCTGGCGGTAATAGGCCGCCGGGCGCATGCGCCCGGTCGCGTCGATCTCGCCGCAGTACGCCAGATGCCAAGGGTAGGGGCCGAGCTTCTGCCAGTCCTGGCTGTATCCCATCCAGCCGATGCTGGATTCACCCAGGTAGTCCATCGCGGTCCACACGAAGTCGCCGATCACCCACGGCATGCTTTCGACGGCGCGCCAGTAGGAAAACAGATCCTTCGGCGTGGATTCGGAGGTGTACATCGTCAGCCCGGGAAGCCGCTCGTGCTCCTCGGCGAAGATGTGGGCGTGATAGTTGTAGCCGACCACGTCGAGTACCGCTGCCTGGTTCGTGCTCTTCGGTGGGTCGGCGTTGATGCCCTGGGTGACGGGCCGCGTCGGGTCGAGCTTGCGCACGCGCTCGGCGAGCTTGCGGCCGGTCTCGATGCCCTCGGGCGTGCCGTCTTCGGGGATCTCGTTGCCGATGCTCCAGAACAGCACGCTGGGATGGTTGCGACCACTGACGACCAGACTGTCGATGTCCTGCGGCCAGTCTTCGGCGAAGAACCGCGAATAGTCCTGCGGCCTCTTGCTCTTGTTCCAGCTGTCGAACGCTTCGTCGATGACGAGCATGCCCAGTTCGTCTGCCGCGTCGAGCGTGGCCTGGCTGGCCGGATTGTGTGCGTTGCGGATGGCGTTGTATCCGGCGGCCTTCATCAAGGCGACCTTGCGGGCGTCCGCGCCGGCGGCGCCGAGCATGTAGTTGTCGTGGTGGATGTTGCCGCCGCGCAGTAACACGCGCCGGCCGTTGACGCGCAGGCCGTTCGTAGCATCGAGGGAAATCGTGCGTATGCCGAAACGGGTCCGCCTCTCGTCGACGGTCGCGCCGCCGATGCGGATTTCCTGGACCAGCGTGTAGAGATTTGGGGAATCCGGAGACCACAGGCGCGGCCTGGGCACGGCGAGTTCCTGCGACTGTTCGATGCTTGCGCCAGCGGGTATCGCATGCGTCTGTTCCGCGTTGGCAACGGTCTCGCCATTTGCCGAAACCACCTTGGTCACCCACTCGGCGGTCTGCGCCTTGCCTGATCGGTTGACGATGGCGGCGCTCACCGAAACCACGCCTCGCTCCTCGTTCGCCACCGGCGTGGTGACGAAGACGCTCTCAGGCTCGATGTGGACCGGATCGAGCAGCTCCAGGGCGACCGGCCTGATCAGCCCCGAGCCGGCATACCAGCGCGAAGATGGGTCGGCATGATTGATGCGCACGGCGATGACGTTCTCGCCGGCGCGGACCTTGCCGGTCAGATCGACGGAAAAGGCGGTGTAGCCGTAGCGGTGCTTCCTCAGGTGTTCGCCATTCACCCAGATGTCGGCGTCCATGTACACGGCTTCGAAGTTCAGCCGGACGATGCGGGAAGCCTCGGTAGGCGTGAGGACCAGATGCCGGCGATACCAGCCGTTGCCGCCCGGCAGATAGCCCGAATCCTGGCCGCTGACGGTAGCTGGGTCGAACGGCGGGCTTCCGTCGGGCCTGCTCCCATCAGGTCTGTCCATGATCGAGAAGTCGTGCGGCACGACCACCCGATGCCAGGACCGGTCGTCGAACGCGGTCCGCTCTGCGCCTGCGGCCGCTCCGGCGTGGAAGAGCCACTCCTGCGACAGGCTACGGACTTCCGCCCACACAGGGGATGCGGCGAGCGCCATAAGCAGTGTTGCCGCGAGGCGTCGTTTTGTGGCCGGAATAATCGTTCTCATGGCTTTACGCCGAGATGCTACAGGGCAGTTTGATGCTTCGAAAAATAGCGATATCTCTAATTCCTATATCCATTCGGATATGGATTCCTTTGAGCGTCTTGGAGTCCTCCGACTGCGGCTGTTTAGTGCTCCCGGCGCTGTGAGCGTCGTCGTGTTTTCTATATCGATTCGTATATCGATGATGATGTTTTAGATATTTGTGGCGTATGCATGCAGTCCGCAGAATCAGGCGCGTTGCTGCCTCCGGCGGGGCGGATGCATGCCCGTGAAACTATCTCGTCGAACATTTATCCAATCCACGGCTGCGGCGGCCGCGCTTCCCTTGTTGGGGGCAAGTGCCCAGGCGCTTGCGCCCACCTTCTCGCCGACCTGGGATTCGCTGGTGGATGGCTACCGCACGCCCGACTGGTTCCGCGATGCCAAGTTCGGCATCTGGGCGCACTGGAGCGCGCAATGCGTGCCCGAGATGGGCGACTGGTACGCGCGGCGCATGTATATCCAGGGGAACTGGCAGTACGACCACCACGTCAAGACCTATGGCCATCCGACCAAGGTCGGGTTCATGGAAATCCAGAACCGCTGGAAGGCCGAGAATTGGGATCCCGACGCACTGCTGGATCTGTACGTGAGGGCCGGCGCCAAGTACTTCGTGGCCTTGGCCAACCACCACGATAACCAGGACACGTTCAACTCCAAGTACCACGGCTGGAACACCCTGCGCGTGGGTCCCAAGAAGGACATCATCGGCATCTGGGCCAAGGCGGCGCGCGCGCGCGGGCTGCGCTTCGGCGTCAGCAACCATGGCGCACACGCCTGGCACTGGTACCAGCCTGCCTACGGCTACGACCCCGAAGGCCCCTACGCCGGCCAGCGCTACGACGCCTTCCGCCTGACCAAGGCCGACGGCAAAGGCAAGTGGTGGGAAGGCCTGGATCCGCAGGAGCTCTACACCGGCCGCAACATCGTCATGCCCGACGGCTTCAAGACCATCCGTTCCGTCGAAGCCTGGCACGAGGAGAACACGTACTACTGGGACGAGAAGCCGCCGATGCATAACCCTGCATTCACGCGCCAATGGTTCCTGCGCTGCCGCGACCTGATCGACAGCTACCGCCCCGACCTCGTCTATTTCGACAACCACGGCCTGCCGCTCGGCCAGGCCGGGCTGGACATGACCGCTCACTACTACAACGCCAACATGGCCTGGAATGGCGGCAAGCTGGAGGCCGTCGTCAATGCCAAGGTGCTGCCGACGGAATGGCGCGCCGGCGTCGTCGAGGACGTGGAGCGGGGCTTCCGCGAAGGCATCGAGCCGCTGCCCTGGCAGACCGACACCTGCCTGGGCGACTGGCACTACGCCCGCTCCCTCTTCGACAACCACCAGTACAAACCGGCGAGCATGGTGATCCATCGCTTGTGCGACATCGTTTCCAAGAACGGCAACCTGCTGCTGTCGGTTCCGATGCGCGGCGACGGCACCATCGACGCCGACGAGCGCAAGATCCTGGAGGACATCGCCGCGTGGATGGCGCGCAACGGCGAGGCCATCTATGGCACCCGCCCATGGCGCACTTTCGGCGAAGGGCCGACGCGGGTGGGCGCCGGCATGTTCAGCGAGGGCACGTCCAAGCCTCTCACCGCCGAGGACATCCGCTTCACGACCAAAGGTGGCGCCCTCTATGCCATCGCGCTTGGCTGGCCCAGGGACGGCGTGCTGCGCATCCAGACGCTGGCCGAGGACTCTGCGCTGGCACCAGGCTCCATCGACCGCATCGAGACACTGGGCTCGGCCGAAAGTCTGCCGTTCGAGCGCAGCCGCAGGGGACTCGAAGTGCGCTTGCCCGAAGGGCTCGCCGGCGCGAGCGCCATCGTCCTGAAGATTCGTGGCAATGGCCTGACATGAGAAGAGAGTGCGGAAGAAAACAGCGGGGCATGGTGGCCCTGTCCGTTCTGTTCGGCATGGCGGCCGGGCTGACGGCCTGCGGAGGTGGCGGCAGAACCTCGTCACCGACCGCAGCCGCATCCGCACCGGTACCCGTAGCACTGGCCGTTGCCGCACCCGCTATGGAACCCGCCTCCACGCAGCCTCGAACGGGAGGCCCCCTTCCGGCGGAGCTGGCCGGCGTTGTCGGCAACGGCCCGTTCATCGTCGTCGACCAGTTCGGCTATCTGCCCGGCCTGAAGAAGGTGGCGGTGCTGCGCGACCCGGCCAACGGCTTCGACGGCTCGGATCAGTACGTGCCGGGTGCGACGTTGCAGGTGGTCGATACGGCGACCAATGCCGTGGTGTTCAGCGGTTCGCCCACGCCCTGGAAGAACGGCGCCGTCGATGCCTCGTCCGGCGACCGCGCCTGGCATTTCGACTTCAGCGCCGTCACCACGCCCGGCACCTACGAGGTGGTCGACCAGGTGCGCAACGTGCACTCAGCGCGGTTCAAGATCAGCGCCGACGTGTACCGGCCGGTGCTGGTGCAGGCGATGCGCACTTTCTTCTACCAGCGCGCCGGCCACGCCAAGCTTGCGCAGTACGCAGGCACCAACTGGGCCGACAACGCGAGCCACATGGGTCCTTTGCAGGACACCCAGGCGCGCCGCTACAACGCGCCCGGCGATGCATCGACCCAGCGCGATTTGCATGGCGGCTGGTACGACGCCGGCGACTTCAACAAATACACCAGTTGGGGGGCGGCCTACGTCGTCGACTTGCTGCATGCCTACACCGAGAACAAGTCGGTGTGGACCGACGACTTCAACCTTCCCGAATCCGGCAACGGCACACCCGATATCCTGGACGAAGTGAAGTGGGGCCTGGACTGGCTGGTGCGAATGCAGAAGGACGATGGGTCCGTGCTATCCATCGTGGGGCTCGCGTCGGTCGACGGCGGCGGCCGACCTTCTGCCGCCATTGGGCAGAGCCTGTACGGCGATGCGAGCACCTCGGCGACATTGGCGTCCGCGATGGCCTACGCCTATGGCGCCCAGGTGTACGCATCACTGAACAAGCCCACTTACGATGCCTACGCCGCCGATCTCGGGCAGCGCGCAAAGCGGGCCTGGGATTGGGCCATCGCCAACCCCAACGTGCTCTTCTACAACAACGATGCTTCCCGCGGCACCCAGGGGCTGGGTGCAGGTCAACAGGAAACCAACGACGAGGGTCGCGCCCACTTGCGTCTGGCGGCGGCGATCTATCTGTACGCATTGACCGGCGACACGACCTACCGCAACTACGTCGATAACAACTACACCGAAGTGCCTATGATGAAGTCGTGGTGGCTGTCGCCCTACGATGCCGGCGTGAACCGTCCGCTGTTGTATTACGCATCGCTACCTAGTGCGACGGCCGGCGTGGCGCAAAGTATCCGCAGCCGCTACACGGAGCTGTGGGAGCGCCCGGACTATGCCGGCTGGGGCGCTGTCGCCGATCAACGCGATCCCTACCGCGCCCACATCGACTCCTACCATTGGGGCAGCAACGGAATAAAGGCGCTCATGGGCGGCATGTTCGCCGACGAAGGGCTGTACGGTCTGAGCCAGCACAGCTCCGCGGAGATCGCCGACGCCGGCGCGGCCTATTTGCACTACCTGCACGGCGTCAACCCGCTGGGCAAGGCGTACCTGTCGAACATGGGGGCTTACGGCGCCGAGAACTCGGTGGATCAATTTTTCCACTCGTGGTTCTTCGACGGCACCCCGTGGGACAGCGTGCGCGACTCGCAGTACGGCCCCGCGCCCGGCTTCCTGGTGGGTGGCCCCAACAGTACGCAATACGACTGGGACGAGCGCTGTCCCGCTATATCGGTGAGGTGCGGCGCGGCCCGACCCTCGCCGCCGTATGGCCAACCGGGGCAGAAGGCGTACAAGGATTTCAACGACGGCTGGCCGCTGAATTCATGGCCGATCACCGAGAACTCCAACGGCTACCAGACCGCTTATATCCGGCTGCTGGCGCGGTACGTGACCGCGCCGCAGATGTCGCGGGAGCCCGCCACGGTGCGCGTGCAGACAGGGCCCAGCAGCGCATCGCAGCGGCTGTGGTCGCGCGGCCTGCCCAACCTTCATAAGAGGGAGCGCTGATGAAAGCATTCGCGACAATCGCCGCCGCGGCCTGGGCGGTAGCGGCAGGTTCGGCCTTCGCTGGTGAGGTGGCGATCCCGTCGCCGGCCGGCCAAGCGGAGATCCGCATCGAGGACGATGCCAGCCGGTTCTCGGTGCGGTGGCGCGGGAAAACCGTCGTCGCCGCTTCCCCGCTGGGACTGGAATTGGACGGCACACCCGCGTTGGGCGCGCTGACGCTCGAAAGCCGCGAGGATGCCGACGTGGATCGCGACATTCCGCTGGTCGCAACCAAGGCATCGGTGGCGCACGACCGCTATCGCGGCGCGACATTGACCTTCCGCGAAACAGATACGGGCACGCGCAGGCTCGTCCTCGACGTGCGCGCCTACGATGACGGCGTCGCATTCCGCTACCGCATCGACGATGCGGCCCCGGTGCGCCTGGGTGGTGAGAAAACGGCCTTCGTATTGCCTGGTGATTCCGAGTGCCTGGTGAGCAAGGCCGAGCCGGCGCACGAGATGCCGTTCGAGCGCCTGAAGTTCTCGGAACTGCCCGAAGGCGTGCGCTACGACGTGCCGCTGGTCTGCATGAGCCGCTCGGGCCACGCGGCCCTCGCGATCACACAGTCGCATCTGGAGGGCTACGCCGGCGCATCACTGCGGCGCGAAGGCCATGCACTGCAGGTACAGCTGTCAGCAGTGCCGGGCAGGGCAGGGCCGGCCTATGTTTCCGGGAGCGGCCTGCGCACCGCATGGCGCGTCGTGATGCTGGGCGACCGGCCCGGCGACATGATCGCGTCGTCGTTGATCGGCAACCTCAATCCGCCACCGGCTGGCGACTTCGCCTGGGTCGTGCCGGGCAAGACGGCGTGGGACTGGTGGTCCGGTCCGCTGGCAGGGGTGAAGCCGGACATGGCGACGTACCGCCGCTTCATCGACTTCGCCGCGGAGTCGGGGTTTCCCTACTACCTGATTGACGCCGGCTGGTCCTGGGGAGCCGGTCCCTGTTGCGAGGCGCGGCCCACTACCGACATCACTCGCGCCGCCGAGGGCATCGACATGCCCGCGCTGGTGCGCTACGCCGCCGACAAGGCCGTCGGTCTGTTGTTGTGGGTCCATTGGGAGCATCTGGCGCCGCGCATGGACGAGGTGCTCGACACCTACGCGCGGTGGGGCATCAGGGGCGTCAAGGTCGATTTCATGAACCGCGACGACCAGGACATGGTCGCGTTCTACCAGCGCCTGGCGGCCGCGACCGCCAGCCATCACCTTCTGCTAGACATGCACGGCGCCTACGTGCCCGCCGGCCTGCAGCGCACTTACCCCAACTACATCACCCAGGAAGGCGTGCTGGGCGCCGAATGGAACAAGATGGACAAGCGCGTCACACCGCAGCACAACCTGATGCTGCCGTACACGCGCATGCTGGCCGGACCGATGGACTACACCCCGGGCGGCTTTCGCAACGTCACGCCGGCTGCGTTCGAGGTGCGCGGCGAGATGCCGCTGACCCAGACCACGCGCGGCCAAGCGCTGGCGATGTACGTCGTCTACGACAGTCCCTTGCAGATGGTGTCCGATAGCCCCGAAACGTATCGGAGTGCCGATGGCCTCGAGTTCATCCGCCGTGTGCCCACCGCCTGGGACGAAACGCGTTTCCTTTCCGGCGAACCCGGGCGCGACATCGTGCTGGCGCGTCGCTCCGGTGCGGACTGGTACATCGGCGCGATGACCGCCGACGAGGGACGCACCGCCCGGGTGCCCCTGGAGTTCCTGTCTGCGGGCCGCTACCGCGCGACCGTTTGGGAAGACGGTGAAGCACCCGATCGCGTGCGGCGCAGCGAGCGCATCGTGAGCAAGCGCGACGTGCTCGTGCTGCGCCTGTCGCCAGCCGGCGGTGCTGCCGTGGTCCTCGAGCCTTCGGACCGATGAACGCGACGATCCGCAAGGCGATCGCCGCCGCGATGCTGGCCCTCGCGCCGTTCTGTAGCGGCGCGGTTCTCGCACAGAGCGCAGAGGGCCATCCCGACTGGCCCGGCCCCGGCCAGCTGTTCGTTGGCACCTGCTATCAGCCGGTGGACCGCAGCCGTGAACAGATCCAGCGCGACATCGCGTTGATGAGCCAGGCAGGTTTCAAGGTCGTCCGCATGGGCGACCTGTCATGGGACTACTTCGAGCCCGCCGAGGGTCGGTTCGATTTCGCGACCTTCGACTGGATCATGGATCGGATGCACGCCGCCGGCATCAAAGTGATCCTCGACATTCCGGGGCAGCCGGCGCCGATCTGGCTGCATCACCGATATCCGGGTGTGGACATCGTGAACCCGCAGGGTGCGCGCCTGCATGCGGCGGAACGCTACATGGACAACATCGGCGACCCAGATTACCGGCGCCTGCTCGCGCGCATGGCCGACACGCTGACCCGACGCTACGCAAGGCATCCGGCCCTGTTCGCGATCGGCTACAACAACGAGATCGGCAACAGTTATCTCTCGTACTCACCGGCCGACCGCGATCGCTTCGTCGAATGGCTGAAGAAGAAGTACGGCAGCATCGGCGCGCTGAACAAGGCGTGGGCCACGCAACGCTGGTCGCGGCGCCTCAACGATTGGGACGCAGTGCAACTGCCGTATGCCGAAGGCCCCGGCCCGTTCGAACGCTATCTCGATCTGCGACGCTACTGGTCCGACACGACCATCGACGTACTCCGGGAACTGGAGGCGATCAGGAAGAAGAACGTTCCGGACAAGCCGGCAATTTCGAACCTGTTCGACGGCGCGGGTCGCAAGGGCTTCGATTACCTGGCCACCCAGCGCGAGTATGCGAGCTACGGCGCGATGGGCTTCTACCCGGAGTACTACGCGGATCCGCCGGTGGGCACCGCCTTCGACGCGCTGATGATCAAGGGCGGCCTGCCTACGCCGATCTGGTTCAACGAATTCACCACTGGCAGCCCTGGCGTCTACGGGACCAAGGGGCGGTCACGGATGTGGGCGCATTTCGGACTGCTGCTTGGTGCACAGTCGGCGCTGGCGTGGACCTTCAACACCCACCTCGGCGGCGAGGAGCAGACGCTCTTCGGCCTCATCGACCACGACGACCGGCCTTCCTGGAAGCTGGCCGAGTGGGCGACCATCGGTCGGGAGTTCGCCCGACTGCAGACATTGGGCTTTCCGCGCGAGACGCGGCCGAAGATCGCGATCGCGTACTCCTTCGACAACCGCATCGCATCGAATCCACCCGGGGATGGCGTGCGTCTATATGTCACCACGCCCTTTCTTGAGCAGGCGCACAACGCCTTCGAACCGCTGCTCAAGGACAACATCGACGTCGCTGTCGTCAACATCGCCCACGAAGATCTCTCGCGCTATCGCCTTGTCGTCGTGCCGGGGCTTTACCTGCTGGACGAAAGCGGTGCAGACGCGCTGCGCAAGTTCGTCGCCGAGGGCGGCACGGTGGTCATGACAGCATTTTCCGCCAAGGTGAATGAGCACAACCAGTGGTACGACACGCCGTTGCCGGGGCGTCTCTCCGACGTCTTCGGGCTGCGCACCAGCGAGTTCTACCGGACCCCCACGATAGTGTCCGGGCTGGATACGAAGGACATAGAGAGCAAGGTCGCATACTACGAAGTACTGGAACCGTCCACGGCGGAAACGATGGCGCGCTTTTCGAACGTGGACGGCGCACCGCCGGCGATCTCGGTGAACCGGTTCGGCAAGGGGAGCGCGATCTACGTCGCCGCTCCAGCGCAGCCGCAGATCATGCGGCCGCTATATCGGCGGCTGTACGCAAGCCTGGGCATCAAGCCGGGACCGACGACGCCCGCCGGCGTGTACGCGCGCGAGGTCGATGGCAGGGTGCTTTACGTCAACACCGCGGAGGAGGGTAGGGACGTGGCGATCGATGGCGTCATGCGCGGCATGCTTTCCGGAAAGCGCTGGACGGGCACGTTGCGCCTGGAGCCGCTCGGCGTTGATCTGCTGGAGAAAGTGCCTAGCGCAGCTTCCACGGTAGCGGCAAGCAAATGAATACGAACGCCAGGCGCAACCGGCGATCGCATGAAGCCATCGCATGATTCCTCCCCCTCCAATCCTGCGTAGCGCCGTGGTCTTTTGCGTAACGGCCATCGTGTTCGCCATCTGCTTCCTGATGCTTGGGAGCGTGATTGGCGGCGATTCGCCGTGGCTCGGGCTGCTGCTGATGTTCTATTTCATGGGGCTGGCGAAGGTGGGCGAACCGCTCTTCGTTCTGCGGATGCCGCAGTTCCTCCGCGAGGTTCGTGCCTGGGAGGCGACCGGGACCGTGTATCGACGGTGGGGCGTCGAGCGATTCGGCTGGGTGCTGCGGTTGCCTCCGCTCCGCTTCCTCAATGCCTCGGTACATCTGGCAAACGGACAGCGGGACCTATCCTCGCTTTACCGGCACGCGGCGTCGTCGGAAGCCACGCATTTCTGGGCCGCGTTGCTGTTCATGCCCTACATCGCGTTCGTGTGGACACAGGGGCGGGGAGGCGTCGCCGCGTTCTTTCTGTTGATCCAGGTGCTGTTCAACGTGTACCCGATACTGCACCTCAGGCTGCTGCGTGGGCGCCTGGCAGCAATGCGTGCCAGGCGAGGCGTCAGGGCGCAGGGCAGGGTACATTTCGCGAAGTAGTGCTCCAGCTTGGCGTCACTCCAGGGTTGCCGATGTCCCACGTCCATTTCACTCCCGCCGCCGTCCTGTTCGACATGGACGGCCTGCTGATCGAAAGCGAACGCGCATTGCTGCAATGCTGGCGGGAGGCATCGCACACGCTCGGGTTGCGGCAGTTGGATGATGCGTTATGGCTGTCGTTCGTCGGCTTGTCCGATCGCGTCTGCCACGACCTGTTGCGCGAGCGCCTGGACGATTCGCAGGTGCAGGCGCTGCTGCAGGAACTGCAGGTGCGCTACGACGCCCACGTGGAAGCGGGATTACCGCTCAAGGCCGGCGTGCTGGAGTTGCTCGCGCTCCTCGAAAGCCGTCGCGTTCCGCGCGCGGTCGTGACCTCGACCCGGCGCGAGCGTGCGCTGCAGAAGCTCACGCGATGCGGGTTGCTGGCTCATTTCGATGCCGTGGTGACCGGCAGCGATGTGGTGCATGCCAAGCCGGCGCCGGACATCTATCTCCTCGCGGCGCAGCGGTTGGACGTGGCGCCGGCGCACTGCGTGGTGCTGGAGGACTCCGTGCCCGGCGTGCGCGCCGCCCTGGCAGCGGGCATGACCCCGATCCAGATCCCGGACCTGGTCGCGCCCGATGCTGCGTCGCGTGCACTGGGGCACCGCATCGTGGATTCGCTGGTGCATGCGCGCGAGTTGATTGCTGCGGCGCTGTAGCTGCAGGTCGCAGTCGCAGCGGCTGGGGCAGTTGGTCGCCAGTCCGAGTTCGCTTTTAGCCGCGCGTTCAAGCGCATGCGCGGCATAGCGCCGATCAACTACCACCAAGCCAGGATGGCGTAGCGGGCCAGGGCAGGGGGCTAAAGGACTCAAGTCCATCAGCTTAGGCAAACAGCAGGCGATCCACGCAGTGCAAATCCTTCGGATCGAAGTAGGGTTGCACCCAGTGATCGCTGGTCGACAAGAACCACTTGGCTTCCACCGCCGCCTGCCTTTTCGAGGCGGGCGTTTTCTTGCTTTTGCCGGGCGTCTTCGATTCAAGCTTGTTGAGATAATGGAAGTGGTCAACCATCGCCAGGGCCTCGATCGCGAACACCGTCGCGATCTCGGTGTCGTGAATGGCAAGCAGGTTGTCGCCGTTGGAGATCTCTCCGCCGACCGCCAAATTGGATGAGCCGCAGTAGACGACCGCGTCTGGCGTGTTGAACCCGCAGACGACAAACTTGTGGTGCACTTGGTGCCCCGCAACGCTGGCCACTTCGCTAAAGGGCCAGGGCAGCTGGGCCTTACCTGGTTTGCCAGTGACCAGCACGCCGGATTTTCGCCCGGGTTTGTATAGCGCGATACCCGCCCGCGAATCGGAAATCCCGTAGCTGAAGATGGATTCATCCGCATGAGCGGACGTCAGCGCCTGATAGACCGGACTCACGCCGTTGTCGATCGCCATCACGGCAAAAAGCAGGCTGCCGGTCCGCTTGCCACGCCGCGATTCCTTGCCGATTCGATCCACGATGCCCTCGAGGATCTCAGTCGCAAACTCTTCAGAATGGGGCGCGAAGGTGATCTCGGTGTCGGGCATCTTGCTCGATGACGCCGAGAAGGTCTCGCTTGCGATCGGTAGCTTGAGATACGCGGGGGCCTTGGCGTCGCCGTCCCAGCAGGCCTCGAACAGTTCCGCATACTTGTCGACGACTTTCTTGTCGGTGAAGACCAGGACGTGGTTGGAATTGACGTAGAGCCCGGTCACCGAGAAGTTCGTCGAACCCGTCAGCACCTTGAGCGCACGCGTTCCCTTTGAAACAAGCAGCACCTTGTCATGCGAATAGCGCTTGAATTTGCCGCGCAGGATCTGTGCATCGCCTTTGGCGGCTTTGACGAAAAGCTCTTCGAACTCGTCCTCTGGTTTTGTTTCGGACGTGGAGTGGTGCAAGGAGGCGTTGTCCAGGATTACTCGGATACGGCCTTGCTTGGCCAGGGTGAGGAACGCTTCGACGATGTCCGGCTCGTTGAGGTCGTAGGCAAACACGTCCAATCGCAATGACCGGTCGGCCAACACTTCATTCAGCACATCGAAGATGCGCGCCCGGGCCGTTAATCCGAGCCATTGGTATTGCTGCTCGTAGGTATATTCGTTGCCTTGGGCGTCGCTTCCCGACACTTGTGAGGTGTCGAAGCGCAATTCCTTGCCTTTTGGCCGAATCAGCGCCTTCGGGCCGAACCGCTGCGAGAACGCCTGCGATTGGACAAAGCCGCGGGAGAAGCCCAGTTCGACCCCTGGGCGCTTGAACGGCGCCACATCCACGGTGATGGTCAGGCTCGTATCCGAATCCATGGGAAGGAGCGAAGCATCAGCATCGAAGTACCGCGGCGTGACCGTGTATTGGTACTCGCCGTAGTAAGGCTCGATGCCCTGATGAATCGACCCCGGCACGTGAACCCAGCGGAATTTGTGCAATGGCGCGTTGAGGCTAGAGTTGACCGATTCCTTGGCATCTTGCGCATGCCGGCTCGGGTCTTCGAACTGCAACGTGTTGTAGAGGAAATAGGACGGCTTGCCCTTGGGCTTGACCTCAACGGTGAAGCCGGCGAAGCCCTTGGCAGCCCGCTTGCTGGGCAAGTTGAACGCCAGCAGCACCTTGGCGTCCCCGCGATAGGCGGTGATCGACACGGCCGCGTTGGACTTCGAGACGGAAGCGGCCATGGCAAATTCTCCTGGGGGGGGGCAGTGGTGGTCAGGACGTCCCTGTGCCTGGCACCTTGCTTCCAGGCGTTACCCAATAACAAACGTCAAATTCAACCGAAGCGGTCAGTGACTGGGCACTCTTTAACTTCGCATAATGTATAGCGGGGCAAAACGCTCAGTTTTGCGTCGTCGGCGAGATTATGTTCGGGTCACCGCGGAGCAGTTTCGCGATGCTCGGGTCTTTGCCGGGCTGACTCGTGAGGATGCTGCCGACATGCTCGGCGTGAGTCGTCGCACGATCGGTCATTGGGAGACGGGTAGGGCGCGTCCGTCGTTCGCGGCTTTCAAATTGCTGCGTGTTCTTCGCCATGGCGATCTGATCGATCCCGCGTGGTCGGGCTATGCGTTGATTCGTGGCCGGCTTGTCACACCCGAGGGGCATAGCTTCGCGCCGTGGGATATGAGCTGGCTGTCGCTTCTCGTGCGTCGAGCGGAGGCGTTCGGGCATCTGCTGCGGGAGCGTGAGGCCGGTAAGCCCGAGAACGCGCGTGAGGCGCGTTCGGGCGTCCGGCCTGTTGCGGCTGCATCGGTTGCCGTGGCAGCATCGGTTGCAGAGCGTGAAGTGTTGCCGCTCGGTTCCCAGGCGTCGTTCCATTCTTGGAACATCAAACCGCCTAATGTGACAGTCCATCGCCAATATCCCCCCCTCCCTGTAGGGGATGATTACTCCTTGGTGCTTGCTCGGCATGCGCACCTGTGGAACAGCGCCCCGTGCAGTAATACGGGGATGATTCGCGGCGGTGTCGCATGAGCGCGCTTAGCGATGCCGCGAAAGACGCGGTTGGGGCTCTGTCGCGCCTGGTCGAGGCCGCCAGTTCTCAGGGCGGTCGAGCGCAAGAGAACGGGGACGTCCGTGCGCGTAGCCGTTGCGATCTGCTTACAGAGCGGGTAATCGGTCTGCGCGAAATGCTGTCGGTCGCGCTGCGTGACGCGGGGGTGTCGTCATGAGCGCGGCCGCCGTTGTGCCTGGGTCGGTTCGGCAGCTCGCTCAGTTCCTTGCGGATTTGCGGGCCGATGGTGGTGAGCGCGGCTCCCTTGTGGCGTTTTCCTCAAAGTCGTCGCCGTTCGAGGTGCGCGATTCGCTGGACGCGTTCTATCGCTTGCGTGATGTGGGGCGTGATCTACGTGCGCGGATGCTCGCCGAAGGCGAGCCGTTGCGCGACCGCCTGATCATGGCGTGTCTGTGCCAGGAGGTAGAGGACGCGATCTTGGTCGCGCATCGGTGGTTGTCGCGGCACGCGAGGCGCGGCACGCGAGGCGCGGTGCGCCCGTCTATGGCGCATGGATGCGCCGCTCCTTTATCAGCGGTTGGATCCGCGCTCGAAGTCTCTGCCGTCGCTCCGCAGACCGCTCACGCGGACCCGGCTTTTTCTGGCCCTGGAAGGCAAGATTTGCCAGCCGGGGATTCTGTCGATCACACTCAGCCCGAGAGGGAGGCGTCTCTTTGTGCCTAAGCAACTTCGCATAATGTATATTATGTAAATATACGGAAGTGACTGGCCCGACTGGGATTCAGCCCCGCAACACCCGCACTCGCTTCTGACCTAAGGCCCCCGCTCGGGGGCTTTACGCCGCTCACGAATATCCGCAAGCCACAACGCCGTATTATCTGACTGCGATATCGAAACGCTTGCTGCGGGAGCTGCCGCCAGCCGCAGATCAAGACGTGGGCGAGCCCACTGGAACTTGGCGGCCTGTGGAGTTGCAGCCAGGCGGAGGTCGATGTGTTCAAGCGCATCCTGCTGGGTTTGGTGGCGTTCCTCGTGTTGGCGTTGGTTGTGCTGTGGGTGCTCGCTTATCGGCCGGCCATCGATCCGATCGCACCTGTTGCTGCCGGTACGTTCCCTAAAGACCTTGTTGCCAAGGGGGAAGTGCTTGCGGGGGCCGGCTACTGTTCGACCTGCCACACCGCCAAGGGCGGTGCTCCGTTTGCCGGCGGCTATGCCATGGAAACGGACTTCGGCACCATCTACTCCACCAACATCACCTCCGACCCGGACACCGGTATCGGTCGCTGGTCGGAACAGGCGTTTCGCCGCGCCATGCGCGAAGGCGTGGCGCGCGACGGCTCGCACCTGTTCCCGGCGTTTCCCTATCAGCATTTCAACCTCGTCACCGACGAGGATCTCCATGCGCTGTATGCGTACTTGATAACCCGGCCTCCGGTGAAGGCTCCCGCGCGCAAGCCGGACCTGCCCTTCCCACTCAACGTGCGAGCCCTGCAGGCCGGCTGGAAGCTGCTGTTCGTGGATGCGGATGACTACAAACCGATCACCGGCAAGACGCCCGAATGGAACCGCGGCGCCTATCTCGCCGAAGGGCTGGGCCATTGCTCGGCCTGCCACAGTCCACGCAACGGCTTGGGAGCGGAGAAGACCGGCGCGCAACGCTACACCGGCGCGGTGATCGACCATTGGTATGCGCCACCGCTGGGACCCGACAACAAGGCGCCGGTGCCATGGAGTGCCGAAGAGCTATATGCCTATCTGCGCACCGGCGCCACGCCTCTGCATGGCGTAGCGGCCGGTTCGATGTCGCACGTGGTGCATGACGGACTCGCGAAGCTGCCCGATAGCGACCTGCGTGCGATCGCGACCTACTTTGCAGACCGCTTCGGCGCTGCCGGGCCGCGCATGGCGAACACCGAAGCCACCCTCGCCCGCGTGATGGCCACTTCCCCACTCGCGAACCGGCAGGTCGACCACGGTGCGCAGCTGTACGCCGCCGCCTGCGCCTCGTGCCACTACAACCGCGGGACGATGCCATTGATGGCAAGGCCGGAACTGGGGCTCAACAGCGCGCTGACGGCGTCCGATCCCTCCACGCTCATCCAGGTGATCCTGCATGGCGTCAGCGTCCCGGACGGCTTGCCCGACACGATGATGCCGGGCTTCGCTCATTCGTTCAGCGACGCCGATGTCGTGGCCTTGGCGACCTGGCTGCGCAGCACCCGCACCGATCAGCCGCCGTGGCCGGATCTGCAATCGCAGGTGGCCGCGTTGCGCAAGAAAACCGCCGGCGAAACCGCCCTCCCCTCGCCCTGACGGCGCCCAGCCCAGGCCTGAAAAGCGTCATCCCAGTGTGGAGCCCGTTTCATGAGCCAATTCCAACTCAATGATCGCCCCGTCACCGTCGATGACGATGAGATGCCCCTGCTCTGGGCGATCCGCGAACAACTGCAACTTACCGGCACCAAGTTCGGCTGCGGCATCGGCATGTGCGGGGCGTGTACCGTGCACCTCAACGGTCGCGCGATTCGCTCGTGCATCACGCCGGTAGGCGCGATCGCCGGACAGCGCATCACCACCATCGAGGGTCTTTCGCCCGATGGCCAGCACCCGTTGCAGAAGGCCTGGATTGCCACGCAGACGCCACAGTGCGGTTACTGCCAATCCGGCCAGATCATGCAGGCGGCCACGCTGCTGCAGGACTTCCCCGACCCCAGCGATGCCGACATCGACGCCGTGATGGGCGGCAACCTGTGCCGCTGCATGACGTACACACGCATCCGCAAGGCAATCCGGCTCGCCGCTGCCGAAATGCAGGGCGCGCCGCCGCAGCCCGCCGCACCGGCGGAGGTTGGCCATGAATAAGCTCGTCGATCAGCTCACCGCCAAGCTGGCCGCCGGACACGGCGACGATGCCCCTGCGTCGCCCGGGCGCCGCGCCTTCCTCATCGGCGCCGCCGGCACCGGATTCGTGATGGCCTTCGCCAACGCTTCGTTGATCCTTTCGGGCGCCGCGCCGAAACAGGTCGTTGCCTCGCGCATGTTCGAGCCCAACCTGTGGTTTCGCATCGACAACGACGGCATCGTGACCGTGCATGTCATACGCGCCGAGATGGGCCAGCATGTCGGCACTGCGCTGGCGCGCATCCTCGCCGACGAGTTGGAGGTCGACTGGGCCAACGTGCGCATCGAGCACGTCGATACCGATCCCAAGTGGGGCCTGATGGTCACTGGCGGCAGCTGGTCCGTGTGGCAAAGCTTCCCACTGCTGAGCCAGGCCGGCGCCGCCGGACGCATGGCGTTGATCGAGGAAGGCGCCAAGCTGCTCGGTGTTTCTCCCGACGCCTGCACTGCGCGCAACGGTGTGGTCAGTGGTGGTGGCGGTTCGCTCACTTATGCGCAGATCGTGCAGCGTGGCGACCTCTCCCGCACCTACTCCGCCGACGAACTCAAGGCGATGCCGATCAAGGCGCCGGCCGAGCGCCGTCTGGTCGGCGTGGACACGTCGGCGATGGACATTCCCGACAAGACCAATGGCAAGGCCATCTACGGCATCGACGCACAGGTGCCCGGGATGCTGCATGCGCGGCCGAAGATCCCGCCGACGCGCAACGGCTCCAAGGTGGTGTCCGTGGACGATTCTGCCGCGAAATCGATCAAGGGCTATCAGCGCAGCGCCGTCCTGAACGATCCCTCCAACACCGTGCCTGGCTGGGTGATGGTGATCGCCGACTCCACGCATGCCGCGATGCGTGCGGCCGACAAAGTGCAGGTGACCTGGCAGAACGACGACACCGCTGGCGTGTCCGAACAGGACGTGCAGGACCGCGCCAATGCGCTTATTGCCGACCCCAAGGCCGGCGCCTTCGTGGTCGATGATCCCGGCGTCGAGCAGGCCTTCGCCCAGGCCGCCACGACCCTCGAACAGACCTATACCACGGCCAGCGCGCTGCATTTCCAACTGGAGCCTATCAACGCACTCGCCTTCGAAAAGGACGGCGTCTGGGAAATCCACACCGGGAACCAGTGGCAGTCCCTGATCCTCCCGACGCTGGCAAAAGCGCTGGGCGTACCGGAAACCAAAGTGGTGATGCGCACCTACCTGATTGGTGGCGGCTTCGGCCGACGCCTCAACGGCGACTACGCCGTGCCCGCGGCGCTCGCATCGAAAGCCTTGGGTCGTCCCGTGAAGATGATCTGCACACGCGAGGACGACGTGCGCTTCGACTCGTTCCGCTCGCCATCGGTGCAGCGCTTGCGCATGGCCTTCGACAAGACGGGCAAGGTGCTGGCGATGCAGCACGATGCCGCGGCCGGATGGCCCACCGAGGTGATGGTTCCGGTCTTCATGCCCAAAGGTAAGAACGGCAAGCCCTACGATCCGTTCGCGATCGCGGGTGCCGATCATTGGTACAACGTCGGTGCGCATCGCGTGCGTGCATTGTCCAACGACCTCGCCAACCGCGCGTTCCGGCCGGGTTGGCTGCGCTCGGTCGGCCCGGGCTGGACCAATTGGGCAGTGGAGAGCTTCATGGACGAAGCCGCGCACCACCTGCGTATGGATCCATTGCAGTTCCGGCTGCGACTGTTCGACGCCAGCGGCGGGAACGCAGGCACAGAGCCCAATTCGGTTGGTGGCGCCAAACGCCAGGCCGCAGTGCTGCAACGCGTTGCGCAACTGGCGGGCTGGGGCGCAAAACTACCTGCCGACACCGGTATTGGCTTGGCCACGAGTTTCGGGCAGGAACGCGACATGCCCAGCTGGATGGCCTGCGCGGCACGCGTGAAGGTCGACCGCAGCACCGGGCAGGTGCATGTGGAAAAGCTCTACCTCGTCGCCGATGCCGGCACTATCGTGCACCCCAGTGGCGCCATGGCACAGATGGAAGGTGCCGCACTATGGGGGCTGAGCCTGGCGCTGCACGAGGGCACGCAGTTCGAAAAGGGCCAGGTCCGCGACACCAACCTCAACACCTACACCCCCCTGCGCATGAGCGATGCCGTGGAAACGCAGATCGAGTTCATGCCCAGCACCCAAGCCGCTGTCGGTCTGGGCGAGCCCGCTACCACCGTGGTCGGTCCAGCCATTGGCAATGCCATCTTCAATGCGGTGGGTGTGCGCCTGCGCCACCTGCCGATACGACCGGAGGCGGTATTGGCGGCACTTAAACAGAAGGCATGAGGACTAAAGCGACGAGGTCCTAGCCCCGGACCTCGGCCGTCCTACCTGCATGCCGATCGCACATCCTCATCCAACTGCTGCAGAAGCCGGTACGTGCGCTTCAGTCCAGCTTTGCGCAACGCCTTCTCCCGACGAGCCTTCGCCGACTCGCATGCGGTACTGCTTGGCTCGATCGGAACATGCGCACCGCTGGCCGCACCGCGGTGCGAAACCCTTGTGGATGCGGACTGCTTGGGCGGCCGATAAACAGGAACGCGCTCAGGAGTGAATTCTACGGTCCTTGTCTGCGTGGCCTCGGACCCGCATGGGTGATCCTGATAGGCAACCCCGCCGCTTTTATCGACGCAGCGGTACATCGTGTCCGCATGCGCTACGCCACTGATCAACAGCAGCATCACCATCACCATCATCTTCCTCATCGCTGACTCTCCTTAGCGCCTAGGAGAGCATTTACCCGCTGCGGATCCAAAGCTGTTGCTAATGAAGCAACACGCGGTTGCGAGTAGCGATCAATCTGCGCGGGATCATCCCGACAAAGCTGCGAAGACGTTCGGCTAACGCTTCCCAGCATGGCGAAAGTTCCTTTGTGGCAGAAGATTCCCGCTTGGCTTCTTGTGCAAGCGATCGGCCGACTGCCGCTTAGCGCCTTGCACAAAGCCGGAAGCATCCTCGGTTGCCTTTCTTGGATGACGCGGTCGAGGAAGCGGCACCGCATAGAAAGCAATCTTGCGCTCGTACTGCCGGAACTTCCCACGCAAAGCAGAACCAGCATCGCCATTGCCTCCATCAAGGAGACATTCAAGCTCCAGCTCGAAGTGTTCGTGGTTTGGTGCTCGCCACGACGAGTGCTGGGCAAAGTTGTCGAGGTGCGAGGACTGAGTTGTCTTGTAGACGCATTGGATTCGCAATCGGCGGTGATTTGCTGCGCCCCGCACTTGGGCAGCCTGGAAGTCATGGCCTCTTGGCTCGCCTCATTCTCGCGGCGCAGGCGATTGGCGATCCTTTACCGGTCTCCGAAGTTCGGAGCGCGGATTCTCGCTTATTGCAGGTCGCGCGCGGACGCAGGTGCTATCCACATCCCGATCGGAACGCGCGGAATTCTCGCGGCATCCAAGCATCTCAAGGCTGGCGGGGTGCTGTGGCTGACGCCCGATCACGTGCCCGAACTGAATATGGGCGCCACGACCGTCGATTTCTTTGGTGTGCCGAAGGAGACGGGAACACTCCTGCCCAGGCTCGCAGAGCGCTTCAATTGCCGGGTTCTGTCGGTCTTCGCGCAGCGATTGCCGAACGGCAAGGGCTTCCGGATACACATCGCTCCGATCACCCTGTCATCGAGTGACACGGACAGCGATTGCGCGGCGTTAAACCAAGCCATCGAAAGCTGTGCCTGCCACTGCATCACCCAGTATCAGTGGAACTACAACATGTTCAAGAAGCGCCCCAGAGCGGCTTAGAACCTCCCCTCAGGTGAAGGCGCCAGCCCCATCCGGTTCACCCGACGTACGAGGCCGTTGCCCCCGGCTGACCCGTACGCGCGGCTCTGCCTCCAGGCCGCGGTCGTAACCGCCGGGGTTCATCGACTGCCAACGCCAGGCGTCGCGGCACATGGCGTCGACATCGAGCCGGGCGCGCCAACCCAGCAGGCTGCGGGCCAGTGAAGGATCGGCGTAGACCTGGGCGACGTCGCCCGGGCGCCGAGCGACGATCTCGTAGGGGATCGTGCAGCCGGATGCTTTCTCGAAGCTGCGCACCAGTTCCAGCACGCTCACGCCCTGCCCCGTACCAAGATTGAGGGTGATGTTCTGGTCCTCGCGCATGAGGTAGTTCAGCGCATCGACATGCGCCTCGGCCAGATCGGTGACGTGGATGTAATCGCGGATACCGGTGCCGTCCGGCGTCGGGTAATCGCCGCCGAAGACGTTCAACTTGCTGCGCCGCCCCGCGGCCACCTGGCAGATGTAAGGCATCAGGTTGTTGGGAGTTCCCGAAGGATGTTCGCCGATCAGGCCGGACGGATGCGCCCCCACCGGATTGAAGTAGCGCAGATTGGCCGCGCGGAAATGTCCATGGGCCTGGCACAGGTCGCCGATCAATTGCTCCATGACGAGCTTGGTGCGGCCATAGGGATTGGTGACGTCCAGCCGTGCGCTCTCGGTAACCGGGACGTGTTCGGGATCGCCGTAGACCGTCGCGGAGGAACTGAACACCAGGCGGTCCACACCTGCGTCGCGCATCGTCTGCAGCAGATTCACCGTGCCGCTGATGTTGTTGTCGAAGTAGGACAGCGGATCCGCGCAGGATTCGCCCACCGCCTTGAGTGCGGCGAAGTGCATGACCGCATCGAAACGATGGCGCGTGAAGAGCCGCTTCAGCGCCGCCTTGCTGCGCAGATCCACGCGTTCGCATTCCACCGGCGCGCCGATGATGCGCTGCAGGCGCAGCAGCACGCGCGGCGAGCTGTTGGCGAAGTTGTCCGCGATGACGATGCGGAATCCCTGCTCCGCCAGGGCGACGCAGGTGTGGCTGCCGATGTAGCCGGCCCCGCCGCAAACGAGGATGCTGATCGGTCCCTTGCCCACCATGCCCAGCCTGCCATTGCTGTCCCGGATTCTTAGGACAACGCGTAACGGCCGCGCTAGCGTCCACCCGGCCGGCGACACATTTCCTTCACACGCCCGCCCTGCTCTCCCTGTCCGCGTTGGCACGCAATTGGCGTTACCCAGGGAACCGATGCCGCCAACGCGCGCATCCGACCCGGACGTCGACCTTGGGGAGGTCCTGCTTGGCAACCACTGCATCCTTGGCCGCGCTCGACAAGGTGCGCATCGCCATCATCGGCCTTGGCTATGTCGGTCTTCCGCTTGCCGTTGCGTTCGGCCGGAAGTTTTCGACCGTCGGTTTCGACATCGATGCCGCTCGCGTCGCGGAACTGAGGAACCATCACGACCACACGCGCGAAGTCAGCAGCGACGAACTGCGCGACGCGCAGCGGCTTGAATTCAGCAGCGATCCCGCCGCGCTGGCGGGCTGCGACGTCTTCATCGTCACCGTTCCGACGCCGATCGACGAGTACAAGCGGCCGGACCTGCGTCCGCTCGAGTCGGCGAGCCGCACCGTGGGTCGTGCCATCCAGCCCGGTGGCGTCGTCGTGTACGAGTCCACCGTCTACCCGGGCGCGACCGAGGAAATCTGCATCCCGATCGTCGAGCGCGAGTCCGGCCTGGCGTTCAACCAGGACTTCTACGCCGGCTACAGCCCGGAGCGCATCAATCCCGGCGACCCGCAGCACCGCCTGGAAACGATCAAGAAGGTCACCTCCGGTTCCACGCCGGAAGTGGCCGATTTCGTGGACGGCCTCTATGGCCGGATCATTTCGGCCGGCACGCACAAGGCGTCGAGCATCCGCGTGGCGGAGGCCGCCAAGGTCATCGAAAACATCCAGCGCGATGTGAACATCGCGTTGATCAACGAACTCGCGCTGATCTTCCACCGCCTGGAGATCGACACGCATGAAGTGCTGGAAGCCGCGGGAACGAAGTGGAACTTCCTGCCGTTCCGCCCCGGCCTGGTCGGCGGCCATTGCATCGGCGTCGATCCGTATTACCTGACCCACAAGGCGCAGCAGATCGGCTACCACGCCGACATGATCCTGGCCGGACGCCGGATCAACGACAGCATGGGCAGCCATGTCGCGCGTCGCGTGGTGAAGCTCATGCGCCAACGCAACCAGGACATGACCCAGGCGCGCGTACTGATCCTGGGCCTGGCTTTCAAGGAAAACTGCCCGGATCTGCGCAATACCAAGGTCATCGACATCGTCCGCGAACTGCGCTGCTACAACGCCGAGGTCGATGTCCACGATCCGTGGGTGAATGCCGAACACGCGCACGCCGAGTACGGCGTGCACCTGATTCCCGAACCGCAGATGGGCCGCTATAGCGCCGTGGTCCTGGCGGTCGCGCACGGCGAATTCGTCGCGATGGGCCCTGAGCGCATTCGTGCGTTCGGCACGCCCGGTGCCATCGTATTCGACGTCAAGCGGGCGCTGCCGCGCACCGCGGTCGACGGTTGTCTGTGACCGCGATGCGCGTCCTGGTCACCGGCGCGGCGGGTTTCATCGGTGCGAAGCTGAGCGAAGTGCTGCTCGCGCGCGGCGATGAAGTGCTCGGATTCGACAATCTCAATGCTTATTACGATCCCCGCCTGAAACAGGCGCGCCTGGATCGGCTGCTGCCGCATCCGAACTTCCGCTTCATGCGCGGCGCGCTCGAGGACAGCGTGGCGATCGGCGAAGCCTTCGCCGACTTCGCGCCGCAGCGCGTGGTCAATCTCGCCGCGCAAGCCGGCGTGCGCTATTCGCTGGAGAACCCTCGCTCCTACGTCGACAGCAACATCGTCGGTTTCCTGAACGTACTGGAAGCCTGCCGCCACCGCGGCGTCGAGCACCTGGTCTACGCCTCGTCCAGTTCGGTCTACGGCGCGAACCGCAAGCTGCCCTTCTCCGTCGACGACAACGTCGACCATCCGGTGAGCATGTACGCCGCGACGAAGAAGGCCAACGAGCTGATGGCGCATACCTACAGCCACCTGTTCGGTCTGCCGACCACCGGGCTGCGGTTCTTCACCGTATACGGGCCCTGGGGCCGGCCGGACATGGCGCTGTTCCTCTTCACGCGGAAGATCCTGGCCGGCGAGCCGATCGATGTCTTCAATCACGGCCGCCATAGCCGCGACTTCACCTATATCGACGACATCGTCGAGGGCGTGGTGCGCGCGCTCGACCGTGTTCCACAGGCGGATCCGAGCGTCGACGCCGGCGCTTCGCCCGGCCGTTCGAACGCGCCCTACCGCCTCTACAACATCGGCAACCACCAGCCGGTGGAGCTGCTGCGCTACATCGAAGTGCTGGAGGAGTGCCTGGGCCGCAAGGCTGAACGGCGACTCCTGCCCATGCAGCCGGGCGATGTGCCCGACACCTGGGCGGACGTGGACGCACTGCGACGCGATGTCGGCTACTCGCCGACCACACCGGTCGAAACCGGTGTGGCGCGATTCGTCGACTGGTACCGGGAGTACCACCGGGTCTGAGGCGGAAAACCCGGCCCGATGGCCGGTTTCGCCGGGTGATTCCAGGGGTATTTGGCCGGGTGTTTTTGCACTCGGCGTTGTTCAAGAGGGGTCATTAGGAGAACCGTCATGCGCGTCGTGTCTGCCCTTCGGGCCATCGGCCTGTCTTTGCTGCTCGCCGGATGCGCCAGCACCGCGAATCTCACGTCCGGTGCGCCCCCCGCGCCGGCGCCCGCCGACGACTATCAGATCGGCGTCGACGACATGGTCCAGGTATCGGTCTGGCGTAATCCCGAACTCAGCATCACCGCGCCCGTGCGTCCGGACGGAAAGATTTCCGTGCCGCTGGTCGGCGACGTGGTGGCCGGCGGCCGCACGCCCGACGCCGTCGCCAAGGACGTGCAGGACAAGCTCGCGACGTACGTGCGTGAACCCCAGGTGACGGTCATCCTCACCGAGCTGCGCAGCCACGAATATCTGTCGCGCGTCCGCGTGACCGGTGCGGTGCGTACGCCGGTTTCGATTCCCTATCGGCAGGGCATGACGGTGCTCGACGCGGTGCTCGCCGCGGGCGGCGTCACCGAGTTCGCCGCGCCGGACCGCTCCAGCCTGCATCGCGTGAACGGCAGCAGCGCGCAGGCGTTCGAAGTCCAGCTCGATCACATCCTCAAGAGCGGCGATCTCAGCACCAACTACAAGGTCGCCCCCGGCGACGTGATCACGGTGCCGGAGCGGATCCTGTGAATACCAGCTACAGGCAACTGACCCTGCCCGGACCCTCGTCCGAGCGCTTGCCGACTATCGCTCTGCTGTCGCTCGCGCGCAAGGAATTCCTGCGTTACCTGTTGCCGCTCGCCACCATCTTCGCGGGCATTGCACTGTTGTTCCTGGCCTGGGGACTGCTCAATCCGCCGACCTACCAGTCTTCGGCGACCGTGCTCGTGCAGGACAACGCGGTCATCACGCCACTGATGGAAGGCCGCACGGCCGCGCCCAACGACGCCTCGCGCGCCGTCATTTCGCGCGACGTGCTGTTCGGCCACAGCGTGATGGACGAAGTGCTGCGCGCCGGCGGCTGGGAGCGCGACACGCTGAGCCCGACCGAAAAGGTAAAGCTGGAAAACAACATCATCGATCGCACCGAAGTGACGGTGACCGAACGCACCCCGGTCCGCTCCTCGGATCCGAAGCTGAGCCTGGTGAAGATCACCTATACCGATTCCGATCCGAAGCGTGCCTACGCCGTCGCCCGGCGCTATTCGGAAGCGTTGATCGAACAGGTGCTGCAGTCGCGTGCGCGCGCCAGCAAATCCGCCTACCAGTTCATCGATGCGCAGGTGGACCAGTACCAGAAGGCGCTCTCCGAAGCGGACAGCAAGCTGGAGCAGTACCGCGTCGCCAATCCCGACGCCGTGCCCGGCGTCGACGGCGACGTCGCCTCGCGCATCGGCGAACTACGCCGTGCGGCCGACAACGCCAGCATGGACCTGGCCGATGTGGGCGCGCAGGAACACCAGCTGATGGGCGCGCTATCGCACGAAAGCCAGATCACCACGATCTCGCGTTCGAGCCAGACCAATGCCCAGCTCGCCGGGTTGCAGTCGGAGTACGACCGCC
This sequence comes from Lysobacter terrae, assembly GCF_054782215.1. Lineage (NCBI taxonomy): Bacteria > Pseudomonadati > Pseudomonadota > Gammaproteobacteria > Lysobacterales > Lysobacteraceae > Lysobacter > Lysobacter terrae. The sequence goes on from NZ_BAAGSX010000001.1 coordinate 1,178,234, forward strand.
TGCTGCTGAGCTACACGGATCAGCATCCGGACGTGGTCCGCGTGCGCAACCAGATCCGCGAACTGCAAGGCCAGGTGCGCAGCGGTCGCGCCACCGGTGGTTCGGTGCTGCCCGGTTCGACGCCGACGATGAATCCCGTCTACGAGCAACTGCGCACCCAACTCGCCGAAGTACGGCGCCAAGGCGCCGCCGCGGCCTCGCGCGTGGCGACCGCACAGGCCCTGCTGCGAGAGGAATACGAACGCAGCCGCAAGATCACGGAGTCCGGTGGCGAGGTCTCGGCACTCACCCGCGCGCACGACGTCAACAAGGAAATGTACGAAGACCTGTTGAAGCGTCGCGAGAACGCCCGTGTGTCGATGAACCTCGATGCGGATGGCCGCAGCCTCGGCTTCCAGATCCAGGAACCCGCCTCGCTGCCGATACTGCCGGTCGGCCTGCGCCTCATGCACTTCGCCGCGACCGGGCTGGCCGTGGCCGTCTTCGTCCCGCTGCTGTTGCTCTCGCTGCTGGTCAAGCACGATCCGCGGGTCCGCATGCCACTGCAGATCGAACGCGAAGCCGGACTGCCGGTGCTGGGGACGATCCCCATGCACATGAGCCGCGGACAAGCGGAACAGCGGGCGCGGCAATTCCGACTCGGCACCGCCCTGCTCTGCGGTGTGATGCTGATCTATGGCTTGGTCCTCGTGCTGAAAATGGTGGATGTCCTATGAACGACTTCAACCAAACCGCGGCCGAGGCGCTGGCCAAGATGGCCGCGATGGAGCATCGCAGCGTGGTCCGCCGTAGCGAAGCGACCGCGCTGACGCCGGCGCAGTTGGCCGAGCGCTCGATCATTCCCTATCTGGACGGCGCCAATCGCCCGCTGGTGGATTCCTTCCGCGATCTGCGCACCCGGCTGCTGTCGATCGCCAACGAGAACTTCATCACCCTGATCGCGCCCGTGAGCGAAGGCTGCGGTGGCGGATTCGTCGCGCGTAACCTCGCCCTCTCGGTCACCTTCGACCAGTCCAAGACCGCCCTGCTGATCGACTGCAACCTGAGTCGCCCGTCGCAGCACGTCGCCATGAAGGTCGACGTGAGTGCGCACGGCGGCCTGATCAATTATCTCGAAGATCCGGAAGCCGAAGTGGAGTCGATGCTGTACGCCACGGGTATTCCACGGCTCAAGCTCATTCCCGCCGGCCGCTCCAATTACGGCGACATCGAGGCCGAGCATTTTTCCTCGTTCCGCATGCGCCTGCTGCTGGATTCGCTGCGCAGCAGCTACTCCGACCGCTACATCTTCCTGGACAGCCCGCCTGTGCTGGGCGCTCCCGATGCGCGCATGTTGTCGGAGCTCGCCGACGTGGTCGTGCTGGTCGCCGGCTACGGCCGCAACACGGCCGCCGACATCGCGGCGGCCGCGGGCAATTTCGACCCCCGGAAGTTCGCCGGCGTCGTCTTCAATGAAAACGCGTGAACCTGGACGTCATCCCGCCCGCGTGCGCCTGATGCGGCCCGCTGCCCTCGCGATCGGCCTGTTGGCTGCGCTTCCGGTCCAGCATGCGTCGGCGGCGCGCCTGAACTACCGGGTCGAGCTGTCGGCGCTGCACAGCGACAACCTCAACCTGAGCGAAGACAACCAGGCCAAGGAGTCGGTCTTCTACCCGCGCCTGATCTTCGATTTCAAGGAGGAAGGCTCCACGGTGGAAGTGCAGGCCCGCGGCGACATGGAGCGGCGCCATTACACCGGCAACCGATACGACGACGAGACGCGTGCCGCGTTCGCCGGCCAGCTCAACTGGTCGATCTTTCCGCAACGCATGAACCTGGTCGCCGAGGACTACCTCAGCGACGAGCCGATCAATTTCCGCGACGGCCGCTATCCGGGCAACCTGCAACGCGTCAACGTATTCCTGGTCGGCCCGAGTTTCTTCGCCCGCTTCAGCGACGCCACGCGCCTGCAGGTGGACCTGCGTGGCGCCGACACCTACGCGGAAGTCTCGCGCGGGTTCGACAGCCGGCGCTATAGCGTCGCGGCGGCACTGGAACACGACCTGAGTCCGACGGCACAGGTCTCCGTGCATGTCGCGTCGACCCGCATCGATCTGGACGACAACACCGAAACGGTCGACTACACGCGGCAGGACGGCTATTTCCGTTACGACGGCAACCTGCGCAATATCGAATACGAGATCGACCTGGGGCATTCGCGCCTGAACCGCAACGGCGCGGACGACGTGACGAGCCCACTGGTTCGGGCCACCGCGATGTGGCGAATCAACCAGCAGAACCGGCTTGGGCTCCGGATACGGAAACAGTTCGCCGACGACGTCCAGGATCTGGTCGTGCGCTTGAGCGATCCGGACGAAACGCTGGTACCCGACCTGGTGGATCCGTCTTCTTCGCGCGTGACCGCCGGCGTCTACCGCCAGCGCGATGGCGAGGCGGACTTCCGGCACACGGGGGATCGATTCGGATTCCGCGTGCGGCCGTACTATCGCCGGCTGCGCTACATCGAAGGCCTGCTCGACGACCGCAACGAGAGCGGCGTCGTCTCCCAGGTCAGCTATCGGCTGACGCCGCTTACCCGCGTCTACCTCAACGCGTCTTTCCGCAAGCGCGACTTCCAGAACACCGACCGGGAAGACCGCGATCACGTGTATACGCTGGGCGTCGAACAGCAACGCACGCGGCATTGGGGCTGGAGCGCCCAGATCTACCACAACAACCGCGATTCCAATCAGCCCGATCCGGTGTATCAGGAGAAGGCAGTCCAGGTAACTGTCTGGTGGAAACGTTGAGGGAACCTGCGCATGTGGGAGGTATTGCTCTGGAGTACGCTGGTCCTGCTCGCCTATGTGTATGTCGGCTATCCGCTCCTCGCGATCGCCCTCGCGCGGCTGATGCCGCGCGGCGTCGACAAGCAGGCGATCACGCCCGCGATCACCGTGATCATCACGGCGTACAACGAAGAAAAGCACATCGAGCAGAAGATCCGGAACGTTCTTGAGCTGGATTATCCGCGGGACCGGATCGACGTCCTCGTGGCGTCGGACGCCTCCAGCGATGCGACGGATCGGTTGGTGCACGACTTCAAGGCGCCCAACGTCCGGCTGCTGCGTATCGAAGGACGCCTAGGCAAGACGGCCTGCCAGAATTTCGCCGCCGAAGCCGCGACGGGCGAACTGATCGCGTTCACCGACGCCACGACGCAGATAGATATTGGCGCTCTGCGGGCGATGGCGAGCAATTTCCACGATCCTGGCGTGGGCTGCGTCGCCGGCCGCCTGTCGTACGTCGCGCAGCGCAAGGATGCTACCGGGCACGGCGGCACCTCGTACTGGAACTACGAAATCATGCTGCGCATGGCGGAGAGCGCATTGGGTTCGCTGATCGGCGTTTCCGGCTGCCTCTACGCGGTGCGTCGCGAAGCCTACCGTCCGATCGCGCCGGAGCTCATCAGCGACTTCGTCATCGCCATGGTCGTGCGTGCGCAAGGAATGCGCACGGTGCTAGAAGCCGACGCCATCTGCTACGAGGAAACCCTCGACCGGCCCGACCGCGAACTGTCGATGCGGGTGCGCGTGGGCATGCGCAGCCTGGCGGCGCTCGCCAGCCAGAAGCGGTTCCTCAACGTATTCCGCTACGGCGCCTTCGCCTGGCAGCTGTGGTCGCACAAGCTGCTGCGATATCTGTCCCCGGTGTTCTGGTTGGCGGCGCTGATCGCCAACACCGCGCTGGCCCTGCAGGGACGCTATGTATGGTTGCTGGCGCCGCAGCTGGCGCTGCTAGTGCTGGGCGCGATCGGGTTCACGCCGCTGCATGCGCGCGGCAACTCGCGGTGGCTGGCACAGCCGTACTACTTCCTGCTCACCAATCTCGCGTCCGCGGTCAGTCTGTTCCGGTTCCTGCGCGGGGAACGGATCATGACCTGGACGCCGTTGCGCTAGGAGCTCCGATGGCTGCCCACGCCACCCTTTCGCCTTCGCCCAATGCCGTGTCCGAAACCCGGACGCTGCGGCCGGGCGATGCGACCGTGGCAAGCCTCGAAGCCGGCGCGCTCTCGGCGAGTGCCGATCGTCTCGCCGCGCAGGCGGCCGCCACGGGGCCGCAACGTGTGCTGTATGTGGTTTCGCAGTTCCCCAGCCTGTCCGAGACCTTCATCGCGCGCGAGATCCAGGCGCTGGTCGACCTCGGCGTGGATGTGCGCATCCTGTCGCTGAAGTTCCATCGCGAGAAACTCACTCAGCCGCAGGCCGCCGCACTCGCCCATCGCGTGATGTATCCGGCTGGACGCGCACGTACCACTTTCGCCGCGCTGCTGGCGTTCCTGCGCAGGCCAGTGGTCACGGCTTCGTTCGTGCTCACCATGCTGCTGGAGCTGTGGCGGCGTCCGGTGGCGCTGGGCAAGAGCCTGGTCGCGGTCTTCCGCGCGCTCGGCCGCCTCGACGAGATTCGAGGTTTCGCACCGCAGCTGATCCATGCGCCCTGGGCCACGTATCCGGCCACCGTCGCCTGGCTGCTGTCGCGTCAGCTCGACCTGCCTTTCAGCTTCACCAGCCGCGCGCACGACATCTTCATCGAAGATCACATGATGGCGCGCAAGCTCGAAAGCGCCGCGCTGGCCGTCACCATCACGCAATTCAACCAGCGTTTCATGGCACGTTGGATGCGCGCGCCGGGTTCCGTTCCGGTGCACGTGATCCACTCCGCGCTCAACCTGCCCGACCTGCCCTTCGTTCGCACCGGGCGCCAGCCGCTGAAGCTGCTTTCGGTCGGCCGGCTCGTGCCCATGAAGGGCTTCGACATTCTCATTACGGCGCTTGCGCAACTGCGCGAGCGCGGCATCGAAGTCAGCTGCACGATCATTGGCGAGGGACCGGAACGCGGGCGATTGGAGCACTTGCGCTCGACGCTGGGCCTGGAATCGGTCGTCGCTCTACCCGGCGCGATGCCGCAGGGCGACGTCGTCCGGCATATGACCGATGCCACGCTGATGGTGCTGCCGTGCGTGGTCGCGAAGAACGGACAGTCGGATGGCATTCCGAACGTGCTCATGGAGTCGATGGCCACGGGATTGCCGGTCGTGAGTACGCGCATCTCCGGGATTCCCGAGCTGATCGAGGACGGCGTAAGCGGCAGTCTGGTCGAAGCGGGCGACGCCGCGGGCCTGGCCGAGGCGATCGAGACCCTGTTGCACGATCCGGACCGACGCGAGTCCTATGCACAGGCCGGGCGACGCAAGGTCGAGCGCGAGTTCGATGTCCGCATCGAAGCCAGGCGATTGTTCGACCTCTTCGGCAATGTAACCGCTAGGCACATGCGTGATGCAGCGCTCGCCACGCAAGGCCGCCAGCGCGTGCTCGTCGTGATCGACAGCATGGAAGTCGGCGGTAGCCAGCGCCAGATCCAGCACTTGCTCGCGGGCCTGGACCGGCAGCGCTGGGAACCCGAGCTGCTTTTTTTCCGCACGGATTCCTTCCTGGTCGATGCGATTCGCCACGACGGCATTCCCGTGCATTTCATCGAGAAGCGCGCTCGTGTGGACCTGCGCTTCCTGCGCGACTACGCGCGGCTGTTGCGCGACCGGAACTACGCGCTGATCCACGCCTACTCCCTGACGGCGGAGCTGTGGACGCTCCCTGCCCGCCTGCTGTCACGGCGGCGCCCCGCGCTCATCGCCTCCGAACGCAGCGCGCAGCGCGACGATCGCCCGACCTGGTACTGGTGGCTCAAGCGCTTCGTACTGGCGCGCAGCGCCGCCGTGATCGCCAACTCGCGTGCCGGTGCGCAGGCCACCGCGCGGCGAACCCGCACGCCCGGAGCCTTGTTCACGACGATCGCCAACGATGTGGGCTTGCCCGACCCGATCGATGCCGACACGCGCGCACGCATCCGCAAGGATCTCGACGTGCCGCAGGGACGGTTGTTCGGGCTGTTCGTCGGCAGGCTCGTACCGGTCAAGAACCTGGCCTGCCTGGTCCGTGCGCTGGCCCTGCTCGAACCCGCGCAACGTCCCTGGATCGCGCTGGTGGGCGACGGTCCACTGCGTGCATCGCTCGCGGAACTGGCGCATGAGCTCGGCGTCTCGGCGGACATCCACTTCCTCGGCGAACGACGCGACGCCACGCGGCTGATGCAGGCGGCGGATTTCCTGGTGTTGCCGTCGCTGTTCGAAGGCACGTCCAACGCGCTGCTGGAGGCCATGGCCGGCGGGTGCCCGGTAGTCGCGTCTGCCGTGGGCGGTAGCGCCGAACTGATCGACCACGGATACACGGGCCTGCTGTTTCCCAGCGACGACGCGCAGGCGTTCGCAGCGGCGATCAAGCGCCTGTTCGACACCGAATTCCGCACCGCTCTGGCGCAGGCGGCACGCCGCCATGTCGAGCAGAACCACAGTCAGGCGGCACTCGCCGCCGCTACCGCACTTGTCTATGAACGTTGCTTGCGCGCAGTTCCGATGCACCCGCCGCATGCGGCGAGCGCATCCGTTGCCGCCAGCACGCCGAAGTGAGCGATCCGATGCGCCTGATCTACGCCCTCCCGATCCTCCTGCTGCCGTATACGGCGCACCTGCCGACCAACGTCAGCGTCGGGGCATCGTTCGCGCTGCTGGCGTTGGCGATGTTGATGGGGCGGCGGGAGCCGTCGCACCTGGCGCGCCAGGGCTATCTTTTCCTGCCGTTGGCGGCGCTGTTCCTGGCGATGCTGATCGGCTTCATCGCCGCGCAGTGGCACGACGTATCGCGTGCGGCCAGGGATCTTCGCGAGGCCAAGGGCGCGGTGCTCTTCCCCTTCCTCTATCTCGCCTATCTGCACTGCGGCCTGGATTTGAAGCGCACCCGCCAACTGATCGTGGTGGTGTTGCTGGTCGCGGTGCTGGCGGGATTCGAAGCGGTATTGCAGGGGCTGAGCTTCGATCTGGGCGCGTTCTCGGAGACGCAGCGGGCGACCGGCCCCTTCGGCGAATTGAAGATGGCCAATCGCGCCGGCGTGTTCTTCGCGATGTTCCTGCCCATGCTGGCGGCGGTGGTGATGCAGCCGCGCCAGGGACAGTTAATACGCTGGGCCGCGATCGGCGGAAGCTTCATCCTCGCGGCGGCGATCCTGTTCACCTATTCGCGGCAGTCGTACCTGATCGGGCTGTTCGTCATCATGATCCTGCTGGTGTGGCGCAGCATTCCCGCCGCCGTGCTCGCCGGCGTGCTGTTGGCGGTGGTGGCGATCGCCTTCATTCCGCGCAGCGTGGTGGAACGCGTGCAACAGACCGAACAGGTCGACGCCGGCGGCGGACTCAGCGTGGACGACAGCACGGCGAGCCGTTTCACCATCTGGGGCGGCACGCTGGACATGCTGCGCGATCATCCGGCCGGCGTCGGCCTGGGGCGATTCAACGACTACATCGGCAACTACACGACCTACGCCGGCAAGGATGCGCACAACGGCTTCCTGCTGACGCTCGCCGAATGCGGACCGCTGGGACTGCTGGCGCTGCTGTGGGTGTTCTGGCGGCTGTGGCGGCTTGCGCGCTGGCTGCGGCGCTCTGCCGCCATTGCCATGCCGGGCGACCTCGCTCTCGAGCGCGGATTCACTTTGGCCATCGTCGCGATGGCGCTCGGCAATCTGTACGGCAGCCCGTTCTTCGACAGCGTCATCATGGCGAACTTCTGGATCCTGTGCGGCCTGATGGAGCGCTACGGCAACATGCGCGCGCACGCCGCCAACGTCGTGGCGCAGGACAAGCAGCGCCGCACGCCTTCGCTGGGACTGCGCTTCCCGCTCGCGGCACGCGCATTGCCGGGCCTGGCGAGGTTCACGGATGCGCGCCATTGAGCCAGCATGCGCCACGCCATAGCCATCGCCTGCGTGCTCGCCAGTTGTGCCGCCGGTGCCGATGCCGCACCTGATGCCGACGCGTGTCCTGGCGGCCGGCTGCCGACCGCTTCCATCCCCATCGCTACCCAGGCCTCTGCGAAGGCGGTCGTCTATTACGTCCGCACCGACGGCGGCGATGCAAAGGAATGCACCGGCCGCGCCGATGCTGCGTATCCCGGCAAAGGCTCGGCGCGTGCCTGCGCCTGGAAGAGTCCCGCCATCGCCCTGCCCCAGGACGCACCGCGGATCGCCGCTGGCGACGTACTGCTGATCGCCGCCGGCACCTATCCGATCGCAAAGCAGCTATCGCCCGTTCCGAGCGGGCTTAGTCCCGCGTTTCCGACGCGTGTCATCGGCAAGCCGGGCAAGCCGCCGAAGCTCGTCGGCATCGATGGCATCTACAGCGTGCTCAGCCTGGAAGGAAGCGACAACGTCGAACTGGGCAATCTCGAAATCACCGACAACAGCGACTGCGTGTACAAGCACACCAGCCCGCAGGTCGCCTGCACCAATGCGATGGCGTGGGCGCGCATCGGGTTGTATGCGCGGGCGTCGCGCGATGTGTGGCTGCACGACCTCGACATCCATGGCATGGCGGCGCGCGGCATCAATGCCGGCGGCCTGCGCAACTGGACGATGGAACGCATCAAGCTCAACCGCAACGGCACCGCCGGCTGGGATGGCAATGTCGATCACGACGGTCCGGGGAATTCGAACTCCGGCCGCATCGTGATCCGCAACATCGAAGTGGCATGGAACGGTTGCGGCGAACGCGTGGCGACGCGCGAGCCCTGGGCCTGCTGGGCGCAGAAGACCGGCGGCTACGGCGACGGCTTCGGCACCGCAGATACCGGTGGCCAATGGCTGATCGAGGACGGCCACTTCCATCACAACACCTCGGACGGCCTCGATCTGCGCTACATGGATGGCGCCGACAGCACGAGCGTCACCCTGCGGCGTATTCGCGCCGAGGCCAACGCCGGCAATCAGGTGAAGGTCAAAGGCAATGCGCTGATCGAGGATTCGGTGCTGGTGGGCTACTGCAGCTTCTTCAAGAACCGCTTCTTCATGACCGACAAGGATCTGTGCCGCGCCGACGGCAGCACCTTGCAGTTGGTGCTAACCGGACACGATGTCGTGACGGTGCGTCGCAACACCATCGCCGGCGAAGGCGCCGTGCAGATCGGCCACAGCGAAGGCGACGAATCGGACCAGGTGGTGATGCTGGACAACCTGGTGATCGGCTTTCCACGATTTCGCGATCCCGCATTGCAGTCCGCCTTTAACGGCGGCAAGAGTCCCGCGTCGAAGCGCTTCGCCGGCAATGCCGCCTGGCGTGTGGCGAAGTGTCCTGCGGATACGCGTTGCGATGCCAATCCGCAGCTCGCTAACTTGACGCTGGCGGCCTTCGATGCACGGCCCGGCAAAGCAAGCACGGGCAAGGCCGGAGCGCCCGCCTGCCACCGGTCGCGATAGCCAACAACGGCGCACTACGGCAAACCGCATGCCATAAGCGTTGGCATGGTTTTAGTCGCGAAATTCGTTATGTGACGCGGGCCGCACTTTCTCGAGCCTCGATTCGCGCGGTTCAGCGCTAGCATCCCGCGCGCCCGCACGCGCACGAGGACACATGAATGGGGCTTTCCCTATTCATCATATTCACGTAGCCAAAAGCACGCTGAATAAAACGGTATTCGCAAGCGGCTGAAGCGCCGCATTCGCACATCGCGAGCGGACCGGGACCGAACTGTGGCCGGTCGCACATCTGCCCCTTACCCCCCTCCGTAGAGTCCGCCCCCGGCCATGGGAGGGAGCTCTTGGCCATCCCCCATTTGGTCCTACGGAGCAGTTCGCCGATGTCTTTGTCTCTCGCCCACAGCCGCAAGCTGTCCAAGCTTTTCGTTTCGCTTTCTTTCGGCCTGGCCGCCATCGGTTCCGCTCAGGCCGCGACGTACTACGTGCGCGCCGACGGTGGTGACGCTTCGCAATGCAATGGTCGCGCCGATGCGGCGTACCCGGGCAGCGGTACCGCGCAGAACTGCGCGTGGAAGAATCCCAATATCGCGCTGCCCAATTCTGGCTCTGCGCGCATCGTCGGCGGCGACACGCTGATGATCGGCGCCGGCACCTACCAGATCGGCAGCGGCGGCTACATGCAGAAGGTGCCCAGCGGCACCACGACCGCGAAGACCCGCATCATCGGCAAGACCGGCACCAAGCTGGTCGGCATCGGCGGCATCCACCGCGTGCTCAACCTCGACGGCAGCTCCAACGTCGAAGTCGGCAACCTCGAAATCACCGACAACAGCGACTGCGTCTACAACCACTCGCAGGCTTCGGCCGCGTGCACCAGCAGCATGCCGTGGGCCCGCGTGGGTATCTATGCGCGTGCTTCGAACAACGTGTGGCTGCACGACATCAACGTCCATGGCATGGCCAAGAACGGCTTCAACGCCGGCGGCCTGAGCAACTGGACCATGGAGCGCGTCAAGATCAACAAGAACGGCGCCGCGGGCTGGGATGGCAACATCGGCACCGGCGCTTCCAACTCCGGCAAGATGGTCATGCGCGACATCGAAATCGCTTGGAACGGCTGCGGTGAGCGCGTGTCGACCGGCGAGCCGTGGGCATGCTGGGCGCAGCAGACCGGCGGCTACGGCGACGGCTTCGGCACCACCGACACCGCCGGCGACTGGCTGATCGAAGACGCCTTCATCCACCACAACACCTCCGACGGCCTCGACCTGCGCTACATGGACGGCGCGGACACCACCAAGGTGACCCTGCGTCGCATCTACTCGGTCGCCAACGCCGGCAACCAGGTCAAGATCAAGGGCAACTCGCTGATCGAGAACTCGGTGCTGGTCGGCCAGTGCACCTACTTCCGCGGCAAGTACTACATGACCGAAGGCGATCTGTGCCGCGCCTACGGCAGCTCGCTGCTGTTGATCCTGACCGGCAACGACGTCGCCACCGTGCGCCACAACACCATCGCCGGTGAAGGCGACGCGCAGATCGCCTACGGCGAAGGCGCTTCGACCGACAAGGTCTACGTGCAGAACAACCTCGTGGTCGGCTTCCCGTACTACGCCAACACGTCCAGCAACACTTCGATGGCCGCTGGCAGTGCGCCGGCCGTGAAGTCGTTCTCGGGCAACATGGGCTGGAACGTTCGCAGCTGCGCCTCGGGCAGCACCTGCACGCAGAATCCGCAGCTGAAGAACATGACCCTGGCCTCGTTCGACGCCGAGCCCAACTCCGGCAGCCCGGTGATCGACAAGGCGCCGATGATCAGCGCGGTGACAACCGACTTCGTGATGGGCAAGCGTCCGACCGGCGCTGCCAATGACGTGGGTGCTTACGAATTCGGTGCGGGCGCTTCCACGCCGACTCCGACGCCGACTCCCACCCCGACGCCGACCTGCACGCACGCTGCACCGACCCTGACGATGTCGGGTCCGACTGCCGCTGTGGCCGCCGGTGCGACCAACAGCTACGCGATCAGCCTGAAGAACAACGACAGCGCCGGTTGCACCACCACCTCGTTCGCTCTGGCCCGCACGGTTCCCACGGGTTGGACGGGCACGCTGTCGGCCGCTTCGGTCGCGCTGGCTCCGGGTGCCACGGGCAATGCCACCCTTGCGGTGACCTCGCCTGCTTCGGCCGCCGCGGGCAGCTACGGCCTCGGCGTCGGCGCCAGCAGCAGCGTTGGCAGCACGCACACCAAGAGCGCGTCCGCTACTTACTCGGTGGCCGCTCCGGCGGGTCTGGTCGAAGCGCTGAGCACCAGCAAGGCGACCTACACGGCCGGTGAAACGGTCTCGATCACGGCTCGCGTGACCAAGGGCGGTGTGGCGGTCTCGGGTGCGACGGTGAACTTCACGGCCCTCAAGCCGAACAAGATCAACACCATCGAGCTGCACGGCACCACCGACGCCAACGGCTACGCTCGTGTGTCCTTCGTGTCGGGCACCGGTTCCAGCTCCATCGGCACCTATGAGCTGACCTCGGCCGCGAGCAGCGGCAGTCTCAGCACGCAGGCGAAGATGACGTTCTCGGTCGCGCAGTAATCCAGCGCAAAGCTGTACCAGCAAAGAGCCCCGGGGATCCGGGGCTCTTTCTTTTTTCTCTTTGCTTTTTTCCCTCGCCCCGCTTGCGGGGAGAGGGACAGCGTCGCGCAGCGACGCAGGGTGAGGGGACGTGTTTGTCGGCGATAGCGCAATCTCGGCACGGGCAGTCGGCACCGGTGGGCAGTCGTGACACGCCGTGAATCCGTCCATGGAGGCTTCTCGGCGGCATCCATGCCGCCGACAGTCACGCCTACCCACCGGCACCGCCTGCCCTCCAGACATCTCGGGTGCGGTGAAGAAAAGCAAAGGCGCGCTCGCCACCGCAACTGAACTGTGACATCGGTCACGCGCGTCCAACGCATCCGATCGCGTTCATTCCCAACGCAATTCCAAATCGCTGCTGAATTTTTTGCCATGCGCAGTGCGCGCAAGCGTACGAGACGCGCATTCGAAATTCATCGCGACGTCGTGCGGGACCGAAGTGTGTCGCATCGCACATATCGCACGGAATCGCATTCGTAGAGTCCGCGCCGGCCTTGGGAGGGAACTCATGGCTTTATCCCCCTTCGCTACCAACGAGTACTGATGACTGCATCCAAGCTTCTTCTCGCCCTTTCCCTTGGTTTCGCCGCAATCGGCTCCGCTCACGCCACGACCTATTACGTCCGTACGGACGGCGGCTCCGCCTCTCAATGCACCGGTCGCTCTGATGCGGCCTATCCCGGCAGCGGCACCGCCCGCGCATGCGCCTGGAAGAATCCCGAAGTCGCCCTGCCCCACTCCGGCACGCGCCTCCTCAAGGGCAGCGACACGCTGGTGATCGGCGCCGGCACCTACAAGATCGGCAGCAGCGGCTACATGCAATCGGTTCCCACCGGCACCTCCACCGCGAAGACGCGGATCATCGGCAAGTCGGGCACCAAGCCCAAGCTGGTGGGCATCGGTGGCATCCACCGCGTGCTCAATCTGGAAGGCAGCTCCTACATCGAGATCGGCAATCTCGAGATCACCGACGGCAGCGATTGCGTCTACAACCACTCGCAGTCCGTCGCGACCTGCACCAGCAGCAAGCCCTGGGCGCGTGTGGGCGTGTACGCCCGCGCTTCGAACAACGTATGGATGCATGACGTGAACATCCACGGCATGGCCAAGAACGGCATCAACGCCGGCGATCTGAGCAACTGGACCCTGCAGCGCGTCAAGATCAACAAGAACGGGGTCGCCGGCTGGGACGGCAACGTCGGCGACAACGGTTCCAACTCCGGCAAGATGGTGTTGAGCGATATCGAAATCGCCTGGAACGGTTGCGGCGAGCGTTCGACCGGCGAAGTCTGGGCCTGCTGGGCGCAGAAGACCGGCGGCTACGGTGACGGCTTCGGCACCACCGATACCGGCGGCCAGTGGCTGGTCGAAGATGCCTTCGTGCATCACAACACCTCCGATGGCCTCGACTTCCGCTACATGGACGGCGCCAGCGGCACCAAGGTGACGATGCGTCGCGTGTACTCGGTCGCCAATGCCGGCAACCAGGTCAAGATCCGCGGCAACTCGCTGATCGAGAACTCGGTGCTGGTCGGTCGCTGCACGTATTTCCGCGGCAAGTACTACATGACCGAGGGCGATCTGTGCCGTGCCTACGGCAGTTCGCTGCTGCTGATCCTGACCGGTGGCGACACCGCGACGGTGCGCCACAACACCATCGCCGGCGAAGGCGACGCGCAGATCGCCTACGGCGAAGGTACGTCGACCGACAAGGTGTACGTGCAGAACAACGTGGTGGTCGGCTTCCCGTACTACGCCAACACGTCCAACAAGACGGCGATGGCGGGCGGCAGCGCACCGGCGGTGAAGTCGTTCTCCGGCAACATGGCCTGGAACGTGAGCAAGTGCCCGAGCGGTACGAAGTGCACGTTGAACCCGAAGCTGACCAACATGACGCTCTCGGGTTTCGATGCCGAACCGCTCTCGGGCAGCCCGGTGATCGACAAGGCGCCGATGATCAGTGCGGTCACGACCGACTTCCTGATGGGCAAGCGCCCCACGGGTGCGGCGAACGACGTAGGCGCATACGAGTACGGCGCTCGCTGACGCAAGCGTCACCGCAGCGGCAAGTCGAGGAGCCCGGGAGCGATCCCGGGCTCCTCTTTTCCGGCGTTCCGGCAGCACGAAATGCCGGAAAAAGTTGGCACGGTTTCCGCCATCGATTTTCGATCTGTGACCCACGCCTCATTCCGGCGAGCCGCGATTTTGGCGGATTAAGCGCCGCGCCTCTGCGCATCGATCGAGGCGAAAAAATCTGAATTGGGAAATTTTCGGGTGCGATTTTGACGTTCCATAACCGTCGCTGAACAGAAAGACGCGCGTCAGGTTCTTAACCGCTTCATACGCGCCTTGCGACCCACGCGAAATCGAAGTGTGGCCGTTCGCACAAACCCCCTGAAACCCCCTCCGTAGAGTCCGCCGCGGTCAACGGTTTGAGGGAGTCGTTGGCCATCCCCCATCGATTTCTATGGAGCGTTTCCGATGTCCGCGTCCCTCACTCAGAGCCGTGCACTGTCCAAGCTCTTTGTTTCGCTTTCCCTCGGCTTGGCCGCGATCGGTTCCGCGCAAGCGGCAACGTATTACGTGCGTGCCGACGGTGGCGACGCTGCGCAGTGCAACGGCCGCGCCGATGCGGCGTACCCGGGCAGCGGCAGCGCTCAGAACTGCGCCTGGAAGAATCCCAACATCGCCCTGCCCAATTCCGGCACCGCGCGCATCGCGGGTGGCGACACCCTGCTGATCGGCGCCGGTACCTATCAGATCGGCAGCGGCGGCTACATGCAGCCGATCCCGAGCGGCACCACGAGCGCGAAGACCCGCATCCTCGGCAACGGCAGCACCGCGCCGAAGCTGGTCGGCATCGGCGGCATCCATCGCGTGCTCAATCTCGATGGCAGCTCCAACGTCGAAGTCGGCAACCTCGAAGTCACCGACAACAGCGACTGCGTCTACAACCACTCGCAGGCCGATGCGCTGTGCACCAGCGCAATGCCGTGGGCGCGCGTCGGCGTCTACGCCCGCGCTTCGAACAACGTGTGGCTGCACGACCTCAACATCCATGGCATGGCCAAGAACGGCTTCAACGCCGGCGGCCTGAGCAACTGGACCATGGAGCGCGTCAAGATCAACAAGAACGGCGCGGCAGGCTGGGACGGCAATATCGGCACCGGCGCTTCCAACTCGGGCGCGATGGTCATGCGCGACATCGAAATCGCCTGGAACGGCTGCGGTGAGCGCGTCGCCACGGGCGAGCCGTGGGCATGCTGGGCGCAGCAGACCGGCGGCTATGGCGACGGCTTCGGCACGGTCGACACCGGCGGCCAGTGGCTGGTCGAAGACGCCTTCGTGCATCACAACACCTCCGACGGCCTCGACTTCCGTTACATGGACGGCGCCGACACCACGACCGTCACCATGCGCCGCGTCTACTCGGTCGCCAACGCCGGCAACCAGGTCAAGATCAAGGGCAACTCGCTGATCGAGAACTCCGTCCTCGTCGGCCAGTGCACCTACTTCCGCGGCAAGTACTACATGACCGAAGGCGATCTGTGCCGCGCCTACGGCAGCTCGCTGCTGCTGATCCTGACCGGCAACGACGTCGCTACCGTGCGTCACAACACCATCGCCGGTGAAGGCGACGCGCAGATCGCCTATGGCGAAGGCGCTTCGACCGACAAGGTCTACGTGCAGAACAACCTGGTGGTCGGCTTCCCGTACTACGCGAATACGGCCAGCAACACCCTGTTCGCGGGCGGCAGCGCGCCGGCCGTGAAGAGCTTCTCCGGCAACATGGGCTGGAACGCACGCAGCTGCCCCTCCGGCAGCACCTGCACGCAGAATCCGCAGCTGAAGAACATGACGCTGGCTTCGTTCGACGCCGAACCGCTGTCGGGCAGCCCGGTGATCGACAAGGCGCCGCTGATCAGCGCGGTGACGACCGACTTCGTGATGGGCAACCGCCCGACCGGCGCTGCCAACGACGTGGGTGCCTACGAGTACGGCGCTGCCGCCGCGCCGCCGGTGTCCTCGCCGCTGCCGCCGGAACCCGCTCCGGTTCCGCCGCCGCCGGCGCCGGCTCCGCCGACTCCGGTTTGCACGCATGCGGCACCGACGCTGAGCGTCTCGACCGCAGCCGGTGCCGTGAATGCAGGTACTGCTAAGAGCTATGCGATCAGCCTGAAGAACAACGACAGCGTCGAGTGCACCACCACCACCTTCGCTCTGGCCGGCACGGTTCCGAGCGGTTGGACCGGTGCGCTGTCGAGCACGAGCATCGCTCTGGCTCCGGGTGCATCGTCCAGCGCCACGCTGACGGTCACCTCGGCCACCACCGCCGCGGCTGGCAGCTATGGCATCGGCGTGGGCACCAGCAGCAGCGTGGGTAGCACGCATACGGGCAGCGCTTCGGCGACCTACTCCGTGGCTGCGCCGGCACCGGTGCTGTCGGAAACCGTCGTCACCGACAAGTCGTCCTACAAGGCCGGTGAGTCGGTTGCCATGACGGCGCGTGTGCTGGTCAACGGCGTGGCCGTGTCGGGCGCCAGCGTGACCTTCACCGTGGTCAAGCCGAACAATGGCCAGACCGCCGTGACCGCGACCACCGACAGCAACGGCTACGCGAGCGCTTCCTACAAGACCACTCGCAATGCCCCCGGTACGTACGCACTGACGGCCACCGCGACGAGCGGCAGCCTCACCGCCAAGGCGACGGGTGGCTTCTCGGTCTACAAGTAAGCACCTGCAGATCGTATCGCGACAGGAAAAGCCCCGGACTTCCGGGGCTTTTTCGTTTCATGCGACGCGAGTCGTCATTCCTTCGTCTCGCTGCGGGCGCGCCAACGGTAGTAGGCCAACCCAAACCACTCGTGCAGCGTCACTTCCGTGTTCGCCAACGCGCGGGTACGCGGGATCAGCGCCCAGGGAATCCGCGAAGGCAGGCGGCGGCGATCGGTGCCGAGCGGACAGATCTCGAAACTGTTCTTCTCGAAGGCTTCCTTCGCGCGGCGCATATGCACGAACGAGGTCACCAACACCACGCGTCGCGGCAACGCCGGGACGATGGCCGCGGCATGCGCTGCGTTCTCCCAGGTATCGCCGGAGCCCATCTCCAGCCGTAACGCGGTAGACGGCACGCCCTGTATCCGCGCATAGGACGCCATCAATTCCGCCAGTGCAGGGGTGCCCGGATACGGCGCCCCTCCCTGCAGCACCAGCGTGCGTCCGGGGCGTTCCTGCCACCAGACGACGGCGCGATCGACGCGACGACGGCTGGCGAGGTTGAGCACGGCGAAATCGCCGGCGTCACGCGGCCAGCCATCGAGACCGCCGCCGAGCACGATTGCGGTTGCCGGCGCATCCGCACGCGCGGCATCCGCGCAGCCATCGGAATGCAGGAAAGGACGCTCCAACGGCCACGCCAGCAGATTCGCCCCCAAGGCGGTCATCATCGCGAGCGCCAGCGTGGCCACGATGCCGCACAGCGCCAAAAGCAAGCGCCGCCGACGCAGCCACGCCCACGGCATCAGCAAGCCCGATAGCAACAGCCACGCGAGCGGCGATAGCAGCCAGCTCATGCCCTTACGTGAACCGCTTCACCAGCACCATCACGATGGCGCGCAGCCTGGAATCGAGCGCCAGCACCGGCACGGCGTAAAGCAGCACGAACAGCCCGCCGGCGGCCAGCAGCCGGGCCCAGGTGCCATGCAAACCGAACAGGTCGGTGCCCATGGCCACCGCGACCAGCAAGGCCGCACTGCCGAGCGAGATGATCGAAGCACGCGCATCTGGCAGCCGCGCCAGGCCCTTCGGGCAGATCAGGAACTGCGCCGCGCTCAGCGCCGCATACGCGATCGCCGTGGCCCAGGCCGCGCCCATGTAGCCCATGCGCGGAATCAGCAGGAAGTTCATGGTCACGTTCATCAGCGCCGCCACCAGGGTGATGCCCAGCACCTGCATCGTCCGCTTCTTAAGTTGCAGGCCGTAGTTGGCGATGGCGAACAGCGCGAAGGTCGACATGGTGATGCCGACGACGATGAAGACCTCGCCCGACGCGGCCTTGTCCGGCCCGCTCAACGCCACCAGCAGGTCTTCGCCGGCGATCAGCAACATGGCGACTAGCGCCACCACGGCGTACGTCATCGGCATCAGCACGCGGTCCTTCAAAGCGCGCACCGCTTCGCTGCCGCCGGTCTCGTAGGCGCGCATGACCACCGGGGTGAAGGCTTCGGAGAGCGTCGCGGTGATGAAGACGTTCAGCTGTATGGCCAGCGAGTAGCCGATGGAATAGATGCCGACCACGGCGAAGTCGCCGGTGATGTGCTTGAGCAGAACGCGGTCCAGGTTGGCGAGGACGCTGTAGGACAGTTCGTTCGCCATCAACGGGAAGCCGTAGAGCATGCCGCTGCGGAAGGCATCCCAATCGACGGAATCGCGCGACACATGCACGTTGCGGTACATCCAGTGCACCAGCCACCCCACCAGCAACGCGGCGGCGATCAGCTTGCCCCCGTACACGGCCAGAGCACTGTGCTGCACCAGGATCACCGCACCCAGGACCAGCATCAGTTCGAGCATGCGCGCGATGACGCGCGTCGCCATGAGGATGTCGGAGCGCTCGCTGGCCCGGATCACCATCTGCACGATGTTGGTCGACGCGAGCATGGGCACCATCACCGCCGCGCACCAGAACAGCGGCGACAGCGGGGCATGGTCCAGCCAGGACCACAACACCAGTCCGGTCCCACACAGCGCCCACATGCTCAGCGACAGCAACAGCGGCAGCAGCACCTGATTGGTGCCGAAATCGCGCATCCGCTGCGGATCCCCGTCGTAGGGATAGAAGCGCACGATCGCGTGCGGCGTGCCGAACTTGCACAACGCCACCCCGAGCAGCATCAGCGTGTCGTAGTACCGCAGGATGCCGAACTGGGTGTTGTCGAGGAAGCGGGTGAGGATCGGGAACGATATGAAGCCCAGCAGCATCACCGCGCCGTTGGATATCGAGTAGCGCAGGTAGTGCGTCCCGATGTCCGTTTGCGGTCGTTGTACCTCGCTGGCGTCGCGGTCGCGGCTTGAGGCGATGTCGGCCTGACTATTCATCCGTGGGGTCGCTGCTGCGGAAGGCCGGGGTACGCCCGGCGGGTTGGGTCCAAGGCGCCGATCTCCTCCGGCACCACTTTGCTGTCACGCTTATCCGCTTCGATGCTCTCCGCATCGGCACCCTCCCCGCCTTCGAACACCTGCAGGCGGGCGGCGCGGCCTGGTTGGCGTCCAAGCACGTCGAGCACTTCGACGCCGCCGTCGGCGTTGTAGGTATGGCATCCGGCGACGCGGCGCTTGAGGAAGGGCGCGAGCCGCGAAAGCTGCCGCTCGCGATAGACCGACGGCCCCAGTTCCAGCACTTCGTTGAAGACGACGGCATTGCCGTAACCCGGACCGCAGTCCTGCGCCGGCCGGATAAGGCGGCCGTTGTGGCGGAACAGGCGACCCGCCATCCGCGCGCGACGCACGTCGCATACGATCGGCGACGCCGGGTGTGGCGCGAACGGGCCGTGCAGATCGTCCGCCACGAACAGGAACAGTTCGTCGCTGGTGCTGTTGCCGTTCTCGGCGACATTCGCGAACAGGTACCAGCGGCCTTCGTGATGCAGCAGCGTGGGATCGACGCAGACCCGTCCCGTCACCAAGTCGACTACCCGCGTCCATCGCAGCGGAAAGTCCTCGGCGCGGTAGAGACTAACGCGGCGGTCGTAACTCGACTCAACGGTGAGGTACCACTGCCCTTCCCACTCGAAGACCTGCGGGAACGACAAGTGCCCTGGCTCATCCAGGGCGATGCCGAGCCGGCTCGCGCCGCCGGGGATGAGTTCGACGCAGGCGATGTTGGCATTGTTGCGCTTGGGCTCGAGCATCTCTTCCAGGAACAGGAATTTGCGCCCCTGCGCCGCGACGACGAAGGGATCCGCCCACCATCCGCGCGCGGCGCTCAACAAAACGTGCGAACCGAAGGCAGGCGCGCCCGGGTCGAGCGCCGTTCCGCCCAGGCGCAACACCAGCGTCCAGCCGACGCGGCGATTTCGGCGCTGCCCGGTGAGCCAACGCAGCGAGGAGCGCGCGATCAGCTGCAGTGCGCGCAGACCCGCTTCCCTGCCGACAGGCGGCTGCGCCTGCAACTGCAGCGTCGCCACCGCATGCGTCGACGCTGGGAGATAGCCCGCGGCCAGGCGCCGCAGTCCGCGCAGCAGCAGGCCCGGCAATTTGCGGAAGGCCTCCTCGCGCTGCTTGTGGAACCAGGTCGAATGCGTTCTGCCCCAGCTCGCGGCCAGATCGGTCTGGCGCCCGCTCGCATCGCGCAGGATCAGCGCCATCTGCGTGGCGGTTTCTCCGTGCAACAGCGGCGACAACAGCGAGAGTCCCGCGTAGTCCGCGTCGGCGAGACTCGGGTCGATATGCCAGCTACCCAGTGGCGCCAGCGTCGCGAGTTCATCGGCCAACGCGCGCGGGCCCAGCAGAATCACCAGATCCGGCTGTAGCGCCGCTACGCGATCGGCGAGTGCGCTTGCTTGTGCGACGGTTTCGCTCGCCTGCAGAGGAACGTCTTTGAGGCTGGCGGTGGCGCCGAGCAGCCGTCGTTCGATAGCGATCAGGGCGCGCAGATCCGCCCGTACGCGATCGACCTTCGGCGAAGCCGCGCCCGCTACCGCAACGGTACGCAGATCGATCCAGTCGTAACCGGCCACCATGCGGGTGAATGCATCCAGCCATCCGGGCACGGCCGCGGGGGCCACCAGGGCCACACGCAGCGGACGCTCCAGTCCCTCCGGCGCGGGATACAGCGGCGTCGCGGGCGAGCGGCCGGCCGTCATGTCGGGGCGCGCTCCGGAAGATCACGCATCCACTGCACCACGGCCGCCAGCAAGCGCTCGCGCTGCGCCCGGCCGAAATAGGTATGGTCGCAATCGGGCCAGTAGTGCATCAGTACTCGCGGGTCGCGCGCGGGTGCGCCGAACGACCATTCGAACTGGCGCGGATGCAGGAAGCGATCGGCATAGCCGCCACTGAAGATGCACAGCAAGCGCAGATCGCGCGCCACCATGCTCGCGAACTGCTCGCGCGCCTGCGCGTGGCTGGGCCAGGTGCGGAAGTCGTTCGAGTCCAGCCCGCCGTTGCCGCGTACTTTCCGCGGCAGCTTGCGCAGGAAGTGGCGCCATTCGCTCGGCAGCCGTTGCAGCAGCCCGGCGAGGCGCGCGTAGCGATGCCAGGGACCACGGAAACAGATTCCATCGAGCAACAGCAAGGCCGTGACCCGCGGATCGACATGGGCCACGTCCCAACCGATGTCGGCCGCGCTGCAGATGCCGCCGATGGCGAACGTGCGGCCACCGTGCTGGGACTCGAGCCGGTCGATGGCCGCGAGCGTCGCCCGCGTGCCGTCGCAATCGGGCATCCGCGCTGCCTCGCCGACGCCCGGGATGTCGTAGCGGAAGCTGCGGATGCCCTGCTCCGCCAGACGCTGCGCCAACGCCCAATGCAGGCGGAACGGGCCGCTGCGCGGCTGCAGTCCTGCGCTGGGCAGCAGCAACACGCGACTCGACTCGCGCGGTCCGCTAAGCACGCCTACGAGTTGTCCGCCTGGCCCGAAGCGCACGAACGTTTCGGCTGCCGCGGTGCTGACGGGACGCTCGGTGTCCATCACCGCGCTCATGCGACCGCCTCGCGGCGCAACGCCTGACCGAGTTCGACGATCAGATCGCGCACGGCGGGCGTGAGGAAGAAGGTGGCATCCATCGCCGCACCGGCATTGAAACTCGGCGCGTTGGCAGGCAGCCGCATGACCCGCGCGACTTCGACCGGCAGCTGCTGCAGGTCGGCACGCACGATGGCCCACACCGGTAGCGTCGCTGCCGCATCTGTCGTCAGGCGCGTCATCGACAGGCGCGTGCGTTGCAGATCGCTGCGCAAGCGCGGCGAAGCGGGAAAGCCCATGAGTTGCCCATCGGCGGGATCGGTGATGCGCGCAATGCCCGCGCGCGGCGGTGGGCGCTGCGCGCGCTCGCCGGCGTCGGCTTCGACCAGCTCGCGCAACCAGTCCTCGCCGTTCCAGATCGGCTCCCACAGCACGACCGCCTGCGCGTCGCCACCCCGCTCCATCCACTCCTGCACGGCCAGCGCGCTGCCGCGCCAGGCCACGACGGCGACGCGGGCGACGCCGGTGCGCGCGCGCAGTGCTTCGCTCGCCAGGTCCAGATCGTGTTGCATCGAGGCGAAGTCGAGCGCCTCGCCATCCCCGCTCGAATCGCCGGTGCCATGGAAATCGAAGCGCAGGCACGGGAAACCCATGGCGGCGAACTCGTTCGCCACTTCCACCAGGAAACGCCGGCTTCGCGGCAATTCATGCAGCAACGGGGGAACCAACAGCACGCCGGTCGCGCCAGGCGCGCCGTGCAATGCCGCATACAGCTGACGTGGCGCAGCGCCAAGCCAGAAGGGTTCCCACGCTCCGATACTCATGCCGCCTGGCTCCTCGCTACGCTCATGATCGCAATGCTCCCGAGTCGGAGTTGTGCGAATCGGCTCCAGCCAATCCGAACAAACGCCTTAATCCGCTGCTGATGCGCCCACGGTTCTCACGCACGGCTGGCGCTTCCGCTTCGGCAGGAGCCGGCAAGCCGGCGGCGACCTGCGCCAGGGTTTCCGCGCCCAGCCGGATCAGCTTGATGCGATGGCCCGTGTCGCGTTCCACGCGGCTGGCCATCTGCACCGCCAACATCGAATGGCCGCCAAGTTCGAAGAAGTTGTCGTCCATTCCGGCAGGCAGGCCGAGCAGTTCGGACCACACCTGCGCCAGATAGCGGATACGCGGGTCGATGCTCGCGTCGTCCTGCGCCACCGCCGTCGCCGCGTGGCTCTCTTCATGCGTAGGCGATGGCAGCGCATGCCGGTCGATCTTGCCATTGGGCAGCAGAGGCAGTTCGTCGAGCACCAGGAAGTGCTGCGGCAGCATGTAGGCCGGCAGCAGATCGCGCAGATGGGCGCGCAGCGCGGTCTCGTCGATCGTCATGCCCGGCGTGGCCACCAGGTAGGCGACCAGGCGCTGATCGTTGGCGCGGTCTTCGCGCACGATGACCAGGGCACGGGCGATTTCGGCACGGGCGGCCAGATTCGCCTCGATCTCGCCAAGCTCGATGCGATAGCCGCGCACCTTGACCTGGTGATCGAGGCGTCCCTGATGCTCGATATTTCCATCCGCGCGCCAGCGTCCGCGGTCGCCGGTGCGGTACAGGAGCGGATGTTGTTCAGCCGATGCCGAAGCGACTCGGGAGTAGCGATCGGGGACGAAGCGCTCCGAAGTCAGCTCCGGACGATCGAGATACCCCTTGGTGACGCCGTCGCCGCCGATGCAAATCTCGCCCGGCACGCCCAACGGACACAGTTCGCCCTGCGCATCGAGTACCCACACCGTGGTGTTGGCGATCGGACGGCCGATGTGCACATCGGGCGCCATGCCTGCATCCGGCGCATCGATGCGCGCGCAGGTGGACCACACGGTGGTTTCGGTGGGACCGTAAACGTTCCACACCGACCCGCAACGCTCCAGCAGCGCGGACGCGAGATCCGGCGACATCGCCTCGCCACCGCACAGCGCCTTGAAGCCTGCCTGACCGTTCCAGCCCGCGTCGATCAGCAGTCGCCAGCTCGACGGCGTGCCCTGCATGATCGTCGCCTCGCTGTTCTCCAGCAGCGAGCGCAGCGCCGCTCCGTCGCCGGCCGTCTCGCGATCGGCCATGACGATCTGCGCGCCGACCGACAGCGGCAACAGCAACTCCAGCACGGCGATGTCGAACGACAGCGTGGTGATCGCGAGCAGACGGTCGCGCTCGCTCAAGCCCGGCTCGCGCTGCATGCTGGTGATGAAGTTGGACACCGCACGATGCGGCACGATCACACCCTTCGGCCGCCCGGTGGAGCCGGAGGTATAGATGACGTAGGCCGGATCGTCGGGGCGTGCGGCTTCGGCATCGTCGGACAGGCGCTGCGCAGCAGCATCGGACAGCTGTGTCGCGTGTTCGTCGACGAGCAGCATCGGCCGGCCGCGCAGGTCGAAGCGCGGCGCGTACTCGCTCGTGGTCACCAGCATCGCCAGGCCGGCATCGGCGGCCATGTAGGCGAGCCGCTCCGCGGGGAATTGCGGATCCAGCGGCACGTATCCCGCTCCGGCCTTGAGAATGCCCAGCAGCGCCGCCAGCATGTCCACGCCGCGATCCAGCGCCAGTCCGACCAATGCGCCACGGCGGATGCCGTGGCCACGCAGGACATGCGCGATGCGATTGGCCTGCGCCTCCAGGTCCGTATAACTCACCGCGGCACGGCCGGCGCGCAGCGCGATGCGTGCGGGCGTGCGGTCGCATTGCCGCTCGAAGAACTGGTGCATCCTGCATTCGCGGTCGAAGGCGATCGGCTGCGGCTGCAACGCATCCAGTTCGGCCCGCGCCGCCGCATCGACCAGCGGCAACTGGGCGAACGGTGTGGACTCGCGTTCCACCGCGGCCCGTAGCAAAGTCTCGTAGGCCAGCAGCCAGCGACGGATCGTCGCCGCATCGAACAGCTCGGTGTTGTACTGGCACTCCAGCCGCAACCGGCCCTTGCTCTGCACGGCGTTCACGAACAGCTCGAAGGTTTCGAAGCTGCGCGGATTGCTGTCGAAGTCCATCGCCACGCCCGGGAACGCGGTGCTTTCGTGCTCCAGCGCCTGATCGAGATTGAACAGCACGCCGACCAGCGGCATGCGCGCCGGATCGCGGCGGATGCGCAGCTTCTTCAGCAGCGTACCGAAGGTGTGGCGCTGATGCTCCAACGCGTCCAGCAAGATGGCCTGGGCGGTATCGAGCATCGCCGTGAACGGCGTGCCGGGTTCGATCGCGAAGCGCAGCGGCAGCGTATTGACGCAATGTCCGACCAGGTCGTCGGCGCCGGCCACTGGCTGGCCGGCAGCGGGAATTCCGACGACGACATCGGCTTGTCCAGTGATGCGCGATAGGAGGCCCGAAAAACCGGCGAGCAGTGTGGCGAACAAGCTGACACCGTGCCGCCCGCCGAGACGACGCAAGCCCGCGAACAATTCTTCGTCCAGCACATAGTCTTCGCGCGCCGAAGAAAAAGTGCGCAGCGCCGGACGCGGGCGATCGGTCGGAAGTTCCAGCACCGGCGCCTCGCCGGCGAAGCGCGACAGCCAGTAGGCGCCGTCGGCTTCGTGCGCGGGGTCCTCTTGGGCCGCCGCTTCGTTCATTGCGTACTCGGCGAACGAGGCAGCAACCGCCGGCAGGCTGTGGGCCTCGGCATCCGTCGACACGCCCGCATGTTGCGCGTACAGCGCACCCAGTTCGCGCACCAGCACCCACCACGACCAGCCATCGCACACGACGTGATGGGTGGAAAGCAGCAACAGGTCTTCGCTGCCGCCTAATCGCAGCAGTTCAGCGCGGAACATCGGCTCTGCGAGCGAGAAAGGCGTTTCCACCGAGGCGCGCAGGCGCTGGCTGACGGTATGATCGCGCAGCGAGGTATCGCTGCCACGCAGGTCCGTAATCGGGAGCGGCAACGCATGGTCCTGCAAGATCGCCAAGGTCTGGCCGTCGGGACCGACACAGGCGCGCAGCGCATCATGACGGTCGATCAGCGCCTGCAGCGCACGGCTCAGCGCATCCACGTCGAGCCCGCCCGAGAACCGCAGCGACACCGACAGATTGAACGCCAGCGAAGCCTCGGGACTGAGCTGGTCGGCCAGCCAGATCTCGCGTTGCGATTCGGTGGTCGGTACGACCAGCGCGAGTTCGCCGGCCTCGAAAGGATCGTAATCGACCGGCTCGAACGCCAGCGACGGCAGGGGCGCTGCGGTGTTCATGTGCCCACCTTGAGGAATTTGCCCGCACGATCCGGGTCGGGAACGAACCAGGCCGGCCGGCCATCCGGCGCACGGCCCAGGCGTGCACCGGGCACCAGCGGGCAACGCGCGTCCATCGTCGCCACGATGGGAGCCGTTGCGACGACGACCTGCAGCATCTCCGGAGCGGGTTCTGCGAGGACACCGCCCGGGAGGAGCCCAGCATCCTGCAGTTCGTGCACCGAATCGCGGAACGCATCGACGATCATGCGGATGTCGGCCGCGCTATGCGCCGTGGTCAGGAAGCAGGGGAAGTTTTCGAGGATGTGCACGCCGCGGCTGCGCATCATGCCGAACAGCAAGTCCTGCAACGGATGCTCTTCGAGGAAGAAGATCTTCCAGACGGACGCGAAATGCCTGACCTGGATCGGCGCAGCGGCCTGCGCGCAGAAATCGTTCATCTGCGCGCACATCGCGGCGACGTTGGCGCTGAGCCGCTCCTGCAGAGGCGATCCTTCCGCGCGCAGATGCTCGAGCACGGCCTTGGCCGCCGCCAGCGCCAGCGGATGGCGCACGAAGGTGCCGGCGAAGTACGTCACGCCGACGCTCGGAACGGAGTCGTCGCCGAAGCGCCAGTCGCCGCCGTCAAGCGCGTCCATGCACGCGCGGCTGCCGGCGATGACGCCGATCGGATAGCCCCCGCCCATCACCTTGCCGTAGGTGCATAGGTCGGCACGGATATCGAAAAGTGCCTGCACGCCGCCCGGATGCGAGCGGAAACCGGTGACGACCTCGTCCAAGATCAGCAACGCACCCGCGTCGCGGGTGACCTCGCGCAGCTCGCGCAGGAAATCGACCGGCTGGAAATCCGGGCGGCGGCTCTGCACCGGTTCCACCAGCACGGCCGCGATCTCGTGCGCGCGTTCGCGGATGATCCGCATCGATTCGGGCGTGCCGTAGTCGAGCACCAGCACGTGCTCGGCGGTATTGCGCAGGATGCCTGGCGCCGCCGGCATCGCCTTGAGCGCGCGGGTGGCACGCACGATCACTTCGTCATTGATGCCGTGATACGAGCCGGTGAACAGCACCACCGTCTCGCGGCCGGTGACGGTCCGCGCGATCCGCAACGCACCGAGCACGGCTTCCGATCCGGTGTTGCACAGCGCCACACGCTCGTGTCCGGTCAACTCGCAGATCAGGTTGGCGACTTCACCCGCCAGGGGATGCTGCGGGCCGATCTCGTAGCCCATATCCAGTTGCTGCTTCACCGCCTTCAGCACGAAATCGGGCTGCCAGCCGAACAGGCTCATGCCGAAGCCGTTGATGGCGTCCACGTAGTCGTTGCCGTCGAGATCCCACAACCGCGAGCCCTTCGAGCGATCGACGACGATCGGATAGGTGATTTCCTTGGTCAGGGGACGGAAGCCGTTGACCACGCGCGGATCGGCCAGATGCGCGCGATGCGCGGCGGTGTAGGCCTTCGATTTGCGGGTACGCGCGACATAGCGCTGGATGTAATCCTCCAGCCGGCTGCGCTGGTGCGGGCTCAGGTCGATGCCGCCGCCGGTGTCGATGCGGGCGATGGCGCCGAAGGCCTTCTTCACGTCGTAGCGCGCGGGCGCGTTTTCGTCGCCCGCCGCCGTGGGCACGGCTTGCGGGCCGATCGGAATGACCCGCGCCAGGGCCCGCGTCTCGCGCGCAGGCGGCGCACTGGCTTCGGGCATCTGCGCTTCGAGCATGCCGGCCAGCCGATCGATGCTGTTGCCCTCGCCCATCAACTGGCGGAAGGTGATCTTCACGCCGAACGCCTTCTGCAACTGCAGCGAGACCTGGGTGAGCATCAGGCTGTCGAGGCCCAGTTCCATGAAGTTGGCGTCCGTGTCCGCGTCGGACATATCGAAGCCGGTCGTCTCGTAAAAGAGCTCCTTCAACCTGGTGACGGCCGCCGATACGCCGCCCGCCTCACCCGCTGTCTCTCCTGCCTGCGGCAACGCTACGACCTCCGTTTCCGTCGCCACCGCGGCCATGGCCGGATGAGGAACGACGTTGGAGCTCGCGACCGACGCTTCCACCCAATAGCGCTGGCGTTCGAACGGATAAGTCGGAAGCCGCACGCGGCCACGCACAACGCGGCGATCGAACAGCGCCGGATCGATCGTCACGCCCCTCGCCCATAGTTGGCCGGCCGCCGAGCGCAGGCTCGCAGGCTCCGCGACCGGGGTGTCCGCGAGCGTGGCGACCGCGGCGAGATGATGCTGCTGCAGGCCCGGATGCTGGCGCGAGAGCGCGGCCAGCGTGGCGCGCGGCCCGACTTCGAGGAGCACGCGCGCCGGCGTGTCCAGCACACGGCCGAGCGCGGCGGCGAATCGTACCGGCTCGCGTAGATGCGCAGCCCAGTAGTCGGGCGAAGTCGCGTTGGCCGCATCGAGCCAATCGCCGCTGGCCGTGGAGACGATCGGAATGCGCGGTGCAGCCAGCGACAGTGTCGCCACTTCTGCACGGAATGGCGTCACCACCGGTTCCATCATCTGCGAGTGGAAGGCATGCGAGGTGCGCAGCGCACGACAGGCGACCCCCTCGGCTTCCAGCTGCGCCTGGAATCGCGCGATCGCCTCGAGCGTGCCGGAAACGACGCAGCTGCCCGGTGCGTTTTCCGCCGCCAGCGACAGATCGTCGGGCATGCGAGCCAGCAGCGTGTCCAACGGCATCCGCACCGACAACATGCCGCCCGCGGGTTGCGCCTGCATCAGCGCGCCGCGGCGGGCGACCAGCTTCATCGCATCCGCCAGGCTGAAGACACCGGCGAGCGTGGCGGCGACGAATTCGCCGACGCTATGCCCGATCATTGCCGCAGGCACCAGGCCATGGCTCATCCAGAACCGTGCCAGCGAGTATTCGATCGCGAAGGTCGCCGGTTGCATGATCGCCGTCGGCAGCAGCGCCTCGGGATCGTCGGAGAGCACGCGCTCGCGCAGGTCGAAGCCCGCCTCGTCGCCCAAGGCATCCACGCAGTCGTCGAAGGCGATGCGGAAAGCGGGCTCGGCGGCGTACAGCGCACGGCCCATACCGGGATACGTCGCGCCCTGCCCCGGGAACAGGAAGACCACGTCGCTCTGCCGCGCCGGACGCGTGCGCGCGATCGCCGCTGCGGTTTCGGGACTGCGCAATTGTGCGATTGCGCCGGCTACGTCGTCGGCCGCGAGCGCGATGCGGTGTGCGAAGGCTTTGCGACCGACCGTCAGCGTCCAGGCGACGTCGGCCAGGTTGATGTCCGCTGCGGCATCGAGATGGTCGGCCAGGCGCGAAGCCGCCTGCGACAACGCGGCCGGCGTGCGTGCGGAGAGCACAAGCAACTGCGGGCCGTGCGCCGGCTCCGAAACGGGAAGCTCGGGGGCTTCCTCCAAAACGACGTGCGCGTTGGTGCCGCCTACGCCGAAGGAACTCACGCCGGCGCGACGCGGCGCATCGGTGGCAGGCCAGTCGGCCAGCGTCGCATTGACCACGAAGGGCGAGCCCGCGAAATCGATGGCGGGATTGGGCGCCTTGAAATGTGCGGTCGCCGGGATGCGTCCTTCATCCAGCGCCAGCGCGGTCTTGATCACGCCGGTGGCGCCCGCGGCGATCACCAGGTGCCCGATGTTGCTCTTCACCGAACCGATCCGGCAGAAGCCCACCTCTTGCGTACTGCACCGGAATGCACGCGTCAGGCCTTCGATCTCGATGGGGTCGCCCACCGGCGTCGCGGTGCCGTGCGCTTCCACGTAACCGATCGTGCGCGCGTCGACTTGCGCGCGCGCGTGGGCCATGGCGATCACGGCGGCCTGGCCTTCGCTGCTGGGCGCGGTGAAGCTGGCCTTGCCGCTGCCGTCGTTGTTGACCGCGCCGCCGCGGATCACCGCGAAGACACGGTTGCCGTCGGCGATCGCGTCGGACAAGCGCTTGAGCAACAGCACGGCACCGCCGTCGCTGAACACCGTGCCGCCCGCCTCCACGTCGAAGGTACGGGTGTGGCCGTCGGGCGACAGCATCGCGCCTTCCTGGTGGAAATAACCGCTGCGCGGCGGACAGGTCACGGTGATGCCGCCGGCCAGCGCCATGTCGCAATGACCCAGGCGCAGGCTGTCCATCGCCTGGCAGATGGCGACCAGCGAGGTCGAACAGGCGGTGTGCACGCTGATCGCCGGACCGGTCAGGTTGAGCTTGTGCGCGACGCGGGTCGCGATGAAGTCCTTCTCGTTGTCGAGCATCACCTGGAAGGCGCCGACGCGCTCGACCAGTTCCGGGTGCGCGGCGACGTGGCGCTGGTGGTAGCTGGCGTTGAACATGCCAGCGAACACGCCGACGGAGCCCGAGGCATCGGGCACATGGCCGCCACGTTCCAGGCACTCCCAGCACAGCTCGAGGAAGATGCGCTGCTGCGGGTCCATCAGCTCCGCTTCCTTCGGGCTGATCCCGAAGAACGCCGCATCGAACTGTTCGACGCCGTCGATCACGCCGCGGGCGGGCACGTAGGACGGATCGCCGCGCTCCTGTGCACTGACGGCAGGATCCAGATCCTCGGCACCGAAGAAGGTGATCGTGTCGCGTCCGTCGCACAGGTTGCGCCAGAACGCTTCGACATCGCTTGCGCCGGGGAAGCGTCCGGCCATCGCAACGATCGCGATCGGCTCGGAAGCATCGGTGCCCTTGCGATGCGCGGCGGCAAACCGGCTCGCGTCGATACCCGTTTGGCTGCGCCCTTCCAACGCTGCCGCCAACGCGGCGGGGGTCGGGTTGTGGAACAGCGTGGCCGTAGGAATCACGCCACCATCGCCTCGCGCCTTGGCGATCCGCTGCAACAGGCGGGTCGCCGACATCGAATCGCCGCCCAACTCGAAGAAATTGTCGTGGCGCCCGACGCTGTCGATGGCTAGCAGGTCGCCGAAGGCTTCGCACAGGATGCTTTCCAGCGCGCCTGCCGCAGGCTCGTAGGCAGACGCCAGATCGGGGCGCTGGCGCGCGGGTGCCGGCAGTGCGCGGCGGTCGAGCTTGCCGTTCTCGGTCAGCGGCAGCGCGTCGAGGTCCACGAAGGCGCTGGGAATCATGTAATCCGGCAGCGATCCCGCCAGATGCGCGCGCAGCTCGGCCTGCGAGGTGTGCACGCCGCGCTGCACCGGCACCACATAGGCGACCAGGTACGCCTCGCCGTCGGCGCGATCGTTGCGCGCGATCACCGCACAGGCGCGCACGGCGTCATGGCGGGCGAGCACGCTTTCGATCTCGCCGGTTTCGATGCGGAAGCCGCGGATCTTGACCTGGTGGTCGCTGCGGCCGAGATATTCCAGATCGCCGTCGACGAGCGGACGCGCAAGATCGCCGGTCTTGTAGAGGCGCACGCTTTCGCCTTCGGGCGAGTGCCAGTCGAAGAAGCGTTCGGCGGTGAGTTCGGGGCGATTAAGATAGCCGCGCGACACGCCCGCGCCGGCGACGTAGATTTCGCCGACCTCGCCGACCGCGACCGGCACGAGCTGCTCATCCAGCACGAACAGGCGCAGGTCCGGAATGGGTTCGCCGATCACGCTACCGGCATTGCGATCGACCTCGGTCATGCCGACCGGCCGATAAGTGACATGCACCGTGGTTTCGGTGATGCCGTACATGTTGATCAGGCGCGGCGAGCGGTCGCCGTGGCGTTCGAACCAGGGGCGAAGCATCTGCAGTTCGAGCGCTTCCCCGCCGAAGATCACGTAACGCAGCGATAGCGCGGACGTTGGGGTGCCCGAAGCAAGATCGGCATGGATGAGATTGCGGAAGGCCGAGGGCGTCTGGTTGAGCACGGTGACGCCTTCTCGCACCAGCAGCGCATGGAAGGCCTCAGGCGAGCGGCTCACCAGGTACGGCACGACCACGACACGCCCGCCGTAGATCAGCGCGCCCCAGATCTCCCACACCGAGAAATCGAAGGCGTGGGAATGGAAGAACGTCCAGACGTCATCGGCGCCGAAGCCGTACCAGGGCTGGGTCGAAGTAAACAACCGCGACACGTTGAAGTGCGTGACCTGGCAGCCTTTGGGTTTGCCGGTCGAGCCCGAGGTGTAGATGACGTAGGCGAGATTCTGCAGATCGGCCAGCGGCTCGGGATCGTGCGTGGGTTCGCCGGCAAGCGGCGACCACTCGTCGAGGAGCAGTATCGGCAGACCGACGTCGGGCCATGCGTCCTGCTGCGACGACGAGGTCAACAGCACGGCCGGGCGGGCGTCGTCGAACATGAACTGGACGCGGTCGCGCGGATACGCCAGATCGACGGGCAGATAGGCGCCGCCGGCTTTGAGGATGCCCAGCAGGCCGACCACCATCTCCAGCGACCGATCCAGGCCGATGGCGACCAGGACTTCCGGCCCGACGCCGAGCGCACGCAGGCGATGGGCGAGCTGGTTGGCGCGCTGGTTGAGTTCGCGGTAACTGAGGCTTGCACCGTCGCAGGTGACGGCGATCGCGTCCGGCCGCGCGGCGGCTTGCTGTTCGATCTGCTGCGTGATGCACGCCTGTTCGGAGGAGAGGCGACGCGGTGACGGACTGTCGGATCGCTGATTCATGCCACTCCATCCCCTGCGCTTGCACCCCCCAGGCATCCCAAGGCCTTTCGCGATGCACCGAATCGCGTCTCCCGGCGTGTCCAGGCGGCCGCCATGAAGATCGCGCTGATGTCGTCTCAAACGTCGTGGGCCGGGCCATGCGGCCATCAGCGGCCTTGTAAGCGCGCTGCGTAAACGCGGTTTTCACGGCCCAATCGCGCGATACGATAGGCGCAGCGAAGGGAGGACCATGAAGCCCGATCTCACCCTGCTCTATTCGGAACTCGACCTGGAACCGAACTGCAGCCTCGCAGAGCTGCAGCTCGCGTATCGCCGTCGGATCTCCGAGTTGCAGCCCAATCGGACCGGGGGCGTGCAGTCGCCTGAATCGAACGCTGTCCTGCGGGATCTGATCGGGCTGTATACGACGGCCACGCGTTTCCATCGCCGCTATGGGCGGCTGCCGGGGGCGGCGCCGCATCGGTCCGGCAAGCTGAGTGCGTCCGTGCGTACGCCCATGCCGCTCGGGGTCCAGCGCCCTTCGCGCCCCGTGGAGACCGCCGATACGGCCTCGCCACGCCTTGCGTTCTGGGCGGCGGTGATCCTGCTGGTGCTGCTGTTCGTGCTGATCGCGCTCGCCTCGGGCGAATGGTTGAGGTAGGCGCGCCGCAAGCTCCTCGCTCTGCCTTCGGGTGTCACCCAACGGTCATGCGCTCCGGATGACCGTCATTTGCCTGTCATTGACGTTTCTGTGACTAGACAGGCTGCCGAACAGCCGCTGGAGCGAACGGGCAATGCACAACCGCACCATCAGGCTCTCTACGAGCTTCCTCACGCGTCCTCTTCTTCTCGTGGTCCTGCTGCTGATCGCCATAAACCTGGCCATGCAGCTCTACCGCATCTACACGGGCCAGTACGCCACGGGGCTGGCGTTGATGAACCTCGACGGCGAATCCAACGTGCCGGCGCTGTTTTCGACGTTCCTGTTGCTGGGCGCTGCCGCTGTGCTGCTAGCGATCGCAGCGCTTGAACGCCTGCACGAGGGTCGCGACGCGGGCAAATGGTTTCTGCTCGCCTTCGGGTTCACCGTGATGGGGTTCGACGAGAATCTGGCGCTGCACGAGCGGCTAATCGAACCGATGCGGCATCTGCTCGGCGGAGGGCATCTGGGCATCTTCTACTACGCCTGGCTGGTGCCGGCGCTGGTGCTGGTCGCGGCGCTGGGGCTGTATTTCCTGCCGTTCCTGCTGCGGCTGCCGCGGCGGTCGATGCTGGCGTTCGTGGCGTGTGCGGCGATCTATCTGGGCGGTGCGGTAGGCGTGGAGCTGATCGAGGGTTGGTGGCGCGAGGACCATACGTATCGGTCGATCGTGTATCACCTGTTGGTCAGTCTGGAAGAAGGCATGGAAATGGTCGGCGTCATCTTCTTCATCCAGGCCCTGCTGGGCTATATCGCTCAGCGCTTCGGCGAGCTGCGGATTGGGTTCGAGGGTGTCGCTGTGACGGCAGAATTGCAGAGTTCGACGCCGCGTCCTGTAACGGTGGGGCAACCCACTCCGAGCGCGCCTTAGCTCGAGCTATTGCGCTTACTCTTGGGCCTTGCCCTTGCCCTTGCTCGTCATCCCGGCGAAAGCCGGGATCCAGCTGTTGCTTTGCCTTTGCATTGCAAAGCATGTGGCAGTGCGGGCAGGCAGGCGGCGCCGGTAGGCAGTCGCGACACGCCGTGAATCCGTCCATGGAGGCTTGTCAGCGGCATCCATGCCGCTGACAGTCGCGCCTGCCTACCGGCACCGCCTGCCCTCCACACATCGCGGGCGCTTTGATTAAGAGCTAAAGGCAACTCGCTGCGCTCGCTCCCCCTCATCTGCCCTTCGGGCATCTTCTCCCCGCAAGCGGGGAGAAGAAGGAGCAAGTAGCGCGCGCGACCGAAGCGGCGATCACAACGCTCGCGGTAAGCGCGGCCCGGCGGGATGGGGGTGCGGAGAGCGGACCAGGATGGTCCGCGGCCCCGACTAAAGGCAGGGATGCCGTCCGGAGGGGCGGAGCACCCCCGTCCCGTCGGGTAGCGCGTCCCACCGAAGCCGACGCTTTACGCACCAGCACCAACAAAAGCCAAAGTCCCTGGATCCCCGCCTTCGCGGGGATGACGAGCAAGAGCGAAGCAAAGTCGCTGGATCCCCGCCTACGCGGGGATGACGAGCAAGCGCGGTATCAGCGAGAACCGCGATGGAAGAGCACGACCTCCACCGTCTGCAGCAGGATGAGCAGATCGAACACGAGGCCGTGATTCTTCACGTAGAACAGGTCGAACGTCAGCTTCTCCTCGGCATCCTGTACCGACGCCCCGTACGGATAGCGCAATTGCGCCCAGCCGGTCAGACCCGGCTTCACGCAGTGGCGGACGTTGTAGTAGCGCACTTCCTTGCTGAGCATCTCGACGAACTGCGGGCGCTCCGGGCGCGGGCCGACGAAACTCATGTCGCCGCGCAGGATGTTGAACAACTGCGGCAACTCATCCAGCCGCGAGAGACGAATGATGCGTCCGATACGGGTCGTGCGGTCGTCGTTCTGGCTCGCCCAGCGCGCCACGCCATCGGCTTCGGCATCCACCCGCATGCTGCGGAACTTGATCAGCTCGAACGTGCCCCCGTTCTCACCGATGCGCGTCTGCCGATAGAAGATCGGTCCACGCGACTCCAGCGCGACGCATATCGCCACCACCAGCATGAACGGCCAGGCCGCCAACAACAGCGCGCCCGCCGCCACCAGATCGAAGAAACGCTTGTTGAGCCGGCGCGGAATCGAATGGTCGAAGCCGCCGGAGAACGCCAGCCACGACGGATCGGCCACATTGAGCTTGACCATCCCGGCCTCGCGCTCGAAGAACGTCGACAAGTCGGTGATGGTGATGCCGCGCTGCGCGCACTTGAGCATCTCCTCCATCGGCAATGCACCGCGGCGCTCGTCGGGGGCCACCACTATTTCGTAGACCTGCAGCCACTCGGCGATTTCGGACAAAGAGAAGTCGGTGTTGAGCAGCAGCTTTTCCGGCACCTGCTTCGCCTGCCCGGGAATGGCGAGGAATCCGACCACGACGAAGGACTGCCGGTCGGCGCGCCTGCGCAGGCGACTGTTGATGAGATCGGCGTTCCTGCCCGCACCCAGCACCAGCACGCGGCGCCGGAACACGTCGGTCTTGAACACCCGATCGATGATCAGGCGCAGCAAGCCCACGCCGAGCAGTCCGAAGGCGAGCGCCAGCGCCAGCACACCGCGGCCGATGTACGTCAACGGGATCAGGTAATACAGCACCAGCAGCGCCACACCGGCCAGAGCGAAGGACAGCAACAGGCGGATCAGGAACTCCTGCCGGTTATGCCGCACGTGCACCTGATAGAGACCGAACGCGACCATCGCCACGGTGATGAAGGCCGCGAAGACGAACGCGCGCGACGGCGCCGACTCGAAGAAGACGGAGAAGCCTTCCGGATCGCGGAAGAAGCGCAGCCATGCCGCCGCCAGCACAGCCAGCATCAACATGGCCAGCTCGCCCAGCCAGAGCAGAAACAACGCACGGCTCTTGCGACTGGCCAGTGCGATGCTCATCGGCGCCCCCGGATTCGTCGGGCGGCCAGGGCTACGGGCGATCGGGGTGTCGCATCCCACGCAATACACGGACTGCCAGGCATGTGCTCTCTCTCGAAGTCGCTAATCCGCTGCCGCAAGGGACGAGGCATCCATGCCCGCGCGAACCGGCTCTTACGAGATAACGCGCTGAGCCTGCAATCCCGGCCTTGCTGCGGTCTGGGCTCAGTCGCTTTCCGCGATGCGCGGGCACAGTTGCGCGCTCGTCACCGTCAACTCCGGCGCGTGCGCGACGGCCGCCATCCAGTGCGGGCCGGCATCGAGCATCCGTAGCCGCACCGCCAGCGCGGCGCTGCCTTCGGGCAAGGCAAGCAAGGCGCCGTCGGGAGCAGCGAAGGTCTGCATTTCCCGTTGCAGGCCGATCCCAGCCGCCTTCAGGAAGGCTTCCTTGCGCACCCACAGCGCCAACAGGGCCTCGCTTCGCGACAAGCCCGGCAATCCCGCCATGCCCGCATCGAGATCGACGATATCGGCGGGATGGCACACGCGTTCGGCGATCTCCGGCACCACGGGGGCACGCGCTGCCAGCTCGATGTCCACGCCCACCGGGCCGTGGGCGGCTATGGCCACGGCAACGCTGTGATCGGCGTGACTGAGACTGGTGGTCAGGTCCGTGTGCGCCAGGCACGGGCAGCCCTTGGCATCGCGGCCGATCGGCACATCGAAGGGATCGCAGTCCATCGCCGCGCCCAGCAGCAGGCGATGCAGCGAATAACTCAGCGCCAACTGGTGCCGGTCCGTCGGCACGCGCCGGCTCTGCACACGCCTGAGCTCGGCCGCATCCAGCATGCCGTAGGCCTCGGCGAGCCAGGGCCACCACTCGTGAAGATCGAACAGTCCGATGCGCACGCTTTGCAGCGGCGCCTTATGCCACAGCGCCGGCAACGCGTCCTCGAATGCATCGCGCAAGGGAATGCGAGGCCATTGCGGACCTGCACCTCCCGGATTGACGTCGATCTGCAGCATGTGCCCCGCTCATGGCACGCCACGCGGGCGCTTCGTCAGCTGTCTCGGAAGTAACGAGGCGCTCGCGGAGGAGCGGACAAATTCCTGCGCCTGGCGGCGAAGTGGCATCAACTATGCGCTGTAACTTATTGAGCTATCAGTCTTAGTTTTTGAGACTGCAAAGTTAGTATTATTACTAACATGCAGTCGCTCCCTCCGCCCTCGCTCGATGGCCTGATTTCCCAGCGCCGGGTCTGGCGCGGGCAGCCGATGCCGGCAACCGGCGTCTTCGAACAACCCACGGGCTGGCCGGCACTCGATGCGGCCCTACCTGCGGGCGGCTGGCCCAACGCGGCCTTGAGCGAGTTGCTGTTGCCCGCCGATGGCGTGGGCGAGCTGCAATTGCTCTGGCCCACCCTCGCCCGGCTCAGTCTTGCGAAGGACGCCGCCATCGCGCTGATCGCTCCGCCTTACCTGCCCTACCCGCAGGCTTGGCACATCGCCGGCGTGCGACTCGGCGCACTGCAGGTGATCCGCACGAAAACGCCACGCGATGCGCTGTGGGCCGCCGAACAATGTCTGCGGTCGGGCGCCTGCGAAGCCGTGCTGTGCTGGCCGCAACAGGCGGACGATCGCGCCTTGCGGCGATTGCAGGTGGCCGCGGAAACCGGACAGGCCCTGGGCTTCGCCTTCCGTCCGCTGAAGGCGGCGCTGAATCCTTCGCCGGCGGCCTTGCGCATCGCCATCGAGGCCTCGCCCCGACAGCTGCGCGTCCTCAAGTGTCGCGGCGGCAATCCGCCTGCTCGCGCGATTCCGTTTCCGCACGCTGTGCGAAACAGATATCCGGAGCCAGCAGCGCATGCAGCAGCGGAATCGGCAACACGAAGCGCACCGGTTATTTCGTTTATCCCGCTTCGCAAGGATGAGACCCGCAAGGACGAGCAGCCGGCCCCCTGCATCGAGGCGTGAACCATGCAATGGGCCTGCCTGTTCCTGCCACAGATCGCGATCGATGGCGTGCTGCGACGCCATCCGGATCCCGACGCGCCCCTGGCGCTGATCAGCGGTCCGGCGCAACGCCGCGTGCTGCACGCGGTAAATCCGTCGGCGCGCGCTCTGGGCCTGCGTCCCGGCATGCCGCTCGCGGCCGCGCAGGCATTGGGCGGCCGCTTCGCCACGGCCGAGCACGATCCGCGCGACGAAGAACGCTGGCGGCAACTGCTCGCCGCCTGGGCCTATCGTTTCAGCTCGCAGGTCAGCACCGATCTTGCGCATGCGCTCGTGCTCGAGATTGGCCACAGCCTGCAGTTGTTCGGTCCCTGGCCACGCCTGGAAGCGCGGATGCGTGAAGAGCTGCTGGCGCTGGGATTCCGCCATCGCCTGGTGGTCGCGCCCAATCCGCATGCGGCGCGCGTGCTCGCCAACGTGCACGACGGGCTGGCCGTGGGCGACAACACGCTGGCCAATGCCTTGGGGCAATTGCCGATCGAGCGTTCCGGCCTGCCGCAGGACGTGGCGCATGCCTTGTCGCGGATGGGGCTGCGCAAGTTGCGGCAGGTGTTCGCGCTGCCGCGCGATGCCCTCAACCGACGCTTTCCGCACCAGGTCCTGCAGCACCTGGACATCATCCGCGGCGCGGATGCGCCGCTGACCTGGTACCGGCCGCCGGATGTTTTCGAAGGCCGCATCGAATTCGAACACGAAGTCGAATCCAGCCAGGCCCTGCTGTTCCCGCTGCGCCGGCTGACCGCGGACCTGGCGGCCTTCCTGGCCGGACGCGACGGCGGCGTGCAGCGCTTCACCGTGGTGCTCGAACACGACCGCATCGCCGCCGGCGACCACGAAGCCTCCGAGCACAGCACCGTCGAAGTCGGATTGCTCGCGGCGGAACGCGAGGCGGCGATGTTGTTCGACCTCGCCCGCGGCCGCATCGAGCAGACGCAGGTGCCGGCGCCGGTGCGCGCCATGCGCCTGCTGGCGCGCGAACTGCCGCCTTTCGTGCCGGCCGAGCGCGATCTGTTCGACCCCCGCCCGCAGCAGGCGGTGCCCTGGCCGCAGTTGCGCGAGCGACTGCGCGCACGATTGGGCGATGAGGCCGTGCGCAGCGTCGGCTGGTCGCAGGATCATCGCCCCGAACGCGTCGTGACCGGCGAAGCGATGCCACGCAAGACCGCCGAACTCCCCACGCTGCCTCGGCCCGGGTGGTTGCTGCACCAACCCCTGCCCTTCCGTGAACGCGTGCAACACGTGCTCGCCGGTCCCGAGCGCATCGAGTCGGGCTGGTGGGACGACGAGGATGTGAGACGCGACTACTACCTGGTCGAAACCACGCAAGGCCAGCGCGCCTGGGTCTTCCGCATCGCGGGCGAACAGGCCGGCCCCTTCATGCTGCACGGATGGTTCGCATGAAGCCGCTGCCCGCCTACGCCGAATTGCACTGCCTGTCGAACTTCAGTTTCCAGCGCGGCGCCTCCAACGCCCGCGAATTGTTCGAGCGCGCCAAACAACAGGGTTACACCGCGCTCGCCATCACCGACGAATGCAGCCTGGCCGGGATCGTGCGCGCACTGGAAGCGTCCGAGGAATCCGACCTGAAGCTGATCGTGGGCAGCGAATTCCAGATCGAGGCCGGCCCCAAGCTGGTACTGCTGGCCGAAACGCTGGCGGGCTATCAGCGGCTGTGCCAGCTGATCACGCGTGCGCGCAGGCGTGCCGAGAAAGGCCGCTATCGATCGTTGCGCGAGGATTTCGAAGGCGAGCACGAAGGGCTGCTGGCGCTGTGGCTTCCCGCAGAAGATCCGCAAGCCGATGACGCCGCTTGGCTGCAAGCGCGATTCCCGCAACGCACCTGGCTCGCCATCGAGTTGCACCGCGGCCCCGACGACACTCATCGCCTCCATGCTCTGCAGCAGTTGGCCAGGCAACTGCAGATCCCCGCGGTCGCCTGCGGCGACGTGCACATGCATGTGCGCGGCCGCCGTGCCCTGCAGGACACGATGACGGCCATCCGCCAGCACACGACCTTGGCCGAAGCGGGCCACGCGCTGTTCCCCAATGGCGAACGCCATTTGCGTACGAGACAGGCATTAGCCGCGATCTATCCCGAGGAATTGCTGGCGGAATCGGTACGCATCGCGAGCCGCTGCCACTTCAAGCTACGCGATTTGAAGTACCAGTATCCGCACGAACTGGTGCCCGCCGGGCATACCGCGCGCAG
The DNA here is from genome assembly GCF_054782215.1 of Lysobacter terrae. Classification (NCBI taxonomy): domain Bacteria; kingdom Pseudomonadati; phylum Pseudomonadota; class Gammaproteobacteria; order Lysobacterales; family Lysobacteraceae; genus Lysobacter; species Lysobacter terrae. The sequence goes on from NZ_BAAGSX010000001.1 coordinate 1,218,449, forward strand.
CTGGCTGCGCCGCCTCTCCATGCAGGGCATCCGCGAACGCTGGCGCAAGAATGGGTCCACCGGTGAGCAGAAGGTGAAAGCCATCGAACTGATCCGCAAGGAGCTGCGGATCATCGCCAGGAAACAATACGAATCCTATTTCCTCACCGTGCACGACATCGTGCGCTTCGCGCGCAGCCAGGAGATCCTGTGCCAGGGCCGCGGTTCGGCCGCCAATTCCGCGGTCTGCTATGCACTGGGCATCACCGAACTGCAGCCGGGCGAAATGGAGCTGCTGTTCGAGCGCTTCGTCTCCGAGGAACGCGACGAACCGCCTGACATCGACGTCGACTTCGAGCACGAGCGCCGCGAAGAAGTCATGCAGTACGTCTTCAACCGCTACGGACGCGAGCGCGCCGCTCTGACCGCGATCGCGACCCGCTACCGCGGACGCAGCGCGGTGCGCGACGTGGCCAAGGCGCTGGGGCTGCCGGCCGACCAGATCGAGGAACTGGCCAAGACCATGGACCACTGGGGCGAGTCCGTGCCGCCGGCGGAATTCCTGCGCGAACACGGCTTCGATCCGGAGACCCCGGTGATGCAGCGGGTCCTCGCGTTGACCGGGCAATTGCTGGGATTCCCGCGGCATCTTTCGCAGCATCCGGGCGGCTTCGTGATTTCCGAGCAGCCGTTGTCGGCCATCGGCCCGATCGAGAACGCGGCGATGGACAACCGCACGGTGCTGCAATGGGACAAGGACGATCTGGACATCCTGAAGTTGCTCAAGGTCGATTGCCTGGCCCTGGGCATGCTGACCTGCATCCGCAAGACTTTCGATCTGCTGCGCGACAGCGGGCGCCGCGATCTGGATCTGGACCGCATCCCGCGCGAAGACGAGCAGACTTACGCGATGATCCGCGCCGCCGACACCGTCGGCGTGTTCCAGATCGAATCGCGTGCGCAGATGGCGATGCTGCCGCGGCTGAAGCCGAAACGGTTCTACGACTTGGTGATCCAGGTGGCGATCGTGCGCCCCGGGCCGATCCAGGGCGACATGGTCCATCCCTACCTGCGCCGCCGCAACGGCGAGGAACCGGTGACCTACCCTTCGGAAAAACTGCGGCACATCTTCGAGCGCACCCTGGGCGTGCCGCTGTTCCAGGAACAGGTGATGCAGCTGGCGGTCGACGCCGCTGGTTACACGCCGGGCGAAGCCGATCAGCTGCGGCGTTCGATGGCCGCATGGAAACGCTACGGCGACATGCAGGGCCATCGCGAACGGATCATCGGCGGCATGCTGAAGAACGGCTATGCGCTGGAGTTCGCCGAGCGCATCTTCGAGCAGATCAAGGGCTTCGGCAGCTACGGCTTTCCCGAATCGCACGCCGCCAGCTTCGCCCTGCTCGCCTATGCCAGCAGTTGGCTCAAGCGGCACGAGCCGACGGCGTTCGCGGCGGCGCTGATCAATTCGCAACCGATGGGGTTCTACTCGCCCAGCCAGATCGTGCAGGACGCGCGGCGCCACGGCATCGAAGTGCGGCCGGTCGACGTGCGCTACAGCGATTGGGACTGCACGTTGGAGCCGCGCTCTCGAGAATCGCGTTTGTCCGACGACGCGCAGCCTGCCCTACGTCTGGGATTGCGCATGGTGAACGGCTTCCGCGAAGACGCCGCACAGCGCATCGAGGTCGCGCGTGCCCGCCAGCCTTTCCACGACGTGAGCGATCTGTGCCTGCGCGCAGATCTCGACCAGCGTCTGCGCGGCATCCTCGCCGATGCGGCTGCACTACGCGGACTGGCCGGCCATCGGCACAAAGCGCGCTGGGCCGCCGCCGGCGTCGAGGCGCAAAGGCCGCTGTTCGATCCGATCGGGGCCACGGCCGAGACCGCGATTTCCCTGCCGCTACCGAACGCGGCCGAAGACATGCGTGCCGATTACGCCATGGTCGGCCTCACCCTGGGGCGGCATCCCCTGAGCTTGCTGCGTGCACAGCTGCGCGCACGGCGCTTCAAGCGATCCTCGGAGTTTCGCGAGATGAAACACGGACAGCGCGTCAGCTTCGCCGGCCTGGTCACCATGCGCCAACGGCCGCAGACCGCGAGCGGCGTCACCTTCGTCACCCTCGAAGACGAAGACGGTCTGGTCAACGCCGTGATCTGGCAACACGTCGCCGAACGGCAACGTCGCGAATTCCTCGAATCCCAATTGATGGCCATCGAAGGCCGCATCGAACACGCCGACGGCGTGCAGCATCTGATCGCCACACGCCTGCAGAACCTGACGCCGCTGCTGTCGGGGCTGAATACGACTTCCCGCGATTTCCACTGAACCCATTAATTCAGGATGCCCAGCAATGCCTTCGCAGTGGCTTCCGAAGAAGCGGGGTTCTGGCCGGTGATCAGCCTGCCATCCACTATTGCGAAGCTCTGCCAATCGTCGGCCTTCTCGTAACGACCGCCCTGGCGTTTCAGTTCGTCTTCAACCAGGAATGGAACGACCTTGGTCAAGCCGACTGCCTGTTCCTCCGTGTTGGTGAAACCGGTCACGCGCTTTCCTTTCACGATCGGCTCGCCGTTGAACTGCACGCGATGCAGCACAGCGGGGGCATGACAGACGGCGGCGACGGGTTTGCCGCTGTCGTAGAACGTCTCGATCAACTTGATCGATGCCGGATCATCGGCAAGGTCCCACATCGGACCATGCCCGCCCGGGTAGAACACGGTGTCGTAATCCGCCGCCGATACCGAATCCAGGCGGCGCGTGTTGGCCAGGATTTCCTGGGCCTGCTTGTCGGCCTTGAACCGGTTCTGGGCCGCTGTCTGGTTGCTGGGGTCGTTGCTCTTCGGATCGATCGGCGGCTGCCCGCCTTTGGGCGAAGCCACGGTCACATCGGCGCCTGCATCCGTGAAGACGTAGTACGGGGAGGCGAACTCCTCCAGCCAGAAGCCCGTCTTCTCGCCGGTGTCGCCCAACTTATCGTGCGACGTCAGGACCATCAGAATCTTTTTCATGTTGGCTCTCGCGGAAACTGGATCCAGTGGGATCGAAATTGTTGCGAAGCAAACGTTATGCACTAGTGACGCGCCGTCGTGCATGCGATTAGCGTGCCACCAACCGCTCGTCTCTCCCATTCGGCTCGTGTAACCGCAGGCAGATCCGCGGCATCGAATGCCGTTCTCATACGCTCGATCAGCTCGCACGCGTCGCGATCGCTGGCGGCGAAGGCACGGAATGCGATGGCGAAGGCGCGTGGGGTTTCGCGGTTGTCCAAATTGCGCATTGCCAAGGCGCTCGCGCGTTCGGCGTTAGCTCCGGGCCCCAGATAGAACTCGGCGGCATGGTCGACGAAGGCGAGCGGCTGACGTTCGAGCAGCGACAGATAGCGCTGCTCCGCCTTCGCGATATCCCGCTGCGCCTGCGCTTCCTGACCGATTCGTCGCCGAATGTCGCCGAGCAGGGCAAGCGCTTCGGGCTCCTGTCTCGCTTCTATGACGGCCATCAGCCGGGTCTGTGCCGACTGAAAATCACCACGACGGAATTCGATTTCTGCCTGGTGAATATTGGCCGCGGCGAATTGCGGCAGATAGGCCAGTGCCTGCTCATATTCGATCTCGCCGCGACCAGTGTCGCCAGCTTGCTCCGACCACATCAGGCCTAGCGCGAAATGAATCCAGGCATACGGAAACGGCGACGTCGTCGTCAGACGCGCAAGCGCGAGGCGATACTCGCGATCTGCATCCTCGTAGCGACCGAGCTCGGCATAGGCGCTCGCCAATGCGCTATGGGAGGCATAGCCAGGATGGGCTGCGACATCCGAATCCAGCGCGGCGACGGCCTGGTTAGCATGTCCGGTCGCGATCAGGATCACAGCGCGTTGGCTATCGATCTGGTGCTCATCGGCTCCCGACTGCGCGGCCGCGTGCAAATCCGCCAGCGCCTCTTCGAAGCGATGCGCTGCTGCGCGCGCACGTGCCCGCAGCAACAGGCCCATTGCATCCGTCGGCAACGCCTCGGCCAGCGTGGCCGCCTCGTCGAGCGCATCGTAGTCGCCTACGAAGCGGGACTTGGCGAGCAGCAATTCGATCCGTCGCGCCGCATCATTCGGTTGGCTGAGCTGGTAATCCAGGTTCGCCATGGCGATCGCGCCGGACGTCGTGGCCGGGCGCGCTTCGGCGGCGAGCGTGGCACAGATGCCCGCAAGCACCATTAGAACGCCACGCCACATACGAATGCCGGTGATCACGGCGCCGCCAGGAACGGGAAGTCGACGGTCGAATGCACCTTGTCGTCCTGCACGACGCCGTCTTCCACTCCCGTCTCGGCGCCGTTGACCAACAAGGAGCGATACACGTCGACCGCATCGCCGACAGGCGTCCGGCCACCGCAATCGGTAGTTCGCGCGCCCTGACTTTGCTCCACGGCCATGTAGCGCGTGCACGCCTTGCGACGCGTATCGACCCACAGTCGATCGTCGGCCAGCAGACGAGCCAGGGCGAGATAGCGATCCGGTGTCGCCCGACGTGATGCGAGCCATTGGTTACCGCAGACGCCGTCGAAGGCGTCGTACATGGCCAGGGACTTTTGGATATCGGGGACGAAGCTTTCCCAGTCTTTCTGCGCGGCGCGGTTGTACTCCTCCTTGCGTCGATCGGCATACTCTTCGGCATCGAACAGGCCGAGCAACGCGTTGCCCGTCAGCGTCCGGCCCATTCGATCCAGGCGCGGTCCCCAACCGGATGACGCGTCGAGCGCGTAGGTGCCTGCCCACACCGCCAACAAAGCGCCGCCGCGGTTGACCGCCGCGACATCGATCGACACCACCAGCGCGCCAGTCTTCCAGCCCGCCAGGAAATTCTTCGCGGGACCGCCGTCGGTGTGGCGCCAGTGGTCCAACATCTCGCTGGATACGGCGGCATCGAACGCCGGGCAGCCGGCGGGGTCCTTGACCACTCCCGCCTTCAGCGCCCGCTGAACCACCTCGTACGCCTGCCGTGTGCCGCGGACGTTATTGGCGAAGGGGTCGTCACGCAGACCTGCGAATACACGAAACGCGTGTCCGTCGCTTTCGAGTCCTGTCGGCTGGTCGGCGTTACCGGCAGCGTGGTCGCCGGCCGCTTCGCAGTGCGCGAGTCCCTGGATGTCGAAACGGCAATCGATCGTCGCCGTCGCCCGGGGGTGGCCGAAGCGGCGGCCGCTGTCGATGTGGAAGACATAGGCGATCTGGTCGGAAAAGCGTTTGCCGACGACATCCATGACCAGATTCAGGCGCCGGCCGTCGGGCGACATCCAGGCATAGAGATCGCCGATGTCGGCCGCGGGATCGGCGATCACGGTGGGCGTGTCGAGATGGTCCGAGGCGTGCGCCGACGGAGAAAGGCATGTCGCCGCAACAGCGATCGCAAGCAGGCAACTGTGTTTGTTCATGGCGTGACTCCGATCCAGGCGTTCAGGCTTTCCACAAGGCAAGCGCTTCTTCGGCGATGACGTCCGGCCGCTCTTCGGGCCAGAACAACTTGCTGCCTTCCAGCCAGCGGATACCGCGCGATCCGCCGCAGGCGTAGTCGAGGTAATCGGCGTTCTTGGACGCGAAGATCGTGTCCGCCCTGCCCCACACCACGCGCACCGGCGTGCGGCTGCGCTGCAGCCCCTCTTCGGTGCCGCTCAATGCGTTGCGTTCGAGCGCGACCGCATACGCATTGGCCAGCGCGATGCGTCGATCGCTGGACAACAGCGGAGCGAAATACATGTCGATGGCCTCGTTGGTCGGATGCTGCGGATCGGCGAAACACATCGCCCCGATACCTTCGGCCGAACGCGCGAGCGCCTTGTCCTTCAGCCACGGCGCGAGCCATGCGTTCACGTACTTGCCCTGCTTCGCCAGTGCGATTACCGGCAGCATCGCCGGCGGCGGGCTTTCGATCTCGGTATCGCAATTGCTGAGAAGCACGGAGCGCACGCGCTGCGGGTGCCGCAGCATCAACAACTGCGCCACCGCGCCGCCGCTGTCGTTGGCGACGACATCCACGGTCGCGACGCCCAGCTTGTCCAACAAGGCGACGAGCATGGCCACCTGATCGTCGGGTCCGACGCTCTGGCCTTCGGCGACGCGGGTAAAGCCCATGCCGAGAAAGTCGGGCGCAATGCAACGTCGATAGGGGGACAGGCGTTCCAGCGCACCTCGCCACTGGAAGCTGTTGAGCGGGAAGCCATGCAGGAACAGTGCCGCATCGCCCGTGCCGCGTTCTACATACGCGATCTCGCCGAACGGGGTATTGGCGAAGCGCCGCAGACGATGAAAAGCGGCTGCATCCAGCGGCTCACCTGTTCCCGCCTGGGCTGCACCAAACACTCCGCCGGGGAGCATCAACGCGCCACCGAAACAGGCGGCTCCTGCAAGAAATTGTCTGCGACTGACCATGATGTCCCTCAAAGGCTGTGGCCCCGTATTCCCGAGGCAGTACTCGTCCATGCCGTTGCGTGAAGCAACAGCCTCATAACGATTGAGTCGAAACGCCAAGGCACCGCGTGCCTCGGCATGGACCGCCGGACGTGCCGAAGACGCCGGTCGGTTTCAGGTTTGCACCGCGGCCTCGATCAGGCCGGCGTCAGCTCAGGGATTCGACGCGGACGCGTACGATTCCTTGAGCTTGGCGGCGCATTCGTCGCAGCACACTTCCACGGTCTTGCCGCCGATCTTCACCTGGATCGCGTTCTCGTCCAGCACGCAGTCGCAGGCAGCGCAGGTCTTCTCGCTCATGTCGTCTCTCCGATGGGGCAGGATTGCCCGTGAGCGAAGTAGACAACGCCCGCGCCCCTGCCCGCTGTCGAAATCTTTAGCGACCTGAGGGCAAGCGCCGTTGCAGCACGAGCTGGCGGAATTCCGTGGGCGTACGCCCGTAGGCCTGCTGGAACGCGGCGCTGAAGTGGCTGTGGCTGGAGAAGCCCAGTTCCTGGCTGAGGGCGCTCAGGTCCTCGTATTCGCCCAGCAGGTCGAGCGCCCGTGCGAGGCGCAGGCGCAACTGGTAGCGATACAACGGAACGCCTTCGACATCGCGAAAGCTCTGGGTGAGATAGACGGCCGATACGCCGACTTCAGCCGCGACCTCGGCCAAGGTCCAGCGGCGGGCTAGGTCCCGCGAGAGCACGAGCTTCGCGCGATCGACGAGGCGCTGGCGGCCGTGGCTGGCGCCGGCGGCGTGCGCCGTGCGTGGCCCCATCGAACGCTGCACCAGAGTCAGTGCCAGGCTTTCGCCTTCAAGTGGGTCGGCTACGCCTTCGCGCAAGCTGTGGCGCAGCAGCGCGACCAGCACCTGCGCTCGCGGATCGATGCGCAGGCGTTGCGCGCGAAACCGCAACGGATCGCCCTCTTGGAGCGCTTCCGGCGGCGCGATTTCGCGCAGCATGGCTTCATCCACGATGAGCACCAGACTGGCATCGCCACCGGGATGAGGACGACTGATCCGATACGGCTCGCCGGCATTGAAGAACAGCACCTGGCTCGCGTCGGCGACCACTTCCTCGCCGTCGACATGGCGCAGGAAGCTCCCGCGGTAGAGGAAGACCAGTTGCGTTCGTGGCGCACACTCCCACTCGCCCTCACCTGATCCCGAATGGACGACGTCCAGGACCTCGATTAGTGAGGTCTTGAGCAGTTCGTTGACCACAAGCTCAGGCATCGGCGCCGGAAACGGAGTGTCGGCCTAAAAGCATTGCACGTTTCGTCCCGAGCGGGGCGCTAGACGGTATCCAGGCCCTTGGTCAGCAACGCCGCCAAGCGCGTCTGCTGGAGTTGATCGAGCCACCAGGCGAGCGCGCGCCCTTGGTGGTCGCCGCGCCAGGCGATGTAAAGCGTGTTGGGTTCGCGCGGATCGGCCGTGCGCTTTTCTATGAGTTCACGCTTTTTGAGCAGCGACGCTACGCGTTCGCGCGGCAGCCAGCCGACGCCCAACCCTTCGCGTTGCGCCTGGATCTTGGCGCGCATGCTCGGCACCGCGAGGATGGGCTGCCCGCCCTGGACGCCGTAACCGCGCACGTCGGGCCGCCGTGACGTGTCGGCGACGACGATGGCGCGGTGCTGCGTGATCGTCTCGCGCTCCAGCGGCTCCTTCGCCTTGGCAAGCGGATGCCGCGGCGACACGGCGAATACCCACTCCATCACGCCGAGCTCGTGCCAGCGCAGTTTCGGAATGACCGGCGGCTCGTTGGTCGCGCCGATCACCAGGTCCGCGCGGCCGTCGCGCAGCGCTTCCCAGGTGCCGCCGAGCACTTCATGCGTGATGCGCAGCGCGACGCCAGACTGCAGCGCGTCGAAGGCGCGCACCACCGGCAGCAACGTCTCGAATTCGAGAACCTCGTCGGTGACGATCCACAACCGGTCTTCCCAGCCGCCGGCCACCTGCTTCACCCGCTGGGTCAGGCGCGATACGTCCTGCGCCAGGCGCGCGGCTTCCTGCGCGAGCAGATGCCCGGCCGGCGTGAGTTGCAATCGATACCGGCGCCGGTCGAACAACAGCGCATCGAAACGCGCCTCCAACTGCCGCGCCGCGTGCGAGATCGTGGACGGTGCCTTGCCCAGGCGCGCGGCGGCGCGCGAGAGGCTGCCTGCCTCGCGAATGGCTTCCAGTAGGGCCAGTTCGTCCTCGGACAACATGTTCGATGCTCTCGAACGAGTTCGCCGGAATTATGGCACGGCAAATCCCAGGGGGCGCGCCAGCATGCACTCACAGCGATCCGCTGGCATCGAAGGAATTCACCATGTACCGCTTCACCAACAAGACCGTTCTCGTCACCGGCGGCAGCAGCGGCATCGGCCTGGCCGCCGCCAAGGCCTTTGCCGACGAAGGCGCGCGCGTCGTCATTACCGGCCGCGACGCCGCCGCACTGGAGCAGGCCAAGACCGTTCTCGGCAGCAACGTCGTCGCCCTGCGCAGCGACGCCGGCAACCTCGCCGACGCCAAGGCGCTCGCGGCCAGCCTGGCCGCCCAGAACCTGCGCCTGGATGCTCTCTTCATCAACGCCGGCGCCGCGAAGTTCGCACCCTTCCCCGACGTCGACGAGGCGCTGTGGGACCAGATCTTCGACACCAACATCAAGGGCCCGTATTTCCAGATCCAGGCTTTATTGCCGCTGCTCAATAGCGGCGCGTCGATCGTCATCAACGGCTCCATCAACGCCCGCATCGGCATGCCCAACACGTCGGTCTACGCCGCCAGCAAGGCCGCGATCATTTCGCTGGCGAAGACGCTGTCGGCGGAACTGCTGCCGCGCGGCGTCCGCGTCAACGTGCTGAGCCCGGGCCCGGTGGCGACACCGATCTACGGCAAGCTCGGGCTGGATGCCGCCACGCTCGAATCCACCGCGGCGCAGATCCAGAGCCAGATCCCGCTGGGCCGCTTCGGCACGTCGGAAGAGATCGCGGCCACGGTGCTGCACCTGTCCGCGGCCGAGTCCGCCTACATCGTCGGCACCGAAATCATCGCCGACGGCGGCATGAGCCAGCTCTAACGGCGCTTCCCAACCCAGCCGCCGGCCGAGGTTCGCCCCTGATCGCGTAATTCCTTCAGTTGGGCCCTCGGCTGTGCGGCACCTTCCCCCAGGAGAACGTCATGAACACCCTGTTGCGACCTTTCCAGCTTGCTGGAGCCGCCCTGCTGATGGCCTTGGCGATGCAGTCGCCCGCCCACGCGGCGGGCACCGATTCCATCCAAAGCCACACTGCCGACGTCAACGGCGTCACCCTGCACTACCTGCAAGCGGGCAAAGGCAAGGAAACGCCGATCGTGCTGGTGCACGGCTACGCCGAGACCAGCCACATGTGGATTCCGCTGATGCCGAAGCTGAGCGATCGGCACGTGGTGATCGCGCCGGATCTTCGCGGCGCCGGCTCGTCGTCCAAACCCGATGGCGGCTACGACAAGAAGACCCTGGCCCAGGACATCCACGCGCTGGTGCAGAAGCTCGGCTATCGCAAGGTCAAGATCGTCGGCCACGACATCGGCCTGATGGTCGCTTACGCGTATGCCGCGCAATACCCGAACGAAGTGGAGAGCATCGTGCTGATGGATGCTTTCCTACCGGGCGTGGGCGACTGGACCAAGGTGTGGCTGCTGCGCGATCTGTGGCATTTCCACTTCTACGGCGAAGTGCCGTTGAAGCTGGTCGATGGCCGCGAGCGCATCTACTTCGAGCACTTCTGGAACGACTTCGCCGCCGACCGCAACCACTCCATCCCGGAGGCGGATCGCCAGTTCTATGCGTCCGAATACGCCAGGCCCGGCGGCATGCGCGCCGGCTTCGAGTACTTCCGCAACTTCGAGCAGGACGCGAAGGATTTCGAAGGCTTCGCCAAGACCAAGCTGACGATGCCGATGCTGGTGATCGCCGGCGAGAAGGCTTCGGGCCAGTTCCTGATCGACCAGGGCAAGCTGGTGGACACCAATGTCGAAGGCCTCATCGTCAAGGGCTCGGGGCATTGGCTGATGGAAGAAGCGCCTGAGCAGACTATTCCGGCGCTTGTGGCGTTCCTCAACAAATAAGTTGCAGCAGAACCGAGATGGGCGGGCGGCACATCAGTACCGCCCGCTTACCGATGCTCAAGACTTAAGGGACCAGGATCATCGGGCCGGATTTGCGGCGTGCCGCGATGTCTTCGTGAGCCGCGGCGGCTTTCACCAGCGGATAGACGGTGGCCTTGAAGTCGCCGAAGACGCCTTGGCGATACGCATCGAACACCTCGTCGCTGGCCTGGGCCACTCTGCCTTGCAGGTGTTGCGCCATGGGGCCGCCCTCCACTCGAACGTTACGGCGGGTCAAAGTCGCCTGGTCGATCTCGGGTGAGCCCGACGCAGCGCCGATCGTGACGATTGTTCCGCCGTCGCGAACCGCCGCCGCCGAAGCGGCGAACGTGGCTTTACCGACGAATTCGTACACGACATCCACTCCCGCCGGCGCGATCGCACGAACCTGCTCGGCGAGGTCGTCGCTGCCGGACGCAAGCACATAGTCGACGGAGCCCGCGATGGCCGCCTGCTTGGCGGCTGAGCCGGCGGTTCCGATGACCCGCGCTCCGCGCGCCTTGGCCCAGCGCGAAACCAGCCATCCGACATTGCTGGAAGCGCCTTGCACCAGCACCGTCTCGCCGGCCTTGAGTGGATAGAAACCGTTCAGTGCAGCCCACGCGGTCAATCCCTTGGTCAGTACCGTGGCGACTTCCGCCGACGACAGATCACCCGGCGACCGGATCAGGTCGGCGGCATTGATCAAGCGCACCTCGGCGTAGCTACCCGGTGCGAGAAAGTAGGCCATGCGATCGCCTGCACGGATTCCTTGAACATCGGAGCCGACCGCCTCCACGATGCCGGCGCCCTCGACGCCGGTGACCCCGGGAAGCGGCATCGGGAAAACGCCTTGTCGGAATGCGGTGTCGATGAAGTTCACACCGATGGCTTCCTGCCGCAGGCGAACCTGCGCCGGGCCAGGCGCGCCGACCTCTTCCTCCTCGGGGGTCAGCACATCGGGAGAACCGTATTGGTGGAAGCGGATGGTCGTGCTCATAAGAAATCCACCTCAGGCGCCTGCGCCGGGATGGCTAGCGAGTAGCTGCATTTCCCATGCGAACGCCACGCCTGTGCCTCCGCCATGCGGACCCAGCACTTCGGCAAGCGCAGCCGCGGTGGCTTCGCGCGCCCAATCGCGTTGGAGCTCGGCCATGACGGCCATCCAGGTGATCGGTATGGCGCCGGCCTGCACCATGCGTCGTACGGCCATGTCGTGGGCTTCGGCTGATACGCCGCCCGAGGCATCGGTGACGATATAGACCTCCCAGCCTTCGCCCAGCGCCTGTATCGCCGGCATGGCAAGGCAAATCTCGGTCCATAGCGCGGCCATCACCACCTTCTTGCGTCCCGTCGCCTTGACCGCGTCGACTACACGCTGGTCTTCCCAGGTGTTGATGAAGGTGCGGTTGATCGGCTTCTGCTCCGGGAACACGTCCTGCAGTGCCTTGATCAACAACCCGCCGCGCTCCTCCAGCACGGTGGTCAGGATGGTCGGGACCGAGAACACCTTGGCGGCCTTGGCCAGCCCGACGACGTTGTTCACCACCATGGTGGGTTCATGGCTGTGCAGGTTGGCGAACTGGAAGGGCTGATGGTCGATCAGCACCACCACGCAGTTGTCCGGGGAAAGCAACGCGTCCAGACCGGTGTAATTCGACTTCATGTTTGGCACTCCAGAGGGTGGGTGGCGTCTCCTGACAGAAGATTGCCGTTCTCCTTGCGGTAAGGTAGCCGCGCATTGCGACCATCTGTGTCGCAGAAAGTGGAACGCCAACGATGGAACTCGAGGACCTCCAGACCTTTGTCGAAGTGGCCAATGCCGGTGGCGTATCGCCGGCCGCTCGCCGCCTGGGTGTATCGAAGTCCATCGTCAGTCGGCGACTGTTCCGGCTGGAAACGGAGCTCGGCATCCAACTGTTGGCGAGGACCACCCGTGGCGCTGCGCTCACCGAAGCAGGCGTCACCTTCCGCGAGCACGCCGCGCGCGTCTGTGCCGAGATGGATCTAGCGCGGGAGACGATCCTGCCCGCTGGCGATCTACGCGGCCTGCTGCGGATCGCTGCGCCGCTGTCGTTCGGCCCAACGCATCTGGCGCCCGTGTTCGCGGAGCTGGCGCGCCGGCATCCGCTCCTTCATGTCCACGCGTACTACAGCGATCGTTTCGTCGACATCGTGGGAGAGGGATTCGACTGCGCGGTACGTGTCGGCCATCTCACCGATTCAAACCTGATAGCGCGCCGCATCGTTCCATTCCATGGGCTGCTCGTGGCGAGCCCGGACTACATCCGCGAGCATGGGGCACCCGAGACACCCGACGAGCTGCTCACTCACCAAGCACTGATGCAAGGAACGGAAACCTGGCGGTTCATCGACGGCGACAGGACGATCAATGTCCATCCGCAGGGCCGGTTCAAGGCCGACAACGGCAGCGCCCTGGTGCCTGCTGCAATAGCGGGACTGGGCATCGCATCGCTTCCGGATTTTCTTGTTGCGGACCATCTGGCCTCGGGCGCCCTGGTCTCCGTGATGACGCGTTATCCGATTCCCGAAGCCGGCGTCTACGTCGTCCGGCCGCCAGGGCAGCAGCACCCTCCGCGGAAGATCCGGGTCCTCACCGAATTGCTGATCGAGTATTTCGGATGACATTGGAGGTTCAAGGGTGCATCTCCGCCCTAGGATGAACCTGGGCCGGACGGAGTTGGCGACTTCAACGGCCTCGGGGCTTCTTTCGGGCAGCCGAGCGGGCTGACGAAACATGGTGAGCGTGTATCGCCGACTCGTGCGTGCTTGACCGCTTGCGTTTGAGGCGGTCAATGAACCAGCGGCCCGCCGGTCCTGGCGGCGCCTCCGTGCGATAGACCGCCCGCATCGGCATCACCGGCTTCACCATGCTGGGAAGTTCGATCCGGATGGCGCACAACTTCCCGCTGACGATGTCGTCCTCGACCATGAAGTGCGGCATGTTGCCGAAACCGAAGCCTGCGCGAAGAAAGGCGTGCCGTGCCCCCATGTCCGCGAGCCGCCAGAGGTTCTTGGAAAACACACCGTAGTTCTGGCCCTTGGACAACGTCGACCGGTCGGTCAACAGCAGCTGCACGTGCCGCTGGAGTTCCGACTGGGGAATGATGCCCTTGTACGAAGCCAGCGGATGCGAGGGTGCAACCACGGTGACTAGCGGAACGTCGAGCAGGAACTCGCCGCGCATCGCTTCGGGCAGTACCGGCAGCGAGCCGACGATGCCGATCTGGCAGCTTCCCTGCAGCACTGGCTCGACGACCGCTCCGAGTACTTCAACAACGAGCCGCAGCGGCGTGTGCGGAAACGTCTCTCTGAAGTCGGCCACGGCTTCGGTCAGCTCGCTCATGGGATACATCACATCGATCGAGAGCGAGAGCTCCGGCTCGAGCCCCTCGCGCAGGGTCTTGGCCCGGGCCTTGAATCCGTCCATCTGATCGGCGACGGCGCGAGCGTTCTCCAGCAACGCACGCCCGTCCTCGGTGAGCGTCGGATAGCGTGCGCTGCGATCAAACAGCGTCACGCCGAGCTGCCCTTCGAGGTTGGCCAATGTCTGGCTGACCACGGACTGGGCGCGCCGGAGTTTGCGGCCGGCGGCCGAGAAACTGCCCTGTTCGGCGGCAGCGATGAAAGTGCGAAGCTGATCCAGGGTTACACCGTCCAGCATGACCTATCTCCGTAGACGATGGATCGTATCGAATAATATAGGCTTAAAAGATAGGTCATGGGAACCTATGTTGCGCTCACCGACAAACCCAGTCACTTGAGAGCACCCCCATGTCAAACCCCCAAAAACTTATCGCCGTCGTTGGCGCAACCGGTCAGCAGGGCGGCGCCGTCGTGCGCGCACTGCAGGCGAGCGGTCAATTCAAGGTGCGCGCGCTGACGCGCGATCCGGCCAAGCATTCGACGCTGGCCGATGAAGTCATTGCGGCCGATCTCGATCGCCCCGAAACACTGAAAGCCGCGTTTGCCGGCGCCCACGGTGTATTCCTGGTTACCAACGCCTGGGAGGCCCACCACAACGAGTTCAAGCAGGCCGTTGCCGCGGTCAACGCCGCGAAGGAAGCCGGCGTCCAGCATTTGATCTGGTCGACGCTTCCGAACGTGGAGACGATCAGCGGCGGCGCGATCGATGTGCCGCATTTCACCGACAAGGCGAGAGTCGAACGCGTCGTCAAAGGCGCCGGATTCGCCTACCACACGTTCGTGATCGCCCCGTTCTATTACCAGAACCTGCTCGGCGCGATGGCGCCGCAGGCGCAGGCGGATGGTTCCTCGGGCTGGGCGCTGCCGCTCGATCCCGAACGGCGTGTCATCCACATGGGCGACATCACTGAAATCGGTCGGCTCGTTGCGGGTGCTTTCGCCCAGCCCGAACTCGCCGGGAACGGTGAACATTTGCCGCTGGTTGGCGACTTCCTGAGCTTCAACGAGATTCTCGCCACCCTGAAGCAACAGGGTCACAACATCTCATTCGCACGGGTCCCGCGTGATGTGTTTGCTGGCTGGTTCCCGGGCGCCGACAGCGTCGCAGCGATGCTGTCCTACTTCGAAGCCCACACCTACCTCGGCACCGATTCGCGTGACGCGATCGCGCTGGCCAACAAGGTCGCCGGGCGCCAGCCCACAAGCTTCGCTTCCTGGGCGGAAACGAGTTTCGCGATCCCGGTGGCCGCGTAATACTCGGCCTCAACCAGTGATGGCATCCGAACCAGGAGGCATCCAGTGACTCACAGCATTCAGGACCTGCTCCGGGTCAATCTCGACGTCTTCGCCGAGAACGATCCCGCGCGCCGTCGCGCGCTCATAGACGAATTCTATGCGGAGGATTGCGTGTTCTATGACCCCAACGCAGGGGTGCACCGCGGCCGTGATGCGATAGATCGAATCGCGGACGCGATAAAAGCCACGCATCCCGACTTCAAGTACCACCCCATCGCCGAGCCGGATGTTTCGGGCGATGGCGGGCGAATCCAGTGGGTATCGGGTGCCCCTGGGCAAGCCCCTGCTTACGCAGGAACGGATTTCATCATTGCCCGGGAAGGCCGCATCGCGGCCATCTATCTCTTCTTCGACAAGTTGTCTTGAACACCCACTAATCCCTAACTAAGGAGTACTGACATGTCCGCAAGCTCCCAAACCCTGGCCGCCGCCAACAAAGCGACCACCCTTCGCAACACCACCGAACTGCTCGGCCGCTTCCTGCTTTCGAGCCTGTTTCTGATGTCCGGTATCGGCAAGATCACGGCGTATGCCGGCACGGCTGGCTACATGGAATCCCAAGGTGTCCCAGGCTTCCTCCTGCCGTTGGTCATTCTCACTGAGGCGGGTGGCGCCATCGCCATCATCGCCGGTTGGAGGACGCGCATCGTGGCGCTCCTGCTCGCTGGTTTTTCGATCCTGAGCGCCGTGCTGTTCCACAACAACTTCGCTGATCAGATCCAGATGATCATGTTCTTGAAGAACATCTCCATCGCGGGTGCGTTCTTGATGCTCGCCGCTAATGGCGCCGGTCGCTATAGTCTGGATGCACGCGCCGGCAGGTGATGTGCGCGCACGGCGGGCGGCACGCCAGCGCCGCCCGCCGGCCTCAGCGCTTATAGCGGTGCTGGTCGCGCATTTCACCTGGAAAGGGGCGAGGCTGATCATCTTGCTCTGCAGCGGCAACAAATCTGCGCAGGCGAATGACATCAAAGCTGCAAGGGAAATGGCGACACAGCTGTAGCGCGTCACAACGCCGAGAGTTAGGCGAATCGGCACGCTGCCGATCGGGGCTCGCATAGCGGATGTCCTATCGCAGCAACAGCTTGAGGGCGCACCGCCCTAAGCAGCAGGAATACGGGCGCGCTGCAAAATGCCGCTAGTGCCATTGGCAAATTGTGCTGCGCGACTAGTACTCCTCGGCGCCTCTTTCGTATTCGGCGTCTGCTTCCGCTTCGGCCGCAGCTTCTTCTGCCGCATCTTGCGCTTCGCGATCGGCCTGCTCCTGGCGCTCCTCGGCGAAGGCCTCACAGCCTTCGATGAAGGACTGCGAGTTGCCTCCACAGTCAGAAGCATCACCAATGTCGTTTTCCTGCGCCCATTCGAAGCCCGCTTCGTGGCCTGAGCAGTCGTCCGTGCAGACGTAGCTCCCTCTGTTCTCTACGTCGTAGGAATTCACGTTGCTCACGTCGGCGCCTGTGCCATCGCTATCGGCACCGCGTTCTTCGTATGTCGCTTGCCTTGCTTCCTCGGCAGCATCAGCAGCACCGGCGGAATAGTCATATTCGTCGTAGCGTTCACCGCCGCCGCAGCCCACAAGTAGCGTGACAAGCACTGTACTCAGCCAGCGAATCCTCATTCGCCCCACCCCCTTTCAAAACCCAGTCGCCTCTCCGAGTCTTTTGTGCGATCTACTCAATCTATGGAGTGAGAGCCACTCCGAGAGCGTTCAAGGTATCGGTGGTCAATGTTCCTGTCACTGACAGGCCATGCGTTGCTTGGAAGCGACGCAATGCTATTTTTGTGGCATCGCTCAACGTCCCATCGATGGCACCTGGGTCGTAGCCCTTGGCGTAGAGCGCCGCTTGCACGCGCATGATCATCAACTGAAGCTGATCTGCAGTAGGACGCGAGGGCGAAAGAGGCTGCACAGGCGCTGCATGGGCACCAGATGAAGGCGACGTTCGGGGCTGATATGTACTGGGTGACGTCGACGGTTGATAGGGACTAGGGGTCGGGCCTGGCTGCGGCGCCGAGTAAGGCGCGGGTGTTATTGGTGCGCGATAAGTGCCACCGCTACCTGAATAGTGGGAGCTGTGGGAGCTATGAGAACTATGGCTGCTGTGCGAGCGGTGCCCTGCATACATATTCTGCACGCCAACATTCAACGGCGCGGTAAGGGTTACGGTGTAATCGGCGTCCTGTGCTGCAAGCGACACTAGGCTCGCGTTCCGGCCATGCATCTCCGGATCGTGGATTGAACCCTGTAGGGCTGACAGTGCACCGCCAGCAATGGTCAACGTCTTACGCATCTCAGCTTCCCCTTCGAATAGGTCCGATGGTGCGGCTCGTCCACTCAGGTGTCACCCAGCCAAAAAACCCGCCACACTGACTTCTTACGTCACATGCTTCGCATTCCGCCAGATAATCTTGCTTCCAGTTTGAAATACTGCGCCTTGCGAACGGCCAAAGAGAGGATGGCAACGTGCACAAGGGCAAGTTATACAGAGAGATAGGCATCCCTCTCTGCGTCAAATACTCAACAGTCTCCGAAAGAACCTCCGCCATATCGGCCGGGTCGATCCATAAGGCATCATGATTCGCCTTTGCAAATCCAATTGGCTCGATCCCCATCAACGCAACGTGCTCGACGAAAGGCAGGTTGCGGTAGAGGTAGCGAACCAGCTCCTGTAACCGAGAAACTGTGGGCCTCACCAGCACCACACGGACTTCAATGCGTTGCCCGGCCGCCTGCAGGGCGTACAGGCCGCGCATGGTCTGGGCAAACGCCCCGGGGCTTTGCACCACATAGTCGTGCAGCTGGTAGTGATCGCCGTACAACGGGATGCCCCAGGTCAAAGATGGGTGCAACCCAGCGAATGACTGGGCATAGGCGCCCTCACCGAAGAGACGGCCATTCGACAAAACGTGCACATGCGTCCGCGGTAATGCCTTCGCGCAGCGTTCGATAATTCGAGGGAGGCCAGCCTTCAGTAGCGTGGGCTCACCGCCGCTGATGGCAACTGAAGGTTCGTCCTTGTCGATCAGATCCACTAGCGCACACAACTGCTCGACGCGCCAATCGTCTTCGATTTGACGCGGAGGCTGCGAGCACATAAGGCAGAAGCTGTTGCAGCGCTCTGTAGCGAACAGGACGTTGCCGTTATCCCCGCGTCGATAGCGAACTGCTAGCTTGGATTGCGTGGGCCTGAGCTCAATCACATCGCCTGGACGCACGATCTCAGGGGTCTCCAGCAAGGTCACCGCCGGACGCCCCGTTGGCAACGAGCCGGTCGGGCCGGCCAAGAAGCCCGCCCATGGCAACGACAGCAGTTGCTCGGATTCCAACCCTATCTGACTGTCTCGCAGATCCAAGATCATCCGCTCAATCGGAAACTCACCACGTGCAAACTCGGCCAGCCCTGCCACCTTCAGCAACGCAGGGCCGCCCCACCCTGTTAGCTGCACCTTGGAGTCGAGCGCCAACATTAGGCAGCTACCTCTTGCGGCATCGACGCCACCGCGGATCGCTGGGTCCAGCTTTCGAGAATGGAGCGCTCCACAGATGGAGCGTTTTCCCACCGCTCCAATAGAAGATCGAACATGCCCATTTGCTTGCGACAGAAGTCGCTGGTAGGTCGATGTCCTATCGGGTCACCTTGGCGTGCGTAATGATCGATGGGGTCAGCGCCGCACAACGGGACATACGCGCAATCGGCGCAAGTTGGCAGCGCTTCGGCGACGCCTGCCTGTATTACACGTGCCATCGCGGACGAGGCCAGCCAAGTGGGAATGGTTTCGTCGACGCGCCCCATGCAAAAGGTGTGGTCGCCCATCGCGGCTAGCATGCGAGCTTCATCGGAGGGATATACGCGGCCGTCGTAGTCGTAAACCACGGCCCCGAACCCAGCGCCAGTTGGGGAGCGCAGATCCACGTAACCGTGTGCAAAGGGCGTCATCAATTGAGACAGCAGGAGGCTGGCGTACGCCTCCTCCAAGGCATAGCCCTCTCGATTGATCGCGAGGATGTGCTCCAGCGCAACGGCGTAGAACCGAAGGAAATCCGTAATTTGGTAGCCATGGCGCGCCTGGGTCCTTCTGGCAAAGCCATATGGACTCAGCGGGCGCAGAAATATCGAGTGGAAACCTAGTTTCCGGTACTCGTCAATGATCTCCCGGGGTACCGCCAAGCTCCGGTTGGTGAGCGTCGTAAGTGCGGAGACCGCGTCATCACCCAACGCGCGTCTTCCGCGTTCGATCCCATCCACGGTCCGTCGATAGCTATCGCGTCCGGGCCGCGGCCGATTCTCGTTATGCAACCATTCCGGCCCATCCAATGAGGTTGAGAGTTGAAACTGGTGATCCTTCAGGAACGCCAGCTGATCATCAGTGAGATCATGAAGGGTCGAGGCAATAACAAAGCGTAGTGTTCGGCCCTCGCTGCGATTTCGATGTTCGATCATCTCCGTGATCGACCGTACGCGATCGAAGTGCAGCAGGGGTTCTCCTCCCTGGAACTCTACCGTCAACGTCTTCGCCGGCCACTCGAATAGGCGATCAATCGCATGGCGCGCGGCATCGCCAGACATATCGAAAAGGGATTCCGAAGTCGGTTGACGCGAGACCTGACAGTAAGCGCACGTATGATGGCAGCGCAGGGAAACGACAAAAATATGCAGGGCCGGGCCGTCCTGCAGATAGCTCTTGCGCGTTCGATACTGAGACAGTAATGGAGCGAGCGTAATCCGCTCCGGATCGGCCGCGATCAGATGCCGCGCCTGCAAGTCGGCAAATAGTGGCTCGTGCGCGTCCAAAGTGCCGTCAATGACCCGATCCAGATCGGTTCGCGCCATGAGCAACCAATCCCCCGCCATGGAGCTCACAAAAACGCGCTTCTGGTCCCAGGGTAAACGTCGAAACCTTAGAGGTAGCAACCGGTAGCCCGGAGCACCTTCGAAAGCCTGTTGGCCAACGAAACGTGTCACCGGGCTCGCCCGATGCCTTGCGCCCCTTGCAGGGCCGCCTCTATCAGGGCGATTTGCAGCTCAGCTGTCTCTGCGCGCACCCGTTCGCGCAACCGCTCATCCAGGGCATCATTTCTGAAACGTTGGGTAAGGTGATCCAGCAACGCCCCGTCATGAATCGGGGTCAGACGAACCTGATGTCCCGAAGGTACTGTCGCGATCTCTACATAGAACTCGTTTGTGTATCGCTGTGCGGTGCGCGCAACTGCATCTGCCGAAAAAAGTCCATCTAGTACCAGCTCAACCGATCCCATGGCCGTCCCCCAACGCCCCTAGTCTTGGCATGCTGCACCGCCGTTCGGGCCCGCGCAAGCTTGAAATACGCTGCCCCAGCCAATAGCGGAAGACTCAGGATCCCACCGTCGTCTAGTAATTCGAGGGGCGGGATGGTCATTACGCAGACAGGGACGAACGACAAGTCGCTGCGCTAGTCTATGTTGCGGCATTCGTACCCGATGCGGGTCAGTCGACGAGCGACCTCGGCAAGAGCCTGAGCGCCTGCAAGCGTTCGAGCTCAAAGCTGAGCGATCAGCCTGAATCTCGAAGGTCAGCATCGATCTGACACACGCGCTCGCAGGAATTACCGAACGAATGCCAAAAACACTCAGGGCCCGGTTTCCCGAGCCCTGAGTGTTTGCTTAGTTGGCGTCCCCACGGGGATTCGAACCCCGGTCGCTACCGTGAAAGGGTAATGTCCTAGGCCTCTAGACGATGGGGACGCTGTAAAACTTTTGCTTTCATCGAGATGTTCTTCGTTGAAAGCCGGCCTGTTTTTTGTAACCAGTGGTGGAGCCAGCCGGGATCGAACCGGCGACCTCCTGCATGCCATGCAGGCGCTCTCCCAGCTGAGCTATGGCCCCACGGCGCTGGAAAGACCGCTATCTTAGGGGGCTGATTCAGGAGCGTCAAGCCACCTTTTCGATTTTTTTCACGTCGGTGTCGCCAAGACGACGCAGCGTCGCGACACCGTGGCCACTCTCCGCCAGGTACTGCACCCACTTGCCGAGAAACGTGTTCATGCGCAGGCGATGGCCGATGACGGCGGCGGGCGGCGGATACATGCCGATGACGTCCTGCCAGCGCCGTCCGACGTAGCAATGCGTGGCTTCGACCTGGCGCGCGTCGTGGTAGACGCGCAGATACGCCGACGGATCGGGCTCGCCGGTCACCGGATCGAGCATGTCGTAGGTCAGGCGCAATTCGGTGGTGTAGCGATGCTGCTCGATGACATCCAGGAGCAGCGGCACGCCGTCGCCGATATCGGATCGGTAGCGTCCCGGCGCCAGATCGGCGGGTTCGAACAATCGCTGCAGGCGGACGTGATTTTCCGCGTACAGCCCCATCAGCCAGCCGAACTTGCCGAGCCGGAGACGGCCCAGCAGATCGGCGTGCGCGTTGCGGTGAACTAGCTGCTGCATGGGCCCGATCCTACACGTGCGGACAGCAAGGCGCAGCGTTGACGCGCCGGATGAACGCGCCTAATGTCACAGTTCTTCCCTCGCGTTTTGTGGCGTTCCGCAGCCGCTTCAGCGGCCGGACATCAGCTCAGAACATTTCGCGATGGATGCCCAGCGTGCTCAGCACCTTGCTGGCGATTTCCTCGATCGAGGTGTGCGTGGTGCTCAGCGTCGAAATCCGCTCTCCGCGGAACATCGCCTCCGCCGCCGCGACCTCCCGCCTGCACGTCTCGTACTGCGCGTAGCGCGAATTAGGCCGGCGTTCCTGCCGGATCTGCTGTAGACGTACCGGGTCGATGGTCAGCCCGAACAGCTTGTTGCGATAAGGCCGCAGCCGCGCCGGCAGACGATCGTGCTCCAGATCCTCTTCGGTCAGCGGGTAATTGGCCGCGCGAATCCCGTAGTGCAGCGCCAGATAGACGCAGGTAGGCGTCTTGCCGGCGCGCGACACCGCCACCAGGATCACGTCCGCGCCCGCGTAGTCGGTCGCCGCGCCGTCGTCGTGGGTCAACGCGAAATTCATCGCGTTGATGCGACGGTGATAGGTGTCGAAGTCGACCAGGCCGTGGGCCTGGCCGATGCGGCGCTCGCGGGCCTCGCCCAGCTCGCGTTCCAGCGGCTCGATGAACGGCGCGAAGATATCCAGCATCAGCGCCCCGCTCTCGGCCAGGGCGGCGCTTACGGTGCCGTCGACGCAGGAATTCACCACGATCGGACGGGCGCTGTATTGCTCGGCGGCCGCCCGGACCTTCGCGGCGATCTCCGCCGCCCGCTCCACGCTGTCGACGAAGGAATAGCGGTCGGTGACGAAGCGCGTCTGGGTGAACTGCGTGAGCAGACTGTGCCCGATCGTCTCGGCGGTGATGCCGGTACCGTCGGAAACGTAGAAGACCGGCCGAATTCCGGGCATCACCCACCTCGCAAGCGTCTGAGTTATCGAAAAACCGCTGCGAGCCGCGTTTGTCTGGGCCCGGAGCAGCGGCGATAATAGCGGTTTCGCCATCCAGGCCCTCCGGCCCCTCCCCCCTTACGGAGCCCCGTCTTGAACGAGAACATCCTCTGGCTGCACGCGCTTCGCCTGTCCGACCTGGCCCGCGTGGGCGGCAAGAACTCCTCGCTCGGCGAGATGATCGGCAATCTGGCGAACCTCGGCGTTTCCGTTCCCGGCGGTTTCGCGACCACGGCGGAAGCCTTCAAGGCCTTCATCGCCCACAACGATCTGCATCAGCGCATCTACGACAAGCTGGCGACGCTGGACGTGGAAGACGTCCCCGCCCTCACCGCGGCCGGCAAGGAAATCCGCGGCTGGGTGATCGACGCGCCGCTGCAGGCGGACCTCGATGCCGACATCCGCAAGGCGTATAAGCAATTGTGCGATGAGAACGGTGGTTCGGACGTGGCCGTCGCCGTGCGTTCGTCGGCTACCGCTGAAGACCTGCCCGACGCTTCGTTCGCCGGCCAGCAGGAAACCTTCCTCAACGTGACCGGTGCCGACGACGTGGTGCACAAGGTCAAGGAAGTCTTCGCTTCGCTTTATAACGACCGCGCCATCGCCTATCGCGTGCACCATGGCTTCAAGCACGAGGACGTGTTCCTGTCCGCCGGCGTGCAGCTGATGGTGCGCTCGAACGTCGGCGCTTCGGGCGTGCTGTTCACGCTGGACACCGAATCCGGCTTCCGCGAGGTGGTCTTCATCACTTCCAGCTTCGGCCTGGGCGAGATGGTCGTGCAGGGCGCGGTGAACCCCGACGAGTTCTACGTCTACAAGCCCACGTTGCAACAGGGCAAGCCGGCGATCCTGCGTCGTTCGATCGGCGCCAAGCAGCAGCGCATGGTGTATTCGGACCAGCCGGGCGAGCGCGTCAGGATCGAAGAAACCCCTGCCGACCTGCGCAACACCTTCTCCATCAACGACGCCGACGTGCACGAACTGGCCAAGCAGGCGCTGGTGATCGAAAAGCACTACGGCCGCCCGATGGATATCGAATGGGCGAAGGACGGTATCAGCGGCAAGCTCTTCATCGTCCAGGCGCGTCCGGAAACGGTGAAGTCGCGTGCGCACGCCACGCAGATCGAACGCTATGCGCTCATCAAGCGCGGTGAAGTGATCGCGGAAGGACGCGCCATCGGCAACAAGATCGGCAGTGGCGTCGCCCGTGTGGTGCGTTCGCTCGACGACATGAGCCGCGTGCAGCCGGGCGACGTGCTCGTCGCCGACATGACCGACCCGGATTGGGAACCGGTGATGAAGCGTTCGGCGGCGATCGTCACCAACCGCGGCGGCCGTACCTGCCACGCGGCGATCATCGCGCGCGAACTGGGCGTGCCGGCTGTCGTCGGTACCGGCAATGCGCTGGACACGATCCAGGACGGCCAGGAAGTCACCATCTCCTGCGCCGAAGGCGACACCGGCTACATCTACGCGGGCGCCCTGCCCTTCGAGCGCAACGTCGCCGACCTCGACAAGATGCCGGAAGCGCCGCTCAAGGTGATGATGAACGTCGCCAACCCGGAGCGCGCCTTCGATTTCGCCATGCTGCCCAATGCCGGCATCGGCCTGGCGCGCCTGGAAATGATCATCGCCAGCCACATCGGCATCCATCCGAAGGCGCTGCTCGAGTATTCCTCGCAGGACGCGGAAACCAAGAAGAAGATCGACGCCAAGATCGCCGGCTACGGCCATCCGGTCGATTTCTACGTGGATCGTCTGGCCGAAGGCATCGCCACCATCACCGCGTCGGTCGCGCCGCATCCGGTGATCGTGCGCCTGTCCGACTTCAAGTCGAACGAATACGCCAACCTGATCGGCGGCGCGCGTTACGAGCCGCACGAAGAAAACCCGATGATCGGCTTCCGCGGCGCGAGCCGCTATGTCGATCCGAGCTTCGCCGACTGCTTCGCGCTTGAATGCCGCGCGGTGAAGAAGGTGCGCGAACAGATGGGTCTGACCAATTGCTGGGTCATGATCCCGTTCGTGCGCACGCTGGAAGAAGGCCGCAAGGTCATCGAAGTGCTCAAGGCCAACGGTCTGGAACAGGGCAAGGACGGTTTGAAGGTCATCATGATGTGCGAAGTGCCGTCGAACGCACTGCTCGCCGATGAATTCCTCGACATCTTCGACGGCTTCTCGATCGGCTCGAACGACCTAACCCAGCTGACGCTGGGCCTGGACCGCGACTCCGCGATCGTCGCCAGCCTGTTCGACGAACGCAATCCGGCGGTCAAGAAGATGCTGTCGATGGCCATCCAGGCCGCACGCGCCAAGGGCAAGTACGTCGGCATCTGCGGTCAGGGCCCGAGCGATCATCCGGATCTTGCCGTGTGGCTGATGGAGCAAGGCATCGAGTCGGTGTCGCTCAATCCCGACACCGTCGTCGACACCTGGCTGCGTCTGGCCAAGGTGAAGGCCGCCGCGGCCGCCGCCTGATCGCCGCGCCATGGAAGAAGTCGTCGCCGGGACCACGCTGAAGGAACTGCACTCGCTGGAACACTGGCGGGCGCTGGCCGAGGTTTACGGCCTGCGCCTGCTGGGTGCGGCACTCATCCTGCTGATCGGGTTGTGGCTGGCGAAGCGGCTCTCGCGCACGCTCGACCGCGTCCTGGAACGCACGCACACGGAAGCCACGCTGCGTGGCTTCCTGCGCAACATCGCGTATGCGGCGATGGTCGTAATAGTCATCCTGGCGGCGCTGCAATACATGGGCTTCGCGCCCGCTTCGCTGTTTGCGGTGCTCGGTGCGGCCGGCCTGGGTATCGGCCTGGCCTTGAAGGACTCGCTGTCGAATCTCGTCGCCGGCTTCCAGCTGATCGTGCAACGGCCCTTCCGTGCGGGCGACTACGTCAACGTCGCGAGTCTCGAAGGAACGGTCGAGCAGGTGCGTGTTTTCCAGACGCGTCTGCGCACGCCCGACAACCGCGTCGTGATCGTGCCCAACGGCCTGATCACCGCGGCGGCGATCACCAACTTCACCGCGACGATGAAGCGCCGGATCGATATCGCTTCCAGCCTCGCGCACGGCGACGATCTGCAGGCCGCGCGGGCACGCCTGATCGAGATCGCAAAGCAGGACGCGCGCGTCATGCAGGAACCCGAGCCGGCCGTACTCGCCACCGGCCTGGCGGCCGACAATCGCCTCAGCATCGAATTGCGGGTCTGGGCACGCACCGGCGATGTCATGCAGTTGCGCAGCGATCTGACCGAAGCCGTCCGCAATGCGCTGATCGAGATGGGCATCGGCCTGCCGGCGACGGTGCGCGATGTTCGCGTCTTCCATCACGGTGCCGACGGCCGTGCGCTGACGGACGCGCTGAGCAGTGCGGTCTTGAACGCTCCGGCGACCGACGCGCCGGGATCGAATCAGCCCAGAGGCTGACGCCTCAGTCGAGGCCGCCCAGCTTGCCCATCACCACGCGGTAGTGCGCGAGTTCGGCGATCGAATCGTGGATGTCGCTCAGCGCCGTGTGCTTGGATTCCTTGCGCACGCCATTGAGCACGCTTGGGGCCCAGCGCCGCGCTAGTTCCTTGATCGTGCTGACGTCGAGGTTGCGGTAATGGAAGTACTTTTCCAGCTGCGGCATGCAGCGGTGCAGGAAGCGGCGGTCCTGGCAGATTGAATTGCCGCTCATGGGCGAACAATTGGCCGGCACCCACTGGGCGAGAAAATCCAGCGTGCGCTTTTCGGCTTCCGCCATCGACACGCCCTGCTCCAGAACGCGCTGCCATAAACCGGATTTGCCGTGCTGATTGCGGTTCCACTCGTCCATCGCCTGGAGCCGTTCCAGCGGATGCGCGATGGCGAGTTCGGGACCTTCCGCGAGCACCTGCAACTGTGCATCGGTGACGACGGTGGCGATCTCCAGGATCGAATCGTTGTCGGTATCGAGCCCGGTCATTTCCAGGTCGATCCAGATCAGTCGCTGTTCCTTCTGCGGGTTCACCATTCGCTCGCACTGCCGTCCGGGACGTCGCATCATAGCTCAGCCTCCGTCGAATCGAACCCCATGTTCTCCAACCCGACGTACGTCCATTACGCCATCCTCACCGCGATGCTGGCACCGGCGTTCTTCCTGACCGCCACGGCCGCGCTGCTCACGGCCGCGAATACGCGGCTGGCGCGCGTGGTCGATCGTTTGAGGTCGCTGATCGTGGCGTGGGAAGCCGAAGCGCCCGACCGCGCCGAACGCGACATGCAGATCACTCGCCATCGCCAGCGCGCGCACCTGGTCCTGCGCGCGTGCCAGATGCTCTATGCGGCGCTGGCCAGCTTCGTTGGCACCAGCCTGACGCTGGCGGTGGATGCGGTATTGGGATTCCGCATGGGCGCGCTGCCGACAGTGCTGGCGGTGTTCGGCGTGTCGTTCCTGCTCGTGGCCAGTTTCTTCCTGTGGCGGGAGGTCAGCCTGGCCGTGCAGAGCTTCGACCTCGAACTGGACCACGAACTCGGCCGCAAGAGCCGCTGAAGCCCGCGACTCGAATCTACAACGGCGTCTTGCCGCGCTTGGCGCGGAAGTAATTGGTGAGCCGCCGGCTGGCTTCTTCCGCCAGCACGCCGCCCTGCACGTCGATGCGATGATTGTGTCGTGGATCGGCGAGCAGGTCGAAGACGCTGCCGGCGGCGCCGGTCTTGGGATCGCTCGCGCCGAACACCACCCGTCCGACGCGGGCATGGATCATCGCCATCGCGCACATGGCACAAGGCTCCAGCGTCACGTAGAGCGTCGTGCCCAGCAGGCGGTGATTGGCGAGCTTGGCCCCCGCGGCACGCATCGCGACGACTTCCGCATGCGCGGTGGGGTCGCTCTCGGTGATGTTGCGGTTCCAGCCCTCGCCGAGGATTTCGCCTTCCGCGGAAACGAGCACGGCGCCTACCGGAATCTCGTCGTCCTCGTGCTGCGCGCGCTCGGCCAAGGCGAGCGCGTGATGCATCCAGTGCATATCCGACTCACTTATCTGCGTGTCCGCAGCATGTCGAAGCACCTGAGCCATCCCGGATACCCGCTCGTCCTGAGCCTGTCGAAGGACGCTCGCATCGTGTCCGCTACCCACTCGTGCTGTTCTAGCAAGTGACGGCAAAAGATCGAAGCGCCCCGCAATCAGCGCCTCCTTCTTCTCCCGCCGCCACCCCTTGATCTGGCGCTCTGCGCGAAAAGCATCGTCCCGATCCTCGAAGGCCTGTGAATAAACAAGCTCAACCGGCCTACGCGAAAAGGTGTGGCACGAGGGAATCGCGCCTTGATCGTGCTGCGCCAACCGAAACTCGAGATCGTCCGTGTGGCCCGTGTAATACGAGCCGTCCGCACACTTGAGGATGTAGGTCCAGAATGTCACGGTTAGATCTCGGGGCATCCTTCGACAAGCTCAGGATGAGCGGGATGGTTGGCTGTCAGCAAAACCCGCCATACATCCCAACCTTACTCCCACTCGATCGTCGCCGGCGGCTTGCCGCTGATGTCGTAGACGACGCGCGACACGCCACGCAGTTCGTTGATGATGCGGTTGGACACCGTGCCCAGCAGCTCGTACGGCAGGTGCGCCCAGTGCGCGGTCATGAAGTCGATGGTCTCCACCGCACGCAGCGCGATCACCCACTCGTAGGCGCGCGCGTCGCCGACCACGCCGACCGACTTCACCGGCAGGAACACCGCGAAGGCCTGGCTGACCTTGTCGTACCAGCCGGACTTGCGCAGCTCGTCGATGAAGATGTGGTCGGCCTTGGCCAGCAGTTCGGCATGCTCGCGCTTGACCTCGCCGAGGATGCGCACGCCCAGGCCCGGGCCCGGGAACGGATGGCGATAGACCATCGCGCGCGGCAGGCCGAGTTCGACGCCGAGGCGACGCACTTCGTCCTTGAACAGCTCGCGGAGCGGCTCCACCAGCTTGAGCTTCATGTCCTCGGGCAGGCCGCCGACGTTGTGGTGGCTCTTGATGACGTGCGCCTTGCCGGTCTTGCTGCCGGCGGACTCGATCACGTCCGGATAGATCGTGCCCTGCGCCAGCCACTTCGCGTTGCTGAGCTTGGCGGATTCTTCGTCGAAGATCTCGATGAAGAGGTTGCCGATGATCTTGCGCTTGGCTTCCGGATCGTCGACGCCCTTGAGCTTCTCGAAATAGCGGTCGGCCGCGTTGACGCGGACCACCTTGACGCCCATGTGCTCGGCGAACATCGCCATCACCTGGTCGCCCTCGTTCCAGCGCAGCAGGCCGGTGTCGACGAACACGCAGGTCAGCTGCTTGCCGATCGCCTTGTGCAGCAGCGCCGCGACGACCGAGGAGTCCACGCCGCCCGACAGGCCGAGGATCACCTCGTCGTCGCCGACCTGCTCGCGTACGCGCGCGATCTGGTCTTCGATGATGTTGGCGGCGGTCCACAGCGTCTGGCAGCCGCAGATGTCGGCGACGAAGCGGCGCAGCAAGGTCTGGCCCTGCTTGGTGTGCGTGACTTCCGGATGGAACTGCACGCCGTACCAGCGCTTGGCTTCCAATGCCATCGCGGCGACCGGGATGCGGTCGGTGACGGCGGTGATCGTCCAGCCCGGCGGCGCCTTGGCGACGTGATCGCCGTGGCTCATCCACACGTCGATGCGCGATTCGCCGTCGTGATCGCTCAGGCCGCCGAGCAAGGCGTCCTTGGCGACCAGTTCGACTTCGGCATGGCCGAATTCGCGCGCATCCGCGGCTTCCGTCGCGCCACCCAGCTGCGCGGCCAGGGTCTGCATGCCGTAGCAGATGCCGAGGATCGGCAGGCCGCTGTCGAAGACTTCCTGCGGCGCCTTGGGCGCGCCGTGCTGCGTGGTCGACTCCGGGCCGCCTGACAGGATGATGCCCTTGGCGCCGAACTTCGCGATCTCGGCCGGATCGTGGTCCCAGGCCCAGACTTCGCAGTAGACGCCGATCTCGCGGATGCGGCGTGCGATCAGCTGCGTGTACTGCGCACCGAAATCGAGGATGAGGATCTTGTCGCTATGGATATTCGTCGTCATGGGGTCGGCGGTGCGAAGTACGAATTGAAAAAACCGGACTCAAAAACGAAGAAGGGAAACTGCCGTCTCCCTTCTGCGATCAAACTCATCCAGCGCGATAGTTCGGCGGTTCTTTGGTGATTTGCACGTCGTGCACGTGACTCTCGCGCGTACCCGCGCTGGTGACCTTCACGAACGACGGCTTCTTGCGCATTTCTTCTATCGTCGAGCAGCCGACATAACCCATCGTCGCGCGCAGGCCACCGGCGAGCTGATGCACCACGCCGCGCAGCGGGCCGCGGTACGGCACGCGGCCTTCGATGCCTTCGGGCACCAGCTTGTCGGCGTCGCTCGCGTCCTGGAAATAGCGGTCCTTGGAGCCCTGCTCCATCGCGCCCAGCGAACCCATGCCGCGGTAGCTCTTGTAGCTGCGGCCCTGGAAGAGTTCGACTTCGCCCGGGGCTTCTTCGGTACCGGCGAACAGGCCGCCGATCATCACCGAGGAAGCGCCGGCGACCAGCGCCTTGCCGATGTCGCCGGAGTAACGGATGCCGCCGTCGGCGATCAGCGGAATGCGGTCCTGCAGCGCCTCGGCGACCATGTCGATCGCGGTGACCTGGGGCACGCCCACACCGGCCACGATGCGCGTGGTGCAGATCGAACCGGGGCCGACGCCGACCTTCACCGCGTCCGCGCCGTGATCCATCAACGCGAGCGCGGCATCGCCGGTAACGATGTTGCCGCCGATGACCTGCAGCTGCGGGAAGCGCTTCTTGACCCACTTCACGCGGTCCAGCACGCCTTGCGAGTGGCCGTGCGCGGTGTCGACCACCACGACGTCCACGCCGGCGGCAGCGAGTGCTTCGATGCGCGCCTCGGTATCGCCACCGACGCCCACTGCGGCGCCGACCAGCAGGCGTTCGCTGCTGTCGTAGGCGGCGTTGGGGTTGTCGGACTTCTTCTGGATGTCCTTCACCGTGATCAGGCCGCGCAGCTCGAAGCCGTCGTTGACCACCAGCACCTTCTCGATGCGGTGCTTGTGCAGGAGCTGCAGGACTTCCTCGTCCGATGCGCCTTCGCGCACCGTTATCAGGCGATCCTTCTTGGTCATGATGTGGCGGACCGGATCGTCGAGCTTCTTCTCGAAGCGCATGTCGCGGCTGGTGACGATGCCGACCAGTTGCCCGCTCTCCACCACCGGCACGCCCGAGATGTTGCGGGCGCGGGTGAGCTTGAGCACTTCGGCGATCGTGGTTTCGGGGCCGACGGTAAACGGCTCCTTGATCACGCCCGCTTCGAACTTCTTGACGTGGGCGACCTGCGCCGCCTGCGCCTCGAGGCTCATGTTCTTGTGGACGATGCTGATGCCGCCCAGTTGCGCCATCGCGATGGCGAGGCGGGCTTCGCTGACCGTGTCCATGGCCGCCGACAGGATCGGCAGGCGAATGGTCAGGTCGCGGGTCAGTCGCGTGGCGAGCGAGACGTCCTTAGGCAGGACGATCGAATGCGCGGGGACGAGGGAAACGTCGTCGTAGGTCAGCGCTTCAGCCTGGATACGCAGCATGGGCGGTCCCGGGTGGATGAAGCGAGTCATTGTAACGCGCCGCGGCCCCAATTGGCATGCGTTTGGGCCAAAACGCGCCGCAGCGCGTGGGAAACTGTGGTCACGGACTGTGCTTAATCCCCGCTCAGGCGTCCGCGGCCTCGGCGGCTTCCAGCGTGTTCTGCATCAGGGTCGCCACGGTCATCGGCCCGACGCCGCCCGGCACCGGCGTGATCCAGCTGGCGCGCTGCGAGGCGGCCGCGAACCCCACGTCGCCGACCAGGCGGCCGTCGTCCAGGCGATTGATGCCCACATCGATCACCACGGCGCCGGGCTTGACCCATTCGCCCGGAATCAGCTGCGGCCTGCCCACGGCCACCACCAGGATGTCGGCGTCGCGCACGGCGCGTTCGAGCACGTCCGGCGGGGTGAACTTGTGGCAGCTGGTCACCGTGCAGCCGGCGATCAGCAGTTCCAGCGCCATCGGCCGGCCGACATGGTTGGAAACGCCAACGATCGTTGCACTCTGCCCGCGCACCGGCCGGTCGGTATAGGCCAGCAGCGTGGTGATCCCGCGCGGCGTGCAGGGACGTAGGCCGAACTGGCGCAACGCCAGATGGCCCACGTTTTCCGGATGGAAACCGTCCACGTCTTTGCGCGGGTCGATGCGATGGATCAGATGGGTGGCATCGCGATGGCCCGGCAGCGGCAGTTGCACGAGGATGCCGTGCACCTGCGGATCGGCATTGAGCTGGTCGACCAGGGCCAGCAGTTGCTCGTCGCTGGTGTCGGCGGGCAGGTCGTAGTCGATCGCCCGGATGCCGACCTTCTGCGCCGCGCGGCGCTTGTTCTTGACGTAGACCGCCGAGGCCGGATCGTTGCCCACCAGCACCACGGCCAGGCCCGGGGCGGCCTGGCCCGCCTTGACCCGCGCATCGACCCGCGCCTTGAGGTTGTCGAGCAGGTCTTCGGCGATGCGTTTGCCGTCAAGGATGCGGGCGGTCATGCGTAGGCGGGCCGACTTGGGTGGTGTTGGGGGATGAAGGCGCACATTATCGCCCATCCCTCCCCTGCTCCGGTCTGCTTTCACAGGCCTCTCGCCATGTCCGACACCGATTTCGAAACCACCCAGATCGAAGCCGCCGTGTTCCGTCGCCTGCGCGACCATCTGCTGCAGGAACGGCCCGACGTCCAGAACATCGACCTGATGATCCTGGCCGGCTTCTGCCGCAACTGCCTGGCCGACTGGTACCGGGAGGCCGCCGAGCACCGCGGCATCACCATGACCAAGGACGAGGCGCGCGAAACGGTCTACGGCGAAGCCTTCCCGCAGTGGAAGGCCAAGCACCAGCGCGAGGCGACGCCGGAGCAACTGGCCGCGTTCGAGGCTGCGCAGCGTTTGCATAAGAGCAAGCCTCCGGCCGCGACGTAGGGGAACGGTACGGGTTCGTCAATACCGAATGAAGTACGACGAAACCGCGCATGCATCCGGATCACGTCGTGAACCCTAGGCTTCTCTCAGGTTCCTAGCGAAAGGGTCGAACGCCACACGGCACAGGGCCATGTTCTGGATCGCACTGCCATTGACGATGGCGTACGTGGGCTTATGTGGCCTCATGTACGTGCGCCAGCGCGACCTGGTGTATTGCCCGGCGCCTACGCGGGTCGAAGTGGAGCAGACCAATTTCGCGCTGGTGAACGGCGACATCACGCTGCGTGGCTGGATCGTCAACCCGGGACAGAAACGCGCGCTGGTCTACTTCGGCGGGAACTCGGAACCGATCCAGCAGCACCGGGTCAACTTCGCCCGCTGGTTCCCGCACCACACGTGCTACCTGGTCGCCTATCGCGGGTTCGGTGCCAGCGAAGGCGAACCCAGCGAGGAATCGCTGGCCGGCGATGCCCTGGCATTGTTCGATCACGTACGCCGGCAGCACCCGCGGACCGGCGTTGACGTGATCGGTTACAGCCTGGGCTCGGGTGTCGCCGCCCACGTGGCGGCGCGGCGCCGGGTGCGGCGCCTGGCACTGATCACCCCCTATGACACGCTCACCGACATCGGCCAGTTCCATTACCGGTGGCTGCCCGTACGCCTGCTGGCGCGCGAGCGCTACGACTCGGTGTCGAACCTGGCGCGCCACCGCGGTCCGATCCTGGTGGTCCGTGCCGGACGCGATGCGGTGATCCCGGCCGCGAATACGCAACGGCTGATCGACTCGCTGCCGCGGCCACCGCACGTGCTCGAACTACCGGCGGCCGAGCACGGCAACGTGGCCAGCGCGCGCGGCTTTTCCAAGGCGCTCAGGGTCTTCTTCACGGCGCAGACTCTCACCTACACGCCCAATACTCGTAAGGGGCGCCACTCCGACCTGCGCCGCCCGAACTTGGCTCACTCGAGTCCGGCTCACCCGAATCCGTATCCGTTCCGGAGAACGTCGACATGATCAACCAAGGCGAATGCCCCAAATGCGGCAAGCGTTTGCTGCATGTGCGCATCGAGAGCGTTTTCGGCCAGAACAATGGCAATGACGACATCCGCTGCCTGAGCTACAGCTGCATTCACTGCAACATGGTGCTCAACGTGCAATTGGATCCGCGCGCCAAACCGCGGCGCCGGTCGGCCAGCGCCGGTGCAGTCGTCGAACGCGTCGTCTGAGCGCGTCCCGCCAACGGCGTCGTCCAAAGCGAACAGTC
The DNA here is from genome assembly GCF_054782215.1 of Lysobacter terrae. Taxonomy (NCBI): domain Bacteria; kingdom Pseudomonadati; phylum Pseudomonadota; class Gammaproteobacteria; order Lysobacterales; family Lysobacteraceae; genus Lysobacter; species Lysobacter terrae. The sequence goes on from NZ_BAAGSX010000001.1 coordinate 1,252,381, forward strand.
CCTAACCTCCCTGCCCGCCCTGCTGCGCGTCCACCGGACGCTGCAAGGGCGGGCAGCGCTTCAGTTCGGCCGGTATCGGCAGTGGACACTGCGTACAGCAGCGCGGTGGCGCGCTCGGCACGGGCGCCAATCCACTGGGCACGGGCAAGGGTTTGAGCTTCATCAGCGCGACCCAGTCCTGTCGGTTGAAACTGCACGTGCCCTCGCTACCGGGCTGGCACGCGGCCGGATCGCCGATGCGTCGCGGCAACCCCCAGATGGCGTTGCTGCGGTTGAGCGCGAGCACCCGCAGCGTGACGCCCTGCAGCACGTTGCCGCCGACGAGATAAAGCTTGCCGTCGCCGTCGGGATTGGCGGCGACGACGATGTCGCAATGCATGTTCATGCCGTCGCCCGAACCGCTGGCGAGGAAGGCGCGGAAGCCCTGTGCGCCGACGTCGTTGCGACCGCGCGAGAAGCAGAGCAGATCGCCGGCGGCGGGACTGGTGGTATCCGGATCGGCCAGCACATAAGGCGAAGCCTGCGGATAGCGATAGGCATCGCGGATGTAATCGATGTGGCTCGCGGACGGATTGAATCCCGGCACGCCCGCGCGGTTCATGACGTAGGAAACGAACACGGCCGACCACGGCGTGTCGCTCAGAAACGCGCGGCACGACGACGTCTGCAGATGACTGTCGCCGGCCAGACCGCAATCCAGCGCACCAGGGAAATTCGCCATCTGCGTCAGCAAGCCGCTGCCTTTCCAATAATCGGCGACGCGTTGCCATGCCGGTGTGGTGCCGTCCTGCAGACGCAGGCGCTCGCCTTCCGAGACCGTCAGGCTGGCCAGTCGTCCCTGCGCATCGATGAAGGGCCCGAACCACAACGCGTTCTCGGCACAGGCGATCAAGGCGATGCGCGCGCCGTAGGACGGCGGCGATTGCGGAATGCGGCTGCACAACGAGGGCGACGCCACGGCGGGCGCAGTGTCCTGCGCGGCGCAGAGTGGGCCGAACGCCAGCAAGACGAGCACGACGGCGAAGCGAACGAACCGGTTGGCCACGACGCGAACGCTGTCCATCGGCTTGGTTCCTCTACTGTCCCGCGCAAAACCTCGCATAGTCGATGTAGCCGGGGAATTCACGTTCCGCCGCACACACGGGGCAGTCACGATCCGGGCGCAAGCGGGTCTCGCGAAAACGCATGGCCAATGCATCGAAGTTCAGCAGGCGACCGGTGAGCGGCTCGCCGATGCCGAGGATCAGCTTCACCGCTTCGGTGGCCTGCAGCAGACCCATCACGCCTGGCAGGACGCCGAGTACGCCGGCCTCGGCGCAGTTGGGCGCGGCCTCGGGCGGCGGCGGCTCGGGAAACAGGCAGCGGTAGCACGGCGCCTGCCCGCGATGGCGGCCGGCGTCGAACACGCTCACCTGCCCTTCGAAGCGATGCACCGCGGCGTACACCAGCGGCTTGCGCAGCTTCACGCAGGCATCGTTGAGCAGATAGCGCACGGGAAAGTTGTCGGCGCCATCGACGACCACGTCGGCGTCCGCGATCAGACGTTCGACATTGTCGGAGGTGATGCGTTCGGGGAATGCTTCGACCTTCAGACGCGGATTCAAGGCAGACAGCGCAATGCGCGCCGATTCGACCTTGGCGAGGCCGATGCGGTCCTCGGTGTGCAGGATCTGCCGCTGCAGGTTGCTGCGATCGACCACATCGTCGTCGGCCAACACGATCGTGCCGACGCCCGCGGCGGCGAGGTAATAGGCCGCCGGCGAACCCAGCCCGCCGGCGCCGACCATCGCGACGCGTGCCGCTTCCAGCTTGCGCTGCCCGGCTTCACCCACTTCGGGCAGGCGCAGATGGCGCGAATAGCGATCGTAGAAATCGGTGTCGACCTGCGGACGCGTAACCGGCAGCCCTTCGGCGATCCAGCGCGTCGTGCCGCCCTCCACCGAGGCGAGACAGCGGTAACCGGCGTCCTGCAGGGCTTGCGCGGCTTTCAGCGAGCGCGCACCGGACTGGCAGATCAACAGGATCTCGGCGCCGATTTCGGGCAGCACTGCGGCCGGATCCGCCTCCAGTTCGGCGCGTGCGATGCCCAGTGCGCCCGCCGCGAAACCGGTCGCGCGTTCATGCGCCTCCCGCACATCCACCAGCACTGCGCCGCTGCGTTGGCGGTCGAGTGCGTCTGCCGGCGTAATCACTGCAATGGCCATGGGCAGATTATCGGCGTCGCTCACGCGCAACGCCACCGACTCCGCCGATTACAGCGGAATGACCTCCACTACGGCTCCGGCGGCATAGCGCTGCGGGCCTTCGGGAACCACGATGAGCGCGTTCGCGTGGGCCGCCGCATGCAGCCGATGCGATCCGGTCGCGGGGTTCGGCTCGACGTGCAAGACGCCGTTGTCGCCCGCCTGCAGCCAGGCACGGAGGAATTCGCGGCGCGGGTGCGGCTTGTCCAGGGGCGCAACCAATTGCGCCCGCCAGGTGGCACGCGGTTCGCTGCGGCCCTGCAAAGCGTCGATCAGGGCGCGGCCGAAGGTGAGGTAGGTCGCGAGCACGGACACCGGGTTGCCGGGCAACCCGAGCACCTGCGCCTGGTCAAGCGTGCCGAGCAGCAGGGGCATGCCCGGCTTCATCTTCACCTTCCAGAAATGGGTCTGTCCGAACTGCGCGAGCACACCCGGCAGATAATCCTTCTCGCCGGCCGAAACGCCGCCCGCGGTGATGATCAGGTCGAAGGCGCAGCCGGCGTCGCGCAGCGCGATCTCCACTTGTTTGGGATCGTCCGGCAGACGGGGCCAGGCCGTGGGTTCCAGGCCCTCCGCGCGCAGCAGTCCCATCAGCAGCTCGCGATTGCTGTCGTAGATCTGGCCGGGGCGCAGCGGCATGCCGGGCTCCACCAGTTCGTCGCCGGTGCTGAAGACCGCAACGGTCGGTTTGCGCGAGACCTGCAGGGAGGCGATGCCCAACGAAGCCGCCAGGGACACGCGCGCAGGCGTCAGCACCTGTCCCGCCTGGAGGACGCGATCGCCTTCGCGCACATCTTCGCCGGCGTAGCGCACGTTGGCGCCTTTCACCGTCGCGCCCGGGACGACGACGGCGTCGCCGTCGACGCGGCAGTTCTCTTTGATCGCCACCGTGTCGGCACCCGGCGGGATCGGCGCGCCGGTTGTGATGCGCACGCATTCGCCATGGGCCAGCGCTACGTCCTGGGCCAGTCCGGCGAATTGCTCCCCGGCAAGATGCAGCGAGGTCTCGTCGCCTTGCAGGTCCGCGTGGCGAAATGCAAACCCGTCCATCGCGCTGTTGTCGAACGGAGGCAAGGCGATGGGAGCATCGATGTCCTGCGCCAGCACGCGACCGTGGCAGCGCGAAAGCGCCAAGGTCTCGGTCTCGAGCCGGCGTCGCGCGGCCACCTGGCCCAGCACGGTCATGGCTTCGTCGAACAGCAGCCCCGTTGGAAAATCAGTCATGGCGGATACCGGCTGCGCGCAGGTCGTCGGGAGTGTTGAGGTTGCCGAAACGCACGCCAGCGAAGCGAACGCCCGGCAGGCCCAATTGTGTTTCCAGCGCGTGCACGGCGGTTTGGCCGCGTTCGAGCATGTCGTGGGCGCAAACCGCGGCCGCCGCGACGCGCCATAAGGCCACCAGCGGTTGCGGGCCGTCGTCGTCGATCGCGAACGCACCGTTCTGCGCACACCCCGCCACGAGGCTGGGCAGCAGACAGTCGTTGACGCCGACCAGATCGACGGGAAGCGTCAGCAACCAGGGCGTGTCGCAGTGCGCGAACAAAGCCTCCAGCCCCGCGAGCGGACCGATGTCGCCCATGACCCGATCGCACACGGTACGCAGACCCGCGGCGGCGTAGCGTTCCAGCCCGCGATTGGCGCTCACGATCACCGTCGTGGTTTCCGCAGCGAAGCGACGCTGCCAGCGCAGCACCTGCGCGACGCCATCGCGCTCCAGCCACGCCTTGTCCAGGCCGCCGAGCCGCGTGGCGCGGCCGCCGGCGAGGATGCCTAGGGTGACTGGTCCAAACCTCACTTGCCTCGCTTCACATGGCGGATCATGCGGCGCTTCTTCGCGACCTGACGCTCGGTGAGGACGTTCTTCTTGCCCTCGTAAGGATTGGTGCCTTCCTTGAACACGAAGCGCACCGGCGTGCCGACCAACTTGAAGCGCTTGCGGAAGAAGTTTTCCAGGTAGCGCTTGTAGCTGTCGGCCAGCGTGCGCAGGCGCGTGCCATGGATGATGAAGGTCGGCGGATTGACGCCGCCCGGGTGCGCGAAGCGCATCTTCGCCACGTGTCCGCGCACCACCGGCGGCGGATTGGTTTCGTAGGCGATTTCCATCGCCTTGGTCACTTCGCTGGTACCCAGCTCGGTGGTCGCGGACTTGTGCGCGCGATGGATGGCGTTGAACAGCTCACGCAGGCCCGACCCGTGCTTGGCGCTGATGCGCACCGCTTCGGCCCATTCGACGAACGCGAGCTTGCGTACCAGCAGGTTTTCGGTCTGCTGGCGCTGGTAGTCGGTCTGGCCATCCCACTTGTTGACCGCAACGACCAGCGCGCGGCCCGCGTCGAGCGCGTAGCCGAGCACGCTGGCATCCTGATCGGTCACGCCTTCGCCCGCATCGAGCATGACCACGGCGACCTGGCATTCCTCGATCGCGGCGAGCGTCTTCACGATCGAGAACTTCTCGACCACCTCCTCCACCTTCGACTTGCGGCGCAGGCCGGCGGTGTCGATCAGGCGATACAGGCGGCCGTCGCGCTCCATGTCGATCGAGACCGAATCGCGCGTCGTGCCCGGGACCTCGGACGCGATCATGCGCTCCTCGCCGAGCAGGCGGTTCACCAGCGTCGACTTGCCGACATTGGGGCGGCCGATGAAGGCGACGCGGATGCGGTTGGGGTCGTTGTCCAGTTCGACTGCGCTGCCCGCTTCCGGCAGGCGCTTGTGGATGTCGGCCAGCAACTCGTCCAGTCCGACCCGGTGCGCGGACGAAATCGCAATGACATCGCTGAAGCCGTAGCGGGCGAATTCGGCCATCGCGGCGCGCGCATCGAGGCCATCTGTCTTGTTGACCACGAGCACCGTCGGCCGTGCGGCCTTGCGCAGCCATTGCAGGATGTCGTCGTCCAACGACGACGCGCCTTCGCGGCCATCGACCACGAACAGGACGAGATCGGCTTCTTCCGCTGCCGCCCGGGCCTGGCGCGCAGTGGCGCCGGCGAGGCCTTCATCCACACCGGCGATGCCGCCGGTATCGACCACGGCAAAGGGACGCTGCCCTTCCGGCCGGCACACGCCGTAGTTGCGATCGCGGGTCACGCCAGGCTGATCGTGCACCAGCGCGTCACGAGTACGCGTCAGTGCGTTGAACAGCGTCGACTTGCCGACGTTGGGGCGGCCCACCAGGGCGACGAGGGGAAGCATGCGAACCTGCCGATCATTCGAATCGAGGCGGTTCGCCGGTCCAGAAGACCCGCGAACCGCGCAAACAATAACCCCGGCCACGGGCCGGGGTCATGGGGTGGCCCAAAAGGCCGCTTACTGGCCGAGACGGAACGCGGCCAGTTCGCCGTCGACGTCCTGGGCCACGAGGATGCCGTCGGCCACGACCGGCGAACCGCGCAGGGCATCGTGGCTGACGCGGGCACGTGCCGCCAGCTCGCCGGTGTCCAGCTTCATCCAATGCAGGTAACCCTCGTAGTCGCCGACCACGGCGTAGTCGCCCTGCACCACCGCCGAGGTCAGCAGGCGGCGCGCCAGCGCGGGCTGCTGCCACAGCGAGGCGCCGCTGCTCTTGTCCAGCGCGTAGACGCTGCCGGCGGGATCGGCAACGACCACGCGGTCGCTGGCGATGCCCAGGCGGCCGGCGCCACCGAACTGACTGGCCCAGATCGCGCGGCCGCTGGGTGCATCGATCGCGACGGTCTGCTTCTTGAAGCTGGTGGCGTACAGGACGCTGGCTTCCAGCACCGGCGTGCCGTCGACATCGGCGAGGCGGTCCAGTTCGCTACGGCCGTCCTGCTGACCGACCGGCAGATTCCACAGCGTGCGGCCATCGGTCGCCGACAGCGCGCTGACGCTACCGTCGTCGTTGCCGGAGAAAACGAATCCCGGGCCCAGCACTACGGCGTCGTTGCCGCGCAGGCTCAGCGCCGGCACATCGTGCACCCAGAACCAGCGACGCTCGCCGGTGGCGGCATCGAACGCGGTGACATGGCCGTCGTCGGAGCGGACGAAGACGCTGCCCAGGCCGATCGCGGGTGCGGCGATCACTTCCGCATTGAGCTTGGCCTGCCACTTCTCGGCGCCGGTCGCGGCATCGAGCGCGATGACTTCGCCATCGAGGCTACCGACGACCACCAGCCCTTCGCCCACGCCGGGACCGCCGGACAGGCGCAGCTTGCTTTCGTAATGCCACACTTCCTTGCCGGTCTGCAGGTCGATCGCGCGCACGCCGCCTTCGACGGCGGCAGCGTAGACGCGGCCGTCGGCGACGACGGGCCCCTGGCGCACGCCGACACGGCCTTCGCCCTTGCCTGCGTGTTCCGACCAGAGCTTGGTGACCTGGACCGAGGGAGTGAACTTGGTCAGTTCAGCGGGTTCGTTCGGCTTTTCCTTCTTGCTGGTGAACCAGCCCTTGACCGTCGAGCACCCGCCCAGGGCGATCGCGCACATCAGCAGCGCGGAAGAACGCAGCAGCGTCGGCGAAACCGACGTACGAAAGGTCGAACTCGTGTTGGACGTCATCAGGACTGGCTCTCGGTCTTGGGGGGCGTACCGCCGGCTTCGGTCAATTTCAGTTCGAGCACGCGCCGTTGCGGCGTACCGACTTCGGCCTTGAGCAGGGCCTTGCCGTAGCTGTCGCGGGCTTGGTCGCGCTGGCCCAGGGCCAGTTGCGCGTCGCCGCGGATTTCCAGCGCGGTCAGCGAATCGGCAGTGGCGACGAGCTTGAGCGCGGCATCGGCCTGCTTGTGATCGATCAGCAGACGGGCCAGACGCTGGTTGACGATCGCGGCGATCGCCGGGTCAGCGGCCTTGATCGCGCGCAAGGTGGCAATCGCGGCTTCGACCTGACCGCCCTGCACCTGCGACTTGGCCAGTTCGAGCTGTGCCAGGGCGCGGAACGTCCCTTCAGGCACCGTCTGGATCTTGCCGGCCGCCGCCTTGTCGTTCGCCTGGACGGCGTCGATGGCGGCCTGGTAGTCGGTCGCGGCCTGGGCCTGCTTGCCGTCTTGATGGCGCTGCCACCACTGCCAGCCGCCGATGGCGGCGAGGCCCAGGGCAACACCGAAGACAAGGGCGCTGCCGTTGCGGCGCAGCCATTCGCGCACGCGTTCGCTTTGTTCGTGTTCGTCTAGAAGTTCGTCGATCGCCATGGAGTCTCGCCCCGCCTTCGCAGGCGGGGTTCATCAGGAAAAGCCGGCGCCAGCCGGCAAAAGCCGGCATCAGCCGGCAGAAGAGGTCGACCCGCGACGCGGGTCAGTTAGCGACCGGCGCGAGGGAACCGTCAGAGGATAGCGTAAAGCGCGCCACGTTCGCGCGGCTGAACGGTTCCAGGTCGACCGCGACGCCCGCGCGCTTCACTTCCACGGCGTTGACGTTGCCGAGCTTGATGCTTCCGACTTCACCGACCTTGTAGCTGCGCTGCTGGCCTGCGGTGAGCAGGCCGCGTTCGAGCACCTGCTGATTGTCGGGTCCGAGGATTTCGACCCAGCTGTCGCCGTTGAAGGTGATCGTCAGCGCGGCAGCGGATTGCGGTGCGGCCGGCAGCGATGCGATCGATGCCACCAGCGGGGTGCGTTGCGCGCCCGGCTGCGCGGGCGCGCTCTGCTCGGCCTGGGTCGTTGCCGGCACGTCCAGCGACTGCACGGCAAGCTCGCTGTTGCCGAAATGCGAGCGCGTGCCCAGCCACACCGGCACGGCAATCGCCGCGGTAATGGCGACGTAGATGGCGCGTCGACCGATCTGTTCGGCGAAACGCTGATAAGCCGGGGTATGCGTATGGCTGACCAGCGTGGACGGCGCCGTCGAGGCGACCGGCGCCTGTTCGATATACGGCTCGATATCCACGCCCAGCAGACGTGCATAGCTTCTCAGCTGGCCGCGCGCGAACACCGGCGCACCCAGCGAGCTCCACTCGTCGGCTTCAAGATTGGCGACTGCGCGAATAGTCATGCGCAGCTGGGACGCCACCTGTTCGATGGACATGCCCGCCGCTTCGCGCGCCTGTTTCAGGACGGCGCCGCATCCGGCGCCAATGCCCGTAGTCTCGGAATGCATCATTGCCTGCCACCATCCCCCATAGCGGAGCTCCGTGCTTCCGGTGCATCGGGGAACTCCGCTCTCAGTCGTGAAACGTAGCGCGCAGCCGCAGAGCTGTCGCCGAGTTTTTGTTCAATTTGTGACGCAAGCAACAACGCCTTGGCGTCTGCTGGTGCAGTAGCGAGACGCCGTTCCGAAAATGCGCGGGCCTCGAGCGCATTTCCGGCCGCGAACTCCTGCTCCGCCAACGCGCCCAGCGCGATCGGGCTTTCCGGATCGAGCTGGATGGCGCGACGCAGATCACGTTCGGCCCGCTGGGTCTGTCCGGCCTTGCCGGCGCAGGTGCCCGCATTCGCCAGGATCAGAGCCGAGTCGCCGCCACCGGGCAGCCCGACGGCACGATCGAGCCAGCCCAGTCCTTCGGCCGCACGCCCTTGCTCGCACAACCAGATGCCGTAATTGCCGACCACGGCGCCGTTGCCGGGCGCGAGCTCGGCCGCGCGCTGGTAATGGCTTCCCGCATCGGGGCTGTCGCCGCTGTGGTCCAGCGCAACCGCCAGATAGGTGTGTGCCTCGACCGAAGCCGGCGCCCGCTTCAACGCAGCCGAAGCGACCTGTTTGACCGCGCCGAAATTGCCTTCCGCGACGAAGCGCTGCATCTCGGCCAGATCGCGCTGCATTTCGGCGTCGCCGCCTTTGGACTTGTGGTCCTTGGGCTCGCTGATGCGATTGACCGCCGGTTCGACGTGATGCGCTTTGCCCAGGCTGGTGCGCACGTAAGGGCCGTCGGCACCGCAGCCGCCGATCGCGACGGCAAGGGTCACGACAGCGGCAGCGAGGGCCTTACGCGGCAGCATCACCTGCTCCCTGCGCGAGCCGCTTGCGGAACTCGGCCTGGCGGCGGGTGCGGTCCATCACCTGCCCCTTCAACTGGCCGCAGGCGGCGTCGATGTCGTCGCCGCGCGTACGCCGCACCGGCGCGATCATGCCGGCGTTGTTGAGCAGTTTCTGGAAGCCGCGGATGGCTTCGTCGTCCGGGCGCTCGAAGCGCGTGCCCGGGAACGGGTTGAACGGAATCAGGTTGACCTTGGCCGCGTCCTTCATCTGCACGCGGCGGTCGAACTCGCGCAGCAGGCGGATGAGTTCGCGCGCATGCTGCGGCTGGTCGTTGACGCCCTTCATCAGGGTGTATTCGAACGTCACCGACTCGCCCTTCTTGCGCAGCGCGTAGCGCACGCAGGAATCCATGAGCTCGGCGATCGGGTACTTCTTGTTGAGCGGGACCAGCTCGCTGCGCAGCGCGTCGTTGGGCGCATGCAGCGACACGGCCAGCGACACGTCGCTCTCGGCCGCGAGCCGGTCGATCATCGGCACCATGCCGGCGGTCGACAGCGTGACGCGCTTGTTGGCCAGGCCGTAGCCCAGGTCGTCGCGCATGATGCTCATAGCGCGCACGACGTTGTCGAAATTCGCCAGCGGTTCGCCCATGCCCATCATCACCACGTTGGTGAGCTTGCGCTGCTGGTGCGGGACGTTGCCCAGATGGCGCGCCGCGATCCAGACCTGGCCAATGATCTCGGCGGTCGACAGATTGCGGTTGAAGCCCTGGGTCGCGGTCGAGCAGAACTGGCAGTTGAGCGCGCAGCCCACCTGCGAGGACACGCACAGCGTGCCGCGGCCCTTGTCCGGGATGTAGACGGTCTCGATTGCGTTCTTGGGATCCATGCCGAGCAGCCACTTGTGGGTGCCGTCGCTGGATTCCTTGTCGAAGATGAGCTCAGGAGCGTGCACGACGGCACGCTCCTCGAGCTTGGCGCGCAGCACCTTGCCCAGATCGGTCATCCCGGCAAAGTCGGTGACGTAGCGGTGATGGATCCACTTCATCACCTGGTGCGCGCGGAACTTCTTCTCGCCGAGTTCTTCTTCGAAGAAGCGCTCAAGCGAAGCGCGGTCGAAGTCGAAGATGTTGGTCCTCGACTCCGACGGCGCGGTCTTGCTCACAGACTCGCGCAAAGCAGCCTGCGTCGCCTCGTCGGCAGCCGCGCCGGCGGGAACGAGGTCGATAGCGATGTCGCGGGTCTGGTTCATTGCTCTACTTCTTCAAATCAACGAGCGAACACGTCGGTTGCCGGGAAGAAGTACGAGACTTCGATCGCGGCGTTCTCCAGCGAGTCCGAGCCGTGCACGGCATTGGCGTCGATGCTGTCGGCGAAGTCGGCGCGGATGGTGCCCGGCGCTGCGTCCTTCGGATTGGTCGCGCCCATCAGATCGCGGTTCTTCAGCACGGCGCCTTCGCCCTGCAGCACCTGGATCATCACCGGACCGCTGATCATGAATTCCACCAGCGCGTTGAAGAACGGACGCTCGCGATGCACGGCGTAGAAGCCTTCGGCTTCGGCGCGCGAGAGCTGCGTCATCTTCGAGGCGACGACCTTCAGGCCGTTCTTTTCGAAGCGCGCATAGATTTCGCCGATGACGTTCTTGGCGACGGCGTCGGGCTTGATGATCGAAAGGGTGCGCTCCAGCGCCATGGGACAGATCTCCGGATAGGCGGGCCGCGTGACAGTCCATGTTCGCGCCCGAGAATAACAGAAAAACCCGCGTCGAATCGCGGGTTTAGCCGATATGGCTGGGGCAAATTCTAGCCGAAGTACGGAACGGTTTGGAGACTTTTTCGCCACCGCTTCAGCCTTGGGACGGTTGACGTGCGGTGCCGTATGGTTCTAGCCTGAAACAATCGTTTGAATCGTCCGTTGAAAGCGACCGCTTGCCATGGCCACACCTCACCCGTTTTCCACCAAGGACCGCATCCTCGGCGCCGCCGAGGAGCTGTTTGCCCAGTTCGGATTCGCCGGCACCTCGCTGCGGCAGGTCACCAGCCGTGCCGACGTCAACATCGCCGCGGTCAACTACCACTTCGGCAGCAAGGAAAACCTGGTCAACGAGGTCTTCCGCCGCCGCATGGACGAGATGAGCCAGCAGCGCCTGACTGCGCTGAAGACGGCCCAGAAGGATCATCCGGGCGAGCTCGAGCCGATCCTCGCCGCATTCGTGGGACCGGCCCTGGCGATGGCCCAGGACCGCCACAACGGCGCGTTCGCCCGCATGATCGCCCGCGCCTACGCCGAAAAGAACGATGCGCTGCGCAAGTTCCTGTCCGAGCACTACGGCCATGTGCTGCGCGAATTCGCCAAGGCCATCGCCGATTGCCTGCCCGGCCTGAGCAAGGAATCCCTGTACTGGCGCCTGGACATCGTCGTTGGCGCGCTGACCTACGCCATGGCCGACTTCGGCCTGATCAAGCGACCCGCCGGTGTCACCGAAGCGGCGCACCGTGAGCGCGCGGCGCGCGAGCTGATCACGTTCGCCGCTGCCGGTTTTCGCAGCGCCTGATCGCCCTCTTTCGTCTCTGAGTTCAACCCCCTACCGCGGGCTTAGACCCGCGTTACATCAAGGACTTGCAAAACATGTCTAAGAAACTACTCGTCCGGCGTGCGGCGGTACTCGGCGCGGGCGTGATGGGCGCGCAGATCGCCGCCCACCTCACCAATGCCGGCGTCGACACGGTGCTGTTCGACCTGCCCGCAAAGGAAGGCGACCCTAACGGCGTCGTGACCAAGGCGATCGCCAACCTCGTCAAGCTCAGCCCTGCTCCTCTGGCGGACAAGGCCCTGGCCGAGCGCATCGTCGCCGCCAACTACGAAACTGGCCTGGAATTGCTGAAGGGCTGCGACCTGATCATCGAGGCCATCGCCGAGCGGATGGACTGGAAGCAGGACCTGTACAAGAAGATCGCCCCGTTCGTGCCCGCGCACACGGTGCTGGCCTCCAACACCTCGGGCCTGGGCATCAACAAGCTGTCCGAAGTCCTGCCGGAAGAGCTGCGCCACCGCTTCTGCGGCGTGCACTTCTTCAATCCGCCGCGCTACATGCACCTGGCCGAACTGATCCCGGCGCGCACCACCGATGCCTCGGTGCTCGAGGGCCTGGAAGCCTTCCTGACCACCACGCTCGGCAAGGGCGTGATCTACGCCAAGGACACTCCGAACTTCATCGGCAACCGCATCGGCGTGTTCTCGATGCTGGCCGCGATGCATCACACCGAGCAGTCGGGCCTCGGCTTCGACACCGTCGATGCGCTGACCGGCCCGGCGATCGGCCGCCCGAAGTCGGCGACGTATCGCACCGCGGACGTGGTCGGCCTGGACACCATGGCCCACGTCATCAAGACGATGGCCGACACCCTGCCCGACGATCCCTGGCACCAGTACTTCCAGGCGCCCAAGTGGCTCACGGCGCTGATCGAAAAGGGGGCGCTGGGCCAGAAGACCGGTGCCGGCTTCTACACCAAGAAGGGCAAGGACATCCTCGTTCTCGACCTGAAGGCGCAGGACTTCCGCGTCTCGGCCGGCGAGCTCGACGCCGACGTCGCCGCATTGCTGAAGGAAAAGGATCCCGCGAAGAAGTTCGCCGCCCTGCGCGCCAGCGACAACCCGCAGGCGAAGTTCCTGTGGGCCTGCTTCCGCGACACCTTCCACTACACCGCGTATCACCTGGAATCGATCGCCGACACCGCACGCGACGTCGACTTCGCGATCCGCTGGGGCTACGGCTGGTCGCTGGGTCCGTTCGAAACCTGGCAGGCCGCGGGCTGGAAACAGGTCGCCGAGTGGATCGCCGACGACATCGTGAAGGGCCTGGCGATGAGCAATGCGCCGCTGCCCGACTGGGTCTTCGACGGCCGCGACGGCGTGCACGGCACCGCGGGCAGCTACAGCCCGGGCCGCAACGCGATGGTGCCGCGCTCGACCCACCCGGTGTACGCGCGCCAGCGCTTCCCGGATGCGCTTATCGGCGAGAAGTTCTCGCAGGGCCGTACCGTCTATGAGAACGAAGGCGTGCGCATGTGGGTCGACGAGGGCGACGACATCGCCGTGGTCGGCTTCAAGACCAAGCTGCACACGGTCAACGACCATGTGCTCAACGGCCTGCAGGAAGCCATCGCGATTGCCGAACGCGACTTCAGCGGCCTGGTGATCTGGCAGCCTAAGGAGCCCTTCTCGGCCGGTGCCGACCTACAAGGCGCGCTGGGCCTGCTGCAGGCCGGCGACCTCAAGGGCTTCGAAGCCATGGTCGCCAACTTCCAGGCCACCAGCCAGCGCATCAAGTACGCACAGGTGCCGGTCGTTGCCGCCGTGCGCGGTCTCGCCCTGGGCGGCGGCTGCGAATTCCAGATGCATGCGGCCAAGACCGTGTTCGCGCTCGAGAGCTATGTCGGACTGGTCGAAGCCGGTGTCGGCCTGTTGCCGGCCGGTGGTGGCCTGAAGGAATTCGCCGTGCGCGCTTCCGAGGCCGCCGGCCCGGGCGGCGACGTGTTCGCCCAGCTCAAGACGGCGTTCGAAAGCGTGGCGATGGGCAAGGTGTCGACGTCGGCCTTCGAAGCCAAGGCACTGAAGGTCGCGCGCGACACCGACGCGGTCGTGTTCAACGCCTTCGAACTGCTGCACGTCGCCAGGCAGCAGGCGCGTGCGTTGGCCGAGTCCGGCTATCGCCCGCCCCTGCCCGCCCGCCGTATCCCGGTGGCCGGCAACGTCGGCATCGCCACCTTCAAGATGATGCTGGTGAACATGCTGGAAGGCCGCTTCATCTCACCGCACGACTACGAGATCGCGACCCGCATAGCGACCGTCATGTGCGGCGGCGAAGTCGACCGCGGCACGCTGGTCGACGAGGAATGGCTGATCAAGCTCGAACGCGAACACTTCGTCGCCCTGGCGCAGATGCCCAAGACGCAGGAACGCATCGCGCACATGCTCAAGACCGGCAAGCCGCTGCGCAACTAAGCGACGACGACACAGGACACACTGACATGATCAAGCAAGTACAAGACGCCTACATCGTCGCCGCCACCCGCACTCCGGTCGGCAAGGCCCCGCGTGGCGTGTTCCGCAACACCCGCCCCGACGACATGCTCGCGCACGTGCTGCGCAGCGTGGTCGCACAGGCGCCGGGCATCGACCTCAATCGCATCGACGACGCAATCATCGGCTGCGCCATGCCCGAGGGCGAGCAAGGCATGAACGTGGCGCGCATCGGCGCGCTGCTGGCCGGCCTGCCCAATACCATTGCCGCGCAGACCATCAATCGTTTCTGCTCCTCCGGCCTGCAGGCCGTGGCGCTGGCCGCGGACCAGATCCGCCTGGGCCATGCCGACCTGATGCTCGCCGGCGGCACCGAATCGATGTCGATGGTGCCGATGATGGGCAACAAGGTCGCGCTCAGCCCGAGCGTGTTCGCCAACAACGAGAACGTCGCCATCGCCTACGGCATGGGCATCACCGCCGAGAAGGTCGCCGAGGAGTGGAAGGTTTCGCGCGAAGACCAGGACGCGTTCGCCCTCGCCTCGCACCAGAAGGCCATCGCCGCCATCCAGGCCGGCGAGTTCAAGAGCGAAATCACGCCCTATGAAGTCGTCGCCCACCTGCCCGACCTGGCCGGCAACACGATCCGCCTGAAGAAGACCCTGGTCGAAACCGACGAAGGTCCGCGTCTGGACACCTCGCTCGACGGCCTCGCCAAGCTCAAGCCGGTCTTCCGCAACGCCCAATTCGGCGGCACGGTCACGGCCGGCAACAGCTCGCAGATGTCCGACGGCGCAGCCGCGGTGTTGGTCGCTTCGGAACAGGCGATCAAGGACTACGGGCTGACCCCGCTGGCCCGCTTCGTCAGCTTCTCGGTCGCCGGCGTGCGCCCGGAAGTGATGGGCATCGGCCCGATCGCGGCGATTCCCAAGGCGCTCAAGCAGGCGGGACTGACCAAGGACCAGCTCGACTGGATCGAACTCAACGAAGCCTTCGCTGCCCAGGCACTGGCCGTCATCCGCGATTCGGAATTGGATCCGGCCAAGGTCAATCCGCTCGGCGGCGCGATCGCGCTGGGTCATCCGCTCGGCGCGACGGGTGCGATCCGCACCGCGACGATCGTGCACGGCCTGCGCCGTCGCCAGCAGAAGTACGGCATGGTGACGATGTGCATCGGCACGGGCATGGGTGCCGCAGGTATCTTCGAAGCCCTGTAAGCAGGCGGCTACCGAAGGCAGCAAGACGAAGGGCGGCTCATGGCCGCCCTTCGTCTTTACCGCACCCGCTGGAAACCTACTTCGGGCAAGCCACGAACTTGCCCTTGGCATCACGACACTGCTGTGGCGCGGCCTTCTTCGCACAGGCGATGAAGTGGCCCTTCGCATCCCGGCATCGGACCGATGCCACGGTCTTCGCCGCGGGGGCGGCAGCGGCCGCCGGAGCGGCCTTGGCGGCGGGCGTGGCAGTGGCCGCCATGACATTCAGGCTGAAAAACGCCAGTACCGCCGCGGCTGAGAGTAGAAAACGGCGCATCGGCGAACCCTCCTCTTGTGGAGCTTCGAGGCTAGGGGCGCCGGACTTTCGCGACGATGACACGAAGATTAAATCCGTTTCATCCAGGACGCCCCTAACAGAAGCTCGCTAACGGAAGTACGGCCGTTCTGCCGCGAACAGCAGTCGCTTCGCGCCGTCACGCCACGCGGCGGGTGCGCGATCGCCTCGCATCACGACCGCCATTGCGTAGGCGATGCCTCGATTGCGCGGGTCGACGCTGCCCAATGCCGACTCGGCCGCGGCGACATCGGCGCCATTGCGCACCTGCTCGAAGAATCGCGTCAGCGCGGCCTTGTCCCTGACTTCGGCCTTGCCCAGGCGCGACGTGAGCCGGGTCAGATCGGCATGCTCCCGTGACGCGAGCGCCAGCATGAACCAAGCCAGCGCATCGTCCGCCTTCTCGTTCACCGGCGTTCGCAGCGCCTGCTGGACGATCTGCGTAGAGGCACCGTCCGAAGCAGCGGCCAGTTGCAGGATCTCGTTCTCGATATCGGTGTGCGAAGCCTGTGAAAGACCGGCCGCAAGCTCACCTTTGGCGAGAGAGGCATATGCAGCGTACGGCGTTCCTTCGGTGCCGACACCGCCCTGCAATGCGAGCAACTGTTGCAGGAACGAGGACCGTCCGCCCAGATCGGCGAGCGAAGCTTCTTCGCCTTGCATCATGCGCCTGATGCGGGCCGTATCCAGCGCAGTCCACTCCTCGGTCACCGGCAGTTTCGTCGCCGCGGATTCCATCAACGCGGTCGCCTGCGACCAGTTCATCCGCTGCGCCTGCACGTAGCCGGCCGCCATCTGCAGCCAGCCGTTCTCCGGCCATTTTTCATGGGCGGCCATGAAGCGCTCGTCCTGGGCAACGCCCTCCTCCATGCAGCGAATCGCCAGGTACTGCAGATCCACGGCCTGCGGCGCGGCGTCCGCAAGCGCCGTCTGCTGCGCGCAGACAGTCTTGTGCGCCTCGCCTTCGGAACGGTCCTGCTGCGTTCGCAGCGTCAGCGTCTCGTTTGGACGCCGCTTCAGCCGATCGGCGGTGATCGCCGCGAAGTCCGGCATTGCGCCTGCGTGCCACAACCAGACGGCGGCAAAGCGGGAGTCTTCGGCATCCCAACGCGCATGCGCTGCGATGGCCGTGGCGCGCTCGGCATCCGAGCCGAGCATGCCCAGCAACTGCTGCGGATTGCTGAAGGCACTGAGGACCGTACGCGTACCGCCCTGCCCCGAGCTCTGGATTTGTTGCGGCGGTTCGGTGAAGACAAACTCCGCGCTCGTGCCGCTCCAGCGCGGAGTGCCCAGCACCTTTTCCGAGCGACCTTCGACATGGCCGTAAACGGCGGTCCATTCCGCCAGAGCGGCCGCGCCCGCCACGTTGTAGATCTGGCGCGCGCCGGACGCGCTCTCGCTCTGGAAGCGTTCGATCAGCCCGCCCTGCAAGGAGTGCGTTTCGACCTGATGCTGCCCGTCATCGCTCAGCTGCAGGCTGGCGTAGTTGTCCGGGCCTACCTCGACGGAATCGCCGTCGACCGATACCCGAACGGGCGTCGCCAGCCCGTTATAAATGGACAGCTCGGTCGTACCGATCGCGGCGCCGCCCAACAGAACGGCGCCGACGACGCCGCCTGCCGCCGCGACGCGCGCGAGCGTAGGACCGATACCCTCCGCGGTCTGGAACCGATCCCACCAGCCCAGCTTGTTCTGCCGTTTGCGTTCCGTTCCCGGACGCAGGCGCGGGTAGTGCGTGGGCACTTGCGCTGCTTCCGGCGCCGGACCGAGTGCAGCGGACGGATCGCGCAACGCGCGGGCCACTTCGTCCTCGCTCTCCAGCAGCGCTTCGAGGGCGCTGCTGCGCAAGTTCGACAGCGCCGCCCCGGCGGCCCTCACCCAGCTATCCACGGCACCGAGCCACTCGCCGATGTTCGCCTGCGTCGGATGAGGAAGCCGGTAGTCGCCGAGCAATTCCGTCCACCGCGCCGCGCCCAGCCGTTTCGCCACGCGCTCGTCGTAGGTGATTCCGCCGCTGAGCGTGTAGATCGAAGCGAGCGCCGTGCTCACCTCGTCCGCTGCGCTGATCAGGCGACGCAGCTCCTTGGCGCTGACGTTCCGGTCCGCCGTTACCACTTCATAGGTGTTGATTAGCAAGCCATGGGCATCGCGGAGATTGGCCTGCGCGTGTTCGGCGTAGTGCAGCAGCGCGGCCAATCCGCGCAGATAAGCCTCCCAGCCCGCATCCACGCGTCCGGCGGCAAGCGTATGCAGGTAGCGGCAACGGCAGTCGTGCTCAAGCACGGTCCGCTTCAACGCCGCGATTTCGTCGTTCAATTCGGCGATGAGCCTCGGCAGCTCGCTCTTGGACACATCGCTCCCGCGCCAATGGACGACGCCGCCCGATGCCGCTAGGTATCCATCGCGCACAGCTTCGAGCGTCGTGCGTTGTTGTTCGAGATCGCGCAGTTGGTCCAGGCGCTCGCCATGCTCCTGCGAATACAGCGCCGCCAGTTCGGTATGCAGATCCGCCACGATACCGGGGGCCGCATAGATGTCGTCGACATTTTCGTGTTCGCGAAATGGCGCGCGACCGAGATAGGTGCCGCGGTAGCGCCGATCCAGCGAAAGGCCGGCGAAGTCCTGATCAAGACGTTCCAGCGATTCCTCGATCGGCACGGCGGGCGAGAGTTCGCCCTGGAACAAATCCCGCGAGAGGCGCTGCCTGAGTTCCTCGGCATTCCGAAGCAGAAGCAAGGCCGGGCGCGGATCGATCGAGGCGGCCACATAGCGTCGCTTTACGTTCTCCTCGCGATCGGCATTCGCCGGATGGGTGGACCACATCTGCGGCGGACGCGCGAGCTCTTTGCCGAAGACGCGGTGCTGTTCGGCCTGGCCTTCCGGAACGATCGGCGACTCGCCGTAGGCCGCATCGGCCAGCACCGTCCGCATGTGTTCCAGGATGCGCGTCTGCACGGCGAAGAGGTCCTTCACCGGCCGCCCATTGTTCGCCTCGTTGCTCGCGAAGCCAATCGCGCGATCCCAGGCGTCGTCCGCACCGCCCAGGCGGTGCAGCGAGTGCACGATCGCATCGCTGCCGGCCAGGGACGCTGCGACGAGATCGGCCTGGTATTCCATTTCCCGCGACAAGGCACGTTGCGCCAGCACAACGACGCGGAACAGCAGTTCGACCAGCGAACGGATCGACCAGATCACCAATTGCAGCAACCAACCTACCCAGGCAATGCGCAGGTCGAAGCGGGAAACCGCCTGCAGGAAGCTGTCGAGCGCATCGCGCCGGCCGACGATGTGAGCCGCGATCTGCTGAGCGATGTAGACCCAGCGCCCGACGGCCATGCTTCGCTGCGCGAAATGCCCGAACTCGTGGGCGAGCACGGCCTTGAATTCGCCCAGGTTCAGAACGTTCATCAACCCGAGGCCGATCTCGAGGTTCTTCCGCGAAGGCAGGATCAGATTGACGATCGACAGGTCGTAGAAGACCGCGGCGTTGACGCGGGGAGAGAGATACACCCGGTGAGGACGCGGCGCGCCTGCGTCGTCGGCGAGCCGGTACAGGAAAGCGAACAATTCGGGTTGATCGGCAGCCTTGAGCTCCAGATCCTGCTTCTCCGCCTTGCGCCGTTTCACGAACACCAGCGCCTTCACCATGAAGATCGCCAGGAAGGCCGCGCAAACCGCGCCGACGAAACACCAGAAGCCGTCGCCACCCACTCCGTCGGCCGCCTTCTGCATGAGGCGATACGCTTTCCATGCGAACCAGCCCAGCAAACCAAAATAGGCCGCGATGAACAGCAGCAAGCCCGTCATCGCCAGCCACGCGTGGCGCCGGTATCGGCTGCTGGGTTCGGTCAGACGCTCGGGTACCGCCGCTGGTCCGGCAGGATAGATCGATTGCATTGGACTCCCCTGGTTGGCGCTGGTGCTAAGGATCGGCCCGCAGGCTTCTCCGGCCGTCCCCCGACGGCCTATACGCATTCTTGCCTACCCGCGCGGTGGAGGCCAAGCGTCCAAGTGGCGAACGCCATCGATGTGAAGCGCCATCGATGCGATCAGGCCAATCGCGTCCCGTTGGGCACCACGCGCTCGATCGTGGTGATCACCACGCCCTGCTCGGTGGGAAACCCGGTCAGCAGGAACTCCGAAACAAACGGCCCCACCTGCTTCGGCGGGAAATTGATCACGCCGACGATCTGTCTTCCGACCAGATCCTCCGCTTCGTAGAGCGCCTTCACCTGCGCGCTGGTCTTGCGCACGCCGTACGGTCCGAAATCCACCCACAGTTTCCATGCGGGCTTGCGCGCTTCGGGAAACGCTTCGACCTTCAGCACGGTGCCGGCGCACAGCAGGACCTTTTCGAAGTCCTTCCACTCGATCGGCGGCACATTCTCCAGGGCATTCATGACAGCGGATTCCGATTCGCATGCGGCCGACGATGAGGCGCCCAACCTGCAGACACGCACAAATCTGTGACGACCGCCAAGCGCACGCTGACGGGTGGTCTGGACATACGGGGTCGCTGCGGTTGAGATGTCGGCATCGAGGAGGGCCCATGGAAATCCACGTCGCCGACAAAGCCTATCGCAAGCGAGCCGTGTGGGTGCTCGCCGCCATGCTCGTGCTATGCGGCGCGCTGCTCTGGCAACTGCAGGTCTGGCTCAACCACGTCACCTACGAATTGGGCAGCAGCAATCCGCAAACCGTCCGCACCTGGCTGCGCTGGTTGCTGGCCGGCTTGGGCCTTGCCCTGGCGACGCCTGCGGTCGGTCTCGGCTTGACGTTGCGGCAGATGGCAAGCGCGTCGCGCGTGGAAGGCCGTTTCCCGCCCGCGCGTTGGCGGACGCTGCGCGACGTCAGGATCCTGCGCGACGCCGACGCCCTGCACTGGGCGCGGCGCGTGGAAATCGCCAGCACGGCCATGCTGGTGCTGGCCGGGCTGCTGATCGGATGGGCTCTCTGGGCGTGGTGGCACTATCAGGGCTGACGGCCCGAGGTGCCACGCTGAGGCCTACTGCAGGTCCTCGACGCCGAGTTCGTCGAGCGCGTTCTGCATCATCTTGCTGGCCGATTCGCTCAGCTTCTCGTGATCCAGCGCGTAGCGGATGGTCGCTTCGATCAGGCCGATATGCGTACCGCAATCGAAGCGCGTGCCCTTGAAGCGGTAGGCGTTGACGGGCTCTTCAGTGAGCAGTGCCGCGATGGCGTCGGTCAGCTGGATCTCGCCACCCGCGCCCGGACGCGTGGATTCGAGCAGTTCGAAAATGCGCGGGCTGAGCACGTAACGTCCGACCACCGCCAGGTTGCTCGGGGCAACCTCCGGCTTGGGCTTCTCGACAATGGCGGTGATACGACCCTGCCGATCGGCAAAAGACTCGGTGGCCACGATGCCGTAACTGCCGGTCTGTTCGCGGGGCACATCCTGCACGGCGATCATGCTCGCACCGGTTTCTTGGGCGGCGTCGGCCATCTGCTTCAGCGCGCCAAGGCCGCCGCGATTCCAGATCAGATCGTCCGGCAGCAGCACGGCGAACGGCTGATCGCCGACGATGGCCTTCGCGCACAGCACCGCATGCCCGAGCCCCAGCGCTTCGGCCTGGGTGACGAACACCGCGCGTACGTGCGGCGGCAACACGTTGCGGATCAGGTCCAGCTGCTCGGATTTGCCCGAGCGCTCGAGCTTCTGTTCCAGCTCGTAGGCCTTGTCGAAATAATCGGCGACGGCGTGCTTGTAGCGGTTGGTGATGAACACCAGGGTGTCGCAGCCCGCCTCCACCGCTTCATCGACCGCGTACTGGATCAGCGGCTTGTCGACGATCGGCAGCATCTCCTTGGGCACGGTCTTGGTGGCAGGCAGGAATCGGGTACCGAGTCCCGCGACGGGGAATACGGCGGTGCGAATCCGTGACGAGCTTGGAGCAGAAGACATCAAATTTTCCTGATGCTACGAGTGGGGAATGCAACGACGGTAGACGAGTTCGGTTGCATGCCATGTGATCCGACCGGCACGAACTCCGGCACGGCGGCACGCAACTGCGTCTTCAAGGCCTCGACGTCGTAGCGCGCGCACGCCTCGCGCAACTGCAGCAGCGCGTGCTCGATCGTCTGCGCGGAAACCTGCCGCGGCTCGGCCTGGAGAATCTTGGGATGGGCCGTGGCGCGATAGCGCTCGTCCGCGTGGAACAGCGTCTCGTGCAGCTTCTCGCCCGGCCGTAGCCCGGTGTACACGACGGCGATATCCCGGCCCGGCTGCTTGCCGGCGAGACGGATCATCTGTTCGGCCAGCAGGCGGATCGGCACGGGCTCGCCCATGTCCAGCGTATAGATCGCTTCGTGCGTGCCGATCGCGGACGCCTGCAGGATCAGCTGGCACGCTTCCGGAATCGTCATGAAGAAACGGGTGACCTCCGGGTCGGTCACGGTCACCGGACCGCCCTTGCGGATCTGTTCGCGGAACAGAGGAACGACGCTGCCGGCCGAATCGAGCACGTTGCCGAAGCGCACGGTCACGAAGCGCGTCGAGCGATGGTCGGCCAGCGACTGGCAGGTCATTTCGGCCAGGCGCTTGGTGGCGCCCAGCACGTTGACCGGATCGACGGCCTTGTCCGTCGAGATGAGCACGAACGTGCCGACGCCGTGCTCGCGGCACGCATGCGCGACGGTGCTGGTGGTCAACACGTTGTTGCGGATCGCTTCGCGCAACTGGGCCTCGAGCAACGGCACCTGCTTGTAGGCCGCGGCGTGGAAGACCGCGTCCGGCTCGGTCGTCGCCAGTGCGTGCTGGATGAGCGCGGGGTCGCCGCAGTCGCCGAGCAGCGGAACGCATTCGATGTCGGGGAAATCGCGACGCAGCGTGGCTTCGGTGGTCGTCAGGGCGATTTCGTCCATCTCGATCAGCACGATCCGGCGTGCACCGTGCCGCGCGCATTGCCGGCACAGTTCGGAACCGATCGAACCGCCCGCGCCCGTCACCAGGACCGTGCGTGCGCCCAGCCAGCCGCGGATCGATTTCCAGTCGGGCAGGACGGGCTTGCGGCCGAGCAGGTCTTCGATCGCGACTTCCTTCAATTCGCCGGGCAGCGAGCGTCCTTCCAGCACATCCTGCAGGCGCGGCACCATGCGGAATGGCAATCCGGTGCGCTCGCACGCCGCCAGGACCCGCTGCATCGCCGCGGCGTCGGCGGAGGGCATCGCGATCACCAGTAGCTTGGCCGCGGTTTCGCGCGCGATTTCCGCGACTTCCTGCACGGTGCCCAGCACCGGCACGCCCTGCACCTTGCTGCCGCGCAGGATGCTGGCGTCATCCAGGAAACCGACCGGCTGATAGGTGCCTACGCGGCGCAGATCGCGTACGAGCGCCTCGCCGGCGCGTCCCGCACCGAGGATGAGGGTGCGGACATTGCCCTGCTTGTTCCTGCCTTCGGCACGGCTGTCCTTCCATGCGCGGTACAGCAGGCGCGGCGCGCCGAGCAAGGCGATGAGCGCGAGCGGATAAAGCACCAGCACGGTGCGCGGCACCATGTCGAGGCGGTTGTAAAGGAATAGGCCCAGCAGGATGGCGAACAGGCCCAGCACGCTGGCTTTGACGATGTTCCAAAGGTCCGGGACGCTGGCGAAGCGCCACAGCCCGCGATACAGGCCGATCTGCCAGAACACTAGCCCCTGCGCGGCCAGCACCAGGGCGATCTCGGTGCTCCACAGCGCGGTTTCCGGCGGATGGGCTTCCATCCCCCAGCGCAGGCGATGCAGGCTCTGCCACACCAGCCAGACCATGGCCAGGTCGTGCGCGACCACGGCCAGCCTCGGCAAAAGGCTCTTCCATCGTTCAAACCAAGCACTCATTCCTTGTCCCTTTTGCTTCTCGACTACGGGCCGTCCGCTCTGGAAAACCTGCGTTGCAACCCACTCCAGATCGCCACCGATGCGGCAATCCACAGTAACGCCCCCGTCCGCATCTGCGCTTGGCTGCCGGCGGCCAGCACCCAGGCGAGCAGCCATCCGCAGACGGTCCAGGCTGCATACATCATTGTCACCGGCGTGTGAGTTTCTACGCCAGCTGCCCATCGTTGATATGCGTGCTGAACGTGGGATGTCCACCAGCGTTCGCCCCGGACCACGCGCCTGGCCAGGGTGAGTCCGCTGTCGATCAGGAAGGCGGACAGGGGCAACACAAGCAGCACGCTGCTGCGGCCTCTCTCCGCGACCGCCACGACCAGCAGCGCCGCCAGGACGAAGCCCAAGGCGCCGCTTCCCACGTCGCCCAGAAAGATGCGCGACTTGGGGAAATTGAACGGCAGAAAGCCCAGGCAGGCCGCCGCCACCGCGAGGGCGATCCAGGCCCAGCTTCCCCCGATAAAGAACGCCAGGCCGATGGCGACCAGCGCGGCCTGGCTGGCCGCCAGGCCGTTGATGCCGTCCATGAAGTTCCAGACATTGGTCAGGGCCAGCGTCGCGACCAGGGCGAACAGGGCGAGCGGCAGACTGCCCCAGGTCGCCGCCACGGCCAGCCCGAACACGGCGCCGGCGATCGCCTGCACGCCCAATCGCAGCCAGGGCGAAAGCGGCCGATGGTCGTCGACCAGCCCGATGCCTGCGATCAGCAGGAGGCCCACGACGAAGCCGGCGACCAGTACGATCTGCCGCGGCTGCTGCCAGCCCAGTACGCAGGCCGCGACCAGGATCGCGATGACGATGGCGATGCCGCCTCCGCGCGGGGTCGGCACCTGATGGCTGCGGCGCTCGCCGGGATGATCGATCAGTTCGCGCCGCACCGCGTACATGCGTGCGATCCAGGTACCCGCCAAGCCGATGGCGAAATGCAGAAGCAGCCAGAAAACCATTCGACTCAGACCACGGCGTAATTCAACAGCGGTTTGACGGTGCCCCACTCTTTGCAGCTCGGGCATTGCCAATGGTGGCTGCGCGCACCGAAACCGCAGCGCGTGCAGCGATAGCTCGGGTTGCGCACCAGCAGCTGATCGGTGATGTGCTTGAGATCGTGCAGGGTCGCGAGCGGATCGGCCTGCTCGGCCAGGGTCAGATCGATCAGAGCGGCCTCGCCGCGTACCGAAGGGCGATCCTTGAGCTGGCGCGCCAGATAGGCACGCGCGGCCGGCACGCCTTCGTCGGCTTCGACCATCTGGGTCAGCGCCAGTACCGGTGCGATGCCGCGGTAGTGTTCGCACATTTCCGCGAGGAAGGCGCGCGCGCCCGGATGGTCGCCGACGCGCTCGTAAGCGGACAGCAGCAGCGGCAGGATCTCTGGCAGGTAGTCCGGATCGGCGCGGGCCACGCGCTCGAAGGAGCGGATGGCGCCCGCATCGTTGCCGGCGTCGATTTCGATACGGCCTTCGATCATGCCGGCGCGGACGGAATTGGTGTCGGCTTCGTACGCGCGGGCGACGGCGGCACGCGAGGATTCGACGTCGCCGGCGGCGCGCTGCCTGTCCGCGACTTCGCATTCGAATTGCGCGATCAGCTTGCCCATGGGCTCGCCAGTCGCCGCTTCGTAGCGGCGTGCGTTTTCGATCGCCTTGTCCCAGTCGCGCTCGGACTGGTAGATGCCGATCAGGTGCTTCAGCGCGAGCGGCGCCATGTCCAAAGCCACCAGATCGCTAAACACGGTTTCGGCGCGATCCAACAGGCCCGAACGCATGTAGTCCTCGCCCAAGGCCAGCAAGGCCTGGACCTTCTGCTGATCGCTGAGCCCGGGCCGCTGCACCAGCGCCTGGTGCAAGCGGATGGCGCGGTCGACTTCGCCGCGGCGGCGGAACAGATGGCCCAGCGCCACTTGCGTCTCGAACGTTTCCTTGTCGAGTTCGGCGATGTGCAGGAATAACTCGATGGCCTTGTCGGGCTGCTCGTTGAGCAGGTAATTCAGGCCGCGGAAGTAGGTCATCGACAGCTTGCTGACCTGGCTATCGCTATGGCGTTCGCCGCCCCGACGCCCGATCACCCAACCGCTCACCGCGGCAATGGGCAGCAACAGGAAGAACCAGAACCACTCGTTGATGAATTCCATCGCTCAGGTCCCGGAGGTAGTGGACGCCATCGACTGGCGCTCGATACGGGCGATACGGCGCCGCAGCGGCAGGACGACGCTCGCCGCGATGGCCAGACCGCCGAGCAGCACGCCCAGCAGCAGCGCAACGAGCAAGGCCACGCCCAAGGTGGTTGGAATTTGCGCAGGGCCCAGATCGACGAGGGTCGCCTGGCGGTTGAGTGCGCCGACGATCGCGCCCAGTGCTATGCAGGCGAACGCGATCAGCAGACGAAACACGCGCATACGGCCTCCATACGGCCCATTCGTCGTCGACTTAGCTTAACGGACGCGACGCTTTGGCGCGACGCGACTAATGTCACTGTGATCAGGCGACTGCGCGTCGCATGCAGCATCGACTCGACAGCGCGCTGTGGCTCAGTCGTTTTCTTCGACCGGAGTCACGCCGCTGACGCGTTCGCGCAATTCCTTGCCGGGCTTGAAGTGCGGGACGTGCTTGCCCGGAAGCGCCACCGACTCGCCGGTCTTCGGATTGCGGCCCAGCCGCGGCGGACGGAAATGGAGGGAAAAGCTGCCGAAGCCGCGGATCTCGATCCGCTCTCCGGACGAGAGCGCGCTGCCCATCATCTCGAGCAGGGCCTTCACTGCCAGGTCCACGTCGTCGCCCTTCAGGTGCCCCTGACGCTGCGACAGGATCTCGATCAGTTCGGACTTGGTCATGATGTGGCTTCGCTCCCCTGACTTACCGGCGGACGCACCCCTGCGCCCTCCTGCTCGATCCATGTAGCGGATCGCTTACAGACCGAAGGCGACCCGGCATGCCGGGCCGCCCTCGTTGTTTCAACAACTTATATCAACAGGCGCGATTACTCGCCCTTGTTGCCCAGCTGTTCGCGCAGCAGCGCACCCAGCTTGGTGGTACCGCTCGAGGCTTCCGCCGCTGCACGGTTGTAGTCGGCCAGGGCTTCGGCCTGTTCGGCCTGGTCCTTCGCCTTGATCGACAGCTGCATGCTGCGGCCCTTGCGGTCCGTGCCAACGATCTTGGCTTCGATCTCGTCGCCGACCTTCAGCACCTTGCTGGCGTCGTCCACGCGGTCGTGGGAGATGTCGCGGGCCGAGACGTAACCCTCGATGCCGCCTTCCAGTTCCACGGTCGCGCCCTTGGCGTCGACTTCCTTCACGATGCCCTTGACGATCGAGCCCTTGGCGTTGGTCGCCACGAACGTACCCATCGGGTCCTGTTCCAGCTGCTTGACGCCCAGCGAGATGCGCTCGCGCTCCGGATCAACGGCCAGCACAACGGCTTCCAGCGTGTCGCCCTTCTTGAAGTTGCGCACGATGTCTTCGCCGGTGGTGTTCCAGCTGATGTCGGACAGGTGGACCAGGCCATCGATGCCGCCATCCAGGCCGATGAAGATGCCGAAGTCGGTGATCGATTTGATCTGGCCGGACACCTTGTCGCCCTTCTTGTGCAGCACGGAGAAGGTTTCCCACGGATTCGAGGTGACCTGCTTCATGCCCAGCGAGATGCGGCGGCGCTCTTCATCCACGTCGAGGACCATGACCTGCACTTCGTCGCCGACCTGGACGATCTTGCCCGGGTTGACGTTCTTGTTGGTCCAATCCATTTCGGAGACGTGCACCAGGCCTTCGACGCCCGGCTCGATCTCGACGAACGCGCCGTAATCGGTGACGTTGGAGACCTTGCCGAACACGCGGGTGTTGGCCGGGTAGCGGCGCGCGATGTTGTCCCACGGATCCTCGCCCAGCTGCTTGAGGCCCAGCGAAACACGGTTGCGCTCGCGGTCGTACTTGAGCACGCGGACGTCGAGCTCGGCGCCGACTTCCACGACTTCGGACGGATGACGCACGCGCTTCCACGCCATGTCGGTGATGTGCAGCAGGCCGTCGATGCCGCCGAGGTCGACGAACGCGCCGTAGTCGGTGAGGTTCTTCACCACACCCTTCAGCACGGCGCCCTCGACCAGCTTCTCAAGCAGCTGCTCGCGCTCTTCCGAATGTTCGCTCTCGACCACCGCACGGCGGGAGACGACGATATTGTTGCGCTTGCGGTCCAGCTTGATGAGCTTGAACTCGAGTTCCTTGCCTTCCAGGTAGGACGAGTCGCGCACCGGGCGCACGTCGACCAGCGAACCGGGCAGGAAGCCACGGACGTCCTTGATGTCGACGGTGAAGCCGCCCTTGACCTTGCCGCTGATGCGGCCGGTGATGGTGGCGTTGGCCTGCAGGGCCTCTTCCAGCTCGTCCCACACCATCGAGCGCTTGGCCTTCTCGCGCGACAGGATGGTCTCGCCGAAGCCGTTCTCGATCGAGTCGAGGGCGACCTTGACCTCGTCGCCTTCGGCAACGTCGATTTCGCCTGCATCGTTACGGAACTGTTCGATCGGCACGATGCCTTCGGACTTGAGGCCGGCGTTGATCACCACGACGTCGCCGCGGACTTCCACGACGGTGCCGATGACGATCGAGCCCGGCTTCAGCTTGGCCAGATTGGTCTGGCTCTGTTCAAACAGTTCGGCAAATGATTCGGTCATTGAAAATTACTCGGTTGAACACACGGGTCGCAGACGGGGGACATGACACTGATCCGGCGACCCACCCGTTGTGCGGTACGAGGATTCGTACCAGTGGATGGAAACCCACCGCACCATTGCGATGGGAGTTGTATCTGCCGCGAAAGACGATTCGCTCAGTGCTTCGGCAGCAAGGCCAGCACCTGTTCGACGACCGTTTCGATCCCCAGCCCGGTGGTGTCGATGCGGACGGCGTCATCGGCCGGTCGCAACGGCGCCACGGCACGCTGGGCGTCACGGGCGTCACGGGCAAGGATCTCCCGCAGCAGACCGCTCAATGTAACGGAAACTCCTTTTTCCATCAACTGCTTATAGCGTCTTTCTGCCCTTTCCTCGGCACTGGCGGTCAGAAATACCTTGTAGGCGGCGTCGGGGAAGATGACCGTCCCCATGTCGCGCCCATCGGCGACCAGGCCGGGAGCCTGGCGGAACACTCGCTGGCGGTCCTTCAGCGCAGCCCGGACCTCGGGAATGGCGGCGATGGCGGAGGCGGCGGCACCGGCGGTCTCGGTACGCAGTTCGTCGGTCGCATCCATGCCGTTGACCAGGACCCGGAGTTCGCTCTCCGTTTCCCGAAACTCGATCCGCGTGTCGAAGGTGCAGCGGACCAGGGCGGCATGGTCGTCCAGATCGATGCCTTCCCAACCCGCGGCGACGCCAACCGCCCGGTACAGGGCGCCGGAATCCAGGTAATGCCAGCCCAGGCGCTGGGCGATGAGACGGCTGATGGTGCCCTTGCCGGAGCCGGACGGGCCGTCGATGGTGAGTACGGGAATGATGTCGGTCATTGGCCCATTATGCGGGCGCGTCAAGAGCCGGCCCAGGCGGGGCCGCGAGACTCGATCACGCAACCACTTGATCCTCCGACAATTTGTCCGTTAGAATCGCGGGCTTCGTTCGGTTCATCCGTCCTTTCAACCGTCTTTTCCAACATTTCGTCCGAGGTCTGTCATGAAGGTCCTGTCCTCCCTGAAGTCGGCGAAGGCCCGTCACCGCGACTGCAAGGTCGTTCGCCGCCGTGGCAAGGTCTTCGTGATCTGCAAGTCGAACCCGCGTTTCAAGGCGCGCCAGCGCTGATCCGCTGTTCGCCGGGCCTGCCCGGCGAAGTTCGACAAAAAGGCCGCCGAAAGGCGGCCTTTTTGCGTTTCCGCGGTACTCAACCGGAACAAGCAGCGCCACGAGAATGCGCCCGGCTTGGCAAAAGCGTGACGGCGTCTTGCTGCCGGCTTTCGCTGCCTTATGCGTACAATCGCCCGTCCACTGGGGAGTGCCACGCCATGAATGCACGTATCGCCGCCATTCCGATGTTCGCCCTGCTGGCCCTCGCCGGCGCCGCTTCGGCCCAGACCGAGACGCAGCCGGCCCCGGCCGAGATGCAGCCCGCCACGACCGAGACCGAGACCGAAACCCAGACCAGCACGCTGTTGATCGAGCGCGTGCAGGAAGAGAACAAGGCCACCATGCCGGTGCGTGGCCAGACCATGGCCCAGGTCGAAGCGAAGTACGGCGCTCCTGGCGACAAGCTCGACCCGCGCGGCGGGCAGAAGCGCCAGTGGCCGACGATCAACCGTTGGGTCTATCCCGCTTTCACCGTCTACTTCGAGAAGAGCCGCGTGATCGACGTCGTCGCCAACAAGGCCGACGCGAACGAAGTAGGACCGAAGCCACCGATCAAGTGACGCTCTGACCCGTGCGCGCCGCGCACGGCTTTGTCAGAGCGTCATCCCCGCGAAGGCGGGGATCCAGCCTTAAAATCGCAATGAAGCACTAAACGGCGGGTATCATTCCCGCCGTTTTTCTTTTCCCCATACCCATGAATCCAGCACCGCCCCGCTTTCCCGCGGAATGGGAACCTCAGTCCGCCGTCCTGATCGCCTGGCCTCACGCCGAAACCGACTGGGCCGATCGCCTGGGCGATGTCGAGGAGACCTATATCGCGCTGGTCGCGGCGATCACCCGCTTCCAGCCGGTACTGATCTGCGTGGCCGACGACGACCTGCAGACCTACGCCGAGGCACGCCTGCGTTCGGCGCGGGTGGATCTGGCGCGTGTGCGCTTCCTGCCGGCCGAGTACGACGACACCTGGCTGCGCGACACCGGCCCGATTTCGCTGCGCGACGGCGGCGGCTTCCGCCTGTTGGATTTCCGCTTCACCGGCTGGGGCGGGAAGTTCGAGGCCAGTCGCGACGATCAGCTGGTCGAGCACCTCGAGCAGCTCGGAACCTTCATTAACAGTAACCGCCAATCCATTGATTTTGCACTGGAAGGTGGCGCGATCGAGACCGACGGCGAGGGCACGCTGCTCAGCACCTGGCAATGCCTGCACGAGCGCCACCCCGCCGCGAGCCGCGAGGACACCACCCGCAAGCTGGCCGGCTGGCTGCA
Source organism: Lysobacter terrae (assembly GCF_054782215.1). Taxonomy (NCBI): domain Bacteria; kingdom Pseudomonadati; phylum Pseudomonadota; class Gammaproteobacteria; order Lysobacterales; family Lysobacteraceae; genus Lysobacter; species Lysobacter terrae. The sequence continues at coordinate 1,283,039 of NZ_BAAGSX010000001.1, forward strand.
CCAGGACCGCGTCCTGTGGCTGGACCATGGCTACCTGGAAGGCGATGACACCGACGCCCACATCGACACCCTCGCCCGCTTCGCCGCACTTGATGCAATCGTGTTCCAGGCCTGCGATGACCGCAGCGATTCGCACTACCCCGCACTGAAGGCCATGGCCGACGACATCGCCGCGCTGCGCACCCGCGACGGCGCGCCGTATCGGCTGTTTCCTCTGCCGTGGGCCAAGCCCGTCATGGACGAGGGCCGTCGCCTCGCCGCGAGCTACGCGAATTTCCTGATCATCAACGGCGCCGTGCTCATGCCCGCCTACGGCGACGAGGCCGATACGAAGGCGCAGGCCGTGCTCGCGCAAGCGTTCCCGGATCGGGAAATCATCGCGGTTCCCTGCCGCTCGCTGATCTGGCAGAACGGCAGCCTGCACTGCATCACCATGCAATTGCCGGCGGGCCTGGTGAGCTGACTCCAGCATCGCCATAACTAGAATCGCCCCAGCCCTTACGGAGCCGCATCGGCCATGAAGAAGACCACCCTGCCCGTCGCCCTGATCCAGGAGCGCAACCATGGCGATGCCGATGCCAATCTCACGGTGATCGAGGCTCGCGTCGCCGAGGCCGCCAAGCGTGGCGCGCGGCTGGTACTCCTGCAGGAACTGCACAACGGTCCCTACTTCTGCCAGCACGAGAGCGTGGGTGAGTTCGACCTGGCCGAAACCATCCCCGGTCCGAGCACCGAGCGGCTTGGCCGCCTGGCCAAACAGCACGGCGTGGTGCTGGTCAGCTCGCTGTTCGAGAAGCGCGCCACCGGCCTGTATCACAACACCGCCGTGGTCTTCGAAAGGGACGGCTCGACCGCTGGCAAGTACCGCAAGATGCACATCCCCGACGACCCGGGCTTCTACGAGAAGTTCTACTTCACCCCGGGCGACATCGGCTTCGAGCCGATCGACACCTCGGTGGGACGTCTGGGCGTCATGGTCTGCTGGGATCAGTGGTATCCGGAAGGCGCGCGCCTGATGGCGCTGGCCGGTGCGGAACTGCTGCTGTACCCGACCGCGATCGGCTGGGATCCGGACGACGAGCAGCACGAGAAGGATCGCCAGCGCAACGCCTGGATCCTGAGCCATCGCGGCCATGCCGTCGCCAACGGCCTGCCGGTGCTGTCGTGCAACCGTGTCGGCCATGAGGCCTCGCCGCTGGGCACTTCCGGCATCCAGTTCTGGGGCTCCAGCCACGTGCTCGGACCGCAAGGCGAATTCCTCGCCGAAGCCAATCAGAACGAGCCAGAAATCCTCATGTGCGAAGTCGACATGGAGCGCAGCGAGCACGTCCGCCGGATCTGGCCGTTCCTGCGTGATCGCCGCATCGACGCCTATGGCGACCTGCTGAAGCGCTACCGCGACTGATCGTCGGGCCGTTGGCCTGGCAACCGACGGGCGGTCAAAATAAATCGAACGATCGTGCTATTGTGCCGGCCGTGAACGCACTGACCGCCACCAGCAAAGGCGCCGCGACCCGCGAAGCCATCATCGACCGGGCCTACGAGATCGCCCGGGTTTCCGGTGTCGAAGGCCTGTCCATCGGGCCCCTGGCGCAGGCGGTCGGCATGTCCAAGAGCGGTGTGTTCGCCCATTTCGGCTCCCGCGAAGACCTGCAGCTCGCCGTGATCGAAGCCGCCGCGACGCGCTTCGGCGAGGCCGTACTGGTCCCCGCCCTGTCGCAGCCGCGTGGGCTACCGCGTTTGCGGGCGATCATGCACAACTGGTTCGAATGGGTCCGCTCGACCAACCGTGGCGGCTGCGTGCTGATGAGTTCGGTCACCGAATACGACGACCGACCCGGCGTCCTCCACGATCAGGTCGCGCGCAACGAACTGCGCTGGCGCGACGTGCTGCGCCGGGCCATCGACCTGGCGATCGAATGCGGACAGCTGCGCCCTGGCGATAGCGAGCAGTACGCCTTCGAGCTGTATGCGATCCCGCTCACCGTGCACCACCAGTCGGGCCTGTTCGGTTACGACCATGCCCGCACCCTGGGCGAACGCGCGGTAGAGCGCTGGTTCGCCGCGAACGCCCCCTCCCCCTGATCCAAACCACGAGGTCCTGCCATGGCCGCCGTCACTTCCCGCCGCTCGCCGCCGATTAGCACGATCGTTCGTAATGTTTTGCCTTTGTATGCGACGCGCCTCGAATTCGCCCTGGGCGCATGGCTGGCGCCGCAGGCCGTCGTGCACAAGGCCGCGAGCCTGTTCACCCAACCCTTCGCCTCGGCGCGCCGTCGCGCCCTCGCTGCGCCAACGCTGGGCGCGGCGGAACTGGAATTGGACATCAACGGAACCCGCATCCAGACCTATGTCTGGGGTGATCCGCATCGGCAGCCGTACGTGTTGTTCGCTCATGGCTGGTCCAGCTACGGGACCCGCGTTAGCTCGTGGCTGAAGCCGCTGCGGGATGCCGGCTACGCCGTCGTCGCCTTCGACCAGGCCGCGCATGGCCGCAGCAGCGGGACCCATACGACCCTGCCGGACTTCACCCGCCATCTGATGGGCGTCGGCTGCCACTTCGGCCCGGCCGCGGCCGTGATCGGGCATTCGCTCGGCGGCGCCGCGAGCGCCATTGCCCTGGCGCGTGGGCTGGATGCGCAACGGGCCATCCTCATCGCCCCGGCCGCCGATCCGCTGGCCGCGGTCGAACGTTTCTCGCGCTTCCTGTGGCTGGCCGGTTATCTGGGCCGGCGCATGTTCGCCAGCTTCGAACAGGCGATGCGCTTCGACGCCACCGAACTGCAGGCGCACGTCAACGCGCCGAAGATCGGCCGCCCCGCGCTGATCGTGCACGACGTGGAAGACCGGGAAGTGCCGTGGTCGGAAGGCGAACGCTATGCCCGTTTCTGGCACGACTCCCGCCTGCTCAGCACCCGCGGCCTCGGCCATAACCGCATCGCCGACGATCCGGCGGTGATCGCCGCGGCCCTGCGCTTCCTGCGCGGAGAAACCGTGGGCGAACGCGTCGTTTCCAGCCCCAACCTGCCCTACGGCTTCGCGTGACCGCGATACGTGAACCCAGGCGCTTGCTTGAGCCCCGCGCCGTCCCCAACGTGAGGTAGGAACGACTATGCTGCGCGGCCGCCGGGACAATTCCCGGCGTTCCGCCCGATGCCTTTTTCTCGATGACCGCCGAAACCGCCGCAACGCCCGACCACTTCCTCGCCACGCAACCGCACGCCATCGTCGAACGCGACGGCGTCCGCTACACCCTGCTGGGCACCGCGCACGTGTCGCGCGCGAGCATCGAGGCGGTGAAGGAAGCCGTCGGCACCGGCCGCTTCGACGCGGTGGCGGTGGAACTCGACCCGCCGCGCCTGCAGGCGCTGACCGATCCCGATGCGCTGGCGAAGCTCGACCTGATCCAGGTGATCCGCACCGGACGCGTGGCGATGTTCGCCGCCAATCTGGCGCTCTCCGCGTATCAACGCCGCCTCGCCGAGCAATTGGGCATCGAACCCGGTGCCGAGCTGAAGCAGGCGGTCCTCGACGCACGCGAACGCAATATCCCCGTGCATCTGATCGACCGCGAAGTCGGCCTCACCTTCAAGCGCGCTGCGGCCAAGCTCGGTTTCTGGGGGCGAATGAAACTTGGCAGCGGCTTGGTGGCGGGTTTGTTCGCCAACGACGAAGTCGGTGCGGACGACATCGAAAAGCTCAAGCAAGGCGACATGCTCGAGTCGAGCTTCAGCGAGTTCGCCAGCAGCAGTCCCGAACTGTACGAAGGCGTGATCGCCGAACGCGACCGCTACATGGCGGCGCGCCTGCGCGAAACGCACGGCGAAGCGCGTGAAGTCCTGGCGGTGGTCGGCGCAGGCCACCTGCAGGGACTGGCCAAGCATTTGCGTGAAGAAACCCGCGATCCGGTGGCTATCCGCGAAGAACTGGAAGTCGTGCATCAGAAGAGCAAGGTGCCTTGGTTCACGCTGGTGCTATCGGCGATCCTGGTGGCGGGCCTGGGATGGGGTTTCAGTCATGGCGGTCTGAAGGTCGGCACGGATGTATTGCTGCAGTGGATCGCGATCACCGCCGGTCTGACGGCTATCGGTTGTGCCATTGCGGGCGGCCATCCCTTGAGCATCCTCGCCGGCGCGGCCGCCGCGCCGTTCAAGCCGTTCCGACCGGCGATGCCGTCGGGCGCATTCAGTGCGCTGGTCGAAGCGCGCCTGCGCAAGCCGACCTACGCCGACTTTCTGGCGCTGCGCGCAGATGCACAGACGTTGCGCGGCTGGTATCGCAATCGCGTCTCGCGCGTCTTGCTCAATTTCATGCTGACCTGCTTCGGCACGATCGCGGGCGAGTGGATCGGCTTGGCACGTATTGTCGGTAAGTTCGTCAGCTAAAACCAAATCGGCCTCACTCTTGCAGGAGTGAGGCCGATTCATCATTTCATCCGGGCCCTCGCGGGCCCGTTTTGTTTGCGTCGCTTACTCCGGCAGGATCGCCGTCACCGAAGCACCCGGCACAGCCACATCACGCTTGCCGCGCGCACGCTTGACGATGCGTGCCGTGCCGGCACGCAGGTCGTCCAGGATCGCGTAGATCGTCGGCAGGAACAGCAGGCTGACGATCGTGGAGAACGCCAGGCCGCCGGCGATGGCGCGGGCCATCGGGAAGTAGGCCGGACCGTTGCCGCCCATCTGCGTGCCGCCGATCGCGATCGGCACCATCGCCAGGATGGCCGTGCCCATCGTCATCAGGATCGGGCGCAGGCGTTCCTTGCTGCCTTCCACCAAGGCCTCGGTCCGCGTCATCCCGCGGCGCCGCAGGTTGTTGATGTGCTCGAGCATCACGATGCCGTTGTTCACCACCACGCCCATCAGCACCAGGATGCCGATGAAGGCCATGATGTTGAACTCGGTACCGGTGAGCCAGAACAGCCAGAACACGCCGAACACCGAGAACAGCACGCCGCTCATGATCGCCGAGGGGAACAGCAGCGATTCAAACACCGCCGCCATCACCATGTAGATGAACACCAGCGCGAGGGCGAGGTTGAAGAACATCTGCCCCATCGCCTCGTCGTCGTCGCCGAAGCCGCCGCCCTCGAAGGTGTAGCTGTAGCCGGCCGGGAACGACACCGACTTCAAGGTCTCCTCGATCGCCTTGCGCGCATCCGGCATGGTCACCTTGTCCGGCAGGCCGGCGGTGATCGTCAGCGTGGTCTGGCGATTGGCGCGCTTGATCGACGTCGCCGCCGGGCGGACCTGGACGTCCACCATGGCCAGCAACGGCACGGTGCGGCCATCCGGCGCGCGCACCGTGAACGAAGCGATGTCCTCGGTGCCGTACTTGTCGGCGCCGGCGAAACGCACCCACACCGGCACCTCGCTGTCGTCCTTGCGGAACTCGCGCAGCGGCGCGCCGCGCAGGGCCAGACCGACGAACTGCGACACCTGCTGCGCGCTGAAGCCGAAGGCCGCGGCACGCTCGCGATCGACGCGCACGTTGAGCTCGCTGTTAGTGTCGCCGATGTCGACGCGGACGTCGCGCAGTTCCTTGCGCTTGGACAGGATCGGCACGATGTCACGGCCCAGGTCGGCCAGCGTCTGGGTCGAGTCGCCGACCAGGAAGACCTGTGCCTTCTGCCCAGGGCCGCCACCGCCGCCCGGTCCGCCCTGGTCGCCCGCGCCTACCGTGGCGCGCGCGGACTTGGGCAGTTCCTTGCTGATCGTGTCGACCAGCGGTTTGACCGCACCGACGTCGTCGTCGAAGGTCACGCGCGTGCCGGCGAAACCCTGCTCGCTGTACCACGAGTAGATCTGCTTGATGTGGAAGCGCTTGCGGTTGGCGTCGAAGAACCCCTCGACGCGCGCCACCTCATCCGACATCTGCTCCTTGGTATAGCTGCCGTTCCACTGGTAGTAGAACTCGGTTTCCTTGCCTTCCTCGCCGCCGAACATGTTCACCTTGGTCATCTTCATCGGTATGAAGCTGACGAAGATGATCAGTAGGATGCCGAGGATGCTCTTGCCGCGGTGCTCCAGCGTCCAGCGCAGCAGGCCGGCGTAGCGGCGCTGCATGCGCGGGATCAACCCACGCTCGTTGTTCACGGCCGGCGGCGTCTTCAGCCGCGCCGAGATCATCGGGATCAGGCTCACCGCCACCAGCCACGACGCCAGCAGCGACACCGAAATGGTGATCGCGATCTGCGACATGTAGATGCTGATGAAGTTGCGCTCGCCGAACAGGTTCGGCACGAACACGATGCAGTGGCACAACGTGCCCGCCGACAGCGCGATGGCGACGTGGCGCGTGCCCAGGATCGAGGCCAGGCGCGGCTGGTCCGGCATCTTCTCGCGTTCCTGGTAGATGCTTTCCACCACCACGACCGCGTTGTCGACCAGCATGCCCACCGCGAGCAGCAGCCCCATCATCGACAGGATGTTGAGGGTGACGCCGGCGAAGTACATGAAGCCCAGGGTCATCACGAAGCAGATCGGAATCGCCAGGGTCACCATCAGCGTCGACGGCCAGTGGCGCAGGAAGAAGAACAGCACCGCGATCGACAGCAGCAGGCCGATGCCGCCGGCCTCGGCCAGTTCCAGCAGCGACTTGGTGACGTTCTCGCCCTGGTCTTCGATGATCTTGACCTGGACGCCCTGCAGTTCCGGCTCGTTCTGGATCGCCTTGACTTCATTGAGCGCGTTCTTCGACACCTCGACGAGGTTGGCGTTGCGCTCCTTGAAGATGTCCAGGCCCACGGCCGGATGCCCGTCGAGGCGACGGCCCATGTCCATGCGCGACGGCTTCAGATGCACGTCGGCGACGTCGCCCAGGCGTACGCCGTTGGCGATCGGCAGGTCGCGCAGCTGTTGCAGGTCGGTGAGCTCGCCCACCGGCTGCACGCGCAGGCGACGTCCGCCGTCCTCGATCTCGCCGGCGGACACCGAGAAGTTCAATGCCTGCAGGCTCTTGGTGAGATCGTTCAGACCGATGTTGTGCGCGGTAAGACGGTCCGGCTCGATCGCGACTTCGACCTCGTTCGGCGGCGCGCCGGAGATCTCCACGCGGGCCACGCCGGGGATACGCTCCAGGCGGCGCTTGAACTCGCGATCGATCAGATCGTAGCCGTTGACCAGGTTCTGCGACTGGCTGGCCAGGCGTACGCGAAGCACGGGCTGGTCGGTCGTGGAGAACTTGAAGACGAAGTAGCGCTGCAGATCGTCCGGCAGATCTTCGCGGATCGCGTCGATGCGCTCGCGCGCCTCGGAAGCCGCGATGGCGACATCGCGGTTCCAGTCCTTGAACTGCAGGAAGACCTGGGCGTTGTCCGCCTTCGCTTCCGAGTCCATGCGCTTGATGCCGCTCATGGTCGACAGCGCTTCCTCGACCGGACGCAGCACGGTGCGCTCGACCTCCTCCGGCGTCGACCCCGCGTACGGGAGCTGGACGAAGATGAAGGGCGGCGACACTTCCGGGAAGGCCTCCAGCGGCAGGCGCACCGCCGCGATGAGGCCGACCACGAACAGCGACACGAAGAACATGATCGCCGTGACGGGACGCTTGATGCTCAGCTCGGCGACGCTCATGCGGATGGTCTCCGGTTGAACGCTTGCGATGGGTTGGCGTGGAAGGAGGCGCTCATCCTGCCGCCTCCGGATCCGCATCGATGGCCGCCGCGGTCTCGGCCTTCTCGCGCCGGATGCGCAGTCCGCGTTCGCGGTAGAAGGCATCCGCACGGCGATCCAGTAGGTCGTACACCACCGGGATCACCACCAGGGTCAGCATGGTCGACACCAGCAGGCCGCCGATCACGGTGATCGCCATGGGCGAACGCACTTCCGCGCCTTCGCCAAAGGCGAGCGCCAGCGGCAGGAAGCCGAACAGCGTGCAGGTAGTGGTCATGATGATCGGGCGCAGTCGCGAGCGTGCGCCTTCGACCAGTGCATCGCGCTTGGCGATACCGTCTTCGCGCAACTGGTTGACCTTGTCGATCAGGATGATCGCGTTCTTCACCACCAGGCCCACCAGCAGGATCAGGCCGATGAACACCACCACCGACACCGGCGAGCGCGTCACCAGCAGCGCCAGCACGGCGCCGACCAGGGCCAGCGGGATGGTGAAGAGGATGACGAACGGATGCAGCAGCGATTCGAACTGCGACGCCATCACCAGGTAGACCAAGAACACCGCCAGGCCGAAGGCGAACAGCAGCGACTTCACCGACTCGGCCAGTTCCTCGCCCTGCCCGCCGATGTGCATGCGCACGTCGGCGCCGAGCGGCTGATCGTCGACCATCTTCTGCACTTCCTGCACCGCACCGCCCAGGTCGATATCGCGCAGGTTGGCGGACACGATCGCCACCCGTACCTGATCGGCGCGATGGATCTCGCTTGGGCCGGTCGTGGCAACCACGTCGGCGACGGAGTCGAGCGTGACCGGACGGGTGCTGCCGGGGTTCACGATCAGGCGACGGATGTTTTCCACCGAGGCGCGATCGGATTCCTGCGCGCGCACCAGCACGTCGATCTTGCGATCGCGGAAGCTGTAGCGCGTGGCGACGTCGCCGCGCACTTTCTTCACCACCACGTCGGCGATCTGGCGCGTGGTCAGGCCCAGCGCCGCGGCGCGATCCTGATCGAAGCGGATCTGGATCTCCGGGAAGCCCTGCTCCACGGTCGACTTCACGTCGGCGTAGTGCGCGTTCTTGCGCAGCATCGCCGCCATCTGCTGGCCGGCACGTTCGATCGTGCCCAGATCGTTGCCTTGCAGTTCGATTTCCAGCGGCGTGGAGAAGCTGAAGAGCGCCGGACGAGCGAAGTTGACCTGGGCATTGGTATGGCCGGCCATGGTTTCGCGCAGGCGTTCGGTCTCCGCGGCTTCGATTTCCTTGCTGCCGCCATCGGCCATCACGACCGTGAGCTTGCCGATGTTTTCGCCGCTCTCGGTCGGGTTGGCATCCAGACGCGTGCCGGTGCCGCTGACGCCGTAGAGCACGGAGATGCCCTCGTCCTTGACGTGCTGGCGCTGCAGTTCGCGTACCAGTTCGTCGGTTTCGCGCAGCGGCGTGCCGGGCGGCAGCTTCACCGTCATTTCGAAACGGTCCTGGGCCAGCTGCGGAATCAGATCCGCGCCCAGCATCGGCACCGCGGCGAGCGTCAGTGCGAACGCGACGGCGGCCGCACCCAGCACGAGCCACGGCTTGCCCAGCGCGGCGGGCAGCAGCTTCAGATACCCCTTCTCCGCGCGGTGATACGGCGCCATCGACAGATCGCTGGCCTTGCGCATGACCGGGCCGACGATGTGGCCGATGCCGCGCCAGATCCGCACGATCACCCAGGCGAAGCCGAAGAAGCCGCCGCGCGAGGCGGCGCCGATGCCGTGCTCGACGGCCGCGACGGGCTTGAGCACGCGCGAGGCCGGCTGCCACTTCGGATGCGGTTCTTCCTCCGGGAACGCCATCGGCGCGCGCCCCTTGAGCGCGCTCAGCATCGGGATCAGCGTCATCGCCACGATCAGGGAGATCGCGATCGCCAGAGCGACGGTCAATGCCTGGTCACGGAACAACTGCCCGGCGATGCCCTGGACGAACACCAGCGGCAGGAACACCGCGATCGTCGTCAGCGTCGAGGCCACCACGGCCATGCTCACTTCGCGCGTGCCCTGGATGGCCGCGTCGAGGATGCCCAAGCCACGTTCTCGCGCCTTGGCGATGGACTCGAGCACCACGATCGAATCGTCGACCACCAGGCCCGTCGCCAATGCGAGGCCGCCCAACGACATCACGTTGAGGCTCAGGCCGAGCTGATCCATGAAGAAGAATGTCGCGATGATCGACACCGGCAACGAGAGGCCGATGACGAACGTGCTCCATCCATCGCGCAGGAACAGGAAGATGATCAGGATCGCGAGCGCGCCGCCGATGACCGCATCGAGCTTCACGTCGCTGATGGCGTGACGGATGAACTGCGACTGGTCGTCGATGGTGGTGAGCTCGACGTCGGGAGGAATCTGCTCCTTGAGCTCCTGCAGCCGCTTCTGGATGGCATCGGCGGTGGCGACGGTATTGGCGTCGCCTTCCTTGTAGATCGCCAGCTCGACCGCTTCCTTGCCGCCCAGGCGGATGATGGCCTCACGCTCCTTGTAGCCCCGGCGCACTTCAGCGATGTCCTTCAGGCGCACGGGCATGCCGCCGGCCACCGTCGAGGAACCGCCGGAACTGGCGCTCTGCACCGACTGTGCCGCGGCCATCGCCGCCGCATTGCCGGTCGCCGCCGCCACGCGCGCCATTTCCGCCGCCGCATTGGCCGCCGCGCCGCCACCCGCCGCCTGCGTGGTGACGAGCATCTCGCGGATCTCCTCCACCGTCGCGAACTGGTTGACGGTGCGCACGAGATAACGCTGCGAACCTTCTTCCAGGCGTCCGCCGGAGATGTTGATGTTCTCCTGCTGCAGGCGCTGGATGACGGTATCGATGGGCAGGTTCAGCAGGGCGAGTTTCTGCTGGTCGATGTCGACCTGGATCTCGTCTTCGAGACCGCCGCCGACCTTGACCGCGGCGACGCCGTCGACCGGCTCCAGCTTCTTCTTCAGGTCTTCTTCGGCGTAGCGGCGCAGCCCGCCGAGCGCACGCACGGAATCGCCATCCGTCTTCGAAGTCAGAGCGAGGCGAAGAATCGGCTCGGTCGAAGGATTGAAGCGCAGCAGCACCGGCTTCTTCGCTTCCAGCGGCAGTTGCACGACTTCCATCTTGTCGCGCACTTCCAGGCTGGCCTGGTCCATGTCGGTGCCCCAGGCGAACTCGAGCACGACATCGCTCTGGCCGGTGCGCGACACCGACTTGAGCTTGCGCAGGCCCTTCACCACGCCGACGGCTTCTTCCACCGGCTCGGTGATCAGGGTTTCGATTTCGGTCGGCGCGGCACCGGTGTATTCGGTGCGCACGGTCAAGGTGGGATAGCTCAGGTCAGGTAGCAGGTTGACCTTGAGATTGAACAGGGCAATGAAGCCGAAGATCACGAAGGTGAGAGTCACCATCGCCACCGTGACGCGGCGGCGGGTGGCGAACTCGATCAACCCCGATGAAGCTTGCGAGGTATGGCTCACGAGGGACGCCTCCGATCAGCGCTGTGCGGTCGCGGTGGCCGGAGCAGCCGCTTCGGCTTTGGCGCCGGGCTGGCCGATCACCTGGACTTCGGTGCCGTCGCGCAATGCGGCCTTGCCGGCGATCACGACCTGCTCGCCCTGCTTGATGCCGCTGCGGACTTCGGCCCATTCGCCGTCCATGTAGCCCAGCTTGACCGGCACGCGCGTGCTCTTCTTGTTGCGCACGACGAACACGGCCGGATCGGCTTCATCTTCCAGCAGCGCGGCGCGCGGCACGACCAGCGCATCGGCGCGCTGGTCGTAGTCGATCTTGATGCGCCCGAACATGCCCGGGCGCAGCGCGCTGCCGTCGGTGAAGGCACAGACCACGCGGAACGTGCCGCTACCGGAATCCACTACCGGCGCAACGCGATCGACCTTGCCGGTGAAGCTCTTGCCCGGCAACGCATCGACGGCGAGCTGCACCGGCAGGCCGGCCTTCAGCGTGGCCAGTTCGCGCTCGGGCACGTTGAGCACGGCTTCCAGTCGCGACACGTCGACGATGCGCATGATCGGCGTGTTGATCTGCACGAAGTTGCCGGTCTTGATCGAGCGCGAGGCGATCACGCCCGACATCGGCGCGGTCACGTTGGCGTAGGCCAGTTCGAGATTGGCGGCGTTGTTGGCCGCGCGGGCATTCTCGAGGTCGTAGCGCAGCAGGTCGATGTCGTTGGCGCTCATCAGCTTCTGGTCGCCCAGCTGCTTGGAACGGGCGTAGTTGGCTTCGAGCTTGCGCAGCTGGGCGGCGCTCTGGGCGGCGATCAGGGCGGTGCGGGCCGAATCCAGGCGGACCAGGGTCTGGCCGGCGTGGACGTACTGGCCTTCCTCGACCAGCACCTGCAGGGCGACGCCGGACACCTTGGCGATCACCTGCGCCTCGGCGCGGGCTTCCAGCGGGGCGGTACCGCTGTAGCTGGCGGCCACGGCCCGGCGCGAGGCCTGGGCGACTTCCACGGGGATCGCTTCGGGGCCCTTCTTCTTCGGGTCCTTGGCGTCGGCGGCGGCGTCGCCACCGCCCTTGCCACAGGCACTCAGGGCCAGCACCCCGGTCACCAGCAGGCTGGTCAGTACGACGGGCACCTTGGAAAAGGTCGAGCGATGGGGGGTCTGGCGCATGGGGGTCGGTCCCTGGAGCAACGGTTGAAGGGTGTTCTGAAAGGCGTGTCTGAAAGACTTCTTGTAACGGCATGACCGGCCGTGTGCCTGGCCGTATGCCGGTGTTGTATGAAGGTATATCACCCGCCCCTCCAGCAGCATCCGCCGAAGGTCATGGTGACTGCCGCCACGGATTGCGCGTGTCCGCCGGTCGGACGCGCGAGGGCCTCCGCCTTGCGGGTGGCGACATCGATATCGGATGCAGAATGGCGGCGCCGGGTTGCAGCTTCGTCGCTGCGAACTGACGCGACGTTTCGTCGGATCGGCGCGCCCCGCTATACTTGCCGACTTGTGCGCCCCCGCAACCACTGCGCGGCCGCACGACCCGATTTCACAACATCAACAACAGCTTCCGAGAGTGCGGACTACATGATGCGACCGCTGATGATCGCCGCTTGCCTCGCCCTGACCACGGCCGTCGCCTTTGCCGACGAACCGAAGCAGGCGTCGGCCCCCACCACCGCGGCTGCGCCCGCTCCCACCGCGGCAGCTCCTGCCGCTGCCGCTCCGGCCGCCGCTCCCGCGATCAAGGGCGATGCCGCCGCCGGCAAGCCGCTGACCTACACCTGCCAGGGCTGCCACGGCATCACCGGCTACAAGAATGCGTATCCGAGTTACCACGTGCCGCGCATCGGCGGGCAGTCGGAGCAGTACCTGCTCAACGCCCTGACCGAATACAAGAAGGGCACCCGCAAGCACCCCACGATGCAGGCCCAGGCGCAGAGCTTCTCTGACCAGGACATCGCCAACATCGCCGCCTACCTGTCGACCCTGAAGTGAGCAGCCTCCCCATGACGAAGAAGATTCTCGCCATCGCCCTGCTCACCGCCGCCGTCGCCCTGGTCGGCTGCAGCAAGGCCGAAGAAGCCGCCGGTGAAGGCGCCGCCGCCGAAGAAGGCGACTACGCAGCCAAGTCGTCCTCCGCCGGCCTGCCGCCGGGCGACCTCGCCGCCGGCGAAAAGCTCGCCAGCACGAAGAACGCCAAGACCGGCCAGGCTTGCGTCGACTGCCACGGCGCCGAAGGCAATGCCCCGATCGACGTGACCTACCCGAAGCTCGCCGGCCAGTACGACGATTACATCGCCCACTCGCTGCAGGGCTACCGCGACGGCAAGCGCGAACACGCGCTGATGTCGAGCCAGGCCGCCGAGCTGACCGACCAGCAGATCGCCGACCTCGCCGCCTACTTCGGCGCGCGCACCAGCAACCTGCGCGATCTGCACGGCGTGCAGTAAGCGCGTAACGGATCGCAAGTTGGAAAAAGGCCCGCATCGCGGGCCTTTTTCTTTTGCGCAGCATCTGCGCAGCATCCGCTGCTTCAACGCGTGGCGATCAGCCGCTCTGCTTCGGCTTCACGCTGCCGTTGTCTTCCTGCAGTTGCGGCTTGAACGGAATGTCCGGCGGCGGTCGCGCTTCGGCCGGCTGGTCGTTGAGATTGGGATCGGAAATGCCGCAACCGCCGCCCAGCTGCAGGAGCGAGACGATGCACTCGATCTTCTTGGTCGTGCCCGGGATCGGAATCGCCATCTTCTTGATGCCCTTGCGCACCCACTCGGCCAGCAGCGTTTCGTTCGGCAGCCAGTACTTGTCGAAGGTGGTGGGTTCGTAGTCGTTCGGCTTGCGCTTCAGCCAGGTGCCAGAGCGGTCCAGATCCACGATGCGATCGTCGAGAGTGCCGGGCGGTTGGCCGGTGTTGATCGGCTTCTCGGCGAGGCGTGGACCGCCTTCCGAGTTGTACAGGCCTTGCGGCTCGCCGCGCTGGCCACCGGGCACGTTGCGCGTTGAGGCGCCCCAGTCGTCCGCCTTGGCCGGTGTCGGGAAGCTGCCGGGCGCGGCGATGGGTTTCGGTCCCTGCCCTGCGGCTGCCGTGGCCGGGCTGGTTCCGCTGGGTTTCGCCGCGGCCGGGGCGGTGCTGCTTGCTGTGGACTTCGCAGTGCTCGCGGTGGACTTCGCACTGCTTGTCGCAGTGGCCGGAGCCGATGACGTGGCGGCCGTCGCCGACGACGCAGGCGACGCGGCCGGCGCGGCGGCGCGCGCCGGAATATCACGCGTGCGGACCGTCGCCTCGGGCGTGCGGACGCTGGGCTGCGCGGGTGCGGCCACCGCGACCGTGGGCAATTGCGGCCGTGCCACGGGTGCGGTGACTTCGCGCTGCGTCACGTCGCGAATGCGCGCCTGCACCTGCGGCGTTGCGATCGCCTTGGGCTGCGTCACTTCGCGACGAATCGGCTGCACCGGCTCGGGCACTTCCACCGCTTGCAGCGGCGCCGTCGGCGCTTCGACCCGAGGCATTTGGATCTGCGGCTGCGCGATATGCGGCGTCGGTGCTGTCAGCACGAAGGTGGACGTATCCGGCGTCGGCGCGCTGACCGCGACGTTCTGCTGCACGGGCGGCGGCGTCGGCACCTGCGGCTCCGGCACTTCGCGCTGCTGCACTTCGACTTGCGGCTGCGCGAGTGCGGGCGCCGGCGGCTGCGGCACGCTCGGCGCCGGCTCGGGCTGCGCCTGTGCCACCGCCTGTTCGGGAACGGCTGCAGCTTCCTCCGGCTGTTCCTGCGGTTGCTCTTGGGTCTGCCCACCGCCTGCTTCTTCCGGCGTGCCGCGACCGATGAACTCGATCTGCACCACCTCTTCGCCGCGACGCTTGGTCGCCTCCTCGACGTAGAGCGACTGCGTGTACCAGAACCACAGCAACAGCAGGCCGAAGACGATATGCCACAGCGCACTGAACGTGCCGGCGAACCAGCGCACCTTGCGGTCTTCGGGCTCCGGCGCGTGCCATTCCTGCCGCCACAGCGTGTTGAATGCCTGCCAGCGCGTGAGTTCGCCCATGCGCCGCGGACGCTCCGCGAGCGGCCGCTGCGCGAGGATTTCAACGATGGCCTGTGCGGTGGCACCAGTGATCGCGTCCACGCGCGCGGGCATGGATTCGAACCATTGCTTCCATCCCGGCGGAAACTCGCCGGGCGCACGCCGCAGATGAGGATTGACGAGCTGCAGCTTGCGCTGCAGGGCGAGGATCAGGTCAGCGGCGGTGAACAAGCGCCGCGTTCCTCTCAGGCCGCGTCGCGCGGGATGTAAGGCGCGGCGCCGGTGTCGTGATCGGTCGCGTCACGCACCGCGGTCACGCCGGGCACCTTCTCCAACAGCGTCTTCTCGATGCCCTGCTTCAGCGTGACATCGGCCATGCCGCAGCCGTGGCAGCCGCCGCCAAAACGCAGCACCACCACGCCCTGCGCGGTGACTTCCTGCACCGCGACGTTGCCGCGATGCGCGGCGAGCTGCGGGTTGATTTCGTTCTCGACGATCCAGTGCACGCGCTCGACCAGCGACGCCGAATCGGCGGGCGCCTGGCCCTTGATCTTCGGCGCGCGGATCTGCAACTGCCCGCCGGTGGTGTGGGTTTCGTAATCGATCTCCGCACCGTCCAGATAGCTCACGCTCGCGGCATCGAGCCAGAGGGTGAAGCCCTCGCAATCGATCGCCCACTCGTCGCCCTGCAGGTCGGCGGGTTCGGCGAATTCGAGCCGCACATCCGCGCGCGCGGTGCCGGGATGGATGGCGGACAGCCGCACGCCCAAGCCCGGCAGCGCTTCGCGCTCGATCAGCTTGCGGAAATGGGTCTGGGCGGACTCGGAGATGTTGATCATTGCGGTCTTTGGAGGACGCCGGAGCGTCGGGCTTTTCGACGGGCTATTCTAATAGGGTCCACGCGGCCTTAAGCCGCCGCGTGCCTACCCTAAGACATCTCCGGCGGCGCTTCGTTCAGATGCGACGCGTCCCGTCGTCACCGCCCAGGAAGGTAACCATGAGCGACCTCGTCCCCCTTGCCCAGGCCCATTGCCTGCCGCGCCGTGGCAGCGAACACAAGCTCAGCGAAGCGCGCGTGCGCGAGCTGCTGCCGCAGATCCCCGGCTGGGAGGTGGTCGAGGACGGCCATGCGATCAGCAAGACATTCAGCTTCGGCAACTATTACGAAACGATGGCCTTCGTGAATGCGCTGGCCTACACGGCCCATCGCGAAGACCATCACCCGGACCTGGGCGTGCACTACAACCGCTGCGTGGTGCGGTTCTCGACCCATGACGTCGGCGGGCTCAGCGAGAACGACTTCATCTGTGCCGCCAAGGCCGAAGCGCTGAAGGCCTGAGGAGACATCCGATGTCTGCGTACTCCGCGATGCCTCGTCTGTTCGTTCGCAGCGGCGCCTGGCTGGCGCTCGTACTCTTCGCCGCACTGTCGTCCGCGTGCGAGCAGAGTGCGCAGCCGCAGGAACCCGCCCCGCCGGCGCCGACGCAGCCCATGGCGCAGGACACACCGCCGCCCGACTACCCGCCCGAACTCGCCTGCAAGCAGGTCGGCGGTACGACCGTGCTCAACGTGGCACTGGCCGCGAACGGCTATCCGGTCAAGATCGACATCGTGACCAGCAGCGGCAACAAGACCCTCGACGATTCAGCGGTAAAGGCCGTGCACGATTGGAAGTTCCGCCCGGCCACCGTGCGCGGCAAGCCGACGACGAGCAAGATCCAGGTGCCGGTGACGTTCTCGCCGCCGAATCCGCCGCCGGATGAGTGCAACCAATACCTATAGGCACCTTCCCCTCTCCCCGCTTGCGGGGAGAGGGTGC
This sequence comes from Lysobacter terrae, assembly GCF_054782215.1. Classification (NCBI taxonomy): domain Bacteria; kingdom Pseudomonadati; phylum Pseudomonadota; class Gammaproteobacteria; order Lysobacterales; family Lysobacteraceae; genus Lysobacter; species Lysobacter terrae. The sequence continues at coordinate 1,299,954 of NZ_BAAGSX010000001.1, forward strand.
CCGAAGGGCGGGTGAGGGGAAGCGAGCGCAGCGAGCGCGCTCTTGCTTCAGGCCAGCCTGTCCAGCACGTCGATCAGCTCCGGCAGCAGCGGCGCGTTGAGCAGATACGGCGCCTTGCCGCCGTCGAGCGCGAATTCCAGCGTCGAGGCGTGCAGGAACAAGCGCTTCAGCCCCACCTGCTCGCGCAGGCGGCGGTTCGCATCGGGATCGCCGTACTTGTCGTCACCCGCGATCGGATGACCGATGTGCTGTGCGTGCACGCGAATCTGGTGGGTGCGCCCGGTTTCGATCCGCACTTCGCAGTAGGACTGGCCGCCGCGTCGCTCCAGGGCCTTGAAGTGACTGAGTGAGGGCTTGCCTGCGGCGTTGACCTGCACGTGGCGTTCGCCGCCCTGCCTCAGGCCGACGTGCAGCGGCGCATCCACACTCATCACGCCATCGGGCATGCGCCCGGTGAGCAGCGCCAGATAGCGCTTGGTGATGCCCCCCTCCTCCCGCATCAAGGCCTGCAGCTCGGTCAGCGCCGAACGCTTCTTGGCCATGATCAGCAGGCCGGAGGTATCGCGGTCGAGGCGATGCACCAACTCCAGCGACTGCTCGGGCCGTAGCGCCCGCATGGTTTCGATCGCACCGAAGGAAATGCCGCTGCCGCCGTGGCTCGCGACGCCGGAGGGCTTGTTCAGGGCGAGCAGGCGCGCGTCCTCGAAGACGATCGCCGCCTCCATGGCCTTCAGGAAGCCGGTCGGCGGGGCGCCCTTTTCGCTGGGTTCGCCCAGGCGAACCGGCGGGATCCGCACCTCGTCGCCGGCCGCCAGCTTGCGCTCCGCCTTCGCCCGCCCGCCGTTCACGCGGACCTGCCCCGAGCGCACCAGCTTGTAGACCAGCGACCGGGGCGCCCCCTTCAGCTGGCCCAGCAGGAAGTTGTCGAGCCGCTGGCCGTCGCGGTCGTCGGGCACGCGAACGGTACGGGCGCCGGTCGCCGGCGCGGGGGTGTCTGAACGGGTCATCGGATGAGTGATCTGCTACACTGACGGCGCGAGATAAGGTTTTGATTTCGCTGGAGTCCTTCGACGGACTCAGGACGAGCGGTTGTGCTGCTTCCCTGAGACAGTTACCCCGAGATCGGGGGCCGAAAGCCCCACTCCAGAGATTCCGGTCCGCGCCTGACCACTGCCCTGGGGGCAGCCATGTTAGCAGCGACGGCCCGGCGGAACCGATTCCCGCCCGGCGGGTCATACCGCCGCGAGATGAACAACGCCCCGTGCGACGGGAGCGGGAACAAGCGCGCAGGAGCGAGCGACGGCAATGGCCGGCTCGCCTGCCGCTCGGTTCCGGCTTCAAGGTCGCCGGCCTTACGGAACGAAAGTAAAAAAGAAGAGCGCTCCCGCGGTTTGCCGTGGTGTCGTAGCGCTGGAAATTGAAGCCGACGGCGCGTGCCACGCGCGGTCAGCCACCTCGGCAGCCGCGGGCATCGATGAGATGCCGCCCTGCGCCGGTCGGCTTGCGGTATCCAGAGGCGAAACGCCCACGGCGTTCCGCGCGGCCTGCCTTAGAGCGGGAGAAGCGCGCGAGGACGCAACAATGAAGCGAATGCTGATCAACGCGACGCAGGCGGAAGAACTCCGCGTCGCCATCGTCGACGGCCAGACCCTGTACGACATCGACATCGAACAGCCGTCGAAGGAACAGAAGAAGTCGAACATCTACAAGGGCAAGATCACCCGTCTTGAGCCCTCCCTCGAAGCCGCCTTCGTCGACTACGGCGCGGAACGGCACGGCTTCCTGCCGCTGAAGGAAATCTCCCGCGACTATTTCCAGCCCGGCGTCGACCACAACAAGGCCGGCCTGAAGGAACTGCTGCGCGAAGGCCAGGAAATCGTCGTCCAGGTCGACAAGGAAGAACGCGGCAACAAGGGCGCAGCCCTGACCACGTTCATCTCGCTGGCCGGCCGCTACATGGTGCTGATGCCCAACTCGCCGACCGCGGGTGGCGTTTCGCGCCGCATCGAAGGCGACGACCGCGCCGCCCTCAAGGAGGCGATGGACAAGCTCAACATCCCCGACGACATGGGCGTGATCATCCGCACCGCCGGCGTCGGCCGCGATGCGGAAGAGCTGCAGTGGGACCTGGACTACCTGCTGCAGGTGTGGAAGTCGGTCGCCGAAGCGGCGCTGAGCAAGCCCTCGCCGTTCCTGATCTACGCCGAGTCGCGCCTGATCATCCGCGCCCTGCGCGACTACATGCGCCCGGACATCGGCGAGATCCTCGTCGACACCCCGGAGATGTACAAGGAAGCGCGCGAGTTCGTCGAGCAGGTGATGCCGCACAACCAGCGCAAGCTCAAGCACTACACCGACGACACGCCGCTATTCAACCGCTTCCAGATCGAATCGCAGATCGAAGGCGCCTACGAGCGTGAAGTGCGCCTGCCCTCCGGCGGCGCCCTGGTCATCGACCAGACCGAAGCCCTCACCGCGATCGACGTGAACTCGGCCCGCGCCACCAAGGGCGGCGACATCGAGGAAACCGCGTTCCATACCAACCTGGAAGCGGCCGAGGAAGCGGCCCGCCAGCTGCGCCTGCGCGACCTGGGCGGCCTGGTGGTGATCGACTTCATCGACATGGCGTCGAACAAGCACCAGCGCGAAGTCGAGAACCGACTGCAGAGCGCCCTGCGCCACGATCGCGCACGCGTGCAGCTGGGCCGCATCTCACGCTTCGGCCTGATGGAGATGTCGCGCCAGCGTCTGCGCCCGTCGCTGGGCGAATCCAGCCAGCTCGTGTGCCCGCGTTGCGAAGGCCATGGCCGCATGCGCAGCGTCGAATCGCTGTCGCTGTCGATCCTGCGCCTCGCCGAAGAGCATGCGATGAAGGAAAACACCGGCCAGGTGCTGGTGCAGGCGCCGACCGAGATCGCCAACTACCTGCTCAACGAAAAGCGCCGCGCGCTCAGCGAGATCGAAAAGCGTCACGACGCGCCGATCGTGATCGTCGCCGACGACCAGCTGCACACGCCGCATTTCGAAGTCACGCGCATCCGCGAAAACGAACTGGGCGAAGAGTCGAGTAAGCCCAGCTACCAGCGCGGCACGCCGCGCAAGCTGCCGACGCATGCGCTGACCAAGGCCCACCTCAACATTCCGGATCTGCCGGCCGTCACCAACGTCAAGCCGGCTTCGCCCGCGCCGATTCGCGAGCCGCGCGAAGCGCGCGAAGCGCAGGTCGCCCCGATCGTGGCCGCGCCTGCACCGGTCGTGGTCGCGCCGCCTTCGGTCGGCATCGTCGATCGCATCCTGGGTTTCTTCCGCGGCAGTAAGCCGATCACGATCGCGCCGGCGCCCGCCGAACGCCCGCAGCAGGGTCGTGGGCAGGACGGACGCGGCGATCGCCAGCGTCGCGAAGAACGAGGACAGCAGGAACGCCGCAACGGCAAGCAGGGCCGCGATCGTCGCGACGAACAGCGTCGCGATCGTGGCCAACAGCAGCCCAAGCAGCAACAGCAGCAGAAGCAGCAGCCCCAGCAGAAGCAGGAGCAGCCGCAGAAGCAGGACAAGCAAGAGCAGAAGCAACAACAGCAGCAGAAGCAGAACGCTCAGCGTCCGCAGGGCGAAGAGCGCGCGCAGCAGACGCAGCGTCCGCCGCGCGAGCAGCAACCAGCCAAGCCGCAGCAGCCCAAGCAGGAAGCCAAGCAGGAGCCGGCGAAGCTCGAAACGCCCACAGCCGTGATCGCGCCCGAGTTGATCGCCGCACCGGTCGCGATCGCGATCGCCAGTGCAGCCGCCGAGGCCGCCGATCAGCTTCCCACCGTTGAAGCCGAGGCAACTCCCGCCACGACGGAAGGCGCTGCCGCCGGCAATGATGCGGCTGGCGAAGGCACGGGACGTCGCCGCCGCGGTCGCCGCGGTGGTCGTCGCCGCCGTCGCGGTGGTGCAGCGGGCGAAGCCGCTGCGCTGGCCGGCGCCGAACACGGCGAGGAAGGCGCATTCGACGAAACCGCCGGTGAGGACTTCGACACCGACGAAGGCGAAGACATCCTGCTGGAAACGGCCGAGCCCGAACGCACCGCTCCGCCGCGCACGCAGCCTGAGTTCGAGTTCGACGACATCGCCCCGCCCGTCTCCGCTCCGGCGGTTGCGGCCGCGTCGCACAGTGTCCCCGCGACTCATGCCAGCGAAACGTCGCCGGCGATGACGGCAGCACCGGCGCAGAAGACGCCGGCGGACATCGCTGCGGAAGTGATCAGCGATGTCCAGCCGAATCCGGCCACCAGCGAAGCCACCGACAGCGTGGTCACACCGACCGGATACGTCGAACCCGCGGTCGTCGTGAACGAAGAGAAGATCGAAGCATCGCTCGTCCCCGAGCCGGAACCGGTCGAACCCGAGTCGCTCAACGACATCGTCATCGACATCGACGAATCGCCGGACGACACCAACACGCTGCACGGCGAGAGCCACCACGGCTCGGCCGTCGTCAGCGCGGAAGTGGAGCCCGCCTCCACCGCCGCCGTCGGCATCGACGAGGAGCCCGCCAGCGCGGCTACCTCTCAGCTTCCGACCGAAGAACTGCCGCGCACCGCGGGACTCTTCGACGACGTGCCGCAGCCGATGGCCCCGGCGCCCGCCGATGCCGCGGCCAAGGTCGCCGGCCAGGAAGACAACGGCGAGCAACGCGTCTGACGCGTCACCGCTTCGATAAACGAGAACGGCCGCTGATGCGGCCGTTTTCTTTTTGAGGCTGCAGGTGGCTGGGCTTGCATTCCCTTCTCCCCGCTTGCGGGGAGAAGGTGCCCGAAGGGCGGATGAGGGGGCGAGCGCAGCGAGCTGCTTCTAGCGGCAGTTATGTCGCCTCCACCATCCCGTACTGCCGCAGCGTCCTTACCAGCGCGACGGTATCCACAATCCCCAGCTTGCCGAACAGACGCGACTTGTGGGTATTGATCGTCTTCGCACTGAGGCTTAGCCGCTTGGCGATGTCGTGCTGCCGCATGCCCTGCGCGAGCAACAGTCCGACTTCCAACTCGCGCGTGGTCAAAGCATCGATCGGCGTCGGACTGCCGCCTATTCCCGACAGCGCCATGCTCTGCGCAATCGAATTGGCCAGATAGCGCCGGCCCTGCGCGACTTCGCGAATCGCGTTGAGCAGTTCGCGCGCATCGCCGCCCTTGCCGACATAGCCGGAGGCACCGGCTTCGAGCAGACGCCGCGGCATCGGCCCGTCCTCGAGCACCGACACCACGATCACGCGCGGGCCCTCTCCGCCCTGCGCGATTCGCTCGGTGATATCCAGTCCGGTCAGCCCCGGCAAATGCAGATCGCACAGCACGATATCGGGCTTGAGCCGGCGAATCAGCGGCAGCGCCGCCTCTCCCGTTTCGGCCTCGCCGATCACTTCGATGTCGGTCTGCTCCGACAGCGTCATGCGCACACCGGCACGCACCAGCGCATGGTCGTCGACGATCAACACACGAATCGCCATAACTCGAGCTCCTTGCAAGCAACACTCCTGCGCCCGAGGCTAGTCCTCCCCCAGGAGCGGCACAAGACAAGAACCCCTAACATCCGCACACTGCGCCATCACGGTGCCACCGACTACGGAATTACCAATGCGCTGGAATCTCCATCTCTCCGTCCTCGCCTGCCTGCTCGCCCTGCCCGCCTGTGCGCGACCGGCCGCCGAGACCGCTGTGCCCGCCGAATCCGCCGCCGCCAAAGCGTGGCTCGGCGATGTCGCTGCCATCGCCAATGCGGACGCGCAACAAGGCCGTCGCACCGCGATCGAACGACGCCTCGACGGCCTGGGCCTGCACTGGCGCCATAGCGGCTTCGACGTGGAAGGACAACACGGCACCAACATCCTCGCCGACGTCAGCGGCGACAACGCTGCTCCGCTCCTGCTGCTGGGCGCGCACTCGGACCAGGTGAGCAAGGGCGAAGGCGCGACCGACAACGCATCGGGCAGCGCCACCGTCCTGGCGCTGGCGCAACGGCTGAAGGCCAAACCGCTCGCGCATCATCGCGTCGCGGTGGCGTTCTGGGACCTGGAGGAAAAAGGCCTGCTCGGCTCCAAGGCCTACGTCGCCGCCGGCGCGGGTAAGCCGGCGCTGTACGTCAATTTCGACGTCTTCGCCTGGGGCGACACGGTGTGGATGATGACGCCCGACGCAGACGGCACGTTGGCGCATGCCACGCAAGACGCGACGAACGCGAACGGTCTGAAGCTCTCCGCCGGCGAACACTACCCGCCGACCGATCACCTCGCCTTCCTCAAGTCCGGCTGGCCGGCGGTGTCGTACTCGCTGATCGGCGGCGAGGAAATCACCGGCATTCTCGACGCCTATGCCGGCAAGACGCCCGCGGCGATGCCGAAGGTGATGCAGGTGATCCACACCAACCACGACACGCTCGCACAGATCGATCCCAATGCCGCCGTGCGCGGCGTGGATGCGGTGGAAGCCGCGCTGCGTCGCTGGGATGCGGAAACCGCTGCGCCTGCTACTGCGTCGAAGTAATCGGTCAGCGCAAGAGCAGCTTGATGATCTTCGCCGGGAAGCCGCTGTAAGGCGGCTTCAACCGGTCGGACAAGGTCCAGCGCGATTGCCGCAATACCGGCATCGCCTTGCTGAACGTCACGAAGCCATCGTGGCCGTGGTATTGCCCCATGCCGCTGGCACCGACGCCGCCGAAGGGCAGATTGCTGCACGCATACTGCAGCAGCGTCTCGTTGATGCATACGCCGCCGGCCACGGTGTTGCCGAGCAGGCGTTCGATCTCGGCCTGATCGTGGCCGAAGTGATACAGCGCCAGTGGGCGGTCGTGCGCGTTGATGTAGTCGATCACTTCGTCGAAGCGGCGATACGTCTTGATCGGCAGGATCGGACCGAATATCTCGTCCTGCATCACCTTTGCATCGTCGCCTGGTTCGATTACCAGCGTCGGCGGCAATAATCGCTTGGCTTGCGCACCCTGCTCGTCCTTCAGAGCTACGAGCGGCACAACGTCAACTCCACGCCCGCGCGCATCATCGAGATAACCACGCAGACGGCGATAGTTGTTCTCGTTGATGATCGTCGTGTAGTCGGCGCTGTTTTCCAGATCCGGATAGCGTGACGCCACTTCGCGGCGCAGCGCCTGCACCAACTCGTCGCGGCGCGATTCCGGCACCAGCACATAGTCCGGCGCGATACAGGTCTGGCCGCCGTTGAACAGCTTGCCGGTGGCAAGTCGCGCCGCCGTCGTGTCCATCGGCGCGTCGCTGCCGATCACGGCCGGCGACTTGCCGCCCAGTTCGAGCGTCACCGGCGTCAGATTCGGCGCCGCCGCCGCCATGATCTTGCGACCCACCGCCGTCGAACCGGTGAACATGATGTGGTCGAACGGCAAGGCCGCGAACGCCGACGCGACATCCGCGCCGCCCAGTGCAACCGCGACGCGATCGTCCGGAAACACATCGGCCAGCAACTCGCGCAGGAACTGATTGGTGCGCGGGTTGTACTCGGATGGTTTCAGATAGACGTGATTGCCGGCGGCGATGGCCGTAGCGAGCGGCACCAGCGAAATATTGACCGGATAATTCCAAGGCCCGATCACACCCACCACACCCAACGGCACGTGCCGCACCTGCGCACTCGCCGGCCACAGGCGCCAGCCGACGCCGCGGCGCTGCGGCTTCATCCAGCGGCGCAGATTCGCCAGCATATGATCGAGTTCGGTCAGCACCGTCATGCCGTCGGCCAACAGGCTCTCGTGCGTGGAGCGGTGCCCGAAGTCCGCACTCACCGCCGCCGCCATGTCGTCCAGCCGCGCATGGAAGGCCTTGCGCAGGCGCCGCAGATCGTCGCGCCGCTGCGCGTAATCCGGGCGCCGCTTCAGCCAGGCCTGGCGCAGGCGCTGCAGTGTGGGAGCGAGTTCTTCGACGGGCGTAGCGGCGGCGATGTCCATGCGGACCATTCGGATAAGGGGCGGAAACCTACGGCCAAGTATGGCCCAACCCGAAGCCGGCGGCAGCCGGGGAATCGCCGACACGACGCACGGCCGCTTCACCTGCCCCGCCCTAGCATCGGCCCAACAAAGCCCCACATCTACGACTCCGAAGAAGCCGCGATCAAAGCCATGGCCATTAACCCGAGGGTCCAACAAGGATGATCGACCGTCCGCTAAGGCTGCTGGGCATTTGCCTCATCCTGGCTGTGGGTGCCTGGGCCGCGTCGAAGCATTGGTCGCCCGATTCCGCGGAGTCGCCCGCGATCGCAACCGCGGGAACGTCAGTCCTCTTGCCGGAAACCGGCGTCAGAGCCGGCGCCTCCGTGAGCACACCCGACGACGCCTTCTCGATCCGTGTAGAGCGAGCAAGCGGAGCCAGCGCCCGAGTGATCGTGTCGGCAAAGAACGGCGACATCTATCGCTTCGACAAGGCCGCCGCGGGCAGCCGGCTGGTCGTGCCGGCGCCACACGGGATCTACCATCTGGATGTGCTGCGCATCGATGGCAATGTCGTTTACCTGACGATGATCAGGCGCGACTGAGGCAAACGGAAAAGCCGTCAGCTGTTGTCGCGAACGTCGGTCGTGGCGCCGTTGGCCATCACCGACTGAATGCCATCTTCGAGCGTGGCTTCGGACCCATACATCTGGCCGTTGCCGATGATCTGCCCATTCCCGGCCTTCAGCGCGAAGTAGCGCTTGCCGTTGCTGGCCGTCGCCCGGAAATATCGATCCACGTTGCCGGCGTTGACTTGCACGGACGCGATGCCGTTGTTCGCCGCGGCCCGCGTCGTATAGGTCTCGCCGGAGAGAATGACTTCGCCGTTGCCGGCCTTCAGCGTGAAATGAAACTGGTCATTTATCGTCTTCTTGAGTTCGAACCAACCTGCCATCGATGCACCCCATGTGTGTGGAAAGTCATACGACCTCGCTGACACATGTGATGCGGCGCTTCGAGTCATCGCGTGGCGGAAGTGCCCGCACTCCGTTCGACTGACCAATGGCGCGACATCAATGCCCATATCGAGGCCATCGGACCTTACAGGAGGATGATGGCGGACTATGGCTACAAATCTTGCAACCCAAGGTTGCGCAATAGCGAACAGACGCATGCGAATTGGCGCCTCGCTTACAGGGCGAGGCGCCATCGCTTTTTACTTATTACTTACTTCGGAATCACCGCGAACAAGCCGGTCGGCATACGCTTGCCGTTGGCGGCGTAGGTCTTCTTCAGGTAGTCGTAGGCTTCCTTTTCCGAGATCTTGCGGTCGCCATTGGCATCGAACTGCTTGAACAGATCTTCGTGGCCCGGCGCGGCAACTTCGAACTCCGCACGGGACACGAAAGTATCGCGGTTGGTGTCGTTCTTGGCGAACGAAGCATCGCCACACTTGCCTTCGCCGCACTTGCCTTCGGCGGTCTTCTTCACCGCGGCGGCCTTGGCCGGAGCCTTGCCTTGGGTGCTCTTCGATTCGGCGACTTTGTAGCCCTGCGACAGCGGCTGCACCGCAAAGGCAGAACCAGCGAGGGTGAGACCGGCAAGGGCGATGGCGAGCATGCCGGCGGTGTTACGAATGGTGTTACGGGACATTACAGTTACTCCGGGGGATGGTGCGGCAACGCCGCGGGGTTGCGCCGCGGATGCGGCAAATGAAACAGGGATTCGTTTCAGCGGCGAACGGGGTCGCCACTTCGACGCCAACCAATGTAGGCGCGCGACACCGCCATGCGAATACCGATTTCACGGCAGACATTCTTCCGAAAACTGCAGCAATGACGCCTTGCGTTCGTTCCAATCAGGCGTGGAAGCGCCCCGCCCCTCACGGGTGATGTCATCGCAATCGCCGAGCGCCGATAGTCAAAAGAGGGGAACGAGCAGCCCTATACCAGGAGACCTCTCATGAATCGCAGCACTCGAATATCCGACGCACGCGCCGTCGGCTTTGGCTTGGCATTCGCCTGTTCCGCCGCCCTGCTGGGCGCACCAGCCCGGGCGGCGGACGCGCCCGGAGCGGCAGGAGACCCCTACCCGAACATGCCGCAGATCGCGCCGATCGGCGTGCGAATCGGCAAATACTTGGACGTGCCCGCGCAGGCACAGGGCCCGACGATCGATCCGGCAAAGGGATATCGCCTTCAGGACCTGGGCGATGGCCTCTACATGGTCACGGACAATGTGTACCAGTCGATGTTCCTGGTGTACGACAAGGGTGTCGTCGTGATCGATGCGCCGCCGAGCTATTCCTCCAAGATTCCGAAGGCGATCGCCGAGGTGAGCGACAAGCCCATCACGCATCTGGTCTACAGCCACTCGCACACCGATCACATCGCCGGAGCGAACGACCTAGGCGGGAAGCCGATCATCATTGCGCATGACGAGACGCTCAAGCTGCTCAAGCGCGATGCCGACCCCAAACGTCCGCTCCCGACCGTCACGTTCCATGACACGTACACGCTTCGTGTCGGCGGCAAAGTGCTGGAGCTTTCCTATCACGGCAACGGGCACGAACCCGGAAATATCTTCATCCGCGCCCCGGCACAGAAGGTGCTGATGGTCGTCGACGTGGTCTTCCCCGGCTGGATGCCATGGCGCCGCTTCGCAGTCGCGCAGGACGTGCGCGGGAGCATGGCCCAGGTGGAAGAGATCCAGAAGATGCCGTGGGAAACCTTCGTCGGCGGGCACGTTGCGCGCACCGGCACGCACGCGGACGTAGATACCCAGGTCGAGTTCTACAACGACCTGAAGAAGGCCGCAGGCGATGCGCTAGGCAGCACCAAGCTGGGTGAAGGTCTCAATCCACTCGACCAGAGCAATCCGTGGGCGGGCTTCGACAATTTCATCGACCGGGTCGCCCTCCAATGCGTCAACACCCTGACGCCCAAATGGGAGCACAAGCTCGCGGCGTTCGACGTCTACATCTGGGATCAGTGCTATTCGATGGAACAGACGCTGCGGATCGACTGAGCGGCGCCCAGGCCGCGCGCCTTCGTCGAACCGCCGCGACGGCGCGCGAGCCAGCGATACCGGCCTCAAGGGCGATTCGTTCGCGCAGCGGAAGAATGTCTGCCGGAACCGGTGGATTCGCACAGACCCCTGGCACTCCTAGATTGAGCGGCGTCGGAATGTCGCAAGCAAGACGTCCCGTCTCCCCCTCAATTTGGAGTCAAACATCATGAGCACCTCACGCAAAGTCGTCGCCATCACCGGCGCATCTCAGGGTATCGGCGCCGGCCTGGTCCAGGCCTTCCGCGATCGCGGTTACGCCGTCGTCGCCAACTCGCGTTCGATCAAGCCCTCGAACGATCCCGACGTCCTGACCATCGCCGGCGACATCGCCGACCCCGCGGTCGCCAAGCGCATCGTCGATGGCGCGCTGGAAAAGTTCGGCCGCATCGACACCCTGGTGAACAACGCCGGCATCTTCCTCGCCAAGCCGTTCACCGAGTACACCGCCGAGGACTACGCCAACACGCTGGCCATCAACGTCAACGGCTTCTTCTACGTCACCCAGGCCGCCGTCGCCGCGATGGAAAAGCAAGGTAGCGGCCACATCGTCACGATCAGCACCGCCCTGGTCGACCATGCGGTGCAAGGCGTGCCGTCGGTGCTGGCCTCGCTCACCAAGGGCAGCCTCAACGCGGCGACCAAGTCGCTGGCGATCGAATACGCCCAGCGCGGCATCCGCGCCAACGTCGTCTCGCCCGGCCTCATCAAGACCCCGATGCATCCGGCGGCGACGCACGACTTCCTGGCCAAGCTGACCCCGGTGGCGCGCATGGGTGAAGTCAGCGACATCACCCAGGCGGTGCTGTACCTGGAATCGGCCGGCTACGTGACCGGCGAGATCCTGCACGTCGACGGCGGCCAGAGCGCCGGCCACTGACGCGACTCGCAATAGCGAGCGCCATCCGCCACGCGCGGATGGCGCTTCGATCCGCGATCCCCAACGTTCGACTGCCGCTTCGAGGGAAAGCAGCCGACGCCCCCAAGGCATTCCATCCTTCTCTTGAGGCAGTCATGAAAATGCATCTTCTCACCGCTGCGCTGATCGTTGCCGGCATCGCCACCACGACTCCCGCGCTCGCGGCCAAGCCGTCCGTTGCTTCGCCTTCCGGCAAGACCCAAACAACCAACACCGCCAAGCAGATCGCGCTGACGCGCATCACGCCCGAATACTGGCGCGTCACCTTCCACAACCCGCCGTACAACATCTACGGCCCGGAAACGATGCCGCAGTTGAACGAAATCGTGACCGCGATCGAAACCGATCCGAAGGTCAAGGTCGTGGTGTTCGACAGCGACGTGCCCGGCTTCTTCCTTACCCACTACAACTTCATCCCGCCGCTCACCGACACGACCACGCTGCCGCCCGGCCCGACCGGCCTGCCGCAACTGCCCGACATGCTGGTACGCATCAGCAAGGCGCCGGTGGTGACGATCGCCTCGATCCGCGGCCGCGCCACCGGCGTCGGCAGCGAGCTCGCCCTGGCCAGCGACATGCGCTTCGCCAGCCGCGAGAAGGCGTTGCTGTCGCAATTCGAAGTCGGCGCCGGCTTCACCCCCGGCGGCGGCCCGATGGCGCGTCTGCCGCGCATGATCGGCCGCGGCCGTGCACTGGAAGTGCTGTTCACCGGCAACACCTTCGACGGCGAACTGGCCGAGCGCTACGGCTACGTCAATCGCGCCCTGCCCGACGCCGAGTTGGATGCGTTCGTCGACACCATGGCCCGCCGCATCGCCACGTTCGACAAGCAGACGCTCGCCGACATCAAGAAGCGCGTCGACGTCGCCAGCCTGCCGCCGGATGCGGAACTCGGCGGAGAGTGGGATTCCTTCCTCACCTCGGTGCAGCGCCCGGCCGCGCAGCAACGGATCACCAAGCTGATGAAGCTGGGCCTGCAGAAGAACCCTGATCTGGAAGCACGTTTGAACCATTACACCGGCACGCTGGGCGAGCCGTCGAAGTAATCGTGGAACGCGGTGCCGGCCATGCCGGTACCGCGCTGCCGCCTCGCCATCAACGCATCAACAAAGGAAACGTTCTTGAACACGCAGCAAAACCAAACCTTGCGCCTGCAGGTAGTGATCGACCTGATCTGCCCGTGGTGCTACATCGGCAAGCGCAGTCTCGATCAGGCGCTGAAGATCCTGGCCGGACAAGGCCTCGATGTCGACATCGAATGGCTCCCCTACCAGCTCAATCCGACGATGCCGTCCGCCGGCATGGACCGCAAGGCATTTCGCACCCAGCGCTTCGGCTGGGAGAACTCGCTGGCGATGGACGCCCGCGCGGTCGAAGCCGGTCGCCGCTTCGGCGCCGAGTTCGACTACGCAAAGCAAAGCCGCACTCCCAACAGCGTGGCCGCGCATGCCCTCGCCCGACTGGCCCGCAACGAAGGCGGCGCCGCGTTGCAGGAGCGTGCCGTCGATGCCCTGTTTACCGCGTACTTCCGCGACGGCCAGGACATTGGCGACCATGCGGTACTTGAGCGCATCGCCGACGACGTGGGAATGGCACCCGGTGCCGTGGCGCGGTCGCTGGCGTTGCATGACGAAATCCGATCGCTCGACGAGCGGATCAAATCGCTCGGTTTGAGTGGGGTTCCAAGCTATCTGGTGAATGGCAAGCTGCTGGCCAGCGGATCGCAGGATGTGCAGGGCTACGTGAAGCTGTTGCAGAGCGCCGTCAGCGTCGCCTGAGGCCGCCTTTGGCGCCGGCCCGTCCGAGACCGGCGCCGTTTCCCGTAACGGCAGGTGAGAGAGTCACCGTCGGGAGCAGAAAATGCTTATTTCCTATATCGGCGGCCCATTGCACGGCCGCGTCGACAAGCGCGAGGACCTGGCCACGGAGGCGGACGTGGTGTCGTACGTCAAACAGCCGGGTTATTCGTACAAGGGGAGCATCAGCGCCGACGGCGAGGTCATAGAAGCCAGCTTCGTCCACACCTTCGTGACGCCGGCCGACTATGAGGCGATCGAGCTGGACTGGGAGGCGCGGCGGAAGCATTCCTGAGCGCGTTCGGCGCGCGTCACGCGTTGTGTACGTGGCGGAAGCGGTGGGATTCGAACCCACGGTGGTATCGCTACCACGCCGGTTTTCAAGTGCGAGAACTCTTAATAATCAGCAACTTCTGCCAACAATCAACAGCAGAAGAATCAGGGATTTACGGACTCACCAACAACCGCCATTGCTGGCAGTTATTGGTGACGCTGTCCCAGATTTGTCCCGCGCGTATGGGCTAGGGAGACCAAGAGAGGCGCTACGGCAACAGGCGTTCAATTCCAAGCCGCTCAAGCCTCGGAAAAATAATTGTCGATAGTAAGCGGAACGCCATAGCTGCCGATCTCGGCCAGCAATGTAGGAGACAAAGTAGGGCCACCATCAAAGCTAGCCTGAAAGTGACCACACCACCAAAACCCATTGTATTGGCTGGCAAGAGCATTTATCTCCGCCTTCCTTGCATTCAAACACCCAAGAAGAAATTCAAGGCCATCTTCTAGACTTCCCCATTCGGCTTGAAAGCCAAGCTGTCCATGCCCGTTATACGCCCAGAATGGCTTCCTCCTTCCGGCCGCTTGATTTTGCAGACTCAACATATTGCTGGGCTGCAAATTCAATTGAGCCGAGATTTCAGATGGCTCTAACAGGTCACCCGAGAATCTCAGCTCCACCGTGTATGTATGAGCTATTGTTTTTTCGCCTTGAGTCATAACTTTCTCTGCTGCGGGCGGTATCGTTGAAAAACACTAGCGGAAGAGGTCAACCGAATAATGCAGATTCAAAGGTAACGCCAAGAGCCATTTTCTTGCGAATGAATTACGCACCGACGCCGGTCAACGCGCCCAATACAAAGAGAATCAGCACACCAGCTCCAATAACAATCGTCTTTACGGCCGAAGACTGTTCGTCTGACGAGGGAGCTCTCCAGAAACTACTCTCCTCAGTCGGACATTCAACTGGCGGAGGCGGCGGTCCGCCACAACCATTCTTCCCATCTGGCTTACCATTTCGCACCCACTCCTCATAAGCTTCGGTCAGTTGCTCTCTAGTAGCGTCTGGGTCACCTTCCACCTTTATGCAGAGATGATACCAACGCTGGAAATCCCTATTTGAAAATTGCCACCACTGACCAGTCTTTCCGCCGAATCTGGCTAATCCATACTCGTCCGCAAAGCTCAGCGGGTTCCCGCCAACATAGGCATACCCGCTTATCCCGCCCGACAATCCAATGGGATCACTCTCCACGTACCTCCCTCCGCCCACGTCGTAATCGCGGAAGTAGTTCTGATTGAGCCCGCTAACCGCATCGTAACGTTGGCCCGGGAAGCGCAAGTTGAATACCAAACCCATGCCGTCTCCGTCTGCATCCTCAACTGGCAGATCAGCACCGAATGCCTCCCCATTTAGCGGCCAACTCCACACCACCACATTGCGCTGCGATTCGATGATCGTACGTGGAGTACCCAAGGCATCGGCCTCGATATAGTTCAACGGCTGGTTCGTAACTGTACTTCCGGTGACCAGTCCGACCGGCAGATCATCCACCCAAATCACCTGTTGTTCAGGAGCCCCGCTGTTGTCGTACTCGCCGAGCCAATGGCCCGCCTCGTCATACACCGTTACGGTGTCCGTGCTAGCGCCGTTACGCCGCACCTGCTCGCCCTTACCGTTGTAGGCATAGCTCATCGCAGTGACGCCGTTCTGCTTGACCGCACTCATGCGGTTGGCGTCGTTGTAGACGAACTCCCGGGCCGTGCCGCCGATGGCCGTGGTGTTACCGACGTTGTCGTAACTGCGTGCCGTGCCGCCGACATCGGTCAGTCGATGGCTTGTAGTCGGATAGGTGTACGCCGTCGTCGTACTACCGACCGTCGCGCTGGTGCGGTTACCGGTGGCGTCGTACGCATAGCCTTCAGTAAACGCCTGCGTCGTGCCGTCCTGCGCCGAAGTCAGACGGTTAAGTGCATCGTAGCCATAGATCCGCAGCGGCGGATCGTTCTGATCACCATTGCGCAGCTTGCTCAGGTTGCCGACCGCGTCGAACTCATAACCGACCGACAGGCCGCCCGCGCTTTGATCTTGGACGACACCCGGCTGGTAGTTCTGATTGAGCGTGCGCTGGAACAAGCGACCATTGCCGAACACCCACTCGGCCACCGGGCCGAACGGGTGGTAGCTCGCCGAGGTCAGTAGGATTTGGCGGGCCTGACCGGGCCGGGTGACGCCGATTTCGGTGGTGCGGCCCTGTGCATCGCGCACGTAGTCGGCGACGGTGCCGTCCGGATAGGTAACGCTGCTGATTTGACCGGCCTGGGTGTAGGCATAGCGCACGGTCAGGCTCTGCCCCGCCGTCGTCTGCACCTTGCGCACCATGTTGCCGAAGCGGTCGTAGCAGTACTGCGTGCTGCCGCTACCGTCGGTGATCTGGCTCAGACGGCCGACAGCGAAGGTTTCGCCGCTGGTGCAGGCGCTGGCTACGGTGTCGTAGCTGTAGCCGACGTTGAGGCTGGTGTCGGGGTAGCTGACCGAGGTGATGCGGTTGAGCACGTCGTAGCCGTAGCTGGCCGTGACGTTGCGCGCATCGGTCTGGCTCGCGCGATTGCCGGCACTGTCGTAGGTGTACGCCGTGACGCCGGTATCCGGACTGCTGAGCTGGGTCAGATCGCCCAGGCTGTTGTAGGTGTAGCCGGTGGTCAACCCCTTGGGATCGACGACCGCGGTCAGGTTGTCGCGGGCGTCGTACTGGAACTGGGTGGTGACGTTGAGCCCGCCCAGGTCCTGGATGGTCTGGGTGAGGCGGTTGAGCGGATCGTAGGTGTTGTCGCTCACCCGGCTCAGCGCATCGGTGACCGTGTCGGCGTTGCCGTTGGCGTCGTACACGTAGTCGGTGGCGTGGTTGTAGGCGTCCTTGTGCGTCTGCAACTGGCCCAGCTGGTTGTAGACCCGCGAGAGCGTGCGCACCACCGCATTAGCGCTGTCCTTGGTGTCTTCCTTGGTGCGGTTGCCGGCGTTGTCCAGCGTGTAGTGGATGGTGTTACCGGCGCCGTCGGTGATGTCGGTGAGGCGATGCGCGGCGTCGTAGGTGTAGGACGTGTAGCTGCCATCGGGCAGCGTGGTCTTCTTCACCAGGCCCGTCGGGTAGTACTCGATGCGGGTGATTTGGTCGTCGGTCTCGACTGCGTTATCGGTGCCGCGGACCTTGCGGGCGGTGAGCCATCCCCGGGCGTGGTACTCGAAGTCGGTGACGACGTTGTTGGCGTCCTTGACCGAGAGCACGCGGCCAGCGCCGTCGTACTTCAGTGTCTCGGTGATATGCCCTAACGCATCGGTCATCTTCCATAGGTCGCCCTTGCGGTGCGGACACGTCGCGGGTGCCGAGGCGCAAGTGGCGTCGTCGCTGGCGTAGTAGGTGACGGTCGTGATGTCGCTGACATCGGTGCGCGGACCGTTGAGCGAGGTGACCAGGCCGACCAAGGGGCAGGTGCCGGCCGTGACGTCGGCCTGTTCGCAGTAGGTGGAGGTGCTGGAGCGCGACAGGCTCGTGGCCGTGTCCGTGGTAGTCAGGGACGCAGCCTGGCCGCGGCTGTTGCGCTGGTAGAGCGCGACTGTCCCAGGCTGGGTTGCCTTGAGCACACGTCCCGCCACGCGGTCGCGCCATTCCTCGGTGACACGCGACTGCGGCGTTCCGACCGCTTCCGTCGTCGTGGTCTTGCGCACGTCGCCTAGCGTGGCATCGGTGTAATCCGAGTAGGCATATGTGGTCTGCACGCCGCGCTTGTCGATGCGGCTGAGCGGGCGGCGACGGAAGTCATTGCTCGCCGTGGCAAACGTCGTGGTGACTACGCCCTCGCTATCAGCCGACGTTGCAATCTTGCGGTAGGGGTTGTCTGCAGTGAACGCGAATACCTGCACCCGACCGTTGGCGTCCGTATAGCTTGTGGTGCCATCCGCCAGGTAATTGAACGTGCCGTGGTAGAGCCCGCCGGCGTGTTCCGACAATGTCGCCAAGCCGTCGGCGTTGTAGCCATAGGTAGCAAAGCGTGCGTTGTTCTCGTCCGAAATGCCGGTTAGATGATTGGGGAACGATGCATTCTCGTAGTGGTAGCGCTTTGCGGTGCCGTCAGGATAGCGGGCGTACTCAAGCCGGCCGGAGCTGTCGTACTCGTAGCTCACGAGAACAATGCCGTCCTGTTTGATTCCTGTTATCTGCGCAGCGCCCGGACTGATGCTCTGGTAGTCGAATGTCAGGCGGCGACCGCTGGAATGGATGACCGTCGCCAGACGGTTCACGTTGTCGTACTGCAACGTGAAGCTATCGCCGGCGAGGTTGGAGATCTTGGTCGGCTTGCCCGAGCCGTCGAACGTAACGCTCTGGTCAGGCTTCTCCAGGCTATAGATCTGGTTCCAGGAGTCGACGATGAGTACGCGCCATCCCGAACCGTCGATCGCCTCGTATCTGTCCGTTATCCATTTGAATGGCAGAATCTTTCCCGTCGGCAGAAGCACTGCAACGTCGCCTTGCTGCAGGCGGTACATGCGCACGTTGAAATCGTGAGTCCAACCCGGCCCCATGCGGGCCTCCGGCACCGAATAGGCGGAGTGGTAACTTCTGGAGAAAGTCAGCCACGGCAGTGCGAAATCGGCCTCCGTCTGGATCTTGTCGCCGGTACTGGCGCTTACCGGGTTATGTAGCGGATCGCACGCGCATCCCGGTGGCTTAGTCTTGACGATCGCCACGTCGTGCCTGACGCACGCGCCTTCTGCACTGCTCCACGCCGTGTTGACTGGGCAATCGACGGCGCGATTTCGCCATCCTTGAACCGGAGTATTGCTGGCAACGCATTCGGGTGGAGCGAAATGCTTGACGTTGTAGTAGCGGGCCTCCCGATAGTTGTCGCCGCTGTACCATATGAGCCACGCATACCAGTCTTCGGTCGGCGTAACTACAGGCTGCTGCGGGCAACTGGTTGCCCAGTCCTGCTCAATTGCTTCTACGTAAGCATCCTCGGAGGAATACGTAGTGCTGGACATGCCATAAGTCCAAGCTCCTAGAGATGGGCCCTTCTTCGCGCCATAGACGAACGAGGTGACGTTGGTATCACCCGTTCCAGTCTGGAAGAACCGCTCGACTTGCTCCGCAAGGGCATAGACGCCTCCCTGAGCCCTGACTGCGGTGATTGCCGCCTGTTGGGAAGGGAACTCGCCAGTGACCACATTCGTGGTCCAAACCTGAGGCTGGGTGGTTTGCGCGACGACCGGGGCGACCGACAGCAAAAGCATAAAAGCAGCGCACAGCCGCAAAGACGCCGTCACGCGGCGTCCTAGACACCCGATCATTTCCCCTTCCATTCCAGCCTCTTGCGGGCCGAATTCCCTGGTTATGTAACCGTTTTTATACCCGCAAAATGTGGCAGATGTCCAAGCCCACTAAAACCGCGACGACTCTCTCAGATTTCTCGGCGCCGTTCAGGCCGCCAACCGATGCTCGTAGAACGGATGACGCTTGTCGTCGAAGATCGCGTAGAGGGCCTGGAGGTTCTTGGGGTCCGGATTCAACCAAGCATCGATATGCTCGGGCTTGATATTGATGATGGTCCGGTCATGGCCGGCGGCTGCTACCTCGGGCTCCGGGTCATCGGTGATCGCCGCGAACGACAGCAGGTCCGGCTCCTTGCCGGTCGGGTCAGTCCAGTGCGACCAGAGACAGGCAATCAGCATCGGCTCGCCGGTCCTTGGCACGAACTCCAACACCTGGGTCTTTCCATCTACTTCGACGTTCTCATAGAACCGGTGCGCCACTACGAGACCATGCTGATAGCCGAATAGCTCTTTCCAGTAGCTGCCCAGGCTATCCCGGCGTGCGTTGTAGGTGCCGGGGAACTTCACGTCATTTAGCGACGGCTTGCCTTCTGGCCGGCACTGGTAGCGCATGGGCTTCACCACTCGCCTGCCCTGCTCCATGACCATTACGGGCGCATACCAGCCGGGGAAGATCCTGGAATCCTCAGGGTCCCACTCGGACCGCTTGAGGTTGGCTATGCGCTCCTTCATGAGGCCGATCTTGTTGGTCGCGATGCGCTGATCTTCCTGGGCCTTCTTGGTCACCTTGGCCTGCAGGGCGCGTTCTGCATCGCTCAGCCGCTTAACCTGCTTGAACAGCTCCTGTTCTGCCTTTGCGATCTCCTGTGCGTTGTAGGCGACCACCAGCGAGTGAATCTCCCGCTCTTCCGGTGTCTGCGGATCGCGGAATGCATCGTCCATTGCCTTCGCCGTGCGGATCTTCGCCCCATTGCGGCGTTCCACGTACAGCTTCACGAACTCATGGATGCTGATCTGCGCCCCGTACTTGCGCACGTATGTGTTGTATTCCTGTTCGACCTGGGCGGAGTAGCACATGGGGTCAGTCCTGGAGCCGATGGAAAGAGATTGCCTCGCGGCCACTGTCGGTGAGGTGTACGCCTGCCCCGGTTATCAGACCGCGTTCTCTGAGGTGCCGCAGCGTCACGATGGAAGCGTAGCGCCCAGCTATCGATACGCGGCCGGCACGGGCTAAGGCAGTCCCTGCGGCTGCTGCTCGGAGCAAGTCGGCCTGGGGACGCGACAGTGGACGCTCTATCCAGGGCTTGGGGTAGCTCGGGCGCTCCAGCACGACCGGCGGGCCCGCCTTCGAGGCTACGTGACCCGCCGTGGCCCCTTCTCGGTCGGGTACCCAGCCAGGTGGCATCGGGCGATAGCGAGGGTTCTTGCGACGGGTCATGGGGCGGATGGTAGGCCGACTAAATCTCAGGCGCTGCGTCGGCAGAGAGTCGAGTCCGGCATTGCGTCCTTGTTAACCGCGCCTACCTTGCATACGCTCTTGATAGAGGGATTTCTAGGGGTGGGGAACGCCAGATGCCGATCGAATATTCCGAGTGGGGAGCCTTTTGCAAATCGTGCGGGCAGAACCGCCTTTTCAGGTCCGCGACCTCAAGGCCGAACCACGTTCTGCATGCCATTCTGACGATCTTTACGTGCTTCCTATGGGGCATCATTTGGCTCGCTCTTTCTGCGTCAACATCGCGCTCTCCATGGCGATGCACGACGTGCGGCTCGGAACTTCGGTAGTTACAAATCTGATCCAAGTGACCACCGACTGATGAGCCCAATTCGTCGCATAGCGCTAATGGTTGTTCCAACCTCCACGCGCCTAGCGTGGTCGCGATCCGCCATCCAAAGGGGGTATGGCAAGAAGATCGCTGCTGCCAGATTCGCTAAGAACTTGAGTGAGGTCGCGCTTCTTGAGGACACTGAGCGATGGGAGCTGCAACTCCAGGGCGAACTTGAAGATGACCATTTGACTTCATCCCTACTTAGGCGCGCTAGGCGTCTAAGGGTTCCGATTCCCTACGTCCACAACAGCGATGGGGCTGAATCAGATCATTGGTATCAAGGGAACCAAACCGGCGGATGGTACCTAACGACTCTTGGAGTCAACTCACTCCGCCGCGAAATCAGGCAGGAACAGAAGGCTCGGCATGAGAATCTCGCGCTCTTGCTTCCATGGTTGACGGCCATTACTGGCATCATTGGCACGGTCACCGGCTTAGTTGCCGTCCTAGCGAGCGGCTAGCAACCGATCGAACGAGCCGGCCTCGCGGCTCTAACTAATTGAGACTGTCGGCAGCGAATGGTTCTCTCAAACATCCTTTTCCGGACATTCTTCATCAAGGCTGAGCAGTACGGGACTGCATTCACCTTGGAGATAGATGGCTCTGAGTACCTGATCACAGCCCGTCATCTAGTGGACACTTCCAAAAGAAGTTTTGACCTGCGGCTATTTCTTCACGAGAGATGGCATGACATACCAGTCCAGGTTGTGGGGCACGGAAGAGGCGAGATTGACATAACGGTCTTAAAGCTGCCCTTTCAGCTAACCAAAGCCGGAGAGCTTGAGGTATTTCCAACCATTGCGCACCTAGCGCTGGGTCAGGATATCTACTTCCTTGGTTTTCCGTACAAGATGTGGGGCGATGTAGGAGAATTCATGGGCGGCATGCCTTGCGCATATGCAAAAAAGGGCACGATCTCATCGCTAGGCTGGGGCGACCCGCAGATCCTGCACGTCGACGCGATCAACAACGAGGGCTTTTCCGGCGGCCCGCTGTTTTTCTATCCTCACGGACAGCCGACCAAAGTTCATTTAGCCGGAGTCGTCTCAAAGTTCAAGATCGAATTTGAGCAAGTCGTGGACTCGTCTGGCAACGATACCGGCATGACAGTCGCGTACAACACGGGCTTCCTAGTCGCGTATGGCAGCAAGCATATTCTTGGCATCTTGGAAGCAGCCCGGCACAGCTAATAACTCACTAAAATATTCGCGGCTCGGCTTAGTTGAGGCATAGGGAAATGCAAACTCCTCTTCCAATTGATCCATCCTTCTATGAGCACCTCATTTCTGAGGATGAGCTCGGCGCAGTTATTCGTGCGCATATCCATGTCGAGGCGAGCCTCATCGAGTTCATACGCTGGTCAGTCCCCCAACCTGACTTGCTTCCGCGACTCACATATGAGTTGCGCCTTCGGCTCGCTTGCGCACTCGGCCTCGATCAAGATCACTTTGAGGCCCTCAAAAGTCTTGGAGACATCCGCAACAGCTTTGGCCACAACCTCGACGCCAAGTTGACCGATCAAGCCGTCAACAACCTATTTGCCAAGCTCCCGGATCAAGCAAGAGCAGCAACCCTGGGCTCGTATGCTGCAATGGTGAATCGAGGTGACGCCGCGGCTAAACAGTTCAGGGACCTCTCCGCCAGAGATCGGTTCATTGTCATCGCAATCGTTCTTAAAGCCTTTGCCGTATATTCCGCGGCAAAGGCCTACAGCTTCCGTGTTGACGCCTAACAATGCATTTCAAGTCGTGACCGACAGCGACTGCCGTCTCGTCGATCACTGCATTAACTTATAGAGACTCAGCTTCGTGCCGATGGCAAAGCCGTTGGCACTAGACGCGCTTAGCGTCAAGCTCGTCACGTTGGCCGTATTATCGCGAACGTGGTCCGCTATCTGGAGCACGAGCGAACTCGGCGCGTCTCGGTTGTCTCTTGCCCGTGCGCGCGGCCTGCCATCTACATCCTGTTGAATGGTGAACTCCGCTGTGAACCCAGCGGATGCTTTCACGTCGAGCAGGTTGGCATTATTGGACCTAGCCGCACTCACTGCCGATCCATCCGCCACTAGGTACTGCCGCCAATAGTTAGTGGCCGTGGTGTCGCCGTTGTAGAACAAGTTCACCGTGAGAGCAGACGCGTTGTTGTTCTTGGCTGAGAGCAGGCCCAAGTAGCACCCGTCCGTTGCCAGGTCGAGCCCCGAGATTGTGATGAGGGTGGCAGCCGCCCCCGACACGGTGGATGTCGTTATTAGTTCTAGCGCTCCGCCCCCACCTCCGCCACCTCCGCCACCGGCGAATATGTAGGCGAGCGAGTTCCATGCCGCGATGCCGTCGCCGATCTTTAGGAAACCCGTGTCCGTCTCGTAGCCGAACTCGCCCGATGCCAAGACAGGGTTGACAGATATCCAATCTGCGGCAGTACCCCTGCGCTGCCAGTGGCGCCTGACCTCGATTACGTTAGTCATCGGCAGGCACCTCGTTGTCCTCCCACGTTACGTCCCCCGCAACGAATCGCCTATCGGCTGCTAACGCGGGCGCAAACACCGGAGGCATGAATCCGTCCGGGTCGGCAACTGCCGCTTGGGAGGACAGTACGCGCCCCAGCGCGCCTAATACCCGCGCCCTGGCTGCAAGCACTCTTGGATCTGTCTTGAGCATGTCTGTGGCCTCCTTAGGCCATCGAAAATTGTTGGCAGAAGTGGAAAATTGTTACGGTTTATGGGAGGAACATTGGACACGCGGTCATAGGGGCAAAAGCGCCAGACTTTTCACCCCCCTACCCCCATCCCGCCAATTGCGGACGCGCGCGCGAAGGGCCGGTCTGTAGCTCCGACCTCTCCAAAGAATGCCGCCCCCTGCTAGGGGTAGAACGTGGGGCGTGAGCCGCCCCACATGCGTCGTTCGATTCGCGGCTTAGCGTCGTTGTGACAGCGCCGGCAGTAGCTCTGAAAGACGCCTTCAACATCAACCGCGAAGTCGCATACCTGCGCTGGGCCGAACTGACCGGCGTCTGGCGCAGGACTCACAGCAGGGCTTGTTCTTCACGTGCGAGCCGTGGAGCTGGCGGATGGTGGCCTCGCTGGGTTTCATGGCGCCTCACCCGCCTTAGCCAGTTGGTTGATGCCCGCCACGACCTGAGCTAGCTGATCGCGCCAGTAGACGACGCTCTGAGCCATCCCGCCGTCTGGAAACTGCACCTCAGGGATGCCCGACAAGCCCTTTCGCTGCAGGTTGCGGTACTCATCGAGAGCAGCCGCGTTCGCTTCAATCAAGGCGTCCGCAGCGCTAAGCACATTGGCTGCGCACTTCTGGTAATCGGCACCCACCGTAGCCAATAGACGCAAACTTGCGCGCTGTCGCTCCAGTTCCACCTTAGCTGCCTGCGCCGTTATCGCGAGCTGCAGCTTGTAGCTTTGCGCCTGCAGAATCGAAGGGCGACGCATCCACTCTTGGTGGTCGGTGCGCGCTTCCTCCTCCACGCCGGGTTTCATTTGGATGGCGGACTCAATGACCCCGCGGCGCTCGGCATCCTGATTAGGCGAATTGCCGTCGTGCCGCTCCTGCCAGGCAGCATCTAGCTGCCTGTCAACTTGCTCCTTCTTGGCCGTCAGCTCGACCAGAAGGTCTTGGGCCGCACTGAACTCTGCATCGGAATTGATTGCTAAGGCTTCTTGCTTCACTTCTGTGTACCTCGTGGGGGGAAAGTGGTTTGGTTCTTGCTGGCCTTTCGGGTCAGCCACGGATAGCTGGGCTCATCCCAGTTGTTCGCCCATTCGCGTCTAGCGCGTGGCGCATCGATCGCGAGGCAAATTACGGACGAGCACAGCTCTCCCAGGCGGCACAGTCGGCCGCAGGATTTGCAGTTGTTCATGGGGTCCTAGAAATTAAAAAGGCCACACATGGGCGGCCTTTCGGGTCGGTAAATGGTTCAGCTAGTCGCACCCCTGCTCGGGCGAGGCGCAGAACCACCCATAGGAGTAGATTCAACTTCCAAGCCCCTAGGGAGGGCCGTGCGTGATTCCTACTAACGGCGAACGTGTCGACGCCACGAAGTTCGCGGCTGTATTGCGCGAGGTCTTCATTGGCGAATCTTGGTCCGACATCGAGGACTGCGCAGCAGATGCCTGGAAGCAGCTAGCGACGGACGAACCGTGGGACGATGCCAAGGGGCGAATAAAGCGCGCTTGGCAACAGCTTCAACAGAGCCGTTGATGGACAAGGGGGCCGCTCCGAGCGGCCCCCTTTTGGTTCTTGCTAGTCACGCCTTTAGGTCCAACACAGCGTCGTGAAAGTCATTCTCGTGAACTAGCACGATTCGCGCCCCAGCCTTTCGGAGCTCTACTGCCTTCTCGACCTTCCTGCCGTAGCAGGAGTAAGCCCAGCACGGGTTGCCGCTAGCGCCGATGACTAGGTAATTGACCTTCTTGGACACTCCTCCGAGAAACTCCCCACCGAGTTTCACCACAACATCGGCTAAGTCCTTTCTGGGATAGCGCATCGAGAGCCCGGTAAAGCAGAACGTCTGGCCCTGAAACTTGATATCTGGGCACACGGCGCACAGACCAACCACGCTGCCGCCCTCAAGAATCGGGGCGCTCGTTATCGTGCGGCCGTCAAAAAAAGCAATGAACTCTGAGAAAAATCGATGCAGCGTCCGGTGCTCTTCCTCATCAATACGCCTGTCCTTCAAAACGGATGTAACCAAGCTTCCGATTTCGTCGTAGGGCCAACAGGTCCTCAGGTGTTCATGTTCGGCGAGCCACGCCGAGAGACCTCGTAGTTCCTCCTCCGTTATCTGCATGTCTGCGATAACACCGCCCAATATGGCGTGCAGACGTTGCAGGTCGGCAGTAATTCGGTCGAAATACTCGGTCGACCTCAGGCGCTCGCACAGCCAGACAATGTCTTCCCGCTCGTCTTGTGTGAGCACCCCGTCCGAAACTGCTTCCGCGACAACCGGGACCAACTCGTTAAACGGATGAAGCGACTTCAGCTCCTCATGTTCCGCAAGCCAATCCCGCATGAAGCTCACCTCGACGTCATTGATGCGACCGTCGATGGCTATTCCCTCGATCAAGCCCAAGAGCGAGTTGACTGACTTCTCCAGGCGAGCACGAGACGTAAACTGAAAATACGGCCGCAAATCCGCGTGCATGCTTCCCCCTTGGCACTCCTGCCAACCGCCCCAGGGGCGGCCCCGACTCTGAGGGTAACGCAATATGCCGCGGCAATCGGCATGGGTAGACCCGCATCGGCTTATTAGGCCGCCCAGTCAAAATCAGACAGCCACCCTATATCGCGGGGTGGCTCGCGGTGACGGTGTGCCGGGGAGCGTTCATCACAGAAACCATTTTCCCACGCATCGCCGTTTTCCAGTTCCGGCGTGGTGATGTGCGGTTGCGACGGTTGGAGCGTCTCGGCTTCTGTTGGCGAGTATTGCCGGCATTGGGAGGCGCGCCCGCCGCGCAGCAGGTTGTCTTCTTTCAGCACCACCGTAGGTAGCCGCCACAGTCGCGGATTGCACTCGGGAAACGCGTGGTAGAACGCCGCTTCGCACGTCCGCCAGGCGGCCACCTCCAGCATGCGCCAAGCAACCAGGTCGGACAGATCCGACTTGCGAATACCCAGCACCTTCGCGGCGTCCTGGTGGGTCACCAGACCGCGCCGGCAGGCGTCCAGGAGAGCGGTGAGCAGGTCCTTAGTCTGCGCCCTCATGCGGCACGCTCGCTTTCGCTTGCGCGAATTTCGCCGCCGTCTAAATCAAGATCCTTAGAGCCGTCAGAAGCAAGAGCCTGTAAAGCTTCAAGGGAGTCGTTTTTGACCCCTATCGGCTCTGCTACATAGGGGGCGAATTTGACCCCTATTGCTAATCCATAGAGTGCTGCTTCTGGCGGCTGGCCTGGACGTGGCTTTTTGGCGGCAACGGTCTCGCGAATGAGTCCGGACCCCAGCAGCTCTTGGCGAACGCGGTAGAAGGACTTCTTGTTGGGGAACCAGTCCACGCATTCGGACCAAGCCAAACTCAGACGCTCGCTGTTGAAGTTGTCTGCCTTGCGGTAGGCCAGGAGTGCGAGTGTTTGGCCATCGCCGCTGAGTCGCTTGTAGGCATCCGAATCCATAACCGCGAGCGGAAACGGCACCACCCCGCGTTGGGGGGCGTTGTATGCGCTTGCGACGATGGCCTGGACCTCCCTCGGATCGAGCGGAGGCACGCAGCGTTTGTCGTTGACCTGCAGGAGTCGGTTGAACTGCTCCGGCTGGGGAACGCCCTTCCCCGCCGCAGATCGCGCCAGCTTGTAGAGGGTGTCGTTTCGCGCCCCCTCGGGAATCGAGTTAGGCAGCACCATGCGCTGCGCCAGCCCGAAAGCTTCCGATACCTCGCGCCACGGGAGCGGGCCCGGCTCGCAGCGATCCAGGCGCGTCTGGAAGGGCTCTCCCTTGCGATGCAGGAAGCCCGGCAGGCGCATTACGCGCGATCGGTCATTGACCTTGGGGTCTCCAGCAAACAGCGCCGCCAGCGTCTTCTGAGCGGGCGTGAACTGGTCCAGGGGCATGTCCGAAACGGGCCAGTAGGCATGCCACTTGCCAGGCGACGACTCCGCGACGATGCGCGGCGGCAACTGGCACGAGAGAAGCGGCTCAATCGGCGCGCCATCGAGATCGACGAACAGCGCGCGGCAGGCGGTGACGTTGATCGCCTTGCGGCCATTGCCATCGCCACGGTTGACCATGACGAAGACGCCCGCGCCCTTGTCGTTGAGCGTCGCCAAGCGCTGGGCTTGGCTGGCCAACGAGCCATGCAGCACGCGGTTCATTCCGCGACGACTCTTTCCCGTGTCGTCGAAGGTCTGAAACGTGTGGATGCAGTCGCCCGTTAGCGCGGTCAGAAACCGCGCTGCCATAGCAGTGTCGATTTGCATTCGCCCCCCGGCGGTTACTCAGACCGTGGGCGGATCGCCGCGTAGTAATTCGCTACAGAGTCTGCGGATATGCGCCTGGGCACCGGCCAATTCCACGGCCATCCGATCGCACCTGTCGGGCGACAGGTCCTTGTAGAGTTCGTACAGCTGGTCAGACAGCATGTCGGCCAGCCTGGGCAGGGCTGCTGCCATGTGGTGTGCGTGTGGGTTCATCGCGCACTTCCCTTCGACACCGGGCGATATGGCCAGAGCGCGCATTCGGACACCGTGCAGCGCCCGACTTGCTGGCGCCAGTTGCCGGAGTCGCAGGGGTCGTAGCAGCACCACTTGCAGTGGGCGTCGATGGCTGCGCGAAGGCCATTTTCTCCGGCCTGAGGGGGCGACCCGGTAGGGTCGTAGCGGCCTAGCTCTGTGTGTCCGGAAACGGGCCCGTTTTGGGGCAGTTTCAGACCTTGGCGAAGATCGTGGGCCTGGCTCATCGCGCACCCACCTGAGCGTTTCGCTCATCGGACTGCAAGTTTGGGTTCTGGGCGACTAGCCAGCGATCGAACGCCGCAGGGTCGATGAACACCCGCCGGCCGCACCGCACAATCGCGCCAACATCTGCCAGCCCGTTGCGGGCCGCCTGGAAAATCATCCATCTCAAGCTAGCCTCGCTCCAAACTGAGCCGCTAGCGAACTGTGAAACCGTCTTTAGATCGCGTGCCACCGTTATTGCTCCGCACGGCTCGGGGTTGGCCGTGGCGGTCACAGATAGTAGGCATGCGTACGCCTGATAAGCCTAGTAAGACGACCAAATTCCCTATTAGGTTTTATCGGACGGGAGCGCCCTAGCCTCTTCCAATATCTTTCGCGTGGTGTCGTCGTTTGGGCCCTTAAACCCAAGCTTCTGAAGTTGCAATTGAACGGAAGTTGCAGCCCCTCGTTCTGGCAAACGGGCCATAACGTCGAGAGCGCGGATCACCCTGAGCAGACTCTTTTCGCGTCTTGGGTCCAAGCCTTGCTCGTCAATTCTCGTGTCATCGGGCTCAGGCAAGAAATAGATATCGGCCGCCGTTAGTTGCGTTGCTCTGCTGTCGTAATAGCCACCTTCCGATTCTTGAACCCACACGCTCTTCCCGTGGATGGAGAGCGGAATCACATCATCGGCCTCTGCGTCGTAGATTCCGATCCAGTGCCCATGCAAATTCACTTCACGCTTATCCGCGAGCAATTCCCCGACCGTTCCGGAACTAAGAACTACCCATCCTGAGATGGTGTATCTAGGCAAACCATGTTCGGGGTCCAAGCTGAGCCTGCCACTACGTGAACCTTCGAGTGCACTTCCATGGTCGCTCCAGCGGACCCAAGGGAACCTATCTCTAGACCATACGGGCAGAAACTCTTCGTGTGTCCCCTCAGCGTTCTCACTGCTCACATAAGCGAATGGCCGTACAGATCGATTGAGAACCCGGGCCCTCAGAAGGCCTTCCGTGATACCCAGCTCTCTTGCCTTAGATGCGAAATCTAGTAGTTCTTCCATCGCGCGACCCTCCGCGCCCCTGAAAGGGCCCGCGCCAGCGCCGCAGGGTAACGGCGTTTTCGCTCCGTCGAGCTAGGCGCGGGTTAGTCGGTTACTTAGTCTCGCTATGAAGCTCTGCGTTCACAGCTTCTGCCAGCTGCGACAGCAGGATGATGGCGTCTGAAATGCCATCGATCGGATAGGTATGAAACTCTGCGTTGCTACCGTCGCCATCGTTTTCGACTCGATAGACGACGGCCTTGGTAGCTCGCGAAAGATCACGAATCATCCCCGCCAGCGCAGCCAGCCCTTCAGCGTCTGGGCCAAATCCCTTGCTATCACCCGGAATCGTGATCGTCAGGACCCTGTCCCCCAACCAAAGATCGTGCGTGCGATTGCTGACAACTGCCCTCTGCGCGGTAGTAGCTTCGGCGTTCATGACTGGCCCCCGGCATAGGACTTTAGTGCGGCCCGCGCCTCGGTGAGCATGTCTGAAAGTGCCCACATGTAGTTCGAACGGTCCTCATCATTCATGGCTTGCAGACCGCCAGCCATCGCACACAGCGCCATCGACTCGGCTTTGGCAAGCAGCCCATTGCAGCGATCGTATCCCTCAGCATTTCCGGCCCGACTGCTCATGGCTTTGCTCCCTCCTTCCCTGCCTCTTCCCTGATCCACTCCAAGTCCTCAACCGCTGCAACGGTGAGGTCTCTAAGCGCGTCACAAAGTGCATATGCCTGTCGATCGGTCAGCCATTGATACTTGACTCCCTGGTTCACGGCTTCGTCGCTCTTCCCGCGAACGTGCGCGCCCAGCATCTCCGACAACACCATTGCCGCGTTCGTCCGCCGATCGATCTGTTCTAGACGCGACCAAACAGGCATCGGAAGTTGAGCTCCCCTCCAAGCCTGTTGATAGAAGTCCGGCTCATCCCCTACCGTGATCTCCGCCCCCTGTATGCTTTCCATATCCATGATCGTTCCTCTTTTGAACGTTTGTGGAAGGCGCTGCCGGGGTGCCGCTACACCCCGGCCGCGCCGCTTATGAGCCGAGGAATTTCTCGGCCATTCGGTCAACGGCAGCCTTGGTGTGCTGCTCGCTAAGGTGGGAATAGCGCTTCACCATCGCCAGCGTCTTGTGGCCGAGGATGGCAGCGATATCCATGAGGCTTGCCCCGCTCATGGCGAGATAACTAGCCGCACTGTGTCTCAGATCGTGAAACCGGAAGTCCTGCAGGCCGGCTGCCTCGCGCGCATCGCGCCAGGGCTTGTCCACCTGGTCTTTCGTGTAGGGGAAGACGGGCCCCGTCCTCAGGCGACCTTTGCCCCATGCCTTGAGAGCCTCCACGGCCGGTGGGGCTAGCGGGACAGTGCGGCTCTCGCCGTTCTTGGTGTCTAAAAAACGAACCGTGCCCCGCCCCATATCTACTTGGCTCCAAAGTAGACCCAGAAGCTCGCTCTTACGTGCTCCAGTGGCGAGCGCGAGGGTTACCAGCGGGTGCAGCGCGTCGAGCTCTGAGGCCCTGCAGGCGTCTAGCAGCTGGGTCCGCTCGGCATCGCTCAGGAATCGCTCCCTGCCCTTGCTGTCGGGCATGCGGGTGACGTTGGGAATCGGGTTCTTGGTGAGCCAGCCGTATTCCTTGACCGTGACGGTCAGGACGGCCGAGAGCGCCGTAATGCGGCGATTGATCGTGGCTCCGCTCGGCACCTTGCCGTGCTTGTTCGGCTCGCTTACTAGGCGATCCCGGACCTCTGCGACGGTGGCCGCAGTGATGCCCACCAAAGGACGGTTGCCAAGCTCTTTCTTCCACCACGTCAGCAGGCGTGTCTGCTCGCTGGCGTTCTTCTGGTGCTTGCTCTGGGGAAGTGTGACCGTCAGGTAGCGGTCGATGGCGTCCGCTAGCGTGCGCTTACGGGCCTCAGACGACGGGACATGCTCGCCCACGTCCAACTTGCTCTCGACGCTGCGCGCCCATTCCTGGGCCGCCTGCTTCGTCTTAAAGGACTTGGTGAGATGCGGCCCAACCGCACGACGCACGCGTACACGCCACGTCGCCTTGCCGGTCTTCCCGACTCGCTTCTCGAAGGTTGCCACTTGCTGCCCCAAAGTGTCCCAACGGGGACCACCCTGCACCCAATTGTCGAGCTTCGCAAGTGCCTAAGTCATTGATTCTGGCGGAAGCGGTGGGATTCGAACCCACGGTGGTATCGCTACCACGCCGGTTTTCAAGACCGGTGCCTTAAACCGCTCGGCCACACTTCCGTTTATTTGTCGCGCTGCGATTAGCGCAGGCTTGCATGCACACCATCGCTAGGTGCGCATGGGGCCCGCCTCAGCGGGCCGCGCATTCTCTCACGCCGGCTCGATACTGTGCTCGCGCTTCCGTGCGGGCTTTGCCTTCGCGTCTGCTGCAGGCTCGGCATGCCGCTCGCCCTTCTTGACGCCTTCAGGGCACGGGCCCTTGATGTCACCGCACTGCAAGCGTGCGGATTCAACCAAGGCAGGCACGCGTTCGGCGAGGAAGTCGATGAAGACGCGCACGGCGGGCAGCAATCCGCGACGTGACGCGAATACCGCATGGAAGATGCCTTGCGGCAGGCGCCATTGCGGCAGCACGACTTCGAGTTCGCCGGTGCGCACGGCTTCGGCGCAGACGGTTTCGGGCAGCATGGTGATGCCGACGCCTTGGACGGCGAGAGACATCAGCATGGGGAAGTCGAAGCCGGCGACGCGCGGCTTGAGTTCGACGCGACGCACTTCGCCGTTGGGACCATGCAGCTCCCAGCGCTGGTGGGCTTCGTCTTCGTTCATGCTCAGCGTGACGTGCTGGGCCAGGTCGTCGGGATTGGTCGGGCGGCCCATGCGCTTGAGGTAACCGGGGCTGGCGACGAGCAGTTCCTGGATCTGGCCGAAGTTGCGCATCACCAGGCTGCCGTCGTCGTCCAGCCGCGTGCGCACGCGCAGGGCGACGTCGACGCCTTCGTTGATGATGTCGACGCGGCGGTTGCTGACGTGCAGTTGCACGCGCACCTGCGGGTATTTGGCGAGGAATTCGGGCAGCAGCTTCGGCATCTGCTGTTGCGCCATGCCGACGGGCACGCTGACGCGGATGACGCCGCGCGGTTCGACGCTGAGGCGGTCGACGACTTCGCGTGCGGCTTGCGCTTCGGCGAGCATCGATTGCGCGTGGCGGTACACGCTGTGGCCGACTTCGGTCACGGCAAAGCGGCGCGTCGAACGCTGCAGCAGGCGTACGCCCAGGTCGGTTTCGAGTTGGCTGATGCGACGGCTCAGGCGCGACTTCGGGATGCCCAACGCGCGCTCGGCGGCGGCGAATCCCTGGTGGTCGACTACGGCCGCGAAGTAATAGAGGTCGTTGAGGTCTTGCATGACAATTATCCTGAAATCAGAACAGTCAGTGATATTAGACCAGCTTTATCCTACTGCCGCAACAGCGGAAAGTGGCGCCCAACGCGGCTCCGGCCGCCTTTCTAACGGGAGAGGTCCATGAAACTGTTGCATATCGATACCGCCGCCACCGGCGCCGGTTCTGTCACCCGCGAACTCACGTCCGCCATAGTCGCACGCTGGAAGGACGCCGTGCCGGGCGTGCAGGTCAGCTACCGCGACTTCGACGCTGAGCCCCTGCCCCACCTGACCGGCCCGGTGCTCACCAAGGCCGATGCGGCCGCCGCCGAGGCCAGCGAACAGGCGCTGCTGCAGTTCCTGGACAGCGACGTGATCGTGATCGGTGCGCCGATGTACAACTTCAGCGTGCCCTCCACGTTGAAGGCCTGGATCGATCGCGTTGCGGTCGCGGGTCGTACCTTCCGCTACACCGAGAGCGGTCCGGAAGGCCTGGCCAAGGGCAAGCGTCTGGTGATCGCCAGTGGTCGTGGCGGCATCTATGGCGAGAACAGCCCGGCGGATTTCCAGGAGGCTTATCTGCGTCAGGTGTTCGGCTTCCTTGGCGTGACCGATATCGAGTTCGTGCGTGCTGAAGGTGTGGCGTATTCGCCGCAGCATCGCAGCGATGCGCTGGAAGGCGCCAAGGCCGGTATCCGCGAGCCGTTGCGCGAAGCGGCTTAAGGCGAACGTTGTCCCCTGCGTTTCCTCGTCTCTCCCCTGCTGTGGAAACGCACACGGGCCCGCTTTGCGGGCCCGTTCTTTTTCTGTTGCTGATTTACGGGTGCGTGTGTGCGTGTACGGGCCGGCAGGCGATGCCGGTGGGCAGTCGTGACACGCCGTGAATCCGTCCATGGAGGCTTGTCAGCGGCATCCATGCCGCTGACAGTCACGCCTGCCCACCGGCACCGCCTGCCCTCCCAACATCTCGGGCGCGTTGGCAAAAAAGCGAAAGCAACTCGCTGCGCTCGCTCCCCCTCATCTGCCCTTCGGGCATCTTCTCCCCGCACGCAGGGAGAAGAAGTGCGTGTGATCGAAGTGGCGATCTTCACGCTCGCGGTAAGCGCTGCCCGATGGGATGGGGGTGCGGAGAGCGGACCAGGATGGTCCGCGGCCCCGACTAAAGGCACGGATGCCGTCCGGAGGGGCGTAGCACCCCCGTCCCGTCGCTGGATCCCCGCCTTCGCGGGGATGACGAGCAAAGGCAAGAGCCTGATGAAAAACCTAACTCAGGCGATGCGGTCGACGCCGCCCATATACGGGCGCA
Organism: Lysobacter terrae; assembly: GCF_054782215.1. Classification (NCBI taxonomy): domain Bacteria; kingdom Pseudomonadati; phylum Pseudomonadota; class Gammaproteobacteria; order Lysobacterales; family Lysobacteraceae; genus Lysobacter; species Lysobacter terrae. Next base: position 1,334,178 of record NZ_BAAGSX010000001.1, read on the forward strand.
GCGCCTCGGGTACGCCGATGGAACCATCCGCGTTCTGATAGTTCTCCATCACCGCGATCAGCGCGCGGCCGACGGCTACGCCCGAACCGTTGAGCGTGTGCACCAGCTCCGGCTTGCCCGTCGCCGGGTTGCGCCAGCGGGCCTGCATGCGGCGCGCCTGGAAGCCCTCGCAGTTGGAGCACGAGGAAATCTCGCGATAGGTGTCCTGCGACGGCAGCCACACCTCGAGGTCGTAGGTCTTGGTGGCGGCGAAGCCCATGTCGCCCGTGCACAGCAGCACGCGGCGGTACGGCAGGCCGAGCTTCTCCAGCACCACTTCCGCACAACGAGTCATGCGCTCGTGCTCGGCGTAGCTGTCTTCCGGCGCGGTGATCGATACCAGCTCCACCTTTTCGAACTGGTGCTGGCGGATCATGCCGCGCGTGTCGCGGCCATGGCTGCCGGCTTCGGCGCGGAAGCACATCGAATGCGCGGTCATGCGCAGCGGCAGCGCGTCGGCTTCGACGATCTCGTCGCGCACGATGTTCGTCAGCGGCACTTCCGAAGTCGGAATCAGATAGCGCTTGTGCGCATGCTCGCCCTCGCCCACCGTCGTGGCGAACAGGTCTTCCTCGAACTTGGGCAACTGGCCGGTGCCACGCATCGAATCGGCGTTGACCAGCAGCGGCACGTTGGTTTCCTGGTAGCCGTGCTCGCCCGTGTGCAGATCGAGCATGAACTGCGCCAGCGCACGATGCAGGCGCGCCAGCGATCCGCGCAGCACGGTGAAGCGCGCGCCGCTGAGCTTGGCCGCGGTGTCGCCGTCCAGCCAGCCGTTGCGCGCGCCCAGCTCGACGTGGTCCTTGACCGCGAAGTCGAACGCGCGCGGCGTGCCCCAGCGATGCTGCTCGGCGTTGTGCGCCTCATCCTGGCCCAGCGGCACGGACTCGTGCGGGATGTTGGGGATGCCCAGGGCGATCGCTTCGATCTGCGCACGGATGGCTTCCAGGCGCTGCTCGGATGCCTTCAGCTCCTCGCCGAAGCCGGCGACTTCAGCCATCAGCGCGGAAACGTCCTCGCCCTTGGCCTTGGCCTGGCCGATCGCCTTGCTGCGGGTGTTGCGCAGATTCTGCAGTTCCTGCGTACGGATCTGGATCTGCTTGCGCTCGCTCTCCAGCGATTCCAGCGCGGCGGCGTCGAGTGCGAAGCCGCGGGTTTCGCGCAGGCGTGCGGCGAGGTCGGCGGGGTTCTGGCGCAGCAGGGTCGGGTCGAGCATGGCGTCGGCGTGGTGGGTAAAGATGACGAAGCTCGCGATTATCGCAGGCTTGGTCCCACGATTGCCGCATTGTTAACGGGCGGCCGGTCACCATCGGCCCATCCCCCGAAGCATTCCCCCCATGACCCAGAGCCCGACCGTGTCGCAACCGCCCCATCGTGCCGTCGATTTTTCCGCCTGGCTTCCGTCGCGGCGGGCGCTGTTGTGGATCCTGGGCGCGTTCGCCCTGGGCCTGGTCCTGTTCCTGCTGGTCTGGCGCGGCGGCCGCGACGATTTCTATCGCGCCGGTCCCGCGGCACCTACCGCCGCGACGCCGGACTACGCGCCTTTGCCCGCGCCTGTCGCGGGCCAGGCCGACCAAGTGAGCGACGTGCCCACCCCCGCGCAGCCCACCGACGAGGAAGAACAACCCCGGCTGGTCGAAACCGCCCCACCCCCGCCGCCGACCGCTGCCGCGCCGGCACCGCGGCCGACGGCGCCCGCCACCGCGCTTTCGCAGCCGCAGCCGATTTCCGTGCCGGCGCCGAAATATCCCGCGCGGGCACTGCGCAACGGCGAGGAAGGCACGGTGATGGTCAGCGCGGACATCGATGCCGAGGGCATGCCCTCGGCCGTCGCAGTCGCGCGTAGCAGCGGCTCGCGCGATCTCGATCGCGCTGCGGTCGACGCGGTGAAGCATTGGCGGTTCAGGCCGGCGATGGCCGATGGGCGCGCTACGCCGGGGCGCGTGCAGGTGCCGATCAGTTTCAAGAACTAGCAAGCGCAAGGCAGCTCGCTTCGCTCGCTCCCCTCATCTGCCCTTCGGGCATCTTCTCCCCGCAAGCGGGGAGAAGAAAATTCAGCCGCGCAGGTTCATTCCGGCTTCGCGAGCCAGTGCGGTGAAACCGGGGAACGAAGTCGCGACATTGACGACGTCGTCGATGCGCACCTCACCCTCGGCCAGTTGCGCGGCGACCGCGAAACTCATGGCGATGCGATGATCGCCATGGCTGTCGACGACGCCGCCCTTGAGGCGTCCGCCGTGGATCACCGCACCGTCGGGCGTTTCCTCGACCACGATACCGAGCCGGCGCAGGCCCTTGGCCATGCTCGCGATCCGGTCCGACTCCTTGACCCGTAGCTCCGCCGCACCGCGGATATGCGTGCGGCCGCGCGCGCAGGCGGCCGCGACGAACAACACCGGGAATTCGTCGATCATGTCCGGCACCAACGCCTCCGGCACTTCGATGCCGTGCAACGGCGCGTGCACCACGACCAGGTCGGCCACGGGTTCGCCGCCCTGCACGCGCGGATTTTCCTCGCGGATGTCGGCGCCCATCGCGCGCAGTGCCTGCAGCAAACCGGTGCGGCGCGGGTTCATGCCCACCGCTTCGATGCGCAGTTCCGATTCCGGGATCAGGGTCGCCGCGACAATGAAGAAGGCCGCCGAAGAGAAATCCGCCGGCACGTCCACATCGATCGCCGTGAGTCGATGGCCGCCGCGCAAGCGCGCAACACCCGGCGCGAACTCGATCGGCCAGCCGAAGGCGGTGAGCATGCGCTCGGTGTAGTCGCGGGTGGGATGCGCTTCACGCACAAGCGTTTCGCCCTCGGCGTAAAGCCCCGCCAGCAGCAACGCCGACTTGACCTGCGCGCTCGCCACCGGCGTGGCGATGTCCGTACCGCGCAGGCGCGCGCCGCCGTGGATGCGCAACGGCGGCAGGCCGCCGGGTTCGCTGTCGATGTGCGCGCCCATCGCCGCGAGCGGGTCGATCACCCGCCGCATCGGACGCTTGGACAGCGATTCGTCGCCGATGAGCGTGCTGTCGAACGCCTGCCCTGCCAGCAACCCGGCGAGCAGCCGCATGCCGGTGCCGGCGTTGCCGCAGTCGAGCGCGGCGTCGCTGGCACGCAGGCCGTGCAGCCCGACGCCATACACGATGCGCTCGCCCGCCGAAGGGGTTTCGATGCGCACGCCCAGCTGCGCGAACACGCGCGCGGTGGCGCGCGTGTCCTCGCCTTCGAGAAAACCGCGAATGCGCGTCGTGCCCTCAGCGATCGCACCGAGCATCACCGCACGGTGCGACACCGACTTGTCGCCCGGCACCCGGATCGTCCCGTACAGCGACGTCCCTGGCGCGGCGATCCATTTGGAGTGGGCTTCGAAGTTCATGCGAGCACCTTGTCCAGCGCCGCGACCAGGCGCAGGTTCTCGTCGTGGGTACCGACGGTGATACGCAAACAGTCGCCGAGCCCATAGCCGCCCATCGGACGCAGCACCACGCCTTGCGCGATCAACGCGGCTTCGATGAGCGGCGTGTTGGGGCCGAACTCGACCAGGACGAAATTGGTCTGCGACGGGAATACCTTCAGGCCGCGTTGCTGCAGCGCCTCGCTCAGCCACGCGCGCTCGGCGCGATTGCCGTCCAGCGACCACTGCAGATGCACGGTGTCGTCCAGCACCGCCTCGCAGGCGGCGAGCGCCGGGCCGTTGACGTTGAAGCTCTCGCGCACGCGCTCCATCACCGCGACCAGTCCCGGTGCGCCCAGCAGGTAACCGACGCGCAGGCCCGCGAGCCCGTAGGCCTTACTGAAGGTGCGGGTGACAACCAGGTTCGGGTGTCGCGACAGCAGCGGTAAAGCGCTGGCGTAATCGGGCGCGTCCGCCATCTCCGCGTAGGCTTCGTCGAATACGACGATGACGTCGTCGGGAATGCGTTCGACGAACGCCTCCAAGGCATCGCGCCCGAACCAGGACCCCGTGGGATTGTTGGGATTGGCGACGTACACCAGTTTGGTCGCCGGCGTGATCGCCGCGGCGATGGCGTCCAGATCGTGGCCCAGCGGCATTGTCGCGTGGTCGCGCGGAAAGGCGTCAACCACTCGCGCACGAGCACCTGCACATTGCGTCGCGAGCGCGAAGACGGCAAAGCCATAGCGCGAGTACACCACGTCCTCGCCCTCGCCCGCGAAGACCTGCGCCAGCTGCATTAACAGTTCATGCGAACCGTTTCCGAGCAGGAGCTGATCGACGCCGACGCCATGCTTTGCCGCCAGCGCACGCTTCAAATCCAGCCCCAGCGGATCCGGATAGCGGTGCAGCGAATGCAGTTGGTCCAGGACCGCCATGCGCGCGGCCGGCGACGGGCCGTAGGGATTTTCGTTGGAGCCCAGTTCGACCAGGTTGTCGACGCCGAACTTGCGCCGGAACGCGACCAGGTCATGCCCTGGGTCGTATGCACGCAAGCCCTGGATGCCACGCGAGGCGCGCGACGCGAACCAGGCTTCGTCCCGGACCACGGGGGCTTCGACCGTGCTCATCAGGAAATCGCCACCGGGTAGGACCCCAGGACCTTCACTTCCTGCGCGAACTCGGCGACTTCGTCCAAGGCGCGATGCATCGCTTCCTCCTGCGCGTGGCCTGCGATGTCGATGAAGAAGGCGTATTGCCACAGGCCGGTGTGACCGGGGCGCGACTCGATACGGTTCATGCTCAGGCCGTGCTTCGCGAACGGGGCCAGCACGTGATACAGCGCGCCCGGTTGATCCTTGATGAAGACCAGCAGCGAGGTCCGGTCGTTGCCAGACGGGGGGAACAGCTCCCGCCCCAGCACCAGGAAGCGGGTGGTGTTGTCCGGCCGGTCCTCGATCGGCCCGGCCAGCGATTTCAGGCCGTAGACCGTGGCCGCGCTGATGCCCGCGATGGCCGCGGCGTCGTCGGCGTTGCGGGCGCGGCGGGCGGCGTCGGCGTTGCTGCTGACTGCGATCTTCTCCGCCTTGGGCAGGTACTGGCGCAGCCAGGCCTTGCACTGCGCGAACGACTGCGGGTGGGAGTAGACGCGCTCGATGTCCTCCAGGCGGCCGGCCCGCGACAGCAGATGCTGGTGCACGCGCAGTTCGACTTCGCCACAGATCCGCAGCTGCGAGGTGAGGAACATGTCGAGGGTCGACTGGATCGTGCCCTGGGTCGAGTTCTCCACCGGCACCACGCCGAAATCGGCATGGCCGGCCTCGACCTCCTGGAACACCTCTTCGATGCTCGCCAGCGGCAGGCCGTGGATCGAATGGCCGAAATGCTTGTAGACCGCCTGCTGCGAATGGGTGCCTTCCGGCCCGAGGAAGCCGATCTTCAACGGCTCTTGCTGCGCCAGGCAGGCCGACATGATTTCGCGGAACAGCCGCACCAGTACTTCGTCGTTGAGCGGGCCGTCGTTGCGGTCGACCACGCGCCGCAGGACCTGCGCCTCGCGCTCGGGGCGGTAGTAGTCCACGGCGGCGGCGAGCTTGCCCTTGGCCTTGCCGACCTGATTGGCGAACTGCGCGCGTTCGGCGATCAGTTGCTGGATGTGGAGGTCGATGCCGTCGATGCGTTCGCGCAGCTCGCCCAGCTCCAACGGCTTGGCCGCCGGCTTCGCATCCGCCTTCTTCGCGCCTGTCTTCGTGCCTGCCTTGCCCTTGGACTTTCCGTCAGCCATTACCCGTGCCTTTGTTTGAAGTCGCGCATGAAGTCCGCCAGCGCCTGCACGCCCGCCTCCGACATCGCGTTGTAGATGGACGCACGCATGCCGCCGAGCGCGCGGTGCCCCTTGAGCGAAATCAGGCCCGCGGCATCGGCTTCCTTCAGGAACGGCTTGTCCAGCGCTTCGTCGTGCAGGAAGAACGGCACGTTCATGCGCGAGCGCACCGCCTTGTCGACTTCGTTGCGATAGAAGCCGCCGGAGTTGTCGATGGTGGCGTACAGCAACGCCGACTTGCGCGCACTGCGCCGAGCGAATTCCTCGACGCCGCCTTCGGCCAGCATCCACTTCACGGTCAGGCCGAGCAGGTACCAGTTCCAGCTCGGCGGCGTGTTGAGCATCGACTCGCCCTTCACGTGCGCGCGGTAGTCGAGGATGTCGGCGCGCGGCTGGCCGGCGCGTTCGAGCAGATCGCGACGGATGATGACGACGGTGATGCCGACGGGACCCAGATTCTTCTGCGCGCCGGCGTAGATCACGCCGTACTTGGAGATGTCGACCGGCTCCGAAGCGATGCTCGAACTGAAGTCGGCGAACAGCGGCACGTTGCCGATGTCCGGCGTGTCGCGGAACTCGATGCCGTGGATGGTCTCGTTCGCGGTGATGTGCACGTAAGCGGCGTCCTGCGACAGCTGCCAGGAGTCGCGCGCCGGAATCGTGCGGAAACCATCGCCTTCGCTGGTCGCCGCGACGCGGGCGTCCACATACGGCTTGGCCTGCTTGATCGCGGTCTTGCCCCAGTGCCCGCTGAGCACGTAGTCGGCGGCCTGGCCGGGGGTGGCGAAGTTCAGCGGCAGCAGGGCCTGCACCGTCGTCGCGCCGCCGCCCAGGAACAAAACGGCGTAGTCGTCGGGGATCGACATCAGCTTGCGCAGGTCCGCCTCGGCCTCGGTGGCGACCTGGATGAACTCGGGGCCGCGGTGGCTCAGCTCGACGATGGAGGCGCCCACGCCGTGCCAATCGAGCATTTCCTCCTGCGCCTGGCGCAGGACGGATTCGGGGAGGGCGGCGGGACCGGCACTGAAATTGAATACGCGCGACATGGATATCCTCGACTTGGCGGAAATGATCTTCTTGCGGCACAGGGGCTTGGTGTACAAGCCGAAGGTCGACAAGGCGAGGGATGGCAGGCCAGGCGGGTAGCGGTGTGCAGCCGGGCTAGTATGCCGCAGCGCAACACGCATGGATCAAGGGTTGCACGCGCAACTTTTCGCCCCCTTATGGCCTCTAGACATATAGTCGAATCAACACGCCGGAGCCGGCCATGTCCTTGCGCGACGTTTTGCGTATTCCCTCCTCCCAGGTCACCGACGAAGCGGTCTATCGCGACCGCCGCCGGCTGCTCGCCGCGTTCGCGGCGGTGCCGGGCCTCGGGCTAGCCGGATGCGGCGAGGCGGCGCCCCCGCCCTCCCAGGTCGTGGTGACGCCCGAGCAGGCGCGTTCGGGCTTCCGGACCACCGAAACGCTCACCCGCTACGAAGACGTCACCACCTACAACAACTTCTACGAGTTCGGCACCGGCAAGGGCGACCCCTCGCATGCCGACTTCACCCTGCGGCTCAAGCCTTGGAGCGTGGCGGTGGGCGGCCACTGCGCCAAGCCGGGCGTGCTGTCGCTGGACGACCTGCTGAAGGGCAACACGCCGGAAGAACGCATCTACCGCCTGCGCTGCGTGGAAGGCTGGTCGATGGTCATACCCTGGCTCGGCGTTCCGCTCGCCAACGTGCTCAAGCGCTTCGAGCCGACATCGAAAGCCAAGTACGTGGCGTTCACTACGCTCAACGACCCCAAGCAGATGCCAGGACTGAAGTACGCCGCGCTGGACTGGCCGTACCGCGAAGGCCTGCGCATCGACGAGGCCATGCATCCCCTCGCCTTCCTCGTCACCGGCCTGTACGGCAAGCCGCTGCCGCAGCAGAACGGCGCGCCGCTGCGGCTGGTAGTGCCGTGGAAGTACGGCTTCAAGGGCATCAAGTCGATCGTGGCGATCACCTTCGTCGAGACGATGCCCTTCACCAGCTGGAACGATGCGCAGTCCAGCGAATACGGATTCTTCAGCAACGTCAATCCGGCCGTGGACCACCCGCGCTGGTCGCAGAAGACCGAACGGCGCATCTCCGGCACCCAGAGCAAGCTCTTCGCCGAGCGCATCCCCACGCGTCTGTTCAACGGCTATGGGGATCAAGTCGCCAGCCTCTATGCGGGCATGAACCTGCGGAAGTGGTTCTGAAAGATGGCGCGCACCTCACGCGGCGTCATCGCAGCCAAGACCCTCGTCCATCTGTTCGCGCTGACGCCCGCCGCGATCCTGGGCTGGCAGATCCGCGCCGAAGCACTGACCGGTAGCGGCGGCCTTGGTGCCGATCCGGTGGCGGAGATCGAGCACCGTCTGGGCCTGTGGGCGCTGCGGCTGCTGATGATCACGCTGGCGATCACGCCGCTGCGGCAGATCACGCACCAGCCGGTGCTGATCCGCTTCCGGCGCCTGCTCGGGCTGTACGCATTCTTCTACGCCACCGTGCACTTCAGCGCGTATCTGATCCTCGACCTGCGCGGCTACTGGACGCAGATCTTCGAGGACATCGCCAAGCGCCCCTACATCACCGTGGGCTTCACCGCGTGGCTGCTGCTGGTGCCGCTGGCGATCACCTCGACCCAAGCGGCGATCCGGCGCCTGGGGCGCAACTGGGCACGGCTGCACCGGCTCGTCTACGCCGTCGGCGTGCTGGCCGTGCTGCATTTCTGGTGGCTGGTGAAATCCGACGTGCGCGAACCGGCGCTGTATGCCGCCATCCTCGCCGTGCTGTTGGGTTGGCGCGCGGTGAAAGTGCTGCGGGATCGCCGGGCTAACGTGCGCCGTACAGCAACAGCAAGCTCAGCGCGATCGCAATAAAGAGCGCGGCCAGCAGCAGCCAGGGTACGCGCCGCACGGACGACGACCGCTTGGGCGCATCGTTCGCTGCGACGGCCTCCTCCACCGGAGCTTTCGCCGCGGGAGGCTGCTTAGGTTCCTGCTTGCCGGAACGGTTGGGGGCTTCGACGACGAAGCGCTGCGTGTCGAAAACGACCTGATCCCCCGGCCGCAACATCGCATTGCGTACCGGCCAACCGTTCACCAGGCTGCCCTCATGCGAACCGAGGTCGCGCAGCACGATGCCATCGGCGTGCGGCTCGAGCCGTGCGTGGCGATCGGCGAAGGCCGCGTCGTCGATGCGGATATCGGATTCGGGCAAGCGGCCGACCAGGCGCGGCTGATCCAGGGTGAAACTGCGTCCGTGATGCGGGCCGCCCAGGCCGCGCAACACCATGCGCGAATCGGCATCGGCCGTCGCCGTCGCTTCGACCGGCGCGCTCGGTGGCGTATCGCCCAGCAAAAGCCATTCGTTGCCGTCGACGAAGACCGCGTCGCCCGCGCGCAGCAGCGCCATGCGCCGTACGGGACGGCCGTTGACATGCAGGCCGCGCGCACCCTGATGCACCTGCAACCAGACGCCGCGCCGATCCACGCAGAACTGCGCGATCGCCTGCGCGGGATCATCGACGATGACCGGCCGGTCCGTGGCATCGCGGCCAATGGCGTGGACGCCGGGTCCAAGGACCAGGTCCGGCTGTTGGCGGTGGGGAAACCTCAGTCTCAGAGCAGTCATGTGTCGGCGATAGTGGCGCGGCCGCAATCTAGCACGCCACACCTTGCATGCCGCGCCATGCCCCCCAACTGCATGCGGGCTTGGATGCCGCCGGTTGCGGCCGCACAATGCGCCGCACACAGGAGAAACCGAACATGCCCAGCATCGACATCCGCCACGATCATTCCCTGCCGCACGAGAAGGCGCGCAAGGCAGTGCAGGAGGTCGCGGAAAAGCTCGCCGAACGTTTCGGCATCGACTACGACTGGGACGGCGACACCCTCAACTTCGCGCGTGCGGGCGTGGACGGCAAGATCGACCTGGCGCCGAAGAGCCTGCGGGTCACGGCCAACCTCGGCTTTCTGATGTCGGCGTTCAAAGGGCCGATCGAGTCGGAGATCAAGCGGGTGTTGGACGAACGCTTCGGCTGATCGCCCACAGCAAATCAGCAGGCCTCGTACTTCCAATTGCGCCGCTTGCCCTCGGCCAGCCACTCCACCGTCTGCGCCAGCCGTTTCGCCCGCGTCTGATCGCGCTTGGCCTCGGTGATCCACTCGACGTATTCGCGCCTGCAGCTTTGCGGGAACGCCTCGAACGTGGCGCGCGCCTTTGCGTTCTTGCGCAAGGCGGCCAGCAGGTCTTCGGGGGCCTCGACCGGCGGCTTGGGCTTGCTGGTCTTGGCTGGCGCGCGCTTCGCGCCGTCGTCGATCAGCTTCATCGCCTGCTTGAGGTGCCCGCCGAGCTCGCGCTTGCCCGGCAAATCCGCGACGCGGGTGAGGCGGCCGAACTGCCCCATGGCGTCGTCGAGCTTGCGGCCGTCGCTGCCCACGATCATCGAGCCCTGCCACAGGCCGAAGGCCGCATGCTGCTTGAAGGCGGCCATGCCGCAGAGGATCTTGCCGCGGTAGGTGAAGCTGGGCGCGCTCCACTTCAGCGTTTCCTCGCAGTCCGGACAGGCCGCGTGCACCACCTCGCGCAGGTGCGTGAGGATCGGTCGGGCGAATTCGGCCGAGTTGGCGATATAGGCGTCGATGCGGGGGTCGCGCTGGACCATGGGTTCCCTTCTGCAGACGGCGGTGGCTCGCGGCCTATTCTGCCCTCGCCTCGCGTTCTGGGAAGACAGGGAGGGAAAGACCATGTGCGATAACGAACGCCGCCGCCCCATGCCGGGCTCGATCTCGGCGCTGCGCGCCCAGCTCAACGAAGATCAGAAAATGGCGCTGGGCGAGCTGGAGCGCTTCGGCTGGGAGCTCCGCTTCATCCGCCGCCCGCTGTTCCAGGAGGCAATCCCGATCGTGGCCGACGGCGACCGCAAGTCGTTCTCGGTGCTGATGCCGGACGGCTCGCTGGAAGCACAACCCAGGATCAAGATTCGCGCCTGAGTTCCCGGGCTTCGTTGCCTCAGGACAAAGTCCACCGCCCCAGCGGGCGGTATTCGCTGCGCGCGCCCAGCACGCTGTCGATCAGCACGAATTCGCGCACCGGCCATGCGACCGGCGCGATCGGCTGCGCGGGCAATGGCTCGCGCGCATCGCGCAGCACGGTGACGTGCGGGACGAAGCGGGCGTGGCCCTGCGTCGCTACGCGTTCCCGTGCCAGCGCCTTGTGCAGTTCCGACCAGAGCAACTGCAGCGGTGCAGCCACCTGCTCGCAACCCAGCCAGCCGATGCCCTTGGGGAAGTGACCGGCACGATCCAGCGTCAGGTCGAACGCCGCGGCCGCGACGTTCTGCGCGGCTCTGCGCGCGGCATCGATGCGTTCCTGCGGTAGTTCGGAAAACGCGCCGAGGAAATGCAGGGTCATGTGGTAGCGCTCCGGCTTGAGCCAGCGCCCTTGTGCGCCGTGCACGGCCTTCAGTCGCTCGACCGCTCGTGCTGTCCGCGCGCAGGCGTCCGCATCGGGCACGAGACCGAAGAAGACATTGTGGGTAATCGCCTCGCGCGCGGGCGCCGCACCGAATAGATCGTTATGCATGAGCGCAGTGTAGTGCTTCATGCCGCAGCGACGTTGCCTGCGCGAGCATGGATGCGATCCCCGCACGGAGTTCGATCATGTCCGCACGCGAAATCAACATCCCGGGCAAACAGGGGCCGATGCGGCCGCAGCCGGAAACCATCCGCGAGGGCTATCGCGGCAGCGGCAAACTCGCAGGCAAGGTCGCGTTGATCAGCGGTGGCGACAGCGGCATCGGCCGCGCGGTGGCCGTGCACTTCGCGCGCGAGGGCGCGGACGTCGCGATCATCTATCTGAGCGAGGACGCGGACGCCGCGCAGACGAAGGCCATGATCGAGAAGGAAGGCCGCCGCTGCCTGCTCATCCGCGGCAATTTGCGCGACGAGGGGTTCTGTCAGTCCGCGATCGATGAAACCGTGCGGACCCTCGGCCAACTGCGCATCCTGGTCAACAACGCCGCCGACCAGGTCAGCAAGGACAAGCCGGAGGAGATCAGCAGCGAGCAGCTACGCCTGACCTTCGAGAACAACTTCTATCCCTACTTCTACCTGGTCAAGCACGCACTGGAGCATCTGGAAGACGGCGGCATCATCATCAACACCGGCTCGGTGACTTCGTTCCGCGGCAGCAAGCATCTGATCGATTACGCGTCGACCAAGGGGGCGATCGAGACCTTCACTTATTCGCTGGCGCAGAATCTGATCGACCGCGGCATTCGCGTGAATGGCGTCGCGCCCGGCCCAATCTGGACGCCGCTGATCACTTCGAGCATGGATAAAGAGATGCAGCAGAAGTTCGGCCGCGATACGCCGATGAAGCGTCCGGGCCAGCCCAGTGAGGTCGCGCCGGCCTATGTGTATCTGGCCTGCGACGACAGCAGTTACGTCACCGGTCAGTTCATCCACATCAATGGCGGTGGGTTTATCGGTTAGCGGGCGCTGCGGCCTTGGCTTTGGCTTTGGC